>CAWIZJ010000001.1:0-222500 GCA_963840535.1 uncultured Alphaproteobacteria bacterium
GCAGGAGCCGGCCGGACTATCCGATTAACTGACCTCCGTGCGGTACGAGGATTTTCAATCCCCTGGGCTTCTCTGCTATCGTTGGGACATGAGCGACGCATTGCCAGCAGCGGCCAATCCAGAATCTGACGATGCTCTTCGCCGGTCTGGCGTGCTCAACAGAGGGCGGGTTTGCAATGTCGTGGTGGTAAGTTTGCGCAACACGATACTTTCGCGCATGATCCGGCTGCGTCTCACCTATGACGGCGCTAGCGATGACGCGCCAAGCTCACACATACTTCAAAACCGGGATTCCGACCGTGCGGGCAGCGGATGGAATCCGGGCCGCCAAGAAGTTGCCTTCTACGCGCAGGTTGGTTCGGTCATGACCTCACGCCTGGTACCTCGTTGCTTCGATGCCTATTGGGATGACGGCCAAAACTCGTGGCACCTCTTGCTCGAAGATCTGACTGACTCTCACATATCGCGACGACGTGGCCGCTACCACCGACCATCGAACAATGTCAGTTAATCGTGCGTGCCCGAGCACGCTTCCATGCCGAGTGGTGGGATGATTTTAGACTGGGCACAACTGTTGGGACCTGGTCCAACGCCGATGCCACGAACCAATATCTGCATCGGCTAGCGGACAAAGTGAAGCTGTTCACCGATCGCCTCGGCGATCGTCTACCGTACGAGCGGCGCGAACTTTACGATCGATTGCTCACCGAAGCACCTCGTCTCGCCACGCGCTATTACTCCCATCGCAATATTACAATTGTTCAGGGGGACGCGCACGTCTGGAATTGCTTCTTGCCGAAGGGCGACAGCGACGAAGATGTGCGATTTTTCGATTGGGACAGTTGGCGTGTGGACACCGGCTCAGACGATCTCGCCTACATGATGGCGATGATTGGTATCCCGATCGCCGCCGATTGATGAGCGATCGCTACTACACCTCACCACGAGCTCTCGTGGCACATGGCGTTGCTGCCTATGACCGCGCGGCGCTGGATGATGATTATCGCTTATCGGTATTGTGGCAGATCACGACGCCGTCTGGCAAGCTGGGAATAATATCCCGCCGGTGATTTGGTGGAACAATTTTGAACGAATTTTTTTGGCCTTCGACGATCTCGGCTGTCGGGATCCTGCTGAGATGAGGCGATACGAACTTAGCATTTGGCCACCCTCACCTGTTGACGTCCGCGCGGTCAATGGACGCACGTTCAGTTCAGGTTAACAGGGACAGGATCAGCGGCAGCTGATCGGTCGCCGCGGCCACCAATTCATCGTACCCTCTCTGTCCTTGAGCGGCTGCCTTCAAAACGCACTCTGCGAGATGAGCCTTGATCGCTGGAGTTGAATATTCCAGCGGTACTTGTGTCATTGCCTCTTCGAGCGCGGTCCGCATGATCTGGATGAAGTCGGGATCGAATTTCGGCATATCATGACCTCCAGATACCATGACCACTGAGTGCACAACGGTCTCTCATACCTGCCGACTCTGGCCGCCCAAACCAGATAAAAACAACCGACAGTCATCATACTATCGTGAGCAATCAGCCCAATACTATCGTGAGCAATCAGCCCACCAAATTGTCGCATCGCCCCGGCTCCTATGGGATGCCGGCCGAATCCCGGCGAGTCCCCACCGCCCCAACGTGCTACCGTCGCCGGTCCGCCGAGCCGGGGAGGGGTGCGAGCATGAGACGGCGGGAGTTCGTGGCGCTTCTCGGCGGCGCAGCGGCCGCGTGGCTGTTGGGCGCGCGCGCAGCACGGTGAGCGGATGCGGGCGTAGCTGCTCGCGTAATACGTGAGATAAGCTCATGGCAGGCAAGAGCGTAAGGCAGAAGGTGGTACCGCCCCGCGTCGATAGCGCAATCGATTGCCAGTCGCCCTAGGGTCTACTTGGCAATAGCGGCGGGCATTGCTGCCTTCGTGCTGTTACCCAGTACTATTGCCTTCAATCTGCGTGCTGCCATCGCCTGGGACGCATTCGCCCTCGTCTACTTGGCGCTGGCATTTGCACTTATGATGACATCCACGAGTGAGGCGCTTCGCCAACGGGCTGCCAAGCAAGATGACAGCAGAGTGGTTATCCTCGCGATTATCCTGCTTGTGATCGCTGCCAGCTTCTTGGCTATCGCCGGCGTGCTGGGGGAAGCCAGGCAGGTTGAGGAGAAATTTCTTCCGGTCACATTCGCCACCGCGTCACTATGCCTCTCGTGGACCGTCACACAGGTCGTGTTCACGCTCCACTATGCGCACGAATACTATAGTCCTGATGAAGGGCCCGAACGGCTGAGGGAAGGATTGCATTTTCCGGATACCGGTAAACCCGACTACTGGGATTTCTTCTACTTCGCCACTTCGTTCGGCGCGCGCACAAACCTCGGACGTGTCGATACGCACCAAGGCACTGCGCAGGCTAGCCACGCTTCATGCAGTGATTTCATTTTTCTTCAACGTGGCCGTTCTGGGGGTCGCCGTAAATATCGGAGCCAGCCTGTTCTGAGTTCGGCGGCCAACCAACCACGCGTGCGAACGTCCGCGGTTTGGGGTAAACCGGGCACTGAAGAGAAGGCCGTGGCATTTCGCTTTGCGCGCCTCGATGTCGAGAACTTGGCGGCAACTGCGAATTGGCAACGGTTAAATCCTATGCCACCTCCGCTGGAGTGGCATCCGGCTGGAACCGCTCGGTGAAACCCTGTCCAGCCGTTGTGAGCTTTTGGAAATATGTGGTAGCCAGTCGGTTGCTTGGAGGGATACATGATCATCGATTGGCATTCGCATGTCTTGGCACCTGAGGAACAGCGGAATCCTTTGTTCCAAGGAAAGTGCCCGATGAAGGTCGAAATCGTTCTCGAGGCAATGGATCGCTGTGGGATTGATAAGAACTGCATTAGCAACCCGTTCCACGAGCTCGCATATATCGATCCTTCCGAACAACTTCGCCGCGTCAAACAACAGAACGAGTACATGGCGGAATGCGTAGATCGCTATCCGGAAAGGCTGATTGGGTTTGCGACCGGTGTGCCTTGCGGAGGTGACGAGTTTGTGCGGGAGACCGAACGTGCCATCACCCAGCTTGGCCTGCGCGGCGTTATCGCGATGTCAAGCTTGAAGGGAGCCTATCCTGATGACGATGCTGCACTTCCATTTTGGGATCTGGTGCACAAGCTCGATGTCCCGGTGATGATTTATCCTCCTGCAGTAGCCTTCGGAGAGGAGCGTCTGCGAGAGTATCGTCTCGCATCCAGCGTCGGCAGGCCAGCAGACAACATGCTAGCGCTGTCCCGCCTCATCGTGCGCGGCATTTTTGAACGCTTCCCGAGTCTCAAGCTGGTCGGATCGCACCTCGCTGGCGGTCTCTGTGAGGTGATCGGGCGGATGGATTACGCTTATGAAATGCAGGAGGAGGCCTTTTTCCTTGGCCCGTATGAACCCATGCTCATCAAAAAGAGGCCCAGCGAGTATCTCAAGATGATGTACCTCGACTCGACGTGCTACCACGCGCCGGCTCTCCGATGCGGCCTTGAGACTGTCGGCGCTGAGCACGTCATTTTTGGCACTGATGCACCGCCCTTGACGATGCTGAAGCCTCGGGGACTAAAGCTCGTACAGGATCTCGAAATTCCAGCACCTGACAAGGCTAAGATCCTGGCCGGCAATGCAGCCCGATTGTTGAAGCTACATTAGGAGCAGCAGAGGAGCCCAACGTCATGACCGGTCCGAATACGTGTCTGTTGCGCTTGGTGCTTGGCGCCGCGATGCTGCTCGTGATCGATTCCCCACCAGAAGCACGCGCGCAAAGCTTCCCGACGCGACCCATTACTGCGATTACCAATGTTAGTCCCGGCGGGACTTTCGATATTTTCATGCGAGCCCTCAGCGATGGCATTCGCACCGTCTTAGGCCAGCCACTGATCATCGAGCCGCGGCCGGGCGGAAATTATATGATTGCCGGTCGCGCCTGCGCGGAAGCTGCTCCCAACGGATACACCATTTGCGCGCTGACCGGCGAGACGATTACGATGCCTGAATTCATGTTCAAGAGAGTCCCCTACGATTCGAAGAGGGATTTTGCAGCACTTATGACCTTGCTGTTGAACACGCAGGTCCTGGTCGTGAACGCCGATCTCAAGGTGAAAAGTCTGGAGGAACTCGCCGCGCTCGCGAAGACCAAGCCGAAAACATTGGCTTACACGGCGCCTACACTCTTCCAGCGTGCGTTTTTCGAACGTTTCAACAAGCAATACGGCGTTGATCTTGTCGGCGTGCCGTTTAAAGGCGGCGGCGAGGCGGTCAACTTGATCCTCAATGGAACAGTACCGATCGGGTTCTTTGGCGGAGCGAATTTTGTGCCCTATGTTCAAGACGGGCGCATGATTGCGATCGCGGTCGACGCAGACAAGCGGTCTCCGCTATATCCCGATACTCGGACGCTGGCAGAGCTAGGCGTCAGGGACAAGTTTTCCCGTCCCTACCTCAGCCTTCTGGTCCCTGCCAACACGCCACCCGACATCATCCTGCTTCTGAACCGGGCGATATCCGAGGTCATGACCCGGCCGGATTTCCTAAAAAGGCATCTTCTCGATCGCGGCTTGGAGCCGATCGCTGACACCCCCGTGCAGGCCGCACGATTTCTCGCCGAGGACCGCGAGATCCTCAAAAATCTCGTGAAGGAGATCGGGCTCCAACCGGAATAGCTGCTCAATTCAGCCGGTTATTGATCGGGATTTCCAATGTCCGACCAACACGGAAACTCGCAGGCGGGACATGCCGTTCAACGGTCGAACACGGCAGGCCTTATCAGGGGCGGTGCCTGACGCCCGCGGCCATGTGGCCAACGTGGATGGTCACCGACCCCGCGTGACAGCATGTCCAGCCGTGGGCGGCGTGCCGCCATAAGAGGGTTGATCACACCGCGGTCCGCCGCGAAATCGCGATCATCCGCCGCCAGAGACGAAGTACAAGGGGCCGACGCAGATGCATGCAAATGCAAATATCGGTTCACGCGGAGCGCGGCAGCTGAGCCACGACCGAGGGTGAAGTCTTACGGGAGCGATGTGGGCGCCGACGGGAAGCCCAGCGCTCGTTCCTCGAATCCCAGAGAGGGGTTTGCGTACAATTAGGACGTCGGTCACGGTACTTCGATACAAAAAGAAGAAGGACGAGGCAGCGTGGAAGAGATCGGGCAGCTGGTTGTGGGGTTAGAGGAGTTGGTGCGCGCCTATGGGGCGGCGGCGGTCCTGGTGATCGTCATGCTCGAGGCGTTTGGTGTGCCGCTTCCGGGCGAGTCGCTGCTCATCTTCTCGGCTGCCCTTGCCGGCCGGGGCGAGATGTCGTTGCCCGCACTGCTGATCTGCGCGTGGGCAGGCGCCGTCATCGGCGACAATATCGGTTATGTGATTGGCCGTACGCTCGGCCGCGCCGCCATCGCCAGGTATGGCGCCAGGATCGGCCTCACCGAGGCGCGCTTTGGGTGGATCGAGGGGCTGTTCGCGCGCTACGGCGCCTTGACCGTGATGTTTGCACGCTTCTTCAACGTCCTGCGCCAGCTCAACGGGATCGTGGCGGGGACGCTGGGAATGAGCTGGTGGCGTTTCCTCATCTGCAATGCTGCCGGCGGCGCGCTTTGGGTCCTGATCTGGATGCTTGGCGCGTTCTATCTCAGCCAGCACGCGTCGATCCTCGCCAACGTGGCGCAGCATATCGGGGTCGTGGGCGGACTTGCGGCGGCAACCGCCATCGTCGCTGCGCTCTACGTCTTGTGGCGGTGGCGGCGTGCCAGCCAACAGCCGTGAATGCCGCATGACAACGGCCCCAAACGAGCACAAAATCCTCATTAGTGGGCACTATAACGGTCTAAAGAGTTGAAAGAGTCTCCAAGTAAGAAAAAGACAGCGCTGGAGGGGCTGGCTCCGGCCAAGAATATAGCGCTCTCGATCGTAAACTTACTTTGCGGCTTGCTTCTGATCGAATTCGGCTTATGGCTGCCTGGGATCTCGCCCTTCCCTATATCACTGTATCCTGACCTCAATCTCCTGGCTGATCCCGCTACCGGCCCGTGCAGCGCACCGCTGTCGCCCCGGGCATGACGGGAATCACGCGATTGTTCCGGTCATGCGCTCAACGCTATCGCCTCTTCGGCGGCGATCAGAACCTTGAACGGCTGCCACGGCTTGGGCATGTACGTGACCCCAGCAGGTAGGTCGCCGGAGCGCTCGCACGGATGTCCCGAGGTGAGGATCATGGGAAGAAGGGGCCAGCGCGCCTTCACCTCCCATGCCAGATCAATTCCGTCCATCGCACCGGGAAGCCGAACGTCGGCGAAGATCATGGCGACCTCACGCCCGCCCCTCAGCATGACTGCAAGTGAAGCTTCCGCGCTTTGAGACTGGTTGGTGTCACACTCGTCCATCTACGTTGTTTAACTCCACCGTCTGCTCGGGCGGACTTCGGTGTTCGACTTGCGCCGTTCAATACCGCTCCCATGACGCTCTTGTGGCGGTAGCCCCATGACCGGGCACCGCCCAAGAAGGAGCTCATATTGATCGGCATGTCAAGAGGTCGCGCAAGAGCGCTGCCAAGCCGACCCGGGGAGAGGCGTTGAAACTAAGACGGACGAATGTGCCCACCATACGCGTGTGCAAGCGTCATTGGAAACTTCGCTTGCAGTGGAGCATTATTCGATGGCGCATCGGGACCGAGTTCCCCGACTGGAACCTCCCCTGGGTCTCTCGCCTACATCGTGAACGGGAGAGCGCGAGGTTTGGTTCAGGCTAAGCACCTTATTTATTTCGGGGCGTTCGGCCGTGGCCGGGTTGCCCGGGCACGCCCGCCCACTGGCCACCCCGTGAAATTGTGCCGGTGGCACCCCAGCGGGCGGCGCGGCACAGTCCCGCTCAGCGTCAGCGCCCCGCCCGCGCCCGGGGTCCCGGACCACGAAAATCCCCATAAAACACCGGGGCGGCGCCGGGGGTGGTCGCGGCCTTTGGAGAACACGTCTCCAGTGCCGATTCCCGCCGCAACCATCGCGCTTGAGATGATCGGCCCGCCAGACACCGTCATCAGCCGCTTGCATGCTGCATCTTGATCTGCCAGCCCTGCGATCTCGGTCGACGGGCTCTCGATGCAAACGTGAAAATGCCGCGCCGCAGCCTCAAGGCGTGATCGAAATAGGCTTGGACTCTGCACCTTGTTCGAGTTCCCGAAGCAATTGCCCGGGAAGTTCTGCCGAACGCACCCGAACTGCGATTAGTCAAGACGTGTGTCTTTTGGGTCACCACTTTCCTGAAGACCCGATCTATTTTGCTTTTTTCCATCTGAACGAGGGGGTTCACAATGGCTATGCCGGCCGCAAAGCTAGGCACCGTCGCTATTTGGACATTGGCCATCACGGCCACGGCAAGTGCAGCCGATATGCGTATGCCCTTGAAGGCTCCGCCACCGGCCCCGTCTTTAACTGGTCAGGCTGTTATCTCGGCGGTTATGTCGGCGGCGCGTCGAACACTAAAGACGTGGTGTTCACCGATCTGGGCAACACCAATTTCCGGGCGTATTCGGGCGGAATTACCCCAGGAAGAGTTGAGGATAGGCACTCGTGGGATCTCGAATTGGACAATGGCTTTTTCGCCGGCGGTACGCTGGGCTGTAACTGGCAGCCTGTTGGCTCGCCTTTCGTACTCGGAATTGAAGGTGAAGGCGGTTACTTGAAGGTCAAAGGCTCCGACTTCGATCCCTCGATCAGTCCAACAATACCGGTCGCCGCATTGCGGGCAACGACTGATGTCCTGGGCAGCGCCAAGGTCGGTGATTGGTACGCGATGATTACCGGGCGGCTGGGATACGCCTGGGATCGTTGGTTGCTCTACGTCAAAGGCGGCGCCGCGTTTCTTCCCGTTCATGCATCGGTCGCTGATGCTTGCCTGACGGCCGGATGTGGCAACTGGATCATTTCGACGACATCCAAGGATACCGTGACGGCGTGGACGGCCGGCGGCGGCGCTGAGTGGGCATTCGCCTACAACTGGAGCATTAAGGCCGAGTACATGTTCATCGGCCTGAGCGAGACGGTCACAACCTGTGGATCCGCGACGGTGGCGTCCGGGGCTACCGTGGGCGGCGGGCCGTTCTGCTTCAACCACGATTTCGGCGGCATCCATACTGCGAAGGTTGGCTTGAACTACCGTTTTGGGGCGACATATTGATCTAGCGGGCTGCTGAAAGAACTCCATCGGCATCATCGCCGCGCAACAATCGAATCCGGCGCTCGGACTTTTGAATCATTGTTGCGCGCGCCTCAATCTTGCGTGGTCCTACGGTTTCGATACTCCAAAATCGTTTTCCAGCAGCCTGCTAGATTTGAAACCGCGCGCCCGACGCCAGGGTTGGACTCATTGCCAAGCACGCCTCTTCCTGCGGGTCGCGCTGCAGGTTGCCGTCCTGAACTTCAGAACGCGGAATTTTTTAGTGAGATGGGTTCATCGAGACTGGCGAATTTCGGGGTAATGGATCGATGGGTTCAGCCGCGCGTTCCAATTCTTGCGCTATCTGCATCCAGTGATGCGACATTTTGAGCATAACGCTCTTGTGCTCCTCACTCTTTGCACGAGCTGCCCAGCGTAAGCACTGCGCGGCGAAGCTGCGGTACTCCTTGGCTGAAAGCGCCGGGCGCACGGGGCCACTCGTGCACTATAGGACAGGCAGCGCGAACGCCACCGCGAAGACAACGAACGTGATTGTGACGATCATGATCATCTCCCCTTAGTGAAGACGGGAATTCCCGGTCCCGAGAGAGCAAGTCATGCCGGACCACGACTTCGGCCGATGTGATGGCCATCACAAAATGGTTGATCGGGAGGGCGGGACCGCGCAGCGCCACGCCGTTACTTGAACGTGCGCCCATCGGCCCGCCGCTAACGGACCGTAGGCCCTAGGGTGATGGGCAACGGCAGCGAGCGCAGGCGACCTGATGCTGTCAGTAGCGCGGCGACGCCGCTGGTTGGCGTTCCCCTGGTAGTTCGGGTTTTGGCCGCAGTATCCACCGATACCTGAAATGTCGGCCATGCATTGCGCATAGGAGTAAAACCCGCAATTGGTACCGCCATCGTTGTCGTAGGCACACCAGGGCCCATCGGCGCGCGCATCGATGCTGGTCAGGGGTAACGCCGCGACCGTGGCCGCGACAAGGGCAAGCCTTCGCATGGTAACCTCCTTGGAAAGCCAAGCAGCCACCCCGAGTTACAGGCACGATCCCTGACATCTGACCGGCGCGAGCGATATTGTCCTTAGGGGCAATAGGGGCGGGGGCGAGACGATACGGACTGGCGCCGCCAACGCTACTCGGATCAGCTCATTAATGGCCTTGTGCCTTGCCGACTTGCGACAATGCTGCGAAGCAGCCTCGCGCAGTGTAGGCACGATGGAACCCGCCGCCGATCGCGCGGGCGCAGGGACTTTAAGCTTGGTTGCTGCCTGATCAGCTCGCCGGGCGAGCAGCGAGATCGGCATGTCGAGTCCAGCGCCCTAATTTGCCCCTCCAAAGGCGTATAGCGATACCCGACGACGTCAGCGGCGATTTTGGCTGTGTGCACGTCGTTTCATTGCTTGGGTGTACGGTTGTGGGGGGTGCAGATGAACACAGTCAGGGGTCTTTTCATTGGCACCGCCGCGGGCCTCGTCGCAGTCGCCGCGGCGCAGGCAGCGGACATTACGGTGAAGGCAAAGCCGGTGCAGTATGTGAAAATCTGCACGCTACATGGCGACGGCTTCTACTACGTCCCGGACACCGACACCTGCCTGAAGCTAGGCGGGTATGTGCGTGTCCAGGCGGAATACAATGCCGGGGGCGGCGGCGTCGCCGACGGCACGCAAAGTCAAAATACACAGGCGATGTACGACCGGGTGCGCACCGACGATACCAGCTCGGCTCGCGCACGCAGTGGAACCCGGCGCCGTTGCTCGATATCGGTCTCGAGGTCCTCTACACGCGGCTCAACACCGCCTATAAGGGTCCGGCTACGGTCTCCCCGGGTGCCCCACAGCAACCGGTCGGCTTGCTGGACGATCAGAACGTCTGGTCGGTGCTTTTCCGCTGGCAGCGCAACTTCTATCCTTGATCGCATACGAAGCAGCCATTCTGACAACGCCACATCAGCTTGATCTCATCGTGGCAAATTTCGGCGAGCTGGCCGTCGCGCCAATCTAGACTGACTTGAGGAACAAGCCGTGCAACCTCTCTATTATTCGACCTCACGAGACTGCCCTCTCGGTCGCTGGCAAGTTAAGTGTGCGCCATGAAAAGCTGGAGGAGCCTGGTCGCATCCCTGGTGTTGCTGGCCGCCTGCGCTGAATGGGCATCCGCGCAATCGCAACGAGGGACAGTCAAGGCGATCGGCACCTGCGTCGTCATTCAAACGAACGCCACGAGCGTCGAAACACCGCTTGGATTGCGCGCCGTCGGATCGTGCGAGACCGCCGAAGGCGGTGGACTCAAAATTGCACTGCCGAAGTTGTTCCCACCGGGGCGGATATCATCCTCGATGTGACTGATACCGACGGTGTACCCGGCTGCCTGCCATTGGCCGGCGGCGGTCCCTGCGCCGTCGTCCAGAACGGTCCAGTAGTCTTTCAATCGCCGCGACATGCGACGCAATCGTTCAACGCTGCGTCCGATCGGGTACGGATGACGACCATGATCCGGCAAAAACGGGTGCAGCAGATCACGGTCGATTTGGCGCCCAGCGCACGGATTCCATTGAATGTCGGGCGGTTGTTCGACGTACTGCGAAACCGCTCGTCAGTCGCGGCGCGGCTGGAATGCGCCATGGCTGACGGCGATCAGCGAATTTTCCCCATCGTGGGGGAGGCCGATCTCAGCCCGAACATCCGTTTCGTCGCGAAGAATTCGTCCGAGCCTGCGTTCGACATCCTCACTTATCGCGTGACGCCGTAGCCATGCTGAAGGCGGCGACGCGGCGCGAAATTCGATCTCATCGCCGCATGGTCGGTCGACCGGATCGGAAGGTTCCGGGTCCTGCACCCGGTACGATGACAAAGTCGGCGAGGCGGCGGCACGGCTCGCGCTCCGTATCCTGGATGGCGAAAATGCTTCGAAGGTTCCTGTTGCCACCGGCGATTTTACCAGACCCGTATTCGACTGGCGGCAGCTCCAACGCTTCGGAATCAGCGAGAGCCGGCTGCCGTCGGGAAGCGAAATCCGTTTTCGTCCGCCGAGCCTGTGGGACCAATGCTGCGGCATGATGAACGACGCACCGGTTATTCACATTGTTGACGACGACGAGTCGTTTCGTACGGCGGTCGCCCGGTTGCTGCGGGTATCCGGATATCGTGTCGCGCTCTACAAGTCGGCACATCGGCTGTTGGAAAGACCGCCCGGGCGGCACCTGGATGCATCTTGCTCGATGTGCGGATGCCCGGCCTGAGCGGTCCCGAATTGCAAGCTCGTCTCGTGGAGGCCGGCAATCCCTTGCCCATCGTCTTTCTGACCGGCCATGGCGACATTCCAACCAGCGTCCGGGCCATCAAGGCCGGCGCGGAGGACTTCCTGCCGAAGCCCGTTTCCAAAAAGACGCTGATCGATGCAATCCAACGCGCGCTGGTGCGCTACGAAGAGACGCGCGAACAGAACCTTCGTCTTGACGCTTTGCGCGCGCTGGTGGCCCGCCTTACGGCGCGAGAGAACCAGGTCTTTGCCCTGGTGGTGCGCGGAAAGCTCAACAAGCAGATTGCGCACGAACTCGGCACCTCGGAGCGAACCATCAAGGCGCATCGCCACGCCGTCATGCAGAAACTCGAGGTTCAGTCGCTTGCAGAGGCGGTCACCATCGCCGAGCGCCTCGGATTGCTGGCCTCGCCTCGCAGCGGGCCAAGGATGAGGCGAGCAGACGCGTTATTGTGCCGGCGGTACTGCACCTAAGAACAATAGCTCTCGTCCGGGGGCAGTGTGATCCTAGCCGGCCCATGCACCGGTCGATCTGTGCGCATCCACACGAGCAAGTCAGGCTTTGCTGATGTCAATTCGGCGAAAGGTCGTCACGGTGATTGACGACGACCCGGCCATGCTCAAGGCGATTGAACGTCTCCTGGGCGCGAAGGGTTTTGAGGTAGAGGCCTTCGCTTCGGGCGAGGCCTTCCTTGCCGGCGCCGCAGCATCCGAGGCGACCTGCCTCGTTCTGGATATTCACCTGGGCGGGATGTCCGGCATCGAGCTGCAGCCGTCGACTGGCGGCATCCGGTTCCCGGCTTCCGGTCATATTCATCACCGCCCTTGATGATGAGGCCACACGCGAGGAGGCGATGGATGCAGGATGCGTCGCGTTTCTGCGGAAGCCATTTCTCTCGCATTTGTTGATTGACGCGATCGAAAAGGCAGCGAGCTAGAAGCGGTTTTCGCCATCGCGTATGCACGATCGGGCACGGCAGACCTTCGGCGGGGCGACGCTCCGCCTTACACGTTCGCAGCCCGGTCAATGCGCAGACGCAATCGCCTCTTCGGCGGCGATCAGCAGGTTGAGCGGCTGCCACGGCTTGGGCATGTAACCCACCCCTGGTGGTAGCTCGCCGCTGCGCTCGGACGGATGTCCCGAGGTGAGGATCATGGGAAGGAGCGGCCAGCGCAGCTTCACCTCCCATGCCAGATCAATTCCGTCCATGGCACCGGGAAGCCGAATGTCCGCGAAGATCATGGCGACCTCACGCCCGCCAATCAGCATGACCGCAAGCGCAGCTTCCGCGCTTTCACACTCGATGGTGTCCACTTGTCCATCTTCGAGCAGTGCCACCGTCAGGCTGCGGAGTTCAGCGTCGTCCTCGACGATCAATACGGCTGGACGCTTTTGTTGCTCCTGCCCCATGGTCGGGTTCCTCCCCTGAGCGTTCGTCGTGATCGGCACTCAATCGGCGCATGAGCGCCGTCAGGCGAGCAGGGGGCGGGATCGAAACGACGTCGGCGAATGCGGTCCGCAATCCGTCCGAAAGCGTCAGCGGGAACTTCACTCGGTCGATCGGTATGAAGGTCGAACGACGCATCGCGACCGCACTCCGACAGGAGCTTCCCCTGGGTATTGTCACGCCCTATGTCGAGAACGCGGAGAGCGGCGGTCTTGTTCAGGACCGGCAGCGATTTATTTCGGAGTCGCCGCTCGCACGGCCTGCACCCACCCGGAAACCGTCTTGGGTTCCTCCCGAGCCATGGGTTGGGCGGCCCTTTCAGAAATCGGGATGAGACGATCGAGGGCGACTACCGGGAGCCCTATTTGCGATTTCGAACAGCACCTTGCGGAACCCCGCCGCGAGTTCAAGCAGCGCCTCCGCGTCGAGTTCCGTCGTTTGCTTCGTGAACCCAAGTCGGACCCACCGACTTGGGTGACGGCCCCGGACTTGACGGCAGCTCGGTTCGCCTGCGGCATTCGCGAGCTGGCGATCTCATTCCACCTTGATGTTGGCGGCGTTCACGACGCCGGTCCACAATGCGAGCTCCTCGGCGAGCATCTTTCCGAAGGCCTGCGGCGTGCCGACCTTGATCTCGGCGCCGAGATTGTCGAGCCGCGCGCGCGTCTCCGCCGGGGCGAGGCTGTCGCGGAACGCGGCGTTGAGCTTGTTGATGATGTCGACAGGAGTTCCGGCAGGCGCCACCACGCCCAGCCAGAAAGTTGACTGCAGCTTCGGATAGCCGGCCTCTGCCACGGTCGGCACGTCTGGCAATTTGGAGAAGCGTCCGGCGCTGGTGATCGCCAGGGGACGCAGCTTGCCGGCCTGGATGTGCGGCAGGATGGTGGTGCTTGGATCGGCAACGATCTGGACCTCGCCGGCCAGAACGGCGGTGAGCATGGGCGCCGTTCCGCGATAGGGTACGTGCACGATGTTGACGCCGGCTTCGAGCTTGAACGTTTCGGCGAGCAGGTGCGGCGCGGTGCCGAAGCCCTGCGAGCCCCAGCTCATCTTGCCCGGATTGGCCTTGGCGTAGGCTACCACCTCGGCCATCGTTTTCGCCGGAACGTCGAGTTGCACGGCGATGATGTGCGGCGTCTCGATCAGCTGGCCGACCGGCGTGAACGCCTTGGCCGGATCGTAGCCGATGTTCCTGTGCACCGCCGGCCCGGTGGTCAGTGCTCCCCCGGGAGTAATCAGGATGGTGTAGCCGTCGGGATCGGCGGTGGCGACCGCCTTGGCGCCGATGCTGCCGCCGGCGCCGCCGCCGCGATTCTCGACCACGATGCTCTGCCCCAGCACGGTACCGAGCCGTTCGGAGATGATGCGCGCCATGCCGTCGGTCGGTCCGCCGGGCGGGAAGGGCACGATCATCTTGATCGGTTTGTTGGGGTAGCCCTGGGATTGGGCGTGAGCGGGGCCGATGCCCTGCAGAGCCCATCCGGCGCACAGCAATGCCGCAAGCAGAGCTTTCTTCGTCACGTCCACCTCCCGCATCGGTCGGGCAATGCCGACCGTTATTGTTGATCGAATCCATCACGTGCCACGGGCAATGTGCACGCGACAGGATATCGTATCGCGAGGGATCGGTCAGCGGGGCAGATCGGGCCATTGCCGGTGCCGGAAGGCCGTCGGAGTCAGTCCCGTCATCCGGCGAAAACGACGATTGAATGTGGACAAGTCATTGAAGCCGGCACCGTCCGCGAGTGCCGCCAGGGTTATCGGTCCCCCGGCCTCGGCCTCGATGCGCCGGACCGCATCGCTGATCCGCCGCTCGTCGCGTCGGCTGAGCGAGCGCGGGGGCTTTCCAGATCGTGCCAGGGACGCCGCGACCGCGCCGGCGAGGCGCAAGCCGACCTCCTCCAGTTCCAGGACATCGTCCGCGGCCGTCTCCGCGGCCGCGCGATCAGGGGCACGAGCGATGACGAAGGCGAAATGCGCGGCGCCGGGAAAGCGAGGCGGCGCGCTTCCTGGAACCGCTGCGACGACGTCTTCGAAATGGTCGGCAGCAAAGTGGAAGGAAAGACAGCGGTCGCCGGTGCCATGCTCGTGGCGCCGCATTCGAACCATTCTCCGGCATTGCCGAGGAGAATGGCACCGGGCGCAAGGGTCGCGTTCCCGTGGCGCGTGCGATACCGGAAGGTTCCGCGGGTCACTGCCGCGATGCATATGGCATCATGCCGTTCCTCGAACGGCCGGTCGTCGGGGCCGGCGCTGCAGACGACGTCGTGCACCGTCCAGCCTCGTCCCGCCGCCAGCAGATGTGACGAAATCGTCATGACCGCAACATTAGCAATTTTTCCCAAGCAGCGGGCGGCGCCGTATCGTAAGAGCGGGCCGTCACACAAGCCAAGCGAGGCAAGCCATGCACGGTTCCAACCCCTCCCTCGCCGAATTGCTCCTTGCGGACGGCCCCGCTTCCGACCGGGCGGACAAGATGGGGCTTTACGGCTGGCTCGTCGGCGCCTGGACGATGGATGCCGTCGTCCACATGGACGACGGCGAGAAGCACACGGGACGCGGCGAGATCCGCTTCGGCTGGGCGCTCGACGGCCGCGCTATCCTCGACGTCTGGGTCCTCCCCGGCGTGTTCTACGGCACCACGCTGCGCATCTACGATCCCGGCATCGATGCCTGGCACATCATCTGGAGTGATCCACAGCGGCAATACTACACCCGCCAGATCGGGCGTGCGCAGGGAACCGACATCGTCCAGGTGGGTAGGACCGATACCGGCGAAAAGATTCGATGGAGCTTCACCGATATCACGGCCAATTCCTTCCGCTGGCTCGGTGAGCGCTCGCACGATGATGGAGACACCTGGCAGCTTCAGGCCGAATTCCTCGCCCGTCGTGAGCCTTCTTGAACCATGCTTCTGCGCTCGGTTCCGGAGGCCGCGACCATGGCGGCCCCCGCCGGCGCCTGGCTTGCGAATCCGAGCATGGGGCTAGCGTACCGATGCAGGCAGGTGCCGGGCAACGGTCCGCAGCTGCGCCTCCAGCTCGCGCGGATCGACCCCATCCGCTTCCATGACGGCCTTGACGATAGAATCGGACAGCATCTCCGTGATGGTGGGTTCCCCTCGACCCCGAACCAGCAACTCTTTCAACCGGCGGCCGATTGTCAGCAGCGTCATCATCCCACACCTCTCGTCTACTCTGCGGCGATCCGCACCGGGACTTCCCGCCAATCGGGTTCATGCCCCGGCCCGGGTTGAATGGAGGGCGATTCGACGGCCTCATCGACCCGCACCCGGAACCACATCGCATAGAGTGCGGGCACGACCAGAAGCGTCAGCACGGTCGCCACCAGCAGACCGCCCATGATGGTGATCGCCATCGGCCCCCAGAACGCGCTCCCGGCGAGCGGAACCATGCCGAGGATTGCCGCCAATGCGGTCAATGCCACCGGACGCGCGCGCCGAACGGTGGCGTCGATGATGGCCCGATGGCGGGTGTGACCGGCGGCGATGTCGCGGTCGATCTGATCGACGAGGATCACAGTGTTGCGCATGATCATGCCGGCGAGTGCGATGAGACCGAGCAGCGCGACGAAGCCGAACGGCCGGTTGGAGACGAGCAATGCACCGGTAGCGCCGATCAGCCCGAGCGGAGCGGTCACGAACACCAGGGCGAGCCGGGAGAAGCTCTGCAGCTGGACCATCAGCAGCGCCAGCATCACGAGCGCCATGATCGGGAACACGGCCACCAGTGCGGAGTTCGCCTTGACGCTTTCCTCGATCGAGCCTCCGGTCTCGATGCGGTAGCCGGAGGGAAGCGTCGATATGATGGGATGAAGCTTCGGCAGGATCTCGTTGGTGACGTCGGGCGCCTGCACGTTGTCCACGATGTCGGCGCGTGCGGTGAGAACGATGTCGCGATTGCGCCGCCACAGGATCGGCTCTTCGTACTCGTAGTGGAGTGTCGCGATCTGCGACAACGGCACCGCAATGCCATTGCGCGTGGCAATGGTCAGCGACGGGAGTCGATCGAGCTCCAGGCGTTCGGCGGGAACGGCGCGGGCGACCACATCGATGTGCTCGATGCCCTCGCGATACTGTGTCACGGTATAGCCTGTGAGCAGCGTCTGGAGCATCTGCGACACGTCCTGTGGCGTAAGGCCGAGGGCACGGGCGCGGTCCTGATTGACCTCGAGGCGGATCGACTTCACTTGTTCGCCCCAGTTGAGGTGCGGATCGATGACCTTGGGGTTCTCCGCCATGACCGAGCGCACCTGGTCGGCGATGGCTCGCACCTTCATCGGATCGGCTCCGACCACGCGGAACTGAACCGGGAAGCCGACCGGCGGGCCGAACGTGAATCGGTCGACCCGCACCCTGGCCTCCGGCAACGCACCATCGGCCAGGACGTGCTCCAGTCGCGCCTTCACGCGCTCCCGCGCGGCGATATCCTTCGTCACGACGACGATCTGTGCGAAGCTCGGATTGGGCAGGACCGGGTTGAGCCCCAGCCAGAAACGCGGCGATCCTTGGCCGACATACGTCGTGTAGGTGACGATGTCGGGATCCTCGGCAAGGAGACGCTCGGCCTTCTTGGCTGCCGCATCGGTGACCCCGATGGCGCTGCCCTCGGCAAGGCGCAGCTCCAGGAACAGCTCGGTACGGGTCGAGGTCGGGAAGAACTGCTGCTGGACGAAGGGGAAGGCCGCGATCGCCGCGACCAGCATCAGGATCGTGGCGCCGACGACGATGGCGCGCCGATGCAATGCGAGCTCGATCATTCGTCGCAGCGCGCGATAGATGCGCGTGTCATAGACGATATCCGGATTCTTCCGTGCACCGGGCTTGGCCAGGTCGGGCAGCAGCTTGAGGCCGAGATAGGGCGTGAACAATACCGCCACGATCCACGAGGCGAGCAAGGCGAGGGCGACGATCCAGAAGATGCCGCCCGCATATTCCCCGGCGCTCGATTTTGCGAAGCCGACCGGCAGGAAGCCGGCGGCGGTCACCACCGTGCCGGTCAGCATCGGGAACGCGGTCGAGGTCCAGGCAAAGGTCGCCGCGCGGGCCCGGTCCCAGCCCTGCTCCATCTTCACCACCATCATCTCGATGGCGATGATGGCGTCATCGACCAGAAGTCCGAGGGCGATGATCAGTGCACCGAGGGTGATGCGATGGAGGTCGATGCCGGCCACATGCATGATCGCGAGCACGATCGCCAGCACCAGCGGGACCGAGAGCGCGACCACGATACCGGCGCGCCAGCCGAGCGACAGGAAGCTCACCAGAAGGACGATGCCCAGGGCCTCGATGAACGTTTCGACGAATTCCGAAACCGAGTGCTCGACGATCCGCGGCTGGTCGGCGATCTGCGTCACCTCGATGCCGATCGGCAGCTCCGCGACGATCGCGGCCATGGCGGCTTCGAGTCGCGCCCCGAGCGTGAGGACGTTCTCGCCTTCCTGCATGGAAACGCCGAGCCCGAGCGCCGGCTTGCCGCCTTCGCGGACGATGAAGGTCGGCGGGTCCTGGTAGCCGCGACTTACCGTGGCTATGTCACCGAGGCGGAACAGGCGGCCGTCGGCCTGCACGGGGACCGCGGCGATTGCCTCGACGCCCGAAAACGCTCCGGTCACCCGCAGATTGATTCGATCCGCCGAGGTGTCGACCGACCCGCCCGACGCCACTGCGTTCTGCTTGGCGACGCTGTCGAAGATCTGCTGCGGCGTGATCCCGAGCGTGGCGAGCTTTGCATGGCTCAGCTCGATGAATATCTTCTCGGGTTGCTCGCCGATGAGATCGACCTTGTTGACGCCGGGGACGCGCAGCAGTCCCTGGCGGATATTCTCGCCCCGCGCCTTGAGATCGGCCAGGCTCGAGCCGTCGGCGGTCAGCATGTAGATCGTCGAATAGACGTCGCCGTACTCGTCGTTGAAGTTCGGCCCGATCACGCCGGCGGGCAGTTCGTTCCGGATGTCGCCGACCTTCTTGCGGACCTGGTACCAGAGTTCCTTCACCTGGGCGGGCGGGGTCCTGTCGACGAGGTAGACCTGGATGAAAGATGCTCCCGGCTGGGAATAGCTCTCCACGCGGTCCAGATAGGGAAGCGCCTGCAGCTTCTTCTCGATCTTGTCGGCGACCTGCGTCTGCATCTCGGCGGCGGTTGCGCCTGGCCACGCCACGTTCACGACCATGGTCTTGATCGTGAAGGAGGGATCCTCGGCCCGCCCCAGGCTGAAATAGGAGTATGTCCCGGTCACGCCCAGCGCCAGGATCATGAACAGAACAAGCGCTTGGTGCGCGATCGCCCATTCGGAGAGATTGAAGCGCCTCATGGGGGTCTCCTGCTGTCGTCGGTCAGCGCTCTTCGACCGGGCGGACCCTTTGCCGTGCCGCGAGCTTCTGCACGCCGAGCGTGACGACGCGGTCGCCCTCGCTCAGGCCCGCCGTGACGAGTGCCGCGTCCTGGCTGAAGGAGGCTACCGTCACCTTGCGCGGCTCGAGTGCACCGGACTGGTCGACCAGAAAGACCGAGGGACCATCCCCGCGATTGAGGATTGCGGAAAGCGGCAATTTTACCGCGGCAGCCTCGGCGGCGCGCGACAGGGTCACGATCGCGGTCATTCCGAGTGCGACGGCGTCGTCGGGATTCTCGATCGTGAAACGAGCGGCGTAGGTGCGCGTCATGGGATCCGCCTGCGGCGACAGCTCGCGCAGCCGTGCATGGAATCGCCGCCCCGGCCCCGCCCACAACCGGACCGTCGCCTGCGACGTGCGTGCCTCGGCGAGCCAGGTCTCGGGCAATGCGACGACCGCTTCCACTTCGCCGCGATGCGCGAGCCGTGCCACCGCCTGGCCGATCGCGACGACCTGCCCCGGCTCGGCGAGAGTGGCGGTGATGATGCCGTCGGCGTCGGCCTTGAGCTCCGTGTAGGCGAGCTGATTGCGCGCGAGATCTAGGGCACGCTGTGCGCGCTCGAGCCTGCCTTCCGACTCGTCCTTGGCGGCCTTCTTGCGCTCGTAGTCCGCGACCGCCGCGTAGCCGCGGGTCCTGAGGCCCGCGAAGCGCTGCTCGTCGGACGCGGTCTGCGCGAGGCTCGAGGTGGCCGCAGACAGCTCGGCCTGGGCGCTTGCGACCTGAAGCTCGAGGTCTTGCGGATCGAGGCGCGCCAATACATCGCCGGCGCGAACCCGATCACCGGCATTGACGATGCGGGCGATGATCTTGCCGGCGACGCGAAAGCCGATGTCGGTCTCGTGGCGCGCCCGCACCACGCCTACGAACTCGCGGTTCGCATCGTCCGACTGGAATTCGACCCGCTGAACCTGCACCGGACGCGCGGCGGCATTGTTGGCGGACGCGGCCGGCTCTCCGCAGGCCGTCAAGAGGGCGAGCAGCGTGACGGCGACCACGGCCTTGCTGGTGGCGATCGCAGAACGCATGGCGGGCACTCCTTCACATATTTGTGACAACTGACGAAAGTCGTCTTTCGTCATTTTGAAGACAAGCGATGGCCTCGCGTGGTTCGGCATGGCGACTAGCTTCGGGGGGTTATGGCGCGCAGGAGGAAGCGCACCGATGCACGGGCCTCGGCCTCGAGATCCTGACCCTCGTCCAGGCATTGACCGACGATCAGCGGGTGAGTGAAGGCGACGACCGAGCGCATGATCAGTTCCGCGGTCTCGCGCGGATCGACCGGCTCGAACTCCCCGGCGTCGATCCCATCACGCAGGATCAGCTCCGCGATGTTGCGGATGGCATTCTTGTGGGCGTGCACGGTCTCCCAGCTGTGCTCGATTGCGGCCAAAACGAGCTCGTTGACGCGGTGCTCGGTAACCAGATTCTGCTTGTGATATGCGAGGATTTCGAGGATCAGCCGTTCCATGCGCTGTGCGGCCGGGGCCTTCGAGCGTGCGACCGCCCAGGCCTTCTCCTCGACCTCGGACAGGCAACGCCGGCAAATCGCCTCGACGATCGCATTCTTGGAGTCGAAGAAGCGATAGACGTTGGCGGGCGACATGCGCAGTTCTGCGGCTATGTCGGCGACTGCCGTCTTGGCGAAGCCGAGCCGGCGGAACAGCGCCTCCGCTGTTGCCATGATCCGCTCGCGGGTATCGTCCGGCTTGGTTCTGACCTGCGGGTTCATGGAGCTTGGGACCCTCTGCGGCACATGAATAGTGATGAAATCAGTAATTCGTCACTGCAGGCCGTCAAGGCATCCTCCGGCGTGCACGATCACGTATGCGTGTGTAGATTGAGAGGTCCAGGGATGCCCTGGCGCAGGAAGGGATCGTCGCCTTCGGCCCGAATCCGCACCGGCGCGCAGTGATGGGCTTCGCCGTTCGGCTCGACCTGCGCGTCACAGGCGTGAGCCCGACTCATTGAGATGACACGCGGAGAGATGTCCCGGCGCGATCTCGGCAAGCGCGGGACGTTCCTCGCGGCAGCGCCTCATCGCGAACGGACAGCGCGGGTGGAAGTGGCATCCCGGCGGCGGATGAAAGGGGGAGGGGATCTCGCCGGTAACGGGGGTGAAGCGTGCCTTCTTCGCCGCGAGCCGCGGCGCGTTGGCGAGCAGCGCCCGGGTATAGGGATGGTTCGGCCGCGCGAACAGCTCCTCGGTCGGCGCGACCTCGACCAGGCGCCCCAGATACATGATCGCCACCCGGTCGGAGAGATGCTCGACCACGCCGAGGTCGTGGCTGATGAACAGGTAGGTGAGCTCGAGCTCGCTGCGCAGGTCGGCGAACAGGTTGAGCACCTGCGCCTGGATCGACACGTCGAGCGCCGCCACCGGCTCGTCGCAGACCAGGAACTCGGGCCGCACCGCGAGCGCCCGCGCGATCCCGATGCGCGCCCGCTGACCGCCGGAGAACTGGTGCGGGAAGCGGCTGCGGTAGCTCGGATCGAGGCCGACGCGCAGCAGCATCGCATCGACGTAGTCCCGCTGCTCCGCGGCGGATGCGATGCCGTGCACCACCGGCGCCTCGCCGACGAGATCGACCACGCGCATGCGCGGATTGAGCGAGGCCATCGGATCCTGGAAGATCATCTGCAGCTTGAGCTTGACGCGGCGCCTGGCTGCGCCGTCGAGCGTGTCGAGCGCCACGCCGCGGAAGCGAACGCGGCCCGCGCTCGGCGGGTCGATGTCGGCGGCCGCGCGGCCGAGCGTGGACTTGCCGCAGCCGGACTCGCCCACCAGCCCGACCACCTCGCCTTCCCCGATCGCGAGATCGACGTCTGCGAGCGCCTCGACCACGGCTTCGCGCTGGCCGGCGCCGAGCAGGTTGGCGGCGCGGGCCGCCAGATCGAGCGGTCGCACGAAGCGCCTGCTCACGCCGTCGAGCGCGACGATCGGCGCCTTCATGCCATGCTCTCGCTCTCGGCATGCGGATGCCAGCAGCGGCTGGCGCGGCCGGACGCCTGCACGACCGTTGCCGGTTCCGTTGCACACGCATCGTCGGCACGCGCGCAGCGCGGAGCGAACGCGCAGCCCGGCGGCAGGTCGACGGGAGCGGGCGGGGTGCCCGGAATCTGGGCGAGCCTCATGCCGCGCTCGCCTCGCCGCGGTGCCGAGCCGATCAGGCCGCGCGTATAGGGATGCAGGGGGCGCGTGAGCACCGCCTCCGCCGGCCCTTCCTCGACGATGCGTCCGGCGTACATGACCGCGATGCGATCGGCGAGCGCAGCCACGACCGCGAGATCGTGGGTGATCCAGATCAGCGCGGTGCCGTAATCGGCGCACAGCGTCTGCACCTCGGCGAGAATCTGCGACTGGATGGTGACGTCGAGTGCGGTGGTCGGCTCGTCGGCGATCAGGAGCAGCGGCCGGTGCAGCAGCGCGATCGCGATGGCGACGCGCTGGCGCAGGCCGCCGGAGAGCTGGTGCGGATAGGCTTTCAGCCGCTCGTGGGCCGCCGCGATGCCGACCGCGGCGAGCGCCGCTTGCGCCCGCGCGCGCGCCGCCCGCCGCGACACCCGCTCGTGTGCGGTGATCGCCTCGATCATCTGGGTATCGATGCGCAGCACCGGATTGAGCGTCATCATCGGGTCCTGGAAGATCATGGCAACCTTGCGGCCGCGAAGGCGGCGCAGCTCGTCCTCGCCGCGGCCCGCCAGCTCCTCGCCGTCGAGGCGGATCGAGCCCGCCACGATGCGCCCGGGCGGATCGAGGATGCCGATGATCGAGAATCCGGTCACCGTCTTACCGGAACCGGATTCCCCGACTAGGCCGAGCACCTCGCCGCGCGCGACGGTGAAGCTCACGTCGTCGACCGCCTTGACGGTGCCGCCGCGCAGCAGGAAGTGCGTCCTGAGCCCCGATACCGCGAGCACCGGCGGCGCCATGCCGTCACCTCTTGAGCCGCGGGTTCATCACGTCGCGCAGCCGATCCCCGACCAGGTTGATGGCGACAATGGCGACCAGGAGGGCGATGCCGGGATAGAAGGCGATCCAGTACTTGCCGGACAGCATGTAGCCGTAGCCGTTGGCGATCAGCAGCCCCAGCGACGGCTCGGTGATCGGCACGCCGACCCCGAGGAACGACAGCGTCGCCTCGAGCGCGATGGCGTGGGCAACCTGCACCGTCGCCACCACGATCAGCGGCGGGAATGCATTCGGAAGCAGGTGCCGAAGAATGATGCGCGATTGCGGCAGCGCCAGACAGCGCGCGGCCTCGATATATTCGCGCCGCCGCTCGACCAGCGCCGAGCCGCGGATCGTGCGCGCGTAATAGGCCCATTGCGCCGATACCAGGGCGATCACCACCTTGTCGACGCCCTTGCCGAGAATGGCGAGCAGGATCAATGCGATCAGGATGGCCGGAAACGACAGCTGGATGTCGACGATGCGCATCAGCACGGTGTCGAGGCGCCCCCCGAAATGGGCGGCGACGGTGCCGACCGCGGTGCCGAGCGCAAGTGCGATGGCGGTGGCGGTGACCCCCACGAACAGGCTCAGCCGCAGCCCGTAGAGTATGGCCGACAGCATGTCGCGGCCCTGGTCGTCGGTTCCCAGGAGATAGAGCCTGCCGTCGAAGCCATGCGTGCCAGGCGGCAGCATGTTGTCCATGACCGACAGCTGGCCGAGATCGTAGGGGTTCTGCGGCGCGACCCAGGGCGCCGCCAGCGCAAGACCGAGAAGGATCGCCACCACCGCGAGGGCCGCGAGCGCGGTCCGGCTCTCCGCGAAGTCGCGCCACGCCGCCCGCAGGCGTGGCTCGACAACCACCGTCGTCGCGCTCGTGAGCACGGCCATCGTCAGGCCTCCCGCTCGCCGAGCCGGACGCGCGGATCGAGCAGCGTGTAGATCACGTCGACGATCAGGTTGATCGTCACGAACACCGCGACGATCACCACCAGGTAGGCGACGATGACCGGCCGGTCGAGGCGGTAGATCGAATCGATCAGCAGCTTGCCCATTCCCGGCCATGCGAACACGGTCTCGGTCACGACCGCGAACGCGATCATCGAGCCGAGCTCGAGGCCGAGCACGGTTACCACCGGGATCAATATGAACTTGAGCACGTGCACACCGACGATCCGCCGCCGCGTGAGGCCCTTGGCGCGCGCGAACCGCACGAAGTCCTGCAGCAGGGCTTCGCGGGTGCCGGCGTAGGCGAGCCGGGTCACCAGGGAAGCCTTGTAGATCGCGAGCGTCAGCGCCGGCAAGATCAGATGCCTGAGCCCGTCGAGTGTCAGCAGCGACCATTCGATGCCGAGCATCCGGCGGGTCTCGCCGCGTCCGCCCGCCGGCAGCACCTTGAGCTCGACCGCGAAGACCAGGATCAGCATCAGCCCGAGCCAGAAGTTCGGCAGCGAGAACCCGACGATCGATCCGGTCATGATGCCGCGTCCGGGAAGCGATTGCGGCGCAAGCCCGGCGATCAGTCCGAGTGGAATGCCGATCGCGATCGCCAGCAGCAGCGCCACCAGGGCGAGTTCGAGCGTTGCCGGCATGCGGCTCAGGATCAGCTCGACCGCCGGCACCCCGTGCACGAAGGAGCGGCCGAGATCGCCCTGCAGCGCCGATTTGAGGAACAGTCCGAACTGCACCCACATCGGCTCACCGAGGCCGAGCCGCTCGATCGCCCGCTCCCGCTCGATCTGATCGGCGTCGGGGCTGATGAGGATGTCGATGGGATTGCCGAGCGCATAGACGCCGACGAACACCAGCGTCGCCATCACCGCCATGACCAGCAGGCTCTGCCCGAGCCGGCGAAACAGGAACACGAGCATTCGTAAGTTCCTAGCCTACACGGCGGTCATGGTAAGGAGCGTAGAGATCCGATGCTCTTCCTTCAAATGCGCATTCGCTCATCTACGGCACAGGCCTCCTTCCATCCCGTCGGCAAGATTCTCCCTGCCGATCGGTTGATCCTTACCCATATCGCCGGTTTGGACCCAGTGTCATCCCTCCCCCGCAGGGCTCGCAAGACCCTGAACCCCTGGCTGGCGAAGGGGTCAGGAACGACTGGCGCGCCCGGTCGTCGTCGGCTGCTCGACTGAAACCGGATCGGACGCGGGAAAGGTGTTCTTGAGGGCTTCGTCGAGCGCCTCTTCCTGGCGCCTACGTTTATCGCTATCGCCATCGTCTTGAGGTTTGCGTTTGGGATCGGCAATCATTTCGGTTTCTCCGACAGCGCTGATAGAGATTTTCGGGGCAATGATGCAAATCTCGGTACGTTGATCGTCGAGCGGTACCCCTTTCGCCCGTCCCGTTGCCGCAAAGCGTACTCTGGCGACACGTCCATCCCACCGCTGGAGAAGGTTGGAAGCTAATGCGCCGGCAGAGATGCCGGAGTTTCCATCACGGCGACGCGGTTCTTCACCGACTTCTGCACCTTTTCGAAGGCACACTCGCCTATCTGGCGCACGCGCTCACGCGAGACGCCAAACTCGCCAGCGAGCTCCTTGAGCGTGGTCGGTTCCTCGGCGAGCCGGCGCGCCTCGAAGATGCGCCGCTCCCGGTCGTTCAGCACAGAGAGCGCCGAGGCGAGCGCCTTGCGGCGGTTGTCGAACTCCTCGCTCGCGGCGAGTGTCGTCTCCTGGTCGGCACGCTCGTCGACCAACCGGTCCTGCCACTCGCCGGAAATACCATCCTCGCGGATCGGGGCGTTGAGCGAGGTGTCGCCGCCGAGCCGGCGGTTCATGTCGATCACGTCCGTTTGGGTGACGCCGAGCCGCCGGGCGATGATCTTCACCTGGTCCGGTCGCATGTCGCCCTCGTCGAGCACAGAAATCTTGCTCTTCGCCTTGCGCAGGTTGAAGAACATCCTCTTCTGGTTTGCCGTGGTGCCCATCTTGACCATGGACCACGAGCGCAGGATGTATTCCTGGATCGCCGCCTTGATCCACCATGTGGCATAGGTGGCGAGCCGGAAGCCCTTGTCCGGCTCGAAGCGTTTAACCGCCTGCATCAGGCCGACATTGCCCTCCGAGATCAATTCGGAGATCGGCAGGCCATAGCCGCGATAGCCCGTGGCGATCCTGGCGACGAGGCGCAGATGACTATTGACGAGCTTGTGTGCCGCCCCGTGGTCGCCGCGCTCGCGCCAGCGCTTGGCCAGCATGTACTCTTCGTGCGGTTCCAGCATCGGAGCCCGCCGGATTTCCATAGTATAGCGGGTGACGCCGGATCCGGCCGTCACCCTCTGATCCGCGGTCGCCAGCCAAGCCATGGTCGCCTCAAACTACTTTCGAAACAAAACTATCTGCATCTGCCCCCATTGTCAATTTGATTTCGAAACACTATTACTTTTCCGAGAGGCGAGCATGTCAGCACGCGAAACGGCAGAGCTCCTGCTGCTGGTGGGGCGGCTTTTGCAGGCCGAGGGCTATGACGGCGAACTCAGCCCCGCCCAATGGATGGCGCTCCGCTACTTCGCCCGCGCCAATCAGTTCTCCCGGACCCCGTCGGCATTCGCGGAGTTTCAAGCAACCACCCGTGGCACCGCTTCGCAGGCGATCAAGGCACTTGAGGCAGGCGGGTATTTGGTCCGACAGCGATCCAAGACGGACAAGCGAAGCGTCAGTCTGCGACTGACGGACAAGGGTAAGAAAGCGCTTGCGCGCGATCCGTTCGAAGTTCTGGTGCGCGCCGTGGATTCGCTCGACGCGACAGAGCAAACCGAGATGCACCACGCCTTGCACCAAGTGCTGACCGCTGTCGCTACGAGTGGGGCGCATCGGCGCTTCGGTGTTTGCCGGAACTGCACCTATCTCGGCGGAGAGCTGCGCTGCAACCTGGCAAGCGCGCGCTCCTCGGCTCCTGAATGCCTACTGCTCGGCGTCCCGATCCAGTCAGAGGAGGCTGGTCTCCTCTGCGTCCATTTTCAGCCAACGAGCGAGCACCGCGGTGGCGGACACCATGAATGAGTTCACCACTGCGATCTGCTGAAAGGAAGTTTGATTGACCTACGTCGTCAACGAGAGCTGCATTCGCTGCAAGACCATGGACTGCGTCGACGTGTGCCCCGTGGACTGCTTCTACGAGGGCGAGAACATGCTCGTCATCCATCCGGACGAATGCATCGATTGCGGGGTCTGCGAGCCGGAATGCCCGGTCGACGCGATCAAGCCCGACACCGATCCGGGGCTTGAGAAATGGCTGTCGCTGAATGCGGAATACGCGAAAATCTGGCCAAATATTAAGGTCAAAAAAGTGCCCCCGCCCGACTGGAAGGAGTGGGAGGGGAAGCCGGACAAAGTCCAATACTTCTCACCAAATCCCGGCGCGGGTGATTGAGGCAGACAGCAGCCCGCGCCGAATGGGTGCCGGCCCCGAGAGCGGCCAAACTGATCCAATCGGGCGCAGCGGCCGCGATCACGGTCCCGTCAATGGCTTGGCTCGCGGAGATCGCAACATCACTTTCGCAGTTTGCCAGCCTTGGTGCGGGCGACGATCGACACGAAGGGCAAAGCAACATGACCGAAGCTCTCGCTAGCAAAAGCTGCACTCCCTGTCGCGGGGGAATACCTCCACTCACGCGCGAGCAAGCTGAGCTCTTTCACGCACAGGCCCCAGACTGGCAACTGGCGGAGGAAGCTCACCGCATCGAGCGGAGCTTCCGGTTTCGCAATTTCCGGGAGGCGCTCACCTTTGTTCAGGAAATTGGTGAACTCGCGGAAGCTGAAGGCCATCATCCGAATATCAGCTTCGGTTGGGGCAATGCGACGGTCTCTCTGCAGACCAAGAAGATCAAGGGACTGCATGAGAACGACTTCATCATGGCCACCAAGATTGACCGCATATTCGCTCGGACGGCCACGGCGTGAATGATTTCTTGTCCAGTAACTTTCGGTGCCGAGCGCGTTCTTCGACGTTAGAACGAGTTGCGATGCTCACCCGTATGCCGGACGAAGAAATCGTCTACCGGTTCCAGTTTTCGCGCGTCCTCCTCTGTTGATGAGAGTATCCAGCATGCGGCGCCGAACGCTGAAACGGTGTGCGGAATTGTAGCCTGATATGCAGCCTAGGTCTTTCGAGCGCCATTCGTGCGCTTTTATTCGTACTCCTTCTGAAAATACTTCGCTTCATGGCTCGTTTTTGCGCAATTCGATCATATGTGTAGGGTGTTGTTTGAATGATGGTCATTCAAATGACTATTTCATTCTTATTTTGGAGATATTTTGATGACAAACGCACCCTCCAACGCGGCCTCGAGCACAAGCGTCCCGTCCACCGCCGAGACCAAGCAGATCGTTCTCAAGGAAATCGGCGCCAAATGGAACAAATTCTCCGAGCACGAACTGTCGGCGCTCAAGAACAAGGATGATCTCGTTGCGCAGGTCGTCGCCAAGTACGGCCAGGAGAAATCCCTGGCTCAGCGCGACGTCGATGCCCTGATGAAGGGTCGTCAAATCTGACCCGGGGGCCCCGTTGTCGAGGCCGCAGTCCGCGGCCTCGACCCTCACGGGGAGGTCGCGGGAGCGAGGACGCACCGATGATCGTACCCGAGTACGGCACCTTCGACTTCAATGTCGAAGCGGAGCTTTTCCCGACGCGGAGCCGCAAGTACCGGCGCGCGGCGTACAGACGCTTCGCGCGCGCCGCAGACGCCATTCGCTTCGCAATCGAGGAGCTTCCGCCCGAGCTCCTTCTCGGCGCTTTTCTCGAAGTCGACGGTGAAAGATACCGCGGCAAGGAAATTCGTTGCTTGTACGACAGCGCCGATTTTCCCCTGCCCCGGCGTGCAGCACCCCGGCACCAATGACCACGCGCACCAGCAGAAAGCTCGTTGTCTTCAGCCATCCGTTCGAGCTGAGAGGTGTCGATCGAATATTGCCTCCCGGAGAATATCGGGTGGTGACCGACGAGCAGTTGATCGAAGAATTGTCGTTCCCTGTCTATCGCCGCGTCTCGACCATGATTCTCGTGCCGGGGCAGCAGCCGTCGTCGGTCGAGATGGTGGCCATCGATCCTCGCGACCTTCAGGCAGCGCAGGACCGCGACGGGGCGATGCCGTCTCGTTTGCCCGCGGCGCAGCCATGAGCCGGGTGGCCCACCCCCGGCATGCTTGCAATGACAGGTCGGTTGGGCCAGGGATGGGCGAACAATGACCGAAAAGACGATCGATTTGGATCAGCATCGCGGGATGGCCGCTCAGAAGGCCACCGATCTGCGCCGGCTGCTGGCCGACGTGGAGGCCAATGAGAGAACCCTGCGCCTTCGGCAGGATGAATTGGAAGCTCACCTGGTCGCAGCCCCGGCTGCGAATTGGCGCGAGGCCGCCGAGAAGGCGCGCTACCTTCTCAACCTTTTTGCCGCTTCCCTGGCCTCACAGGATCCCCGCAGACAGAAGCTGGTTGCCGCTGTCCTCGACGACTTCGAGCGGCTCGCGCGGGAATAGGCCACCGCCGGTGACCGTACTTCGATCGATATGAACCTCGGGTAACATGTGCCGGGCTGCAACCGTGACGATCAGCTCTCTAAGGGCCACTGACAACGCGCTGGCCGTCACGATCATGCCGCGTGGCGGGCCTCAAGAGGCCTTCCGGCATCGGTTCCCGACCCGATGTAATGGACGAAATGAAATGGTGAAGTGATCAATTCTGCTCAGACGCTGACCAGTCGTGCGAGCAGAGTGGGCTAAAGATGCGTGAAAACCCTCTTTTCCTCAATCTAAGGTGCAAAGGCATGGAAATCTCCAGGGAGATGAGAGCTGCGGTGAAACCCGCTTGCTGGGGCGCGGTAGGCGGAGCAATCGCCCTCGCGATCGCCGGGTTTATGTGGGGCGGCTGGGTAACCGGTGGCCACGCAAAAACGCTGGCCGACGCCGCCGTCACCGCTGCGCTCGTGCCGATTTGCGCGGACAGATTCCAAGCAGTGGGCGCGCTCGCTCTCTCGACGCTGAAAGCGGAGAAGGACGACCGTGACTATGACGATATCGTCATCAAGTTCGTGCAGAAGGTCGGCGATCGTACCATCAGCACGTCGGATCGCCCATTCGCCAAAGCGTGTGGGCTCGAGGTGATGAAGCGTGACAAGGAAGCCGTCCCGAAGTCTGCGTCGAGATAGCCGATCGGAGTCGTGTATCTGCCCCAGGAAATCGATCCGCGCCCCTGTGTGCGAAATCGTCGAGTCCCGGACTTCCGCGGTTGTCTGAGCGGTAACTCCTACCCCGCACGGGGCGTAACGAACGGTCTGGTTATGTTGCGAAGTACACTTCGCGAGCCATTCCGAAGATGAAAGCCTCGGCCTATGCCGCGCAGAATAAGGAGCTTTGCGCGCTCGCTCAGGAGGTAGCGACTGAGGCTAGCGGGCCACTCAAGGTTGGCCTGTCCAAGGCATTCGATAAAGGCCACCTGATCGCAAGGGTCCCGACATATCGGACCCCGCGACGAACAGCCTTCGAAATAACGAACAGCTTTGCAAATCGCCAGACTCTTTGACGAAACCGTAGGAGGACACCAATGAAATTCCGGCCGCTCCACGACCGCGTTGTCATCGAGCGTATCGATGCCGAGGCAAAGACCGCTGGTGGCATAATCATTCCCGACACCGCGCAGGAGAAGCCGCAGCAGGGCAAGGTCATCGCCGTTGGACCCGGCGGCCGCGACGAGAGCGGCAAGCTCATCCCGATCGACGTCAAGGTCGGCGACCGCATCCTGTTCGGTAAATGGTCGGGCACCGAGGTCAAAATCGAAGGCGTTGAGTACCTCATAATGAAAGAGAGCGACATTATGGGGGTGTTGGTCGAGGCCGAAGCCAAGAAGAAGGCCGCCTGATTGCTCTCCAAATTCTTGTCCTGAAGGACGCCGTGAAGCGGTCGACTAGAAGGCCGAAAAAACATCGGATCGATAATCCTCATCCTTTGGGTTCGCCCAACAGTCGTTCCCCGAGATGAGGTCAAACAATAGGGAATACTGAGATGTCTGCCAAGGAAGTGAAATTCTCGGTCGACGCGCGTGACAGAATGTTGCACGGCATCGATACACTCACCCACGCGGTACGGGTGACGCTTGGCCCCAAAGGGCCGCAACGTCATACTCGACAAGTCGTTTGGCGCACCACGCATCACCAAGGACGGCGTTACCGTCGCCAAGGAGATCGAGCTCGAAGACAAGTTCGAGAACATGGGTGCGCAGATGGTGCGCGAGGTCGCCTCGAAAACCTCCGACCAGGCCGGTGACGGCACGACCACGGCGACCGTGCTCGCTCACGCGATCGTCAGGGAAGGTGCCAAGGCTGTCGCCGCCGGCATGAACCCGATGGACCTCAAGCGCGGCGTCGATCTCGCGGTCGAGACCATTGTCGCCGACCTCAAGAAGAACTCCAAAAACGTCACCTCGAACGAGGAGATCGCCCAAGTCGGTGCTATCGCGGCCAATGGCGATGCGGAGATTGGTCGTTTCATCGCCGATGCGATGAAAAAGGTCGGCAACGAAGGCGTGATCACGGTCGAGGAAGCAAAGTCGCTCGAGACCGAGCTTGAAGTGGTCGAGGGCATGCAGTTCGACCGCGGCTACATCTCGCCCTACTTCGTCACCAACGCCGACAAGATGCGGGTCGACATGGAGGATCCCTATATCCTGATCTACGAAAAGAAGCTTTCCGGGCTGCAAGAGCTACTACCGTTGCTGGAAGCGGTGGTGCAAGCAAGCAAGCCGTTGCTGATCATCGCCGAGGACATCGAGGGTGAGGCGCTCGCCACCCTGGTGGTCAACAAGCTGCGCGGTGGCCTCAAGGTCGCAGCGGTCAAGGCGCCGGGCTTCGGCGATCGCCGCAAGGCAATGCTCGAGGACATTGCGATCCTCACGAGCGGCACCATGGTCTCCGCCGACCTCGGCATCAAGCTCGAGAACGTAACAGTCAATATGCTGGGGCGCGCCAAGAAGGTGATGATCGACAAGGAGAACACCACGATCGTCGGGGGCGCTGGCAAAAAGGCCGACATCCAGGCGCGCATTACCCAGATCAAGGCGCAGATCGAGGAAACTACCTCTGACTACGACCGCGAGAAACTGCAAGAGCGACTGGCCAAGCTCGCCGGCGGCGTTGCAGTGCTCCGCGTCGGCGGGGCGACCGAGATCGAGGTGAAGGAGCGCAAGGACCGCGTCGATGACGCCATGCATGCAACCCGCGCCGCGGTTGAGGAAGGTGTCCTGCCTGGCGGCGGCGTTGCGCTGCTGCGCGCTATCAAGGCTCTGGAGAAGCTCAAAGTCCACAACGACGATCAGCGAACCGGCATTGAAATTGTCAAGAAGGCGCTCTCATGGCCGGCGCGCCAGATCGCGATCAACGCCGGCGAGGATGGCTCAATCGTAGTTGGTAAGATCCTGGAAAAGGACACTTACGCCTTCGGCTATGACGCACAGACCGGCGAGTATGGCAACTTGGTGTCGAAGGGCATCATTGACCCGACCAAAGTCGTGCGGACTGCGCTGCAGGACGCGGCCTCGATCGCGGGTCTGCTGATTACCACCGAGGCGATGGTTGCCGAGCTGCCGAAGAAGCAGAGTCAGGCGATGCCGGGCGGCCCGGGCGGCGGCATGGGCGGCATGGATTTCTGAGGCGCTCGATCGATCGGCGAGAAAAGGGAAGGCCCGGGCACGCTCCGGCCTTCTCTTTGAAACCTGACACTCGTTACCTGCGGCTCAATTGGCAACCCGCAAGTGCGGCGGCTCTAATCAGGGCACACCCCTGCGCAGAATGATAGCTATGGAACAGCGAGGGCGGGAAGGAGGGCCGCCTGCGCCCGATGCTGGGCAGATATGGTCATGAAGGCACAAACCAGGAGACACATAAGATGATCTCGCGCAACGAAAGCAAGAGAATAACCATGAGACCGGACGAAGAAGAAGCCGTCGAGGAGCGCGTTGGACAGCAGAAGCGGCTGGAAAGAGGCCAATTTCGGCTGCAGGTAGATAGGCAAACCAAACGATCGTTTGCGACGTATGAAGCTGCCGAAGAGGTGGGAATGGCGATCAAGAAAAGCTACCCGATCCTCAGGTCGCGGTATACGACCTCGTGCGAAGCACGAACAAGGTCATCGAATTGCCGAAGATGCGACTAGACAACGACTCGCTGCGTACGTGCCTCAAAATTTGTATTAGCTGGGACTCGATCTGACAGCTGGTGCCTGGTTGATCGGGTTTTCGGTGTTCGTTGCCGTTAGTTCGTCCTCATTGGCATTGCGGTGCCGTAGCGGGAGTGGTTGGAGAATGAAGGTGGCGTAATCTCCAGCTTGGTCCAACCACGTTCGAGTTGGTTATCAACGCCCACAAATGGGACATGCAAGCAGTTGTGCCGTTCACATTGGAGGAGACGCGCGCCCCCGACCGTGCCTCCAAGCCTAACTGAGCACAGTCAATTGGCGATAGTGGGTCAGTTTCAATTGTGGCGGCCCTGCAGGGTGTCCTAATTCGCCTGAGCACTAGCAAGAGGCGCCTGTCGCCACCATATCAACCTTAAGGAGTGGGGCACCTCAGGAGGATCGCCGGATGTGGTTCTATGTCCAGATGTGGCTCCCCTTATTGGCAGTCGCTTTGACTGCCGCGATCTGCTTCAGTGTAGCGTCATTCATCATGGGGCGGAGCGTAAAGCCTCATCAGCCATAATCTCTACACCCCCATCGAGGGCGTAACGACCGGAACGGATGTTGCGAGCTGCGATCGAGGTAGGCGAGGTTGAAACAGCAGCCCGCACGCCCGGATTGCTTCGCCGTCGGCTCGAATGGTCAATCTTATACAGACAGCACCTGACATGGGGTCTATGTCCGGTAGTCAGGCTGTCACGAGATGCGTTCTTCCCTCGCTCCCCCCGCCGCGCTTGGCCCGCAGCGAGGCCCCGCTTACCGACCGGATTGAGGCATCTTTTGAAAATCGCTCAGATCGCCCCGCTGTATGAGGCGGTGCCGCCAAGGTTGTACGGCGGCACCGAACGCATCGTGGCGCACCTGACCAACGCTCTCGTGGAGCTTGGGCACGAGGTCACGCTGTTTGCAAGTGCGGAGGCCCACACCCGGGCGACGCTGGTTCCGGTACGCGATCAGGCCATTCGGCTGGATCGGTGTCCGCTGAAATCGGACCTGGCCGCGCACCTGTCCATGCTGCATGAGCTTCATTCGCGCCGGCGCGAATTCGATCTTCTGCATTTTCATGTCGATCTCATCCATTTTCCGCTCTTCGAAGATTTTGCGGCGCGAACCGTGACCACACTGCACGGTCGGCTCGACCTGAAGGACCTGCCTGAGGTCTATTCTCGTTGGCACGACTATCCCCTCGTCTCGATATCGAATGATCAACGCAAACCGCTCGCAAGTGCGAACTGGTTTGCGACCATTCACCATGGCCTCGCTGAAAGCGTCTACGCGTTCAACAAGGTGCCCAGCGATCCTTATCTCGCGTTCCTCGGTCGCATTTCGCCCGAGAAACGTCCCGATCGGGCGATCTCCATCGCCAAGCGCTTAGGTATGCGCCTCAAGATTGCGGCAAAGGTGGATGCTGTGGACGCGGGCTATTTTCGCGACGAGATAAAGCCGCTATTGACCGATCCTCTGATTGAATTCATCGGGGAGATAGGTGACAGCGAAAAGTCCGCTTTCCTTGGAAATGCCAACGCACTCTTGTTCCCGATCGATTGGCCTGAGCCGTTTGGTCTGGTGCTGATCGAAGCCATGGCTTGTGGAACGCCTGTGATCGCGTGGCGCTGCGGGTCGGTCTCCGAGATCATCGAGCACGGCAAAACCGGGTTCATTGTGGACAGCGAAGACGAAGCTGTAAGGGCGGTCCTCAAGCTCGATCAACTTGACCGCCGGACAGTGCGCAGCGTGTTCCAGGAGCGGTTCACCGCGGACGTGATGGCACGCAATTACCTGCGCCTCTATTCGCGGCTTTGCGGAGCAGCCGGCACAGCCGACGTCGCACGCCGTATTTTCGCTTCTGTCAGGCAGCATGGAGGGCTCGCTATGGTTCACCAGGGGGATTGCTTCGAATCTCCCGGCAAACTCAATGAATCGAAATTGAAGAAATCAGCCTAACGACCGAGGACCACCGACCCCGAAAAAGCGAAAGACTCTGGACACAACCGGCGCTTTTCGCGCGAATTTGAACAATGGTCGATGGTGATCGGGGTCGTCGGCAATCAAACTCGTCACCATCGAGGTCGGCGCTCACGCTGACGGTCCCGGCTGGGATGCGCCCATGTTACGGCCCGGAGCCGGGACGGGCATTGGCACTTCCGGCAGTCGAATGTTCTCCGATGCCTCAAAGCGCTCGCGAATGGGGCACGCCGAATTTTTCGGGTATCGCAGTGTGGTCCGGGAAAAGCATGGACCATTGCTTCTCCGCCAGCGTCCACCCAAACGAGGGACGCGATGTCGGGGTTGGTACTGAACCCAAAGGCGCCGGAATCACGGACCCGTATTTCCTTCCCGGCCCATCGGCACTCTGTCGTGGCTGCGCACTGGCCGGTCGCGGCGGAGAGGGACAATAAAAAGGACTTTGGGCCATGACCAGCGCTAAGCCTCGACCACCGCTCATTCCCGGTGAGACCCGGGCCTATCCGGTGCTGCCGCTGCGCGACATCGTCGTATTTCCGCACATGATCGCGCCCCTCTTCGTCGGACGCAAGAAATCGATCCTCGCGCTCGAGGAGGTGATGCGGTCCGACACCTTCATCCTGCTCGCCACCCAGAAGAACGCGTCCGACGACGATCCGGCAACGGAGGCGATCTACGAGGTTGGCACGCTTGCGAGCGTGCTGCAGCTGCTCAAGCTCCCCGACGGCACCGTCAAGGTACTGGTCGAGGGCGCTCAGCGCGCGAAAGTGCTCAAGTACACCGATCGCAGCGAGTATTACGAGGCCGAGGCGGTCGCGCTCGGCGACACGATAGGTGAGCGCGTCGAAGCGGAGGCCTTAGCGCGCTCGGCCACCACCGAGTTCGAGAGCTACGTGAAGCTCAACAAGAAGGTGCCGCCCGAGGTAGTCGGCGTCGTCCAGCAGATCGAGGACTATGCCAAGCTCGCCGACACGATCGCCTCGCACCTAGCCCTCAAGATTCCCGACCGGCAGGCGATCCTGGAGACCACGGCGGTCACCGAGCGGCTGGAGAAGGTGCTCGGCCTGATCGAGAGCGAGATTTCGGTGCTGCAGGTCGAGAAGCGCATCCGCACCCGCGTCAAGCGGCAGATGGAGAAGACCCAGCGCGAGTACTACCTCAACGAGCAGATGAAGGCGATCCAGAAAGAGATCGGCGACGAGGAAGGCAAGGACGAGCTCGCCGAGATCGAGGACAAGATCAAGAAGACCAAGCTCTCGAAGGAGGCGCGCGAGAAGGCGACGCACGAGCTCAAGAAGCTCCGGCAGATGTCGCCGATGTCGGCGGAATCCACTGTGGTGCGCAATTACCTCGACTGGCTCCTGTCGATCCCGTGGGCCAAGCGCTCCAAGATCAAGAAGGACCTCAAGCTTGCCCAGGAGGTTCTCGACAATGATCATTACGGTCTCGACAAGGTCAAGGAGCGGATCGTCGAATACCTCGCCGTCCAGCAGCGCGCCAACAAGCTGACCGGGCCGATCCTGTGCCTGGTCGGCCCGGCTGGCGTCGGCAAGACCTCGCTCGGCAAGTCGATCGCGAGGGCGACCGGCCGCGACTTCGTGCGCTTCTCGCTCGGCGGCGTGCACGATGAGGCGGAGATCCGCGGTCACCGGCGCACCTATATCGGCTCCATGCCGGGCAAGATCATCCAGTCGATGCGCAAGGCCAAAACTTCGAACCCGCTGTTCCTGCTCGACGAGGTCGACAAGATGGGTTCCGACTTCCGCGGTGATCCGTCTTCGGCACTGCTCGAAGTGCTCGACCCCGAGCAGAACCACACCTTCAACGACCACTACCTCGAGGTCGACTACGATCTTTCCAACGTGATGTTCATCACCACGGCGAACACGCTCAACATCCCGCCGCCGCTGATGGACCGCATGGAGATCATCCGCATCGCCGGTTACACCGAGGACGAGAAGGTCGAGATCGCACGCAAGCACCTCATTCCGCACGCGATCACCAAGCACGGCCTCGACTCCAAGGAATGGGCGATCGACGACGAGGCGCTACTGCTCCTCATCCGCCGCTACACGCGGGAGGCGGGCGTGCGCAACCTCGAGCGCGAGCTCTCGACCTTGATCCGCAAGGCGGTCAAGGAACTGATCTTGTCGACGAAGAAATCGGTTAAGGTCGAGGCCAATAACCTCGCGGATTATCTCGGCGTGCCGAAGTACCGCTACGGCGAGGTCGAGGACAAGGACCAGATCGGCATCGTCACCGGGCTCGCCTGGACCGACGTCGGCGGCGAGCTGCTCACCATCGAAGCCGCCATGATGCCGGGCAAGGGCCGGATGACGGTGACCGGCAACCTGCGCGACGTGATGAAGGAATCGATCTCGGCGGCGGCGTCTTACGTGCGCATGCGCGCGGTCGCCTTCGGCATCAAGCCGCCCTTGTTTGACAAGCGCGACATCCACGTGCACGTGCCGGAAGGCGCGACCCCGAAGGACGGACCCTCCGCCGGCGTCGCCATGGCCACCGCGATCGTCTCGGTGATGACCGGCATTCCGGTGCGCCGCGACCTCGCCATGACCGGCGAAATCACGCTGCGCGGCCGCGTGTGGCCGATCGCCGGTCTCAAGGAGAAGCTGCTCGCGGCCTTGCGCGGGGGCATCAAAACAGTGCTCATTCCCGAAGAGAACGCCAAGGATCTCGTCGAAATCGCGGACAGCATCAAGAGTGGGCTCGAGATCGTTCCGGTCTCGCGCATGGACGAGGTGCTCGCCCGCGCGATGACGCGCAAGCCGGAGCCGATCGAGTGGGACGAGACCACGACCACCGCAGCGGCCGTGCCCGAGGAGGCCCCGGTCGAGGAGGAAGCCTCGACGCTCACCGCGCATTGAACGATCGCGACACAGGTGCCGAGGCGGCTGTCACTTCTCAAAACGTCATCCACTCGAGCAAGCTTGGTGATTCCAGCCGCTCATTGGGCGGAAACCACCACGGTTCCTGCCGTGGGTGAGGTTTTGAGAAGGGACAGGCAATAGGCAATGGAGTGCATGCCCATGGCGAAAGAATTTGAGGGTTACGTGCGCGAATGTGTCCTACTCGCAAGACTCGCGGACAGCGTGGAGCTTCGCGATCAGCCAATTCAGCTGCTTAGAATGATGGAGAGCAGCAGTGAGCCACGATCCAGACGAAATTTCCCGCACCTTTAAAAAGCACTGCTCTAAGTGCGACACCTGGAATCAGGTTACTGTTCATCGCGTGCCAACAGATGGAGATTGGGACGAAGCCCATCCCTATTTCTGTGCTGACTGCGGTCACCAACTCGGCACTGAACGCGGCTTCCGTATTTCCGTCGAGAAGGATCGAGATTAGTGATTCCCATACCGAATTGAACCGGTCGGGCGACATTTCAATATTCAGGTTATGGACGCGGCTCTGCAAGATTTTGAAGTCTCGGCAGTTACGAAGTAAGGATGGCTCAGAATTTACCGCCGATTCTTTCCCGCGGTTGCTCTCGATCTCGTATTCGACCTGTTGCCCGTCGTTGAGCGTTGTTGAGCTGACAAGCTTGCTTATACGCGTTTCCCATCAACGCGTGCGGCTGCCCCCGAACGCTTCGCGGAAACGTCAAATTCCTCTGCACCGCGGGCGCCGTCAGAGGCGGTGTAATTGCCTTTGAAAAGGTTCTGAAGTTTTATATCGAGGTCAACTGCCTCGACCATGAACTCATTGCCCAGGGCTTCAAGTTCGACTCGCGCGTTCGAATCGGTCCGAGAGCGCCGAAAACACTGGTTCGCCTTTTCGAACAAATAGTCTGGAGTCGATTTGTTTGGCATGAACACCAGTGAGCTTATGCCTGAAATTTTGAGTGTCCTACGATGAACGACACGACGCCAATACAGAGCGCACCGGCTAACCCGGCGGCGCATAAAGACTAAAACTTGGAGATAGGGTCACATCTCGAATAATCCGGACGACTCTGTTCGCAACACCGCACTGATCCGCTCGCTGACGATGACCGGAAAAGACAAGAATTTCCGCTCAGTGACGGTTATCTCATTTGAGCGCGGCTGACTTCGGTGCAAGCAACAGCGTGGAGCACGCGTCCACAAGGGCGGAGCTCGGGTACGATTCACCCGGGAGGGTCACGAACTCCTTGGGGAATTCGTCCCGGCGCTTCCACGAGTCGATTTTCGAAAGCGCCGCTTTCTTCGCATCGGCGTCAGGCAGTGCGCTGAATTTGTCGGCGCACACGGGTGCCAGCGCCGCTATGACCGCCAGTTCTGAGCGCGCCTTTGCCATCTTGTCAGCGGTGCTGCCGAGCGACCAGCCACCCCAGTAAAAGCCAACAAACATCGTTGCGACGGCACCGGCGGCTGCCCCTTGCAGCAGACGCTTCAGCGATTCTCCTTGCAGAATTGCAGGTACTTGCATGGTATTTCCTTTCGCCCGACATGTTTCGGAGCGAAGACACGTACAGCCGGATGGGTTCCGGTTCAGCACGTTGAAATGAAGACCGAACGCGCTTTGCGATGGCGTATCGATTAAATCTGAGGTTACGCCTTTGTCCGTCCAGAGTCTGAGCAAAATTGCTCACATCCGACGCGTCCCCAACCGCGAATTCGGAACCTCGGCATGCCTGGAGGGACGTGGGAAGACACCTTGCCCCAAGAACCCTCGTCGCAACGGGCGCCGCTGAACCGCGAAATGGAGAAACATCATGCGAATCCATATCGGGTACGAACTCAGCTTCGACTTTCCCCAGACGATGCCGATGATCGTAACGCTGAATGTGCACTTCTCGCGTTTCTCCGATCTCGAGCGTCCAGATCACCTGGTGACGAAGCCTTCGGTGGCAGTGGAAGGCTATCGCGACAGTTTTGGAAATTGGTGCAACCGCCTCGTTGCACCTGAGGGCCATTTCACGCTGGGCACTGACGCCATTGTTCGTGATCTGGGCGCGTCCGACCCGGTCGACCTGAACGCGCTACAGCACCAAGTCCAGCACCTGCCAGCGGAGAGCTTGCTGTTCCTGCTTGGCAGTCGCTACTGTGAGACCGATCGCCTTTCCGATGAGGCTTGGCGCCTGTTCGGGCATACGCCGCTCGGCTGGCCGCGGGTGCAAGCCATCTGCGACTTCGTGCACAACCACCTCACCTTCGGATACGAGCACTCCCGCGCCACCAGAACCGCCTACGAAGCGTACGTAGAGCGCCACGGCGTTTGTCGCGACTACGCACATCTGGCGGTCGCCTTCTGCCGCTGCCTGAACATCCCGGCGCGCTATTGCACCGGTTACATAACCGACATCGGTCTTCCTCCACCGTACGCACCCATGGATTTTGCGGCGTGGATCGAAGTCTATCTCGGCGGCCGCTGGCACGCCTTTGACCCGCGCAACAACGCCCCTCGGATAGGGCGTGTTCTCATCGCGCACGGTCGCGATGCCGCCGATGTTCCGCTGACACACATCTTCGGTCCCGGCACCTTGTCGGGCTTCCGCGTCTGGGCGGAAGAAGCGCCCCCGAGCTTCATCCTGGCCGCACTGGAATTGCCGCTGGCAAACAGGGTCACGTCGTAACCCATCCGCACCAACCCTTCGGTCAGGTATGACACGATACGTTCAGTTCCGCGATAGAGCTGCGGCGGCCCGCTCTCCATGAGCGGCGCGACCTGCCCGATTTTCATAAGTTCATGCCTCCTGCGGAGACGCTATATTCTACGTCCGGGATCGGAGCAGAGTTCTGTATAAAATAGCTCACTCGCTTGCGCGGTGTTCGGTGGGTAGCAAAATCGCCCACCATCTGCATGGCGGACGCCAATCATAGTGGTGGAAAAAATATATCTTGATTGTATCCTCGAAGATTCGTCCCACAGCCCCATATGCGCTAAGTTCCCATCACTACCGACAACTTCTAGGAGGCGATCGTGACAAGCAACCGTGTTCTTGCTGATGTCGTAACCAAAACACTATACGTTTCTTTGGCGCTTGCGGCATTTGTGTTTGTTTCGATGCTTTTGCTAACCGGTCTCCATTCTTAAGAAACTTGCCCGAACTTCAAAATCGGTTGGAAGACTCATATTCTGTGAGTACCAAGAAATACCGGGCCAATTTTAGAAGGCCGTGACGCAAAATTTCGCTCGTGTTGATCTCTGGTCGCATTCGGCAGTCGTGAGGAGCTTCATATGCTGGCTGCCCACACCGCAAGCTTTCTAAAACTCATCCATACCGCACTTGAGGATGTATCTCGTGGGGTAGCCAGTCCTCATCACCTCCACAACGTGCGTTGTGGAATAGAGAATATTTTGTCTCTCCTCGAATACAACAACGAGGTTGTTGAAAAAGCGGATCAGCTCTCGCGTCGAGCATGCGACTATATCACACGCCACGATCTGGTCTCATCGAAAAAGGGTGATGGGACGAATGGCGAGGATGTTGACCGCCTGCGAACTGTTCGCGAGGCGCTTGCCGATTTTTGCTCTGCGGTAGAGCACAGTCAGCCAAACTCCAGAGTCCGTACGCTCGGATTGGCTTAAAGCACAAGCGACCCATTCACACTGATTGCCCGATGGCAGCGCCACACGCACTCGTCTTTTGCACGCGGATGCCTGAACTCGAGTAAGTCCATTTGTGCACTCACTTTACACTCCAGACGGATCGGCACCTGGAAACTAACCGCCCCCCGCTGGATCTGAAACGTGATGCAAACCTCCTCGCGGCCTGGGGCGGCCTCGATGCGTGCCACTTTGATCCTGAATTTGCTCATCGATTTGCCTTTAGTTACCTCCAGGAGCAAAATTCTCCGTCCGGAATGATGGTCAGGGACTCATCATAAAGGAAAGCCGGCCGGAGGGCGGGGTGTGCGGTAGCTGCGACGTCAAAAAATCCGCGATTGTGCCCTGCTCGAGGGCGCTACCGCGATCCAGATAGGCTTCGCCGCATCCGAGTTCGGGATCGATAAGGACGCGCCGCTCGGCTGCCGGCGTGGGTAAGCGGATCGCCACCAACTCTTCATTTTTGGAATAGAAGTCGCTATGATTGCTTGGCCTTGTACTGCCAGGAAAGGGGGCTTTGGTCGAGAAAGAAAAGGGGGAGCCGCTATGAGGAAGAGAGGTAAAGGCCCGTTTGATCCAAGAATATTTCTCGCCAAGGTTGGCGAGGGAAAAACGATATCCAAATATCGGAAGGATCAAATTGTTTTCTCACAGGGACAGACCGCGGACGCGGTTTTTTACATCCGGCAAGGCAAGGTCAAACTCACCGTCATTTCCGAGCAAGGCAAGGAAGCAGTGGTTGCGATCCTAGGATCCGGTGATTTTTTCGGCGAAGGATGTCTAATACCACCGCCATATCAGATTGACTTGGCAATGTAAGGGAAGGTTGTGATGGATTTGACGAGTTCTGGATTGCGCTCGATGTAGAAAACGGCCTCTCTGAGTTTTGCGCGTACGGCGTTCATGGATTTGAGGGCGAGGTTCTTGAAGATCTTTTCGCGGATTTCGTCCCAGAGGTTCTCCTTCGGGTTCAACTCCGGCGAATAGGGTGGCAGGAACAGAAGCGTGATGTTGTCGGGAACCGCGAGCAGGCCGCACTGATGGTTGGGAGCACCGTCGAGAACCAAGAGAATATGCTGCCCGCGGTATTTTCGGGACAGAACATCGAGGTAAGATCTGGAAGCAGGCAGTGTCCGATGCGGGCATGATCAGATAGACGCATCTTCCATCCTTGGGACAGACCGCGCCGTAGAGGTAGATATACTCGCGAATGAGTTGCGCGGCGACCTCGGGTCTGACGCCAGTTGGAGCCCAGCAAGGCCGCGGGCGGTTCATGCGTCCGAAACGCGCTTCGTCGGCGAACATGACACGCAAGCGACGGCCGCGCTTGGCCGCCGCCCGCCTGGCCTTCCTCACAGCATCACGAAAACCGTTTTTTTAAAAGCATTTTGCGCCGCCAGGTTCCGCTTGGGATGGAACGGGCGCGGCATCAGCTTACGCCAGCCATGCCGATGCAGCAGATTGTACACCGTGCTGTCACTGGTCGGGTGCCCGATCGCCTTTTCGTAAGCCGCCTTGAGATCGTGGATGTTCAACAACTCGCCAGCCCCCGCGGCATGGGCGAAGCGCGCCAGCAAGGTCTTTTCCTCGGCCACGGTCATGTTCTCACGCTTGCGTCCGCCGTTCGCCTTGGGCTTGAGCGCCTTGATGCCACCGTGATTGTAAGCCATATGCGCGCGGTTGACTGTGCTCAGCGAAACGCCCATGGCCGCCGCAATCGCCGGCTGCGTCATTCCGCCCTCGCGCAGCAGCACCATCTGGATGCGCTCGCGCTGCGTCGACGGAAGCTTCCATCGCAGCGCCGTCCTCAGCCGCCGGACCTCGACTTTGCTGCATTTCACCATCCGCTCCTCCCGAATCAGATGGTCACAGCGAATCACACCTCAAATTCCAAAAACACTCCCCCGTCGACCGCATTTCCGATACTAAATACGCCGATTCATGCTGTTCTGGAGCCGGTATAAATGGCCATCCGGTGCGCATCGCAACCACCAGGGCGATGGATGAATGTGTGATCACTCGCCTGGAGAAGGCGGCCATGATCGCCACTCTCCATAATGAGCCGGATTTTTCCGAACTGTTCATGTCGTATCTGTTGGCTCGGAACAGTCGAATTGAAGAAGACTTGATCGACCAATTGTTCAATTCGAGCGAAAAGCGCCTCGCCCGGCTCCTCCTTCTCCTTGCAAATTTCGGCAAGGAAGGCAGGCCGGAGCCGATCGTGGGAAAGTTTAGTCAGGAAACGCTGGCGGAGATGATTGGCACGACCCGATCGCGTGTGAGCTTTTTCATGAACAAATTCCGAAAATTGGGCTTTATCGAATACAACGGAAAATTGGAAGTCCACAATTCCTTGTTGAACGTGATCTTGTACGACAGGCCCGAGATTGAAACGAAGGATCTTCGCCACAAACGAGGATAGGTGGGTTGAAAATCAGGCTCCTCCAGCCGCCGCGCCTCAGATGAGCCGCTCGCGCTCGTTGAGCACATCGGACAGCGTCTTGCGGTGTTTATTGAACTCATCGCTCGCGGCGAGAGCGAGCACCGCGATACGGACACCATGAATGAGTTCACCGCGGCGATCTGCTGAAAGGACATTTAATTGACGTACGTCGTCAACGAGAGCTGCATTCGCTGCAAGACCATGGACTGCGTCGACGTGTGCCCCGTGGACTGCTTCTACGAGGGCGAGAACATGCTTGTCATCCACCCGGACGAATGCATCGATTGCGGGGTCTGCGAGCCGGAATGCCCAGTCGACGCGATCAAGCCCGACACCGAGCCGGGGCTTGAGAAATGGCTGTCGCTGAACGCGGAATACGCGAAAATCTGGCCAAATATCAAGGTCAAAAAAGCGCCCCCGCCCGACTCCAAGGAGTGGGAGGGGAAGCCGGACAAAGTCCAATACTTCTCACCAAATCTCGGCGCGGGTGATTGAGGCAGGCAGCGCCCGCGCGGTATGGGTGCCGGACCCGAGATCGGCCCAACTGATCCAACCGGGCGCAGCGGCTGCGATCACGGCCCCGTCATGGCTTGGCTGGCGGAGATCGGGAAGATGGGCTAGCCTGGATTTCCACGCCACGGAATTAGCCTAACATTTCAGGTTTTGCGAGAGCTACCGCACCAAACGGAGGCGGTGGCCGTTCCACCATGGGACGGCGATGGGTTTATCGATGAGGCCGGAGGCGAGGACGATCGGGAGGTGAGCGCGACGGTGGAAGCGCACCCTGATTTCGCTATCGGTGATGGCGACCTCGGCCGGCATGTCGATGAGGTCGCGGAAGATCTGGCGCGCCTGAGCGTCATCATAACCGCGCATGCGGCGGGCCATCAGGCGATAGAGGCATGAAGCAAGGACGAGGAGCGCCATGTCGAAGTCGACCTTGAAGCCGACCGATGACGAGAGCGCGTCGATGTGGAAGAAGCGCACGGCGTCGGCGAGCGCGTTCTCGATGAGCATGCGCTTGGCGTAGCGGGTGACGAGGCTTCGTGCGGTGGATGTTGCGTCGTTGGTGAGCAGGATGGTGGGCTCATCGTGACCGAGATCGGTGATGAAGAACTGGCGGTAGGTGCGCTCGTGCGGACGCGCCTTCTGCTCGAAGACACGTGGCTTGCGGTATTTGCGGTGGGGCACGTCGAGGGTGACGGTGCGCCAGGCAGATGGCGGCAGGTTCTCGACCTCGGCGAGGAGGCTGGGCGAGCGCCGACGCAAGGTGATGAAGGTGATGCCGGCGGCATCGAGCCGGTCGAGCCCCTCGTAGGTGGTGAGCTTGGAATCGAAGCCGAGGTGCTGCGGCAGCTTGCCGTACCGGCGCCTCCAGAATTCGATGAAGCGGAAGACCTCCTCGGCCTCCTCACCCTTGCGGATATCGACATTGGAGTAGCAGAACACCTGGGCATCGGCATCCTGCGCCAGGAAGGTGAGGATGCTGGGCTGCCGGCGACTTCGCTTGGATAAATAGTGGGATTTCGACGAGCGGATGCTCGCCGAAGTAGGGCACCGAGTGGAAGTCGAGATTGAGCGACTGGCCGGTGAAGAAGATTTCGTCCGGTGAGTTGCGCGTGCCAGCCGGCGAGCAGGCGGGAGACCTGCTGCGGGGTGATGCGCGAGGAATATTCCGACAGGAAGCTCTTCTTCGGCATGGCATTGAGGCCGCAGAACAAGGCGAGCCCCTGGTCGGCGACGAGCGCCATGACGTGGCTCTTGCGTTCGATCGACCACAGCTTGAGCGCCAGCGAGGCGCGCAGCGCGTGTGCGGCTGGGATCATGTTCGAGCCCGGCAGCTTGGCGCCGCGTGCGAGGGTGTTGTCGCCGTCGAGGCGCACCAGATCGGGAACGAACAGGAACAGCCCTCCCCCCCTGGTGGTGAACTCCCGCTTGGTGAGGACGAAGTCCTGGACGTTGGCGACCGCCTCCACGTTGGGGCCGACGCGGAAGGGGCGTTCCTCGTCGAGCCGGCGCGGCAGCGGTGCGAAGCCTTCCTCGACCAGCACCTCGCGTACCGCGGTGGCGCTCAGCGGCGTTCCCTGCTCCTTGAGCGCCCGACTGATCTCGTAGACCGAATAGTTGCGCTTGCGCAGCGCGACGATCTGCTCGTGAGCGCGGCTCTTCTTGGGCTGCGTGCGCGGGCCCGGATGCGCGGTGGCGAAGAATTCCGGAAGGTCGCCGTGCCGGAAGGCATGGCACAGCACGCGGAAGGCGCCGGGCGAATAGCCGAAACGGCGTGCGACCTCGGCCGAGGGCAACTCCTGCAGGTAAAAAGCGCGCAAGGCCTCGTACTGGCGCTGGCGCACCGTCTCCGGCACCACAAAGAAGCGGCGGCATTTTGTTATGCTATATGGTGCGCTGATAGGCACATATGCGCAATGTCACATACCAGATCTGGTGTCAAGCCGTAATTGCACCGCAAATGTTGCGATTGCACGAAAACCCGCATGCCACAGTGGTTTTTGCCCTCCAAACGATGGAAGTCGGTTTCACGGAGCATTTTCGAGAAAGCGCAAGTGACAGCGCGCAATTCGGCTATCAGCGTACTATTTCGGATAACGATCGGCGCCAAATTCCCGAGTCAAATGAATCCCTTGAGCCAATCCGACGTTAGTGAAATCCTTAGCCGTGGAAATCCAGGCTAGTCACGCCCAACAGTCTCAAACACGCAATCGAGGGATGCGTCAACTGCCCCACGCGGCGCTTACCCGCGAAGTGGATATCACTTCACTCTCCGGCGTCGAGCTGCCAGCCGTGCCAAATGGGCCAAGTAAACCGTCCGTGCTTCGTTTCCGGATGCTTTGGCCACTTCTTCTGACAAGTAGACAGGCACGGAAAATTTCACTGGCTGAAAATGGCCAGCGCGGTGAAGCTCCCAAGTGTATTTATCCCCGCGTGGCTTGACTCGAACCGTTAGGCTACTGTCGGGGTCCATTTTAATCGTATGTGCCTGCGCTGCCAATGACCTGAATATCAGCCGGTGGTGAGGCTCGTCGGTGGAGATGTCGAGTAGCTTTCGATAACGCTCAATGCTCTGCGGACTGAAGAACCGTTCCATGCGCAACCCTCATGGTTCGGATTACCCTCTCCATAAATCAGCCTACTCAATTATTTCCCTGCGTCTGTATAAAACTGCTCACCTGGAGCCGATGGTAAGAAACTGTTTGCTCGCGCATCGCCGCTGTAACATTATCGCCTGCGTCGAAAAGGCCCGAAGCGCAACCCAGCATGCGGCGCCGAACGCTGAAACGGTGTGCGGAATTGTAGCCTGAAGTAGCCAAGGACTGGAGCACTGTCGCTGTTTGGCCTGTGCGACATGAATTCGGCTCACTGCGCTTGCCGGACCAGCGTGGCCTGGGTCATCTGGTCGAGCCGCGGCGTGTAGTCGAGCTCCCTGCGGAATGCCCAGGTGGTCATCTCGAAATGCAGCGGCAGCGCCCCGTGGTCGGCCATGGCGGTGCGGCTCGCCTCTGCGAGCAGCGCCGCGCGCTTGCCGTCGTCGACGGTGGCGAGCGCCTGTTCCAGCAGCTCGTCGAGCTTCGGATTGGAATAGCCGCCGGGATTGGTGGTGCCCATGCCCTTGTCCCGGTTGGGCGTCGCCATCAGCGACTTGAGCGGCGATGACATCTCGCCGGTATCGGAGCCCCAGCCCGCCAGCCAGAGGCCGAACTCGCGCTTGTTGCGCCGCGCGAAGAACTGGCTCTGGGTCACGGCATCGAGCGAGACCTTCAATCCCGCCCGCGTCAGCATCTGCGCCACCGCCTGCGCGATCAGGGCGTCGTTGACGTAGCGGTCGTTGGGCGTCCCCAGCACCAGCGTGAACCCGTTGGGATAGCCGGCCTCCGCCAGCAGCTTCCTGGCTCCCTCGATGTCGGCCTTGGATGCCTTCATGTCCTTGTTGGCGCCGAACAGCACCGGCGGCAGCAATTCGCCCGCTGCCACCGCGACGTTCCCCATGATGCGCGCGACGATGGCGTCGCGATCGATCGCCCTGGAGATCGCCTCGCGCACGCGCCGGTCACGGAATGGGTTCTTGCCGCCGGTATCGGCGACACCCGGCACCGGCTCGTCGACATAGTTGAAATGCAGGTAGATGACCCGGTTGGAGAGGCCCTCTACGACCTTGAAGGTTGGATTGGCTTTCACCCGTGCGAGGTCCTGGATCGGCACGTTTTCGATCAGGTCGACGTCGCCCGCGAGCAGCGCGGCAACCCGCGGCCCGGCGCTGGTGATCGGACGGAATACCGCGCGCTGCCACGCCGGCTTCTTGCCCCAGAAGGCGTCGTTGCGCTCCAGGATGATGCGGTCGCCCTTGGTGTAGCGCACGAGCTTGAACGGCCCGCTGCCGATCGCCGCCGTGCCCGCATTGAACGCCTCGGTCTTGGGATAACTGCCGACACCCTTGCAGCCCTGCCGGTCGAAGGTCACGGCGCCGGCGCCGTTGGCCGCGGCCGAAAGGATGGCGATGGTCGACATCTCGTTGGGAAGCAGTGGATGCGCCTGCGCGGTGGTGACCACGAGGGTGGACGGATCCGGCGCCGTCATCCCGGTAATGGCGCGCACGTTGATCGCGAAGGAGGAGGGCGAGTTCTCGACCTGCGGCACCCGGCAGAACGAATAGATCGCGTCGTTGGCGGTGAAATCCGAGCCGTCGGTGAACTTCACCCCGCCGCGCAGCTTGAACTCCCAGGTGGTGTCGTCGAGCGTGCGCCAGGACAGCGCCAGCTGCGGCTTGATCCGCTGCTGCTCGTCCTGCTCGATGAGCGTGTCGAAGATGTGCTTCATCATCGAGTTGTTGGGCGTGAGATTGTGGAAATGGGGATCGATCGAGGAGGGCTCTGCCGAGAGCCCGATCTTCACCTCCTGCGCGGCGGCCGTGGCGATCCATCCGCTCGCAAGCGCCACCGTGACAACACGCATCCATCTGGCCATTATCAGCTCCTCGCACCGTCCTGGTGTCGGCTCCCGCAGGCGGGGACCCCATGTTCTGGTATCCCGGTGGCGAAGCGGTCGCGGGCATGCCGGTTGCACGACCGAAAGCCGAGGCCCCGCGTGAGCCGCCTGCAGAAGACCACCGAGATTCTCGAAGCCCTGGTCGGGTTCGACACCACCAGCCGTAACTCCAATCTGGCCGTGGTGGCGTGGATCGAAGACTATCTCGATCGGCTCGGTGTCGTCCACGAGCGCATCGCCGATCATAGCGGCAGCAAGGCCAATCTCTGGGCGACCATCGGCCCGGCGGGGACGCCCGGCTACCTGCTGTCCGGGCACACCGATGTGGTTCCGGTCGACGGCCAGGCCTGGACCAGCGACCCCTTCCGCCTCGCCGCCCGCGACGGCTGCCTCTACGGCCGCGGCGCCACCGACATGAAAGGGTTCCTCGCCTGCTGCCTCGCCGCGGTGGCCGACATGCAAGACCTCGCGCAGCCGATCCACCTTGCATTCTCCCACGACGAGGAGGTGGGCTGCGTCGGGGTGCGCGGCCTGATCGCTCATCTCGGTGCTGCCGGCGTCAAGCCAGCCGCCTGCTTCGTCGGCGAGCCCACCGGCATGAACGTGGTGATCGGCCACAAGAGCAAGCGCTCGTTCCGGGTCGACGTGCACGGGCGCACCTGCCACTCATCGCTCGCGCCCGCGGGCGTCAATGCGGTCGAATATGCGGCCAGGCTCATCGTCGGGATCCGCGATATCGCCGAGCGGCTCGCGCGCGAGGGCACCCGCGATCCACTCTACGACGTTCCCTTCACCACCGCCCACACCGGTGTGGTCAAGGGTGGCACCGTGCTCAACATCGTGCCCGACCTCTGCAGCTTCCAGTTCGAGTTCCGCTCGATCGCCGCCGACGATGTGGATGCGCTGGCGGCCGAGGTCATGGCCTATGCGCGCGAGCGGCTCGAGCCGCAGATGCGGGCGATGGCGCCCGAGGCCTCGATCGATTTCGCGACCATCTCCGGATTTCCCGGGCTCGAAACTCCCGCCGACGTCGGCGTGGTCGCGCTGGCGAAATCGCTCGCCGGACGCGGCACCCACGGCAAGGTCGCCTACGGCACCGAGGCGGGCCTGTTCGCGCAGGCCGGCATTCCCACGGTGGTGATCGGCCCCGGCTCGATCGAGCAGGCCCACAAGGCCGACGAGTTCATCGCCACCAGCGAGCTCGACGCCTGTGGCGCCTTTCTCGACCGCCTCATCGCGCATTGCCGTGCTGACCGGTAGGCTGGGTCGAGCCTGAGGCGAGACCCAGCGTGAGAACACGTCGCGGCATCGCCGGGTCTCGCGAGAGCTGCTCTACCCGGCCTGCGCAATCTTTCGAGCTGCGGCTCACTGCGCAGGTGCCGCCGCCTTTGCGCGAGCGATCGTCTCCCACACCCGCGACGGCGTCGCCGGCATGTCGATGTGGTCGACCCCGAGTGGCCCGAGTGCGTCGATCAGCGCGTTGATCACCGTCGGCGGCGCGCCGATGGTCCCGGACTCGCCGATGCCCTTCACGCCCAGCGGATTGGTCTTGCAGGGCACCTCCTCGAGCTCCGTCTCCACGTCCGGCATCACATCGGCGCGCGGCATGCCGTAATCCATGAAGCTGCCCGAAAGCAGCTGCCCGGATTGCGGATCGTAGATCTGGTGCTCGAGCAGCGCCTGGCCCAGGCCCTGCACCACGCCGCCGTGGATCTGACCGCGCACGATCAGCGGGTTGAGCACCCGGCCGAGATCGTCGACCACGAAATAGCGGTCGACCACCACCTCGCCGGTGTCGGGATCGACCTCCAGCTCGCACACATGCGAGCCGTTGGGATGGCTCGGCGGGTTGGCGCTGTAGCTGCCGGTCGCCTCGAGCCCGACCCCGAACTTCTCGGTGATCGGGCCCATCGGCGCATAGGCTGCCTTGGCCACGTCGGTGATGGTGATGGCCTTGTCGGTACCGACCACTCGGTACTGGCCGTCCTTGAACTCGATGTCGGCGACATCGGCCTCCATCAGCGCGGCGGCGAGCGGCTTGCCTTTCGCGATGACGGCATCGCAGCCCGCCAGCAGCGCGTTGCCGCCGACGGTCGCGCTGCGTGCGGCATAGGTGCCGCGGCCGATCGGGACCTGGGCGGTGTCGCCTTGCACGTAGCGGATCGATTCGAACGGCACGCCGAGACGGTCGTGCACCAGCTGTGCAAACACGGTGGCGTGACCCTGGCCGTGCGAATGGGTGCCGCCGAGGACGGTGAGCGTGCCGCCGGGATCGAAGCGCAGGTCCATGCGCTCGTTGAAGATGCCGCCGAACTCGATGTAGTAGCTCACCGCGCGGCCGCGCAGCTTACCGTTCTTCTCGGAGGCTTTCTTGCGCGTGGCAAAGCCTTTCCAGTCGCTCGTCTCCATGCACTTGTCCATCAAACGCACGAACTCGCCGCTGTCGTAGTTCCACAGCGTCGGCGTGGCGTAGGGGAGCTTGCTCGGCGGGATGAGGTTGCGACGCCTGATCTCCGCCGGATCCATGCCGATCTGACGCGCCGCGTGCTCGATCAGCCGCTCCATGAAATAGGCCGCTTCCGGACGACCCGCGCCGCGATACGGCCCGCACTGCGAGGTGTTGGTGAACAGGCCCTGCGACATGATGTGGAGTGGTCTGGATGTCGTAGGCCTCCGGAATGAAGCGGACCGAGAACGCGCCAGCCGCCAGCGCCGCACCCACGAAATAGGCCCCGAGCTGGAACAGGCACGCGCGCCCGCAGCGCCAGGATCTTGCCGTGCTCGTCGAGCGCGAGCTCGCCGTAATACACGGTCTCGCGCCCGCAATGGTCGGTCAACATGCTTTCCGATCGCGAGGCGACCCATTTCACCGGGCGGCGAATGCGGCGCGACGCCCACAGCACCAGCGCGTCGTCGGGGAAGATGTTCTTCAGACCGAAGCCGCCGCCGACGTCGGGCGAAACGACCCGGACCCGGATCTCCGGCACGTGGAAAATGTGCGACATCTCCATGCGCGCAGCCGTGCGGGTTCTGGCTGGTGGCATAGAGCGTGTATTGGTCGTCGGCTGAGTTGTAGTCGCCGATCGCGACCCGCGGCTCCATGGTGACCGGGGAGAGCCGGTTGTTCTCGACCCGCAGCTCGACCTTGTGCCTGGCCTTGGCAAAGGCGGCGTCGGTCGCCTCCTTGTTGCCGAACATGAGGCGGAAGCCGACATTGCCCTGCGGACAGTCCTCCCAGACCTTGTGGGTGCCGTCCTTGGCCGCGTCCTCGAGCGTCACCACCGCCGGCAGTGGTTCATAGTCGATCTCGACCAGCTCGGCGGCATCGCGCGCCTGGCTCTCCGTCTCGGCGACCACGAAGGCGACGCGATCGCCGACGAAGCGCACCTTCTCGGCGTTGAGCAGCGGCTGGAAGGTGCGGTGGCCCTTGGGTGCCCCGAAATCCTCCGGCATGAGGTGGGCGGTGAAGCTGCCGAGATGTTCGGCCGCGGCGTCCGCCCCGGTGAGCACGGCAAGCACGCCGGGGGCCGCCTTCGCCTTGGACGTGTCGATGCGCTTGATGCGGGCATTGGCATGGGGCGAGAGCAGGGTGACCCCGTGGGCGAGACCTGGCAGGCTGATGTCGTCGACATAGCGCCCTTGCCCCATCAGGAAACGCTGGTCCTCCACTCGCCGCACCGCTTGTCCGATACCGAACTTGGCCATTTCCCGCCTGCCTCTCGTTCAAGGTTGGATGATTTGCGCCCGGAGAAAGTGGAGACCGGCGCGCTCCAGCAGACGCGCCGCCAGCGTGCAGGCTCTGACCGTCTACCGGCCTATTACCGGTTCAGCCACCGCCGCGCGAACCCGAGCAGGCCCTGCGGCATGAAGATCACCATGACGATGAAGATGACCCCGACCGGGATGAGATAGTACTCGGTAAAGAAGCGCGAGAAAGCCTCGCGCAGCAGCAGGAAGAATCCAGCACCGACGATCGGCCCCACCAGCGTGCCGATGCCGCCCATCACGTTGAAGATCACCGCCTCTCCCGAGATCAGGAAATAGACGAAATCGGGGGCGGCGAAGCGGTTCTGGATGGCGTAGAGCACGCCGGAGAGCCCGGCGAACAGGCCCGACAGCATCACCGCCACCATCTTGTAGCGCTCGACCGGGTAGCCGATGGCGCGGGTGCGCGCCTCGTTCTCGCGGATCGACTGCAGCACCATGCCGAACGGCGACTGGGTGATGCGGCGCAGGATCAGGTAGGACGCCGCCACCACCGCCAGCACGAACCAGTGCAGCGTCTCGGAAGTGAACGGCGCCGAGTACAGCCAGGGTATGGTGAGCGCCGGCCGCCGGAAGGCGAGCCCGTTCTCGCCACCGGTCACCTCGGTCCAGGTGAAGATGATGACGTAGAAGATCTGCGAGAAGATCAGCGTCGTGATCGCGAAATAGATGTCGCGCAGCCTCGTAGAGAAGTACGCCACGAACAGCGCCACTGCGGCCGAGCCGACCAGCCCGTAGAGGATCGCGAGCCAGAGATTGGGCGGCCTGAACATGAGCAGCGCCGCCGCCGCGCCGTACATGCCGAGCCCGAAGAACGCGGAATGGCCGAACGACACCATGCCGGTATAGCCGATCAGGATGTCGGACGACATCGCCAGGAGGCCCCAGATCAGGATCTCGGTGACGAAGCGGCGCCAGAACTCTGGCAGCACCAGCGGCGCCATGATCAGCAGCGCCACGACGACGCAGAACCCGGTCCAGAACAGGATGGTGTGGCGCTTCGGCATGGCGATCATTTCGGGGTCGGCACGAACAGGCCGGTGGGCCGGAACAGGAGGGTGAGGATCAGCACGACGAAGGAGACGATCACCGCCTGTGCCGGGCTCACCCAGATCGAGGCATAGGCTTCGAGCAGGCTGATGAAGATCGACGCCGCGATCGAGCCGCCGAGATTGCCCATGCCGCCCACCACCACCACGATGAACGCCTTGAGCACCCAGTCGAGCCCCATGGCGTGGTTCACCCCGACCAGCGGGCCGAACAGCACGCCGCTCGCCGCCGCCATGGCGGCGCCGATCGCGAACACCGCGGTGTGCACCCACGGCACCGGGATGCCCATGGCCTCCGCCATGACGCGGTCCTGGGTGGTGGCGCGGATCCAGATGCCGTAGGTGCCGTATTTCAGGAACAGCCAGAAGCTGCCGATGATGGCGGCCGAGAGCGCTGCGATCAGGATCCGGTACCAGGGATACTGCAGGTAGAACAGGGTGAACTGGCCGGTGAAGGGCTCGTTGATCTTGCGCGCCACCGGGCCGAACTGCCACAGCGCGTAGTTCTGCATCACCAGCGAGATGCCGAAGGTGGCGAGGATGGTGGTGAGCGGGTCGCGCCCGATCAGCGGCCGCAAGGTGGTGATCTGCAGCGCGGCACCGATCAGTGCCACGATCAGCGCCGCCAGGATGAGCGCCAGCCAGAAGCTGCCGGTCGCCGCCAGCACCACAACGCCCATGTAGGCGCCGAACATGAACAGCTCGCCGTGGGCGAAATTGACCACGTCCATGATGCCGAAGATCAGCGTCAGCCCGGAGGCGATCAGCGCCAGGATCATCCCGGTGACGATGCCGTTCACGGTCTGGATCAGCAGCTGGTCATAGGGAATCGCCTGGAAGAATTCGAGAATGGTGTCCATCCGCTAGACCCCCAGATACTGCTGGATGACCGCGTCGCCGACGTTGATCTCGGAGGCGCGGGCATGGTGGCGCACGGTGCCCTTTTCCATGATGTAGACGCGCTGGCTCGCTTCCAGCGTCAGCGGCACGTTCTGCTCCACCAGCAGGATGGCGACGCCTTCCCGATGCAGCACGTCGATGATCTGCCGGATCTGCGACACCATGCGCGGCATCAGCCCTTCGGTCGGCTCGTCGAGCAGGATGATCCTGGGCTCGAGCATCATGGCGCGCGCGATCGCCAGCATCTGCTGCTCGCCGCCCGACAGCGTGCCGCCGGCCTGGTTGCGCCGCTCTCCCAGCACCGGGAAGAAGGCGAACACCTTGTCGAGCAGCTCCTGCTTTCTCGTGTCGGTGACGCCGTGGCGGTCGAGCCCGGTGCGCAGGTTCTCCATTACGGTCAGCAGGCGGAAGATGCGGCGGTCCTCGGGCACGTAACCGATGCCGCGTCGCGCCAGCTTGTGCGCCGGCACTCCGGTGATGGCCGCCCCCGCGAGCAGGATCCTGCCGCGCTCGGGACGAACGAGGCCCATGATGGTCTTGAGCGTGGTGCTCTTGCCGACGCCGTTGCGGCCGAGCAGGCCAACCACCTCCCCCTTGCCGACGTGCAGGGTGACGCCGTGCAGGATGTGGCTCTTGCCGTAGTAGGTGTGCACGTCCTCGACCGCGACGAGCGGCTCGGTGGCGACGGGGTCCGGGCTCATGTCTTGAGATAGACCTCCTGCACCCGCGGGTTCTGCTGGATCTCCGCCGGCGTCCCCTCCGCCAGCACGCTCCCGTAGTGCAGCACGGTGATGCGCTGGGCGAGCTCCATCACCACCTGCATGTCGTGCTCGACGATCAGGATAGTCAGGTTTCGCGCGATGCGCCGCACCAGCTCCATGGTGTCGCGGGTCTCGGCCGTGCTCATGCCCGCGGTCGGCTCGTCGAGACAGAGCAGCTGCGGCTCGGTGGCGAGCGCGATGCCGATCTCGAGGTTGCGCTGCTCGCCGTGCGAGAGGTTGGCGGCGAGCTCGTCGGCCTTTTCCGCAAGGCCGACCGAAGCCAGCACCGCCTCCGCCTTGTCGATGATGTCGCGCAAGTTGCCGTGATGGGCGAACATGTTCCAGCCGTGGCGGCGCGACTGGGCGGCGATGCGCACGTTCTCCAGCGTGGTGGCGTTGGGCAGGATGTTGGTGATCTGGTAGGAGCGCGCGATCCCCTTCTGCGAGATGCGATCCGGCGACAGCGCGGTGATGTCCTCGCCATTGAGCAGGACGCGTCCCGAGGTCGGATGCAGCACACCGGTGATGCAGTTGAAGAAGGTGCTCTTGCCGGCGCCGTTCGGCCCGATGATGGCGCGGATCTCCCCGCGCGCGACCTCGAAATTGATCTTGTCGAGCGCGGTGAGGCCGCCGAAGCGGATCGTGAGGTCCTCGGTGCGCAACACCGGGATCGCCGTGCCTCCCGGCTTGGCCGGGGAGGGCATGTCCAGGGACGTATCGGCCGTCACGTGGAGCGTCTTCCCAGTGGGTCGGCGGGCGAGGGTTCAGGCCTCTCGACACGGTGATCCGGTGATCCCTCTCCCCAGTAGACCCATGAGGGAGAGAGGGAGCTCGCCGAGTTCGTGGGGCCGCTGCCGATCAGACCGTACCCTTACGACTCGAACTTGCAAGCCGGCGGAAAGACCGTCTTGTCTTTATGGACGACTTCGATGATCCGGTGCTTGCCGTCCTTGATATCGAAGATGAACTCGCGGATGAAGGCTTGGTGGTCGTCCTTGCGCAGCAGCTTGTCGCCCTGCGGGAAGTCGTCACCTTCCTTCATCTCCATCCCCTCGAGGGCCTCGATCAGCTTCATCGTGTCCTCGCGGCCACGGAAGCCCGACTTCTGCATGCCGTGCTTGAGCGTGTTCATGGCTTCGAAATTCGCCTGGACATAGCGGTCGGGAAGCGGACCGGTGGGGTCGATCTGCTTGAGGCGGACGACCGCCTCGTCGAAGAACTTCTTGTGCGCCGGCGTGTTGAGCGGGCCGTCGAGAATCGGGAGATACCGGTTGATGCCTATGAAGCCTTCGATCTTGTTGCCGAGCGCGGGCAGATTGGTGGAACTCCGCGATGGCGCCGTCTCCCGCCCATTTGTACTTCTTGGTCAGGCCGAGGTCGAAGGCCTGGTTGCCGATGGTCACGCCATCCTTGCCGAAGAAGATGCCGAAGAAGCCGTCGAAGCTGCCCCTGACCTTGGAGAGGAACGGGGTCATATCGGCGGTGCCGAGCGGGATCCCGGTGGTCTCGACCACGCTGCCGCCTGCCTTTGCGATCTGGTCGACGTAGGCGTCGCGCGTGGTCTGACCCCACGCATAGTCGGCGTAGGCGATGTGCCAGCGCGGACCGATGTTCCTCACCAGCCACGGCGCGAACGCCACCGCTTGTGCCGGAGCATAGTCGAACGGCCGGAAGGTGTAGCGGTCGCACTTGCTGGTCGTAATCGTGGTGTCGAGGCACACCCCGATCATGTTGACGATCTTGTACTCCGAGAACACCGGCATGCAGGCGAGGCAGACGTTGGAGAGGAAGCCGCCCTGATGGGCGTCGATCTTGTCCTCGACCACCAGCTTCTCCGCCTTTCGCCGTCCGACGTCCGGCTTGGACTCGTAGTCGGCGATGATCAGCTCGATTGGCCGGCCGTTGATGCCGCCCGACTTGTTGATGCGGTCGACCGCCATCTGGGTGCCGACCAGTGCGGTCTTGCCGCCGGCTGCGGCCGCGCCCGAAAGCGGCTGCAGCGTGCCGATTTTGTACGGCTTGGCCTGGCCGAAGGCGGCCTGCCACGGTGCCGGCACCAGCATGGTCGCGCCCAGCGCGCCGGCGGCGGCGCCGTAGCCCATCACGCGGCGGCGGGTGACCTTGCCGCGGTGCCAGAATTCCTCGATCCCATCGTGCGATTTGTCGTTGTCAGACATGAAGCGGTCCTCTCTGATGCCAAATCCACCTGTTGCCCAGGTTTTCCTTCCCTGTCTGGTAGCAAACGCGATACCGCGGCCATATTCAACCGGTTTTCCCGCTCTTTCGGGATGATAAGATGGACAAACCGGCGCACCGGTGCTCGCCGGCCCGGCACGCATGATCGGAGGAGGCCATGACGCTTGCGACCAACTTTCGCGCGGCTGCCGACCTTCCGCGCACCGGCCGGGAGGCGCGGCTGGCGATCCGCTCGGGTGCGCTCGGCGGGCAGACCGCGGGCCTGGCGCCGGGCTACGTGCAGGGCAATCTCGCCATCCTGCCGGCGAGCCTGGCCAGCGATTTCCTGCGCTTCTGCCAGCTCAATCCAAAGCCGTGCCCGCTGCTGGCGGCATCCACCCCTGGCGACTTCCGGCTGCCCACGCTCGCCGAGGACCTCGACATTCGCACCGACGTGCCGCGCTACCGCGTGTTTCGCCGCGGCGAATTGATCGACGAGCCGACCGACATCCGCGATCACTGGCGCGACGATCTCGTCGCATTCGTGCTCGGCTGCTCGTTCTCCTTCGAGGAGGCGCTGGCCGACGACGGCATCGAGCTGCGCCATCTCACCTGCGGGGCTACCGTGCCGATGTATCGCACCTCGATCGCGACCGCGCCTGCGGGCCCCTTCCACGGCCCGATGGTGGTATCGATGCGGCCGATGAAGCCGGCCGACGCGATTCGCGCCATCCAGATCACCACCCGTTTCCCATCGGTGCACGGTGCACCCGTGCACATCGGCAAGCCCGAGGCGATCGGGATCGCCGACCTGGCCAAGCCCGACTGGGGCGACGCGGTGCCGATCGGCGACGACGAGCTGCCGGTGTTCTGGGCCTGCGGCGTGACGCCGCAATCGGTGGTGGCGACCGCCAAGCCGGAATTCTGCATCACCCACTATCCCGGCAGCATGCTGGTCACCGACCGCCGCAACTGCGAATACGCGATCATGTGAGCTGGCTACCGGCGCCGACATCGCAGGCCGCGGCATCACGCAACCGAGGGGGCAACCGACGTGCGCAGCGACGTCTACAAGCAGTCCGGCGTCGATACCGCGGAGGCCGATGCCGGGCTGAGCCACATCATCGCGCGGGTGCAAAGGACCTGGCCGCAAGCGGGGCTGGGCCGGGTCGTGCTGCCCATCGGCTACTTCGCCAACGTCATCGAGCTCGACGGGATCGGGCTTGCGCTGTGCACCGACGGCGTGGGCTCGAAGACCATCATCGCCGACATGATGCGCAAGTACGATACCATCGGGATCGATTGCGTGGCCATGAACGTCAACGACATGATCTGCGTGGGGGCAAAGCCGCTTTCGCTGGTCGACTACATCGCGGTGTCGCAGACCGACGCCGCCATGCTCGATGCGATCGGCGCCGGCTTGTGCCGGGGTGCCGAGATGGCGGGCGTGTCGATCTCGGGCGGGGAGACCGCGCAGCTCAAGGACGTCGTGACCGGGTTCGATCTGGTCGGGATGGCGGTCGGCCGCGTCGACCTCGACAAGGTCATCGACGGCAGCCGCGTGCGCGAAGGCGACATCGTAATCGGCGTGCGCAGCAACGGCATCCACAGCAACGGGCTGTCGCTGGCGCGCAGGGCCTTCTTCCAGGATCGGCGCTGTTCCATCGACCACCGGTTCGACGAGCTCTCCGGCACGCTCGGCGAGGAGCTGCTGCGTCCCACCCACATCTACGTGCCCGAGGCGCTGGAGATCCTGCGCGAGGTGCGCGGCCTCAACGCGCTCGCCAACATCACCGGCGACGGGCTGCTCAACCTGCTGCGGGTGGCCGCCGCGGTCGGCTTCGTGATCGACCGTCCGCTTGAGCCGCATCCGCTCTTTGCCCTCATCCAGCGCCATGCCGGGGTCGAGGACAGCGAGATGTACGAGATCTTCAACATGGGCACCGGCTTCTGCTACGTGGTCGATCCCTCCGACGCCGACCTCACGCTGTCGATCCTGGCGAGGCATGGCCGCGACGCCCGGCGCATCGGATATGCGGTGGCCGACGAAGCCAAGAAGATGCTCATTCCCGAGCGCGGCCTCGTCGGGCAGCACAAGCAATTCCGGAAGGACGACCGCGCCGGGAGGCGCGCCGGCTGAACACCCAGTCATTGACATGTAGTGCCGCCGAGACACTATGCATTGACAATGGAACAAATAGAGAACAATCTATAACCTGGTCAGCTAAAGGCGAAAACCAGGTCAGATAAGCGGTTGAGATCATGAAACGAATGCAGCGACGAAGCGGCGACTCAGCTTAAGAACCTTCAGCGACGACAAGGGCTTCATCTAATGCTACCCGGCCTTCGCACCTATCCGACCCGGGCCGCTGACCGGCAACCTCTGATCGACTTCATGATCGAGGGACTCCGGTCGGCTGGTTGCCGCATCATCTCCGCGCCTCGGCCGGACCGCGCCCCCCTTCATCATTACCTTCGAGACTCGCGCGGGGGAGCGCATGGGCGTCGTTGCGTATGCATTCAGAGTAACGCGAACGCCCACCAAGAATAGGCCCAGCGATGAGCGCAGCTTCCAGATCAAGTACGGAAGCAAGGAAGATTACGCCGAGGATAACTCTCACGAGCTATGGCAGGACCCGCTGGGTCTGTTTACGACGCTGCTGGTGGGCATCGATCCCAACGAGCGTTTCTTCGTGGCCGCCGATCCTGCCCTGCACAATCCGACGAAATTCTTCATCCGTCTCGAGTTCAAGGATGACGATGCCGAGCGGATCAGGCGCGACACGTGGCATTCATGGGAGCGGGAGCGAAGAAGCTCTCGCAGTCGGGAGCCCACGGAAGCATTGGTAGGAGGGACCCTCGAGCGCTTCTTCGACCTCGTGAGGTTCGAGCGAGCGGCGCTCGGTCTTGATCCGGGCAACAGGCAGCTTCTTGCCGAGAAGCCTCACCTCTTCAGAAGGCACGCAGACGAGCGGACGCCAGAGCCTTTGAAGGTCACGGAGCTACACCCACTCGCAAACGAATTCGGTCTCGGGGAACGAGAGATCCTCGGGGTGATTGCCGGCGCACGCCGCCTCAAGATGACGGTTCGCGGCTGGGTCGCCGAGGAGCACCTCCGAGATCAGCTGACAAAGCTGCAGGGTGTTCAGTGCGAGCGACTCGATGTCGAGGGCGGCCCAGATATTCGGGTCCGTTTCGAAGGGGGGCGACCAATTACCGTTGAGTGCAAGAACGTGTTGCGAAGAACGGACGCGAAGGGGAGGCCACGAGTCGACTTCCAACGCACTCGCGCATCGAAGAGCGATCCGTGCTCTCGATACTATGCCCCTGACGACTTCGATGTGGTTGCTGCCTGTCTGCATGCGGTGACGGAGAGATGGGAGTTTCGTTACATCGTTCCGGACGACCTTGCACCTCATCAAAAGTGTGCAGGCAAGCTCGCAAGCAACGTCGTTGTTGGATCGGGTTGGCGCCATGATCCGCGCGTCATCTTTCGGGAACTGCATGATCGAGGTGGATGGTGACAAGGATGCCGACGATCCTTAGCCTGTTCACGGGAGCCGGCGGGCTCGACTACGGTTTCGAGGCTGCCGGTTTTCGTACCGCCGTGGCGTTGGAGCTCGATCGACGTTGTGTCGAGACGTTGAAAGCGAATCGACCGAAATGGTCGATCATCGACGACGACATTGCGAGAGTTTCCACTGAGCAAATTCTCGGGCAAGCGAGCCTCAGGCGGGGCGAGGCCGACGTTTTGATTGGCGGACCGCCGTGCCAACCTTTCTCGAAGTCCGGATTCTGGGCGAGAGGAGAAGCGGGCCGCTTGAGTGACCCGAGGGCTGCCACTCTCAGCGGCTATCTCAGGGTCCTAGAGGAAGCTCAACCACGCTCATTTTTTCTCGAGAACGTAGAAGGGCTGGGATTCAAGGGAAAGGATGAGGGACTGCGCTTGGTAAGGGCGGAGCTGGACCGGATCAACGTCAGGAACGGGACTAGATACACGGCGTTTGTTCGTGTTCTCAATGCGGCCGACTTCGGTGTCCCGCAGATGCGCCGGCGCTTGTTCGTGATCGGATCTCGGGATGGGAGGAGGTTCGATTTCCCTGATCCCACGCACTACGATGCAACGACCGAGGAGGGTCGCGTGCGATTACACCCTTATCGGACGACCTGGGACGCGCTCCACGATCTCGAGGCCCCCAATGACGAGAGTCTCGAGGTTCGTGGCAAGTGGGCGGGACTTCTACCGACAATACCGGAAGGGCAGAACTATCTTTGGCATACCGAGCGCGGCGGGGGGGAGCCGCTTTTCGGTTGGAGGCGTCGATACTGGTCGTTCTTGCTGAAGCTCGCAAAGGATCTCCCCTCGTGGACGATTCAGGCGCAGCCGGGTCCCGCGACCGGCCCCTTCCATTTGGAAAATCGCCGGTTGAGCATGCGGGAGATGGCGCGGCTGCAAACCTTTCCCGACGAGGTGATGATCGAGGGATGCTACGGCGACGTCCAGCGCCAGCTCGGCAATGCAGTACCTTCCCTGCTTGCCGAGGTTCTGGCGAGAGCCATCCGAAAGCAGCTTCTCGGGCATCGCCTGGGCGAGGCTCCTGCGCTCCTGCGTCCGAGTTCGGTTCCGCCACCTCCGCCGCCGTCTCGTGTCAAGAAGGTGCCGGAGCGCTATCTGGCGCTTCGTGGTGCCCACGATGCCCATCCGGGGACCGGCAAGGGTTATCGCGCCCTACGAGGGGCAGCGTCCGTGGCGCCCAAGAATTTGCTCAGCTTGATGGCGAGCCTGGATTGATTTGCGGTCTCGCATTCCCAAACAACCAGGATCCCCCATCCGGTCCTTCGTAAAGCGTCCTGAGCCTCGCGATCCCGGGCCACATTCCTGCGAAGCTTCGGCAGCCAATACTCTCGGCGGGAGAACGGTTGCTTGCTCCCCAACGCGCAATCATGTTGATGCCAAAAGCACCCATGAACGAAGACGACCTTGCGCCTACCGGCGAAAACCAAATCCGGTGTTCCCGGGAGATTCCGCCTGTGAAGATGGTAACGATATCCCAGTCCCGAGACCAGCTTGCGCACGCTGAGCTCGGGTCGGGTGCCAGCCTTGCGAATGCGTGACATTCGATGGCTGACGATCGCGTCAACATCCCTGAACGTGTATCGCGTCACGAGTGCAGCCTGCTTCGCCAAACGTGAGAAAGGAAGTTCCCGCCGGGACCTGCCGGGACCATCGCTGTGACGACTCCGAGTTCCTATCTATTGACACATCCCTCGCCTTCACAGGGAATTCCGTCATCTCGATTTTCCGCGCTGCTCCTACAGGGACCGCGAGCGCGGCGGGACGAAGAAGGGTCAGCACTTGGACATCGCGCGCCGAGGCATTGTGGGCCGAATACAAGATTCGCAAGGCCGGTGCCGCGAAGCCGAAGGGAAAAAGGTGAGACATGGCGCTGACCAGGGACTTCAAGCAGACGGTAGTGGAGCGCGTCCGGCGGGACCCGGCCTTTGCCAGGGCGCTGCTCGATGAAGCGGCCACGCTGTTCCTCAACGGCGAGCCGGATGCGGCTCGTCGTGCCGGCCACCGCGCTGGAGCTGACGATGAAGAGGAAGAAGGAGCTCACATGAAAAAGAGCAAGAAGGGACGCGTTGGCTCTTCGTTTGACGAGTTTCTCAAGGAGGACGGCATCTACGAAGAAGTCACGTCCCGCGCCATCAAGCGCGTGCTTGCCCGGCAGCTCGCCGCGCTCATGAAAGATCAGGATCTCACCAAGTCCGCGCTCGCCAGGAAAATGCGAACCAGCCGCGCCCAACTTGATCGTGTCCTCGATCCAGACAATGAGTCCGTCACACTTGACACGCTCACGCGGGCGGCGAAGGCCGTAGGACGGCAATTGCGGATGGAGTTGGTTTAGGACGTCCGCAGCGTGGGGCTGGGCGCAGACAGGTCCGAGAGGACCAGGGGCGGAGGCGCGAAAAACGTGCCTGCCGGACCCATTGCCGCGGCGGCGCCGAATTCCTAATTATTGGCCGTCCCTCAAATTCACAAAGGAGTTCCGCCATGCCGCTCTTCCCGCGCTGGCGCAACCGGGACCGGGAACGGGCCGTCGCCCTGGAGCACGAGGTCTCCGCGCTGCAGGCGGCGCTCGACAAGTGCAAGTCGGTGGCCGGACGCTGCGCAAACGTGCCGCGCGGGTTCGTGCCGGCAGCTCTCGCCGCCGCGCTCGTACTGGGCTTTGTGCTCGGCGTCTACCGCGAGCGGCTCATGCGGCCGGTTTCCGGTCTCGCCATGGCGGTGGGCCTCTCGAGCCCGCCGAATGCCGACGCCGCCTATGCCGCGCTCGACAAGCGCAATTACAACTCCGCGCTGGCGCTGGCGCGCCCGCTCGCCGATGCGGGCGACGCCCGCGCCCAGTCGCTGGTCGGACAGCTCTATTACCGCGGCCGCGCTGTGAACCGCGACGACTACCAGGCGGCGAACTGGTTCCGCCGTGCCGCCGAGCAGGGCGAGGCCGCCGCCCAGCTCTACCTCGGCAACATGTATGCCGAGGGTCAGGGCGTGCCGCAGGACAGCGCCGAGGCGGCCGCCTGGTATCGCCGCGCCGCCGACCAGGGCTTCGCCCAGGCGCAGTACAATCTCGGGCTCTGGTACGCCAACGGCGAGGGCGGGGAGCAGGACAACATCACCGCCCACATGTGGTTCAATCTCGCCGCCGCACGTTTTCCCACCACCGATGCGCGCAATCGCGATCTCGCGGTCAACAACCGCGATGTGATTGCGAGCAGGATGACGGCTGCCCAGTTGGCCGAGGCCCAGCGGCTGGCGCGCGAGTGGCGTCCGAAGTAGCCGTGTTCAGCGCTTGGCTCGGTATCGAGCCGCGCCACCCAGCCCTCAGGCCGGTCTTGGCGCGGGATAGGTGCGAGCAGCGTCGCCACCGCGTGGTCCGAGGCGAGCTTCTTGAGGTGGCCATCCGCGATCCTGCAGGTGATAGCGCGCACCGGAAACCGATCGTAGTTGCCGACGTGATGTCGTGCATGTCACCGTGGATGAGATCTCCGCCGCCTTGCGATCGAGGTGCCCGTAACGGATGGCATAGACCTCGTGGACGTCGTCGCTCATGGACGCTCTCCGCCGTCAGCCTTTCGGCGCAGTCGCCCGCACCGTGACGCCGGCACGCCGCTCGATCGGCTGCACCACGGTGGTGACGTCCTGGTCTGGTCCGATCTCGTCGCAGGCCAGCTGCAACGCCCTCGCCACCGCCTCCGTGATGTCCATCGGCACGCCGAGCGCCTGCGCCTCCGAGAGCGCCAGGCCGACATCCTTCATCATCAAGCCGCTGGTGAAGCCGAGATTGAAAGTGCCGGGCAGTACCCGCCTGGGGAACTTGTCCTCGGTCGCGGTGTTGCGGCCGCTGCCGGCATTGATCACGTCGAGCATGATCCGCGGGTCGAGCCCGGCCTTGACCCCCATCACCATCGCCTCCGAGGTCGCCGCCATGGCGGTCGCGGACAGCAAGTTGTTGCATAGCTTCATGGTCTGCCCGGCGCCCGGCCGCTCGCCGATGAAGAACACCGTGCCGAACACGCGCAGCGCACCCTCGACCGCCGCGACCTCGGCGCGCGGGCCCGACACCATCACCGCGAGCGTCCCTTTCTCGGCACCGCCGACGCCGCCCGACACCGGCGAATCGATTTGCACGATCTCGCGCTCGGAAAGCGTTTCGGAGATGCGCGTCGCCATCACCGACCCGGTGGTGGAGAGATCGACGAAGCGACGGACCCGATTGCCCTCGATCAGACCTCCCTTGCCGCACGCGACCGCGAGCACGATGGCGGGCGTCGGCAGGCTCGCCATCACGGTCTCGACCCGGTCGGCGACCTCGCGCACCGAGCTCGCCGCCTCGGCCCCGAGCGACGCCAGGCGCTCGATCGGCTCGCGGCGGGTGTCGAACGCCACCACGCGATGCCCCGCCTCGACCAGGCGACGAGCCATCGGGAAGCCCATGTTGCCCAGTCCGATGAAGCCGATATCCATGCCGGTTCCTTTCTGTTCCTGCAGTCGTCGCCAATCTAGCGCAAATTCCGTCATGCGCAGGCTGTGCAATCGTCCCGCGCATCCACGTCTTTCGTCGGGGAGTCAAGGCGTGGATGGGCCGGGACAAGCCCGGTCAAGACGACCGCTAATTTCAACTCGGCACGAGGTACCGCGGCGCGCCCGCGTGAGCAACGGCACTCGTCGCGATGCGCGCCGCGTGCCCCTCAGGCGTTTCCCGCCTTGCAGCCGCCCCCGCTTCTGCTTCGGCGTCGGCGAGGATATCGTGTCGGGGCAGGGGACATGCATGCAATCGGGCAGTGACGCCTCGCCGATCCGGATCGCTCGACGGTTGTGCGATCTCCACGATCGGTTGACCGTGGCCGGTTTCGCCATCGCCGCCGCGTTCGTCGGTGCGCTGGCCGCCGCATTCTGCTACGAGGTGGCCGCCCGCTATTTCTTCTCCGCACCGACCGCCTGGACCTACGACGTCGGCTGCTACCTGCTGGCCGCCGTGATCTTCCTCGCGATGCCGGAGATGACGCGGCGCGGCGCCCACATCCATGTCAGCCTGATCTTCGACTACCTCTCGCCCAGGGGCACGCGCGCGCTGCGCCGCCTCGTCGGCGCGCTCGCGATCGCCGCCTGCCTGACCGCGGCGTGGTTCACCGGCAGCGAGACCTGGCGGCAATTCTCGGAGGGCGTGTGGACGCTGTCCGCGCTGCCGATCCCGAAATGGTGGGTCTCGATCCTCATCCCCTACGGGATGCTGAGCTCCGCGCTCCACTTCCTGCGCCAGCTCGGCAGCGCGCCGTCGCAGGCGCGGCTCGGAGCCGATTCATGACCTGGTGGGTGGCGCTCTCCGGCGGGGTCACGCTGCTGATCGCCCTGTTCCTGCTCGGGGTGCCGATCTTCGTCGCCTTCGTGGTGCTCAACGTCATCGGCGTGTTCGTGCTGTTCGGCGCCGCCGGCTTCGGCCTGTTCGCCAACAGCATCTATTCGACCGCCACCATGGGAGCCCTGTCGGCAGTTCCGCTGTTCATCGTGATGGGGGAGATCCTGTTCCGATCCGGCGCCATGGACGTGCTGTTCGATTCGCTCGACCGCCTGATCGGGCGCATCCGCGGCCGCCAGTATGTGCTGTGCATCGTGCTCTCCGCGATCCTGGGGGCGCTCTCCGGCGCCGCGATGGCGGTGGCCGGGCTGCTCGGCCGCTCGCTGTTTCCCACCATGCGCAAGCGCGGGTACGATACCCGGTTCTCCGCCGGCACCATCCTGGCGGGTGCGAGCCTGGATCCGATCATTCCGCCGAGCGTGCTCGCAGTCATCATCGCCGCGCTCGCCGACGTATCCGCCGGCAAGATGCTGGTCGCCGGCATCCTGCCCGGCTTGCTGCTCACCGGCATGTTCCTGGTCTATGTGGTGATCCGCGTGCGCATCACGCCCGGCCTCGCCCCCGACGTCGCCCTCGACGAGCGCCGCGCGCAGGGCAGCGCACTGATGGCGCTCATCCGGATGGTGCCGTCGGCCTTCGTGTTCTTCATGGTGATGGGGCTGATCATGCTCGGGGTCGCGACCCCGACCGAAGCCGCGGCGACCGGCGTGGTCGGGGCGCTCATCCTCGCCGCCTATTATCGTGGGCTGTCGTGGCGGATGCTCGGCGAGGCGCTCGCCTCGGCTGCGACAGTCGCATCGCTGCTGCTCATCATCATGTGCTCGGCGGTGATGTTCAGCCAGCTCCTGACCTTCACCGGCGCCAGTCGCGCGCTCGGCCAGTTCGTGACCAGCCTCGATCTGCCGGGTCCGCTCATGCTGCTGGCGATGATCGCGCTGCCGTTCGTGCTGTTCATGTTTCTCGACCAGTTGGCGTTGATGCTGGTGCTGATCCCGATCTATCAGCCGATCATCCGCATCTACCAGTTCGACGAGATCTGGTTCTGGACCCTGTTCCTGGTCACCGCCACCGTCGGGGGGCTGACGCCGCCCTTCGGCTACGTGCTGTTCGCGCTCAAGAGCGCCGCCCCCGACGTGCCCATGACCACCATCTTCCGCGCCTCCTGGCCGTTCGTGTGGATCATCTGCGCCGGCATGGTGATCATGGCGCTCGTCCCCGACGTGATCACACTGCTGCCGCGACTGATGGGCCCCAAGTGAGCTGCCCTATGCCCGAATCCCGGACGAGCGGGGAAGCCCCGCGGCTCATCCAGGACCCGAGACGGGAACGGTGGCGTCAGTCCGTGAGGCCCTTCGCCTTGGCGATTCCGCGCAGCTCTTTGGCCTCGTTCGGGCTCTTCTTCTCCGCGAGGTCCCACAACCCCTCGCTCCAGACCTGGTTGAGCTTGTCCTGGCTTGCAGCGAGCTTGCTGATCGTGACGCCCCTGGCGAGCAGCTCCTTCACTTCCGCCTCCGCCATGCGGTCGTATTCGCGGTACCAGACGTCCTCCATCCTGGCCCCTTCCTCGAGCATGATCTTCCTGTCGGGATCGGAGAGCCGGTTCCAGGCGGCGAGGTTCATCAGGATCAGCTGGTGGGTGTGGCCGAAGCTGGGCTGGGCGAGATACTTGGCGACCTCGTACCATTTGACCCCGAGCAGGCCGACCACCGGGCTGGCGGCGCCGTCGATCACGCCCTTCTCGAGCGCGGTGTAGACTTCCGGGATCGGCAGCACGACCGGCGCGCCGCCCAGCATGCGGATGACCGGATGATAGGCGGGCGTGCCGCGCACCTTCTTGCCCTTGAGGTCGCCGTCCGCGCTGACCGGCGACTTCAGCTGGAAGGCGTAGCCCGTTCCGGCCGAGAGCGGGACCGCGATCACCTTGAGGCCGATCTTCTGGTAGTGCCGGTCGAGCGCGTCGAACAGGCCCGATGCGCGTCGCTCCGCGATGGTGCCGCGCACGGCGTCGAGCCCGACCGCGAGCCCGGTGGTGCCGTAATGGTAGATGCCGTGCGTGAACAGCATCTGGAATGCGCCCGCGGCGACCGGCTGCAGCTGCTCGAAGCCGGGGACCGTCTCCGGTCCGTTCAGCACGAGCTTGATGCCGCCCTTGCTCGCGGCCTCGACGTTCCTGGCGAAGCCTTCGGCCAGCAGCGGCACCGCCGGATTGGCCTTGTCCCAGCTCGTGAGCATCCGGTATTCGGCCGCCGCCGCCGGAAAGCTCGACACCGCAAGGGCGAGCACGGCCCCGCTCAACCAGCGCAGACTCATCACGTTGTCCTCCCGTTATCCCGCTTCTTTGCTGCGATCGAAGATGGCAGTGCTGCCAGTGTAGCCCGCACGAAGCGTCAGCGGAATGCGCTCGCCGTTCTTCCCGCGGGTCGCCCCGGTGACTGCCCGATACTGCGCGCCACGGACATCGGCCTGCGATCTCATTCGCGTGTGGAGCCCTGGGTCACCACGATCCGCTGCAGCAGCGCCGCCAGTTCCTGCGGCACCGTGATGTGCGGGTTGTGGCTGGCGTCCATCTCGAAGTATTGCCAGCCCGGCTCGCGCTGCGCGCGCTCCGCAAATTGCCGAAAGACGTCGTCGGGCGCCGCGCGCCGGCAGTAGATGTAGCTGCGCGGCGGCGGCGTTCCGCCCGCCAGCCGCAGCGGCTGCTCGAAGGCCTTGAGCGGCTGCGCCAGCCGGCGCCCGGCCGCCCAGGCGACATCGGCCTCCGGCGTGTCCGGGGGCAGCGGATTGGGCGGCACCCGCCAGCCCTCGCCGGAGGTGCGAGCGAGTTCCCGCATGCGCGCGCGCGTCCCCTGCGACTGCAGATCGAACAGGCTCTGGCCGTTCTCGGGTACGAAGGCGTCCAAGTAGATCACCTGCGCGATGCGCGCGCGGGCGCGGTCGGCGACGCCGGTCGCGACCATGCCGCCGTAGCTGTGGCCGATCAGCACGATGTCGGCGAGATCCTCCATCTCGAGCACCCCGAGCACGTCGGCGATGTGGGTGTCGAGATCGACCGCCGTGCTCGCCAGATGCGCGCGCTCGCCGAGGCCGGTATAGGTCGGCGTCCACAGCTCGTGCCCGGCCTCCCGCAACAACGGTCGCATCTTCTTCCAGGCCCAGGCCGCCGACCAGGCGCCATGGGCAACCAGGAACGTAGCCACCATCACCCTCCCGAGTGCTTCGTTGTGATCGGGGCTTGGGAACCTGCCCACACCCCCCTTCCCCTCTTCCTGCTCGCCATGACGATTCAGAAGGGTCCGGCGGCGTTGAAACCGCCGGTCAAGCTGATAGCCTCCATCGTCCGCGAACAATTCGTCCGGCGCAATGAAATCATGAACAGCGGCTCGCAAGCCGGCACCGCGGGCGCTGCGACAGCCACCGGGGACCGCAGGAGGAACAATGCTCTCGATCGATCGCCCCACCTTCGTCGCCGCGGCCGCGCTCGCCGTCGCCTTCTCGCCGGTCAGCCCGGCTCCGGCCGCCGAGCTCGTGTTCGGAAGCTGGACCCCGGCGATGGAATATCAGAACCGGGTCGCCATGCCCGAGCTGTTCAAGAACATCGACCGGGACACCAACGGTGCGGTCAAGTGGAAGCTGATCCCGGGCGGCCAGCTCGCCGACGGCAAGACCACCTTCACGGCGGTTAGGGATGGCCTGATGCACGCCGGGCTGGGGATCGTGACCTATGTCCCGAATGCGCTGCCGTCGATCTACGCGATCTACAGCACCGCCATCTTCGGTGAGAACGATCCGGTTGCCGCCACCGGAGCGGCACTTGAGACGGTGTACCTCAACTGCCCGTCGTGCCTCGAGGAATTGCGCAAGCAGAATTCCGTGGTGGCGGCCGGCTGGACGTCATCCTCCTATGTGCTCACCTGCCGCGAGCCGTTGCGGACCATGGCCGACCTCAAGGGCAAGCGGGTCCGCGCCACCGGCGGAAATGCGGAGATGCTCAAGCAAGCCGGCATGGTTCCGGTCGGCGCCACCCTGGTCGAGGCGGTCGGCCTGCTGCAGCGCGGCGGGCTCGACTGCCAGCACGGCATCGTCGACTGGGTGCGGACCTTCGGCTACGGCGACGTCGCCAAGTACATCATGGATTATCCGCTCGGGCTCACCGGGCCGGCGCTGGGCATCCTGATGAACCGCGACGCCTGGAAGAGTCTGACGCCCGAGCAGCGCAAGGTCCACCTCAAGCACGGCGCCTGGCTCAGCGCCAAGATGGCGATCGGAAACTTCATCATCGCCAACGAGCAGGCGCTCGAAACCGTCATGCGCGACAAAGGCGTGCAGCTGATCAAGGTCGGCAACGCCTTCGATCCGATCCCGGCAAACTACAAGAAGGTCGAGCGCGAGACCAACGTCGCGACCGGCAAGGGTTTCGGCGTGCAGGATCCTGCCGCCATCATCGACTACTACGAGCGGGCGGTGGAGCGCTGGCGGCCGGTGTCGAAGGAGATCGGCCGTGACATCGACAAGTTTACCCAGGTGCTCGACCGCGAGATCTTCTCCAAGATCGACCCGGAGAAGCTGTGAGCCGAGACGTCCGTCTCGCCAAGGGATTGAGGATCGCATAACCTTCCCGTCCCCGTGCCGAAACCGGACGTGTCATGGAAACAGCCCGCGCGCGTAAGTCCAACAGCCCGAGCTATTCGACCGCTTTTTTCTTCCTGGAGGGGCTGAGCGAGCTCGGGATCGAATACCTGTTCTGCAATTTCGGCACCGATCACGCTCCGATCATCGAGGAGATTGCGCACCGGCGAAAGCGCGGTGATGCCCTGCCCACCATCATTCGCTGCCCGCACGAGAACACCGCCGCCCACATGGCGGCGGGCTATGCATTCGTCACCGGACGCGGACAGGGTGTGCTGGTGCACGTCGATGTCGGCACCGCCAATACCGCAACCGCCATGCACAATATCTTCCGCAGCCGCCTGCCGGTCCTGCTGATGGCGGGCAAGGCGCCGTACACGACCGGTAACGAGCTTCTGGGCTCGCGCGACACCTACGTGCATTTCGTGCAGGAGCCGTTCGACCAGGCGAGCCTGGTGCGTCCCTACCTGAAATGGGAATGGACGCTGCCGTCCGGAGTGGTGGTGAAGGAAGCATTGCGCCGTGCCTTTTCGATCATGCAGAGCGCGCCGCAAGGGCCGGTCTACCTGATGATGCAGCGCGAGACGCTGACCCAGCCGTGGCGCGTGGACGAGGTGCGCCGCTTCGGCGCCGAGCAGTACGGCAGCACGGCCGGCGGCGGCGCCGATCCCGGGCTCGTATCGCAGCTGGTCGACCGCCTGCTCGGGGCCGAGAGCCCGATCCTGATCACCGGTTATGCCGGGCGCAACGCGCGGGCCGGCGAGTTGATCGCGGAGCTGTCGGAGCTCGCAGGCATCGCCGTGTTCGAATCGAACATGACCAGCAATATCTCGCACGAGTCACGGTGCTTCATTGGTTTCCAACCGGACAAGCATCTGGCGAAGGCGGATGTGGGCCTGCTGGTCGACGTCGACGTGCCCTGGTTCCCGAGCGACGTCACCGTGAACGAGCACACCTTCTGGGCCCATATCGACATCGACATCCTCAAGCCGGCGTCCCCGATGTGGACCTTCCCAGGGAACCTGCGCATGCAAGGCGACAGTGCGCGCATCCTCGAGCAGGTGCTGGACGAGCTGAAGGCGAGAGCGACGCCCGCGTTCGACCGGGCGGCGCAGGCACGGCTGACACGGCTTGCAGGCGAGCGCGAGGCCCGTCTCGAGCACGCCCGCAAGCTCGCCGCCGACAGGGGCAAGAAGGACGAGATCAACACGCACTACCTGTTCGCCGAGCTCGACCGGCTGCTCGCGCCGGAGGATCTCGTGTTCAACGAAGGCGTGCGCAACGCCGGCGCGGCACTGATGCAGATTCGGCGCCCGCTACCGGGCACGATGATGCGCGCGGGTGGCGGCGGACTCGGCTGGTCGGGTGCCATGGCGCTCGGCGCCAAGCTCGCCGCCCCCGAGCGGATGATGGTGCAGATCGTCGGCGACGGCAGCTTCTATTTCGGCAGCCCGTGCTCGGTGTTCGCGGTGGCGCAGCATCACAAGCTGCCGATCCTCTCGATCGTGCTCGACAATTCCGGCTGGTCGGCGGTGAAGGAATCGACGCTGCGGGTCTTCCCCGCCGGCGAGGCCAAGGCGGCCAACGCGTTCGAGGCGGAGCTGATGCCCGACGTGGAGTTCGGCAAGATCGGCGAGGCGTTCGGTGCCTATGCCGAGAAGGTGGCAGATCCCGGCGAGGTGCCGGCGGCGCTCGGGCGCTGCGTCGAGGAGGTGCGCGGTGGGCGCGCGGCGATCCTGCATGCGCGGGTGACGCGGCTGTAATAGGGATGAGATCGGCCGCCCCTCCATGACTGAAATCAAGATCATCGATCCAGGCACATTATGGTTCCGACCAACTTATCGATCGCATAATGCGGGCCCTACAGGAGGCAGGACACGACACAGCCAATCCCACGGTCGAGATGCTGAACTTGATCGACCAGCTGCACGGGGGCGGTCTTGATTCGACGAAGGCCCAGGCGGAACTGATCGGCGTGACAAAAGATATGCGGGTTCTCGACGCGGGCTGTGGCGTTGGCGGCTCCAGCCGCTATCTCGCCCACACGTATGGATGTCGGATCGAAGCGATCGACCTCACGCCGCAATTTGTCGAGACGGCGGCACGTCTGAACAAGCTTTGCGGCATCGACGGGAAGATCTCCGTTCGTCAGGGAAGTGTCACCGATTTGCCGTATGGGGACCAGTGTTTCGATCTCGTGTGGTGCCAGAACGTCACCATGAATGTCGAAGATAAGTCCCGCATGTTCGCAGAAGCTTATCGCGTGCTCTTGCCGGGTGGCCGTTACACGTTCAGCCATGCGGCGCGCGGGCCGGCCGGCGAGCCGTACTATCCGCTGCCCTGGGCGATGGACCCGTCCTACAGTTTTCTCGGGACGCCCGGGGAAATTCTGGCATGGCTGGGGATGGCGGGGTTCACCAAGATTGAGACCCGGAACGAAACGGGTGGCCCGGGGAGCACGCGGGAGCGGCGCGCCGACGAGCTTGGACCGAGCACGATCATGGGAGCCGACATGCCGGATCGTCAGGCCAATGCAGCCCGGTCCGGACAGGACGGCAGGCTCATCCGGATGTTGGTTGTCGCCGAACGCGCATCGTAATTCCTGTCAATTCATGCCACCGTGATGCCAGTCGCTTTCAGGGCGTCCCGAAAGATGTTCTGCTGGCCAAGCGAGCGAAATACATTTGCGCGGAGGCGGGAGATTGGTACGGCGTCGTGTATACGACGTGCTTCCCTTCGAGCACATGATCTCTCCTGCTTGCGCTAAGGTCCCGCCTCAGGCGTCCGGCGCCGGCGTGCCAATATAGGCGGCGATGACCCGCGGATCCTTGAGCACCTCGCCCGGAGGACCTTCGCTCAGCGTGCGCCCGTAGTCGAGCACGTGGATGCGGTCGGCGAGATCGGCCACCATCTGCAGGTCGTGCTCGATCCAGATCATGGTGATGCCCAGATCGTGCTTGATGCGCAGGATGAAGCGCGCCAGGTCCTCGCGTTCGTCGCGATTGAGCCCGGCCGAAGGCTCGTCGAGCATGAGTATCGCGGGCTCGAGCGCGAGCGCGCGCGCGAATCCGACCAGCTTCTGGATGCCGAACGGCAAACCCGCCACCGGCGCGTGGCGATAGCGCTCGAGCTCGACGAACTCGATGATGTGCTCGACCGCCTCGCGGTGGCGGAGCTCCTCGCGCCGCACCGCGGGCAGGAAAAGCATCTCCGCCAGCGGATTGGTGCGGATGCGTGCGTGCCGGCCGGTCAGCAGATTGTCGAGCACCGACATCTGCGAGAACAGCTCGCCGTGCTGGAAGGTGCGGGCGAGGCCCAGCCGCGCGACCTGGTGCGGCTCGCGCCCGGCGACGTTCACGCCGCGGAAGCGGATCGTGCCCTCGCCGTGGTAGATGCCGCTCACGCAATTGAGTACGCTGGTCTTGCCGGCGCCGTTGGGGCCGATCAGCGCGAACAGCTCGCCGCTGCCGATCGCCATCGAGACGTCGTCCAGGACGGTGAGGCCGCCGAAACGCAACACGAGCCGATCGATCTCGAGCTCAACCATACCATCTCCGGCTGCGGCGATATTGCTTCACGTCGCGATAGCTTCGGCGCTCGCCGCTGCTGCGGCCGAGGTAGAATTCCTGGATGTCGGGGTGCCGGCGCAGTCGCTCGGCACTGCCGTCGAGCACGATCCGCCCGTTCTCCATGACGTAGCCGTGATCGGCGATCTCGAGCGCCACCGTGGCGCTCTGCTCCACGATCAGGACGGTGAGACCGAGCTCGCGCCGGATCTCGATCAGCCGGCGCAGCAGGTCCGTCACCACCACCGGCGCCAGGCCGAGCGAGAGCTCGTCGACCAGCAGCAGCTCGGGCCGGCACATGATCGCGCTGCCGAGCGCCAGCATCTGCCGCTCGCCGCCGGAGAGGAGCCCGCCGATCCGGCCCTTGAGGGCGCCGAGCTGCGGGAAGAACTGATAGACCAGGTCCTCGCGACGGCGGCGCTCCGCCAGGGCGGTGCCGCGCGGGATCGGTGTCACCAGATTTTCCGCCACGGTGAGATTGGGAAACACCTTGTCGCGCTCGGGAACCAGGACGATGCCGCGCCGCGTATTCTCGTGCGGCGGCCGGTTCTCGATGCGCTCGCCCTTGAACACGATCGCACCCTCGCTGACGCGTGCATCGTCGAGACCGAGGAAGCCGGAGATCGCCCGCAATGTCGTGGTCTTGCCGGCCCCGTTGGTGCCGAGGAGCGCGACGATCTGCCCGGCCTCGACCACGAGCGTGATGCCCTGCACCGCGGTGATTGCGTGGTGATAGACCACCTCCAGCTTCTCGATCGCGAGCAGGCTCACCGGCGCGCTCCCGTTACCGGCCTGTGCTTGAACGGCCAGAGCAGGAAATAGCTCTGGATGCGGCGCCAGATCCCGACCAGCCCGAGCGGCTCGAAGATCAGGAACAGGATCATCACCAATCCGAACGCGGCATAGTTTACCGCGAACAGCACGCTGGCATGACGCTGTGCACCCGGCAGGGCGAACAGCGCTATCTCGATCGCGTAGGGGAAGATCGAGACGAAGGCCGCGCCCAGCAACGCGCCGAGCAGCGAGCCCATGCCTCCGATGATCACCATGGCAAGGTACTGGATCGCGAGATAGAGCGAGAAGGCCTCCACCGATACGAACCCGCGGTAGTAGGCGAACAGCGCGCCGGCGAGTGCAGTGACCGCCGAGGTGATGACGAACGCGAGCAGCTTGTAGCCGGCGATGCCGATGCCGAGTGCCTCCGCCACCGTCTCGTGCGAGCGGATGGCGCGCCATGCCCGCCCGGTGCGGGCGCGGACGAGGTTGAGGCATATGAGCAGGGTCAGCACTGCCGCCGTCAGCAGAATGAAGTACCAGGCGCGCGGATCCGTGATCGGGACGCCGGCGATCTTGGGCGGATCGATCACGATCCCGGTCGAGAAACCCCAGCGAGATTCGTACTCGCCGCCCAGATAGATCACCACGAAATGCAGCGCCAGGGTGCTGACCGCGAGATAGAGTCCGCGCAGCCGCAGCGACGGCAGCCCGAAGACGACGCCGAGCAGGCCGCCCACCAGCGCAGCCGCCGGCAGCGTGATCCAGAACGGTGCATTGGCTTCGCGGAACAGGATGCCGACCGTGAAGGCCCCGGCGGCCATCAGGCCCGCGTGCCCGAGCGAGATCTGCCCGGCATATCCCGTGAGCAGCATCAGCGAGAGCGAGCCGACGCAGGCGAGAAACACCTGGCAGGCGAGATCGAGTTGGAACGGCGAGGCAAGAAACGGGAAGACCAGCAGCGCCAGGATGAGCACGGCGAGGCTCGCCGCCTCCAGCCGCGTTGCGATCAAGGCCACATCCTGGCCGTACCCGGTGCGGTAGTAGCCGCTGGCGCGCGGTTGCCTAGACACGGTCGAGCTCCTCGCGCGTCCCGAACAGGCCCCACGGGCGCACGATCAGCGTTGCGATCAGCACCAGGAACGGCACCACGTCGGACAACAGCGGATCGATGTAGTGGATGGCGAGCACCTCGGCGCCGGCCACGATGAGGGCCCCGACGAGCGCACCCACGAGGCTGTCGAGGCCGCCCACCAGCGCGGGGGCGAAGGCCTTGAGCCCGATCACGACCATGGTCTGATCGAGCCCGGAGTCGAGAGCGATCAGCATGCCGGCGATCGATCCCGTCAACGCGGACAGGCCCCAGGCGAGCGCGTAGATCGCGTTGAGATTGACCCCGCGCTGCGCCGCAAGCAGCGGATTTTGCCCGGCCGCGCGCATGCGCACTCCCCAGCGCCCGAAGCGCAGGAACACGAACAGCGAGCCGTAGACCACGACGGTCATCAGCACGATGATGGCGGCGCAGGTCGAGATGCGGGCGCCGCCCACGAGCTCGATCGGCGGATTGGAGAGCCGCAAGGCCTGCAGCGGATGCTGCTGCGCCGCCGACCAGATCAGCACCACCAGGCCGCGCAGCAGGATGCCGATCGCGATGGTGGTGAGGATCGCCGCCAGCACCATCTCGCCGGTCATCTTGCGCATCAGCAGGACATAGACCAGCACGCCGACGGCAAGGCTGGAGACGACCGCGGTCGCGATCGCGATGACGGGATGGCCGACGAACAGCGAGGCGGTGGTGAACAGCAGGTAGGCGCCGAGCATGGTCAGCTCGCCGTGCGCCATGTTCATCACGCGGCTCACGCGATAGATCATCACGTAGCCGCAGGCGAGCAGCGCATAGATCGCCGCAAGCACGACGATGTTGACGATGAGCTGCACCGGTCAGTGTTCCGCGGATGATCGGGCCGCATGCCGCGGACGGGTAGGCCCCCTCCCCAGCCCTCCCCCGCAGGCGGGGGAGGGAGCAGGCCGTGCTTGCGTCTCGGCCGCATCGATGTCCGCCGCAGCAAGGATCGTGGTGATGCGGCGGTGCAGCTGCTTTCCCTCCCCCGCTTGCGGGGGAGGGCCAGGGTGGGGGCGGTTGTGTGAGTAGTGCATCAGCCGCGATCACACTGAGCAATACCGCGCCGCCGTCACTTCACGTCGTATGCGACCCAGTCCTTCGCCTGCGTGATCGCGGACTTCGCCGGGTCCCAGCGATAGACGCGATAGTATTGCCGGGTGCGGAAATGGTTGTCCTTGTTCCACTCGATCGGCCCGCCGCGCAGACCCTTGGTATCGACCTTCACCGCCTCCATGGCGGCGCGGATCTTGCCGGCGTCTGCCGGCCAGCCCGCGCCCTTGAGAATCGCCTCGAGGACCAGGCCGCCGATCCAGCCTTCCGTCAGCTGCTCGGGGGGATATCGCACATTGCTCTGCTTGGCCGCCTCGATGATCTCCTTGTGGATCGGCAGGTTGTCCTGGAACAGCGAGTTGGCGCCGATCACGTAGAGCTTGGGGTCCTTGATGCGCGCCAGGTCGGCCTCGGCCTCGATGTGCGCCCAGGTGATGTAGTCGCCCTGCCACCCCAGCCGGCGCAACGCCTCGAACGTCTTCACCTGGGTCACCCACGGCGCCCAGGAGAACACCCAGTTCGGGTTGGCTTCCTTGAGCTTGGTGGCGAATGGGGTGTAGTCGGCGGTCGGCGGCGGGATCACCTCCTTGTCGACCGGGGTCATGCCCTCGGTCTTCGACTGCTGCTCGGCATAGTCGATCTCGCCCCGCGAGAGCGGGATCGCCATGGCGGCGAAGCCGATCCGCACCGGCTCCTTCGCCGTCTCCTTGACGAAGGCGAGCGTGGCGCGGCTGTCGTAGCCGCCGGCATAGGCGGTGGTGCAGAATTGCAGCGGATCGGCCGGTGGATAGACTTCCTTGGGGCAGACCGCGCCCATGAGCAGGAGCGGCACGTTCGCGCGTTTGGTCTCGGCGATGACCGGCGCAAAGGTCGACGACAGGCTCGACAGGATGAGGAGCTGCACGTTGTCCTGGGTCAGCAGCCGCTTGGCGTTGGCGGCAGCCTTCGAAGGCTCGGCCTGATCGTCGAGCAGGATCAGCTGGATCTTCTTGCTGTTGACGCCGCCGCCGGCGTTGAGCCGGTCGACGTAGAGGCGCAGCCCCTCGATCGGCGGCGCGTTGGTGCCGGCCGACGGCCCGGTGAGCGCTCCGGTGGCGCCGATGACATAGCTGTCCTGCGCGAGCGATGGCAGCACAATCGCCGCCGCAGCCAGCGCTCCCGCGAGAGCTCGTTTCAGCATCCCTTTATCCTCCCTTGCTCATTGAAACCGAGTTGTCATGCGACTCGATCCGCTCCCACGCTGTCCTCGATCAGCCGCTGCTCGCGATCATCGTACATGGCCTCGATCAGGGTCTGGAAGCGTTCGTACATGAGATGGCGCTTGACCTTGCGGGTCGGCGTGACCGGCTCGCCCTCTTCCTCGGGGTCGAGGGCCTTGGGCAGGATGCGGAAGTCCTTGATCTGCTCGACACGCGCGATCTCGCCGTTCGCTCGCGCGATCTCGGCGCCGATCAGCCGCACGACCTCGGCGTTGGAGGCGAGGCTGGTGAAGCCGGTATACGGCACGTTGTGGCTGCGGGCCCAGTCGGACACCGTGTCGGCGTCGATTTCGACGAGCGCGGTGAGATACTTGCGGCCATGGCCGAACACCACGGCTTCCGCGACATAGGGGCTGGTACGCAGGATGTTCTCGATGAAGGACGGCGAGATGGTCTTGCCGCCCGAGGTGACGATGAAATCGCGCGCGCGGTCGACCAGGCGCAACGCGCCGTCGTTCCACGCGCCGATGTCGCCGGTGCGCAGCCACCCGTCCTCGCCCTTGACCGAGCGGGTGGCCTCCTCGTTGTTCCAGTAGCGATCGAACAGGTCGGGGTTCCTCACCAGCACCTCGCCGTCGGGGGCGAGCTCGACCTCGGTTCCTGCAGGCACGGTGCCGACGTCGCCCGGGCGCGGGAACGGACCGCGCTGGCCGCTGATGATGCCGCCGGCCGTTTCGGTCTGTCCATACATCTCCACCACGTTGACGCCGAGCATCTGCCACAGCGCCATGGTTTCCGGCGGCAGCGGCGCGCCGGCGCAGATCACCAGCTCGAGCCGGTCGAAGCCGAGCTTGTTGAGGATCGGAACGAAGACGCCGGCCCGCCAGCCGCGGTAGAGCAGCTCGCGCGCCGGATCGACGTCGCCGTCCCAGCGTCGCCGTGCATGAGCGCGCGCGAACTTCAGCGCGCGGTCGGCCGCGAGCCGCTTGGCGCCGCCGGCATTGAGGATCCCGATCAGGATCTGGGAAGCGAATTTCTGCAGATAGCGCGGCACCGTGAACAGCACGGTCGGGGCGCATTCGAACAGGGTGGTTGCCGGATCGTCCGCATCCTCGCCGAAATGCGGCACGAGGCGCGAGATCAACGGCAGCGTCACCGCCACGTCGCGGCCGAGGACGTGACAGAGCGGCAGGTAGCCGATGGTGCGATGCTCCTTGCGCGTCAGCGTAGGATAATGCTCGACGATATTCGCGGTCGCCGCCAGATGCCTGCCGTGGCTGATCAGCGCGCCCTTGGGGTGGCCGGTGGTGCCCGACGTGTAGACGATGAAGGCGGGACTGTCGGGCGCAACCCGCGCCGCCTGCTGCTCGAGCCAGGCGAGGTCGGCATCGGCCGCCTGCGCAAGCAGCTCGTCGTAGAACCGGAGCTTGCGGCGGTCGTAGGCGAACATCGCGGAAGGGTCGATCACGACGATCGCTCGCAGCTGCGGCAGGCGGCCGGCGAAGGACAGGATCTTGTCGACGTATTCCTGGTTTTCCGCGACGAAAATCACGGCCCCGCCGTCGCGCATCTGGTACTCGACCTCCGAGGCCGACGCGGTCGGGTAGATGCCGTACACGATGGCGCCGAGCGACTGCGCCGCGAGGTCGCAGATAATCCATTCCTCGCAGGCATTGCCCATGATGGCGACCCGCTCGCCGCGCGCGAGCCCGAGGCCGGAGAAGGCGCGGGCCGCGCGCGCCACCAGCGCCGCGTACTGGGCGAAGCTGCGCTCGCGATAGAGGCCGCGATGCTTGGAGCGGAACGCGATCGACTCCGGCGTGCTGCGCGCACGCTCGCACAGCAGGAGCGGTGCGGTCTTGCGGCGCAGCGCCTCCCGATCGATCCGTTGCGTTGCGGTGCATGCGCGCACGTGGAGCGTTTCCCGGTCGCGTCTTATAGTTTATCCATCGGTGGAATTCTATCCGCGCATAGACAAGATCGGCGCGACACATGAGCATTCGCCCGGACGGTCGCCCGCCGTTTCGCGCCGATCACGTCGGCAGCCTGCTGCGGCCGCCGGCGCTGCGTCAGGCCTTTCGGCGCCACGCCGCGGGAACGATCGGCGACGGCGAGTTCGCGCAGATCCAGGATCGCTCGATCCGCGATGCAGTCCGCATGCAGGAGGAGACTCGGGCTTGCGGTCGTGACCGACGGCGAGTTCCGGCGCGGCTCCTATTGGGGCCGGTTCGTGGAGCGCACCGAGGGGCTCGAGGTGCGTCCGGCATTGCTCAGGTTTCGCGACGACGACGGGCGGGAGGTCGATTTCACGGCGCCCTACGCGACCGCGGTACTGCGTCGCACGCGCCCGCTCGCGCTCGACGAGTTCGTGTTTCTGCGCGACGCGACCTCCGTCACTCCCAAGATCACGCTGCCGGCGCCCTCGACCATGCACTTTCTGCGCTTCGCCGATTTCGCGCGGCCGAGTGCCTATTCCGACGTCGACCGCTACTTCGCCGATCTCGTCGCGGTGTTCGCGCAGGAGATCGCGGATCTCACCGACGCCGGTTGCCGCTACCTGCAGCTCGACGAGATTGCCGTCGCGCTCCTGTGCGATCCCTCGATCCGGGAACGGGTGGCGGGTGCGGGCGGCGATCCCGACGTGCTGATCGACCGCTACGTCGACGCCATCAACGGTGCGGTTGCGGCCTGTCCGGCCGATGTCGTGGTCGGGGTGCACATGTGTCGCGGCAATCTCAGGGGCAATTATCTCGCCGACGGCGGCTACAAATCCGTGGCCGAGCGGTTCTTCGCCGGCATCCGCGCCAATCACTTCCTGCTGGAATACGACACCTCGCGGGCCGGCGATTTTGCGCCGCTGCGGTTCGTGCCCGAAGGCAAGGGCGTGGTGCTCGGCTTGGTCAGCAGCAAGACCCCCGTGCTCGAGAGCCTTGGCGTCCTGCGCCGGCGCGTCGACGAGGCGGCAAGGTACATGGCTCTCGACCGGCTGGCGATCAGCCCGCAATGCGGCTTCGCCAGCACCGCCGCCGGCAATCCGCTGAGCGAGGCCGATGAGCGCGCCAAGCTCCGGTTGGTGGTCGATGCCGCGCGCGCGATCTGGGAATGAGGGCCGCCCGATGAGACGACGACCCCGACGGTGCGTTCCAGGGGCGTGATCAACCGTGATCGGCTTCCGCGAAGATGCGGTCGCCTTGCAGGTCGATGATCTGCTTGGCCTTGGTGATGGAAAAAGCGATCGCGTCCTCCCGGCTCGGGTAGGTATCGGCCCGGATGAAGCGGTGCTCCTTCACGCCTTCCGCGGCAGCCTTCTCGATGATCCCGGCAGTCTGATATTGCCCGTTCGATTGGAAGGGTGTCGGCCGGATGCGGTACCCCTTGTATTCGACCGCTGCCACCGGTGGTCCATCGCGATCGCCGCTGCCGGCCCCTCCGGCCAAGCGATTCCATGCTGCCTTGAGCTTGGAGAACATCGTCAACCTTGTGATCGCAAACCGCGGCCGATGGCTCTTGCAAGGGTCGATCGAGCCGATGGCGAGTATCGCGCGGACGCCCTGCGATGTCGACCTTCACCCGCAGCCTTGCAACCTCCCGGCGACGCCGTCGGCGAGGCCGGCGGCTCGCTGGAGGCGGCTTCCTGGTAGCGCCTGCCCGGGCGCATGCGAAGTCCCTTGGGGAAACCCTCGAACAGCCGCAGCTGCCGTCCATTGACGCGCCGTCGGCGGGCGTCAGCCTCGTCTTTTGGCGGGAGCGCCGCATGGGCGGCAAGATTGCCGACGAGTTGCCCGATGCGCAGCGCCAGGGCGTTACCGTGATCCGAGGGTGCCGCAAACGTAATCACCCGCCCACCGTGGCGGCGCTCCACGAAAGGGTAGTCATCCAAAGTGTAGTAGACGCGCCCGGACCACGCACTCCTGATGGCGTCCTCGGTCACTGAGCGCAGCGCCGGGAACACCCGTTTGCCCTCCTCGAGGGTGCGGCGGGCGACGTCCCGCACGATCTCGGGCGAGGTTTCCGCGGTCTCTTCGTATCCCATATAGAGGCGCGTGCCGTGGCGACGCGCGTAGAAGCAGGGCTCACGCGTATCGGAAAGGACCGCTCCCGATGCCGAGTGCCTTCGTCTGTTCCGGAAGCGCAACCTCCACGACATAGGCGTGCTCGTAGATCGCGCGCTCGAGCACATCGCCGTTGATATGCCGGGCGTAGGCATTCGCCAGGAACAGCGTGTCGGCTCGAATGCTGGCGCCGTTTCCGCAAAACACCACTATCCGGTGATCGGAGAGATCGAGCGCCTGCGCCTCCGTATGATGAAAGAGGCGCACGCCCCGTTTCTGCAGCGCTCGCATCAATCCGATGAGGAACTTGCGGGGGCGAAAGCTGCCGCCGAAACGATCGATTATGCCTCCGGCATAGAGGCCGGGCGCCGTGCCATAGCGGCGCTGCAGGTCTCCCGTGGAAAGGACGCTGAAGAAACGCGGCCTGCGGCGACCGACGAGCGGCATCAACGCTCGGAAATTCCCCTTTTCCATGAATTCGTAGTCGGCTCGAACGCGCGCCATGTCGGAATCGTTCATCGCCGCTGTCACCGCGCCATGCCGCACGGAAGCGCGTAGGTTGTAATCATGGTCGAGCTGGGCGAGACGCTGACAGCCCTCGACCGTGCGCCGCAGGAACGCGCGCACTCGCCGCTGTGCCCGCACCTGGGCCTGGTCATCGGTCAGGCCGCGGCGCAATTCCTGCCGGGTCAAGTCCGACAGCATGAGGTCGACCGGCTTCGCCCATCCGGTCAGGAATTGGCCGGCATTGAGCGCGGACGCGGCCTCCTTGCCGAATGCGCCTTTCTCGATCAGGACGACGTCGAGCCCACGTCGCATTGCCGCTTCCGCCGCGCTCAACCCGGAAAGACCGCCGCCTGCGACCAGCAGATCGCAGGTCAGGCTTTGGTCCGCACAGGACGGCGGCTCGAAGTCGGGAACCTCCTGGTCATAGCTCGAGGTCTGTCGCATGCACGGAACCGTGGCTCGTTCTCACACAGGCAGCGGCGCCATGGCGCTTCAGCCGGTGAAGCCGTCGCGGTCGAGGAAGGCCTGCTCCTCGGCCGTCGTCATGCGGCCGAGGATCGCGTTGCGATGAGGGAAACGACCGAAGCGCCGGATGACGTCGGCGTGGTGCTCGGCATATTTGGTGAACACGTCACTGCCGTAGCCGCGCGCGAGCTCGCGACACCGTTCCTGGTCGGCGGGGTCCTCCGAATGCATGAACGGCAGATAGAGGAATTGGCGTTCGGGATGGGAAATCCGCCGATCGAAACCGCGCGCGAGGGCACGGCTGGCGACGGCACGCGCGAGCGCATCGGCAGAATAGGTTCGCGCCTGCCCTCGAAACATGTTGCGTGGGAACTGGTCGAGCACGATCGCGAGCGCGAGCGCGCCCTCCGGCGTATCCTCCCATTGTGCGAGCTCGCCCCTGGCGGCGCTCTCCCAGACCGCGGTGAAACGCGACGCGATCTCGGCATCGAGGTGCGGATCCTTCTCGAACCACTTGTCGGGGCCGGCGGCGCGCCAGAAGGCGAGCACCTCCATCGGTCCGATCCCGGCGGTTCGGCTGGCGGCGGGATCGGCGGTCATAGCCGCACACGACCCTCGTTGATGTCGTCGTAGAGCGCCGCGTCGAGGCGTACGAATGCCTTGCGGTTCGCATCGTTGAAATAGATCGGATCGCCGGTGCGGCCGGGGTCGAAGCCCTCCGCCACCAGGTCGAGCTTCTTCTGCTTGAATGTGCTGGTGACATCGATGCCTTGACGAATGCGCAGGAACACCGGCCGCGCATAGTCCGGAAGCTCGTGCACGAGGTGAGCGCGCAGCGCCGCCAGATCGAGGTCGTTCCTCGCGACCACCGCCGCCATGCCGGCGCGCCCGTCGCGCCCGCGAACCGCTACGCCGTAGACGTTGGCCTCCAGGATCCCCTCGAAATGTCCCGCCGCCTCCTCGACCTCCGTGGTCGACACGTTCTCGCCCTTCCAGCGGAAGGTATCGCCGATGCGATCCACGAAATAGAAATAGTCGTCCTTGTCCTTGCGCATGAGATCGCCGGTACGGAACCAGACATCGCCCTTCTCGAAAACGTCGCGCAGGATCTTCTTGTCGGTCTCGGCCGCCGTGGCGTAGCCCTCGAAGCGCGCACCCGGCTTGGAGGCGTCCTTCACGATCTTGCCGATCACCTCGCCGGCCTCGTCGACGTCGCACTCGACACAGAACCCCTGCTGGTCGCGGACCGGCTGCTGGCGCTCGACGTCGAAACGGACGATCTTGGTCGGAAAGCGGGCGGCGAGATACCACGGCACCCGGCCCACGGCGCCCGGTTTGCCCTCGAAATTGAACAGCGAGACGTTGCCCTCGGTCGCGGCATAGAACTCGATGATCCTGGGAAGCCGGAAGCGGTCCTTGAATTGCAGCCATACGTCGGGCCGCAGCCCATTGCCGCAGGCCAGCCGCAGACGATGTTCGTGCTCCTTGGCGTGCGGCGGCGAGTTGAGGAGATAGCGGCAGAGCTCGCCGATATACTGGAAGCAGGTGCAGTCCCAGCGTACGACGTCGTCCCAGAACTCGCGCGCGGAAAATCGTTCGCGGATCACCACCGAGCCGCCCCGCAGCAGCAGCGCGCCGGTTGCGAGCACTCCGCCGGCGGTGTGATAGAGCGGAAGGCAGTCGTACATGCGGTCGCTCGCGCGCGTGTCCATCACCCCGGCGAAAGCGTGGCTCGCGAGCATGACGCGATAGTGGTTCACGTTGGCTGCCTTGGGCAGGCCGGTGGTGCCCGAGGTATAGATGTAGAGCGCGCGATCCTCGATGGTGAGCATGCGGCGGTCGCTCGCGGCGAGCTCGTCGCCGGGAAGGGCGTCGACCTCGCGGTCGATGCGGGCAAAGTTGGTGTCCGCCTCGCCGTGCAGCCAGATCTGGGCATCGCCGGCGATGTGGGGGCGCGCGCCCTCCAGCGAGGCGAGCAATTCCGCCGCCACGACGATGTGCTTCGGGCTCACCACGTTGATGCAGTGCGCGAGCGCCATTCCCGTCAGATTGGTGTTGAGCAGCGATACCACACCGCCGACACGCGTGACGCCGACCCACACTGCCAGGAACTCGGGTCGGTTCGGCATCATCAGGCAGACCGTGTCGCCCTTGTTGACCGATCGTGCCAGCGCCCAGCGGGAATAGCGGTTGGAGCGCTGCGGCCAGCTCCCGGTAGCTGAAGCGTTCGCGGTCCGAGAGCAGCGCAGGCGCCTCCTCGTATTTGGCGGCGAGCTCCGACACCACCTGCGGAAACACCCGGGTCGGATGTTTGGCGATCGGCGTGGTCATCCGGAGGGCGCGCAGGGCGCCGCCGAGAGTGGCCGCCTCCCCCTTCAGCCGATCGAACAATCCCATGGCAGTGTTCCGTGCGGCCTGCCGCGGCGACTCGCGCTTGATCCCGCGCGAAGCATCGGGCAGCGGGCGAGAGGTGGCAAGGGGCGCCGCGGACAGGGCGCTACGCGCAGGAACGGCAACCACACCCGCAAGAAAGGCGTCGCGAGCTGGCCACGAAACGGCCCACCGAACGGAACCAGTGAATGGTCGAGAAAGCGCGGCGCGCGTCGGCTGCGGGCCGGCACCTGCCGTCATTGCGCCTGCGAGGTCTGCTGGGTCGTCGTCCGTCGCGGCAGGCGCCGGCTTCGGCGCGGGCTTCTTGGGCTTGGGCTTCGGTGCTGCGGCATCTCCGACGGCGGTTGCCGTGGGAGCCGGCTTCGGCTTCGCGGCAACGGGCGGCGCCGGCTTAGCCGGCGCTGGGTCGGCCGCGGTGGTCGTGGTCGGAGCCGGTTTCGGCTTCGCGGCGGCGGCAAGTGGCGCCGGCCTGGTCGGCGCTGGTCTCGCCGATGCTGCGGCACCGGCTGTCGCGGCTGCTGCTGGAGCCGGCTTCGGCTTCGCGGCGGCTGCAAGTGGCGCCGGCCTGGTCGGTGCAGCGGCATCGCCGGCGGCGGTTGCGGTCGGAGCCGGCTTGGGCTTAGCGGCGGCAGCGCGCGGCGCCGGCCTGGCCGATGCCGCAGGCGACAGATCCTTCGGCTTTGCGGACGATGTGGTCGAGGCCACCGCAGTCTTCTTCTTTCTTCTCGCCGTCGACGTCGCTTCGGCGATCGCGCTACCCGGCGCGGGCGGCTTGGTGCCGGTGAAGACCAGCACCGGCTGGCCGGCATTGAGGTCGTGCAGCAGCGGACCACCATTGGACTTGGGTCGCAAGCTCGACAGAAACACCGCGTAGGGCGAATCGGGGCCGGTATTGGCGGCGATGTGCTCGTCCTCGTCCTCCGTGGCCGGGCGCTTGCGGTGACCTCCGCACATCTCGTCGCGCAGGTTGGGCGGCGCGGCCTCGACCGGTTGCAGGGAATCGACCGTGCCGAGCGATGGCATCAGCCAGGACAGGCTGCCGCTGCCGTTGAATCCGCGTTCCAGCAATTGGGCGGCCTTCATTGCGCGCACGGCCGACGACGGGGCGCCGAGCACCACTGCGATCATCCGCTTGCCGTCGCGCGTAGCCGAAGCCACGAGATTGAAGCCGGAGGCGCAGATGAAGCCGGTCTTCATGCCGTCGGCGCCGGGATAGCGCCCGATCAGCGTGTTGTAGTTGCGCTGCACCATCTTGCCCATTCGAATGCCGGGCAGGCTCCAGTAGTGGTCGTATTCCGGCATCTCGCGAATGACGGTACGCGCCAGCAAGGCGATATCGCGCGCCGAGGAAACCTGGTCGTCGGCGGGCAGGCCATTGGGATTGACGAAGGTCGATTGAGTCATGCCCAGGCGGCGGGCGTGACGGTTCATCAGGTCGGCGAAGTTCTCGACCGACCCGGCGACTCCCTCGGCGAGCACCACCGCAATGTCGTTCGCCGATTTCACCATCAGCATCTTCAGTGCGTTGTCGACGGTCACGATGGTGCCGGGGCGGAAGCCCATCTTGACCGGGTTCTGCGAGGCGGCATTGGCCGAAACCTTAAGCGGCGTGTCGAGCGTGATGCGTCCTTCCCTGACCTCGCGCAGCGTGACGTAGGCTGTCATCAGCTTGGTGACGGAGGCGGGATACCAGGGATGTGCGGCGTTGTGGGCGTAGAGCACCCTGCCGCTTTCGGCTTCGATCACCAGCAGCGCCTCGGCTTGCGCGCCGGTCGTCGCAGCCCCCGTTGCGGCCAAGGTCAGGCCCGCCCACATCAGGGTCCGTGCAACGGTGGATCGCGTCGGGTGCAGCACGGGACAGGGTCCGTTCGTTCGACGGGCCTGCGGAGAACGGTCTAGATGCGGAGGATCTCCTCGGGGCACAGCCCGAAGAGGGTGTCGTGGCCGATAGTGTTGAAGCCCCCGATTGACACGCCCAAGCCCAGAAGATGCTGTTGATGTTTAAAGAAAACGTCCAAATTTCGGCAGGAGGGCTCCCGGCGGGCGCTCGCACGGACCGGGCAAGCGCCGGTCGCTACCGGAAAGCCGAGCAAAAACCGGATCTATGAAGCCGGGTGTGGCGGTTGCAACACAGTCCTTGCAAATCGCTCTCCGCTTCGACAGGAGGTGTCCCGTGACTGCTTGCATCGTCGGTTGGGCCCATACCCCGTTCGGACGCCTCGAGGGGGAGACGGTCGAGAGCCTGGTGGTGCGGGTCGCGAAGGAGGCGCTCGGCGATGCCGGCATCGAGGCCGCGCGACGTCGACGAGATCGTGCTGGGCCACTTCAATGCGGGCTTCTCGCCACAGGATTTCACCGCCTCGCTGGTGCTGCAGGCCGCGCCCGATCTGCGCTTCAAGCGCGCAACCCGGGTCGAGAATGCCTGCGCCACCGGCTCGGCCGCGGTGCATCAGGGACTGAAGGCGATCGCCGCAGGCTCGGCGCGGACCGTGCTCGTGGTCGGGGTCGAGCAGATGACCACGACGCCCGCCACCGAGATCGGGCGCAATCTGCTCAAGGCGTCCTATGTGCGCGAGGAAGCCGACATCGACGGCGGCTTTGCCGGCATATTCGGCACGATCGCGGGGCTGTATTTCCAGCGCTGGGGCGACCAGTCCGACGCACTGGCGCGCATTGCCGCCAAGAACCACAGGAACGGCGTCGCCAACCCGTTCGCCCAGATCCGCAAGGATCTCGGCTACGAGTTCTGCCGCACCGAGAGCGAGAAGAACCCGCGCGTCGCCGGTCCGCTCAAGCGCACGGACTGCTCGCTGGTCTCCGACGGCGCTGCCGCGCTCGTGCTCGACCGACGTGGCGAGCGCGCTCGGGCGCGGCAAGGCGGTGGCTTTCCGGGCCGCCGAGCACGTGCAGGATTTCCTGCCGATGTCGAAGCGCGACGTGCTCAAGCTCGAAGGCTGCGCCGAGGCCTGGAAGCGGGCGCTGGCTGCCGCCGGCCTCGCGCTTTCCGATCTCTCATTCGTCGAGACCCACGACTGCTTCACCATCGCCGAGCTCATCGAGTACGAGGCCATGGGGCTGGTGCCGGAAGGTCAGGGGGCGCGCGCCGTCGCCGAGGGCCTCACCGAGAAGACCGGAGCGCTCCCGGTCAATCCCTCCGGGGGCCTCAAGGCCAAGGGACATCCGATCGGCGCAACGGGGGTGTCGATGCACGCGCTGACGGCGATGCAGCTCACGGGTAGCGCCGGCGGGATGCAGGTCGCGAATGCGAGGCTCGGCGGCATCTTCAACATGGGCGGCACCGCGGTCGCGAACTATGTGAGCATTCTCGAGCGAATCAAATAGTCGGTCGGGTGCCGGACAGAGTCATGGCGCGCCTTTCGACGCGCCATGACGAAATGCGGTGTAGATCGCTTCAAGGCGTGGATCAGGCCGCGTCCTTCAGCCAATTGTCGATCTCGCGCTCCGCCTGATCCTTGGCGTAGCCGTAGTGCTGCTGGAGACGGCCAGCGAGCTCGGTGCGCTTGCCTTCGATGACGTCCAGGTCATCGTTGGTGAGCTTGCCCCACTGCGTCTGAACCTTGCCTTTGAACTCTTTCCAGTTTCCTTCCACGCGATCCCAGTTCATGGGTGTGCTCCTTATCTGTTGTCTGTCGATCAGAGATAGCTGCGAAACGCGCCAGTGGGCATAAGGTTCAATCCCGCCCCTGCCGCATCGAAGCACGGACCGACGCACCCGGAATTGATCCGACACTGGCCGAGCTAGCTCAGGCCGCCGAATAGCCAGACCAGAAGTATGATCGGGATCGGAATTCCGATCAGCCAAAGAAGTAGACCGCGGCCCATGGCGTTTTCCCTTTCGTTTTCTGATGCCTGACAACGCGCTCATTACGATGAAGTTCCTTGCAGCGGCTCCGACGGGACGCAGCCCGATCAATCGCAGCGTTGAACCTTGATCCCGGGGAAATTCGGCTCGGTATATTCCGCGACCTCCACCGTGCCGACGTTGTTGAAGACGTTGGCGGCGACGTCGGCGGGCACGACCTGCGTCAGCGGAGTGAGCGATTGGTTCTTGTCCTCGCACTTGACTGCAAGCACGACGCTCCAAGTGTGGAGTGCCGCGCCACCCTTGCTGCGGACGATGACGTTCAATTTGGCTTCCTCGACGGAATAGCCGAACGACGTGATGTTGGCTGAGAACGTCATCTTGATCTGGCCGCCGGTTTCGCTGCGCAAAAATGCGATCGAGACGTTGGTGAGTTGAAACCTGCGCTCGATCGACCTGCCTTTCTTGTGCCAGATGAGATCCTGTCCGCCCTGCGTGGTTTCCTTGAGGCTGCCCGAATGGGACATGACCTCGAAGACAGCCGGACGCTCCAGCTCCACGAATTCGCCGTTCTGCTTCGACTTGGCTGCGGGGGCCGTCTGCCCGGCGACCGTACCCGCAAGGATAGTTGAGAGCACGATCAGCGTGGGGCGGCGCGAGAGGTCGACGATCATTCCAGTATCTCCGAAGGACCGCAGCGTCGCGCGAGATGCCGAACGGGCAGGCCCGGGCAAACGATCGAGCACGAGCTGAAAAGAAATGCGCGTCACACCACCAACGCCGACGAAGGGAACCGGGTTCCACGCCGGCTGCCCCCGCCGGAGTGCTGCGTACGCGGCGCGCGCTCTGAAACGAAAAGGGGCGGCCCACCGGGCCGCCCCTCGAATTGGGATTGATCGTGTGCCCGTCAGACCACCAGAACGGCCACGATGCGATGATTGCGATCGACGATGATGATCCGCTCGTCGACCACGAAGTACAGGTAGCCGCGCCATTCGGGGTGGATCTCGACGATCACGTCCGGAACTGTCACGACCCGCACGCTCTGCGGCACCGCTGTCCCTACCGACAGCGAGAAGTTCACGTTGCTCGCGCGCGGAGCGCCGGAGACCAGCACAGTCTGCCGAATCTTGGTGCGCTGCTCGGCGGTCAACGATGCGCTGCTACCGGTGTTGCCCTGCTGCGTCTGGCCTTGCCGGCCCTGCTGGCCCTGCTGATCCTGACGCTGCGGGGCTTGCCCCTGCTGCGGCGTTTCCTGCCGCTGCTGGGTCCGCTCCTGGTCCCGCTGTCCCTGGCCGGTGGTGTCGCGGTCGCGTTGCCGCTGCGGCTGGCTTGCTCCCGCTGCTGTGCGCTGCGCGCCTGGCTCTGCTCTCGCTGCTGCGCCTGGCCGGGACCCTGTTCCCGTTGTCCCTGACCGGTGGTCCGATCGCGTTGCGACTGCCCTTCCTGGCCGCGTGGCATCGGGCTTCCTTGCGATTGGCGGTCCGCTCCCGCTGCGCCGGCCCCGGGAGCTTGGTTGCCTTGCTGCGCCGATGCGACGGCGATGCCCGCCAGCAGCGCTGCGGTACCGATCGAGAGTGTTTTCCTCATCGTGAAGTTGTCCTTACGTTTGTTCCCCGCGTTGCCGAACATTGGCCTAGCCCAACGAGCGATCGATGACTCGGTTCCGGAAAAGGTGGGTGCGTATCGTCGCTGGCCGGAAAAGCACAATCGCGCGCGGAACCAAAGTTGCGCAAACAGCGTTCGAGCGGTGGAATTTCATGTGCGGGAAGGTCGTGCCGGCCACGGTCACGACGCGTGGCGGAGGGTTGACGAATGACAGCTGCCGAGCAAACCGGCTTCCCGCTCACCAGGAGATGCGACTTCTGCCGCGGCCATCTCGGGCTGATCATCCATCGATACTACCGGATGCGCTTTTGTTGCGAGGCTCACGTCATCGCCTACCGGCAGCGCCTCGCGGACGATACGCGTGCCAAGATTCAACGCCTCGCCTCGTCCGGCTCGCGGGAAGCGGGTCCCGCCATTTTCGGTGAAGGCACGCGCACGAATGCGCGCACCCGACTTGTTTCGTTCAGCAACATGGCAGCGACGGTCGGCACGGAGCGCGGCCAGGAGGAGCGGGTCGGACCAACGGAAACGCAGTTCGTCAGCTCATGAACTGCGGTGAGCCGGACGGAATGCGCACGCCGGAACCTTTTTCCGTTGCCGGGTTTTGTCGTGCAAAGGTTCCACCGGTTGCGTGGCATGGAGGAGATCGACGATGGCACGAAAATATTCGAAAAGCGCGTCGAAAGACGTCGAGAGAGCCATGCGAAAGCGCAAGCGCGGCACTCTGAGAAGCGGCAGCGGCGGCAAGGTGAAGAGTCGCAAGCAGGCGATCGCGATCGGGCTTTCTGAAGCGCGGAAGAAGGGCAAGAAAGTCCCGCGGCGCAAGTCGAGTCGCTGAACTGCTTGCAGGAGTCGCTGACGACGCCAGCCGCGCCGACGGCAGTGCGATACGGCTTTCCCGTCGCGGGTCGCGAGCCTTGGCCGATCTGCCGGCGAGCGCCGCGCCGGCTTAGAGACGGCCCATGAGAACGAGAACAAGCAGGATCACAATGAGCAGTCCGAGACCACCTGACGGGTAATATCCCCAGCTGGAGCTGTACGGCCAGGTGGGGAGGGCACCAATGAGGATCAGGATCAGGATAATCAGGAGAATGGTTCCAAGCGACATGTTCAATCTCCAAAGCCCACGCTATGAACGTGCATGGTTGATCAGGGTTCCACCGTGTCGATTGTGCGTCGCAAGCTTGGACGGATTGACGCGCAGTGACAATTTTGCGTCGGCTGGTTGCGCGCCTCCATTCGATCGGCCAAGGTTGTTGCGTCGGCCAACCGGCGCTTGACCCGCGCGTGTGCCGGCTCGCTCGCTGCCGCCGCGGTCATCGACGCAGCTGCCGCTCGCATATAAAGGTCTCGAGTCGAGCTTGCGCCATTGCTCGGCTCGCTGTCCGCAAGCCATTCGAGGGAAATCGTGGGGCTTCTCGACCGGCTGTGGGACGCCATCAGCGAGACGCTGTTTCGCGACACCGGCAGCTCGGATGCCGCCGGCGCCGACAACGCCCAGAAGCGTGCCCAGGCAAGCGCTATCGTCGTCTGGCTCCTGGGAAAGACCGGCGCCGGCAAGACTGCGGTCGTCGCCGCGCTCACCGGCGACCCGCGCGCAGAGGTGGGGCAGGGGTTCGAGCCCTGCACGCGCACGGCGTCGTTCTACGATGTGCCGCCCGAGCTTCCGCTGCTGCGATTTCTCGACACCCGCGGACTGGGAGAGGTGGGCTATGATCCCGCCATCGACATGTCGTGGTGCGAAGGGCAGTCGCACCTGTTGCTGGTCGTGATGCAGGTGTCGGACCCGGCTCAAGAGGTGGTGTTGAGGGCGCTGCGGCAGGTGCGCCACCGGCATCCCGATTGGCCGTTGGTCGTGGCGCAGACCGGGCTGCACCGTCTCTACCTCCCGGGGATGACGCATCCGATCCCCTATCCCTACACCGGGGGGCCGGAAGACGAGACGCACGCCGAGGTGCCGCACGCGCTGCGCCAGGCGCTCGCCTATCAGCGCAAGCTGTTCGACGGATTGCGTGGGCCACGGGCGCGCTTCGTGCCGGTAGACTTCACCATGCCGGAAGATGGATTTCCGCCGCACGATTTCGGCCTCGAAATGCTCTGGCGTGTTCTCGAGGAAAGCGGCCCGCGCGCCTTCGAGGCGCTGCACGTGGCCCGCGCGGAGGCCGAAAGCGATCGAATCCGGGCCAAGGCCCGTCCCCTGATCTACGGCTACGGGGCGGCCGCGGCCGGCGCCGGGGCCGTTCCGGTCCCGGTTATCGGGGTCGGGGGTCTCGCCGGAGTGATCGCCATGACACTGCGTGCTCTCGCGAACCGGTACGAGGTGACGTGGACACCTCGAACCTTCGCCCAGTTCAGCGGAGCGGTCGGCGGAGGAGCGCTCGCCTGGTGGATGTTGAGATACGGCTTGCGGGAATTGATCAAGCTCATCCCGGTCGTCGGCACCGTGGCGGCTGGAGCAATCAATGCGGCGGCAGCGTTTGCGGTGACCGTCGGTATCGGGGAGGCCGCTTGCGTATGGCTCGCACACCGGCGCCGCGGGCTGACCGCACCCGACGCCGAAGTGCGGCGCGCCTTTGCGGAAGGGCTTGCGGCCGGACTGCGACGGGCGAAAAGCAGACCGAAAGAGCCGGAACCGCGTGCATGACGTTCGGCAAGACGCTGCGACGCTATTGGCCGGAGACGCTCCTGGTTCTGGCGGTTGCGGTCCCGTGGCTGTCGCTGCTCGTGCTCGGCATGGTGTGGCTCTGGCAGGGCGGACATGTCTGGGCGTGGGCGATCGCCGCTGCGGTCCTCGGTCTGATGACATGGCCGCTCGCGCGACTGGTTCGGCAGCGGGCGAACGCCGAAGCTCGCGTCGCATTGGGCGATATTGCGGAGCCATCCCGAGGCTGGAACGTGGTCGAGCGGGAGGCGTGGTCCGACGTGCTCGCGATTGCGGACGCAACTCCGCCGCTTTCATTCGCCGAGTTCGACCCTGTCTTCGACCGCGCCCGCGAAACGGTCGAGGCGGTTGCGCGCCGCTTGCATCCCGAGGCCGCCAGCGCGTGGGCGCAATTCAGCCTGCCCGAGGTCCTGCTCCTGACCGAGCGCCTGTGTCGGGACCTGCGCCGGGAGGCGCTCCGTCACATACCGGGGATAAGGACGCTGCGGCTCAGTCATCTTTTGTGGGTGCACCGGCAGAACGAGCGATACGGGGCCGCCGCACATACAGGATGGCGAGTGGGCTACGGCTTGTGGCGCCTCGTCCGCGCCGTGCTCAATCCCCTGCAGGCGGTCGGTCAGGAAGCCAGCGGCGCGATCGTGGAGAAGACGGCGAGCGTCCTCTCCTATCGCCTGCGCGCATACGCCACGCGGATGCTGGTGCTCGAGGTCGGCCGTGCAGCCATCGACCTCTATTCCGGCCGGCTCGTGCTCTCGGACGACGAGATCCGCTCGGCGCGAGATCGCGACGCGGCAGATGCCGCGGCGCCGGTCGAGCCGATACGGATCGTCCTGATCGGCCAGACCTCCGCCGGCAAGTCCAGCCTGCTGAATGCGCTGGCACAGGAAATACGGTGCGCGGTCGGACCGCTGCCGACAACCGCGCGGGCGGCGGAATACCGGCTCGAGCTGGAAGGCCGCCCAGCCGCGCTGCTCGTCGACCTGCCGGGCCTCGACGAGCGCTCGGCGCCGGAGGTGTTGGCGCAGGCCGAGCGATCCGACCTCATGCTGTGGGTTGCCTCCGCAACCCAGCCGGCGCGCGGACCCGACCGTCGAAGCCTCGATGAGCTTCGTGCCTGGTCGAGGGCGCAGCTCGCACGCAGGCCGCCACCCGTTCTTCTGGCGCTCACCCATGTCGATCAATTGCGCCCCGCCAACGAGTGGGCACCGCCTTACGATATCGGCGCGCCGGCAGGGGCGAAGGCCCGCGCCATCCGGGCCGCCGTCGATGCCACCGCGCGTGCCCTCGACCTGCCGACGGATGCAATCGTGCCGGTGGCCATGCCTCCCGGGCGGGAGCCGTACAATCTCGACGCCCTTTGGGCACGGATTGCGGTCGAGGTCGACGAGGCCAAGCTGGTGCAGCTTGATCGCCTGCGGTTCAGCCCGCAGCGGCTGCGCCTGCGCGAGCTGGCGGAGCAGTTCGGTGGTGCGGGCCGCATCATCATCAAGGGCATCGTCGAGGCCCGCTGAGACATGGCGGGTGCTCCTTCGCTTCGGCGCCCGCCGACCGGGACGTCGGGGAACCTTTTGTCCATTGGCCGGTTTGAGGCAGTGCGGTTGGAATAGCCGACCGAGGACCACTCATCCGCAGCGAGGTAGAGCGATGATTGCGACTTTGCATCGGGCTCAATGTCCGATTTGCGGGCAGCCGATGTCGCTAGCGCGCATCGATCCGCATCCCGACCCCGATCGCAATGCCGACCACTACGCGTATGAATGTGGTCAGGGTCATGGCTTGATCAGCGCCATCGAACAGAACCACCCGAGGCCGAGCCGAAAGCGCGCTCGTCGAGCGCCGAGCTTCACGCTTCCCACGACCGCCGGCCGGCCGTGACCATCTCCGGTCGATCGCCGGCAAGTGATGGCCCGGAGCAAGGCGAATCGGTTGGAACAAAGGACTGCTCGTTGCGCGCCCAATGGGAGTGGATTGCATGACTGAGAGCGTGACATTGCAGATGACGCACGGTGCCGCGCGACTGCCCGCGGTCGAGGTCGATAGCTACAATCTCGAATTGAAGGATGACGAAGGCTTCCTCGGCGATCGCGCCAACAAGGACGCGTTCCGCCGGATCATCGACAATTGGCGCAAGCCATTGCGCAAGGCCGGCGACGGATCCGTTCGGCGACGAGCCCAGCGACGACATCAGCTGGAAGAAGCTCGACGCACTGCTGAGCGAAGGCGATCTGGAGGCGGCCGGCGTTCTGCACGGCGCGATCGAGGACTTCGCGCAGGAGCTCGCCCTGGTCATCCGCCGCTTCCTCGAGCTCAAAGCCTGGCGCGGGACCGAGCGGATCGTGGTCGGCGGCGGCTTCCGTGCGAGCCGCACTGGCGAGATCGCGATCGGCCGGGCGGCGGTTATCCTCAAGGCCGACAAGATCGCCGTCGATCTCGAGCCGATCCGCCATGATCCGGACGAGGCCGGCTTGATCGGGGCCGCACACCTGGCACCGCGCGTGGATGTTCGAGGCGCACGATGCGATCCTCGGCGTCGACATCGGCGGCACCAACATCCGCGCCGGCGTGGTGGCCCTGAACTTGAAGAAGGCGGCGGACCTGTCGAAGGCGGCGGTGTGGAAATTCAAGTGTGGCGACACGCCGAGGAAAAGAAAATCGGTCGCGAGGCTGCGGTCAAGGAGCTGGTCGCAATGCTCCGCGGGCTGATCAAGGACGCCGACAAGGAAGGCCTGTCGCTCGCTCCCTTCATCGGCGTCGGTTGCCCCGGGATCATCGACGCCGACGGCACCATCGATCGCGGCGCCCAGAACCTGCCCGGCAACTGGGAAAGCAGCCGCTTCAACCTGCCGCTTGCGCTGCAGGAGGCGATCCCCACCATCGGCGAGCATGAGACGGTGATCATGCTGCACAACGATGCGGTGGTTCAGGGCTTGAGCCAGGCCCCGTTCATGACCGAAGTGACGCATTGGGGCGCGCTCACCATCGGCACCGGCCTCGGCAATGCGCGCTTCAGCAACCGCGACACCCGCCGCAAGGATTGAGCGGCCCTGACGGTACATCCGAGCATACTCGGCTCGTGGCCCAGCTTGATGCGCAGGCCCTGATAGGTCGAATCATCTGAGCAATACGCCGCGGAGGCTTTTCGTATCTTGGATGCGCTCTGGCAGTGTCGCACGCGGTGTGTCGTATAGGAAACTCCGGCGCGGGTGCGCCGTCCGGGCTTTGTCGAGAAGCACAATCTTGCGGAGTTCCTCTGCTCCCATCGGCGATCAGGGAACCGAATGGTTCCACCGGACGCCGAGCGCCTCGAAGACGCCGCGCAGAAGGAGGCTAGCAGCACGCTGGTCCCCCGCCCGACCGAGCGGGAACTCAGGCTGCATCGGCGGACGGCTGGACTTTCCTGATCCTCTTGCAGGCGCCGGCGGCCGTGTCGGGCATCCTCGCAGTCGCGCATATGCCGCATGGGCGGGCGTTGACCGAGCAGCCCGGCCTTCGGGCATTGCTTGAGCACGCCGCAATCGTAATAGAGCGGGCGACGCACCGGGATGTTCCGGCCGCCACCCAACGCGGAAGCAAAGGTTAACTCACCGAGTAGGTCAGGGTCTGCAGGTACCAAGGCGATCTCGGAGTATACGGCACGAGCCGGCCATGACGTTCTGCGCCCGCGCTATTCTTCCTCGGCGGCGAGCAGCGAGGCATTGCCGCCGGCCGCGGCGGTGTTGACGGTGACCACCTGCTCGGTGGCGAAGCGCCTGAGATAGTTGGGGCCGCCGGCCTTCGGGCCGGTGCCGGACAAACCGGTGCCGCCGAACGGCTGGGTGCCCACCACCGCCCCGATCATGTTGCGGTTGACGTAGACGTTGCCGTTGGCGAGGCGCGCGACGATGCGATCGACCGTGGCGTCGATGCGGGAATGAATGCCGAGCGTGAGGCCGTAGCCGTTTGCCGCAATGTCGTCGAGCAGCCGGTCGAGCCGATCGGCGCGCCAGCGCACGACGTGCAGGATCGGCCCGAACACCTCTTCCTCGAGATCGCGCGCGCGCTCGAGCTCGACGATGGTCGGCGGCACGTAGGTCCCCGCTGTCGGCATCGGCTTGAAGCGGTCCCAGCGGAAGCGCACGCGGCCCGCGCCCTCCATGGCCGCGATCCAGCGGTCGAGCCTGTCCTTGGCCTCGGCATCGATCACCGGCCCGACGTGGGTCGCGGGCTCGCGCGGATCGCCGAGCGCGAGCTCGCGCGCCGCGCCGGCGATCATCTCGATCGATGGGCTCGGCCACGTCCTCCTGCACGCAGAGCAGGCGCAGTGCCGAGCAGCGCTGGCCGGCGGAGCGGAAGGCGGAGGTGACGACATCGTCGGTGACCTGCTCGGGCAGCGCGGTGGCATCGACGATCATCGGATTGATGCCGCCGGTCTCGGCGATGAACGGCACGATCGCGGCATCCTTGGCGGCCAGCGCGCGATTGATCGCGCGCGCGACCTCGGTGGAGCCGGTGAAGGCGACGCCGGCGACGCGAGCGATCGGCGACCAGCGCGGCGCCGACGCTGCCGTCGCCGGGCACGAGCTGAGAGCGCACTCGCCGGCACGCCGGCCTGGTGCAGGATGCGAACCGTCTCGGCGGCGATCAGCGGGGTCTGCTCCGCGGGCTTCGCGACCACCGTATTCCCGCAGACCAGCGCCGCGCTGACCTGTCCGATGAAGATCGAAAGCGGAAAATTCCACGGGCTGATGCACACGAACACCCCGCGGCCGCGGCTGTGCAGCTCGTTCGATTCGCCAGTCGGGCCCGGCAACGCGCTGCGGGACGAGCGCCCGCCGGGCCTCGCCGCGTAGTAGCGGCAGAAATCGACCGCCTCGCGCACCTCGGCCACCGCGTCGTCCAGGGTCTTGCCGCCTTCGGCCTGCAGCAGCGCAATCAGCCTCGCGCGCCGCGCCTCGATGACATCGCCGGCCCGCTCGAGCGCGGCGGCGCGGGTCGCGAGCGGCGCCGCCGCCCAGGCGGCAAAACCGGCCTGCGCCGCCGCCATCGCTGCCGCGGCAACGGCATCGTCGCCTTCGTGACCCGCCCGATCCGCTGCCGTCGATCGGCGAGAGGACCGGACGACGTTGCCGCGCGCCGTCCCTCCGCCTGCGCGCCAGCCGGGAAGCGAAGGCGCCGGAGCGATCAGCGGCATCGCCAGCCTTGCGGACCGGCGGCGCGGACCTCGGCGAGCAGCGCTTCGAGGCTGGCCCGGTCGCCGAACTCGATGCCGGAGGAATTGCGCCGCTGCGGTCCCGTAGAGATCGCGGGGCAGCGGAATGCGGGGATGGCGCGCCTGCCGCGCATCGCCGATCGAGGCTCTGCGGTCGCCTGAGGATGGCCGCAACCGGAACCGACGGGTCGGCCGCGACCGAAACGAAGGAGGAGTTGGCGCCGTTCTCCAGCAGGCGCCGCACCAGGTAGGCGAGCAGGTCGCGATGGCCACCGACCGGCGCATAGACCCGACAGGCGGCCGTCGGGGTGATCGGCGAGCAGGAGCTCGTAGAGCACCTCGCCCATGCCGTGCAGGCGCTGGAATTCGTAGCCCTCGACCCCGCCGGCATCCTCGATCACGCTCGCGACGGTGAGCGCATTGTGGGTGGCGAATTGCGGATAGAGCCGCGGGCGGGCGGCGATCAGCTTGCGGGCACAGACCGCGTAGCAGAGATCGGTCATGGCCTTGCGCGTGAACACGGGATAGTCGGCGAGCCCGCGTTCCTGGGCGCGCTTGACCTCGGTGTCCCAGTAGGCGCCCTTCACCAGCCGTACCGTCAGCCGGCGGCGGAGCGAACGGGCGGCCTCGTCGAGCCAGTCGATCACCGCCGGGGCGCGCTTCTGATAGGCCTGAACCGCCAGGCCGAAGCCTTCCCAGCCGCGCAGCGACTTGTCCGCCAGCACCCTCGCCGAGCACGTCGATGGTGAGCTCGAGCCGGTCGGCCTCCTCGGCGTCGACGGTGAAATTGAGATCGTGGTCACGCGCCGTGCGGGCGAGCTCGGTCAGCTTCGGCACCAGCTCGGCAAGCACCCGGCGCGCGGGAGACCGCTTCGAAGCGCGGATGCAGCGCGGAGAGCTTGACCGAGATGCCGGGCCGGTTCGGCAACGCCGCGTTGCCGGCGCTGGCGCCAATGGCATCGACGGCGTGGGCATAGGAGGCGAAGTAGCGCTCGGCATCGGCTGCGGTACGGGCGCCCTCCCCCAGCATGTCGAACGAATAGCGCAGCTCGCGGATGCGCGGCGGCGCGCTCGATCGCCTCCTCGATGGTCTGGCCGAGCACGAAATGCGCGCCGAGGAGCCGCATCGCCTGGCGGGTGGCCGCGCGCACCGCCGGCAGGCCGAGCCGCTTGATGAGGCTCTCGAGAATGTTGTCGGGCGTCTCGCCGGGCTGAATGATGCGCGCGGTGATGCCGAGCGTCCAGGCCGACGCCGACACCAGAAGCGCATTCGACCTGACGTCGTGGGACGACCAGTCGCCGGCTGCGAGCTTGTCCTCGATCAGGCGGTCGGCGGTGGCGGCATCCGGCACCCGCAGCAGCGCCTCCGCCAAGCACCATGAGCGCCAGCCCCTCCTTGGTGGACAAGGAATAGGCATGGAGGAAATCCTCGATCCCGCCGAGCCCGCCGGCCCGGGCCCGGATGCCCTCGATCAGGCGGGTGGCGTAGCCGTCGATCCGGCGTTCGGCCTCGGCCGGACGCGTCGCCTCGGCCAGCAAGCGCAACGGCAATCGACTCATCGGGCGGCGCGTAAGGGGCGCCAGCACCGCCTCGGTGGCGCTGGAAAACTTGGTATCCACGGTCATGACGGGCTCGGGCGGGTGCGACCTTGCGCCTCGCTGGCGCGCATGGCGTGCGCCCGGGTCGCGATCTTGGCGGCGCTTCATGTCGCCCGACGTAAGAATAATCGCTCGCAGGGACAAAGGAGCCGGCGGCGGTGTTCGAATGATCGTGAAGGACAGGATTGGAACGGCGATCCCGGCTTGCGCTTTGCACAGGTCATGTTCTTTTCTGACCGTCTCAACGGCGATCGCGGCGGGCGAGACGTGGACCGGAGCGGGAGCGAGTACGGTAACCATGGGCTTTTGCGACTCCACGCACCGCCGGCTCGTCCATGCGCTCACGGCAGCCTTCGCGCTTGCGGCCGCTGATCCCGCCGGCGCCCAGACCGCCATCCGGTTCTCGCTCGATGGCCGCCTCGAGGGGCCGGTCGCGCCCTTTCTGATGGCGCAGGACCGGGGCTACTACAGGAGCGAAGGGATCGCGGTGACCATCGACGAGGCGGCGAACGGGCTCGAGCCGATCACCCGCCTCGCGTCGGGGAGCCACGAGATCGCCTTTGCCGACATCAATGCGCTCATCCGCTATCGCGACCAGAACCCGGCGGCGGCGATCAAGGCGGTGCTCATGGTCTACAACCGGCCGCCTTATGCGGTCCTGGCGCGCAGGAGCCGCGGCATCAGCGAGCCCAGGCAGCTCGAGGGCAAGAAGCTCGGCGCCTCCCCCGCCGGCTCGACTTTCGCGCAGTGGCCTTTGTTCGCCAGGCTCAACAATATCGATGCGTCACGGGTCACGGTCGAGAGCATCGGGATCCCCGTGCGGGCGCCGATGCTGGCTGCCGGCCAGCTCGACGCGGTTCTCGGCTTTTCGTTCCGGGTCTTTGTCGATCTCAAGGACCGCGGCGTGCCGCTCGAGGACCTCGTCCTGATGCCGATGGCGAATTACGGCCTCAAGCTGTACGGTAGCGCCATCCTCGTCAGCTCCAAGTTCGCAGCCGAGAAGCCGGAGGCGGTCAAGGCCTTCCTGCAGGCCTATCTCAACGGCCTCAGGGAGACGATCAGGCGGCCGGGCGAAGCCGTCGATGCGATCGTCAGGCGCGGCGACGGGTTGAAGAAGGAGGTCGAGCTCGAGCGCCTGCGCATGGCCATCCGCGACAACATCATCACGGCGGAGGTGCGCGCCGACGGCTTCGGCGCGGTCGAGGACGCCCGCCTGTCCGAGGCGATCGAGCAGCTGGCCTCGGTTCAAGCCTTCAGGGCCAAGCCCAGGGCGGAGGACGTGTTCGACGCCTCGTTCCTGCCGCCGCCCGGCGAGCGGCGGTTGAACTGAGCGGGGCGTTGTCAGCGGCATGGTGATCGGCAATGATCGCCTCATCTACGGGCGTTCCAGGGCATGTTCCGCTCGTCGGCGTCATGCGCAGGCATGACGTGGAGCAAGATGACCGGAATCCGCTGTAGCGTTTGCCGGGCGACCAAATGAAGTTCCTTCGCCTCTATGCCCGCGTGCTGGAACTGCTCGGCAGCGAGGCCCGCCTGGGCTGGATGCTCGCGGTCGCCAACCTCGCGCTCGCGAGCGCCATGTTCGTGGAGCCGTTCCTGTTCGGACGCATCGTCGATGTTCTGGCGAGTGCCCAGGCGCGTCTCGCGGAGGCATGGTTCAACGACCTGATGATCCTGGTCGGCGCCTGGGTCGGCTTCGGCCTGTTCATCATCGTGTGCAGCACGCTGGTGGCGCTGCACGCCGACCGTCTCGCGCACCGCCAGTACCAGGTGGTGCGCACCATGTTCTTCGAGCACGTGCTGCAGCTTCCGCTCAGCTACTACACCGGCTCGCATTCCGGGCGGCTGGTGAAGGTGATGATGACCGGCACCAACACGCTGTGGGGCCTGTGGCTCGCATTCTTCCGCGAGCACTTCGCCAGCCTGGTATCGCTGGTGGTGCTGCTCCCGATGACGCTGTTCATCAACTGGCGCTACGGCCTGCTGCTGATCGTGCTGTGCGCGATCTTCGCGGCGTTGATCGCGCTCGTGGTGGGTCGCAGCGAAAAGCTGCAGAGCAACGTCGAGAACTACTATACCGACGTTGCCGAGCGCACCACCGACACGCTCGGAAACATCGCCCTGGTGCAGAGCTTCTCCCGCATCGAGATGGAAGTCTCGGGCATGAAGAAGATGGGCGACCAGGTGCTGAGCGCCCAGCTCCCGGTCCTGACCTGGTGGGCGATCGCGACGGTCATCACGCGCACCGCGACCACGCTGACCATGCTGTCGATCCTGGTGCTCGGGGTCTACTTCTATATTCGCGGCACCACCACCGTGGGCGAGATCGTGATGTTCATGAGCTATGCCGGGCTGCTCATCGGCAAGCTCGAGCAGGCCGTCCACTTCGCCAACCGCATGGTGATGGATGCGCCGCGGGTGGCGGAATTCTTCGAGGTGCTCGACACCGAGCCGACCGTGCGCGACCGGCCGGATGCGGCCGACCCGGGCCGCATGCGCGGCCTGGTCGAGTTCAAGGACGCGTCGTTTTCCTACGACGGCAAGCGCGCGGCGGTCGCAGACCTCACCTTCACGGCACTGCCCGGAGAGACCGTCGCGCTGGTCGGCGCCACCGGCGCCGGCAAGTCGACCGCGCTCGCGCTGCTCCACCGCGTGTTCGATCCGCAATCCGGCTCGGTCAAGATCGACGGCGCGGACATCCGCGGGCTCTCGCTGTCGGGGCTGCGCCGCAATATCGGCGTGGTGTTCCAGGAGGTGCTGCTGTTCAACCGCTCGGTTGCCGACAACCTGCGGGTCGGCAAGCCCGATGCCACCGACGACGAGCTGCGCGCGGCCTGCGAGCGCGCGCAGGTCTACGACGTGATCGAGCGGCTGCCCGAGGGCTTCGAGACCAGTGCCGGCGAGCGCGGCCGCCTGTTCTCGGGCGGCGAGCGCCAGCGGCTATCGATTGCACGGGCGCTGCTCAAGGACCCCCCGATCCTCATCCTGGACGAGGCCACCAGTGCGCTCGACGCCCTCACCGAAGCGCGGGTCCAGGCTGCGCTCGCGGAGGTCATGAAGGGACGCACAACCTTTGTGATCGCGCACCGGCTCGCCACCATCCGCAACGCCCACCGCATCCTGGTGTTCCAAGCCGGTCACATCATCGAGGCCGGCAGCTTCGACGACCTGATGCGGGTGGGCGGGCATTTCGCCGAGCTCGCCAAGAGCCAGTTCATGGCGGGCGAAGCGGTGAAAGCACGCACGGAGCGCGCGAGCGCGGCGCCGGTGGAAACCTGATCCCTGTTACCGGGCGACGCATCGCGACGCGCATCATGCTGCGCTCGGTGCGGCGCGAAGCGTTCTCTGTTGCATTGCATGCGCAAGATTCGATTTCTGAACATCCGTTACTCTACATTGCAAAAATATAATGCGCGCGCGACCTCATTGTGCCGAGCGTACCAGCTAGATTGAATGTTGACCCGCCACGAGGCGGACGACGAATCGAGAGCGAACCAACCATGCGTATCTTCACCAGCCGCGCGATCGCGACAGCCGCAGCGGCAGCGATCGCACTGACCACTTTCTGCCTGCAGCCGGCCACCGCCGGGTCCCGCTATGGCAACGACGCCGCGGCCTTCGCCGCCTTTGCTGCGATCCTCGGCACCATCGCGGTGATCGCCGCCACCCGGCACCATCGCGAGGGGCCGTCCTACGGCCATCACCCCTCCTACGGCCACCATCCTCCCTACACCAATGGTCCGGTGCATCGCGGCCCGGTCCATCACCCCCGTGGACCCTGGCGGCGTCACCACCAATGGTGAGGCGTGTGCGTGTGTAGAGTACGAGTCGGTCAGCACGTCGGTAGGCGTGCGTGAGTTGACCCGGCCGGGGTCGCCAGCCAACCCCGCGGTGCAGCGTGCACAGAGGCTGCCGGCGGCGCCGGCGGTCTCCAACGGCGGTGCCGGCGTCCCATTTTTCCCATATTCGTTAACATACTCTCCGTCGGATGGCGCTATTCTGGTCGTATGAGTGATTCGCTCGATCGCCTCTACCAGGCCGTGCTCGCTGCTCGGACTGCCGATCCGGTGACCTCGCGAACGGCGCGGCTGTTGCGCGCAGGCCGCACCAAGGTGGCCAAGAAGCTCGCGGAGGAGGCGGTCGAGGTGGTCATCGACGCCATGCACGGCCATTCCGATGCCGTGGTGCGAGAGAGCGCCGATCTGCTTTATAACCTCGTGGTGCTCTGGGTCGATGCCGGCGTTCATCCCAAGGACGTGTGGACCGAGATGCAGCGGCGCGAGCGGATGCTCGGGATCGCCGAGAAGCCCCCCAAGGATCGGATCGATGCCCCGCGACGCGGCAAGGTCGTGACGCTCGACCGCAGCCGCAGGCGGCGCTGAGTAGGGTCACGGGCACGCCCTCGTTCTTGCTCGGGCTGCGGTCTCAATGGACATTCCCCATCGGCGCCGCTAAGCAGGCCCGCCATGCTTCGCCGCCTCTACGACTGGTGCATCGCCGCCGCCGACAAGCCGTACGCGACGTGGCTGATGGGCATCGTCTCCTTCGTCGAAAGCTCGTTCTTTCCGATCCCGCCCGACGCCATGCTGATTCCGATGTCGCTCGCGCGACCGGACAAGGCTTGGTTCTATGCCACCGTGTGCACGCTCACCTCGGTCGCCGGCGGCGTGCTCGGCTATTTCATAGGCGCCGTGCTCTACGACTCGCTCGGGCTGTGGCTCATTCAGCTCTACGGCTACGGCGACAGGGTCGAGGCGTTCCGCCAGTCCTATGCGGAGTGGGGCGGCTGGATCATCCTGCTCAAGGGCGTGACGCCGATCCCCTACAAGATCGTCACCATCGCCTCGGGCTTCGCCGGCTACAACCTCTTCATGTTCGTGCTGCTGTCGCTGGTCGCGCGCGGGATGCGCTTCTATCTCGTGGCGTTTCTGCTCAACCGCTACGGCGTGCAGGCGCGGGCGATCATCGAGGAGCGGCTGGGCTTCTGGGTGACGACCGGCGCCGTCGTGCTGGTCGCCGGCATCGTCGCCGCCGTCTACTTGTTCTGACCGGTTCCATCGTTCCTCATTTTCGCCATCCCTCGCGCGCAGGTTGTCGCGCGGCCATGATGGATACGGGGATGACCGGCCAGCGGGCGAGCAATCCGGTTCGTAAATGGATTTCGGCGGCATGCGCGGCGGTCGCTGCCTGCGCGCTGTTGCTCGTCGTGTCCGCATCGGCGCAGGTCGCGCAGCCGCCGGGCCAGGGCCCGACCGATCCCAGTGCTTCGCCGGCAGGGGCTGCGCCCGCTCCCAAGCCCGGCGTGATCCATCAGTTGGGGCGCTGGATGGAGGAGGGTGCGAGCAAGCTCAAGGCCGGGATCGAGGGTGCCCAGGAGAGCTTCGACCGCTTCGGCGGTCGGGCGCGCGATGCCGCCAGGGATGCGGCCGGCTCCGTCATGATTTGGCCGAACGCCAGGGCGGTCACCGCTCACCAGCGCTGCGATGCCGCACCGAACGGGGCACCCGACTGCCATGCCGCGGCGGCCGCGCTCTGTCGCGGCAAGGGCTTCCAGGCCGGCAGGATTCTCGACACCCAGACCGAGCGCAATTGCCCGGCGAAGCTGCTGCTCTCCGGCCGCGCGCCCGGCGAGGGCGAATGCCGGACCGAGATTTTCGTCACCCGCGCTGTGTGCCAATAGTATCGGCGTCAGGCATGAGGTTGGCGGCCCTCGACGAGGGCCGGAATGCCGGTGCGCGAGGAATCGAGTGAACCTCCACGCCATGCTGCTCGAGCGGGAGGCCGCCGGCCGGCCCGTGACCGTTGGGCTCATCGGGGTCGGAAAATTCGGCACCATGTTCCTGGCGCAGGCGCGGCTGACCCGCGGCATGCGCGTCGTGGCGGTTGCCGATCTCGATCCCGCGCGCGCTGCGCGCCATATGCGCACCGCGGGCTGGCCCGAGGAGGTCTTCGCCGCCGCATCGCTGGGCGAGGCGCTGACATCGGGCCGCACCCATGTGACCCCCGATACCGATGCGGTGATCGCATTTCCCGGCATCGACGTGATCGTCGAGGCGACCGGCGTGCCGGCGGCCGGCATCCGCCATGCGCTGGGCGCGATTTCGCACGGCAAGCACATCGTCATGGTCAATGTGGAGGCCGATGCGCTGGTGGGACCGCTGCTCGCGCGCAAGGCGCGGGCCGCCGGCGTGGTCTACAGCCTGGCCTGGGGCGATCAGCCCGCGCTGGTTTGCGAGCACGTCGACTGGGCGCGCGCCTGCGGCTTCAAGGTGGTCGCGGCCGGCAAGGGCACGCGCTTCGAACCGCACTACCACCGCTCGACGCCCGATACCGTGTGGGACATTCTCGACAAGTATCTCAACATCACCGATCGCGGCTCGATAAATCCGAAGATGTTCAACAGCTTCGTCGACGGCACCAAGTCCGGCATCGAGATGACGGCGGTGTGCAATGCCACCGGCCTGTTGCCGCAGAGCGAGGGACTGGGGTTCCCGCCGGCGAGCCGCTTCGAGCTTGCCGACGTCTGCCGGCCGCGCGCGGCCGGCGGCACCGTGGAGCGGGAAGGCGTCACCGAGGTGGTCTCCTCGGTCCGTCGCGACGGCCGCGACGTCCCGCACCACCTCGCGCTCGGGACCTATGTCGTGGTCGAGGGCGAGACCGACTATGCCCGCCGCTGCTTCTCGGAATACGCAATGCTGCCGGACCAGAGCGGGCGCTACGCCGCGCTCTATCGGCCGATTCACATGATCGGGCTCGAGCTCGGCGTGTCGGTCGCGAGCGTCGCCTTGCGCCGGGAACCGACCGGCGCACCCACTGGCTTCCGTTCCGATGTCGCCGCCACCGCCAAGCGGGCGCTCGGCAAGGGCGAGATGCTCGACGGCGAGGGTGGCTTCTGCGTCTGGGGCAAGCAGGTTGCGGCCGCGCGCTCGCTCGCGCAGGGCCTGCTGCCGCTCGGGCTCGCTCACGCGGTCAGGCTCGAGCGTGACGTCGCGGAGGGCGAATGCCTGAAATGGAGCGACGTCGCCTGCGATCCGGACGACCTTGCCGTGAAGGTGCGCCGCGAGATGGAGAGGACGTTCGCGGCGGCGTAGGTCCGGTCGAGCACATGCGAGACCCGATAGCGTCAGGAGAGCGGGAAAGGAGGATGATCGTCAAACGACCTGAAACCTTTCGTAGCGCGGGTTAGCCGAACTTCGCGGATTCGCGGAGTCGGAAAGTCCTAAAGAGCCGATCCAAAAACTTGTTGAGTTTGATGAATCGGTTGTGATTCCTTGACCCCTGACGAGCGCTGATTCGCTTCGAGGGACCTCCGATGTGTGGACACCCGAACACCGCGTAGCCGCACGGCGTGATGGTCAGCGTTATTCGAGTGATCTCACCGACGCCGAATGGGCGTTGGTTGAGCCGATGATTCCTCCTGCTCGGCGCGGCGGGCGGCCGCGAGATGTGAACGTGCGCGAGGTTCTGAACGCCATTTTGTATGTGCTGTGGACTGGCTGCCAGTGGAAGGCCTTGCCGAAGGAGTTTCCGCCCAAGAGCACTGCGCACCATTATTTCATGTTGTGGGATTGGGATGGCACGCTGGAGCGCCTTCACCATGCGCTCTACGTGGCCGTACGCGAGCAGGAGGGGCGCGAGGCGAGCCCCACAGCAGCGATCATTGACAGCCAAAGCGCCAAAGCGGCGCAAAAAGGGGGGCCTCGATCGATGCGCAGGGCTACGATGCGGGCAAGAAGGTCACCGGCCGCAAGCGGCACGTTCTCGTCGATATGCTCGGTTTGCTGTTGAGCGTTGCCGTCCATCCCGCCAATATGCAGGATCGCGACGGGGCGGCGCTGGTTCTCGATCAACGCACGCGAGCCCTGTTCCCGTTCATCGAGCGGATCTTCGCCGACGCCGGTTATCAAGGACCACGAGTGGCAAATGCTGCCGCCAAACATCGGCCGCTGGATCGTGGAAATCGTCAAGCGCAACGAAATGCACACGTTCGTCGTCTTGCCGAAGCGCTGGATCGTCGAGCGAACGTTGGCATGGATCAGTCGCAATCGCCGCTTGGCGCGCGACTTCGAGCGCTACGCCAGGACCGTCGCCGCCTTCATCCGCCTTGCAATGATCCGAATCATGCTCCGCCGCTTGACCAAGGCAACAGGTTGAGCCTGAATCATGACTTCTTGGATCGGCTCTTAGCAGGGTTTCCTAGGCTCCTAGGACCCTCCTAGGACCTGCGGCAGAGCGCATTTAGTGCGATCAACAGGCTTGGGGCTGTCCGGTAGCCTCGAACGCGTTGATCGCGGTACGCGCGTTATTTTACGTGCATTCGGTATCATCGCGATGTCGCCTGCCGGGAGTTTGGTATCGCTCGTATCGCCGGTCGCCCGCGGCGCCGCACAGCGGTTCGGGATTGCGCTGACGGCGATGCCAACGACGATGGCACAGGAGCCGAAAAGGAGCGTCGGCGTCAGTGGCTCGCCGAGCAAGAGGACGGACAACACGAGGCCAATCACGGGCGCGCCGAGCAGCGCCGTCGACATCACGGCCGCGGGCAACCATGTGCTCGCGGCATTGACGGCCACGAAACAGAACGCCGTCGCCAGCGGGCCGATGAAGACGAGGGAAGCTAGGAGGGCATATGAACCGTCGCCCGTGAAGGGGCCTTCCTCGATGCATGCGCCAATCACCAGCAGGCCGGCTGCGAGCAGCATCTGCCAGGGTGCCAGTTGAAGGGCCGATGACTGGCTCTTGAAGTAGCGCAGGTGGAGGATGCAAATCGCCCAGCCGAATGCCGCCGCCAGCAGCATGAGATGGGCGTCGAGGATGCGCGCGTTGGTCCAGTCGATCGTAGCCGGGTTCACTAGAATGGCGACGCCGAGCACACCGAGCACGACGCCCGCGATGCGCAGCGCGGATGCCCTTTCTCCGAAGATCACCATTGCTGCGGGTGCCACCCAAATCAGCGTCGTGTAGCTCAATATGGCCGAGCGGCCAGCCGGCAGCGCGGTCATCGCGAACGCAGCGAGCGCGGTGAAGCACATCATCTGCAGGAGCCCGATGGAGAAAATGAAGGGCCAGTCACCGCGCGGCGGCAGGCGGACATCACCCCGCGCGACCTGGAAGGCCAAGAGACAGAGTGCTCCCGTCGCGAAGCGCATCGCCGACAACCACAGGGGCGTGATGTGACCGAGGCCGATCTTCATCACCGGCCAGTTCGCGCCCCAGATCAGGATCGCCGCGACGAGCGCCAGGACCGCCTGCCGCCGCGCGAGGCCCGCGCCGCGCGGGCTTTGGACAATGCTCGGTCGGCAATGGATCTTCTCGACGGCACGGCCAGGCATAAAGTCCGTGCGCGGCACCGCAACGCGAGCGCCTGCGCGGCGGGGAACATTGGTGGGATGACCGGTCACCGGCCGCCACGGGCCGAGGCGTTGTACGTCGAGCATGGGTCGCGCTCCTGAAGGTGCTCCTGAGCTGGGTGCGCATGGGAAGACGCTCCCTAGTGGGGCCTTCGGCATGAAAGTCATCTGAGGGCGCTCCATCCTGCGTGTTGAACGGTTGAGCCTGCCTGAACCTTCGTAGTGCAAGCCACCTTACGTCCGTCCGGTTTCGCCGGGATGTCGCGCGTCGGGAATTTGGTATCGCTGGTATCGCGGCGCGTGTGGCGCGTTGTAGATGGCAGCGTAAGCCATTCCCCCGTCGTGCGGGCGTCCCGCAAAGTCGTTCTGACCGCTGGACCACGCGTACGCTAAAGCGCCACCATAGCCGATTACTTCAGCGCTGGTCATGCGACTCCCCTCGGCTGATTCGCGGAAGCTTCAGCCAGGTGGTTCTGGATACAATCGATCCGGCTCGCGAGTTCATGCTGCCTCCAAAGACAGCTTGGCCAAGTGATCTGCATGAAGAGATCGCCGCTAAGCGCTCGCTTTACTCGCTATCGGTACGGCCGAGCCTCGCGTTCGGGGGACGGCGTTGGGACGGCACCCGTTCCACTTGACGGCTCGGCAACTCTCGTGCTCGGGCGCTGCTCTAGCCGACTGTCCCAAGGGTCGACCTTCTTCGGCGGACTTCCGGCGCGACGCAACACATCATCGGGCACGAGATTGAGATGCTCCCTGATCTCGCGCTCCGCCCTCGACATTCGCGATTCGATCACGGTATCGAGCAATCGGCGAAGCAAGGTGCTCGGCCAATGCGTCTGGTGGGTCCTTGCACTGATCTCCGCCGCGGCACCAATGGTCACGACAGCTACGGCACTTTGCGTTGTGATCATGACGTGTTCCTCATCATATGAACGTCACTCCCAAAACGGGACCTCGGCATAAAGGCATCTGAGGCGTTGCGCCTTGGGTGTTCAAGAGGTTCAGCCTGACTGAACCTTCCGTACGCGCACCACCTTACGTTCGTCCGGTATCATCGCGATGTCGCTTGCCGGCGATTTTGTATCGTTCGTATTGCCCGCCTTCGACTGTACCCCGGCAGATCCGGTCGACCCGTGCCTCGCCAAGGCCGATCACAGGCGTGCCGACCTATCGCCGTCGACATCACGGCCGCGGGTAGCCATGTGCTGAACGCTGTTGCCGGTGCGCGGCAACAACGAGTGGGAACGGTCCTGTGTCTCCGGCGAGAGATAGAGACCGATGAACGACAGGACAGCCGAGGCCGATAGGTAGTAGCCGACCCACTGCAGCCCGTGGCTGGTGGCGAGCCACGTGGCCACGTAGGGTGCCAGCGAGGCGCCGAAGATCCCCGCCAGGTTGAAGGCGAGTGAGCTCCCTGTGTACCGCACGGATGTCGGGAAGAGCTCCGACAGTACCGTGCCGAGCGGCCCGTAGGCCAGCCCGACGAGCGACATGCCGAGCACCATCGCGGCCACCACGCCGGCGGACCCGGCCTCGAACAATGGCGCCATAGCGAGTCCGAATGCGAAGATGCCGAGGTTCACCGACATCAACGTGTGGCGCCGACCCTGCTCGGCCATGATGGCCGACCATGGTATCGAGAGCGCGAAGAAGAGGATGCCGAAAAGCTGAATCCAGAGGAACTGCTCGCGTGAGTAGCCGAGCGCGGTCGTGCCCCGGGAGAGCGCGAAGACGGTCATCAGGTAGAAGATCACGAAGACGCTCAGGGAGAGGAGCACGCCGGTGACGAGCGCGCGCGCGTGCGAGGTCACTACCGCGAGCATCGGCACCTTCACCCGTTCCTGGCGATCCACGGCCTTCTGGAACGCGGGCGTCTCCGTGATCGCTAGACGGACGTAGAGCCCGAGAAGCACGAGCACGGCGCTGGCCAGGAATGGGATCCGCCACCCGAACGAAAAGAACTGTTCGTCGGAGAGAAACCGGGACAGCACGATAAAGACGCCGCCCGAGAAAAAGAAACCGAGCGGGGCGCCAAGCTGCGGGAACATCCCGTACCATGCGCGCTTGCCCGGCGGCGCGTTCTCCGTTGCCAGGAGCACGGCGCCGCCCCACTCGCCACCGAGCCCAAGACCCTGGCCGAAGCGGCAGAGCGCGAGCAGGGCAGGCGCGACGATCCCGATCGAATCGTAGGTGGGAAGTGCGCCGATGGCGACCGTTGACAGGCCCATGGTCAAGAGCGCCGCGACAAGGGTGGCCTTGCGTCCGATGCGATCGCCAAAGTGGCCGAACAACGCCGACCCGATCGGTCGCGCGATGAACGCGATCGCGAACGTCGCCAGCGAGGCCAGCGTGGCGGACGCCGGATCCGACGGCGGAAAGAAGAGCCGCGGGAAGACGAGCACGGCCGCCGTAGCGTAGATGTAGAAGTCGAAGAACTCGATGGCGGTGCCGATGAGACTCGCAAGCAGCACCTGCCTGGGGCTGTTCACGATTCTGCCCGCACCAGCCGGGTGCTCGGTCATGAAGCGCCAGCTTATCCGGGACGCACCAACAGCCATGTCAGTTCACCTCCGAATATCGGTCCACCATCGTTGAACCTTCGGTACGCGCGCCACCTTACGTTCCTTCGGTACCGTCGCGATTTCGCTTGCCGGCAATTTTGTATCGTTCGTATCGCCCCGGTGGGCGCGCGCGAAACGACTATGTCGGCAAGATCAGGATTGTTGAGAAAGAATTCAGCTATTTCCCGCTCGCCACAAAAAACCGATCGGCGCTCGCGCGGCGTCTCGAGCGGCCAACACCGGGTCGCGGGCGTGGGCCAAAATCCAACCTACCGCAACAATCCCGAGTACCGTTTCCGGGGCGTCAAGGCCAAGGAGCCGTTCGCCATCAAGCCGGGCCCGAACAATCCGGTGGGATTGGTGTGGATTGGGCTATCGGTCGAGGGTTACGGCATCCACGGCACGCCGGACCCTTCTAAGGTGAGCAAGATCCATTCCAATGGCTGCATCCGCCTCACGAACTGGGATGCCAAAAAGCTCGCCGCGATGATCAAGAAGGGAACGCCGGTCACCTTCCGCGACTGAGGTTGCTGCTGACCGAACAAACCAGTGCAACCGGTGTCCGTCTTTTTGCCGCGGTGACGGTCCTGGTCTGCCCCGGCTGTTGTCGGGCATCCCTCGTACTCTACGAACGCGGCGATCGTTTTCTGCGCCGCGTGTGCGCCCGGGTAGCCTTCACGTCGCAGCGCAAGCGCCTAGTCGGCAGCTTCGGCCAAAGTGAATGGATTCATGTGTGGACCGGAGGTTCGGTGCCAGCACTTTCCTCAAGGTACGGATCCCTTCAATTTTGCTGAATCAGGCGACTAGTGATATCGCAACGTTTGGCCCTCGACGAAGCCCGCCTCCTTCAGGACCAGCCGCAACGCCGCCTCGGAAAGTACAGTTCACTTGGCGCTTTGCAACGGCATCCATTTCGGCATCGCAATGTCGGCACGGGCGAATTGCGGCAGCTTGGCGGCGAGCTCTTCCATGTTCTTGATATCGGCGCTCTTGAGCTGTGCCTGCGTGATGAGCGTCGGCTGCACAATTATGTTGTGGCCGGGATCCTCGCCAGCAAGCAGCATCGCAAGCGCGCGCACCGAGACCTGACCGACCAAGGTCGGGTTGGTGGCGGCGGTTGCGACCCAGACGCTGCCCGGCTCGCGCATCGCGGCGATATCTGAGGTGGAAATATCGGCAGAATAGATCTTGATGCGCGATGAGAGCCCGGCTTGGTCGATGGCAATCTTCGCGCCCTTGGCGAACTCGTCATAGGGCGCAAAAATGACGGTGATATCCGGATGGGCCGCGATGACCGAACGCGCCTGGTTGGCGACTGAGTTGGCGATAGGGTTGTCGAAGGTGCCGAACCTCGCCACTTCCTCAATGCCGGGATATTTCGCCTTGAACGCTCTCCAGATCTCGTCGCGGCGGTCGAGCGGCGCGATACCGGCGACAGAGACGTAACCAGCCTTCCACCTGTCGCCGTTGTCATTGATCGCCTGCTCGAGAACGAGGCGGGCGAGGTCGCGGTCGGACTGCTCGATCTGAGGGATCTTGTCGTTCTCAACGTTGACGTCGAAGGCAACGACCTTGATGCCGGCATCGACCGCGCGCTGGGCCGCAGCCTTCATCAACTCGGCTAGGCCATGCTGGATGATGATACCGTTGACGCCAAGTGCGATCGCCTGATCGACCATGTCGTTCTGAAGCTTGGTGTTCTGGTGGCCGTCGAAGACGCGCAGGTCGACGCCGAGTGCGGCCGCTTGGTCTTTGACGCCGGAGAGATAGGACTGAAAGAAGTCGCCAGTCGAAAGATAGCGCACCAGGGCGATCTTGACGCCGCCCGGTTTGTCGAACGGGGCCGGCAAGCCGTCGGCACAGGCAGCGGCGCCGAATGCCGTCGCCCCGAGAAAACCGAGAGCAAGTTTGCCTAGGGATCTGCGCGCAGTCTTCATAGGTGTCTCCGCTATGGATCTTGCGTGGATGGCGTTGACCCGCGACTTCATAGTCGAGGTCAATCTTGCATGTAAGGCTTCACAAGTCTGTTCCACTCGGCTTCTGAGTGGCATTCCTTATCTTGAAGGTTGCAGTAAAAAAGGCCTATGTTGGTGGACCTGTGAAACCCGCCGTAGATTCGATTGTCTTGGAGATCGGATAGGTAAACCCACCTGTTAATGCCCACTGGCGTGTGAGATATGTAGGCCTCTGCATAAAAGCACTTGTTTAGACGAGCGTTATAATGCGCTCGGTAGTTGACCCGGTCTTCATCATCTGCCGTCTCTCGGCGGAATGTTTCCGCTGCCAACTTCTCGCAGTTCTTTTGTAGCTGGTAATGAGTCACGTTGGGCTCAGCGGCTGCCATCGTTGCCGTCAGCATTAGGATGCCAAAGGATGCGGACATGCTGTGTCTCCTTGGTATCGCCACCATGTCGCCCGTCGTCGATTTTGTACCGTTTGTATCGGAGACACGGCACAGAATTTGTTCGGCTTACCGCACTGCAGTAGCTCAGCCACCGTAACTGCCGTTCGTATCGCGGTGATGTCGCTTGCGAACGAATTGGTATCGTCTGTATCGCGTCGATCAGCGTGTGCGAGCTAGATCCGCGACGTCGAGATAAGATTCAGGCGCACTACGCGCGCCGCGATACCAACGATACCAAATTCCCGGAAAACGATATCGCGACGATACTTAAGGGACGTAGCGTGGCCCGCTATCAAAGGCTCGAGAGAACCCGGCCGGAGCGTGTCATGACCGCGGCAAGTAAGTCAGAGCAATATGCAAACCGGCCTCCGGCGCAGGTCCTGGCTGCCGAGGTCGTCGACCTGTTCTGCAACCTCGGCAGAGCGCTGTTCGACCCCTACCGGCCCGAGCGCCACTATATGCGCGGGCCCGGTCCCAAATGGCACGCGAGGCAAATCCTGCGAGCGGGCGCGGTGCCGCGACCTGGTGGGTCCGCCGGCGGCGCAGCTGTGCCCTTCCCTCATGCGCATCGTTGGAGCGAGACATGATCAGGCCGCGAACAGTCGCGCTGTCCAGCAATCTCGTCGTCATCGTCTACGGCATGGAATTCGACTTCCTGCCGGTTTTCCTGCTCCATGCCGTAACGTTGCCAATGAACGCGTGGCGGCTCTGGCAGGCGGTGCCGGCATTTTAGCCACGCCGGAATTGGTATCTGCGCGCGCCATTGTCACGACGCGTCGCGAGTTACCGCCCGCCGCGAGGATTTCGACCCTTTCGGCCTCGATCTGGATGTCCGCATTGCTTGCATTGCTTTCATCGAGCACGTGCACGACGATCTTGTCGTTGCCCTCGCTGCCGTCCGCGATAACGCCGGAGAAGGTGTCGTTGCCGACGGTGCCCTGCAACGTCTCGCCGATGGGTTGATGTGTAGTCGATCGACGCATTGATGTTGTCGAGGAGCGCGTCGACGGCGGCCTTCTGCGCCTCCACATTGGCGGCAGTGGCGACGGCAGCAGCCCGATCAGGAAGGTGTCGGTATCGCCATCGCGGCTACCGGGAAGCTGAGCGCCGCGCGCGTCCGAACAGTCGTCGATGCGAGCACGATAGCATCGGGATGTAGAAAATCAGACCGTATGTCCCTTTCCATGCGAGGCGACTTGCCCTCAATGTGATGACGAGAGTTTGCCCGGACGGGCCGGGCCGAGCCTCACACAAGGGGGCGAGTTATGGAGCATCATAGCGAAGCGTTCGTGGCGTTGGACACGGCGAGATTGCGCAATGCGGTCGCGATTGCCGATGCCGGTCGAAACGGTGAGGTTCGATATCTCGGCGAGTTCGACAATACTGAAGTCGCAACCCGCAAGCTGGTGGCACAACTCGCGAGCAAACACGCTCGATTGGCGTTCTGCTACGAGGCCGGCCCGACAGGATACGGTCTCTACCGGTTGATCAAGAGCCTCGGCCATGACTGCATTGTGGTGGCGCCGTCGCTGATCCCGTCCAAGCCGGGTGATCGGGTCAAGACCAATCGGCGCGACGCCGTCAATCTCGCGAAGCTGCTCAGGGCTGGTGAGCTGACCGCGGTCTGGGTACCCGACGAGCGTCACGAGGCGATGCGGGACCTCGTGCGGGCTCGCGATGCCGCGGTCAAGGACTATAGAATCAAGCGCCAGAACGTCTCCTCGCTCCTGCTGCGTCTCGGCCGTCATTATCCGGGCAAGAAGACCTGGGGGCGGGCGCACATCAACTGGCTCACCAGCCTCAAGCTTGAGCATCGCGAGCAGCGCATTGCCTTCGAGGAAATGCTATTGGCTGTGCGACAGGTCCGGGAACGGATCGAGCGCTTGGAGCAGGCCATACGCGAGGCCGTGGCGGACTGGACTCTGGCGCCGGTCATCGAGGCGGTAAAGGCCCTACGCGGCATCGACATGGTCGGGGCGGTCACGTTCCTGGCCGAGCTTGGCGATCTGTCACAGGCCGAGGAGGTGGGTACCGGCGGCGTGCACGCGGCGGAGCGGTTCCTGAGCCTTTTCTGTGCCGAACCGCGCCGCATTGGCGACCATCATCTCAGTGAGCCCGATGACGGCGTTAAGCGGTGTGCGCAGCTCGTGGCTCATGCTGACCACGAACTGCGATTTGTGCTGGCTCGCCAGCTCGAGCTGATGGCTCTTATGCGCGATCTCGTGGAACAGCCGCGCGTTCTGAATGGCGATGGCGGACTGCGCGGCAAATGACTGGAGCAGGCCGATCGTCTCCGGCGCGAACGCACCGGCCCGCTCGCGGCGCACGACGAGGGCGCCGACCACCGCGTCCCGATGCAGGAGCGGCACCCCGAGGAGGGCGCGCATTCCAGCTTTCATGTGCATTGCGAACAGGGGGTGCGGCGGGGCCTTGGACAGATCCTCGATTTGCACGGCTTCACGCCGCTCGGCGCACTCACCGACCAGCGTTTCGCCGAACCGAATCGGACGCTGGCGCACCGCGGTGACCAGGTCCTCACCCATTGTACCCGGCCTCGAGGTCGAACTCGCTGCGCGCGGCGTCGAACACATAGATCGCGCCGCCGCCCGAGTTGGCGAGACGGCAAGCGTGGACCAGAATGGCGTTCAACACTGCCTTGAGGTCGAGTGTCGAGCTGATGGCCTGCCCGACCTCGCTCAGAAGGTGATGATCCCGGCCCGCTTCTCTTGCTCACTCAGGCGGAGTGTTTTCGTCGGCGGTATGTCGCCGACCGCCTCGCTGACACCTGCGCGCTTCAGCACCGCCAGCTCCAGGTTGTCGGTGAGCGCGATCCAGGCGGCGTGGAGGAGGTCGCGGGCACTTCCGACCGTCGTCCAGAGCGGGCTGCCCGGCGCGCTTCCGGTGATACGGACTGTGATGTTGCCACGCGGGCCCTCACGGACTCGGGCGATATGGGCGCGGAAATCGACAAAGTCCACTCGGTCGAGATGCGGATAGGAAGGGATCAGTGCGCGACGCACCGCCTTCTCGAGCGCATCCACCGGACCGCCGCCCGAGGCCTCGCCGCGAAACACCTCACCCTGGACCGAAAACTCGGCGGACGCGAGTGATCGGCTGCCGTCGTCGATCGCCGCCTTGTGGGTATCGATGTGATATCCGAGGGATTCGAAGGGTTGCCTATAGAAGGGGCTGCAACGATGGACAAGGAGAGCGAAGGAACCCTCGGCGTCCTCGAACTGGAAGCCCTCGCGTTCCAGGTCCTTTATTCGGCGCATGACCTCGGACGCAGCCGCGCTGTCATCATCGAGGTCGAGACCGAGGCTTCGGGCGCGCTGGATGATGTTCTGCCGGCCGCTCAGCTCGCTCACGAGAATCGTCCGCTGGTTGCCGACCTTGGCGGGATCGACATGTTCATAGGTGCGCGGGTCTGCAGCCACGGCATGGACATGCGCGCCGCCCTTGTGGGCGAATGCCGCGGCGCCGACATAGGGCAGCCGCGGATTGGGCACGACGTTGGCCATCGCCTCGATCGTACGGGACAGCTCCGTCAGCTCGGCAAGGTGTTCGCCGGCGGCACATTCCATACCTTCCTTGAGCACGAGGTTGGGCAACAACGAGCAAAGATTGGCGTTGCCGATCCGCTCGCCATAGCCGTTGACCGTGCCCTGAACCTGGCGTGCGCCGGCAGCGATCGCCGCAAGCGAATTGGCGACCGCAAGCTCCCCGTCATTGTGCGCATGGATGCCGACCGGCACGCCGAACCGAGCGACGACATCGGCAACAGCATGGGCGACGGCGCCCGGGGCGGCGCCACCATTTGTGTCGCAGAGGACCAGCCAGTCGGCGCCGGCTTCAGCCGCGGCGGTGAGGACGGTGAGGGCATATTCGTGATTGGCGCGATAGCCGTCGAAGAAATGCTCGGCGTCGAAAATTACCTCGCGCCCGGCTTTCTTCAAATAGCCGACCGAGTCTCTTACCATCTCGACGTTTTCTTGCAGCGTAGTGCGGAGGACGGTCGCAACCTGGAAGTCCCAGGCCTTGGCAAAGATCGCCACCGCCGGTGTTCCGGCGGCAAGTAGCCCGTTGAGGTTCGTGTCAAGCTCCGCCCGCGCGCCTGCTTTGCGGGTCCTGCCGAATGCCGCAAGGCGGGCACGCCGGAGCGGCGCCGCCTTGAAGGCGTCGAAAAGTTCTTCGTCCTTTGGATTGGATCCCGGCCAGCCGCCCTCTACGTAGTCGAACCCGAATGCGTCCAACCGCCGTGCGATGTTGATCTTGTCCGCCAGTGAAAACGAGATCCCAGTTCCCTGAGTGCCGTCCCGGAGCGTCGTATCATAGAGGAGAACGTTCCGACTCATGATAGGTTTTCCACTTGGTAGGCGTAGGCTGTTCGAGGTCGTTTCGCACAATAATCTCCTGCAGTATCGCGCCGATGTCGCCGGCGATCGATTTTTGTATTGTTCGTATCGCGATGTTTGCCGCGTCCGTTGGCCCTCCGACAACAGACAAGCGCCGCGAACCCCTGCGAGCTGCAAGCAACGAAACTGTGCCCGGCTTCGCCACTAGGTCCTCACGGCCTCATCCGGAACAGGTCGATCCGTAGGGCGCCTCGATCTCAAGACAGGACCCTTCCATCCCGCTACTGCGTTGCCGTTGCTGCACCCGCTTTCCCCGGCGCCCTACCGCGCGAGCGGTTTAGACTGTATGTCCCTTTCCATGCGAGGCGGCTCGCCCTCAATGTGATGACGAGGGTTTGCCCGGACGGGCCGGGCCGAGCCTCACACAAGGGGGCGAGTCATGGAGCATCATAGCGAAGCGTTCGTGGCGTTGGACACGGCGAAATTGCGCAATGCGGTCGCGATTGCCGATGCCGGTCGAAACGGTGAGGTTCGATATCTCGGCGAGTTCGACAATACTGAAGTCGCAACCCGCAAGCTGGTGGCACAACTCGCGAGCAAACACGCTCGATTGGCGTTCTGCTACGAGGCCGGCCCGACAGGATACGGTCTCTACCGGTTGATCAAGAGCCTCGGCCATGACTGCATTGTGGTGGCGCCGTCGCTGATCCCGTCCAAGCCGGGTGATCGGGTCAAGACCAATCGGCGCGACGCCGTCAATCTCGCGAAGCTGCTCAGGGCTGGTGAGCTGACCGCGGTCTCTGTGGACGCTTCCGGACACTGACGCGGAAGGGCAAGCGGTCGACGATCGTGGTAACTGCGATCGCCCGCGAGCTGTCCGCGTTCATCTGGGCGATCAGCCGCGAGGTTGTGGGATCTCATGCAACGGCGAACCAGTAGACCGGGGTCATGGACCGCTCGAGCTGTGAAGGGCTCGACCGGCCCACAACCCCCTCCGCCCGACACATCTCCAGCCCACATGGCAGCCAGAGGGCGATCAATCGCGCGCTCAGCACTTGACTAGGGACATCAGAGGATGCAGCCGTGGCAGTCCGTTCAACGGAACACCACGGAAAAGTCCTCGAATTCCTCGACGGCCAAGCCTCTTGCGGTCTGAACGGGACTGATCCCGACGGCAGCCACGGGGGTGCCCCCGCGTGCGTGAGTGGTCGGGGCCGCCCATCCGACAACGGCAGCCAGGATCAATATGGAGGCAGCAGTGAACCAATAGATCGTGCGCATCGGGATTCTCCTGTCGAACAACGTGAGGGGTCAACTCACACGTCGCGGCGTGACGCCGCGCAGGACAGCGATGTCTTCCGGCGTCAGGCCGAGACCGGACGACAGTTGGGCGTCATCGAGCTCCATCAGCCGCGCGCGCACGCGCTCCTTGCCCGGGTCGTTCCGGGCCCGAGCGAGTCTGCGAACCAGGCTCGAGCCCGCTGTGGGAAGGCTTGCTGGAAGCGCGGCCGTCCCTTGTTGCAAGATCGGATCGGCAATGATCGTGCCATGGTGTCGTTGGGGCAGGCTAGGGCTTTCCCCAAGCAGTAGGCAGTGTGGCCGCGACGGTGATGACGTTCGCTGCTTGATGGCCGCCAACTGGCGGATGTCGGCTCGGGGAAAAGCGCGAGTTCATGACAGGCTCTTTTCGAATTGAAAGTAGTGGAGCTGCCGAGGGGCTTCCCGTTCAATGGAACACCAAGGAATAGTCCTCGAACTCCTCGACGCGCAGGTCTTTTGCGGTCGTCATCAATTCAACGGGACTGATTCTGACGGTAGCGGCGGGGATGTCGACGCGTGCGTGAGTGGTCGAGGCAGCCCATCCTCCAATGCCGGTCATGATCAAGGCGGCGGCGGCGAACCAATAGATCTTGCGCATCGGAATTCTCCTGTTGAACGAGTTCAGGTCGTCTCAAGTGAGTAGCAGCGCCACCATATGTCCTCTTGGTTTCGTCGCGATGTCGCTTGTCCGCAATTTTGTATCGTTCGTATCGCGACGCGCGTCGGGGCGGCTTGCATCGCCTCCCTCGTTGATCTTCGGGCTTGCCGAGAGGTGACGATGCCCCGATGGAGCGGTGTCGGCGCGGGCGATCAAGCCCGAATCGCCGGCCGCGCGGGTCAGGAAGGCTGGCTCGATTCTTCGATGTCCGCGAGCGCGTGGCGCACTTGCGCAGCTAGCGGGCCGAGCAGCTCGCGGCAGCGCGCGCGGTCGCCCGCCTTGCCCGCCTGCTCCAACGCGGCAGCAATGGCGGCCACGCCGTTCGCGCCGACGACCTGTGCTGCGCCCCTGAGCTTGTGTGCGGCGGCTGCCAAGGCCGCAAGCTTGCTGGTGCGCGCGGCAGCTTCGATTTCACGTTCGGCCTCGACCGCCGTTCCTCGGAATCTCCCTAACAGCGATTCAAGAGCGGCGCGATCGTCTCCGAGCCAAGCCGCAAGCACGCGGCGGTCGATCGCAGTGGCCGAGTCGCTGCGGTCCTCGCGTTTCGTGGACAGTTCGCTCATCCTGGATCGGCAGCCAGCGTTCCAGCGTCGCGCGCAGCCGCTCGATGCTCACCGGCTTGACCAGATAGGCGTCCATGCCGGCGGCGAGGCAACGTTCTTCCTCGCCCTTGGTGGCGTTGGCGGTGACCGCAACGATCGGAATGCGGGTCGCGCCATGTTCGGCTTCGATCGCGCGCAGCCGGCGTGCCAGTTCGTGGCCGTCCATGCGCGGCATGTGAACGTCGGCGAGCACCGCGGCATAGCGGCCGGGCGCCCACGCCGCCAGTGCGTCGACGCCGTCCGCTGCATTGTCGGCGTCGACCCCCAGCAGCTTGAGCTGGAGCATCAGCACCTCGCGATTGACGGGATGATCATCGACCACGAGCACGCGTGGACCTTCGCCTGACCGAGGCGCGATGTCCGCCGGTGATCTTGCAACGGGCCTCAACAGTATCTTCAGCGGCGAGTCGGACGGCGCCGCATCGAGGGTCAAGATCACGGTGAAAGTGGACCCGACAGCGGGCGTACTCTCGACCGCAATATCACCGCCCATCGCCCGCGACAGCCGCCGGACGATGGAAAGGCCGAGCCCGCTCCCTCCGAATTGCCGCGTTGTCGAGCTGTCGGCCTGCACGAAGGGTTCGAACAGCCGGGCGAGTTGTTCCTCACCCAGGCCGATGCCGGTGTCCGTCACGGCGAGCGTCACGCGCGTGCGGCCGCCGCCGAGCGCAGTGGTGCCGGCGCGCACCCGCACGCCGCCGCGCTCCGTGAACTTGATGGCATTGCTCAACAGGTTGAACAGGATCTGCCGCACGCGGGTGGGGTCCCCGACCAGTGCATCCTGCGACCCGGCATCGATTTCGGCGTCGAAGTCGAGTCCTTTGGCGATCACCTGCGGCCGGAATGTATCCAGCGCGGCGTTGACCAGCCCGTTGAGCGAAAAGGGCGTGCTCTCGAGGTCGAGACGTCCGGCCTCGATTTTCGAGAAGTCGAGGACATCATCGATGATGTGCAGCAGTGCATGCCCCGACTCTCGCATGGTCGCAACGGTGCGTCGCTGAATCTCGCTGAGACCCTGCCGCTCGAGCACGTCGACCATCCCGAGCACGCCGTTCATCGGCGTGCGGATTTCGTGGCTCATCGTGGCGAGGAACGTCGACTTCGCGAGATTGGCCGCCTCGGCCTCGGCGCGTGCTCGTTCGGCCGCGTCCCGCGCGGCCTCGGCGGCCTCCTTGGCGGACGCAAGCGCCTCCTCTCGATTCCTCAACTCGGTGATGTCGCGCGTGAGCGCCAGCAGACCGCCGTCGTTCGGTCGCTTGAAATTGAACTCGACGTACCGGCCGCTCGCCGTGCGCCGCTCGTAACGATTACCCTCCGGCTTGAGTATCCGCGCCGCCCACTCCTGAACGGTGCACTCGACATCGTCGGAGGGACCGAAATCGCCGCGCTCGGCCTGGAAGCGCAGGAGGTCGTAGAGCGATACACCCTGGTAGGCGACATCGGGCGAAAATCTCTGGGACGTCATGAGTTGATGGTTCATGAACTGCAGGCGGAGGTCCTTGTCGAACAGGGTGATGCCGTCGCTCATGTTGTCGAGGATTATCTGCATGACCTCGCGCGCCTGCTCGGCATCGCCACGTGCCGCTGCAGCCTCCGCGCGTGCCTGTTCGGCAAGTGTCGCGCGCATCCTCGGCCGCCTTCTTGGCTGCGGCCAAGGCTTCCTCTCGCCTCTTCAGCTCCGTGATATCCATGTAGATCGAGACAAAGCCGCCTTCCGGCAGCGGATTGTGCCGGACCTGCAGCACCGTGCCGTCGGGGCGAGTTCTCTCGAAGGTGTGATGCTCTCCTGCAAGCGCAACATACCTGCGAACCCGCTCGTCCTCGTCGACCGCGCCGTATTCGCCCCTTCGGCAGAAATAGCGAATAAGGTCGGAGAGATGCGGCTCGCCGCGAAGAAACTCCTCGGGCATCTCGTGCACGCGTACGAACTCCCGGTTCCACGCCGCCAGCTTCAGATTGCGGTCGAACATCAGGACGCCGCCCGCCATGTTGTCGAAGACGGCGCGGAGCACGGCTTCGCGGTCGGCGATGCGCGTAACGAAGAACTGCGTGGCCTTCGCCATCTCGGCGATTTCGTCCTGGCCCGCGGTCGAGATCGCGGCCGGCCGCCCCTCGACCTGCGCCCGCATGTACTGTTGAAGACCCTTCAGCCGGGCGATCACGGCATGTCGCATGTACAGTAGGATCCCAGCGATCGCGCCCAGGCACAACAGCGACGTGGCGATGCTCAGCAAGGTCGAATTGGAGACCGTCTCGTTGACGAATGCCGACCGGCTGGCGATGTCCCGTTGGGTCGCGCCCGAGATGGCGGAGACGGAGGCCACGAAGGCGGCGCTGGTCTGTCGAATGAGCCCCAGTGCGGTCTGGATGGCGGACTCGGTTTCAATCTGCATGCGCCGCGCCTCCAGGAGGCTCGTAGAGCCGAGCCCGAACTGGAGGATATCGTCGTGCATGCCGCCGATTTCAGACTGCAAGGCTTGCGGCAATTGTGCCCGTACACGCTCCATTCCCTCGACGAGCGCCCTGAGGCCGGATTTCACGTTCTCGATGCGCGAGGTGCTGTGCAGAGCCGGCGCGGTCAGCATCAGCGTAACGCATTCCAGACCCGCCGCCGACCACTCGACCAGGCGCGTCCGGTCAGTGGCGGAGATGGCCGCGGCGGAATGCTGCTCGTGGCTCCGATCACCGATGATCGCCCTGTCGGCAATCCTCCTCACGCGGGCAGCGAGGTTGGGCAGGCGGGTCATTATGGCGTCGAGCGCGACGTTGGCATCGATGCGGTCACGCACCAGATTGTCCAAGCCTTCGAGATTGGCGATCACAACGTCCAATTGACGTTGCATGTCCGCTACCAGATCGTGATCGGCCCCGGCTTGTTCGAGATCCGCGACGCTGCGGGCGAGCGCCGTCACCCGGTCATTCAATTGATCGGCCATGGCTTGCCGCCGCATGTGCGTGTCGGCAAGCGCAATCTCGGGCGCGGTTGCCACCAGCGTCTGGCTCAGCTCGGACAATTGCGAGGCCGCGATCAAGGCCGGCAAATTCCTCTCGGCAATCTGCTGGAAGCTTGCGCCAAATCGGGTGACGGCGAGAATGGCGACGCCGCTTTGCGTGATCGCGAACAGTCCAACGAGGGCAAGCCCCATCAAAATGGTGAGTGCCACCTTGTTGCGATGAAACCAGTTCATTGGGCGCTCGCTGGCGGCAACGGCTCGATTCGGTCAATTGGTCGATGGGAGGAGGCGCAGTACGGCATCCGGCGTGAAGTTGTAGCGCGTAACCGCGGGGTTGCGGGTCTTGCTGAACCGCGTGAAGTCGACCTTGCGCCAGTCGACCTTTCCGATTTCGGGAAAGCGCCGCGCGACCGGCAGATCGAATGCCCCCATGGGGAATCGCAGGCGTACATCCTCCTCTGCGAAGTCTCGACCGTCGTGGTAGTCGCGGAGTATGACCATCGCCCATGCCCCGAGGAGGAAGTGGCCGCCATGGGTCAGCACCATCTCGCCCTTGAGCACCCGCTCGACGCCGCCCTGGTTCCAGTTGAGCCCGCCCACCATGACGTCGACGCCGGGCTTGTAGCCGGCCTCGCGCAGGGCCGTGATCGCGCCGAGGGCCATTGGATCGTTGGCCGCCCACAGCGCGTCGATACGCACGCCCTTTTGGGCGAACGCGCGCACCCACGCTTCTGCGCCCTTCTCGCTCCAGTCCAGGTGACCTATGTCGACAAGTTCCACCGAACCTGGGCCCAACAGCGTGCGCATTACGCCGATGGCGCGCTTCAGGCCGCGGATGCGGTCATTGCTGGCCGGCGTATCGACCTCCCCGGCAAGCGCGAGGAGCTTTAGCGGGCGTGTCTTCTTGATCCGCACCGCCTCCGTGAGGATCGACTCGGCGATCCCGTAGCCGCCGCCCTCGTGGTTGGGCACGATGCTGCCGAGCCAATGCCGATATTTGGCGCGCGGCTCGCCGTACTCCGGCCATTGCTTCTCATCGAGATCGTTGTTCAGCAGGATCAACGGTACGCCGGCGGCATCGGCCAACTTGATGATCTCGCCGCCGACGCCAACGTCATTGGTGGCGATCAGGTAATGGGGCCGCGGCTGTCCACTGAGAAAGTCTCGAGCGGTCGCGATCGCCTTGTCGAATGAGCGCTCACTCTGGCGCTCGTGAACATCAATCCCGAATTGCGCCGCCGCGGCTCGCATCGTCGCGGAGACAAGTTGCCAGAATTCGGGGGGGCCCGTGGGATTGATGAACCCTACCCGGATATCGCCGCTCCAGGCCGCCGGCGTGGTCCCGGCCAGTGCTGCGGCAACGAGAAAGCTGCGCAACCAATAGGACATTGACCACTCCTGTCGTGCCGGTGTGCCTCCAAATCCACGAGTCTGACCATCCCCTGTATCGTTCATGTGTCGCAGCCCACGTTTTTTGTATCGTTGGTATCGCGGAGGACTGCCGCCACGATTGGGAACATGGTCGGGGCTCCTGCGACCGGCGCAACCCATGAGAACCCAATGCTTCTCGGCCCGGCGCCTGCCTTCGGTCGCAGGCGTAACTGGCGGACCCGACGGAACATGGTGAGCGAAAAAATGATCACGTGGCTGCAGGCAGCGCTGCGATCGTCACCGCGCAGGGTGAGTTCCTAGTCGGTCGGCGGTACGAACATGTAACCGATACCGCGCACGGTGCGGATAGCCACGGGGTGGGCCGGATCGTGCTCGATCTTGCGGCGCAAGCGGTTGATTTCGGAGGTCGATGGCGCGATCGAAAGCGTCCGTCTCGCGATGCGCGACCGCCTCCAGCAGCCAGTCCCGCTGTAGCGGGCGGTTGGGATTCTTGGCGAACACCTCGAGCAGGTCGTACTCGCTCGCCGCGAGCGTTTCCTCTTTGTTGTCGGCCGGGTCGACCAGCACACGCTTCTCCAGATCGAGCACGCGGCGACCCATGCGCACCCGCGGCCCTGCCGAGGTGACCTCACCGGTCGAACGCCGCAAGACGCTTTTCACGCGGGCGAGAAGTTCGCGCGGCTCGAAGGGCTTGGCGATGTAATCATCGGCGCCGGTTTCAAGTCCAACGACGCGATCCACGGTATCAGAAGCAGCCGTGACCATGATGATGCCGATTTGCGCGCTTTTTTCGCGCAGCCAGCGCGCCAGGGTGATTCCATCCTCGCCCGGCAACCCGACATCGAGCAGCACGAGCGCCGGAGACTCGCGCTCGACCAGCCTGCGTAACGAAATGCCCCCATCGACTCCGCTCACGCGGAACTTCTGGCGTGCCAGGTAATCAACCAGCAATTGGCGCTGGGTGGCCTCGTCCTCGACAACGACAATGTGCTGGCGATGGTCCATTGCCCTGCGTCCTTTCGGCAGGAGCGTCAGGATTCGAAACGGATACCATTAATTCCCTCGATTGAGACGGTATTATAGAGCCCCGCCGATAGGGTGCAATTGTCAGTATCATCCGCGTAGGAGCAGGACAGGTCTGCGGACGGGCAATGTAAGCGGACCGCCGCGCCTTCGCGACGTCGAGATCGGCTCGCCTTGATCGCACGAGGATTCGCAATCCGCAGTCTCACAGCTCGCGCGCGCCCTCGAAGCGCGCGAACCGCTGCTGCCTCCCGGCGCCGAACAGGATCACGTCGTAGACCTCGTTGGCGGCGCCCGCCACCTCCATGCCGGGGGAGCCCACGGGCATGCCGGGGACGGCCAACCCCTGCGCCACAGGCCGCTCGCGCAGCAGCCGCTTGATCGCGGCCGCCGGCACGTGGCCCTCGATGACGTAGCCGCCGATCTCGGCGGTATGGCAGGCGGAAAGCTGGGAGGGAACGCCGAGCCGCCGCTTGAATGCAGCGAGATCGCCGGTGTCGACCGCCTCGACGTCGAAGCCGGCCGCCCGGATATGCTCGATCCACAACGAGCAGCATCCGCAATTGGGATCCTTGCTCACGACCATCCTGGGGAGCGCGGCGACGCCCTGCGCATGGGCGCGCGGGCTGAAGCCCAGGGCGACGGCTGCGCTCAAGAACATCCTGCGATCGATCGTCATCGGTCGGATCCCTTCTCGATCACCGGTCGGCCCGGCTCACCACGTTCATGAGCTCCTCGATCTTTCTGCGCTGATCCGCCTTGTTGCCGGAGGCGATCGCGTGCTCGACGCAATGGGCGACGTGGTCGCGCAGCACCTCCTCCTCCAGGCGCCGGAGCGCGGCGCGCACGGCCGAGATCTGCGTGACGACGTCGATGCAATAGCGGTCCTCCTCGACCATGCGCGCGATCCCGCGCACCTGGCCCTCGATCCGGCTCAGCCGCTTCGCACACGATGCCTTGATGTCCTCTCGCATCGACCGCATATACCCCCGTGTGGTATAGGCTGCAACCCCGCCCCGGCGCTTGAGGAACGGAAGGCCATGGCCGAGCGCGACCAGGACGCCTCCCGCTGGTCTCACGCGGGCGCTTCGCAGGCGAAGGGGCGGCAGCATTCCGGAGCGGCCGCCGCGCATTCCCCTCACGGGTCTTCTGCGCCCGCGCATGACGGCGCGGAGAGCGCGAGCACGATCCGCGATCCGGTCTGTGGCATGACGGTCGATCCGCAGCGCAGCCCGCATCGGCACCGGCACGCCGGGCACACATATTACTTCTGCTCGGCGGGGTGCCGAGCGAAGTTCGCGAGCGACCCCGGCGCCTATCTCTCCGGCCGCGCCGCGCCGGCGCCGATGCCGGAGGGCACCGTCTACACCTGTCCGATGCATCCGCAGGTCCGGCAGGTGGGACCCGGAGCCTGCCCGATCTGCGGCATGGCGCTCGAGCCCGAGCTCGCGAGTGCCGCCACCGGCCCCAACCCCGAGCTCGCCGACATGCGCCGCCGGCTCTGGATCGGCGTCGTGCTGGCGCTTCCGGTGATCGCCCTCGAGATGGGCGGCCACCTCGCCGGCCTGCACATGATGCTCGGCCAGACCTGGTCGAATTGGCTGCAGTTCCTGTTCGCGACCCCGGTCGTGCTGTGGTGCGGCTGGCCGTTCCTGGTGCGCGGCTGGCACTCGCTTCGCACCCGCAACCTCAACATGTTCACCCTCATTGCCATGGGCACCGGGGTGGCGTGGCTCTACAGCGTCGTCGCCATCCTGTTCCCGGGCCTGTTCCCGCCGGCGTTCCGCGCCGCGGACGGCGCGGTGCCGGTCTATTTCGAGGCCGCCGCCGTGATCACCGTGCTGGTGCTGCTCGGTCAGGTGCTCGAGCTGCGCGCACGCGAGCAGACTTCCGACGCCATTCGTGCGCTGCTCGATCTCGCTCCCGCGACCGGCCGCCGCATCCGCATCGACGGCAGCGACGAGGAGGTGTCGCTCGACGCCATCGAGGTGGGCGACCGGCTGCGCGTGCGGCCGGGCGACAAGGTGCCGGTCGACGGCGAGGTCGTCGAAGGCCGCTCCTCGCTCGACGAATCCATGGTGACCGGGGAGTCGATGCCGGTGACCAAGGAGAAGGGCGCCAAGGTGATCGCCGGCACGCTCAACACCACCGGCGGCTTCGTGATGCGGGCCGAGAAGGTCGGCCGCGACACCATGCTGGCGCGGATCGTCGAGATGGTGGCGGCGGCGCAGCGCTCGCGCGCGCCGATCCAGCGCCTGGCCGACCAGGTGTCGGCCTGGTTCGTCCCTGCCGTCATCCTGATCGCGATCGCGGCCTTCGCCGCCTGGGCCGCCTTCGGACCGGAGCCGCGCAATGCCTATGGGCTGGTCGCCGCCGTCACCGTGCTCATCATCGCCTGCCCTTGTGCGCTCGGGCTCGCCACGCCGATGTCCATCATGGTCGGCGTCGGCCGCGGCGCCCGTGCCGGCGTGCTGATCAGGAACGCCGAGGCGCTCGAACGCATGGAGAAGGTCGACACCCTGGTGGTCGACAAGACCGGAACGCTGACGCAAGGCAAACCCGCGGTGGTCGCGGTCGCGCCGGCCGCCGGCTTTCCGGAGAACGAGGCATTGCGGCTCGCCGCCAGCGTGGAGAAGGCGAGCGAGCATCCGCTCGCGCTGGCGATCGTGGAGGCGGCGCAGGCGCGCTCGCTCGCGCTGGCGCCGGTCACCGACTTCGACTCACCGATCGGAAAAGGCGCGGTCGGCAAGGTCGATGGCCGCAGCGTACGCCTGGGAAACGCGAAATTCCTGGGCGAGGCCGGGATCGACGCCGGCGAGCTGGAGGGCGCGGCCGAGCGGCTGCGGGCGGGCGGCGCCACCGCCGTGTTCCTTGCCGTCGACGGCCGGCTCGCCGCGGTGATCGCGATCGCCGATCCGGTCAAGGATACGACGCCGGCGGCATTGGCGGCGCTGCGGCAGGAGGGTGTGCGCGTGATCATGCTCACCGGCGACAATCGCACCACCGCGAAGGCGGTGGCTGCGCGTCTCGGCATCGAGGAGGTGGAAGCCGAGGTGCTGCCCGATCGCAAGAGCGCGGTGGTGGAGCGGCTGCGCCGGGAAGGCCGCGTGGTGGCGATGGCCGGCGACGGTGTCAACGACGCGCCGGCGCTGGCGGCGGCCGACGTCGGCATCGCCATGGGCACCGGCACCGACGTCGCCATGGAGAGCGCCGGTGTCACCCTGCTCAAGGGCGATCTCACCGGGATCGTGCGCGCGCGCCGGCTGTCGGCAGCGACCATGCGCAATATCCGGCAGAACCTGTTCCTCGCCTTCGTTTACAACGCCGCCGGCGTCCCGATCGCCGCCGGTGTGCTCTATCCCCTTTTCGGCATCCTGCTGTCGCCGATCGTCGCCGCCGCCGCCATGGCGCTGTCGTCGGTGAGCGTGGTCGGCAATGCCCTGCGCCTGCGGCGGGTGCCGCTGTAGATCGGTGCGGCGGCGACGAAAGACGTGCTCGGCCAGCCCGATTCCGAGGTTCGCCACCACCGCGGCGCACTCTGAGCGAACCTCGGAATCAAGGGACACTGGCAACCGTATGATCAGTGCCCCTTTGACCCGAAGTTGCATTCGGATTTGCGGCGCGGTTGTGCGAACTCGGTTTAGCTGGCCCGACTGATTCGCCCATCCGATCCGATGACCGCCCCTATCTCGCCAGCCTCAATCCCGATCAGCGGCGCGCCGTGGAGCACGGCGGCCCGAACTATGCGCATGCGGGCCCGCTCCTGATCATCGCCGGCGCCGGCTCCGGCAAGACCAACACGCTCGCGCACCGGGTGGCGCACCTCGTGGTCAACGGCATCGATCCCCGCCGCATCATGCTGCTGACGTTCTCGCGCCGCGCCGCCGCCGAGATGGCGCGCCGCGTGGCGCGCATCGTCGCGACCGTGGCGTCGGCCGGGAAGCCGGGAGCGGCCGCCGGCGCCGATGCGCTCGCCTGGTCCGGCACCTTCCACGCCATCGGGGCGCGGCTCATCCGTGAATATGCGCTTCAGATCGGGCTCGACCGCTCGTTCACCATTCACGATCGCGAGGATTCCGCCGATCTTCTCAACCTGCTGCGGCACGATCTCGGATTCTCCCGCACCGAGGAGCGCTTCCCGGCCAAGGCCACCTGCCTCGCCATCTATTCGCGTGCGGTGAATGCGCAGGCGCCGCTCGACGAGGTGCTCGACACGCGCTTTCCCTGGTGCGCCTCCTGGGAAGGCGAGCTGCGGCGGCTCTATCGCGCGTATGTCGAGGCCAAGCAGCGCCAGCACGTGCTCGACTACGACGATCTCCTGCTCTATTGGGCGCAGATGATGGCGGAGCCGCCGCTGGCGGCAGAGATCGCAGAGCGCTTCGATCACGTGCTGGTCGACGAGTATCAAGACACCAACGCGCTGCAGGCCTCGATCCTGCTGGCGCTCGAGCCGAAGGGCAGGGGCCTCACCGTCGTCGGCGACGACGCCCAGTCCATCTACTCGTTCCGCGCCGCCTCCGTGCGCAACATTCTCGATTTCCCCGGTCACTTCGATCCGCGCGCCGAGATCGTCACGCTCGAGCGCAACTACCGCTCGGTCGTGCCCATCCTGGAGGCGGCGAATGCCGTCATGGATCTCGCCGCGGAGCGCTTCACCAAGAACCTGTGGTCGGACCGCGCGTCGGCCGAGCGGCCCAGGCTCGTCAGCGTCCGCGACGAGGCCGGGCAGGCGGGCTATGTCGCCGAGAGCGTGCTGGAGCACCGCGAGCGCGGCGTGGCCCTCAAGTCGCAGGCGGTGCTGTTCCGCGCCTCGCATCACAGCGCCGCGCTCGAGATCGAGCTTCGCCGCCGCAACATCCCGTTCGTCAAGTTCGGCGGTCTTCGCTTCCTGGAGGCCGCCCACGTCAAGGACGCGCTCGCGTTCCTGCGCTGGGCGGAGAACCTGCGCGATCGCGTCGCGGGTTTCCGTGTCGTCCAGCTCTTGCCCGGTGTCGGGCCCTCGACCGCAGGACGTCTGCTCGACCATGTCGCCGACGCCGCGGAGGGGCCGCACGCCCTCGCCGGCTTCGCGCCGCCTGCCGGTGCTGCCGGGCACTGGCCGTCGTTCTGCGAAACCATGCGGCTGGTGCACGGCGCCGCGGTCGGATGGCCGGCCGAGCTCGACCTCGTGCGCCGCTGGTACACGCCGCATCTCGAGCGCATCTACGACGACGCCGCGATGCGCGAGGCCGATCTCGCCCAGCTCGTCCAGATTGCCGCGGGCTATGCGAGCCGCGAGCGCTTCCTGACCGAGCTCACCCTCGATCCGCCCGATGCCACGAGCGCGGAGGCCGGCGTGCCCCTCCTCGACGAGGACTATCTCATCCTCTCCACCATCCATTCGGCCAAGGGCCAGGAATGGAGGTCGGTGTTCGTTCTCAACGCGGTCGACGGCTGCATTCCTTCCGATCTCGCGACCGGCAGCACCGCGGAGATCGAGGAGGAGCGCCGTCTCCTCTACGTGGCGATGACGCGCGCGCGCGATCACCTTTGCCTGATCGTGCCGCAGCGCTTCTATGCGCATCAGCAGCGCGCCGACGGCGACCGCCACATGTACGCGGCGCGCACGCGCTTCATCCCGGCGGGGATCCTCGATCGCTTCGAGAGCCGCGCCTGGCCGGTTGTGGCGCCGGCCACGGCGACCGGCAACGGCAAGCGCGCACCGCCGACATCGGTGCGCGGCTGCGCCGCATGTGGGGCGGATGACAGCCTCGGCATGGCCACGACGGGCAGTGCCACTGCGTTCCCTCCCCCGCTTGCGGGGGAGGGTCAGGGAGGGGCCTGCAAGTCGACAGTTATGGCTGCTGGCGTGCGACGAAATGCGCCGGTTTCGCCTCCGAAGGGCTTCGCGTCATGCCGCTTGATCTCGTGCTCCGCGGCGCTCGAATCGCCGGACAGTCCGGCGCTCCGATGGACATTGGTGTCGGCGACGGCCGCATCGCCGCGATAGAGCCGAATATCGCCGCCGAGGGACCGCAGATCGCTCTCGACGGGCGGCTGGTGATCCCCGGCCTGGTCGAGACGCACATCCATCTCGACAAGTCATGCATCCTCGACCGCTGCCGGTCGGAGCAGGGCACGCTGGCGGAGGCAATCGCCGAGGTTGCTTCCGCGAAGCGCGCGTTCACCGAGGACGACGTCTACCAGCGGGGTCGCCGCACGCTCGAAAAAGCGATCGTGCAAGGCACCACGCACATGCGCACGCATGTCGAGGTCGATCCGCGCGTGGGCCTGCGGAGCTTCAACGCCATTCGCAGGCTCGAGGTCGACTACCGCTGGGCGCTCGATCTGGAAATCTGCGTATTCCCGCAGGAGGGCTTGGTCAACGATCCTGGTGCCGAGGAGCTCATGCTCGAGGCTTGCGAGCAAGGCGCCGATCTGATCGGTGGCTGCCCCTATACGGATACTGCGCCGACCGAGCATATCGGGCGGATCTTCGCCATCGCCGAGCGGTTCGACCTCGACATAGACTTCCACCTCGACTTCGATCTCGATCCGTCGTGGATGCATCTCGACGAGGTTTGCCGCCAGACCGAGCGGCATCGCTGGGGCAGCCGCGTCGCCATCGGGCACGTCACCAAGCTGTCCGCAATCGACGGACGCAGTCTCGCCGCAATCGGTCGACGTCTTGCGGATACCGGCGTCGCCGTCACGGTGCTTCCGGCGACCGACCTGTTCCTGATGGGCGGTGCCCACGAGCACTCGGTTCCGCGCGGGGTCGCGCCCGTGCACCGGCTCCTGCAACACGGCGTGGTCTGCTCGCTCGCCACCAACAACGTGCTCAATCCGTTCACGCCGTTCGGCGATTGCTCCCTCATCCGGATTGCAAACCTCTACGCCAACATCGCGCAGCTCGGGCGCGCGAGCGACATCGCCGCCTGTCTCGACATGGTGACCACGTCGGCGGCCAGGCTCTTGAACTTGCCGGATTACGGCATCGCAGTCGGCGGTCCGGCGGATCTGGTGGTGCTGGATTGCATCGACGCCGCGTCGGCCGTGGCCGAGCTGTCGCAACCGCTGTTCGGCCTGAAGAACGGGCGCCGAAGCTTCACACGCAACGCGGCGACGCTGAACCGACCCGGCGGCAGCGGTTTCGTGCCCACGGCGCAATGATATCCGGGAGCTCGCCCATCAACGCGGTCGCAACCCGGCAGGGGCTATAGCTTGCTCGCCCACGCTCCGATCGCCTTCAGCACCTCATCGAAGGACGGCATGCCTCCATAATACAGCGCGCTAGCAGGCTGCTGAAAAACTCCCATGGGCATCATCGCCACGCAACAATCGAATCCAGGCGCTCGGACTTTTAAATCATTGTTGCGTCGGGGAAGGGGCGCGCGAATCGACCTTTGCGTGGTCCTGACGGTTTCGATGCTCCAAAATCGTTTTTCAGCAGCCTGCTAGTGGCGTCGTAGGCCTTCTGATAGGCCGCGCGCGCCTCCGGATCGCTCAGGATGAAGGCTTCGTTCTTGGTGAGGTCGGGATTGTCCTTCCGGCGAAATCGCCTCTTCTTGTGGACCTTGTAGTCCTCCGTCCCGATAAACGCCTGCACTCCTGGGTGCTGCAGCAGGCTGTGGACATCATAATAGTGCCGCATGAAATCGATGGGAGAGCCCTTCTTCTCCTGCTGCTGGCGGAACTTCGTGGAGATCGTCTGGAGCTTTTCGACAAAGGTGTAGCCGGGATCGTAGCACGCCACGCCGTTGGCGCGATTGTCGACGATCTCGACCTTGTCGGCCGCATGATCATACGCCCAAGAGCTGATGTCCTTGGCTTCATTGGGCTTCACCACGTCGAAACCGGCCTCGAGCAGCACACTTTGTTTCAAATCCGCAGGCAGCTTGTAGAGACCATTGTAAGACAGCCGGATGCCGCCGCTCCTGTACTGTTTGTCGTCGAAGGCGTTGTCGCGCTCGACCTTCACGATCCCATCGATCCGGATGGTCTCCGCCACCCAGTCGTAGAATTTCTTGCGGCTCTCGACATGTCGAAGCGTCTTATGATTGGGGCCGGTCTTCACATGCAGCTCGGGAGGCGGCTCGATCCTTTTCGACCAGCGCAGGATCGATGCCCTTCTCCTGCGCCACGATCCTGATGAGGTCGGAAAATTGCCGATGGTTGTGAATGTAGTCAGCCGGCATGAGGCGCCATGTTCGGCTGGCGGGCCCGCGAGAAGAACCGTCTCCCATCAGCGCGCCGTCCGGTTCGCGTCCCGCAGATCAGACGTCTCCGGCCGCCCGGTGAATCTCGCCGGCGCCAAGATAGGCGCGCTGCACCGCCCGGTCGCCTTTGAGCTCAGCCGCTGTCCCTTGACCGACGATGTGCCCGGTTTCGATCAGATAGCCGCGGTCGGCGATGTCGAGGCTCAGCCGGGCGTTCTGCTCGACGAGCAGCAGACCGACCCCTGTCGCTCGCACCCCGGCGAGCGCGCGGAACAGCTCGGTGCAAAGCAGCGGCGACAGGCCGAGTGAGGGCTCGTCCAGCAGCAGCATTTCGGGCGCCGACATCAACGCGCGGCCGATGGCCACCATCTGCCGCTCGCCCCCGGACATGGTCCGCACCAGCTGGCTGTAGCGCTCGGTGAGGCGGGGAAACAGCGCCAGCACACGTTCGATGTTCTGCCGCTCGCTCGCGCGAGCGCGCCGCGCATAGGCGCCGAGCTGGAGGTTCTCGCGCACCGTCAGCGCGGCGAAAATTCCGCGCCCTTCCGGCACCAGCGCTACGCCCGACTCCACGATTCGATACGGCTCCAGTGTCAGCAGATCGCGCCCGTCGAGCCTGATGCGTGCGCCTGGTTGCGGCCGCACCAGCCCGGCGATCGATTTGAGCAGCGTGGTCTTTCCGGCTCCGTTGGCTCCGAGCAGGGTGACGATCTCGCCCGGCGCGACCGACAGCGTCACATCGACCAACGCTGCGTGCTTGCCGTAGCGGACGGAAAGACCCTCCACTTCAAGCATCGGCCCCTCCGAGATATGCGCGCAGCACCTCCCGGTCGGCGAGCACGGCGGCAGGCTTGCCGTCCGCGATCATCGACGCCGGCGTTCATGACGATGCAGCGGTCGCACAGCATGCGGATCGCATCCATCACGTGCTCGACCAGGATGATGGTCAGCCCGCCGGCGCCCAGCGAACGGATCAGCGCGATGCCCTGTTCCAGCTCCGCGCGGGTGAGCCCGGCGAGCCATTCGTCGAGCAGGAGAACGCGCGGATCGAGCGCGAGCGCGCGGGCGAGCTCCAGCCGCTTCTGGTCGATATAGGTGAACTGGGCTGCGGTCAGATCGGCCTTCTCGGCAAGCCCGACGCGCGCCAGGAGCCCGCGCGCCGCAGCTTCCGCCTGCGCGCCCCACAGCGGCTCGCGGCGGAATGCGAGGCCCGCCGTCACGTTCTCGACCGCGGTCAAGGTCTCGAGAACGCGCACGAGCTGGAAAGTGCGCGCGACGCCGAGGCGCGCGATGCGGTGGGCGCCGAGCCCGGCAATCGCTGCTCCGTCACACAGCACCGAGCCGGTGTCGGCGTTGAGCGCGCCGGAAATCAGGTTGAGCACGGTGGTCTTGCCCGAGCCGTTCGGGCCGATCAGCCCTACGGTCTCCCCAGGCGCGACGCTGAAGCACAGCTTGTCGACGGCGACCAGGCCGCCGAAAGCCTTGCGCAGCGAGGCGACTTCGAGCCGGGCGCCGGTGGTGGTGCCCGCGGGCCGAACGGCCGCAACCGGCGCCGGCGCCGGGCGCGGCCGCCAGTGCCGGCAGGAGCCCGACCACGCCGTGCGGCAGCGCGTACACGATCACCATGAAGACCAGGCCGAGCAGGATGCTGAAATAGTTGGGAAAGTTTGCCGACAGCAGCTCGAACAGCAGCACGAAGGGCACCACCCCGAGGATCGGTCCGAACAGGGCGCCGGCGCCGCCGAACAGCGCCATGATGACCACCTCGAACGACAGCACCGGGTTGAATGCGATCGCCGGGTCGACATAGGTCCAGCGCGGCGCCATGACCGCGCCGGTCAGCGTCATGAACAGGGCGCTCACGGCGAATATCGCGAGCTTCGCCCGGGTGGTGTCGATGCCGGCATGGCGCGCCACCACCTCGTCCTCGCCGATCACGCGCAGCGCAAGGCCGAGCCGGGAGCGCCCGATCAGGAAACCCGTCAGCAGCACCAGCACGATCAGCGCCAGAAGCTGCCAGTAGATCTGCGTCTGCGAGATGTCGATGAAGATGTAACGGCCCACGCTCCTGTGGATGTTGACCTCGTACCAGGTGACGAGCTGGCGGATCAGCTCGGAGAGGCCGAAACTGAAGATGACGAAATAGATGCCGCGGAGCCGCAGCGTGGAAAGGCCCACGACGAGCGCGAGCGCAACCCCGATGGCGGCGGCAACGACGAGCACCAGCGGCCACGGCAGGACCTCGCCGAGCACGGCCACGGTGTAGGCGCCGACGCCGAAGAAGGCGACGGTGGCGAGCGAGATGTAGCGGGTCGGACCCGAGAACAGCGCCCAGGCGGTCGCCAGCACGGCGAAATAGAGCAGGCTGATGCCCAGCGCCAGATGATAGCTGCTCGCGAGCAGCGGCACGCACGCAAGCGCCGCCGTCAGCACGGCGGCGGCGCCGAACGCAAGCGCTCGCTGCCGGTTCAACGCGCCGATCTCCCGAACAGTCCGGTCGGCCGGACCAGCAGCACCGCAAGGAACAGCGCGTAGGTCGCCGCCAGCGTCAGGCCGGGATCGATCAGCCGCGCGACCGCCGTCTCGCCGATGCCGAGGAGAAGGCCCGCGACCAGCGCGCCGAGCATGTTGCCGACGCCGCCCATGATCACCACGATCAATGCCTTCATGGTGAACTCGATCCCCATCGAGGCGTTGAAGGTGAGAAACATGCTCGCCAGCACGCCTGCGGCGGCCACCAACGCTCCGCCCAGCGCAAAGGCGAAGGCCGAGGCGCGGCGCACGTCGATCGCCACGAGCTGCGCCGACACCGGATCGACCGCCACCGCCCGGATCGCGGTGCCGGCACGCGTGCGGGTCAACGCCAGATAGATCGCGGCCCCGATCACGGCGGCGAACGACAGTGCGATCAGGCGGTTGACCGCCAGCGAGCTGCCGAGCACCTGAACCGGGATCGACAGGTAGGAATAGCTGAGATAGTTGCCGCCGAACGTGACCAGCGCGATGCCGTGGATGACGAACAGGAGCCCGAAGGTGGCAAGAATGCTGTCGACCTCGAGCATGCCTTCGTTCCTGGCCCGCCGCACCAACGGCATCAGCAGCAGCCGGAAGATCAGCCAGTTGAGCGCGAAGGCCGCGGGCACGACCACGACCAGCCCGATCAGCGGGTTCAGCGACTGGGCGGTGTAGAGCCAGTAGGTGGAGAGCGCTGCGGCGACCAGGATCTCGCCGTACGACAGGTTCATGATGCGCGCCACACCGTACTGGAGCGTGAGCCCCAGCGCGGTGAGCGCATACATCCCGCCGATGATCAGCCCGGTCAGGACGATGTCGACGGCGAGCACGAAGACGTCGCCGCGGCTAGCTCATTGCTTCCATGCCGGCTTGGGGAAGATCGGCGCCCGCGCACCGGCGAGCCGTGCCGGCCCGATGCCGTAATATTCGCCGCCTTGCCATTGGCCGGTCTGGAACACATCGAGGAAGCGGTTGTCGACCAGCTTCACCTTGCCGTAGACGGTATCGAAGGTGCCGGTCGAGAGCTCCTTGATCACCGCCGCGCGGTCGACCTTGCCGACCCGCTCGATCGCCTGCTGCAGCATCTGCAGGCTGGAATAGGTGACGGGGCTCGCCCAGCGATCGGGCTCGGAGCCGTGCATCTCCTGGTGGCGCTTCAGGTAGTCCTTGAGCGTCGGGCGAGTCCGCGTTCCATCCGCCGGTGCCCATGATGCCTTCCGCGTTGGCGCCGAAGCGCTGCTTGACCGCCGGGAACGCGGTGCCGACGGCGGTGAAGAATATCTTCGGGTTGTAGTTGAGAACCTTGGCCTGGTCGATGATCGCGAACGTGTCGGGCGGATAGCTCGCCGCCATGAAAACGTCGGCGTTGCTCCGCATCGCCTCGGTCAGGATCGGCTGCATGTCCTGGGTGCCGAGCGGATACGACTTGTCGTAGACCACATTGAAATTGGCCTTCTTGAAGGCCTCGCGCGCCGCGGTGGACAGCTCGATGCCGAACTGGTCGGCGACGCCGATCAGGGCGACGGTGTTGCCGATCTTGCCTTCGGAGCGAAGCTTGGAGAATGCCTCGACCGCCGAATCCGCCATCTCGGTCGCGGTGCCGAGCAGCCAGAAGCTGTTGGGCCAGCGCTTGGCGAATTCAGGGGCGCGGTCGGTGGTCGCGGTGACCAGGACCTGCGGATAGCCGGCACGCGCGAAGATCGGCGCCGAGGCCAGGCTGAAAGCCGTGCCCCAGGGCGGGAACAGGAAGTCCACCTTGTCCTGGTTGATCAGCCGCTCGAGCGCCTTGATCATCTCGTCGGAATTGCTGCGGTCGTCGTACTCGACGACCTCCACCGGAACCTTCCTGCCGCCGAGCATGATGCCGCCGGCCGCGTTCACGTCCCGCACCCATAGCTTGTAGGGGTTGAGCAGCGTGATGGTCGCGCCGCCCACGTAGGGCCCGGTCTTCGAGATCGCCCAGCCGATCTTGAGGGACGCGGGCTGTTGCTGCGTCTGCGCCGGTGTCGCTGTGAACCCCAGCCCCAGCGTGCCTGCGAGCGTTGCCGCGATCCACACTGTTCCAAACCTATGCATTGTCGCTCCTCCCTGGTCGTCGCTCGGCGATGGGTACCGTCCACGTCCCCGATCCGAGTGATGAGGGAACGCGCCCACTTTCTACATCCTTATGGCGCCGGCCTATGACTGCAATCTCGGCGCCACTTGGATCACGTCTCAAGTGAACGGGTCCGACGGCGGCCCGCCCAGCATGACCTGGCCATAGCTGTAGGCCGGCATGTCCCACCCGGCCACGATGTGGCCCTGCAGCGCGTGCAGGTCGGCGTAGGCGCGCTGGACCCGGTTGCCGTCGTACAGGCCGCGCCCCGCGGCCGCCGTGAACAGCTTTTCAGCGGCGAGCCTGGCCTGCATCACCGAGTAGCCCTGGTCGCGCCGGCTGCGCGCGCGGTGCTCGAGCGTCAACGGTTCGCCCGCCATGATCTTGTCGATGGTTTCGGTGAACGAGCGCCGGTAAAGCAGATCGGCGGCGTCGATCATGGCGCCGGCCTCGGCCACGGTCAGCTGCATGCCGGGCTTTTTCGACAGCGGCGAATGATCGTAGGAGGCCTCCCGCACCTTCATGTCGTCGATGAAGGCATCGAGCGCGCCGCGCGCCATGCCGTTGGCCGGCGACGAGATGGTGAATGGGATGATCGCCCAGACCGAGGCTTTATACAGTGGCGAGTCGTGCACCCGGGAGCCAGGGGTGGTGCCCTGGATCATTTCCGCGAGGCCCTGGATGCGGTGGTTCGGCACGAACACGTCGTCGACCACGATGCCCTTGCTGCCGGTGCCCCGCAGGCCGAACACGAACCAGTCGTCGATGACCTTGGCCTCGCCCTTCGGGATCATCACGTAGCGGATATCGGGGATCGGCGAGCCGCCGCTCGGCGGCCCGAAGAATGTGCCGAGCAGCAGCCAGTCGGCATTGTCGATGCCGCTGCAGAACGTCCACTTGCCCGAAACCCGGTAGCCGCCGCTCGCGGGCGTGGCCTTGCCGGTGGGTGCGAAGCTCGAGGCGGAGAGCGTGTTCTTCGCCCAGTACTCCTGCTGGAACTGCTCCGGCCACAGCGCCACCAAGAGGTCGTGGATGGTGAACACCGCCCATACCCAGCCTGCCGATCCGTCGCCGCGGGAAAGCTCGTTGGCCACCGCAAACGCGACATCGGGCCGCAGCTCGGGACCGCCGAATTTCTTCGGCTTCAGCAGGTACCACAGGCCCGCGTCCCAGAAATCCTGGATCGTCTCGTTCGGGATGCGCCGCGCCTGGTTGGTCGCCGCCGCCCGCTCGCGCAAGACCGGCGCCAGCGTCCGGGCCTTGTCGAGCAGGATCTGGGCCACGTCACCGGTTGCTTGCATGTCGCCCTGCCTTGGTCCCTATGAGAGTAGGGCAGCGAATAGCGAATAGGAAATAACCGCCGCAGCCTACGTTCTTGGATCGCCGGTTCTATCAAATTCCAATTTTTCAGGGGCGACAAGAGAGGGGCGGAGCGCCGAGGCGCGGTCGCCATCCCGCTCCGCGCTCGCCATAAGGACTTGGCACGAAGTCCGCATTGCCTTCCTGTCGCGGCGGCGAGATCCGCATATGATCACTCTCGCCTGCCGTCCCGCCATGCGCCTTGTGCCGGAGACTCCTGCTCGATGCCTGCCCGTGTAATCGACATTCACCCGCACATCATCGCGACCGACACCAGGCGCTATCCGATGGCGCCGCTCGGCGGCCACCAGTCGGAATGGTCGCGGACGCGACCGGTGACCATCGAGCAGATGCTCGAGGCCATGGACGAGGCCGGGGTCGGGAAGTCCGCCATGGTGCAGGCCTCGACCTGCTATGGTCACGACAATTCCTACGTCGCCGACGCGGTCGCAGCGCATCCGGATCGCTTCACGGGTGTGTTCTCGGTGGACGTGCTGGCGCCCGACGCGAGCGAGCGCATCCGCTACTGGATCTCCCGGAAGCTCACGGGGCTGCGGCTGTTCACCATCGGCAGCACCATGCCGGACCAGGCCTCCTGGCTCGACGATCCGAAGTCCTATCCGGCCTGGCAGACCGCCACCGATCTGGGCATCCCGATCTGTCTGCAAATGTCGCCAAAGGCGTTTCCGGAGATGATCCGAATGATCGAGCGCTTCCCGAAGGCGAAGATCATCCTCGACCACTGCGCCCGGCCGGTGCTCAACGACGGCCCGCCCTATGCGCAGGCGCAGGGCCTGTTCGATCTGGCCAGATATCCGAGCATCCATCTGAAGCTGACCCAGCGCAATTTCACGGAATCGCAGAATGGGAAGGCGACGCCCGAGACCTTTTTCGCGGAGCTGGTCGGCGCTTTCGGCGCCCGGCGGCTGGCCTGGGGCTCGAACTATCCGGCGTCCGAAGGCTCGCTCGCCGCTCTGCTGGCGCTCGCCCAGCGCACGCTTGCCAGCCTGCCGCAGAGCGACCGGGATTGGATTTTCGCCAGGACCGCGCAGACACTGTATCCCGCGCTGGCCGATTGAGGGACTTTCGATGACGGACAAGATCACGCTGAAGTCGCTGCTGGGCGACTACCCGAATACGATGGCTCTGAAGAACGGCGAAGTATCGTCGCCGCTCGTTGATTTCCAATTCGCCGACGTGAAGGTGGCGAACACCGCCTTCAAGCGCCTGGTACGCGACAAGGAGTTCGACTTCGGCGAGCTCGCCATCGTCACTTATCTGCAGGCGAGGAATTTCGGTACGCCTTACATCCTGCTGCCGGCCACCTTGGTCGGCCGCGGCCAACACCACACACTCGCCTACGACCCGGAGAAGGGACCGCTGCGGCCGCAGGACCTCAACGGCAAGCGCGTCGGCGTACGCGCCTATTCCGTGACCACCACGACCTGGGTGCGGGGGATCCTGGCGCGGGACTACGGGGTCGACCTCGACAGCGTGAAATGGGTGACGTTCGAGGATCCGCACGTGGCCGAATACAAGGATCCGCCCACCGCCACCCGTGCTCCTGCCGGCAAGGAAATCGCCAAGATGCTGCTCGACGGCGAGCTCGACGCAGCGGTGGTGGGCGACAAGCTGCCGGATCCCCGCCTGAAGACCGTCATACCAGACGCGGAAGGCGTCGCCCGCTCCTGGGCGGCCAGGAACGGCGGCGTGCCGATCAACCACATGGCGGTGGTGCGCGACACCATCGCGAAGTCACGTCCCGACATCGTGCAGGAGATCTACCGGCTGCTGCTGGAGAGCAAGCGGGCGGCGGGGCTGCCGACCGACGGGACGCCGGAGGATCCGCTCCGTTTCGGCATCGAGCCGAACCGCAAGGCCCTGGAGCTGATCATCGACATGTGCGTGGAGCAGAAGCTGATCGCACGCCGCTTCACGGTCGACGAGTTGTTCGGGGAGACGAGGCAGATCCTCGGACTTTGACGGCCGTAGCGTCTCGGGAGCGATCACCCCCTGACGGCATCGTACTGCGGCAGCTCGTTCGTCTGTGCGCCCCGGCTCGGCCGCTCCGAGCCGTAGCCCCAGTAGTTCCGCAACGTCTCGGGGCCGTGCATCTTCGGATAGAGCGGAAATTCCTGGTGCCAGGGACGCGGGTCGAAATAGCCGAGCTCCTTGTCCTTCATCTGGTCCATTTCCGTGAAGATTTCGACCCGCACCAGATCGGGATCGAGATGATAAATCGCAACGTTGTGGCCGATGATGTGCCGGCCCGGGCCCCACGCCAGACGCACCTTGTTGTGCGCGAGGTAGTCGCAGGCCTTGCGAATCTCCGCCCAGTCCACGACCTCGAAGGCGATGTGGTGGAGCTGCGGCTTCTCGTCGATGATGAAGTTGAGCGTGTGGTGATCCGTATTGCAGTCGCTCTGCGCTGCCGCCGGCTTGCTCACCCCGGCCCATGCCAGGCAGACGAGACCGGCCGGGCAGATGCCGAGCGAAATGAAAGCGCTTTTCATGGTGAGCCTCCGACATTGTGCTCGCGATACCAACGCGCCGCGCCCGGGTGGAGCGGGACGTCCATCGGCGTGCTGTCGCTTTCCTGCCCCATGAGCAAAGCGGTCCCGTCGGTTCCCATCTCCCACGGAATCTCCACTTTGCGCGCTGCGATGGCGTCGCAGATGTCGTAGGCCACCTGCTCCGGAAGCGACGCGTTCGCGTAGATCGGCCAGCCGCTGAAATCGATCGTGTCGACATCCCGGGTCAGGCGCGGGAAGCGGGCTTTCGGAAGAGAAACCTTCCGCCATCCGAGTGGCCGCAGCGCATCGAATTCGGCCGGCTCGGGCTGGATCGGCGACAAACCGGCTGCCAGGGCCTCGTCGAGCCAAACCCCGATGCCCTCGTCGAACACCGCATCGATCTCGCCGCGGCCGAGCGGCTGCAGGCGACGAACGTCGGATGGCCCGCCGCAGAGGACGAGACGCCCGCCCCAGGATTCGATGTCCTCGAGCGCAAAGCCGTGCAGCGCGAACGCCTGATCGATCAACACGAGCGTTGAATGGGTCGGATCCTCCCTGACCGAGACGCGCAACGGATACCGCTTCGCCTTGATGTCTGCGAGCGAACGGATTCCCGTTCGCGGGTGGATCATGAACACGAAGCGGTCCCAGCTCGGATAGACCGCGACGATGCGCACGGGAAGCGGCGCGCTGAACAGGCCGACCCCCCGATAGGCTTGCGTGAGCAGCGCCGAGGGATTGACGAAGGCCAAATCGACGCCGTCGCCCTTCGCAACCTCCTCGGCGAGAATGGCGGAGCCGGTGGCGAGCCTCAGCCACGGCCGGAAGGCCGCGCCGGAGCCGCTGCCGATCGTGATGACCATGTCGCGATTACCGCCATACGGCGTCGCCGGATTGCCGGCGATGTGCAGGCCGATCTCCCAGAGGCTCTTGGCGCGAACGAAATTTGCGCCTTTCGGTAGCAGTTCCATGTCGGGCATCTCCACGCCGGGAAGGAGCACATACATTATGTCACCGCCGGCGAGCCTCAAGGCTGCATTCTGGCTGCTCGAGGCGAGGATTCGAGCTTGATTGGCCGCGGAGTGTTGGATCCCGTTCCACTTTCCAACGTCGCATGACAGTACCGATAGGTGGCAAACGTTATACTGGGGCTCAGGAATGGCGGTAGACATCCCTGAGACATCTCTGGAATAAGGCTTTTTGGCTGATCGAATTAGAAGTCGGATCGCATAGTCGCTTGGCGAGCGATAGTTCGACTCATGATTTGATGGTGTTTTTGCCGAGTGGTCGCAAGCAAAACCCCTTCACTGGGGATTATGGAGCGTCGTCATGTTGTTCACCATTCCATCACTCCAGATGCCGAATGTCGATCTCGACGGCGTCATGCGGCATCTGACCGAGACGCGCAAGCGAACGCAACAATTGTGGCTGACGGCCAACTCCATGGCATTCATCGCGCGTGGCCGCGAATATCGCAGCGAATTCCACATCAACCCGAGCTACGAGATTCAGTATTCGCTTCGCGGCGACCTGAACCTGCACTATCGGACGGAAGAGGGTGTGGAAAAGGTCGCTTTCGTCCCTGAGGGATCGTGCCTGTTCCAGCCTCCGCTCGTTCCGCATTCGCCTCGGTTCGCACCGGATGCATTTCAGCTGGTCATCGAGCGTGCCCGTGTGCCCGGAGACATCGACCGGTTCTGTTGGTTTTGCATGAACTGCGATAACTTCCTGCACGAGGAGACTTACGTCATAGACGACTACCGCGCAGATCCGGTGACCCAGGCCTACCGCAATTTTTACGAACTCGGAGGAATTCCGGAGCTGCAAGAAGTGCGGGACGGTCATGCCGGCGCCTGCCTCGCTCTGACGCAAATCCGCACCTCGTCGCAGAAATACGCCAGGTCGGCATCGCGGCATCATGCTACCGCGTGCTCGGCAGCTTCGGGGACGGCCGCTCGCCGACCGCCGCCGTAACAGCCGCGGATTGCGCGAACAAAACCCCATTTGCGTCAATGTGACGCCATTTCGATGGATCGGTATGCGTCGTCATCTCTGGAGGGGGGAGGGTTCCATGCTGACCCTACGCCATTGGCTACTGGTGATGAGTGGGGCTGGGCTGTTCGCGGGTCTGCCATTATCCGTTGCGTCAGCTTGCGATGATGATCGGTTCCCCTGCCCCATTGTAGCGGAGACGCCGAGTCAAGCGACGGCTTCGCCGGCTCGGCCCGCACGCAAGAAGATGAACCAATCCAAGCACCCGGGCGATAAGGCCCAAGCAAAGCTCGAGGGGAGCACGCGACGCGGTGCTGCCAGCGCCAACGCAGGTAAGCCCGACACACGGAAGCAGGCGGACGGTTCCATCTCGCATCATGCGGCAGAATCCGTTCCCGCGACGTTTGGATCATCGCTGAGTGAGCATTCTGCAAATAAAGAGAGCCAGAACGAAATTCAGCTGGCAACTGCAGGGAAGGATTGGCCGGGTCTCCTGGCCGCCGATGGCGAAGGAGCGCGCGCGTCGGGGGCGAATGGCGCAGACGCCACGGAAGCTGCGAGGGCAAACGCGGTACAGCTGGTAAACTCGAAAGCGGTCAATGAGCTGGATCAGATCGCAATAGCTCGGGATTCGTCCTGGAACACGCATTTGATCCTGGTTCTCGGAGCTGCCCTCGTTGCGGCGTCGGGCATCTGGTTCCTTCCTCGCCTGGTTTCGCCGCCGACGTCCCGCTCCTCGACATGCTTTCCCGGATGGCCGACAGACGCAGGCGCACCTTTGGGATGAGTTGGAATCGGTGCAGCTCAGCCGGTCAGGTGCTTTCCGCGAGTCTCCGGCAGGAACAGCAGGGCGACGAGGCAGAGCACGTAGCTCGTGGCCGCCAGCGCCAGCGCGTCGCTGAGCCCGACCCGCGCCGCCGCAACGCCGATCGCGGTCGGTCCGACCGCGCCGATGCCACGCCCGATGTTGTAGCCGAAGCCTTGTCCGGCGCCGCGGAGCTCGGTCGGATATAGCTCGGCGAGGTAGACCGCCAACCCGCTGAAGATGCCCGAACCGAAGAAGCCGAGCGGGAAGCCGATGGCGAACACCAGCCAGGCGGCGCCGACCGGCAGCACGACGTAAGCCCAGGCGGAGAGCGCACTGCCGAGCGCGAACAGCGCCAAGCCGCGGCGCCGACCCAGCGCGTCCAGCACATATCCGGCGCTGACACAGCCCACGAACCCGCCGATCACCTGGATGCCCATGTAGGCGCCGAGGCCCGCGACCGTCAGGTGGCGCACCTGCTCCAGATAGGTAGGGAGCCAGACGGCGAGCCCGGCGCCGATGACGCCGACCGACAGCAGCGCCGACGCCAAGGTGACGCGAAGCTGGTCGCGGCGGAACAGCCCGAGCAGCGCGCTGCCGAACTTGGCGCCTGCCTCTCCCGTGCCGGCCGCGCGGGCCGCTGCCTCGGCGCGGTACACGGGGGACTCCTGCACGCCGGTGCGCACCCACAGCAGCACGACGGCCGGCACCGCGCCCAGCCAGAACATCATGCGCCAGGCGAGCTCGGGCGGCGCTAGGCTGAAGGCGAGGGTGTTTGCAATCAGTACGCCGGCATAGCCGATCGACCAGGCGCTCTGGACAGCCCCGATGACCCGCCCGCGCTGCGTCGACTGGGCGTACTCCGCCACGAGCACGGCGCCCGCGGCCCACTCGCCGCCAAACCCGAAGCCCTGCAGCGTGAGGAAGACCAACAGCTGCTCGTATGACTGTGCGCAGCCGGCCAGGAGGGTGAACAGCGCGTACGAGCCGATGGAAAGGATCAACACCCGCACGCGCCCGACCGCGTCGGCCAGCGCCCCGGCCATGGCGCCCCCCACCGCGCTCGTCACCAGGCCGACGGTCGCGAGCAGCCCCGCCTGCGTGGTGGAGAGCGAGAACGCGGCCGTCACGGCGGGCAGGACAAAGGCCACGGTCATCTGGTTGTAGGCGTCGAGCGCCCAGCCACCGAAGGTCGCCCAGAACGCGACGCGACCAGGCGGGGAAAGGGTCCGGTACCAGTCCAGGTGAGAGCCGAGGCCGGCGAGCATGCCGGGGGCAGCGGGGGCTGGCTGCGGCTCCATCAGGTCCTCCCCGTCGTTTCAGACCGGCGGCAGGACCGCCGCCTTGATCAGCGTCACGGCGTTTTGCAGAGGCGTCTGCACGCTGGCCGTCGACCGCTCGAATTCCGCATACGACCGGTCGAGACGCGCGAGCTCCTGGCGCTTCTGCCCGTCGTCCAGGAAGGAGTGGATCAGCGCATTGCGGGCGATGCCCTTGAGCACGCGGTAGCCGAGGCCGTAGTCGCGCGCGGCACGGAAATATTCATTGGTGAGGTTGATGCGGGAAACGCCGGAGTCGTCGGTCGACAGCACCACCGGCACGCCGGCCGCCAGATAGGCCGGCAGCGGATGGTCCTTGCCGCGGACGCCGAGGATCACGTCATTGCTGGTCAGGTTGATCTCGACCGCGACCGGCCGCCTCCGCATCTCGGCGAGCAGGCCATCCATGTCGCGCTCGAACGCGAGCGCAACGCCGTGGCCGATGCGACGCGCGCCCGCGATCTCGATGGCCTCGCGGATATGGAAGGAGAGGTCTTGCGGCGGAACGAGGCCGAGCCAGAGCTCGCCCGCGTGCAGTGCGACCGGCACGTCCTTGGCGAGGAAGCGGATGATCTGCATGTGGCGGGTGTAGTCGCGGCGCGCCACCAGGCTGTCCTCGGGCTGGACGAAGTTGAGCGCGACCATCATCTGCGGCTCGGCCCGAATCAGCGCGGCCGCAACGGCGGTCTGGATGAACACGTCGTCGACGGGAGCGTCGCGCAGGACCTGTTGGATATAGCGGAACGTCACTCCGCAGCCGCCTTGCGTCTCCGGCGGGCGACATCCCAGCGCCATCCTGATCTTGCCGGTCACGTCCGCGATCTCGTCCCGCTTTGCCTTCACGCAAGCGTCGAGGCCGCTCGCTTGCAGCGCCGCGAGCCTGGCGGTGTCGTCCGGCTTGTCGGCGATCGCCTGCAGGAACTTGTCGCGATCGCTCGGGCAGAAAAACAGCACCATGAACTCGACGTATTGCACGTTCTCGCCGTCATATTGCCGCAGCCGGTCAACCATCATGTCGACGAAATGCGCGCCGGTCACTGCGTCGAACCGGTCGAAAGTCGCGAAGAATTCGTCGTGCGCCGTCGGCACGGCGGGAGACGGCAGGAAGCCGCGCACCGAGAACGCATTGACCAGGCGGTCGTAGAGCCTCTGGTCGCGCAAGGCCTGCGCCACCGGGACCGCTCCCGGCGAGCGGCCGCACTCCGACTCCGTGAGCAGCACGTTCGACGGGTCCACGCACAGGCCCTGCTGCGCGGCCCAGGCAATGAAGCGCTCCGCGTAGACGGCGCCGACCAGATGGGTGTGGAGGTCGCCGCCTTTCGGCATGCGCTGCAGGAAAGCGCGCAATGCGGTGCGGTCGTCGCGCGCCGCTTCGAAGCGGTCCGCAGTGACCACCGTGTCGAAATCGTGCGCGACCAGGGCGAGCCGGACGACCGCGATGGCCGCTGCCAGGAGGACGATGGCAAGGACGATCCGGCGCCGCAATTGATCGAATTGCATCCGATGAGGCGCGGCACCCAACCGCGGCGAGCTGGTCGACCGCAGTGTCCCGCTTCCGACGTTCGCTTCACATTGCAGCACGCTCGAGTGCGAACGTCGGAAGCAAAGGGACACTAGCAAGTCTATGGTGCTAGTGCGGTTTTGTCTTTGACGTTCCGATGACGGAACCGCCGCGAGACTGATCGGAACGTCAAAGACACCGCACTAGGCTCGTCCCACTATCCCTTCTTCACATTGGGGGCGGGCTTGCTCTGGGCTTGGCCCAAGGCGAACGGCGAAGGGTTGGGGGCACCCTTCTTCTTGTTCCATTCGGCCTTCGGCTTCTTCTTCTCCTTGTTGCTTCGCATCTGACCCTTGGCCATGACGTTTCTCCTGGTCGGCACGTTATCCATTGGCGGGTGAATGCACGGACATTCGAGGCGCCCAGCGATCGCCAACACCACGGTACACCCGCGGCTGCGATTGCGATAGTGTCGTGCTCGGTATGCCTGAAGAAGGCGTTTTCAGGCGGCGCGCAGCCTCACCTCGCGCTCGATCCGTCGCCGCACGGTCCGGTCGGCAACATCGAGGTCATGGCGGGCCTGCAGGTTGATCCAGAAATCCGGTGACATGCGGAAATACCGGGCCAGCCGCAGGGCCGTGTCGGTCGTGATGGCGCGGCGCCCAAGCACGATATCATTGACTCGCGAGCGGGGTACCTTGATCGCGCGCGCGAGCTCATAGACGCTGATCCCCGTCGGGGCCAGAAACTCGACCCGCAAGATCTCGCCCGGATGCACCGGCGGCAAACGACGGCCGGAATGGACATCGGAGAAGTCGACCTGCCGGCGGTCGACATCCTCGCGCTTGATGGTCATGGCTCTCAACTCTGCCGCTCCCGCAGTCCCATCCGTGCCAGCCGCGGCAGCACCTCGTCGCAGAAATACGGCAGGTCGGCGAGAAAGTTGACGAACGAGACCGCGATCCCGCGCAGGCCCGCGCGGCTGATGATCGCGAGCTGCTCGGCCACCCGGTCGGGGGTGCCGACGAACGGGAGGCCGCCGACGGCGTTGGCGGCGAAGTACTGCCGCCTGGCGGCGTAGTCCTCGGGTGCGGTGTTGCGCGGCGTGATGCCGCGCAGCTCCAGCATGCGCTCGATCGCGCCCCAGTCGGCGTGCTCGATGTTGGCGTGGCGGTAGTAGTCGTCGGCCTCGCGCTGGGTCGGGCGGCAGATCACCTGCCCGACCGTGAACACCTCGACGTCATGGCCGTATGCGCGGGCCGCTCGCTTCACCTCCTCGACCTTACCGGCGGCGCCTTCGGCCGAGCTGCGCGTGGCGCCGGTGGCGGTGAAGAAGGCGTCGCAGTTGCGCAGCGCGAAGGCCTGGCCGGTGCCCGACGAGCCGGCGTTCATGATGATCGGCCGCGTTCCGCCGTACGGCTTGGGCTTGGCGCGCACGCCCGCGAGCTTGAAGTAGCGTGCCCGCGAAATCGAACTCGCCCGGCTCGCTCCAGGCCCGCCTGACCACGTCGATCCATTCCTGCGCGAACTCGTAGCGCTCCTCGTGGTCGCGCTGCGCCACGCCGAACATCTCGAACTCGCCCTCGTTCCAGCCGGCGACGATGTTGAGCCCGAAGCGGCCCTCGCCGATATGGTCGGCGGTGACGAACTCCTTGGCGGCGATCAGCGGATGGAACAGCGGCGCATGCACCGTGCCGAACACCGTGATGCGGCGGGTGGCGGCGAGCAGGCCGCAGGCCCAGGTGACGGTCTCGAGCGTGGTGCCGTGGAAGTCGGTGGCGCCGCCGTAGCCCTTCCAGCGGCCGATCGGCAGGATGAAGTCGATGCCGGCGTCGTCGGCCAGGCGCGCCAGGGCGAGGCAGTCGGGCCAGCTCGCCGACCAGCGTTCCGCAAGCGTGGTGGCGGTACGCCCCGACGAGCAGTTGGCGCCGAACACGCCGATCTTGAGCGCATTGGCGTTGTACATGGCCACGCGCTCGCCGAGCGATGTGGTGCGCAATGCCTCCCTCCCGCTGCGGCTGCGATGGTAACGCCGGCAGCGGGCGGGAACCATGGCGAAGCGGGCGCCCATTCGGCGGCGCGGATGTATGCCGATCACATTTAGAGGTTGACTACAGTTCGAGAGTATAATATGAGCAGTCCGGCCCCGCGCGGTCGGCGCTTGGATGTGACCGGAACAACAGGGTGGGAGTGAACCGTGAAGCCAGGAGCCGGGCGTTCGAATGCGTCCGGCGGTCTCGAGCAGGCGATCGCCGCCACCGCCGGTCCGCCGCCGCTGGTCGCGGGCGAGAACGCGCCCGCCTACGAGGAGATGCTGGCGCGCGTGGCCGACGCCGTGAAGGCGTCCGACATGCTCGAGCACATGTGGATCCGCGATGTGGTCGACCTGGCGTGGGAGGTTTTCCGGCTGCGCCGTCACAAGGCCGACCTGATGGCGGCGGCACGCTTCGATGGAATGAAAGCACTGCACCGATCCAGGTGGGGCAGTGACGGCGACCGGTTCGGTCCGGATAGGCCCCGCGAAGAGGATCGGCTCACGCGGGTCGAGACCGAGCTCGCCAAGACCGGCCTCACCGCGGATCACGTGGCGGCATATACCTTCGCGATGCGCATCGAGGACTTCGAGCGCATCGAGCGCCTGATCGCGGCGCTGGAGGTGCGCCGCAACGACACTCTGCGCGAGCTCGACCTGCACCGCTCGAGCCTGGCGCTGCGTCTGCGCCGCGCCCTGCAGGAGCTCGAGGACGCCGAGGCGGGGGTCGTTGCGCCCGAGCGGCCTGCCGGCGGGCACGCGTCATGACCAGCGCGCGCCGGATCGCGATCAACCGGCGCAACGCCCAGCGCAGCACCGGGCCGCGCAGCCGCGCCGGCAAGGCGCGCTCGGCGCAGAATGCGCGCCGCCACGGGCTCAGCCTGGCTGCAGCCTGCGATCCCGCCTGCGCCGGCGAGATCGCGGTGCTCGCGGGTCTTATCGCCGGCCCGCAGGCGCCGATGCAACGTCTCGCGCTCGCAGGCCGGGTCGCGGCCGCGCAGATCGATATTCTGCGCGCGCGGCGGGCCCGCCGCGAGCTGTGGCCGACGAGGCCGGAAGCGCCCGCAGCGATGCGCCGTCTCGCCGCCACCGACCGCTACGAGCGGCGCGCCTGCGCGCGCCGCCGGCGGGCGGTCGAGGAGCTCGACGCCGATCCCGAGGCGCATGACAAGTCGCGTTGGCCAAACGAACCCAACGGACGAAAGCTCAGCAACTCCGGCAACTTATGGCATCGCGGCGGCTCGCGCACGAACATCGCGCCGCCGCTCCATTCACTCGATCACCTCGTCGGCGCTCGCCTGCAGCGTTATCGGCACGCTCAGACCGAGCGCCTTCGCGGTTCTCAGGTTGATCACCAGGGCGAACTTGGTCGGCGCCTGCACCGGAAGATCGGCCGGCTTCTCGCCCCTGAGAATGCGGTCGACATAGGACGCCGAGCGCCGGACGATGTCGAGGGTGTCGGGCCCATAGGACATCAGCGCGCCTTCCGTGACGTACTGCCGAAAGCCATAGATGGCGGGGATTCGATGCCGCTCCGCCAATGCCATGACCTGCCCCCGGCGGGAGTTGATGAACGGGTCGGGTGCAGGGATCAGGCCGCCTCCCGGCTCTCGCGCCAACGCGGTCACCGCGGCTTCGATCTCGGCCTCGTCACGCACCGGTGCCGCGGAAATCTCGGCAGCGAGCGATGCGGTCGCTTCGAGCTCGCGCAGGAAGACGGGGTAGTAGGACGCGGTCTGCGGATTGAACAAGAGCGTCATCCGCCTGATGCCGGGGGCGATCTCCTTGAGCATCTCCAGCCATTTCCCGATCAGGGGGAACTCGACGAACGTGAAGCCGGTGATGTTTTGGCCCGGCCGCGCCAGGCTCGCGACGAAGCCCTGACCGAGCGGATCGTTGACCACGGAAAAGACGATCGGGATGGTGCGGGTGGCCTGTTTCAGCACCGCAATGACCGGCGAGCTGCTGGCGACGATAAGGTCGGGTGCCGAGCTCACCAGCTCCGCCGTGTGAGCCTGCATGCGGGCGAAATCGCCGGCGGAATATCGATGCTCGATTTGAACGTTGCGGTTCTCGACCCATCCGAGAGCCTCAAGCCCTTGCCGGAACGCCACGACCCGAGCCTGTGCTTCCGGATCGTTCCCGGCGATTCCGTGCAGGAAGACGATACGACGCTTCCGTTCGCTCTGCGCGCGCGCCGCGCGCGGCCACGGGGCGGCCGCGCCGCCGAGCAGGGCGATGACATCACGCCTTCCAATATGGATCGACATGTCCCCTCCCCGGGGAGAAATGCCCACTCGGAAAACGGAAACCAATATCACATCCCCATGCGAAGGTCTGTGGCCGCCGGAGCCGTAATGGAGCACCGGCTCGCCTTTGTTGTCCAGGTACGAAGGGTGTCTTCCGTCGTTATGCGCGCGCTTGTCGTCCCGCACATCACATCCTGCTTCGCGGCGATCAGGCGCGTGTGCGGTAACCGAAGGCGCTTGCCGTACTGCCGAGAATTCCTCTCGCCGCCGATCGCGCTCGGTCGCGACGATATCCACAACATTGCGATGCGTGCACGAGCGTTGCATCGAGCGCGTCCCACAGCGCGCCGCATTGTCATGCTCAACATCCGAGATTGGATCGCTGTGGGAGGTGTCGCGGTAGCGAGCGGCAATGCAACGGCATGACACCGATCGAAGCTCCGATCGAAATTGCATCCGAAGGATTGCACGGCGGCTCGCGAACGCACCACGGCGCCGGCCGCGAGTGCGGTGATGCGCCGGAGCGTGTCATCGAGCTCGCGGGCAGCATCAAGTGGTTCGACCTTGCCAAGGGCTATGGCTTCGTCGTTCCCGACAACGGGATGCCCGACATACTTCTGCATGTGACCTGCCTGCGCCGCGGCGGGTACCAGGCGGTCTACAAGGGTGCGCGCGTCGTGGTCGCGGCGCATCGCGGTCCGCGCGGCCTGCAGGCATTGCGTATCCTCTCCATGGATACCGCGACCGCCGAGCCCCCGGTCGAGACGCGCTCGCGACGGAGCCATGCTCCCGTGACCGCGACCGGCGGGCTCGAGCGCGCGCAGGTGAAGTGGTTCAATCGGCTGCGCGGTTTCGGTTTCCTCACCACCGGAACGGGCACGCCGGACATTTTCGTGCACGTCGTGACCTTGCGCCGCTTCGGCTTGACCGAGATGCAGCCCGGCCAATTCGTCCTCGTCCGCTTCGGACCCTGTGCCAAGGGGCTGGCGGCGACCGAGGTGCGGCCCGAGGGCGAGGGCCCGCGCGGATCCGCGCCCCACTGAGCCGCCCGCGCACACGCGGCTTCGCCCGGCCGCTGCGGCGACGATGCCATGCTCCCGCATGACGAGGGATGCAGGCCCCGGCATGCGGTTGAAGCGGCCGGGCCGTTGTGGAACTCTCGGGGGCAAGCGGCCGAGGACGCCGCATCGTCACACGGGAGGATGGACATGCTGCACGCGAGGCGCCTGATCGTCTGCGCATCTCTCGCTCTGGCGGGGACCGCCGTCGTTGCCGCGCCCACGGCGGCGCAGGGCGTCGCCGAGTTCTACAAGGGCAAGACCATCGCGATCCTGATGGGCACCCAGCCGGGCGGCAGCTACGACCTCTACGGCCGCGTCATCGGCGAGCATCTCTCGCGCTACATTCCCGGCAACCCGAACATCATCATGGAGCACATGCCGGGCGCCGGCGGCGTCACCGCCGGCAACCATGTCTATGGTCCGGGGCCGCAGGACGGCACCAAGATCCTGCTGTCGCATTCGATCCCGCTGGCCGAGAAGCTGGAGCCGAAGGGCGTGCGCTTCGAATCCGCCAAGTTCCAATGGCTCGGGACCTTCGACGCCATCGCGCACACGATGGCGATCTGGCACGACTCGCAGGTGAATACGATCGATGTTCTCAAGACCAAGCCGCTGGTCATCGGCTCGTTCGCCAAGACGCATCTGACCTACCAGTGGCCGGCGATGATGAAGCACGTGCTCGGCACGAGCTATCAGGTCATCACCGGCTACCGCAGTGGCAGCGATCTCAACCTGGCGATGGAGCGCGGCGAGGTCCATGGCTGGGCCGCCTCCTGGGAGAACCTGGCCGGCACCCGCCCGCAATGGCTCACCGAGAAGAAGGTCTCGGTGCCGGTGTCGTTCACGCTCGAGCGCAAGAAGCAGATTCCGGACGTGCCGACGCTCCTCGAACTGGCGCCGCCGGACAAGAAGGACGTCGTGGAGTTCCTCGCTTCGGGGACGCCGTTCGGGCGCGCCATGGCGGTCGGGCCGGGCGTTCCCGCCGACCGCGTCGCGGCGTTGCGCAAGGCATTCGACGACGTGATGAAGGACCCCGTGTTCCTCGCCGAGGCCGCGAAGCGCAAGCTCGACATCGATCCGCGCCCGGCGTCCTACCCGCACGCGCTCGCCGACAAGCTCACGGCGGCCTCGCCCGAGCTGGTGGCGCGGGTGAAGCAGGCGATCGGGCAGACGGAGTAGGCGCGCGTCCGGGCAGGGACGAAAGCGAACCGACACGGGCGGCGGGGGATGTCTCGCGCGCATCGGTGTCGGCGAAAAGCCATGCGACGGCACGCAGACGCTGCCGTCGCATGGAGCCCGGCTGCAATCGGGGGGATCGAGAGCTGGGCCGGGCGTCGCCGGCCTACGCCGCGAGCGCTGCGGCCTGCGCCGTCATGACCACCATCCAGCTGACGCCGAAGCGGTCGACCAGCACGCCGAAGCGCGGCGAGAAGAACGTCTTGCCGAGCGGCATCGTCACCTGGCCGCGGTCGGACAACGCAGCGAACTTGCGGTCGGCCTCCGCCTCGTTCGAAACCGTCAGTGACAGGGAGAAGCCCTTGAAGCTCGCTTCGCCGCTGGCACAGCCGTCCGAGGCCATGACGATCGTGTCTCCGATCTTGAGGCTGGCGTGCATGACCTTGTCGCCCCAGCCGTCGGGGATGGCGCCGGGCGGCGGCGTGTCGGGGCTCTCCTTGAAGCGCATCAGCATCTGCACCTCCGCGCCGAGCACGTCGCGGTAGAACTCGACCGCCTCCTGGCAGCGGCCGCCGAAGAACAGATAAGGCTGAACCTGCATTTCGCTCTCCTTTCCACAGCTTGGGAGTTTCCCGGCGGTGACTGCAGCCGGGTAATTGTGTACACTGTACACAAGATCATGGCATAAAATGGACGCTGTCCACATATAACCGCGGCGATGACCGGCAAAGCCAGCAAACCGCCGAGGCGCCGCACCTATCGGCACGGCGATCTGCGCCGCGCCCTGCTGGAGGCCGGCATCGCGCTGGCGCAAGCCGGCGGGCCCGACGCGGTCGTGCTGCGCGAGGCAACGCGCCGGGCCGGGGTGGTACCGAATGCCGCCTATCGGCATTTCGCGAGCCGGCTCGAGCTGCTGCAGGCGGTGCGGGTGGCGGCGCTGTCGCACCTCGCGCTGTCGATGGAGAGCGAGCTCGGCGCCCTGGGCACGACGCTCGGCTCCGCCGAGCTGGCGCGCGCGAGCCTGCGCGCCGTCGGCATCGGCTATCTGCATTTCGCGCTGACCGAGACCGGGCTGTTCCGCACCATCTTCGCGGTGCCCTATGTCTGGCCTGCCGCGCCCGATCCGGCCAAGGCCGGCAACACCGGCCTCAACCCGTTCCAGCTCCTGGGCGTTGCGCTCGATCGGATGGTGGAGGCCGGCGTGCTGTCGCCGGAGCGCCGCTCCGGAGCCGAGTTTCTCGCCTGGTCGGCGGTCCATGGCCTGGCCATGCTGATCATCGACGGACCCCTGCGCAATCTGCCGCGCGCGCAGACCGACGCGCTGGGACGGCGGGTGGTGGAAATGGTCGAGAACGGGCTTTGAAATCGATGGGCTCACCTACTCGATCCAAGGGATCGAAGCCCGCAGCGGAGCTGATCTAGGGCCTGTCTTCAGTTGAGCAGGATTGTAACTGCGGCTAGCTGCACTCCGGCAAGTGAAATTTCTGGCGAGTTTGTCGTAACGTGTGGCGATGGCGCGGAAGTGCTTGAGCTGATTGAAGAAGCGCTCGACGAGGTTGCGTTCGCAATAGAGCGCGAAATCGCATGCCCGCTCGGTCTTACGGTTGGCCTTGGGTGGGATGACTGGAATGATTTTCCGTTGCGTGAGGGTATCGACGAACAAGTCGGCGTCGTATGCCTTGTCGCCGATCAAGGCATCTGGGTCGGCGTTCTCAATAACGGTTCCGCGCACGCCAGATCATGAGCTTGTCCCGGTGTGAGCATCAGCTCGACGGGATTGCCCAGGGCGTCGACGAGCGCATAAATCTTGGTGGTCAGTCCGCCGCGTGATCGGCCGATCGCTTGCGGGCCGTTTTTTTTCGCGCGCCAGCGCTGTGCTGATGAGCGCGCACGATGGTGGCGTCGATCATCATGTATTCGTTGTCCGAATCGCTCGCCAACAACTTGAAAATTCGCTCGAAAACGCCGCTCTTCGCCCACCGGCTAAAGCGCTGGTGCACGATCTTCCAGTCGCCGAAACGTGCCGGCAGATCACGCCAAGGGATTCCCGTTCGATATCTGTAAAGAACCGCATCAACGAACAGCCGGTTGTCCGCTGCAGTGCCGCCGACATGGCCTTCCCGTCCGGGCACAGAATCCTTGATCCGCTCCCATTGATCGTCTCGCAATCCGAATCGCTGCATGGGTCGGCCTCCTCAAAGCCGACTGCCCATAAATCACTCGACAACTGATTTCGGAATCCCCAACATACCGACGGCACTGCTTTATAGAACGATGTTCCGCGTTTGATTCTGATCCGTTCACGCGCAACCGCCGCCTAACTGAAGGCAAGCCCTCGTGCGGTGACTCTGGCGCTTGCATCGCACGTGTCCCGGGCGCGCGCAGCACGAAGTGGTGCGCTGCAAAACCGGGACCGTTCCAAACTCCGCCGCTGGACCGGTCTCGGCTCAGCGCTGCACCGCTAGCAAGAGCTTCGCGCTGCACCGGCCGGGACACGACCGTTAGAGACAGCACACTAGGCAGTTAGCGGATCATTCGCAAGTCTGCGCGGCCTGTTGCATCTGTTGCGGTCCGTCGGCAGGTGCCGGCGCCGTGTCGTTATCGGCGCGCAGCATGAAGGTCTGTGGCACCGCCTCCGGCTCGGGCACCAGCGCCGGCTTCTTCCGCCGCATGGCCTTCGCGCCAACGGCCCATTTGGCGATCTTCTTGCGGATCGCCTTCCTCGGCGCGCGCGGCACGGCCTCCGAGGAGCGAAACAGCGCGAAGTCGGCTTTGAACGCCCAGCATGCGATCTGGAAGATCCCGTGGGTGATGAACAGCGCCGCGAGCACGTCGATCGAATAGTGGTAATGGCCGAGCAGCACGATCCGCCGAAGAACACGGTCGAGGCGAGATAGAAGTAGCGCCAGAACGGCATGTGCCAGAGCGTCAGCGCTGCGAGAAATGGCAGGCCGGTGTGGCCGGAGAAGAACTGGTCGCTGCCGAAGAAGATCGCGTTGAGGAACGGCGCCGGTTTCACCGGGTCGATCGGCGACGGCGCGATGTGGGTGAGCGAAATGAACACCGCGCGCACCAGTAGAAACAGCGCCATCGTTTTCAGCGCGAACGGCAGCCGGTTCGGCCGATGGGCGAGCAGCGCGGCGAGGATCGCGGACTCGATGAAGGTGCCGTACACGAATGCGAAGCGGACGTTGTAGGGGCCGATGTTGCTCAGCACCAGGTCGGCGACGGGATTGCTGGCGTTCTCGGTGGCAAAGCTGACCGCCGCGAAGATCGCAATCAGGCTGGCGGCGAGGAAGGCGGCGCCCTGTGCGAGCGAGCGGGTGAATGACTGGCTGCCGAAATGGGTGCGATAAAGCTGGAGTGTGGTGTCCATGCGCGGGCCCTCCGTGCTCGGCGCAAACGTTTGCGACGGCCAGTCCCCCGGTTCCCCTCCAGCGTTATGTCATCCGGTTCGATGCGATCCTTCGTGTCACGAAACAGTCACATGATACCCCGATTCCGCGGCTTGCCAACCGTCCTCGGGGCGGCGCCGTCCCTTTTCGTGCCTCTCGGCGCTTTTTGCGAAAGCGTCGGCGCACGCCCGCTGGTCGGTATCCCGGCTTGACACGCGCCGAGGACCATGAGCGACCAGTACCCTCGCAGCTCGGGGAGAGCGAGCCGATCCTCATAGCTGCGGACTATGCACGGCCGAGCAAGGCTAATTCGAATGCTGGGGGCCCGACGCCGAGCACGGTGTAGCCACAGCAATCAGCTCATCCGGGCCGGCGGGGTCCGCTGCGCCCGAACAGCCGAGCCACGATGGCTGCAGCGTCGCCGGCCGTCGCCCGGACCCGGGGCACCTTCAACAGGATCGAGGCGGCGATCGTCATCCACAGCACCAGGCAGATCGGCCGCGTGAAGAACGGCTCGAGGCTGCCGTCGGAAAGGACCAGGCCGCGGCGCAGGCTTTTGTCGAGAATATCGCCGAGCACGACGCCGAGCACGAACGGCGCCATGTGATAGCCGAGCTGTCGCAGGAAGAACCCGGCGACGCCGAAACCGACCATGGTCCAGACGTCGAATAGCCGCTGTGCGATCGCGTAGGAGCCGACGACGCAAAGCACGAAGATGATCGGCATGATGATGATGCGCGGGATGCGCAGGACCAGGAGCATGGGGCGGATGAGGAACAGGCCGAAGAACAGGATGCCCAGCGTGGCCATGATGCACATCGCGACCACGTCGTAGACGAACTGTGGCTGCTCCACCATCAGCAGCGGCCCCGGCCGCACGCCGTGAATGATCATCGCCGCCAGCAGCACGGCCGCCGGGGCCGAGCCCGGAATGGCGAGCGCGAGCGCCGGGATGATGGCGCCCGGAATGCTGGCGTTGTCGCCGGTCTCGGCCGCCATCAGGCCCTCCACGGAGCCCCTGCCGAACTGCTCGCGCTCCTTGCTGACCCGGCGCGCCGCCGCGTAGGACGACCACGCGGCCATGTCCTCGCCGACGCCCGGCAGGATTCCCACGTAGACGCCGATGACGCCCGAGCGCAGCACCGTCTTCCAATAACGCAACACGTCGGCGATGCGCGGCAGCACCGAGTCGAAGGCCGCCGCGACGGCCGGCGCCGCCTTTTCCTTCATCGCCGTCAGGACTTCGGCGAAGCCGAAGGCGCCGACCAGCACCGGGATCAGCGAAAATCCGCCAGCGAGGTCGTTGATCCCGAACGTAAAGCGATTGTGGGCATGGATGCCGTCCTGGCCCACGAGCGCGACGAACAGTCCGAGGAAGCCCATGATCCAGCCCTTGAGGGCATCCTCGCCGGTGACCTGGCCCGACATCATCACGCCGAACGCGGCGAGCCAGAAAAATTCGAAGGCGCCGAACGACAGCGCCACCTCTCCCAGCAGGGGCGTGAACAACGCCAGGCAGGCGATCCCGAACAGCGAGCCGACCACCGATCCGGTGGTGGCAATGCCCATGGCCCGGCCGGCCTGGCCCTGGCGCGCGAGTGCGTATCCGTCGAGGCAGGCGGCGGCATTGGCCGCCGTGCCGGGAATGTTCAAGAGGATGGCGGTGCGGCTGCCGCCATAGATGGCACCGATATAGGCGCCGATCAGAATCAGAATGGCATCGCTCGGCGGCATCTTGATGGTGAGCGTGGTCAAGAGTGCGATGCCGAGCGTGGCGGAAAGGCCGGGCATGCAGCCGATCAGAATGCCGATCAGCGTCGAGCCCAGAGTCAACAGGATCGGCCACAGCTGCAGAAAAGTGCCGAGCGAGCGTCCAAGCGAAGCGAGGCCTTCCATCGACGGGGGTCCGGGTCAGGGCAACCGCACCAGGAAGAGCTCCTGGAAGATCGTCGTGATGACGAAGCTTGCGCCGGCGCTGACGGCGAGGGCGAGGAAGAGGCCGCGCCACAGCCCGTGCTCCCTGCGGTGCTCGCCGAGCTCGAACAGGAAGACATGCAGAAAAAGGAAGAGCGCGGCTGCCGCCCAGAACGGCGGACCGCGACCGACCAGTCCCAATGCGAAACCCAGGCAGAGGGCCAGCGACAGCGCCACGCGACCGGTGAAGATCGGCGCCTGCTGCGTGCCGCCGCGGAATCCTCCGTCACGGACGGCGCGCACCGCCATCAGGCCGCCGCACAGGGCGATCACCGCGCCGAGCACGCCGGGCACCAGGCCGGGTGCGGTATAGGGATTGATGCTCAGGTATTCGAGGCGGTCCATCGTCCACGAGCCGTAGACGATGGCCGCTCCCACGGCGATCCAGCCGAGTCCGCAGGCAAGGTCGTAGCGCGGCGGCGACTGGCTATCCAAGGATCGCCCGTCCGTTCGTTGGCCCATTGGTGTTGGGCCGCGCGAGCATGGCACGACCCCGGATCGCGGTCCGCTTGCGCGGATGTCGGGTCAAGGCTTGGGAATGCCCGCGTCCTCAGGCGACATCTTGGTGCGGCCGGCCGCATGCAACATCCAGGCATCGGCCTGGACCGTCGGCCAGACCCGCTTTTGCGCATCGTCGCCATAGAAAGGCGTGAACAGTGCGCCGCGCTCCCCCGCGTATTTCTGCAGCGCCTCGGACCTGCCGATTCGTTCCATCCAGATTTTCTCGAGTGTGGCCACGACCTCGCCCGGTACGCCTTTCGGAAGCATGAGACCGAAATGCGTGGCCACCTCGGGCAGCTTGGTCACCCATCTGGTCATGGGCTCGACCTTGTAGTCTCCAAGCTCGATGCCGACGCCTGCCACCACGGCGAGCGGCCGCAAGCGTTTCCCGCGGATCAGCTCGGCCTGCTCCGAGGCGAGCTGGGTCGTCACCATGGTCTCGCCGGCCACCGTGGAGACCACGGCCGGGTTGCCGCCGTCGTAGGTGACGTGCTTGTAGGTGACGCCGGCCGCCTGGGCGATCGCCTCCATGGCGATATGGCCCGACGAGGTGGCGCCGGCCGTGCCGACCGAGATCTGGTTGGGCCTCGCCTTCATCGCGGCAAGGAGCTCGCCCATGTCCTTGAACGCCGCGTCCTGCTTGACGCTGACCAGGGGTACATTGGTCACGTTCAGGAACAGGTGCCAGTTCTTGATGTCGGTGTCGTAGAGACCCAGCAGCTTGTAGGTGCCCAGTTGCTTGGGGGCGCCGGCGGTCCACGTATAGCCGTCCTTGGGGCCCTCGGCGACGCTCTTCTTGCCGATCGAGCCGGAAGCGCCCGGCTGATTGACGACCACGATGCTGGTGCCGAGCGCAGGCTCCAGCTCCTTTGCGGTGATCCTCGTCACCTGATCGGTGGCACCCCCGGCCGGCCACGGCACGATGATGGTGATCGGCTTGGTCGGCTTCCAATTCTGTGCCGCGGCCGTCGCCGGCCCGATTGCAATCAGCGCCGTCCCCGCGAGCGCCGCCGTCAGAAGTTGCCTCATGGGTGTCTCCCTCTCCGCCCGGCAGATGCAAGTATCCAACCGGTACGCTTTGTCGCTAGATTGGCACCCCGTACCTTCCATGATCAAGGGCGGGCTCGCCTCGGAAGCGAGCCGAGCGAACCACCCAAGCAACGCCATGAAGCTTTCGTTGTGCAACGAGGTGCTGCGCGAGTTCGAGTTCACGCGCCAATGCGCGATTGCGGCCGAGCTCGGGTATGCCGGGCTCGAGGTGGCGCCGTTCACTCTCGGCGACGAGGCCTACCGCATGCCGCCGCGGCAACGTGCGCAGCTGCGCCGCGCGACCGCGGGAGCCGGCGTTGCGGTCAGCGGTCTGCACTGGCTGCTGGTGGCGCCGGCGGGCCTGTCGATCACCAGCGCCGACCGCGGCGTCCGCGAGCGGACGCTCGAAGTATTGCGGCGTCTCATCGATCTCTGCGCCGAGCTCGGTGGGAGCTATCTGGTGCACGGATCGCCGGCACAACGGCGCGTCGGCGATCAGCCTGATCCTGCGGCAGCCGCCGCTCGCGCCGAGGCGATCTGGTCCGCGATCGCTGCCGATGCCGCCTCCGCCGGCGTCGTCTACTGCATCGAGCCGCTGGCCAGGTCCGAGTCCGATTTCGTCAACACGCTCGCCGAGGCGGCAGCGATCGTCGGGCGGATCGGCGTGCCGGCGCTGCGCACCATGATCGATACGTCGGCGGCCGGTCAGATGGAAAGCGAGCCGGTCGCCGATGCGATCCGGCGTTGGATGCCGACCGGCCTCGTGGCCCATGTCCAGCTCAACGACCGTAACCGGCGCGGACCGGGAGAGGGCGAAGACCGCTTCGCGCCGGTCATGCGCGCGCTCGTGGAAACGCGCTATCGGGGCTGGCTCGCCATGGAGCCGTTTCAGTACCGTCCGGACGGCGCGACTTGCGCGGCCCGCTGTATCGGTTACGTCAAGGGATTGATGGAGGCACTGGCATGAAGGTCGAACAGGCGCTTGCGGTGAAGCTCGAAGCGGTCGAGCGCTACGAGCGCAACGTGAAATTGCGCCTGCCGTTCCGCTTCGGCGTGATCACCTGGACCGAGGCGACGCAGGCCGTGCTGCGCGCCGAGATCTCGCTCGCCGATGGCCGCCGCGGTACCGGGGTCGCCGCCGAGACACTCGCCCCGAAATGGTTCGACAAGGAACCGGCCTTGTCCGACGCACAGAACATCGAGCAGCTGCGCCAGTCGATCGACGTGGCCGTGAGCCTGTATCGGGCCCGCGGTGCCGCCACGCCGTTTGCGTTGTTTGCCGATACCTATCGTGACCAGCTGGCGCGCGGCGCCGCGTTGCGGCTCAATCCCCTGGTGGCGGCCTACGGGCCGGCCTTCATCGACCGCGCCGTCATCGACGCGCTCGGCCGCATCATCGGGTGCTCGTTCGCCGACGCCATCCGAACGAACATCCCGGGCATGGCGGTGACGGAGCTGACGCCGGATCTGGACGGGTTCGATTTGCCGCAATTTCTTGCGAGCCTCGCACCCGGGACGGCCATCGACGTACGTCACACCGTCGGTCTCGTCGATCCGATCACCGCGATGGATCGCACCCGCGATCAGCGCATCGATGACGGGCTGCCCGAGACGCTCGAGGAGGTCGCGCGCCACTATGGCTGTCGCTACTACAAGCTCAAGGTAGGCGGCAACGTCACGGCCGATCTCGAGCGGCTCGCTCGCATCGCCGCGGTGCTCGACCGTGACGTCGGTGACTACAGGGCCACTCTCGACGGCAACGAGCAGTATGACAGCGTCGAAGGGATCGCAGAACTGTGGCGGCGCATGGCCGAGACCCCGGCGCTCAGGCGGCTGCTCGACGCGATTCTATTCATCGAGCAGCCGATCAAGCGATCGGTCGCGCTCGGTCGCTCGGTCGAATCCCTGGGACGCGCGCGTCCGCTCATCATCGACGAGTCGGATGGCGAGCTCGGCTCGTTCCCGGCGGCGCTAGCGCTCGGCTACCGCGGCGTCTCCAGCAAGAACTGCAAAGGCTTCTACAAATCGCTGCTCAATGCTGCGCGGGTGGCGAAGCTCAACCCTGCCGCCTCCGGCGCGCCCTACTTCATGTCGGGCGAGGATCTCACGACCTGGGCCGGAGTCAGCGTTCAACAGGATCTCGCCCTGGTTTCGCTCATCGGGCTCACGCATGTCGAGCGCAACGGCCATCACTTCATCGACGGCATGAGCTTTGCGCCCGAGGACGAGCAACGCAGCTTCGTAGCCGCGCATCCCGACCTCTACGGCAAGGCGGGCTCGGGTCACGCCCGTCTGCATATTTCCAACGGGCGGTTGCGTCTGGGCTCGCTCGCCGGCGCCGGCTTTGCGGTCGACGGCGAGATGGACTTTGCTTCGATGCGACCGATGCCGGCGGCGTCGAAGGGGACCATCCTTCCGGCCGGCGAAAGGGCGCCCGCATAGCTGCCCGCGTCGATTGCCGCAGCATGCGCAACAACCAGCCGCGGATCTCATGCGCGACGTGAGGACTGGCGGCAAACGAACGGAGCCCCGGGCGCACCTCGTTTCGCGATCGTCCCGCAAAACGATGATCTTCGATCAGCGCGCCGCCGCCGTCCGGTCGATCTCGCAGCGACAGGTTTCGATCGCGCTATCGCTTCGCAGAACGCTTGCCCGCGATGTGCTTCGCCATCACGCACATCAACTCGAACATCACTGTCGCTCCTGCCAGTGCCGTCATTCCGCCGACATCGAACGGCGGCGCGACCTCGACGACATCGGCGCCGACGATGTCTACCCCTTCGAGCAATCGGAGCATGGCTTGCACCTCGCGCGTGGAGAAGCCGCCGATTTCAGGCGTTCCGGTTCCGGGCGCCATCGAGGGATCGATGCAGTCGATGTCGAACGAGACAAACGTCGGCCGGTCGCCGACCATGGCTTTGGCGTCGCGCATCACTTCCTCAATGCCGCGCCGGACAAATTCCTCCATATAGATGATCTTCATGCCGTGGTCACGCGCCCAGCAATGCTCGTCGGGGTCGTAAATCGAACCACGGATACCGATCTGCACGACGCGCTTCGGGTCGAGCAGGTTCTCTTCTACTGCGCGGCGAAACGGCGTCCCGTGCGTATAGGGATTGTCGCCGAAATAGGTATCGTTTGTGTCCGAGTGTGCATCGAAATGGATCATGCCAACCGGTCTCTCCCTCGCGACGGCGCGAAGCACTGGCAGGGTGGTCAGGTGGTCGCCGCCGGCGATGAGCGGCACCGCGCCATGCGTCACGACCGAGCGAATGTCCTGCTCGATCCGCTTGAGCGCATCCCGAAGGTCGATCGGGTTGACGGAGACGTCGCCGACGTCGGCGATCCGGGCGATGGAGAACGGCTCTGTGCCCGAAACATGGTGCACGCGCCGCATTAGGCTCGACTGGCTTCGAATTTCACGTGGACCGTGGCGGGTGCCCGCGCGATTCGTCGTTCCGCCATCCCAGGGAATTCCGATGAGCGCGATGTCGAGCCCCGCGGCGGAATCGACCGCAGGAAGCCGCATGAAGGTTGCGAGTCCGGCAAAGCGCGGGACGACCGCAGCATCCACCGGCTGTGGGTTCTGGTTCTGCATGGTCATCCTCCATCATACCGTTATTACGATCGCCGCCAGCCGCGCACGCGACGGCCGCGACCCCACTGCATCGGTGACGACCGTTACGAAATCCCGTCGCCTCATGTAGGTCGCTACCTAAGGGCCGTCAGAGAATAACCGAATCGACATTGCGGTCAGTAGAAGGATTCCCCGGACGGTGATGTTGGGATAATTCTGGTCGTGATTGACACGGTCTTAATTCGACAGCGGTTTGAGGCTTTGGCGCCGTTCCTTGACGAACGGGGACGGCGGCTGGTGGCTGCGTCGGAAGGCGGAATCGCTGCCGTGCCAGTAGTGACCGCGATTGCACCGAGCACGATTGGTCGTGGCATCGAAGAGCTTTCGGAGGGCGCGGACCGGCTGAGCGGACGTGTGTGTCGGCTGGCGGGCGAGCTACAGGTGCGGGGACACCAGGTGAGCCATACGCCCGTCGGCGACCTGCTTGCAACCGGCGAGAATCCGCCCCACCACGTTCCTCGACCAGGCGCTGTCGCGCACCGGCAATGGGGCGCATGAGACCCGAGACTGGGTTGTTGCCATGCTGCGGCCGGCAGCAGGGGGTTTCGACCTTATCGATTACTCCCGAGCCCGCAGACACTGGTCGGCGTCTGCTTCGCGTCGTGGAAGTTGGCGGCGTGAAACCTCAACCGAACGCCACAAAATGGCTGCCAAACGTGGGCCGGCCTTCGAAGCGACGCAGGCAGCTATGCGGGCGCCCTTCGTGACTGGATGTGCTAGACTGCTCCTATGCGCAAGACTCAGACCCCCGCCGTCCCGCCGTAAGGGATTTATCCTCGGCCGCGCCAACTTCGAGAAAATCAGTGCCGTCGAAGGCATCCGCTATTCGGCCGATTTAAAGAAGACGTTCCGTCAGCTGGAAAAGCAAGGCGCGTCGCCGGCTCAGCGCCGACAGGCCATAGCCAGCAAGTACGGTCGCTCCTCCTAACGCTGCTATGTACGACGCAGTTGAGGTCCTTTACTGCTATCCGCGAACGACCGTTCTCAAGAACCGCGCCGGACTGCGCACGCAGGGGGCGCTCACCCGCTTTGAAACGGCGATGGCGGCGCAGCGGGCCGATGAGCCGCTGCCGCCCGGCCGGCTTACCGTACACCACTACCGTGCCATTCACCGGCACCTGTTTCAGGATGTCTATTCATGAGCCGGACATTTTCGCAATGTCCGCATCGGCAAGGAAGGCAGCATGTTCTGTTATCCTGAGCACATTCCGGCGCAAAGCGCAGCCTGTTTGCAGGGCTGCGACGAGAGAGATATTTGCGCCAACTCACCACCGACGATCTTATTCGCAAGGCCGCCCGCCTCCTCGCTACGCTGAATGCGATCCACCACTTCCGCGACGGCAATGGCCGCACGCAGCTCGCCTTCCTGGCGTTGCTCGTCGCCCAGGCCGGTCAACCTCCGCATGCGGGGTCAACGCCCGTCACTGCGCGACGCTTGCCTCATGGGCCGCGATCGAGCTCGGCGATGATCGATGGCAGGCGCTCGATCACGACGTCAATCTCCCATGTCGCCGTGGTGTACAGACGCGCGGTTGCACTTCCTGATAATGGTGGATCAGGAAGTCGCGCATGCCAGCCATATTGCGCCAGGGAATTCGGGGTAACGATCGCGGAATTCGTTCGGGATGCGTTTCGTTGCCCCGCCGATTACTTCTGCAGCTCGCACGACGGCATATTGAGTCTTCTCGTCCGCTCGAAAGTCCTCGAAGCTCAGCCCCGCAACGAAGGACTTGAGCTTGCGGGCATTATCCAGGATGTCATGGAGGTAGTCGCGGAGGTGGCGCTGGGCCGCACTCACAGCATCACCGCCTCCGATAGAATCCGTTGGCCGATACTGCGCCTGAGCGCCTCCTTCATGACAAGATCCACCTTGACACCCAGGGTATCGCTCAAATCCTGCTGCAGGCCGGCAAGTTCGAAAAGGCCTACCCCATCGCCCAGATCCACGACTATGTCCACGTCGCTGCCCTCCGTCTGCTCGCCGCGGGCGTACGAGCCGAAGATGCCCAGCTCACGAATAGGGTATCGCCGCCGCAAATCCGGCTGCACGCGCCGCAACTCTGCGATGACCTCGTCCAGCGTTCTCATCGTGGGTTCAGCCTGCCTCTAAATGATTGGTGCCCCTGGCCGGACTCGAACCAGCACGATGTTTCCACCACCTGATTTTGAGTCAGGCGCGTCTACCAATTCCGCCACAGGGGCTTGACCCGGGCGATCATACCGGCGCCGTGGCAAGGGTTCAACGGTCGCCGCCATCACGTCGATGCCCATACACTTGCCGCCGTCACAGCGCTATATGGTGGGACGATGCCTCGAACGGGAGAACGGAAGGCGGGCATGGGCGAGATCGGCGCCGCCATGATCCGCTCGCGGCCGCTCGCCGCGGCGGCGATCGTGATCGCGATCGTCGGCGGCGCGGCCATCCTGGGGGCCTGGTTCTTCCAGTACGTGGTCGGGCTCGCGCCTTGTCCGCTCTGCCTCGAGCAGCGCTACGCCTACTACTTCGCGATCCCGCTCGCCCTCATGGTGGCGCTCGGCGACGAGGCCGGATCCTCGCGCAAGGTGCTGGTGGCGGCACTGGGGGTGATCGCACTCGGCATGCTGTGGAATGCAGGGCTGGGAATCTATCATTCCGGCGTCGAGTGGAAGCTGTGGGCGGGACCGCAGACCTGCGCCGGCGCGCTCGACGATCTCGGCGCCGCCGGCGGGCTGCGCGGCCGACTCGAGACCGTCAACGTGGTGCGCTGCGACGAGGCCCCGTGGCGCTTCCTCGGCCTCTCGCTCGCGGGCTACAACGTTCTGATCTCGCTCGTGCTCGCCGCCGTCGCTGCCTGGGGCGCGGCGGTGGAGTGGCGCAACCGCGCCAACTGGACGCGCGCCGTCAGTTCGCACTGATGTTGGCGGCGCGGATCACGGCGCCCCAGCGCGCCGTCTCGTCCGCGAGGAATCTCCTGATCTCCTCCGGCGTCCCGCCGACCGGCGTCATGTTCATGGTGCGGAAATGCTCGGCGGTCTCCGGTCGTCTGAGCAGCTCGTTGAGCGCCTGATTGAGCCTGGCGACCACCGCCGCCGGCGTGCGCGGCGGCGCCGCGAGCGCGTTCCAGGTGTCGGAGCGCAGTCCGTCGACGCCGGCCTCGGCCATGGTCGGCACCTCCGGCACTGCGGCGACGCGTTCGGCCGTCGTCACCGCCAGCATCTTCGCCTTCCCGGCCTGGTACTGGGCGCGCACCGCGTCGATCTGGAAGAACAGGAGATCGACATGGCCGGCGATGAGGTCGTTCACCGCCTGCGCGGTGCCGCGATAGGGCACGTGGGTGAGAGCCGTGCCGGTGAGGCGGGCGAACAATTCGCCGGTGAGGTGGGGCGTGGTGCCGACCCCCTGCGAGCCGAAATTGACCTTGCCCGGGTTGGCCTTGGCATAGGCGACGAGCTCCGCCACCGAGGCGGCCGGAAAATCCGGCCGCACCACCAGCGTGTTCGGGATCGATGTCATGATTGCGAGCGGCTCGAACGCGGCCGGATCGAAATTGAGCTTCTTGTAGAGCACCACATTGGTGGTCAGCGGCGCCGGCTGCGCGGCCAGGAGCGTGTAGCCGTCGGGCTCGGCCTGCGCCACCGTCTCGGCACCGAGATTGCCGCCGGCGCCGGGCCGGTTCTCCACCACGAAGGCCTGCCCCCACAGCTTCGCCAGCCGGTCGGCGATCACGCGCGCGACGATGTCGACGCCGCCGCCCGGCGGCGCGGAGACGACGATCTTGACCGTGCGGCTGGGATAGTCCTGGGCGAATGCAGGCTGGGCAGGAGCCGCCAGCACGATCGTGGTCGCGAGCAGGCGCAGGGATATGAGCATCGATCGAATCTCGGGGGCTGCCAAAGCGCGCACGGACAGAGTATTCTGCCGGTGATGCTTTGTCTTGGTTGCGTTCTGCGGTCCTCCGTCCCGGCAGAGGGAAGAAACCGATGAAGATCGTCCAGACCGACGAGATTCCGCTCAAGCGCGGCCTCGAGCATCGCGGCGGCATGTTTCACGGCCGCATCATGGTCGAAGGCGAGGCCGGCGCGCTCGACAATTTCCAGGTCTCGTACGGGCAGATGGGCGGCGATTTCAACTCGCCTCGCCACCGGCACAATTTCGAGCAGGTCCGCTATCAGCTCGAAGGCGTGCTCGACTACGGCCGCGACGGCCGGCTCACCGCCGGCATGGTCGGCTACTTCCCCGAAGCGGTCTATTACGGCCCGCAGAGCCAGGACCCCGCCATCAGCTGCAAGACCATCGTGCTGCAGTTCGGTGGTGCGAGCGGCAGCGGCTACCTCTCGCAGGCCGAGGTCCAGGCCGGCATGCAGGAGCTGCGGCAGTACGGCGAGTTCAAGGACGGCGTGTTTCGCCGCCGCGCCGATGTCGAGGGCAAGCGCAATCTCGATGGCTACCAGGCGATCTGGGAGCACGTGAATGCGCGCCCGATGCTCTATCCCAAGCCGCGCTACCCGCAGCCGATCTTCATGGATCCGGCGAGCTACGAGTGGGTAGCGGTCGAGGGGCAGCCCGGCGTGTCCGAGAAGCTCTTGGGCGTGTTCACGGAGCGGCGCAGCGAGGCGGGCTTCCTCAGGCTCGATGCCGGCGCGAGCTACAGCGCACGCGGCAAGGGCGTCTACGTCGTCACCCGCGGGACCGGTACGGTCGGCGGCCAGCCGATGCGGGCGCTCACCACGGTCCATCTCGGGCGCGGGGAGACGGTCACGTTTGCAGCGCACGAGGAAACCGAGCTGCTGCATTTCGGCCTGCCCGATCTCGCCGGCGTGCGCATGCCGCAGCAGCCGGCGGCCGAAGCCGCGGAGTAGGCTACGCCGCCTTCGGCGCCGGGAGGTCGCGCGTGAGCGCCTCCGTGAAGCGGTCGATCAGGGCCAGCACCTCGGGATGCTGGTCGGGCTGCCAGCGCGCCAGCATGTCGGCAAGGCCCTTGCGTCGCGCCGCCATCACCCGATCGCGCATCGCCACGCCGGCCGCGGTCAGCTCGAGGTGTCCGCTCTCGATCTCGGCGACAATTCCACGCCCGCGCAGCGCGCCGAGTGGATGTGCCAGCTCCTCCTCGGGTATCGTCAGCTCGGCGCTGAGCGCGGCGATCGTCATCGGCTCGCGCTCCCCCAATCGCGCCAGCATCCACAGCTCCGCCGCCGGCAGGTCGATGGCTGCACGGGTGGCGAGATCGGCATAGACGCGCCAGCGGTTCTCGCGCGCCACCAGCAGCGTGACGATGCGCTCGAGCTCCTGCAGCGAGGTGGCGTCGCGCGGCATCGCGAAGCTCTCGCCTACGCCTTCGGCGCCGACACCCTCGCGCAGCGGGATCTCGCGCAACAGCCAGGCGAGCGCGAATCCCAGTGCGGAGATGGCGGCGGCGACCAGGAATACCGGGCGCAGCGCCGCCATGACGGCGACGACGTATTCCCCGTGCAGGTCCGGCGGCAGGCTCCGGACCACCGCCGGGCCGGCGGTCGCCAGATGGCCCAATCCGGAGCGCGCGAGCGCGGCATGCAGGCCGTTGGCGAATATGGCACCGAACAGCGCCACGCCGAGCGCGCCTCCGAGCGCGCGGAACAGCATCGTCCCCGAGGTGGCGACGCCGAGCCGCTCGTAGTCGACGCTGTTCTGCACCGCCAGCACGAGCACCTGCATCACCATTCCCATGCCGAGCCCGACCCACAGGGCATCGAGCGTGGTCTGCCACGCGCTGCCCTCGACCGAGAGCAACGACAGCGCGCCCAGCCCCAGCGTCATGGTGGCGGTGCCGATGACGGGAAAGAGCTTGTAGCGGCCGAAGCGGCTGATCAGGCGCCCGCTGATCACCGAGGTCACCAGCATGCCGAGCATCATCGGGGTGAGCATGAGGCCGGACACCAGCGGGCTCACTCCCTTCACCACCTGCAGGTAGACCGGCAGGAACGTCACCGCCCCGAACATCGACAGCCCGACGATCAGCCCGACGCCGCTCGCGACCGCGAAATTGCCACCCTTGAACAGGCTCATCGGCAGGATCGGCTCGTTGCTGCGCCGCTCGACGACGACGAAAGCGACGGTGCCGACGATGCTGGCTGCGACCAGGCCGAGGATGACCGGCGATGTCCATGCGAACGCGGTTCCGCCGAGCCCGGCGAACAGGATGGCGGCGCCGAGCGCGATGGTGAGCAGCAGCGCGCCGGCGTAGTCGATGTCGTGGCGGCGGCGCGCGGCCGGTGCCGGCAGCACCACGGCGATCACGACCATGGCGAGAATGCCGAGCGGCAGGTTGATGAAGAAGATCCAGCGCCAGCTCAGGTGATCGACGAAGAAGCCGCCGACCAGCGGTCCAACGACGGTGGCGAAGGCGAACACCACACCGAAGAATCCCTGGTAGCGCCCGCGCTCGCGCGGGGCGATGACGTCGGCGATCACGGCGATGGTGACGACCATCAATCCGCCGCCGCCCACGCCCTGCACCGCGCGGAACAGGATGAGCTGCAGCATGTTGCCGGCGATGGCGCACAGCACCGATCCCGCGAGAAAGACGGCGATCGCCACTTGCAGCACGACCTTGCGGCCATGGAGATCGCCGAACTTGCCGTAGAGCGGGCCGACCACCGTGCTGGTCAGGAGGTAGGACGTGACCACCCATGACAAATGCGCGAGACCGCCGAGGTCGCCGGCCATGGCCGGGAGCGCGGTGGAGACGATGGTCTGGTCGAGCGCGGCGAGCAGCAGCGCCAGAAACAGCGCGCCGAACACCGCCCGGATGGAGGTTGGCTGGTTACGGATCGAGCTCGGTGTCCCAGTACAGATAGTCGAGCCAGCTCTCGTGCAGATAGTTGGGCGGAAAGCGCCGGCCGTTGCGGTGCAGATGGTTCACGCTCGGCTGGAACGGCTTCTGCGACGGCCACATCCTGGCCTCGTCCATCGTCAGATTGCCCTTCCTGAGATTGCACGGCGAGCAGGCCGCGACCACGTTGACCCAGGTCGTGTGCCCCCCGCGCGAGCGCGGCAGCAGGTGATCGAAGGTCAGGTCGTCGCGCCCGCCGCAAAACTGGCAGCTGAACTTGTCGCGCAGGAACACGTTGAAGCGCGTGAAGGCGGGTTGGGTCGCGGGCTTCACGAAGTTCTTGAGCGAGACCACGCTCGGAAGCTTCATCTCCCGGCTCGGGCTGCGCGCCGCCCGGTCGTACTGCGCCACGATGTTCACCCGCTCGAGGAACACCGCCTTGATGGCATCCTGCCACGACCACAGCGACAACGGATAATAGCTGAGCGGGCGGAAGTCCGCATTGAGCACGAGCGCGGGAAAGCCGGTGGGCGACACGTGCACGTTCAAAGGGCTGCTCCTCGACTCCTTTCCCTGCCGACCGCGGCGGTGGCCACAGTCTATAGGGCAGCATGACGGGATTGTGAAGCCCGCGCCGGCACTTATGAAGTACGGCAGGTCTGCTGTAGTTGCCGGCCGCAAGTCGCGCCGCTGCCACTTCCACGCCACGCCGCGCGACCGCGTCGGCGCCTGCACGCGTGCTCGGCGGCAGTGCTGACGTGGCGGTTTGCAAGCGCCGCAAGTTGCCTCATCGCGCCCCGGCGAGGCGGCGGGCGAGGAACTCGCCGCCGTGGCGCAGGCCTTCCTGGTCGATGCCGTGGCCGATGCCGTACGAAATGTGCCACTCGACCGGCACCGCGAGCGAGGCGAGTCCTTGCGACGCTTGAAACAGGGCCTGCACCGGAATGAGGTCGTCCTGGTCGCCGTGCACGAGCAGCACCGGCGGTCGCGACCTTATCTCGGCGGCGAACGCATCGGGATTGGCGTTCTGCGGCACTGACAGCAAGCCGGAATAGCCGACGATCGCGAGCGGCGGCGTCGCGCGCCGCAACCCTACATGCAGCGCCATCATGGTGCCCTGGCTGAAGCCGACCAGCGCCAGTGCCGAGGCGGGAAGGTTGCGACGCCGGAGCTCGGCCTCGAGGAAACGATCCAGCGCCGGCGCCGCTTTGTTGACGCCGGTCCAGCGCTCATCGGGGTCGCGAAAGGTGAGCGCGAACCATTGTCTGCCGACCGGCGCCTGGCCGCACGGTTCCGGCGCGTGCGGGGAGACGAACGCGGCTTGCGGAATGAGGTCCTGCCAGGCGCGGCCGATATCGATGAGGTCGTTGCCGTCGGCGCCGTAGCCGTGCAGGAACACGACCAGCTGGCGCGCGGTGCCCGCGCGCGGCTCGAGCCGCGGACCGTCGAGCTCAGCGGCCATCACGACCTCCGCCTGGATGATGTGGGCTGGATCGGCGCCCCCTCGCGCCGCTTGATGGTGCGATAATAGGTCCACAGCAGCCGCGCCGCCACCCCGCGCCATGGTCGCCACGGCTCGGCGAGCAGCCCCATCTCCTTGGCCGTCGGCCGCGCCGCGAGCGAGAAAGCGATCCGCACCGCCTCCTGCAGCGCGAGGTCGCCGGCCGGCCAGGCATCGGCATGGCCCAGACAGGTCAACAGATAGATGTCCGCGGTCCAGGGCCCGATCCCGTGCAGCGCGGTGAGCCGGGCGTGGGCCTCGTCGGCTCCGAGCTGGGCGAGCCCGTCGAGGTCGATCGCGCCCGCGTCGATTGCTGCCGCGACCGCCTTGAGGGTCCGGATTTTCGGCGCCGACAGGCCGGCACGCTGCAGCGTGCTCGTGCGCGCGCGGCGCAGGCTCTTGTGGTGGAAGGGATCGAGCGCTGCCGCCAGCCGGGTCCAGACCGCGGAAGCGCTTGCCACCGAGAGCTGCTGCGAGACCACGATCGAAGCCAGTCCCTCGAAGCCGCCGGGCCGCCGCCGCAGCGGCGGCCGTCCCGCAACCTGCAAGAGAGCGGCGAGCCGCGGGTCGGCCAGGCTCAATCGGGCCAATGCAGCATCGAGATCGGAATCGGTATGGATGAACGCCATGCGGCAATCGGCTGAGCAACCCACGGCAGGAGACACGAGTTGCTCTCTGCGTGCGGGCATGGGAATTCGAACGAAGCCCGATGCCATGTCAAGGATCGGAAACGCAACAAATGTCGGGACACTGGTGATTGCTGCGATGACGCCGGTATTCCGCTTCGCGCCCAGCCCGAACGGCTATCTGCATCTCGGCCATGCGCTCTCCGCGCTGATCAACTTCGAGATGGCGCGGGCGGCGGGCGGGCGGCTGCTGTTGCGCATCGAGGACATCGACGCGGTCCGTTGCCGCCCGGAATTCGAGCAGGGGATCTATGAAGACCTGACGTGGCTGGGAATTACGTGGGAGCGGCCGGTCCGGCGCCAGAGCGAGCATTTCGCGCAATACCGTGACGCGCTCGCGGCGCTCGAGACCGCGGGGCTCGTCTATCCGAGCTTCGAGAGCCGCGGCGAGATTGCGGGGCTGGTGGCCGAGCGCGAGCGAAGCGCGCCCTGGCCGCGCGACCCCGACGGGGCGCCGCTCTATCCCGGGAATGCGAAAGGGTTCGAGCCGGCCGAGCGGCGGCGACGGCTGGCGTGCGGCGAGCCCTATTCACTGCGGCTCGACGTGGCGGCTGCGACGGCGCGGGCCGGTCCGCTCGCCTGGAACGAGACCGGCACCGGCCCGGAGGGTCAAACCGGGTCGGTCGCCGCCGCCCCGCCGAGGTGGGGCGACGCGGTGCTGGCACGCAAGGACATGCCGACGAGCTACCATCTCTCGGTAGTGATCGACGACGCCTGCCAGGGGATCACGGAGGTCGTGCGCGGGCAGGACCTGTTCTGGGCGACCAGCCTGCACCGCCTGCTGCAGGCACTGCTCGGGCTGCCGCCGCCCAGGTACCATCACCACCGGTTGATTCTCGATGCCGATGGCCGAAAGCTGTCGAAATCGACTCGCGCAACCGCGCTGCGCGCCTTGCGGGAACAAGGCACGACGGCGGCCGACGTTCGCAAGATGGTGGGGTTGGACCGAGCCTCGTGGTAGGCCCTTATTCGGGACACTGGCGGCGATCCGCCCTGAGGGTTCGATGCGAAAATCGAGGGTATCCGCGGGCAGGAAGCGTCGCCGTGCCCGACGTACGGCGGCCCGCCCGCGGCCGGCTCGGTCGTCTGCGCGCACCATCGAGGCGACGCTCGCCGATCTTGCGCACGAGATCCGCACGCCGCTCACCGGCATCCTGGCGCTGAGCGAGTTGTTGGCGACCTCGCAGCTCGGCGAACGCGAGCGCGGCTGGGCGAACGCGATCAAGAGCACGGCCGAGCATCTGGCGATGCTCACGTCGCTGATCGTGGATGCCGCGCGTGCGGACAGCAAGGGCCTGCTCTTGCGCCGCGAGCCGATCCGGCCCCGCCGCCTCGCCGATGCGCTCGCGGCCTCGCTTGCCGCGCGCGCCAGGACCAAGGGGCTCGACGTCGAGACCGACATCGCGGGCGACCTGCCGGAGGCGGTGATCGGCGATCCGCTGCGGCTGCGCGCTGCGGTGGAGAACCTGATCGACAACGCGGTGAAATTCACCGAGCGCGGGAGCGTGCGACTCGAAGCGACCGCCGAGCCCGTGGGGCGCGACAAGACGCGGATCACCTTCACGGTGTCCGACAGCGGCATCGGGCTCGCCCCCGCGGAGATCGAGCAGCTGTTTCGGCCGTTCGCCCAGGCGAACGACGAAATTGCCCGACGCTTCGGCGGGGCGGGGCTGGGCTTGGCCTTCGTCAAGCGCATCGCCGAGGCGATGGGCGGCGATCTCACGGTAACGAGCAAGCACGGCGGGGGCAGCTGCTTTCGCCTCGCCGTCGTCCTCGACCGGGCGGCGCCGGTGCCGGGCGCGGTGGCCGACGCAAGCGCAGGCGGGGCGCCGCCGCGCTCGCTCGCCATCCTGTGCGTGGACGACAATCCGTATGGCCGCGTCGTGCTCAACACGATTCTCACCGAGCTCGGTCACCGTCCAGACTTCGTGGTTACTGGCGCCGCAGCGGTCGATGCAGTCGTGCACGGACGCTACGACGTCGTACTGATGGACGTGACGTTGCCCGACATCGACGGAACCGAAGCAACCCGGCGCATCCGTGCGCTCGAGGGGCCCGCGGGCCGTGTCGCGATCGTCGGAGTGGCGGGCCGAGCCGATGTCGCCGACGAGGCCGCCGGCCGAGCCGCCGGCATGAACGGCTATCTCGCCAAGCCGCTCGGCCCGGGCGTGCTCTCGCAAGTCCTGGGATCGCTGGTGCTCGATCGGCGACCGTAGGAGTTGGCCGCCGGCCTACGCCGCTCGCTCAGAAGCGATTTCCACGATTCTCACTACGTCCGTGATGATGCGGTTCAACTCGAAATCCTTCGGCGTATAGACGGCGGTCACGCCGGCATCCTTGAGCGCGCCGGCATCCTCCGGAGGAATGATGCCGCCGACCACGATCGGGATCTCGCCAAGCCCGGCCTCCCGCATCCGCGCCAGGACGTCCTTGACCAGCGACACATGGGAGCCGGAGAGGATGGACAGGCCCACCACATGTGCGCGCGCGTCGCGGGCAGCGGCGACGATCTCCGCGGGGGTGAGGCGGATCCCCTCGTAGATCACGTCGATGCCGGCGTCGCGTGCGCGCACCGCGATCTGCTCGGCGCCGTTGGAATGCCCGTCGAGGCCAGGCTTGCCGAGCACGAACTTCAGTCGCCTGCCGAGTTTGCGCGAGACGCGGTCCACGTTCGCGCGCAGGTCATCGAGCCCGACGGTCTCGTTGCGCGGGGCGCGTCCGACACCGGTGGGCGCCCGGTACTCGCCGAAGCTCTCGCGCAGCGCGAAGCCCCACTCGCCGGTGGTGACGCCTGCCATGGCGCACACGATCGAGGCCGGCATGATGTTGCGGTTCTCTCGCGCGGCGAGGCGCAGCTCCTTGAGGGCGACCGATACCGCCTTTTGATCGCGTGCCGCGCGCCAGGACTGCAGACGCGCGATCTGCTCGGCTTCCGCCTCCGGTGCGACCGTGAGGATGGCGTCGGCTGCGCCTGCAAGCGGGGACGGCTCGGTTTCCAGGAAGCGGTTCACCCCCACCACGGTCTGCTCGCCGCGTTCGATGGCCTCGACCCGGCGCGTGTTCGCTTCCACGAGCTGCTGTTTCATGTACCCCTGCTCGACCGCGGCCACCGCGCCGCCGAGCGCGCCGATGTGCGCGAGCTCGTCCCTGGCTTCGCGCTTGAGCGCGTCGACCTTGGCGGCGATCTCGGGCGAGCCGTCGAAGATATCGCCATACTCCAGGAGGTCGGTCTCGTAGGCCAGGATCTGCTGCATGCGCAGCGACCATTGCTGGTCCCACGGCCTCGGCAGCCCGAGCGCTTCGTTCCAGGTCGGAAGCTGCACCGCGCGCGCACGCGCGTTCTTCGACAGCGTCACCGCCAGCATCTCGATCAGGATGCGGGCGACGTTGTTCTCGGGCTGCTGCTCGGTCAGCCCGAGCGAATTGACCTGCACGCCATAGCGAAAAAGCCGTTGTTTCGGATCATCGACGCCGTAGCGCTCGGCGGCGATTTCGTTCCACAGCTCGGCGAAGGCACGCATCTTGCACACCTCGGTGATGAAGCGCAGTCCCGCATTGACGAAGAACGAGATGCGCCCGACCACTTCGCCGAAGGCATGACGCTCGACCGCTCCCGACGCCTCGACCGTGTCGAGGACGGCGATCGCGGTCGCGAGCGCGAAGGCGAGCTCCTGCACTGGCGTCGCGCCGGCCTCCTGCAGGTGATAGGAGCACACGTTCATCGGGTTCCATTTCGGCATCTCGCGGGTCGTGAACAGGATCACGTCCTTGGTCAGCCGCAACGAAGGCGCGGGCGGGAACACGTGGGTGCCACGCGAGAGATACTCCTTGATGATGTCGTTCTGCGTGGTGCCGGAGAGCTTCTCGCGTGCGACACCCTGCGCGTCGGCGAGTGCGACGTAGAGTGCGAGCAGCCAGGCCGCGGTCGCGTTGATGGTCATCGACGTGTTCATGTCGCCGAGCGGGATCTCGTCGAACAGCGTGCGCATGTCGCCGAGGTGGGAGATCGGCACTCCGACCTTGCCGACCTCGCCCCGGGCGAGCGGATGATCGCTGTCGTAACCGGTCTGTGTCGGCAGATCGAAGGCGACGGAGAGGCCGGTCTGACCTTTGGCCAGGTTCCTGCGGTAGAGCGTATTCGACGCGGCGGCCGTCGAATGCCCGGCGTAGGTGCGGAAAATCCAGGGCTTGTCGCGACTAGTCATGGCGGCGTCCTCGGCGCCGGAGATGCTGCAATGCAATATCAATATTGACCGCTGCTGTCAGCTGCTGTTCCGCCGGGCATCCGCCGGAGCGGAGCGGCGCACGCTGTACCCCTCGACGGGCTGGAGGCAGGCATGCCAGTCGCTCAGCGTCTGACCAGGCGGATCAGCAACAGAAGGATCACGGCTCCGATCGTGGCGGTGAGGATGGCATCGATCCAGAAGTTGATGCCTATAGAGATCTTGAGGATGCCGAACAGCCAGCGGCCGATGAACGCCCCGATGACGCCAACGAAGATGTCGCCGATGAGACCGAAACCGCCGCCGCGGACGATCTTGCCAGCGAGCCAGCCGGCGACCAGGCCCACGATCAAGATGACGATCAGGCTGTGACCGGACATGTCCATGATGCTTCCCCGGGAATGAAATTCTGTTCGTCGGCAGGTTGCGAGAGCCGCATCCCGTCGCTGTTATAACGGAGCGCGGTGATGGTGTCCGCGACGTCGGAACTCTACTCCCCAACCCCGCATTCCCTAATATTGCGATGCAGCATGAAATGCTGCAGACTGGGGGGACGTTGGCCTTGAATGCGGAGGCGCCCATGCCGGCCGTTGCGATGACGGCATCGCCGCAGGCGGTGCTCAAGGAGCTCTACGACATCGGCGAGATCCCGCCCCTCGGTCACGTACCTGCGAAGATGCATGCGTGGGCCATTCGCAAGGAGCGCCACGGTCCGCCGGAATCCTCGATGCAGCTCGAAGTGTTGCCGACGTGGCCGATCGGAGAGGATGAAGTGCTCGTGTTGGTGATGGGGGGCGGCGTCAACTACAACGGTGTGTGGGCGGCGCTGGGCACGCCGATCTCCGTGCTAGACGTTCACAAGAATGCGTTTCACATCGCCGGTTCGGATGCCTCCGGCATCGTCTGGTCGGTGGGCTCGAAGGTCCGCCGTTGGAAGGTCGGCGACGAGGTCATCGTCCACTGCAACCAGGACGACGGCGATGATGAAGACTGTAACGGCGGCGACCCGCTGCTATCGCCATCGCAGCGCATCTGGGGCTACGAGACACCGGACGGATCCTTCGCGCAGTTCTGCCGCGTACAATCGCGCCAGCTCATGCGCAAGCCGCCCCATCTCACCTGGGAGGAAGCCGCCTGCTACACCCTGACCCTCGCCACCGCCTATCGCATGCTCTACGGGCATCCCCCCCATACGCTCAAGCCGGGGGATTACGTCCTGGTATGGGGCGCCTCCGGCGGACTCGGCGTGTTCGGCGTGCAGTTGGTGGCGGCCTCCGGCGCCAATGCAGTCGGCGTCGTCTCCGACGAGAGCAAGCGCGACTACGTTATGCAGCTGGGTGCCAAGGGCGTGATCATCCGCACAGACTTCGCCTGCTGGGGTGCGATGCCCAAGGTCGGGACGCCGGAATACGATGCCTGGGTGAAGGAGGCGCGCAAATTCGGCAAGGCCATCTGGGACGTTACCGGCAAGCGCGACGTCGACATCGTGTTCGAGCATCCCGGCGAGGCGACCTTTCCGGTGTCCTGCCTGGTGGTGAAGCGCGGCGGCATGGTGGTATTCTGCGCCGGCACCTCGGGCTACAACCTCACCTTGGATGCGCGTTACGTGTGGATGCGGCAGAAGCGCATTCAAGGCTCCCATTTCGCGCATCTCAAGCAGGCCTCGGCGGCGAACCAATTCGTCCTCGACCGCCGCATCGATCCCTGCATGAGCGAGGTGTTTCCCTGGAGCAGGATTCCGCGCGCGCACGAGTTGATGCGCACCAACCTGCATCCGCCCGGCAACATGGCCGTGCTCGTCAATTCACCACGTACCGGGTTGCGGACGCTCGACGACGTGATCGAAGCGAGTCGCGCGTAGGGGCCGCCCGGCGCGAACGAGAGCCGCCCGGCTCGGCGTCCGCCGGCGCGTTTGCGTATTGCGCTCAACAACTTGGGTCGTTCCTGGGATCGTCGCGAGCGCTTGCCATAAGAATGGCACCTTCTTTGCTTGAGATGCTCCGGTAGAGCGTGCGGGGGGCTTGCAAGAAGAGGAGTCCTGCCCATGTGCGACTACAGCTTGCATCACGTCAAGTCACGTCCCGCAAAGGTCGGCGACAAGTTGACGACGCGCAACTTCGGCACCGGAACGCGCGGGTTCGCTTCACCGGAGGATGTGACCACCGCGGTCTGTGTTCTTCCGGGAACGGAGCTCGCGTTTGCGCAACAGCCGTCCACCACGGCATCCGGCTTCCTCGGCTGGGGAGTGAAGACCATCGGCCACCGGACCGCGATCTTCCGGCAAGTCAACAAGAACGAGCCGCGAGCTCATCACGACGCGCTTGAGTTTCCGGACGGGCAGATCGTGCTTCTGACGGATCTCTGCGAAGGACAGGGAGCGACCGTTCTCCAGCTGCCCGCACAGCCGGCGACACCGGCCGAGGCGCAGCAGCAGGAACGCGCCGCCTATGTCGGCTGATGTCCTGAGGTGGTGACGACGGCGGAGCGCCATTCGGATATTGGTTGGCATCCCGCCGTTGAGCGCTGTCTATCCGGCAAAGAGTTGCAGGCGCGGCCGATCGGTGATCGGCCACGCCTGCGGCGCCGGGAAACGGGGTGCCCTCAAGGGTGCTCGTCGACCGAAATCGAGCCGCGCCCGGGCGGGTGGAGCAGCGCGGCGTTGAGCGCGCCGCCGAACACGAATATCGACGCCGTCCAATAGAGAAACACCAGCGCGATCATGGCCGAGGCCAGACCGGCGTAGTAGCTCACGTAGGTCACGGCGAACTCGGCGAGGTAACGTCCGAAGGCGACGCCGGCGGCCAGCCACAGCACCACAGTCGCGGCTATGCCGGGAATGATCTCGGCCACACGGCGGCGACCGGCAGGCAGCCATTTATGCGCCACGAAAAGCGCGATGGCGAGCACGACAGTGGCGATGCCGAAGCGAAACACGGTGAACGTACCTTCGAGCGGCTCGAGCCAGGGCATGTGTCGCAGGGCGGTGCGGAACAGGAGCGGGCCGAGAACAATCAGAAAGCCCAGCGCCAGGCTTCCAAGCGCGGCGAGCAGGACATAAGCGATGGATTCGAGTCGCAGCACCAGCCAGTGCCGGGTTTCGCTCACATTGTAGGCGCGATTGAGACCGATCCGCAGGCTTTCGACCCCGCTGGAGGCGAAAAAAACTGCGAAGACGATTCCGAGCGTCAACGCGCCGGTATGCGTCCCGCCCAGCACGTTGTGGATCTCGCGCGCGAGTGGAGTCGCCACTTCCGTGGGCCACGTCGCGAGCATCAGGTTGGCGACTTCGTCCGCGAGATCGGTCGAGCCGAAGAAGCCCGCAATTGCGGTCAGCACGATGAAGAACGGAAAAATCGCCATCAACGCGGACAGCGCGATGTGGCTCGAGATCGCCCAGCCGTCGTCCGCATCGAAGCGCGAGTAGGCATCGAGAACGATGGCAATGGCTCGCCGCATGGATGGTCCGGACCAGAATTCGTTCAATTGAAGCGCGTGGCGCTCTGGCAAGCAACAGGTCTGGCGACTGTGCTATATTGCGTTGTTCATCCCGCACATGCCGACCGGGACCATGCGCATCGCGATCGTCAACATCGGCACGATTGTTACCGGCGATCTGGCGGAACCCCTGGTCGAGGGCGATACCGTCATCACCGACGGTGATCGCATACATCATGTGGGGACCGCATCCGCCACCGATGTCGAGGCTTGCGATCTCGTGATCGACGCCGACGGGACTACCGCGGTTCCCGGCCTGATCAATTCGCACGTGCACGTTACGTTCGGCGATTTCACCCCGCGTCAGCAGACTGTCGGCTACTTGGAGAGCTACGTTCATGGCGGCGTGACCACCGCGATCAGTGCGTCGGAGGTCCACGTTCCCGGACGGCCGCGCGATGCCGACGGCGTCAAGGCGCTGGCGGTCGCCGCCAGAAAATGCTTCGAGAATTATCGACCGGGGGGCATGCGGGTGTACGCAGGCTCGGTCATCCTCGAGCCGACATTGACCGGCAACGATCTCGGCGAGATCGCCAAGCAGGGCGTGTGGCTGGCCAAAGCCGGCTTCGGCGCGTTCAAGTCCGCCTTCGAGTATGCGCCGTTGATGGCAGCGGCACGCGCCCACGGAATGATCACCACTTGCCACACCGGCGGCTCGTCGATTCCAGGCTCGGGCGCGATCACCGGCCGTCATCTGCTCGCAATGAAGCCGCACGTGTCGTTTCACGTGAACGGTGGTCCGACCGCCATGCCCGACGAAGACTTCGAACGGATCATCGTCGAGGGGGACATGGCACTGCAGATCTGCACCGCCGGCAATCTGCGCACGGCACTCATGTGCGCAACCCTGGCGCAACGTCACAACGCATTCGATCGAGTCATCGTGGGCACGGACACGCCGACCGGCAGCGGCGTCATGCCGCTCGGCATGCTCTACACGATGTCTCATCTCGCCAGTCTCGCCGGCATCGCCCCCGAAATTTGCCTGGCGGCGGCGACCGGCAGCAATGCGCGCGTGTACCGGCTCGACTCCGGACTGCTCCGTGCCGGCAAGGCGGCCGATATCGTGCTGCTCGATGCCCCGGACGGTGGCACCCGGAGCAGTGCCCTCGACGCGATGGGGAACGGCGACATTGCGGCGGTCGGCGCGGTCGTTATCGCGGGGGAGCCGCGGTTCATTGGCCGCAGCCGAAATACCCCCGCAACCAGGCGCAGCATCCGCGTCGCGAATTGCAGGCTCGCACGGGATTTCTCGGGCCCGCGACACTGATCGGGGTGGCGAAGTAGGAGGCCGCCGGCATCTCGGCGCCCTGTCGCATGAATTCGCGGTCAGCGCCGGACCGCCCAGCCGGGCTACGCCGCGGCTCGGTGCCGAGGAAGCCGCGAATCGGTCAATAATGTAGCATTGGCGGCTAAACTACGGGCAAGGCCCTCCGGTTTCCCATCGCGGCGTTGCATTTGTGCATTGCACGCGTAGTCTGAAAGGCGCGCGTCGGCCCGCTCGAGCGCGTCCGCGCGGAGATGCCCGATGCTGCACAAAGCCGAACGCCGCGACGCCGGGGCAAAGCTCACGACGCTTGCGCGCGAGGCGACCCGAACGGCTGAGGGCTTGCTCGCCGAGGCGACGGCGGCGGTGCAGCAGCGCGTCATGGTCGAGGGTCACCTGGTCGACCGGCTGTTCGACCGCGAGCAACGCGCCACCCATGGTCTCGCATGGTTGGCCACCTACGTCGAATCGGTGCGTCAGCTCACCGCCTATGCCGAGCGCCTGCACGCTGCCGGCGGACTCGGCGAGACCGAGGAGCTGCTGGTCCGGATCGGGATCGGCGAATACCTCGCACAGATCGCGGGCGGCATTCCCATGAGTCAGGGCGAGATGGTGCGCCCGGCCGACGTCGGGCTCTCGGCTGCGGCGGTCGCCGCGCGCATGTCCGGCCCGCTCGAGGCGCTGATCGTGTCCGGCAATGTCGAGCGGCGCGCTCGCCTGGTCGAGCTGATGTGCAGCCACCCGGACGCCACGGTCGGCGATTGCGGCCTCGACGAGACGCTCGCCGCCGTCCGTGACGAGATGCGCAAGTTTAGTGATAGCGAGGTCGTGCCGCACGCGCAGGCTTGGCATCGCACCAACAGCTACATTCCGCTGGAGGTTCTGGCGCAGATGTCGGAGCTCGGCGTGTTCGGCCTCACGATTGCGGAGGAGTACGGCGGCCTGGGGCTTGGTAAGGAATCGATGTGCGTGGTCTCCGAAGAGCTCGCGCGCGGGTATATCGGGGTGGGCTCTCTGGGCACGCGTTCCGAGATCGCTGCCGAGCTCATCATTGGCGGGGGCACCGAGCAGCAGAAACGCATGTGGCTGCCGAAGATTGCTTCCGGCGAGGTGTTGCCGACCGCCGTATTCACCGAGCCCAACACCGGTTCCGATCTCGCCTCGCTCAAGACGCGTGGCGTGCGCCGGGGGGACAAATACCTCGTCTACGGCAACAAGACCTGGATCACCCACCCGGTGCGGGCGGACTTGATGACGCTCCTGGTCCGCACCAATCCGGACGAGCCGGGTCATCGCGGGCTTTCCATGCTGCTGGCGGAGAAGCCGCGCGGCACCGACGCGGATCCGTTCCCGGTACCCGGAATGTCCGGCACCGAGATCGAGGTGCTGGGCTATCGCGGAATGAAGGAATACGAGATCGCCTTCGACGGATTCGAAGTGAGCGCGGAAAACCTGCTCGGCGGCGTCGAAGGGGTCGGCTTTCGTCAGCTCATGCAGACCTTCGAATCCGCGCGCATTCAGACTGCGGCGCGCGCGATCGGGGTGGCGCAGGCGGCGATGGAGCAGGCGCTCGCCTACGCGCAGCAGCGCCAGCAGTTCGGCCGGCCGATCATCGATTTCCCCCGCGTCGCCGACAAGATCGCAATGATGGCGGTCGAGATCATGATTGCTCGTCAACTCACCTATTTCGCGGCGCGTCAGAAGGACTCCGGCAAGCGCTGCGATCTGGAGGCCGGTATGGCGAAGCTGCTCGCCGCTCGTGTCGCCTGGGCCAACGCCGACAATGCGGTGCAGATTCACGGCGGCAACGGCTTCGCCCTCGAATTTCCGATCTCCCGTATCCTTTGCGACGCGCGAATCCTTTCGATCTTCGAAGGCGCCGCCGAGATCCAGGCCCAGGTGATTGCCCGCAGGCTGCTCGGTGCGGCGAATTGAGTGGGCCCCGAAATCGCGCTCCGACAGCAACTAAATCACTTCAGAGGCGTTGATCCACATCAAGGCGCGGATGCTTCCGCGCTTCCAGGAAGGGTCAACGTCGTGGAGGTTCCATGCCCGGGCTGAAAATCCGACCAGGTGAATGGGTGTCATCCGTCAGGCTTATTCCCATGCGCTACGCGCGGTGCTGCGAGCCGAGATCGACAAGGATTTCGTCAAGCTTCCCGTGCACGAGATCGAGAAGCATCTCGCGGCGTGTGGCAGGCGAGACAGTGGAACGGGACAGCTCAGGCCACCCCGACAGGTTGCCTGATGAGCTTGCCGACGTTGCCGGACAGAATTGCCTCGCCCTCGCTGCCGAGCGCCGAAAGCTCCCGGACGAAGTCACGCACCGCCTCCCGCTCGCGGATCTCCTGCGGATAGTCGGTCGCGAACACGATGCGTGAGGCAGGGATCTCGATCAGCGCCCCTTTCACCGCGCCCATGGCGCCGCAGAAACCGGCGGTATCGAATACCATGTTGGTTCGCAGATAGTGGTCGAAATCCCGCTCCGGCTTCATTCCGTGACGGGCATTGTCGATCGTCCCCCAGAAGTCCTTGTCCTGATAGGAGCGGATGCGGCCGAGCAGGGCCGAGAGCCCGCCACCGAGATGCGACATGTGCACCGTAAGGGCGGGGTGGCGGTCGAACACGCCGGAATTGACCAGTCGGATGGTGGCCATGACCAGGGAGAACTCGCGTCCAACCGAGCGCGCGGTGTCATAACCGTCGAACTGACTGGTCTGATTGAGCTTGAGCGCGGGATGAACGAACACGAACAGCCCGAGCTTCGCGCATTCGGTCCAGAACGGCTCGAACTGGGGCGCATCGAGATAGAGGTCGGCCGTCTCGGAGGTGATCACGACCCCTGGAAAGCCCAGCTCGTGCTTGCAGCGGGCGAGCTCGCGGAACGCGTCCGCGCCGCCCAGCGGATTGGCGTGCGCAGCACCGATGAAGCGGCCGGGATAGTCGCGCTCGGCCTTGCTGGCGCTCTCGTTGCAGAGGCGCGATCTTTCGAGATCGGCGCACATGCCGGCGGCGCTGGTGAGGAACGCGACGTCGATTCCGGCCTCGTCCATCATGTGGATATGCTCGTCGAGATCGAACAGCATCCAGTGCATGATGAAGCTCGGCGCGCCGTGCTCGTCATAGGACACCAGCTTGCGACGGCCGAGATCCTTGGGCATCAGCTCGCGCGGAGTGAAGTGATGCTGGAAATCGACGATCATCAGCGGTTTCCCTGTGCCGTAGCTGGCGCAACACGCGCGGCCGTGATGCCGAGTTCCTCTAGGGTGCGTGCCAGGGCAAGGTCAAGCGACGTATGGGGGATGTCACCGATCGCCGACTGGAGATTGCTTCCGTCGAGGCGATGCGGCTCGTACCAGAGATACGCCAGCTCCGAGAGTTCCCGGCACAGCGGCACAATCGGCCGCAGCGCATGAATGAGCCACCACGTCATGCGCTTGATCTGAAGCCCGTGCCCGATCGCCCGAGCAATCGCGGTCGAGAATTCGTGACCGGTCACGGCGTGGCCGGGGAAGCCGAAGCGCGCAACCGGGGTGAGCCGGTCGCGAACGGCAGCGAGACGAACCAGCGCCGCGGCGAAATCGGGCAAATAGGCCCATTCGTGCAGGAGGCCGGTGGGCCCCGGATAGGTTATGCGGCCGCGGCGGATATCCCTGGCGATCACCAGGTCGAGCCAGGATCCGCGCCCGCCCCCGAAGTAGTCCCCCGCACGCAGGATGATCGCGCGCATGCCGCGCTCGGTTGCTTCCGCGATGCGGTCCTCGATCGCGACCCGCAGCCGGCCCTTGCGCGAGGTTGGCCGCATCGGCGAGGTCTCGTCGATTATCTGCAGCATGGGAGAGCCGTAATTATATAGATTGCCGGGAAACATGAGCGTGGCGCCTGCGGCCTCGGCCGCGCTGATGGCGGAATAGGCGAGGGGCAGAGCCTGCCGCGACCAGTCCGTCAATTGCGGATTGAGAGCATGCAGGACGATGTCCATGCCCCGTGCCGCCGCGGCGACGGCGGCATGATCGAGCGCGTTCACTTCATGCGGTTGGGTGCCGGCGGCCGTGCGGGCGGCAGTTCCCGGGCGCAGGAGGCTTACGACCGTCCAGCCCGCATCGCGGAACGCCTCCGCAGCGAGGTAGCCCAGGCGGCCGGCGGCACCCAGTACCAGGATATCGACCGGTCACGTTGATCTCCCGCGGGCTCTCGCGGCCTTACCGGGGATCGCAACCGCTTGCGGCACCGGCTTGGGTGATGGCCTCTCCATTGCGAGAGTGATATGAGGTCGCGCGATGACCGAGTTCCTGGTTTATGCGCTCGTTCCGATCGCGGTTCTCTCCGTCGCGGTCGTGCTGCTGCTCGGGCTCTCCAACTTGGCGCGCGGCGGATCGCCCCAGCGATCGCAGAAACTGATGCGGCTGCGCGTGCTGCTGCAATTCGTCGCCATCGTCGTGATAATGTTCAGCATCTGGGCGATGGGCAAATAGGGCCGCGGATGGTTGTCCTCAACAGAATTTATACGCGAACCGGAGATGACGGGACAACGTCCCTCGGCTCGGGCGCCCGCCGCAAGAAGTACGATTTGCGCGTCGCCGCCTATGGAACTTGGACGAGGTGAACGCGGCGATCGGGTTGGCTCGGCTCCACACCGAAGGCGGGCTCGACGCCATGCTGGCGCGCATCCAGAACGACCTGTTCGACGTCGAGGCCGATCTCTGTCTATCGGAGAAAGGGCCGGGAGGCGCGCGGATGACCGTCACCGACGGCCAGGTGGCGTGGCTCGAGCAGCGAATTGATCGAGCTCAACGCCGATCTGGCGCCGCTAAAGTCATTCATCCTGCCCGGGGGTCGTCCGGCCGCTGCCTGTCTCCATCTCGCACGCACGGTCTGCCGGCGCGGCGAGCGGCTGATGGTCGAGCTCAACGACCAGCCGGGCGAAGGGGTCACCCCGGCAGCGCTCAAGTACGTCAACCGGCTCTCCGATTTTCTCTTCGTTGCCGGCCGATACGCCAATGACCGCGGCGGGTCGGACGTGCTTTGGCAGCCGGGACTGAACCGGTGAAATTCCCGCATGGTTGCGTTGGCTCCGGCACCGGAGCCCGCAGTCCCGCCGATTTTTTCCTTTGAGAGAGACGATCGCGATGGTGATGCCGATTTACGACGACAACCCGTTCACGCAGCCGGTGAAGCCGCTGGTGACGTGGTGCCTGATCGCCGCGAATCTGGCCGTGTTCTGCTTCGAGGCCGGGGCGAGCCAGCTCGCGCTCGACCGGGTCATCGATACCTACAGTCTCACGCCCGCCGCCTTGACCGGCGATATGCCGGCGCGCGGATGGGTTCCTGCTGTCGTCACGCTCGTCAGCTACCAGTTCTTCCACTCCGATCTCGCGCATTTCCTGGGCAACATGATCTTTCTCTGGGTGTTCGGGGACGACGTCGAGCGCGCGCTCGGTCGCGGCCGCTACCTCGCCTTCTATCTTCTGGCCGGCATCGTGGGCGGGCTCGTCTTTGTCGCCAACGATCCGCGCTCCACGATCGAGCTGATCGGCGCATCCGGTTCGATCGCGGGCGTCATCATCGGCTACATGATGCTGCGCCCCTGCGCCAAGATCACGGTACTGTTCGGCATCTTTCCCCTGCGCATCAGCGCCTATTGGGTGATCGGCGTGTTCGTGCTCCTGCAACTTTGGAATCTCGGCTCGACATCGAAGAGCGAGGTTGCCTATTGGGCGCACTTCGGTGGCATGCTGGCCGGCGCCGTTCTGTTCCCGCTGATGAAGCCGCCCGGTGTGAAGCTGTTTGAATGCCTGCGGCCGGTACCGGATACGGTGGTGCGGATCGTTCCCGACCGTACCGCTCGTGCGGGCCGGTTCGACGGGCTGCGTTGACACTTGAAACCGCGCGACATGCCGCCGCCCTTGTGCGCGCACCGGCGACCGCCACGAAGGTCGGTCCTGCAGCCGGTCGGCGCGTTTACGCGCGGCTTGCGACGCGCTATGGAGCGTAGCAGGGTCGTCACGATCGCAAGAGCGAACTCCATGAGAATCCTGGTGCCCGTGAAACGGGTCGTCGACTACAACGTTAAGATCCGCGTCAAGAGCGACGGCAGCGGCGTCGAGCTTGCCAATGTCAAGATGTCCATGAACCCCTTCGACGAGATCGCCGTGGAGGAAGCCCTCCAACTCAAGGAAAAGGGCCAGGCCACCGAGATCGTGGTTGTCTCGATCGGATCGGGCCAGGCAACCGAGACCATTCGCACCGGGCTGGCCATGGGTGCCGATCGCGGCATCCTGGTGAAGACCGACAAGGCGCTCGAGCCATTGGCGGTCGCCAAGATTCTCAAGGCCATCGTCGAGGAGGAGAAACCCGGCCTCGTCATCATGGGAAAGCAGGCGATCGACGACGACTGCAACCAGACGGGCCAGATGCTGGCGGCGCTCACGGCCTGGCCGCAAGGCACCTTTGCGTCCAAGGTGGTGATCGAAGGCGACCACGTCCTGGTCACCCGCGAGGTCGACGGCGGCCTGCAGACCGTTCAGCTCAAGACACCCGCGATCGTGACCACCGACCTGCGCCTCAACGAGCCGCGCTACGCGAGCTTGCCCAACATCATGAAGGCGAAGAAGAAGCCGATCGACGAGAAGACGCCCGAAAGCTACGGGGTCGACGTTTCACCGCGACTCGAAGTGCTCAAGACCACGGAGCCGCCGGGACGCAAGGCGGGTGTGAAGGTGAAGAACGTCGGCGAGCTCGTCGACAAGCTCAAGAACGAAGTGGGATTGATTTGATGATCGAGGCTGATGTTGGGTGTGCCTTTGGCCTGTCTCTAGAGCGTGGAGGCGTGACATGACCACGCTTCTCGTCGCCGAGCACGACAACAAGACGCTCAGGGATGCCACCCACAAGGCGCTGACTGCGGCGAAAGCGCTCGGCGGCGATGTGCATGTTCTGGTTGCTGGACGCAATTGTCGCCAGATCGCCGAGGCAGCGGCCAGGCTCGATGGCGTGAAGAAGGTTCTGCTCGCTGATGCCACCGCCTACGAGCACATGCTGGCGGAGCCGGCGGCGGCGTTGCTGGGTCGCATTGCGCCCCCCTACGAGGCCATCGTCGCTCCCGCCACCACCACCGGCAAGAACGTCATGCCGCGCGTTGCAGCGCTGCTCGACGTCATGCAGGTCTCGGACATCGTCAAGGTGATCGCGCCCGACACCTTCGAGCGGCTGATCTACGCCGGCAACGCGGTGCAGACGGTGCGCTCGACCGACAAGACCAAGGTGATCACGGTGCGTACCTCCACCTTCCAGGCGACGGGGGAAGGGGGGTCGGCGGTCATCGAGGCGGCGGCGGCGGCGGTCGATCCGGGCATTTCGACCTTCGTCGGCGAGGAATTGTCGCGATCCGAGCGCCCGGAGCTGACGTCGGCGAAGATCATCATCTCCGGCGGGCGGGCGATGCAGAGCCGAGACAATTTTACCAAGTATATCGAGCCGGTGGCCGACAAGCTCGGTGCGGCTGTGGGTGCATCGCGGGCGGCGGTGGATGCCGGCTATGCCCCGAACGACTGGCAGGTCGGGCAGACCGGCAAGGTCGTGGCGCCCGAGCTCTACATCGCGGTCGGAATTTCGGGGGCGATCCAGCACCTCGCCGGCATGAAGGATTCGAAGGTCATCGTGGCGATCAACAAGGACGAGGATGCGCCGATCTTCCAGGTTGCCGACTACGGGCTGGTTGCCGATCTCTACCAGGCGCTGCCCGAACTGGCGGCGGAGCTCGGCAAGCTCGGCCGTTGACCACTCGTCAAGATTGCGACCCTCGACCCGTGGTGTCTCGACCCGGATCGGGGTAAGAAGGGCAAAACAACATGATAGAGCTCAAAGAGCGGCTGAAACCCCGTTCCGACAACATGGCGTTTAAATTCGAAAAATCGGCGTGATCGGAGCCGGTCAGATGGGCAGCGGCATTGCGCATGTCAGCGCGCTGGCCGGGTTCGACGTGAAGCTCAACGATCTGTCGGCGGATCGCGTCAAGGCCGGCATCGCCACCATCAACGGCAACATGGCGCGGCAGGTGAGCCGCAAGCGTATTACCGAGGAGGATCGTCAGGCGGCGCTCAAGCGCATCACGCCGGCGGAGAAATACGACGCCCTCGGCGACTGCGACCTCGTCATCGAGGCCGCGACCGAGAAGGAGGACGTGAAGCGCACCATCTTCGCCACCGTGTGCCCGATGCTCAAGCCCGATGCCATCATCGGCAGCAATACGTCGTCGATCTCGATCACTCGCCTCGCCTCCTCGACCGACCGGCCCGAGCGCTTCATCGGCATCCATTTCATGAATCCGGTGCCGCTCATGGAGCTGGTCGAGCTCATCCGTGGCATCGCTACCGACGATGCGACCTTCGATACGACCAGGCAGTTCGTGGGCAAGCTCGGCAAGACCATCGCGGTGGCGGAGGATTTCCCCGCTTTCATCGTCAACCGCATTCTGCTGCCGATGATCAACGAGGCGATCTATACGCTCTATGAAGGCGTCGGTAATGTCGAGGCGATCGACACCGCGATGCGGCTCGGCGCCCATCATCCGATGGGTCCGCTCGAACTCGCCGATTTCATCGGACTCGATACGTGCCTCTCGGTCATGCAGGTCCTGCACGAGGGCTTGGCCGACTCCAAGTATCGGCCGTGTCCGCTGCTGGTGAAGTACGTCGAGGCCGGCTGGCTGGGTCGCAAGACCCAGCGCGGCTTCTACGACTATCGCGGCGAGAAGCCCGTGCCCACCAGATGACGGATGGATGAAGGAACGATGCCTCGCCGTGTCCTCCATCATCTGTCATCTGCTATCTGCAGCGCGCCGCGTTGCGATTGCTACCGGTCGCCCGTCGATGGCTGCGAGCCCGAGCGCGATGATCGCCATGCCGACGAGGTGATGCGCTGAAAGCCGCTCGCCCAGTACCATGGTGCCGAGCAGGATGGCGCTCACTGGAATTAGAAACGTCACCAGCAGGAGGTTGGTGGCACCGGCGCTGGCGAGAATGCGGAAATAGATGACGTAAGCTAGGGCCGTCGAGAGCGCTGCCAGCGACAGGAGTGCGGCGAGCGCGGCCGACGAAGGCGGCGCCAGGGTCCACGGACGATCAAAGGCGACCGCAAGCGGGACGAGTAGCACGGTTGCGGCGATCAACTGCCCGGTGGCCACAATTACTGGCGGCAGCGGAGCGAGGCGGCGGCCCCAGACCGCTGCCAAAGCATAGGAAACGGCCGCGGCGAGGCAGGCGAGTTGCGCCCATAAACCGGAGCCGATCCCGCTTCTCAGATCGGGGCCGAGCATCGCAGCGACGCCGATGAATCCGGCCACCATGCCAACCAGTTTCGACGCGGTCAGCCTTTCGTCGCGGGTCGCGACGTGGGCGACGAGCGCGGTGAAGATCGGAGTGGTCGCATTGAGGATGGACGCGAGGCCGCTCGGTATGTGGATCTGGCTCCAGAAGATCAGGCTGAAGGGAATGGCGCAGTTGAGCAGACCCAGTACGGCAAAGACCGGCCAGGCCTGCGTCAGCGGTGCCAGCGTTTGTCCTGCCGCCCGCACCAGCGCGGCCAGGATGACCGCGGCAATGGCGACACGGCCCAGCGCCAATGTCAGGGGCGGCAATTCGTCGACCGCTACCTTGGCGAAGAAGAACGATCCGCCCCACAGCAATGAAAGAAAGTAGAGCAGGAGCCAATCGATCGCCGACATCGACAATTTTGCTGGCATGTCGGTTCCATTGATTTCATAGGCCGCTGGTCCGCATTGTTTGGCTGCGCTCTTTCCCACGTCCGCCGCCACCCGATTTCGACGCGCTCGAGTCGGGGTTTGCGCCGACCGTGCCGTTCACCATTCGTCAACCATCAGAAGTAATTGACCGCCTCTCGCAATGCTCGGCGCGTTGCGGCCGGCGATGGCGGATTTTGCAGCCCAGCGTCAACTGCGGTCTATCGCTCGATCGCCGCGGTGACGAGTTGCACCGCATCCTCGCTCGCCCATTCGGCCGGGCCGGCCACCGTGCCGATCTCGCATCCTGCCGGATCGATCAGCAGGGTGGTGGGCATGCCGGCCGCGCGCCCCACGATCTTCAGGTCCTGAAAGACTTTTGCGCTGGGGTCGGCATAGTAGGCGAGGCGGTCGATGCCCGCCTCCTTGAGCCAGGCGCGCGGCTTGTCGGGATCGCGGGTGTCGATATTGACGGCGACGACCTGGAAGGCCGGGCCGCCGAGCTTGCGTTCGAGCGCGTCGAGCGCCGGCATTTCCTTGCGGCAGGGGACGCACCAGGTGGCCCACAGGTTGAAGAGCACCGTACGTCCCCGCCAATCGGCGAGATGGCGCTCGGCGCCGGCCGCATCGCGGAAGGCGAGGTCGGGCAATCGCAGGGCTTGTTCAGCGACCACGAATGCGGCCACTTCGCCCCGCGCTAGCGGAGCGACGTGCCGCGCCCGCGCGACCGCCGGCCGGCAGGCGTCGTCGCCGACATTGCGTTGGAAGGTCCCGATCCCGTATACCGCCGCGAGCCCGACGGCGACGCCGGCAATACCGCCGGCAACCACCATGGCGAGCCGCTTCTTGGCGTGGGTTCGTGCTGCTTGCCCGGGTCCGGTCATGATCGGCGAAAACCTCGGGTGGACCTGCCAGATAGACGTATCATGAGCAACCAGATGTGGGGTGGGCGCTTTCGCGCGAGCCCCGACCAGATCATGGAGGATATCAACGCCTCCATCGGCTTCGACCGGCACCTCTTTCGCGAGGACATCGCTGCCAGCAAGGCCCACGCCGCAATGCTGGCCGAGCAAGGCATCATCACGGCCCACGATGCCCGCCGGATAGCGCGCGGTCTAGACACGATCCTGTCAGAGATCGAGAGCGGCAAGTTCGAATTCAAGCGCGCCCTCGAGGACATTCATATGAACGTGGAGGGCCGGCTTGCCGAGTTGATAGGGCCGGCGGCGGGGCGGCTGCACACCGCGCGCTCGCGCAACGATCAGGTGGCGACCGATTTCAGGCTGTGGATCAGGGCGAGGATCGACGCCGTCGCCGCGGCCCTTGCGGAGTATCAGCGCGCGCTGGCGCAGAAAGCGCTCGCGCACGCCGCAACCGTGATGCCGGGCTTTACCCATCTGCAGACCGCTCAACCCGTGACCTTCGGCCACCACCTGCTCGCCTATGTCGAGATGGCTGCACGCGACCGTGGTCGGTTCGCGGACGCACGCAAACGACTCAACCAGTCGCCGCTCGGCGCCGCGGCGCTCGCCGGAACCGCTTTCCCGATCGACCGCGACATGACCGCGAAGGCGCTCGGCTTCGAGCGACCGATGGCGAATTCGCTCGATGCAGTCTCGGATCGCGACTTCGTGCTGGAGGCGCTGTCGGCCGCCGCGATCACGGCGGTGCATCTGTCGCGATTCGCCGAGGAGATCGTGATCTGGTGCTCTCCGCTGGTCGGCTTGGTTGCGCTGTCGGACAAGTTCACCACCGGCTCCTCGATCATGCCGCAGAAGCGAAATCCCGATGCCGCGGAGCTGGTGCGCGCCAAGACCGGGCGCATCGTCGGCGCGCTCGAGGCATTGCTGATCGTGATGAAGGGCCTGCCGCTCGCCTATCAGAAGGATATGCAGGAAGACAAGGAAGGTGCCATGGACGCCTTCGCAGCGCTCGATCTCGCGATCTCCGCCATGACCGGCATGGTGCACGACATGATCCCCGATGTCGCCCGCATGCGCGCGGCGGCCGGCTTAGGGCATGCCACGGCTACCGATCTCGCGGACTGGTTGGTCCGTACGCTGGAGTTGCCGTTCCGGCAGGCTCACCACGTCACCGGCCGGATCGTTGCGCAGGCGGCCGCCGACCGGGTTCCGCTGCACGAGCTGCCGCTGGTTGCCATGCAAGCGATCGAGAAGCGCATCACCAAGGACGTCTATAAGGTGCTCTCGGTCGATGATTCGGTCGGGAGCCGCACGAGCTACGGCGGCACGGCCCCGAAGAACGTACGGCGGGAGGCCAGGAGGTGGCTCAGGATTTTGGCGAAGGAGGACAGGTAGGTCCGCTTCCAGGTGGCGAGGGGGGGGTGCCGCCATGCTGTCGCCGCTTAGCTCCTGTCTGCTATTAGGGTGGCGTGACTGAGGAGTGACCTTTCGTGAGCATGGTGTCTGACCCGCGGCTTGCCCGGATTGCAGCGATCGGCGCACTCCTCGCCGTGCTCGGCCTTGCCGGATGCGGGCGCAAGGGCGGGCTCGACCCGCCCCCGGGAGCGTCGGTGGATCCGAATGTCGCCGCCCAGCCGAACGGGCCGGCCGGGACGGTGCCGGCGCAAGGCTCGCGCCGTACACCGATCGATTGGCTCATCGACTGATACCGCGACGGTACAGCCATGCATCATTTCGCCTACCGCAACGGCGTGCTCCACGCCGAGGCGGTCGATCTCATCGAGGTCGCCGAGGCCGTTGGCACCCCGTTCTACTGCTACTCGAGCGCGACTCTGCGGCGACACTACGAAGTCTTCGCCGATGCCTTCGCCGACGTGAAGGCGCTCGTCTGCTATGCCATGAAGGCGAATTCCAACCAGGCCGTGATCAAGACCCTGGCCGCTCTCGGCGCCGGGGCCGACGTGGTTTCGGGTGGCGAGCTCAGGCGCGCCCGTGCCGCCGGTATTCCGCCGCACAAGATCATGTTCTCCGGAATAGGCAAGACCGCAAGCGAGCTGGCGCTCGCCGTCGATGAAGGCGTTCTCTGCGTCAACGTCGAGTTCGACGCCGAGTTGGAGTTGCTGTCATCGATCGCGGCGGGGAAGGGGCGCACGGCCGGCGTCTCCGTGCGGGTCAATCCGGACGTCGACGCCAGGACTCACGCCAAGATCGCCACCGGCAAGGCCGAGAACAAGTTCGGCATTCCGATCAGCCGCGCACGCGAGGTCTATGCGCGGGCGGCGAAGCTGCCGGGACTTGCGGTGACCGGCGTCGACATGCATATCGGAAGCCAGATCACCGAGCTGACGCCCTTCGACGACGCCTTTGCGCTGCTCTCCGATTTCGTGCGCTGCCTTCGGTCCGACGGCCATCTCATCAGCCACATCGATCTCGGCGGCGGCCTCGGAATTCCCTACCGCGAGGACAACGACCCGCCGCCCCATCCCGAGGCCTACGCGGACATCGTCAAGCGTGCCACGCGCGATCTCGGCTGTACGCTGATCTTCGAGCCGGGCCGCCTGATCGTGGGCAATGCCGGCATCCTGGTGACACGCGTGATCTATCTCAAGCGCGGCGAGGCGAAGGTCTTCGTCGTCGTCGATGCCGGCATGAACGATCTCATCCGGCCGACCCTCTACGAGGCGCACCACGGCATTCGCCCGCTGCGCGATCCGCCGCCGGGAGCCTCCCGGATCGTTGCCGACGTGGTAGGACCGGTCTGCGAATCCGGGGATTTCCTGGCCCTCGATCGCGACATGGCAGAGCCGCGTTCGGGCGACCTGATTGCGGTGATGACCGCGGGTGCCTATGGCGCGGTCCAGGCCGGCACTTACAATACCCGCGCGCTGGTCCCGGAAGTGCTTGTTCGGGAAGGGGAATGGGCGCTGGTCCGGCCGCGCCTCGAGGTCGACGATCTGATTGCGCTCGACCGCTTGCCGCCGTGGTTGTCAGCGGCAGCCGAACCATAAGCGCACGGCGTCGTTTTGCTCCGTGGGTGCCTTCCTTTTGCCCGCTGGCACGATTCTAATCGTGTTAGTATCATTGCCAGGATTCTGTTTGTCGGAGATGGACTTGACCGATCGGTCCGCGGACGCAGCAAGCGCACCCCAGGCCCAGCCTGCGCGGGAGGCCGGCCATGACCTGCTGGCGCGGGCGCTCGGACGTGCGCGCTGGGCGATCTTCTGGGAACGGCTGTGGCCGGCGGTGGCCTCGCTCGCGACGGTAGCCGGTCTCTTCCTGGCGCTGTCGTGGCTCGGACTTTGGCTGTGGCTGCCGCCAATCGGCCGTGCGATCGGTCTCGGCATCTTCTTCCTGCTCACCGCCGCGGCCTTCGCGCCGCTCCTCATGCTGCGCGTACCGAGCAAGATCGACGGCTTGCAGCGGCTCGATCGCAATTCCGGCCGGCCGCATCGCCCCGCGACTGCGATCGCCGACGAGATCGCCGCCCCGACCAAGGACACTTATGCGATTGCGTTGTGGCGGGCCCATGTCGAGCGAGCGTTGCGTTCCGCCAGGACGCTCAAGGCGGGCGTGCCGGCACCCCGGCTCGCGCGACGCGACCCGTTTGCGGTGCGCGCGCTCGTGGCCGTGCTGGTGGTCGCGACCTTCATCGCCGCCGGCGGCGAATGGAGCAAGCGCGTCGCCGCCGCCTTCGATTGGCAGGGCGTCATGGTGCCGGCCAACTTCCGCATCGACGCCTGGGTGAGCCCGCCGACCTATACCGGCCGGCCGCCGGTGATCCTCCACGGGCTGCGTCCCGGCGAGCCGGTGCACGCCGCCGCCGCCGTCTCGGTGCCGGCCGGCAGCACCCTGGTGCTCCGCGCCACTGGAATCCGTCTCGATGTGGTCACCAGCGGGGGCCTCGTCGAGCCGCCCGCGGGAGCGCAATCCGTCGGCACCAAGGGTACCGAGGAGCGGCGCTTCGTGATCGAGGACGCGGGGGCCGCTACCCTGCGCGGTGCCGGCTCCAGCGACGTACGCTGGCAATTCACGGCCATTCCCGACAAGCCGCCGACCATTGCGCTCGCAAAGGACCCGGAAGGTCAGGCGCGCGGCGCACTGCTTTTGGCCTACAACATCGAGGACGACTACGGCGCGGTCGGCGCGCAGGCGACCTTCAGTCTGCCGCCGGGCAAGGGTACCAATGGCAATCTCCCGCGCCCGCTCTACGAGGTGCCCGATTTCCCGTTGGTGCTGCCGCAAGCACGCACCCGCAACGGCGCCGGACAGACCACCAAGGATTTGACGGAGCACCCGTGGGCAGGCGTCGACGTCACGATGACGCTGACGGCGCGCGACGAAGGCGGCAACGAGGGCCGCAGCGCGCCGTTCGAGCTGCGCTTGCCCGAACGCCCGTTCTCCAAGCCGATAGCCCGGGCGCTGGTGGAGCAGCGCCGAGTTCTCGCGCTGGACGGCGATGCCCAGGCCGCCGTGCTCACGGCGCTGGAGGCGCTCACGCTTGCGCCCGAACGCTTCAAGATGGAGAGCAATGTCTATCTCGGGCTGCGCTCGATCTTCTGGCAGCTTTCCCACGCCAAGAACGACGACCAGCTGCGCGACGTGGTCGCGCGCATGTGGGACATGGCCGTTCATCTCGAGGACGGCAGCATGTCCGATGCCGAGCAGGCGTTGCGCGCGGCGGAAGAGGCATTGCGGCAAGCCCTGGAGCGGGGTGCAACTGACGAGGAGCTCAAGCGGCTCACCGACCAGTTGCGCGCGGCGCTCGACAAGTTCCTGCAGGCGTTGGCCGAGCAATTGCGCAAGAACCCGCAGCAGCTCGCCCGACCGCTCGATCCCAATGCGCGGCAACTGCGCTCGCAGGACCTGCGCAATATGATCGACCGGCTCGAGCAGATGGCGCGCTCGGGCGCCAAGGACGCGGCGCGCCGCCTGTTGCAGGAGTTGCAGCAGATGCTCGAGAACCTGCAGATGGCCCGGCCAGGCGAGCAGATGGACGGCGACGACGATATGAAGTCCGCGCTCGACGAGCTCGGCGACATGATCCGCAAGCAGCAGCAATTGCGCGATCGCACCTTCCAGCAGGGTCAGGACCAGCGGCGCGACCGCCAGCGCGGACAGCGCGGACAGCAGGGCCAGCAGGGACAGCAGGGCCAGCAGGGCGATCGCAATGAAATGGGCGACCTGCAGCAAGGCCAGCAGGCGCTGCGTGACCAGCTCGGGAAGCTGATGGAGGAATTGCGCAAGCGCGGCTTCGGTCAGGGCCAGCAGGGTCAGAACGAGATGGATCAGCTCGGCCGCGCCGGCGAGGCCATGGGCGAGGCGGAAGGCCAGCTCGGAGGCGGCAATGCCGATGGCGCGGTGGATTCCCAGGGGCGCGCGCTCGAGGCCCTGCGGCGGGGCGCGCAGAACCTGGCCCAGTCGATGCAGCAGCAGGGGATGATGGGTCCCGGCCCCAATGGCCGGCCCGGCCGGCTGGGGCAGCCGCGTGCCCAGCAGGAAACCGATCCGCTCGGCCGCCCGTTGCGCGGGCGCGATTACGGCGACGATACCACGGTCAAGGTGCCGGGCGAGATCGACGTCCAGCGTGCGCGCCGGATCCTCGAAGAGTTGCGGCGCCGCTTCGGCGAGCAATTCCGCCCGCAGCTCGAGCTCGACTATATCGAACGGTTGCTGCGGGATTTCTGAGACCCGCCCGAACGGACAAGCGGCTCGGTCAACGCGTCGGTCGCGGCGGCGGGTCGGCAATCGGCATCGCCTGCCGCACCACGGCAGCGTCGTGGCGCAGTTCGTGCAGACGAACAGCATCGGCAAATCGATGAACGTGGGCTCGATTAGGGGGATAGCGGGCGTCCGTTAACGAACCGGAAACCATTGCCGGCTTGTCATCTCGCTGCCCCTTTTGGGGTGGAGGGCCTGCGCGCTGGTATAAGAGTCGCCACCCTGCCGCGCTCGGGGAAGTTGGGCGGCACACTGTTCCTCCGGGAGGAGGGGCGGCGCGCCCTGTCGGAGACGCAGGTGGTCCGGTTCGAGCATGTAGGTCTGCGCTACGGCCTTGGTCCCGAGGTTCTTCGCGACCTGACCTTCCGCATCGACCCACGCTCCTTTCAGTTCCTCACCGGCCCCTCGGGCGCGGGCAAGACGTCGCTGCTGCGCTTGTTGTTCTTGTCGTTGCGGCCGACGCGCGGGCTGGTCACGCTGTTCGGTCACGATGTCGCCACGTTGAGCACCGACGCGCTGGCCACGTTGAGGCGGCGCATCGGGATCGTGTTCCAGGATTTTCGGCTGCTCGACCACATGACGACTTACGAGAATGTCGCATTGCCGTTGCGAGTGATCGGGCAATCCGAGGAGAGCTATCGCGAGGAGGTGGTGGAGCTCCTGAACTGGGTCGGGCTCGGCGAGCGGATCCGGGCGCTGCCCCCGGTTTTGTCCGGCGGCGAAAAGCAGCGGGCGGCCATCGCTCGGGCGGTAATCGCAAGGCCTCAGCTGCTGCTCGCAGACGAGCCTACCGGCAATGTCGATCCGAACCTGGCGCAGCGACTGCTGCGGCTGTTCGTCGAGCTCAACAAGTCGGGTACCTCGGTTGTTATCGCCACCCACGACATCGCACTGATGGACCAGTTCGACGCGCGCCGTCTCGTGCTACACGAGGGCCGCCTTCACATCTATGACTGACGCGACGATGCAACAGCGCGAAGCGCAGGGGTCCGAGACGCCGGCGAAGCCCGCGGCGCATTCGCAGCCGCGCTTCGAGACCCCGATCGTGCCGCCGGCGACCGTCTCCGGCCGCGCCCTCGTCGCCGTCGTCGCCATCATGACCTTTCTCGCCTCGCTGACCACCGGTGCGGTGCTGTTGGTACGCGCTGCGACCAACCAATGGCAGGCGGATCTCGCGAGCGAGGTCACCATCCAGATCCGCCCCGCGACGGGCCGTGACATCGAGGCCGATGTCGCCAAGGCCGTCGCGATCGCCGGTGCTTCGGCCGGTGTTGCCGATGTGCGGCCCTATTCCAAGCACGAATCTCTGCGTTTGCTCGAGCCTTGGCTGGGAAGTGGGCTGCAATTCGACGATCTGCCGGTTCCGCGCATCGTCGTGGCGAGGATTGCGCCCGGGGCGACTCCCGATCTCGCGCAGTTGCGCAGGGTGCTGGCCGAGCAGATCTCGGGTGCCAGCCTCGACGATCATCGCAGCTTCGTCGATCGCATGCGCGCCATGTCCGCCGCCGCGGTCGCGGTCGGCGTCGGAGTGTTGGCGCTCGTCCTGATCGCGACCGTGCTCTCGGTTACCTTCGCGACGCACGCCGCCATGGCTACGAACCGGCCGGTAATCGAAGTGTTGCATCTGATCGGCGCCAAGGACGATTTCATCGGCGGACACTTTCAACGGCATTTCCTGCAACTGGGATTGAAGGGAGGAGCGATCGGCGGGGGTGCGGCGCTGGCGCTGTTCGCGCTCGTACACTCTGCGAGTGGCTGGCTCACCGGCAGCGCGGAGGGCGACCAGTTTGCCGCCTTGTTCGGGAGCTTCTCGATCGGCGTGCCCGGCTATGCCGCAGTGTTGGCGCAGGTGGGACTGATCGCCTTCGTCACCGCTGCCACCTCGCGGCGTACGGTCAATCGAACCATCGCGACGATCCACTGAACAGAGCCGTGACGCCCGCTTGCTTCCGGCCCGTCGAATCTTGCGCTATGCTTGCAAAAGGTGAAAGGAGCGATGCCGACGCATAGGGCCCACACCGATGGCGGCGAGCTGGCTCGTCCGGCGGCGCGAACCGTGCCCCCACGGCGCTCCTTGTTGCGCCGCGTCGGACGGCCCACGCTCCTGATTGCTGCTGCGCTCGCGCTGCTTCTCGCTTCGGGATTCCTCTGGTTTGTTTGGCGGCTTCCAGCCGACGAGATCGCGCTCAACCGCAATGCGGACGGAATCGTCGCGCTTACCGGCGGCGCCTCGCGCATCGCCGATGCGATCGAGCTTCTGGCATCCGGCCGCGGCAGACGCCTGCTGATCAGCGGCGTTAATCGCGCGACCACCTCCAACGAGATCTCTCGCCTCAATCCCGAATTCGAGCGCTGGGTACGGTGTTGCGTCGACTTCGATCGGTCGCTGAATACGCTGGGCAATGCGATCGAGACCAGGCGTTGGGCGGAGTATCGCGGCTTCCGCTCGCTGATCGTGGTAACCTCGAACTACCACATGCCGCGCGCGCTCGCCGAGCTCGCCAACCAGCTTCCTGACGTCGCGCTGGTGCCATTCCCCGTGGTCACGCACCGTCGGCGTGCCGAGGCGTGGTGGGCCAGCAGCGCAACCGTTCGGCTCCTGCTGACCGAATATGTGAAGTACATTTTTGCGTGTCTTCGTATCGGCCTGCATCCCGGTCCCGGCAGCGGGCAGGTCGGCTAGCGTTCGGCTTGGCTCGATGCGCTACTGCTGGCTATGATGTGGGCCGCCGACCGGAGATCCCCGTCGTCGGATCGCGGTTCCGGCACGAACCGACGCAATCCGGTGCCGTAGGGTATTTCTCGTGCTCGTCGCCCGCTCCCTCCTGTTCAATATCCTGTTCTACCTGAATCTGTGCCTGTACCTGATTGCAGCCTTGCCGACGCTGATCATGTCGCGCCGGCGCATCCTTGCCGTCGCCAGACACTGGGCCAACACCAATCTGTGGCTATTGCGCGCGGTCTGCGGCATCAGGGTGGAATTCCGGGGCGTTGGAAAGATTCCGGCGGGGCCGCTGTTGGTGTCCTCCAAGCATCAGTCGCTGTGGGAGACCTTCGCGCTGCTGCTGATCCTTTCCGATCCGGCCTACATCATGAAGCGCGAGCTGATGTGGATCCCGCTCTTCGGCTGGTACGCTTGGAAGGCCGGGATGATCCCTGTCGATCGCCAGAAGGGCTCGCAAGCGCTCGCCGAAATGAACGCCTGTGCGCGGCGGGAGCTTGCCCGCGGTCGACAGATCATCATCTTTCCCGAAGGCACGCGCCGGCCGCCGGGCGGTGAACCGCGATACAAGTACGGCGTCGTGCATCTCTATGCCGAGACCGGCGTTTCTTGCCTGCCGGTCGCGCTCAATTCCGGCCTGTTCTGGCCGCGGCGCTCGTTTCGCCGTAATCCCGGAACCGTCCGGGTCGAGGTGCTCGATCCGATTCCCACGGGTCTCGGCAAGGACGAATTCTTCGAGCGGCTGCAGCACGATGTCGAAGCGGCGACCGCCCGCCTGGTCGCCGAAGGCGAGCGGGAGCTGGTCGAGAACGGCGTCAGACAAGCGTCGCTTGCGCCCTCGGCCTGAGCGCAGGGACGATCCGTCAGGACGGTGCAGCAGCCTCGTGGATACCGGCGAGCCGCTCCGCCAACAGGTGCAGTTCCGTCTCTCGATAGCCGAGCTGCTCCAGGGCGCCCACCGTCGCGATGACGTAGTCGCGGTTCGCGCCGGATTGGCCGTGCCCTTGACGTATGTGATGCAATTGCTGCTCGAGCGACAGCCGCCCGGCGTATTGCGCGTGGCCCCTGTCGACCACGTAGCAAAGGGCCCGGACCCGCCGCGCCGACTGATCCTTGAGCCAGATCGGCCGTGTAACCTCGCGGTAGACCGAGGTCACCTGCTCGCGCGCGCGCAGATAGGCGATGGTGCGCGCACGCTCGGCGGCCCTCACGCGATAGGCGATCCCGCGACAGGTGCCTCCATGGTCGAGGCCGAGCACGAGACCGGGACGTTCGGGGGTGCCGCGGTGCACGAAGGAATAGACACACAGCGCCCGGTGTGCCCCGATCAGCCGTGCCTCGATTCGCTCGACGAAGGGAAAGTCGGGCCGCCACATCAGCGAGCCGTAGGCAAACACCCAGAGGTCGTCGCCGACGCGCGGAAAATTCGGGTCCATGGGGTGCTTCCAGTATCGTTGCCGGCAGGTGCGGGCAAGCGAGCCGGCGCGATGTCGACCATTGCTGCGTGGAATTTCTTGGACGGCAAGAACCGGCACTGCCGGTCTCGCGGCTTACGGCAATCCGGAGCTGCGTCCCCCGACTTTGAAACGCCGCAATCGACGCCTTGGGATGGGCCGGGGGCTGCGGCGGCGAGAGCTCGTTGGCACCGAGGTTTCAATCATGCCTGGTTCGATCCACCGTCGCCGTTGGCTGATATTCCTCCCGTTCGCCCTTCTCGTGGTGCTGGCTGCCGTGTGGACCGGCCTGTGGTTTCATGCTGCTGCCCGCGCCGAGACGGAGATCGCTGCGTTGCGCGCGCGCGAGGCCACGGCCGGGCGCTCCCAGGACTGTGCCTCGCGGTCGATCGGCGGCTACCCCTTCCGCATCGAGGTTCGTTGCGCCGGCGCAAGCTTCGAGTTGGCGGGCGCACCGACGCTTCGGCTCACGCTGCCGGCCATCCAGACCGCGGTCCAGGTCTACGATCCCAGCCACCTGATCGGCGAGTTCAAGGGGCCTCTCGAAGTTGCCGAGCGCGGACGTCCCGCGATGGCCGCCGTCGATTGGCGTCTGGCGCAGGCGAGCGTGCGCGGTCTGCCATCCGCCGTGGAGCGGGCGTCACTGGTGCTCGATGCCCCGAAGCTCCGCGATCCCGGATTGGCCGGCAGCGATGTCCTGGCCACCGCGCAGCGTCTGGAGTTGCACGGTCGCCCGGCCGCCGGCTCCGCCGTCGACGGTCCATCGATCGAGATGGTCGTGCGGCTCACCGGAGCGCTCGCCGACAAGATTCATCCGCTGGCGGGCAAGCCGATCGACGCCGACATCGCCGCCGTCCTGCGTGGCATGAACGATCTCTCGCCGGCACCGTGGCCGACCAGGCTCAGGCAATGGCAGGCGCGGGGCGGCCGGATCGAGATCCTGAAGGCGCGCATCGCGCAGGACGGCGCGATCGCCGTGGGTGCCGGTACGCTCAAGCTCGGCCCGAGCGGACGCCTCGATGGCGATCTGCAGGTCACCGTCATCGGAATCGAGAAGATCCTGAAGATCTTCGACATCGAGCGCGTCATATCCGAGGGTCAGATCGGGGCCAAATTGAGTGCGCTCGACCGCATCATTCCCGGCCTCGGGGGCATAGCGCGGCAGAGCGCTGGCCCCGGCCTGGTCGCGGCGCTGGGCAAGCGCACCATTCTCGAAGACAAGCCAGCAGTGGCCTTCCCGGTGCGCTTCGCCGACGGGGCGGTGTATCTGGGACCGTTCCAGGTCGGAACGGTGCCGCCGCTGTTCTGAGGCTCACACTGCAGGCCGGCAAGATCCCGTGCCGAAGCGTGGCGGCATAAATACGCTGCGACGCTCATGCTCAGGCGTGAAACCGCCGTCGTCAGCGCGAACCTTCGCGAAAGCGCCCGACGAAGATCGATCGCCAAAGCTTGCCGGTCAGGTAGAACAATCCCGTCGCGCCGTCGTGCGCGATTCCATTCAACACGTTTTCCGGCAACTGCGCATGTGCGTGATCGTCGGGCGCCATCGTGCTCCACAGCGATCCCAGATCCGCAACCGCGTCGATGCATCCCGACGACGGGTCCAGGCGGACGATGAGACGCGTGGTGAATAGATTGCCGTAAAGCTTGCCTCCTATGTATTCCAGCTCGTTCAATCCTTTGATGGTGCCCGCTCCGGGTGACCTGATCGCGACGATCTTGCCGATCGCGAAGGTGTTCGGATCGGCGAAGTAGATCGAGCCCTCCCCGTCGCTGAAGACGAGCCGTGTTCCGTCATTGGCGAGGCCCCAGCCGAAGCGTGGATTGCGCATCTTCCGCTTCAGCTTGCCGTCGAGGTCGTAGACGAAGACTTCGTGCTCCTGCCAGGTCAGTTGCACGATCTCATTGTTGAAAATGGTCAGGCCTTCTCCGAATACGGCGGTGCCGAGGTCGGCCAGTCTGGTCACCTTGCCTTCGAGCGAAATGGTGTTGAGCCGTGTGGTTCCCCCGATCCGACCGGTGCTCTCGTACAGACGGCGGTCGCGGAATTCCAATCCCTGGGTAAATCCCGGCTCGCTGCGAACGATCTTCCCCGTGACGTCGAAGTGCAGCGGGGTGGGCGGGCCGCAGGGTTGGGCCTGTGAGCCCGCCGCAAAGGGCAGCACGACGAGACACGCCGCGCCCACCAGTGCGCTGCGCGATGGCGTCATCGCACGCCCCATCGGCGCGGATCTGCCGTCATTCTCCGTCCGCCGCATATGGCCGCGGCACCGGCTCGTGGGGGAGGTCGGGGTGTGGCCGGCCGAAGTCGGGCACCGGCGAATCCTGGCCGATCTCGACAATGCCGCGCCGGATGGTGCGCGTTCGGGTGAACTGGCTGAACAGAGTCTCCCCGTCGCCACGGCGGATGGCGCGTGTGAGCGTGGCCAGATCCTCGTTGAAGCGTCCGAGCATTTCCAGCACGGCTTCCTTGTTGGCGAGAAAGACGTCGCGCCACATGGTCGGATCGGACGCGGCAATGCGGGTGAAATCGCGAAATCCGCCGGCCGAGAACCGAAGAACCTCGGAGCGCGTCACCTGGCCGAGCTCGTCGGCGGTGCCGACGATGGTGTAGGCGATGAGGTGCGGGAGATGGCTGGTGATGCCGAGCACGAGGTCGTGGTGCTCGGCCGACATGATTTCCACATTGGCGCCGAGCACGCGCCAGAATGCCGCGAGGCGCTCGATCGCGGCGGGCTCGCTGCCGGGCGCCGGCGTGAGGATGCACCAGCGGTCGACGAACAGCTCCGCGAAGCCGGCATCGGGCCCCGAGTTCTCGGTGCCGGCGACCGGATGGGCGGGCACGAAATGCACGCCCGCGGGTATGTGAGGCGACATGTCCCGAGCCACCGAGCCCTTGACCGAGCCGACGTCGGAAACGGTGGCGCCGCGGGCCAGGTGTGGACCGATCTCCGCCGCAATCGCACCGCAGATGCCGACCGGGACGCACACGATGACCAGATCGGCGCCTTCGACCGCCGCGGCGTTGGTTTCGACCACCTGGTCGGCGAGCCCGAGCTCGGCCACGCGACGGCGGCTGGCCGCAGAGCGTGCGGTCGCCACGATCGAGCGTACGGCGCCTTGCGCGCGTGCCGCTCGCGCAATCGAGGAGCCGATCAAACCGACCCCGATCAGGGCGAGACGGTGGAATATCGGCCGTTCGCTCATTGGCGGCCCAGACCCTTGCCGCTCATGAACTCGGCGAGTGCCGCGACTGCGAGTCGGTTCGCCTCCTCGCTGCCGATGCTCATGCGCAGCGCGTTCGGCAGCTTGTAGGCTTTGAGGCGACGCAGGATCAGGCCGCGCCGGGTGAGGAAGTCGTCGGCCTCCTCCGCCGTGTGGCCTCTGCTCTCGGGGAAATGGATGAGCACGAAATTCGCGATGCTGGGCGTGACGGTAAGACCGAGCTTGCCGATTTCGTCCTGCAGCCAGGCGAGCCATTTGTCATTGTGCGCACGCGCCACCTCCACGTGCGCAGGATCCTCGATTGCTGCGATGCCGGCGGCGATCGAGGCCGCACTGACGTTGAATGGTCCGCGGATCCGGTTGATGGCATCGACCACGTGCGCTGGACCGTAGAGCCAGCCGAGGCGCAGTCCGGCGAGCCCGTAGATCTTGGAGAACGTGCGGCACATGACCACGTTCTCGGAAGTGGCGACGAGCTCGATACCGGCCTCGTAGTCGTTGCGGCGCACATATTCGGCATAGGCGGCGTCGAGCACCAGCAGCACGTGCTGCGGCAAGCCGCGGTGGAGTCGTTTCACCTCGTCGAACGGCACATAGGTTCCGGTCGGGTTGTTGGGATTGGCGAGGAACACGACCTTGGTGCGCTCGCTCACGGCCGCGAGCATGGCATCGACGTCGGCGGCATAGTCCTTCTCGGCAGCCACGATCGGAATGGCGCCCGAGCCGAGCGTTGCGATCGGATAGACCAGAAACGCATGGGTGGTGTGGATCGCCTCGTCGCCGTCGCGCAGATAGGCGTCGGCGATGAGATTGAGGAGATCGTCGGAGCCGGCGCCGCAGACGATGCGGTCGGGATCGAGGCCGAAAGCGCGACCGATTGCTTCGCGCAGCGCGGTCGAGGCGCCGTCGGGGTAGTCTTCCAGATGCTCGCCCACGGCGCGATAGGCGGCTTTCGCATTGGGACTGGGGCCGAGGGGCGTCTCGTTCGACGACAGCTTGAACACGCGCGCCGCCCCCGGCGCCGTGCTCCTGCCCGGCACGTAGGGGTCGATCGCGAGTACGCCGGGACGCGGTTGTGGACGCTGGGCGACGGACATGCTCTCGACTCCGCAAGGGCTTTCACTCGACCCTATAGCGGGTCGCGTGGCTGCCGACGAGAGTGGAGGCGCGGACCGAGGCACCGGTTTCGATCAACACGGCGGTCACCCGGTCGACATGGCCGCCCTGCGGCACCGAGATCAGCAGCGCCGCGCCGTCAAAGGCGCGGTCGGGAACCGCGATCACGTCGGCGAGCACGCCAACCGCCTGCGCCGCTGCCGTGCTCCATCCGGCGACCCTCACGCTCCAGGTCTCGACGTCCTTGACCATGGCTTCCGCGGCTGCGCGCGACACCACGAAGACCGGCATCGCGGCCGGATGGTCGGCGCGGTCGACGAAGGGCAGCCGCGCGATGATCTTGGGTGCGGAATCGAACTCGAGCGCATTCCACCACGCACCGCCGCCCGCCATCGCGAATGCGGGCACCAGCCCGAGATCGCCCTTGGAGTCCGAAACGGCGGCCACGACGCTCGCGGCGCCCATATGCGGCACGAACGGAACCGTGAACCCGAAATGGAACCGGGCGCTGTCGCGCATGGCGGCGTCGCCGGCCGACAGGTCCGCATGAACGGAGAACGGCGCCTGCGCGTAGGTGAATGTCGCGATGATCACCCGCCATATGCTCTCGACGGTGTCGAGCGGAAGGATTCCCCGATGGCGCTCGACCAGCCGGCGCATCATCTGCGCCTCACGTGCGGGACGGAAGGCGGAACCGGTCTCCTGTGTCTGCTTCACCGAGATCAAGCGATCGATGATGTCGCCGCGCTCCATCAGGAGCCGGTGCATGGCCTCGTCGATACGGTCGATCTCGTGTCGCAGGTCCGCGAGCGACGGTGTTTCGGATCCGGACCCCTCGGCCATGGCACGATCTCGTTCGCCGCGCGGGATTCATTGCACGTGATTGAAGCCCCGACGCGGATTGATAGGTGGGGTGAAGGGTGAAAGCAAAGAAAACATTGACAGTGCGGCCATCGGCTATCTAAGCCGGGCGCGGCGGCCGACGATCGAGCCGCCCATGCCGCTCGCCGGCCGGGTTGTGAACATGGTCGAGGCCGATGTCAGCGTCGCCCCTGATCCCGCCGATCGCACACGGGAGGCGGACAGCCCCCATTCGCCGATCGTTCGCTTCGGGACCGACGAGCCGCTTCGTCTCGACGCCGGAATCGACCTCGCCCCGTTCCAGATCGCCTACCAGACTTACGGCACGCTCAATGCCGGACGCAGCAATGCAGTGTTGATCTGCCACGCGCTTACCGGTGATCAGCATGTCGCCAGCTTGCATCCGGTGACGCAGAAGGCGGGCTGGTGGGAAACCATGGTCGGTCCCGGCCGGCCGATCGATACCGAGCGATATTTCGTGATCTGCCCGAACGTGCTCGGCGCCTGCATGGGCACGAGCGGGCCGGCCTCGACCAATCCGAAGACCGGCATATCCTGGGGCCTCGACTTCCCGGTCATCACCATCCGCGACATGGTGCGTGCGCAGGCCATGCTGCTCGACCACCTCGGCATTTCCTCGCTGTTCTCGATCGCGGGCGGCTCGATGGGTGGAATGCAGGTGCTGCAATGGTGCGCGAGCTATCCTCACCGCGTGTTCTCCGCGCTGCCGATCGCGGCATCGACCCGCCACTCCGCGCAGAACATCGCCTTCCACGAGGTCGGCCGGCAGGCGGTGATGGCCGATCCGGAATGGCGGCAAGGGCGTTATTTCGCGCACGGCACCAACCCGCGGCGCGGGCTGGCGGTCGCGCGGATGGGTGCGCACATCACCTACCTCTCGGACGCGGCGCTGCACCGCAAGTTCGGGCGCCGATTCCAGGATCGCGACAATCCGACGTTCTCCTTCGACGCCGATTTCCAGGTGGAGAGCTACTTGCGCCACCAGGGCATCAGCTTCGTCGAGCGGTTCGACGCCAATTCCTACCTCTATCTCACCCGCGCGATGGACTATTTCGATCTGGCTGCAGATTGCGGCGGCGCGCTCGCCAACGCCTTCAAGGACACTCCGACGCGATTTTGCGTCATCTCGTTCACCTCGGACTGGCTGTTTCCCACCTCGGATTCGCGCGCCATCGTGCACGCGCTCAACGCTGGCGGAGCCCGGGTCTCGTTCGCCGAGATCGTCACCGACAAGGGCCACGACGCCTTCCTGCTCGACGAGCCCGAGCTGTTCGCTATCGTGCGCGGATTCCTCGAAGGCGCCGCCAGGGCGCGCGGCCTTGCGCCGGCGGCGTGACGACATGCTGACGCGGCTCAAGCAGCAGGATCTCACCATGGCAGAGGCGGCGCGCGCGCCGGGCGGCGCACGCGTCGATTTGCTGGCGGTAGCCGATATGGTCGCGCCCGGCGCCAAGGTGCTGGACGTCGGCTGTGGCGACGGCGAGTTGTTGCGGCTTCTGGTCGAGACCAGGGGGGTCGACGGACGCGGCATCGAGCTGTCGCGCGAGGGCGTCAACGAATGCGTGGCCAAAGGCCTTGCGGTGATCCAGGGGGACGCCGACACCGACTTGTCGGACTATCCCGACGATGCGTTCGACTACGTGATCCTCTCGCAGACCCTGCAGGCGACCCGTCGGCCGCGGGTCGTGCTCGAGCACATGCTGCGCATCGGCCGCCACGCCGTCGTCTCGTTCCCCAATTTCGGGCATTGGGGCATCCGGCTGCAGCTTCTGCTCGGAGGGCAGATGCCGCGCACCGACAATCTGCCCTATGATTGGTGGGAATCGCCCAACATTCACTTCTGCACAATCAAGGATTTCCGACGGCTCTGTCAGGTGGCCGGTGTCAAGATGGAGAAGGCGGTGGCGCTCGATGCCTGGGGCAGGGCATTGCGCTTCAACGCACCGTGGTGGTTCTGGAACCTGCTCGGCGAGCAGGCCGTGTTCCTGCTCAGCCGCAGTCGTGCGACCGATCACAGCAAGTGACGCAGCGCGGCCCGTGCCCTTTGCGCACGTCTCTAGTGCGGTGTCTTTGACGTTCCGATCAGTCTCGCGGCGGTTCCGTCATCGGAACGTCAAAGACAAAACCGCACTAGCACCATAGACTTGCTAGTCGCCCGCTCCAACCAGTTTGAAAGGATTTGGTAAGGATTTGGTGATTCGCTTTCATCGCCACTATTGGCGACGGAGGCAATCATGGCTGCGAAGGAGATTTCGGTAAAGACGTATGTGGTGAGGTTGAGCGGCGAGGAGCGCCAACAGCTTGCGACGCTGATTCGGAAGGGGAAGAGCCCAGCAAAACGCCTGCTGAAGGCGCGGATCTTGTTGAAGGCCGATGTGTCGGAGGTGGGTGAAGGGTGGAGCGACAGCCGGATCATCGAGGCTCTGGATGCCAGCCCGTCCATGGTTTACCGGGTGCGCAAGCAACTGGTGGAGGAGGGCTTCGAGGCTGTGTTGAGCCGCAAACAACGGGCAATGCCTGCCGTCGCGCCGATTTTTGACGGCGAGAAAGAGGCCAAGCTGATTGCCTTGGCATGCTCCAAACCTCCCAAGGGACGCGCGCGCTGGACCTTGCGGTTGTTGGAGAACAAAGTCGTGGAGCTCAACATTGTCGATCGTGCCAGTGACAGCACGATCGGGCGGGTTCTAAAAAAAACACGCTCCAGCCCCATCGCCGACGGCAATGGGTCATCCCACCGAAGGCCAACAGCGCGTTCGTAGCGGCGATGGAAGACGTGCTGGCCGTTTATACGCGGCCACGCGATCCCGATTGCCCGCTGGTTTGTCTGGACGAGACCTCAAAGCAGCTCATTGCCGAAACGAGTGTGCCGATCCCGATGAAAGCGGGACGCCCGGCCCGTTTCGATTACGAGTACGAGCGCAACGGGACCGCCAACCTCTTCATGATGTTTGCGCCGCTCGAAGGCTGGCGCCATGTTAAAGTCACGGATCGCCGCACCGCCGTGGATTATGCTCACGTCTTGAAAGATTTGGCCGATCTCCACTTCGCGAACGCCAAGACAATCGTTCTGGTCCAGGACAATCTCAACATTCACGGCAAGGCTTCGCTCTACGAAGCCTTTCCTGCCGCCGAAGCCAGGCGGCTGGTCGAGCGCTTCGAATGGCACTACACTCCAAAGCATGGCAGTTGGCTCGATCTGGCGGAGTCAGAACTCGGCGTCCTATCGTCCCAGTGCCTCGATCGCCGCATCCCCGACAAACAAACCCTCATCGACGAAACGGCCGCCTGGGAACACGACCGCAATGCCAACAACACCAAGGCCAACTGGCACTTCACAACCCCCAACGCACGCATCAAACTCAAGCATCTATACCCTTCAATCTGACTGAATCGGGCGACTGAGTGTCCCTTTGCTTCCGACGTTCGCACTCGAGCGTGCTGCAATGTGAAGCGAACGTCGGAAGCGGGACACTAGCGTTTTTGGCGGGCGCCTACCGGCGCGGCCAGCCCCGCCTGGCGAGCGCCATGATCTCGGGGCGGTACTCGAAATGCATGGTGTCGAAGTGGTACCACTTCGCGCCCCAGATGAAGCCGTGACGCTCGAAGACTTCTCCGATGGCGGCGGGAATGCGGTTCTTCCAGACGATCTTCCCGTCCTTGCCCTTCGACCACTGCCAATAGTCGCCGAACCGGGTGTTGATGTCGATGGCGGCACCGAAAGCATGGATCGAGTACCGGCTGGTATCGGCGATGGTGCGGCAATTGTAGGCGCCGGCCGAGGGCACCAGGTATTGGGTCATGTCGGCGGGAAGCTGGTCGAGCTCCTTGACCACCTGCGCCAGCCGCTCGCCGACGCCGTTGGTCGTCGTCACGGTTACCGTGCCGCCGCGTCGGACCGGCATCCAGGCCACGGGCTTGAGCCTTTTCTGCACCTCGCCCTTGTTGCAGTCGCCGTACATCTTGAGAAAGAACTTCTCGTTGCGGATGCGCCCCGGATCTTCATTGACCGAGGGAATCTTCAGCGCGCCGCCGGGCGGATAGGGGATGACGAACTGGTCCTTGATGTCGGGATTATTCAAGAGATCGTCGAACGTCTTGTCGGCGACTCCGTCGGAGATCGCCATCCGGCTGCCGTCCTTCCAGACCAGATCCTTCTCGTCGTACCCGGCCAGAAAGTCGGGATAGGCCGCGACCAGCGCATCGAGCGCGGGATCAGCGCTCGTCGACGCAGCCAGCAGGCCTGTCAGAACCAACGCAGCCGAAGCAGTCGCCAACCGCATGCTGCTCTCCGCCGATCCGAGCATCCCGGGCCTCAATGGCGCAACGGGTCTCCGACCGCAATGTCTCCAGGCGCGATCACCTCGCCGTAGACCCCGCAGTCTCCGTGTCCGAAGCTCTGCAAGAGTGTGGCAGGGATCGAAAGGTCGCGCATGCCGGTGTCGGGATCGACGTCGGTTGCCGCGCAGCGCACGATGCGCCTGACGACCTTGATCCGCGCGGTTGACCCGATCGCGATCTCGTGCCCGACCAGATCGAATTCGCGCCACGCCGGCCAGCCGCTGACGTAGACGTTGGCGCGGAACCGCAACGGATGCACCGGCGCGCCTATCGCTCCTTCGATCGCCGCCACCGACGCGAGATTGACGATCGAGATCACCTTGCGGGCCACGTCGGAGAAGCTGAACCCCGGCGCGTGCAGCACCTTCGGCGGCCCACGCAACTCGTCGGCGCAGAAGCGGGCGAGGAAGCGCTCGATCTCCGCGCGGCCCGCGGGCGTGCGCAGGTCGCCGCGCGCGGCCTCGCGCCCTTGCGCATCGATGACGAGCGTGTGGCTCGCCTCGTCGAAGCGCGAGCGCAGTCGGGCCAGGCTCTCGTTGCGCATCAGCATGAGATAGCGCTGCTTGGGCTGATGGCGCGGCGCGGCCGGAGTCGAAACCGGAGGGGCCGTTCTCGACGGCGTAGAGGCGGTCCGCCGTCACGGTCGCGCCCGCCGCAAGCTGTGTGCGCCCGAGCGCTTCCGGGCTCAGTCCCTTGATCGGGTAGCGATAGATCGACTGAACCTTCGGATTTTCCGCGTGCATCGCAGGCTTGGTAACCGGTTGGCCCGTGGCTGACCAGGGGAGCCGAATTTCCTTCAAGGCCTCTTCCGTGGCAATTTCGGGCTTCCCACATAACGTGTCGCGAATCGCCATTCGGGATTCGCGCCGATCGATCTCCCCCGCCACGACTGACGTCGGTGACGGGCGGAGGGTAACCCATTGACGATGCCCTTCACGCGCCTGACGGGTGGAGGGGCAGGCCGAGGGACACGAAAATGGATTTCGAGAGATACACCGACCGCGCCCGCGGCTTCGTTCAATCCGCCCAATCCCTGGCTTTACGGGAGGGCCATCAGCAATTCGCTCCCGAGCACCTGCTCAAGGTTCTGCTCGACGATCCCGAGGGCTTGGCGAGCGGTCTCATCGACCGTGCCGGAGGCCGCTCGCGCGAGGCGCTTTCGGCGGTCGAGGCGGCGCTCGCGAAGCTTCCCCGGGTGTCGGGCAGCGGTGCCGGTCAGGTCTACCTGGCTCCCGCGCTGGCACGCGTCTTCGACCAGGCGCAGAAGGTGGCGGAGAAGGCCGGCGACAGCTACGTCACCGTCGAGCGGCTTCTGCTCGCGCTAACGCTGGAGAAGGAGAGCGAGGCCGGCAAGATCCTCGCGCGCGCCGGCGTCACGCCGCAGAGCCTCAACGCCGCCATCGAAGCGCTGCGCAAGGGACGCACCGCCGATACCAGCTCCGCCGAGAACGCCTACGACGCGCTCAAGAAGTATGCGCGCGATCTCACCCAGGCCGCGCGCGAGGGCAAGATCGATCCGGTGATCGGGCGCGACGAGGAGATCCGGCGCACCATCCAGGTGCTCTCGCGCCGCACCAAGAACAACCCGGTGCTGATCGGCGAGCCCGGTGTCGGCAAGACCGCGATCGTCGAAGGTCTCGCCCAGCGCATCGTCAACGGTGACGTGCCGGAAAGCCTGCAGGACAAGAAGCTGCTTGCGCTCGACATGGGCGCATTGATCGCCGGCGCCAAATATCGCGGCGAGTTCGAGGAGCGGCTCAAGGCGGTGCTGCAGGAGGTGACCGGCTCGGATGGCGGGATCATCCTGTTCATCGACGAGATGCACACGCTGGTGGGCGCCGGCAAGGCGGACGGCGCCATGGACGCCTCCAACCTGCTCAAGCCCGCGCTGGCGCGCGGCGAGCTGCATTGCGTGGGGGCGACCACTCTCGACGAATACAAGAAGCACGTCGAGAAGGACGCGGCGCTGGCGCGGCGCTTCCAGCCGGTCTATGTCGAGGAGCCGAGTGTCGAGGACACCATCTCGATCCTGCGCGGGCTCAAGGACAAGTACGAGCAGCACCACGGTGTGCGCATCACCGATTCCGCCTTGGTGGCGGCGGCGACCCTTTCGCACCGCTACATCAGCGACCGCTTCCTGCCGGACAAGGCGATCGACCTCGTCGACGAGGCGGCCGCGCGTCTCAAGATGCAGGTCGAACTCCAAGCCGGAGGAGCTCGATTCGATCGACCGCGAGATCGTGCGCCTGAAGATCGAACAGGAGGCGCTCAAGAAGGAGCACGACCCCGGATCGAAGGAGCGCCTGAAGAACCTCGAACGGGAGCTGGTGACACTGGAGAAGCGGTCCGCCGATCTCGGCGCGCGCTGGAAGGCCGAGAAGGAGAAGCTCTCGGACGCCCAGAGGCTCAAGACCGAGCTCGATCACTTGCGCGTCGAGCTCGCCAATGCCCAGCGCAAGGGAGAGTACCAGCGCGCCGGCGAGCTGGCGTATGGCCGCATCCCGGAGATCGAGAAGAAGCTCGCTGGCCTCGAGGCCACCGAGGGTAAGGGCGCCATGGTCGAGGAGGCGGTGACCGCCGACCACGTGGCGCAGGTGGTCTCGCGCTGGACCGGGGTCCCGGTCGACAGGATGCTCGAAGGCGAGAAGGAGAAGCTCCTGCGCATGGAGGAGCAGCTCGGCAAGCGCGTCGTCGGCCAGGCGGAGGCGGTGAAGGCGGTGTCGACCGCGGTGCGCCGGGCGCGCGCGGGCTTGCAGGATCCGCACCGGCCGATCGGCTCGTTCATGTTCCTGGGCCCCACCGGCGTCGGCAAGACCGAGCTCACCAAGGCGCTCGCCGAATTCCTGTTCGACGACGAGGCGGCGCTCCTGCGCATCGACATGTCGGAATACATGGAGAAGCACTCGGTCGCCCGCTTGATCGGCGCTCCGCCCGGATATGTCGGCTACGAGGAGGGCGGGGCGCTGACCGAGGCGGTACGGCGGCGGCCCTACCAGGTCGTGCTGTTCGACGAGATCGAGAAGGCGCATCCGGACGTGTTCAACGTCCTGCTGCAGGTGCTCGACGACGGCCGCCTCACCGACGGGCAGGGCCACACCGTCGACTTCCGCAATACGCTGATCGTGATGACGTCCAATCTGGGCTCCGAGTTCCTCGCCAGCCAGCCGGAAGGCCAGGACAGCGATGCGGTGCGCGATCAGGTCATGGCGGTGGTGCGGGCGAGCTTCCGTCCGGAATTCCTCAACCGCGTCGACGAGATCATCCTGTTCCACCGGCTCCAGCGCCGCGAGATGACGAAGATCGTCGACATCCAGATGCAGCGGCTCCGCAGGCTGCTGGAGGACCGCAAGATCACCCTCGTGCTCGAGCCTTCCGCCCGCGATTGGCTTGCCGACAAGGGCTGGGATCCGGCCTACGGCGCGCGCCCGCTCAAGCGCGTGATCCAGAAGTCGGTGCAGGACCCGCTCGCCGAGCTCGTCCTATCCGGACGTCTCAAGGACGGTGAGAAGGTGGTGATCTCCGCCGGCAAGCAGGGGCTCGCCTTCAACGGCAAGCTGGCGACCGCAGCCTGATGAAACGGCAGGTAATGGACGACGGATCATCGGCTCCGTCGTCCATCATCCCTGGCCAGCCGCCCCCGCGTCGGTTTGCAAGCCGTCCGTGGCCGCTATTTGCCCTGCGCATAGCGCGTCGGGGTGCCGCGCTTCATCATGGCTTCGAGCCGCGCACGTTCCTGCTCGTAACCGGCCAGCATGGTGCCTTCCAGCACGCGGCCGCGCGGCAGCCTGATCTTCATGGGATCGACGAAGCGGCCGTTGATCAGAATCTCGTAGTGCAGGTGCGCGCCGGTCGACAGCCCGGTCGAGCCGACATAGCCGATCACCTGTCCCTGGCGGACCTTCTTGCCCTGCTCCATGCCGCGGGCGAACGCCGACATGTGTCCATAGGCGGTCTCGTAGCCGTTGGCGTGGCGGATGCGGATGTATTTTCCGTAGCCGCCTTCCCACCCGATCTTGTCGATGACGCCGTTGCCCGAGGCGAAGATCGGCGTTCCCATCGAGGCGCCCCAGTCCACGCCGGTATGCATCTTGGTGTAGCCGAGGATGGGATGGTTGCGGCCGCCGAAGCTGGAGGTTAGGTGTCCGTCGGAGACCGGCTTGCGCACCAGGAACTTCTTCGCGCTCTTGCCGCTCTCGTCGTAATAGTCGACGAGATTGTCGTCGGTCGACTGGTAGCGATAGTACTTCCTCGTTTCCCCGCGCGTCGTCAGCAGCGCGTACAGCACCTCGTACTTGCCGTAGTCCCCGGCATTCTCGTCCTCGCCGGTATAGAGGATCTCGAACGAGTTGCCGGGCTGGACCTTGCGCTGGAAGTCGACGTCGTAGGAATAGATGCGAACGACCTCCTCGATCACCGGGCGCGGCACGCTGTTGCGCAGCGCCGTCTCGTAGATGCTCTGATAAAGCCGGACGCCCTTGCCGTCGTCCTCGTCATCATCATCCGAAGAGGCCACGGTGTTGGCGCTGCGCACGTCGACGGCCACATACCTGCCCTTGTCCGACCACGCGACCATGGCTTCGATGCTGGTGTCGGTGGCGACGATGACGCGCACCGGCCGCAGCCGCAGGGTGTCGCCGCCCGGCGCGAGCAGGACGCGCAGCTTGTAGCCGTCCTTGGGGCTGGTGTCCTTGCCGCGGCCGAACGCAGCCGAGATCGCCTTCACCTCGTCCGGCATGGCACCCAGCTCGCGCAACGCCGCGCTGAGCGAATCGCCTTTCTTGAGCATGATCGTGCGCTCGTTCCAGGCATTGCCGGCGGTCGCCTGCGTGGTGGTCTTGGGCAGGAGGGTGACGTTCTCCTGGACGATGCGCGGCTCGAACCCGGCGTAAGGATCGCCGTGGCGCTCCGGCGCATAGGCCAGTTGCGGGATGGGATCGGTGATCAACGGTTTCTGGTCGGGATTGCGGCCCCAGGTTGCCGCATCGCGCACGCGTGCGAGAACCTCGTCGAGCGAGACGACTGCCGCGAGCTTCGCCCGCGGCAGCACCGTGGCGAGGTCGCGGGTCAGGAACGAGACCTCCGCGTCGGGCTCCGCGTCGGCGGCGTCCTCGGCCGAAGCTGCCACTGCTGCGGCTCCCAGCGATTGGGTGAGCATCTTCTGCGGATTGAACGGGGGGATGCTGGCGGACAGCTGCGATACCGAGAGCGACAGATTGCCCGCCACCCGAATGAATGGGCGCACCCGCACGATCTCGCGGTTGCCGCTCCCGCGGGTGGTGGTCGAGACCCGGATGACCTCGCGCGCTGCATTGAACTCGCCGGGCGAAGGCATGCGATCGGTCTTGCGCGTCGCGTTGGCGACGCGATCGGCAACTCCGGCCACGGCCTGGCGCAGCGCGGCCTCGACCCGCTCCGGTACGGTGGCGAAATTGGTTTCCCCGTCGAGCGCGGCAAAAACGGCGCCGCCCATGAGCGCAGCGCCGCACAGCCCGGTGAGAATGGTGCCGCTGAACCACTGCACCGAGACGCGGCGGCGGTCGACCAGCCCCATGTTCTCGCCGTCGACGGACAACGGTTGCTCGTTGCCGAGATCGATGCGCTCGGTCTCCCAGCTCGAACGGATTGTCCCGCGTCGTCTGCCCTGATCCAAGCCCGACGTCCCCTCCGCCCGCGCGCGGGCGGCTCACCGCAAACCTCGAAGGTGCCGAACGCGACCGGACGCCCGCCGTTGACTTGAAGGCGCGGCGCGCAACGCCGCAACCCTCACGGTCCGTCAACGACCGTGTCCTTCTCGTCTTCTGGCCTAATCGTTGGGTGACGCCCCGGACGTCGCGGCTGGCGCGACAGCGACGCAGTTCCCCCCGAAACCGACACCTCCCACTGCGTCGACGAGTGGGGCGGAACAATGTGGCCCAAGTACGGCGCCTGCGACCCTTTCCACGCCGGCTAACCCCCCTATATTGCTTGCGAAGACGGCCTGTTGCGCGCGGCATCGCAGGGCCTCATCACGGCGCTTGCGGGGCTCCTCTCTCGTGTCCTTTGCTGTTCCTCTTGGGGTGTCGGTAGCACTCGGACTTGTCCGGTTTTTGTAGCACATCAGTTGTCCGCTTCTGTCTGTGTCTTTTTTTGCTTGTGGGGCTTGTGGTCGACGCCTCTTGGCGTTGTCCACAAACCCACAAGCCTTGATTTGCCGGGTCGAAGCGGTTCACGCGGCCGTCCTCGAATCCTTTTGTCCGACGAGCTCGCCGGCGGCGTCATAGCGTGCCAGCAGCCTGGGACCATGGAACACGGCGAGCGCCCCGTCCGGATACTCGCGCACCTTGACACGGGCCTTGACGTAGTGGGCTCGTACCCGGCTCTGCGGAAGCTGAAGCCGTCGCCCGGCATACGCGACCGTATTGTCGCGAGCCACGATCCGCTCCTCCTGGACACAGAGGATCTCCCGAAGCAGCGCCGGGTCGGCGATAACGAACGCGCTTTCGCAGAGCGCCGGCGGCTTGAGGAAACGCGCATTATGCCGCGGCAGGTAGACGTCGCAAATATATCGGTTGGCGTCGTCGATCCCGCTGATCCCGGCAAGCTTCAGCTCCTTCGGCAGCCGGTCCTGCAGGGTGCCGAACATGCGCTCCGATCGGCCCCGCGCCTCGGGCGAATAGGCCGGGATATGCTCGATCCCCAGCTGCTCGAGCGCGCGGCCGACCTGGGTCTTGATCCGTGCGTCAACCTTCTCGCCAGCCTTGGGCGTGAAGAAGTAATGGCTGCCGCGATCGGTATAGATGCTCGACGGCATGCCCTTGACGCTGAACACTTCCAGGCACGCCCGCAAGGTTGAGGCCGTGCCTTCCTCCTCCACCAGGAA
>CAWIZJ010000001.1:230000-235865 GCA_963840535.1 uncultured Alphaproteobacteria bacterium
CGTGAGGATCCTCACCACCGATGCGGTGAAGTCGAAGCTCGCGACCCTGGGACTGGCGGTGGCGCCGAGCACGCCGGACGAGCTCGCCGCCATCATCAGGGAGGGCCTGGCGGTGCGCGGACAGCTGGTGAAGGCGGCCAACATCGCGGCCGAATAGGGCCGGGCTCGCTCAAGGCTAGCGGCCCGTTTCCCACATTGCGGCGAGCCGCCGGCGGAACGTTTTCGGCTTCTCCACGAACAGCCGGGTGGCGAGCCGCGCCGCAGCCGCGACATGCGCCGCCCTTCGTCCCGCGATCGCGGGGGCGAGCCGCGAGCGCCAGCGCGCCAGCGGCTGGTGCGGCTCGATCAGGCTCGCCAGCATCAGCATGTCCTGATGCCGGCCGAGCCGGTCGCGCAGGCGCTGCGCCTCGCCGGTCCACATCTTGGCGAAGCGCGGCCACAGCGGCTCGATGATGTCCATCTGATAGCGGTGGATCACGACCTGCTTGCGCAGCTCGTGCAGCGCCTCGGCGGCGGCGGCCGCCCAGTCCCGGGGGATGAGGCGCCGCACGCCGCGATAGAACCGCGCCAGCCCGGCGGCGACGTCGTCGAAGGTCACGAGATGCAGCGGCCAGCGCTCGACGGTCGCTTCGGCCCGGTCCAGCGCGCTGCCGAGCCGCAGCCGCATGTCGGCGTTGATCAGCGTAGTCTCGGCGGCGTTCCTGATCGCCTCGAGCCGGCGGCGCAGCCCCTCGACCGAGCGCGGGGAGAGCGCCAGACCGTTCTTCTCGAGATCGGCCAGCGCATCGAGCGCGGATTGCGCGTTGCGGGCGCCCGCGAGCGCGCGGGCGAGATCGCGTGCCTCGTCGCGCAGCCGCCTGGCGTCCTCCCCGACGAACGGCTCGAGCAGGCGCAGCAGGGCCCGCCAGCGCTTCATGGCGCGGCGGAAATCGTGCACGGCCTCAGCTTCCGATCGCGCCGGATCCGCGATCGCCGCGCGCGCCTCGGCGAGGACATCGCGCGCCGCCGCGCGCAACGCCTCGCCCACCGCCACGTCGACCTGCAAGGCGGGCCTGTCGTCCATTGTCCACGAGATTTATGACATTCCGACCGCATCCGGACCTTAGCCGCGCCCGCGGGCTTTTCAAGCGCCGTCGCGGTTGCTAGATAGGCGGCGCGCGCGGTGTCCCGCGCTTCCCGTCGGCACGGTTCTTTGGCGCGGGGTGGAGCAGCCCGGTAGCTCGTCAGGCTCATAACCTGAAGGTCGTAGGTTCAAATCCTACCCCCGCAACCAAATAACGCCGCCAAGTCAAAGACTTGGCGGCGTTTCCATTTTTGCGCTTATGTTTGGAACCGGCGTCTGGAAGCACTGTGGAAGCAAGAGGGAGCGTAATCGTAGGTAAATCAAAGTGTTGGCGCGTGGGTGAGTCAGGCGCTCTCAGCCAGAGGTTGGTGCGCGCCAGGACCAAATGTGGACTTGACCGTCGCGTTCAATCCGCTGTTCCAGTGCTATAGTTTGGCATCCATTCGATCTCCCGATGCAAATAGCGGCCTCCACATGTTTCCGGTTCCGACGAGCTTTTTCCTCACCAGCGGCGTCGGTGTCCATCGGGAGCGGCTGACGGCATTCGAACTCGCCTTGCGCGACGCGGATATCGAGCAGCAGAACCTGGTGAGCGTGTCATCCATTCTGCCGCCCCATTGCGAGCAGGTCGAACGGGAGAACGGCGTGGGTACGCTGCGACCGGGCGAAATTACCTTTTGCGTCATGGCGCGGACGGAGACCGACGAGCCTGGCCGTCGCATTCACTCGAGTATCGGATTGGCGCGCCCCACGGACCCGGCGATGTACGGCTACATCTCCGAGCATCACGGCTATGGCATGACGCGCCAGGAGAGCGGCGATTATGCCGAGGATCTCGCCGCGACCATGTTGGCATCCACACTGGGAGTTGAGTTCGACCCGGACGCGGCCTGGGACGAGCGCAAACGCGTCTATCAGACGAGCAACCTCATCATCGGCAGCACGTCCTTGACCGCAGCCGCCGAAGGCGACCCCGGGGGGCGCTGGACGTGCGCGATCGCGGCTGCGGTCTTTCGCTTCGTCGCCCCACAATAATGGCCACCGTTCCGACCTTCGCGCTGCCGCCGAGCTTTCTCGCGATCGAACGCCGCGGCACCGACGCCTCGTTCTGCATTGCCGGTATTCCGTTCGATATAGGCACCACCAACCGGAGCGGCGCGCGCTTCGGGCCGGCCGCCATCCGACAAGCGAGCCGCATGCTGGTGGACGGCGACCACCCCCATTGGTGGATCGACCCCGCGGCACAGTCTGTAGCCGACATCGGCGACTTCCGCATTGCGCTCGGCGATATCCCGAAGAGCCTCTCGCTCATAGAAGAGCAGGCAGCGGTCCTCGAACACCTCATCGCGCTGGGCGGAGACCACACTGTAACGCTGCCGCTGTTGCGGGCCTCCGCCAACAGGCGTGGCGGTCCCCTGGCTCTGGTGCACTTCGACGCCCATGTCGACACTTGGCCGGACAATTTCGGCCAGCGCTATGCCCACGGGTCCGTGTTCTTCCACGCCATCGAGGAGCGGCTGATTGATCCGCGGCATGCGGTGCAGATCGGCATCCGTTCTCCGGTTCAGAAGGATGTTTACGACTGGACAATCGCAAGAGGCGTCACGATCATCACGGCCCAAGACGTTCACGAACTCGGCCCGAGCGTGATCGCCGAACGAGCGGCAGCGATCGTCGGCGACGCGCCCGCCTACCTCAGTTTCGACATCGATGCGCTCGATCCCGCTTTCGCCCCGGGCACCGGAACGCCGGAGATCGGCGGTCTGGCGAGCTGGCAAATGCAGGCGATCCTGCGCCGCCTCGGGAGCCTGCATTTCGTCGGCATGGATGTCGTCGAGGTGGCGCCGCCCTATGATGTCGCTGAGATCACTGCACTCGCTGCGGCGACGGTTGTCTGGGAATACCTGGCTCTCATTTCATTCGGTCAAGGCGGGCAGCGAGGATAATGATCGGTCGGCCTATTGAGCATCCCGTGTGCTCTCCTTAAGGGCGCGCATAACATCTTCTCGGGAGATCATACCAAGCAGCTGACCATCGGAGCCGATGACCGGAAAGCTGCGGCTGTTGAGCCTCAGCCGCGAGGCGGCGTTTCCATCATGTTCATGACCAATGCGCACCGGGGGAGCCCCACGCAACGGCAACCCAGATATTTCACTGTCGATGACGTCTGATGCGCTCTGGGGATTTAATAAGAACAATTGGGCAAGGCGGAATGGGGTCCGGAGGATATGTCCTATGGACTTCGAGAGTTCGCAATTAAAGACCCGAACGGGTATCTCCTGAGTTTTGGCAGCCCTATTGCCCCGCAATAAACAGACGCTACTAATAGGTGTGGGTTTGTAAACTATAATATCGTGAATAGTTTAGCATTCTCGAGTTGAACGATCGTGGTGTTTAGGGGAAGCATGACCTACAAAGCTGACCGTATCGCCTGGGCCGCCGAAGCCATCGCGGTTTTTCAGCGGAACTCAATGTCGGGATCCCTCCATCAAATCCACTGCGACGTTCAACGTCAGCATTCGGTCGAACAGGGCTGCCTTGCGATAGAAATGATGCTCGCCGAACCGACTCTCCGCGATCTTTTCGCTACGGTGTTCGAGCAGTCCGAACCACAGCAGGCGGTCGGAGGATCCTGGCCTCCATCGCGTATGAGGTTCTGTCCCACGTTCCGGAAAACATCGCGGGTTCCGGGATGGTGCAGAGCCGCGTCAGCTTCTCGCTGGATTGCCAGTCGACTGCGGAAATCGATAGTCACCACAGTACGATGCCGATATCTGTCTGTGGCCATGAACCGAGCAGCCCGCGGCCGAAATACCCGAGATCCATGTGCCAGAGCGCAAGATGGAACAGAATTGCCGGCAGGCTGCCTCGCCGAGTATCGCTGAGCATCGATTTCCCGAGCGGCGTCGCCACCAACTTGCCGCGCCGGGTGCGTACGAGCTTGGCCGCCTCCGCGAGCAATCGAACGATATGCAGCGGCAGAAAGTCAGGCTCGTTGATGACCTTGTGGAGCTGAAACGCGTCGGCCTGGTCATAGCCCGGCCATTCGATCAGCTCGCGCATCTCGGCGACCACGGCACGCGACAGGTTGCCGGTTGCGGTCAGCGGCACGCCGCCGCGCTCGGTCGCCTGTTGCAGCAGGATGAACATGTTGCGCGCCACCGCTGAGCCAGCAATCTCGTCGGCATTGAGGTCATTGGCGATCCGGATTGCGGTCGAACGGCCGACGGCTCCTGCCGCAGTGCCCGCAGACTGTCGAAGGTGAGCAGCGTCCAGGCTGACTCCACCCCATCGAGCCACTTCCGCACTTGCGGATCCTGCAGAAAGTCCTCTGCGGCCATGGCTCAGCTCGCCATGCCGAACTGTCGTGAGACAGGCGGTTTTGGACGCAGCCATTCGCTGAGCTTCGACCACCGACGCCGGCCCGAGACGTTGCGCACCGCGATGGCGACGGCCTTCTTCTGCCCGACCAGCACGACCAGCCGCTTGCCGCGGGTGACGCCAGTGTAGAGCAGGTTCCGCTGCAGCATGGCGTAGTGCTGGGTGAGCATCGGGATGACGACGGCCGGGTACTCCGAGCCCTGGCTCTTGTGGATGGTCGCCGCGTACGCGGGCACCAGCATGTCGAGCTCGCCAAATCCGTACGTGACGGACCGGCCGTCAAAGCTGGCATAGCTCGCCCGCATTGGGATCGACGTCGTCGATGGTGCCGATGTCGCCGTTGTAGACCTCCTTGTCGTAGTCGTTCTCGATCTGCATGACCTTGTCGCCGGGGGCGAAGGTCCAGCCGAACCGCTCCACCTTGCGATCGCCGGCGGGATTGAGCGCGGCCTGCAGCGCGATGTTGAGCGACCGTGCCCCCACCCCGCCGCGGTTCATCGGGCAGAGCACCTGGATGTCGCGGATCGGATCGAGGCCGAACCGTTTGGGGATGCGTGTCTTGACCAGCTCGACGATGCGGGCGACGGCGGTCTCGGGATCGTCCGCCTGCACAAAGTAGAAGTCGCTCTCGGCTTCGGGCGGGCCGAGATCGGGGATCGAGCCCTGGTTGATGCGATGGGCGCTGGTGATGATGCGGCTCTGCGCGGCCTGCCGGAACACTTCGGTGAGGCGCACCACCGGCACGGCGCCGGATGAGATGACGTCGGCCAGCACCTGGCCGGGCCCGACCGACGGAAGCTGGTCGATGTCGCCGACGATCAGAAGGGCGGCCCTGTCCGGCACCGCCTTCATCAGCGCCTGCATCAGCATGACGTCGACCATCGAGGTCTCGTCGACCACCAGCAGGTCGCAGTCGAGCGGGTTGTCGTCGCCGCGCTTGAACCCGCCGCCCTTGGGCTCGACCTCCAGCAGCCGGTGGATGGTCTTGGCCTCGAAGCCGGTCGCCTCGGTCATGCGCTTGGCGGCGCGGCCGGTCGGCGCGCACAGCAGGATCTCGGTGCCCTTCGCCGCGAGGATGCGCAGGATGGCTTTGACGATGGTGGTCTTGCCGACGCCGGGGCCGCCGGTCATCACCAGTACCTTCGACATCAGCGCGAGCCTGATCGCTGCAATCTGGCTTTCGGCAAGGGCAAGGCCGATCTGCTTCTCGACCCATGGCAGGGCTTTGTCCGGATCGATCCAGGGCCAAGGCAGCGTGCCCTTTGCCAGCCGTGCCAGCCGCTCGGCGATGGTGAGCTCCGCGCGATACAGGCCGGCCAGAAATACACATGGCGTCTCGCCAACCCGGTCGGCGATCACGTTGCCTTCATGCAGTTCGAGATCGAGGGCGGTGCGAACGAGTCCTTGCGGCACCTCGAGCA
>CAWIZJ010000002.1:0-38753 GCA_963840535.1 uncultured Alphaproteobacteria bacterium
ACGCGTTCTGATCCAGTGTGCAACTGCCAACCATCATGAACACGGCGAGAAGGAGTAGTAACTATGGCATAAGCAATCGAACTTATAAATCACCTCTACGCGTCCATCAAAGAACGGGGATGCGGCACCGTCGTCAATCCGGATACATCCGGGCGCAGACGCACGCGCAGAATTCGATATCGGGCTCGGCCGCCTCGATGGCCCCGAGTATCTCGTGCGCGCGATGGAGTTAGGTTTCTCCCTCGGCGGTTAGTGCCAGCCGCCGTGTCGTCCGAAGTCCTTGGCTGCGTCCGCAAAGCTGTTCGAAAAATGGCCATCTCGGTTGGTGAACTGGCGATTCAGGAAATTCCTTCGTGAGTGATGGGAATTCACTGCTGATTATCCGAGCCATGTAAATGCATTAGGGTTCGTGCGTCGCGCCCGGCTTGCTGTCGGAGTTGGCAAACCGCGTCGGGGCAGCCGTGGTTTCGATGCCAAGGGAGATCACGCCTTACCTTCAGCTCGATGTTCCCGACCACTATCCGGTCGATGTGAAGCCGGTCTGGCCCGGCGTTTGGGCGATGAATACGCGCGTATCATGCAGACGACGCCCAACCTCGTGACCGTTGCGTTTCGCGAGTTGGACGAAGGCGGCGTGTGGTGCTGCAGCGCCGGCGAGCCCGAACCGGCAGCCCTGCTGTCGTGCGACATACGGCGTGGCCGCCCGGCCGAACAACGAGCCGACCTGGCCCAGGCGCTGATCGACGCGTGCATCGAGACGTTAGGGCTGCGCAGCGACCGCCTTGTCGTGGAGTTCACGCAGCACACGAGCGACGAGATGTATCGTCCCGGACGCGGCTGGGGCACCGAATGGACGCCGGCCGAGGTGACGGCTGCTCCTTAACCGCCGCGCTGCGAACCGTTCTTGGTCACTGTCGTTCGCATGTCCGATCCACGCGAATAGTATAGAGGTAGCTATGTCCACCACGATCAAAGTCAACGGCGTCGATCGCACGGTCGATGTTGACGGTGACACTCCACTGCTGTGGGTGTTGCGCGACGTGCTCGGCATGACCGGCACGAAGTTCGGCTGCGGCATGGCGCTGTGCGGCGCCTGCACCGTGCATGTCGACGGCGCCGATCCGTTCCTGCGTCACCCCGATCGACAGCATCGGCAGCTCCGAGGTCACGACGATCGAGGCGATCGGCGCGACGGCCGCGGGCGCCAAGATCCAGAAGGCCTGGCTCGACCGCGAGGTCCCGCAATGCGGGTACTGCCAGTCGGGCCAGATCATGTCCGCTACGGCGCTCCTTGCGAGCAATCCGCATCCGACCGATGCCGAGATCGATGATGCGATGTCCGGCAACATCTGCCGCTGCGGGACCTATGTCGGCATTCGCGAAGCGATCAAGCAGGCTGCGGCGGGCTGAAAGGGAGGCAACCATGACCATCGATCACCACGCGTCCCAAGATTCCGATCGGCCCGAACTGCCTTCGGCGAATGCTCTCTCTCGGCGCAGCTTTCTGCGGGCCGGAACTGCCGCGGGCGGCGGCCTGATGCTGAGTCTCAGCCTGCCGTTCGCAAAGGGCGAAGCCGAAGAAGCCGGCGCCGACACCTTCGCGCCCAACGCCTTCGTCCGCATCCAACGTGACGGGCAGATCGTGCTGACCATGCCTTATGTCGAGATGGGCCAGGGCACCTACACCTCGATCCCGATGCTGATCGCCGAAGAGCTGGAGGTGGAGCTCAAACAGGTGCAGGTCGAACACGCTCCGCCCAACGAAAAGCTCTACGTCAATCCCCTGCTGGGAGTGCAGGCGACCGGCAACTCGAACGCAATACGCGGGGCATGGCAGCCGCTGCGCCGGGCCGGTGCGGTTGCGAGGACCATGCTGGTGGCAGCGGCGGCGAAACGCTGGAATGTCGATCCGGCGACCTGTCACGCTGAACGCGGTGAAGTGGTTCACGCGCCGACCGGGAGGCGCATCGCGTATGGCGAACTCGCCGCCGATGCGGCTCGCATGCCTGTGCCCCCAAACGTCGCGCTGAAGCGACCGCAGGAGTTCAAGCTGATCGGCACCCCGGCAAAGCGTCTCGACACGCCGGCGAAGGTCAATGGAACGGCCGTCTACGGCATCGATGTTCGGCCGCCAGGCGTGAAGGTCGCGACCCTTGCCCAATCGCCGGTGTTCGGCGGCCGCGTGAAGCGCGTCGATGATGCCGCGGCCAAGGCCGTCAAGGGGGTGCGCCAGATCGTGCGGCTCGACGACGCCGTCGCCGTCGTTGCCGATCATATGGGGGCGGCGAAGAAAGGACTCGCAGCCCTGGTGATCGAATGGGACGACGGTCCGCATGCCAAGCTCGACACGGGCGCAATCCTCGGTGAGCTCGAACAGGCGACGCGCAATGCGGGCGCAGTCGCGCAGAACATCGGCGATGTCGACCGGGCGATGGCTGGCGCTGCCACCAAGGTCGAGGCGACTTACACGTTCCGTTCCTCGCGCACGCGACCATGGAACCGATGAACTGCACGGTTCATTTCCGCCCCGACGGCTGCGAGGTCTGGGTCGGCAACCAGGCCCTTGCGCGCGCTCAAGGCGGCCGCCGCGAAGATCGCGGGTCTGCCGTTGGACAAGGTCGTGGTGCACAACCATCTGATCGGCGGCGGTTTCGGCAGAAGGCTGGAGAGCGACGGGGTCGATTCGCGCCGTCGAGATCGCCAAACACGTCGATGGTCCGGTCAAGGTCGTCTGGACGCGCGAGGAAGACATCCAGCACGACATGTACCGGCCCATGTTCTTCGACCGGCTGTCCGCGGGCCTCGATGCGAAAGGGATGCCGATCGCCTGGAACAATCGTTTCGCCGGATCCTCGATCATCGCGAGATGGCTGCCGCCCGGGTTCAACAACGGCCTCGATCCCGACACGACCGAAGGCGCCATCGACCTGGTCTATGACCTCCCGAACCTGCACGTTGAATATGTCCGAGTGGAGCCTCCGGGCGTTCCGACCGCGTTCTGGCGCAGCGTCGGACCATCACACAACGTCTTCGTAACCGAAAGCTTCATGGACGAGCTGGCGGCGGCGGCCAATCAGGACCCGGTCGCCTACCGGCTTGCCCTCCTCGACAAGACACCTCGGGCCAAAGCCGTTCTTGCGCTCGCCGCGGAAAAGGCCGGCTGGGGCCAGAGGCTGCCGCCACGCGTCGGCCGTGGTGTCTCCGTCCAGAACGCCTTCGCGACATACATGGCGCAGGTCGCCGAGGTCGAGGTGGCGAACGACGGCGCGGTACGTGTCCGGCGCGTTGTCTGCGCGGTCGATTGCGGCACCGTGGTCAACCCCGACACTGTCCAGGCACAGGTCCAGAGCGCCGTCATGTTCGGCATCACGGCGGCGCTATATGGCGAGATCACGCTGAAAGACGGCCGTGTCGAGCAGACCAATTTCGACACTTACCAGATCCTGCGCATGAACGAGGCGCCGGCCGTCGAGGTGCACATCATCAAGAGCTCGGAGCCGCCGGGCGGGATGGGCGAGGCAGGGACCTCGGCGATCGTCCCCGCAGTCACCAACGCGATCTTTGCGGCAACTGGCAAGCGGTTGCGAAAGCTGCCGATCGACACCGCCGCGTTGAAGCGGCCGGTGTGAACGGAACGGTCGCATAGCGGGGAAGCTGACGCCTGCTAAGGGTCAAGACCGGTAAGGCAGTGGCAAGGGTGAATTCGTGGCAACAACAAGCGTGGTAAACGTCGATGGTGCGCGCGGCACCGGCGGTCAAGGCTAGATAGGCCACAGGGCGCCCGGCCTGAATAGCGGCGCGACTGCGATGATCGTCGCCGATCGCGTTTTCGCTGAAACCGGATCAGTCGAACCGATGGCGCGGCTCGTCTCTTACGGAGTCGCCGCCGTCGAACCCGGGATGTTCGGTCTCGGCCCTGTCCCGGCCATCCGCAAGGCGTTGGAGGGGGCCGGTTGGACGCTCGCAGATGTGGAGCGCATCGAGATCAACGAGGCCTTCGCGGCCGTGCCGCTCGCGGTCGCGCAGCAGCTCCGCCTGCCGGAGGACATCATCAATGTGGAGGGGAAGCCATTGCGCATGGTCATCCGATCGGCGCGACCGGGGCCGTGCTCACCACCCGCCTCATTCACTCCATGCGGCGTGATGGTCTCAAACTCACGCTGTGCATCGGCGGCGTGGCCATCGAGACGATCGCGTAGGTGGCAACGAGAAGGAAACGTATAGGCGCTCGTGCCAACCACCTTCGAAAGGAGACTGAACATGCCGGTAGCCAAGATTTCACGTACGCGAGGGACAATACGACGAGGCCCGTCTCGGCAAGGTATCGAAGGCGGTTCAAAATGGGCTCATGAGCGCATTGGGCATTCCGCCCGACGACTTCTTTCAGATCATTCACATCCTGCCTCGCGGCCAATTTCTGCATACGCCGTCATTCCTCGGCCTCGAATATTCGGACGACCTGATTCTATTGGAGCTGACTTTCATCTCCGGTCGTCCCAGAGAGAAGCGACTGGGATTATTGAAGGCCCTGAACGACGGAGTGGTCGCGGCTGCCGGGATCTTTCCGGATGATCTCTTGATCACGCTCTACGAGATCCCCGGCGAGAACATTTCTTTCGGCCGGGGCCTTGCTCAGCGCGCCATCTCCGACAAAACTCCGGAAGTTGCGTAGGAGGACCTGAGATGAAAACCAACGGATCAGCCGTCTGGCAGGGTGGAATCAAGGACGGCAAGGGCGCTATCTCGACCAAGAGCGGCGCCCTCAAGGCTTATCCCTATGGCTTCAGCAGCCGCTTCGAGGGCAAGCCCGGCACCAATCCCGAAGAGCTCATCGGCGCGGCCCACGCCGGATGCTTCACCATGGCTTTGTCGCTGATTCTCGGCGAGGCCAAGCTCACCGCCGAGCACATGGAGACCACGGCCGAGGTTACGCTCGATAAGGTGAGCGACGGCTTTGCCATCACCGCCGTCCATCTGACCTTGAGAGCAAAGGTGCCGGGGGCGGACAAGGCCAAGTTCGAGGAGCTTGCCGCCAAGGCCAGGCCGGTTGTCCGGTTTCCAAGTTGCTCAACGCCAACATTACCCTGGACGCGACGCTGGTCGATTGATCGGCGGCCGGAGAACTTTCCGTCGGTCGATATCAGGAAGACCCGGCCAGACAGGCCAGTGGCCGTGCGGGGCGAAGCAGCGCGAGACCTGCTAATGTCGCACCCGAGAGAACCGGACATGCCACCATTGGGGAGTGGTTCGCGTTATGACCCCGAAACGGAACTTCGCAATTCAAATGCAGCCGCCGGTCCGCAAAACCGGCGACTGTTTTGTCCGGTTCTCACTCCTGCGCAGCCTTCTTGATAATCGCGGCAACCTCCTCCGGTCGCGACACGTAGATGGCGTGGCTTCCAGCGCTCTCGACCACCTTGGCGCCGGCGCGCTGCGACATGAAGCGCTGTGCCGCAGGTGGAATCATCCGGTCATCGGTCGCCAACAGGTACCAGCTGGGCTTCTGTTTCCACGCAGGCTCGCTTACCGCGCCCTCGAGCGCGCCCACGCCCCAGGGAACCTGGGAGTTCGCCATGAACTGGGCTTTGCCGGGCTCGACGTCGGCGGCGAATGAAGCGGCAAACCTGCCCTTGTCGAGGAACAGAACGCCATCCTGCGGTGGCAGGATCGGGGGTACGGGTGCGCCCGGTGCCGGATCCTTGATCAGAGAGGCGACGGACTCGCCCTTGTCCGGCGCAAATGCGGCAATGTAGACCAGCTTCGACACCTTCGGATCATTGCCTGCCTCGGTGATAACGACGCCTCCGTAAGAATGTCCGACCAGCACCACAGGGCCTGTGGCCTGCGCGATGATCTGGCGGGTGGCGGTCACGTCGCCCGTGAGGTTGACGGTGGGGTTCTGCACGATGCTCACGTCGTAGGCGTCCTTCTTCAGGATCCTGTACACGCCTTCCCATCCAGAGCCGTCAACAAAGCCCCCGTGAACGAGAACGACGGTGGGTTTTACATTGGTCATTGCACCCTCCTAATCCGCTGGCACCCAGCACTGCTGGGCGGGTTTCTAACTCCCTCCATGAGTATCTCCTCACGCTCCTGCTGCACCAGCACCCCCACAACTACGGTGCCGAGTTCGTCGCGCCTACGCCAGTGCAAGTACCAGGGATCATGCGGCGCGCTGAAAGCTACATGACAGAGAATGCCGGGACGGCCATCTCTATCCCGGACCTGGCTGCCGCGCTGGGTGTCCGCGTGCGATCGCTGCAGGAGGTTTTCCGCCAATGGCGGAATACGACGCCCAACGAATTCCTGAGACAGACCAGGTTGCGCCTGGTTCGCGAGCTCGTCCAGGTGTCATCTCTTCGGTCTGCGCGCCGGCGCTCTTCTCTGCGACTGGCGGCGCCCCTTTACTTTGGTCCGCTTTGCAATTTCTTGAATAGGCCCCTCAACCGCGTCAGACAACGCCACCAACCGCTCGATCAGCCACCGCCCGGCCGGACCTGGCGGAGTGTCGGTCTTGTGGATGGCCTGCATGGTGTATTCTCCACCACGCCAGTCGGGAAGGTTCAGTCGCACGAGCTTTCCGATTTTGATATCGGCGCGAACGATCGGTTCCGGCATTCCGCCCCATCCGAGTCCAGCGAGAAGAAGCTTGTGTTTCGCCGCTAGGTCGCCGATGCGCCAGGTATTGAGACTGACGACGCCAAAGTCCCGGCCCTCCGCCGCGGGTTGCTCCGAAAGAACAAGCTGGACGAAATCGCTTGCCTGCAACGGAGCAGCTTCGTTCGCCTTGGCCAGCGGATGATCGGGCGCGGCCACGGGAATGATCTGGACGCTTTCAATGTCGACGCGGCGAAATCCCGTCATGTCCATGTGCAGCAGGCTCCCTACGCCTATGGAAGCAAGGCCGCTTCGTACCACGCGCTCGACCCCGCCAAGGGTTTCCACCAGGAGACGAACCGGCACCGTTGGGAACTGGGCGTGAAATTCACGGAGCAGCGTTGTCAGCCGATCGCTCGGCAACATGCTGTCGACGGCGAGTGACACTTCAGGCTCAAGTTCATCGAGGAATCCCCGGACGCGCGCGCGTAGTATCTCGATGCTATGGGCAACCGCCCTGGCCTCGGACACGACCGCTTCGCCCTGTTGTGTGAGCTTCGGCTTGCGCGTCGTTCCGCGATCGAACAGCGAAAGACCGAGCTGTTCCTCCAGCGTGTCGATCGCGTAGCTGATGGCGGAGGTGGCGCGCCCGAGACGTTTGGCGGCGGCGGTGAAGCTTCCCGCTTCGGCCACGGTTAGCAGCACCAGAAGCTGATCGATACTCGGTATCGGCCGGGCTCCGCATTTCGAATTCCCTGAAAAGAACTTTCAGTTTTATACGGGTTTTTTTAGCGGGAGAAGCCCCTAGTTGTTGGTGAGCCCTAGTTGTTGGTGAAGGGCCTGCCTCACGGCAAGCGGCATCGTCTTAGTCAGGTGAGCGAGGAACTAACATGCTGAAAGTGGCGATCATCATCGGCAGCACCCGTCCCGGTCGCAAGGCCGAAGATGTCGCGCGCTGGGTCTATGGCATCGCTGCGAAACGGAGCGATGCCTCGTTCGAAGTCGTGGACATCGCGGCCTTCGACTTGCCGCTCCTCGACGAGGCGCTTCCTCCCTCGATGGGCCAGTACGCACAGCCGCACACGAAAGCCTGGGCTGCAAAGATCGCGACCTTCGATGCGTTCGTGTTCGTCACGCCCGAGTACAACCATTCGACATCAGGCGCGCTCAAGAACGCGATCGATTATCTGTTCCGCGAGTGGAACGACAAGGCCGCGGGTTTTGTCGGCTATGGCGGTATGAGCGGAGCGCGGGCGGTCGAGCAGCTGCGACTGATCATGGGCGAGATCAAGATTGCCGACGTGCGCGCGCAAGTCGGTCTGTCGCTTTTTACCGATTTCGAAAACTTCTCCACGTTCAAACCCGCCCCGCATCAGGAGGCGACGGTCAACGCCATGCTCGATGACCTCATCCCCTGGGGTCGGGCGCTGCAGGCCATGCGAGCGCAAAGAGCCGAGCGCGAGCAATTATAGCGCTCAACAAAGAAAGAGAGTCCTCATGACCAGATCCACCGCGGCGACTCAAGAGCGCACCCGCCAGATCGTGCATCGGACGCATGGCCGGCTTCACGGACCCATCACCCGCCTGATGAGCCCGTCTGACCTCGGCCAAAGTCTCAAGCCCTTCGTCTTTCTCGATCTCTTCGATGACCGAGGGAACCTCGTTCTCAGGCTTCGGGTGGCATCCGCATTCGGGCATCGCGACGCTCACTTACCTTTGGGAGGGCAGTGTCCGCTACGAAGACACGACTGGCGCCGCCGGGTTCTTGCCCGCCGGCGGGGTCGAATGGTTCAAGGCCGCCGGCGGCGCATGGCATGGCGGCGGCGCCGGCAACTCCGGCCGGTCTCGCGGATTCCAGCTCTGGCTCGCCTTGCCGTCCGAACAAGAACTCGGGCCGGCCGAAAGCATCTACCAAAAGCCGCAGGACGTTCACGCGAAGGGACCTGCCGCCGTCTTGCTCGGCACCCTCGGCGAGGTGTCGAGCCCGCTAAAGGCGCCGTCCTCGATCAACTATCTGGCCGTGCGGCTCAAGGCCGGCGAAACCTGGCGCTACGAGCCGCCCGCCGATCACACGATTTGCTGGGTCGCGCTTGCGTCGGGAAGCCTTGCCGTATCCCGAGCCCGTGCACGCTGGCGAACTCGCTGCATTCGAGCCGTCGAACGAGGCGATCGACTTCCATGCCGAAGCCGACACCGAGTTCGTCCTCGGCTCGGCCGCAAGCCATCCGTATGAACTCGCCCTCGGACACTACTCGGTGCACACGAGTCCGGCTTCGCTTCACGCCGGCGAACAGCGCATCGCCGAGATAAAGGAGCGGCTGCAAAAGGAAGGCCGTTTGTAGCCGAGTGCGTCAGCCTTATTGTGCCGATGGTTGGCCGCGATCACCGGTGTGCTGTTGCGCGGCATGGATAACAATATCCTCACCCAGATCGGGTTCGTGGTGTTGATCGGGCTCGCCGCAAAGAATGCGATTTTGATCGTCGAGTTTACCAAACAGGCCGAGCAGCAACGCGCGACCCGATGGAGCGCAGCCGTGCAGGACTGTTTGGATTACTGTTCACGCCAGTGTTCTACGTGCTCGTGCGGTGGGTCAGCACTCTGCGAAGATCATCGGAGAAGAAAATTAGACATTGCAGTGTTACGGGGTCGCTGCCATGACGCCAAAAGCCAAACGTTTGACATCACATATTGAAGACTATGCCTTGATCGGCGACTGCGAGACGGCCGCTCTCGTCTCGCGCGAAGGTTCGATCGACTGGCTCTGCTTTCCCCGTTTCGATTCCGCCGCCTGCTTCGCGGCCCTGCTCGGCACGTCGGAGAACGGGCGCTGGCGCATCGCCCCCAAGGACGGAGCGCGCCCGCATCCGCCGTCGCTACCGTCCTGACACGCTGATCGTGGAGACGACATTCGAAACGGACGACGGTGTAGCGACCCTGATCGATTTCATGCCGATTCGCGACGGTGCAGAGTGATCTCGTGCGGCTGGTCGTTGGGCAGCGCGGACGCGTGGACTTCGCTACGGATTTCGTCGTGCGATTCGATTACGGCCGGACCGTCCCATGGGTCACGCGGGAGGATGACGAAACGATTATGGCCGTCGCTGGTCCGGACAGGTTGGTCCTGCGGACGCCGGTCGCGCTGGAGGGCGAGGATCTTCATACCACCGGCTCGTTCACGGTGTCCGCCGGCGAGCGTGTTCCGTTCAATCTCACCTATAGACCCTCGCATGCCCCTCGCCCGGCGCACCCGGATGTGGACGCCGTGCTGCGAAGCACCGAGGACTTACTGGCGCGACTTTTCCTCTCGCTGCCCAACGGTCGGCCCCTGGACCGACATCGTCAAGCGCTCGCTCATCACACTGAAGGCACTCACCTATATGCCGACTGGCGGGATCGTGGCCGCCGCAACGACATCGCTGCCCGAGCAGCTCGGTGGGACCCGTAATTGGGATTATCGTTTCTGCTGGCTGCGCGACGCGACCATGACGCTTCAGGCTTTCATGAACCTCGGCTACTACGAGGAAGCCACTGCATGGCGGGAATGGTTGATGCGGGCGATCGCCGGCGCGCCCGAGCAGATGCAGATCATGTATGGCGTGTCCGGCGAGCGCCATCTTCTGGAATGGGAAGTGCCTTGGCTCGACGGCTACGGCGGCTCCCGTCCTGTGCGGATCGGGAATGCTGCCGCAGAGCAGTTCCAGCTCGATGTCTACGGCGAAGTTGCCGATGCCATGATGCAGGCGCTCAGAGGAGGGCTACCGGCGCACCCGCGTACGCGCGCGCTTCGCGACGTGATCTTGCCGTTCCTCGAACAGGCATGGCGTCGACCTGACAAGGGCATCTGGGAGGTCCGCGGCGGTCCCCAGCACTTTACCCATTCCAAAGTAATGGCCTGGGTCGCGTTTGATCGGGCGGCGAGTCTTGCCGCGGACGGCAACGGGAACGGATCTCGCCGACGCGCTGGCGACGGGTGGCCGACGAAATTCACGATGAGGTCTGCAGAAAGGCCTTCAATGCCGAACTCGGCAGCTTCGTGCAGGCCTATGGTTCGAGCGAGGTCGACGCGAGCCTTCTGCACATTCCATTGGTCGGCTTTCTGCCGCCGAACGACCACGCGTCATCGGCACGGTCAAGGCCATCGAGAGCGGACTGATTCGCAACGGGCTGGTTCTTCGCTATCGACCGATGAGGTCGACGATGGGCTGCCGCCCGGCGAGGGTGCTTTCCTGGCTTGCAGTTTCTGGCTGGCCGACGTTTTGGTGCTACTCGGTCGCACACGCGGACGCGCGCCGACTGTTCGAGCGCCTGCAAGGCCTCTGCAATGACGTTGGTCTTCTCTCCGAGGAATACGACCCGGTCGCCGGGCGCATGCTGGGGAATTTTCCGCAGGCGTTCAGCCATGTTGGCCTGATCAACACGGCCCTTAATCTGGCCCGCCGCGACAGGGCCTGCCGAAGGGCGGGCGGAAACAGCCGACGAGGATCGGGATCCGCGCGACTTCAATAAGCTTTCCTGTTGGAACGGGGTATCTCGGTGCGGCAAGGGCAACGCTTCCTGCGGGTGGAGCTGCCCCGCATCCTGGCCACTCCACCCGACGTGCTGTCACCGCATGGTGCAGCTGATCGAGGGCCTGGCCGGTGACTGGCGTCGGCCATCGCCGTCTCGGCGCGGCCGACAATCACCGGTCCGCCGGCTCCGGTGGCCAAGGTCTGGCCAGCATCATACGAGCGGACCTTGCCAAATCGACGCACCCGCTCAATCTCCGCCGCCTCCATAGTACGGGAACATCTGGTGGCGCTGCGTATCGATGATTGATTGCGTCGGGACAACCATTATCAATCCCAGTTAACTCATGCCGATTTCACGAAATTCATTCGCCGTCACCTTGTCGTCCGCCCCGTCCCCGAGCGCGTGCCGATCCAGCGCACCAGCACGTAGAACACCGGGGTGAACAGCAGCCCGAACAAGGTGACGCCGAGCATGCCGGAGAACACCGCCGTGCCGAGTGCCTGACGCATTTCGGCGCCGGCGCCGGTCGCCAGCACCAGCGGTACCACGCCCAGGATGAACGCGAACGACGTCATCAGGATCGGACGCAGCCGCGTCCGTGCGGCCTGCACAGCTGCCTCCCAGCGGGTCGCACCATGTTCCTCGGCCTGCTTGGCGAACTCGACGATCAAGATCGCGTTCTTCGCGGCCAGTCCAATCAACACCACGAAACCGATTTGGGTGAGGATATTGTTGTCCATGCCGCGCAACATCATTCCGCTGACCGCGGCAAGGAGGCACATCGGCACGATCAGGATCACCGCCAGCGGCAACAACACGCTCTCGTACTGCGCGGCTAACAACAGGAACACGAACACTACCGCCAGCGTGAACGCGATCGCCGCAGTATCGCCCGCCAGCTTCTCCTGCAGGGCGATCTCGGTCCACTCGAAGCCAAAGCCCGACGGCAGGTTCTTGGCGGCGATCTGTTCGATGGCGGCGATCGCCTGCCCGGTGGAGAAGCCCGGCAGCGTGGCGCCCTGTACCTCGGCAGCCGGGAACAGGTTATAGCGCGGCACGCGGTATGGTCCGGTGATTTCCTGGAAGCGCGCCACCGAGCCGAGCGGCACCATCTCGCCCGAGACCGACCGGGTGCGCAGATTCTCGACATCCCGGACCGAGAGCCGGAACGGATTGTCGGCCTGCGCCGTCACCCGGTAGGTCCGCCCGAGGATGTTGAAATCGTTGACGAAGGTCGAGCCCATATAGGTCGACAGCGTGTCGAAAAACCGGGTGATCGGCACGCCCAGCATCTCGGCCTTGGTGCGATCGATGTCGGCGTAAACCTGGGGTGTCGAGGTGTTGAACAGCGTGAAGACCTGGACCAGGCCGGGCGTCTGGTTGGCGGGACCGATGATCGTGCCGACCGCCTGCTCAAGCGCCCGCGGACCGCGACCGGCACGGTCCTGAACGTAGAGCTTGAAACCACCGCCGGTGCCGATGCCGGGGACGGAGGGTGGCGGAATCACCAGGACGAAGGCTTCGCGCAGCGCCCGCATCTGCCCGCGCAGGTCATTGAGGATGCTGTCGGTGGCGAGCCCAGCCTTCACCCGCTCCTCGAACGGCTGCAAAGTGACGAACACGACGCCGGAATTGGGAGCATTGGTGAAGGTGGCGCCATCGAATCCGGCGAACGAGACCGCGTGCGCCACGCCCGGGCGCGACAACAGGATCGCCGATGCCTTGCGCACGACGCGGTCGGTGCGCTCCAGGCTCGAGCCCGGCGGCAAGGAAATGGCAGTGATGAAGTAGGCGCGATCCAGCGGTGGGATGAAGCCGGACGGCGTGCGGGCAAATTGCAAAAAGGTGATCCCGATTAACCCGCCGTACAGCAGGAGCATGATGGCCGACACCCGCAGGACCCGCCGAGTGAGCCCGGCGTAGCCCAACGACAGCTTCTCGAATGTTCGGTTGAAGACCGAGGCGAACATCTCGAACGGCCGGCTCACGATCCTCCAGAACTCCCCGCTGCCCATGATGATCGTGCGGCCGCAACAACAGCGCCGCGAGTGCCGGAGACAGCGTCAGCGACACTACCGCCGAGATGATCGTCGAAGCCGCGATGGTGAGTGCGAATTGCCGATAGAATGCGCCCGAAATGCCGGTGATGAACGCGGTCGGAATGAACACGGCGCAGAGCACCAGGGCGATCGCCACCAGCGCACCACCGACTTCGTCCATCGTCTTGTGGGCGGCGTCGCGCGGGTTCATGCCCTCGCGCAGATAACGCTCGACGTTCTCGACCACCACGATGGCGTCGTCCACCACAATCCCGATGGCAAGAACAAGACCGAACAGCGTAAGATTGTTCAGCGAAAAGCTGAACGCCGTCATGATGAAAAAAGTGCCGATCAGCGACACCGGGATGGCGACGATCGGTATGATCGCGGCGCGCCATGACTGCAGGAACAATATAATGACGATCACCACCAGGACAACCGCCTCGAACAGGGTCTTGATCACCTCGTCGACCGACTGCTGGATGAACTCAGTGGTATTGTAGGCGACGCGATAAGCCAGCCCCTGCGGGAAGCTCTTGGCGAGTTCATCCATCGTTCCAAGCACGGTGGCCGAGGTGGCGAGCGCGTTCGAGCCCGGGCGCTGGAAGATGCCGATCGCGGTCGCCGCCTGGTTGTCGAGATAGGCGTTGGTCGTATAGTCCTGCGAGCCGAGTTCCACGCGGGCGATGTCGCGCACCCGCGTCACCCGGCCGTCCTCGTCCGTGGCAACGATAATCTCGCTGAATTGATCGGGGCTCGACAGCCGGCCCAGCGTCTGCACCGCCACTTCGAACGCGCCCGTCGAGGTCGCCGGCGGTTGGTTGATGGCTCCGGCCGCAACTTGCACGTTGGCGGCGCGCAGCGCCGACACCACATCGCTGGCGGTGAGGCTGCGGGCCTGCACCTTGGCGGGGTCGAGCCAGACGCGCATCGAATAGTCGCGCGCCCCGAACACGATAGTGTCGCCGACGCCCTCGATGCGGGTGATCACGTCCTTGATGTTGATGGTCGCGTAGTTGGAAATGTATTGCTGGTCGAGCGCGCCGTCCGGTGAAATAAGATGGATCACCAGCATGAGGTCGGGAGAGCTCTTGCGCACAGTCACGCCAACGCGCTGCACCTCTTCGGGCAAACGCGGCAGAGCGATCGAGACCCGGTTCTGCACCAGCACTTGCGCCTGGTCGATGTTTGTTCCGGTCTTGAAGACAACACTGATCTCGAGCGCACCGTTGCCGGTCGACTGCGACACCACGTAGAGCATGTTGTCGACGCCGTTGATCTCCTGCTCGATCGGCGCCGCCACCGTTTGCGCGATCACCTCCGCCGACGCACCCGCAAAGCTCGCCTTCACGACCACGGTCGGCGGCGCAATCTCCGGGAATTCCGTGATCGGTAGCGCCCGAAAGGAGATCGCGCCGACCAGGGTCAGGATGATCGAGATGACGGCAGCGAAGATTGGCCGGTCGATGAAGAAGTGCGAGAAACGCATGCTGACCGCCCCCGCCGGCTGCCCGCAAGGGACACCCGCAAAATGCCCTATTGGGCGACGACGGCTTCGATCTTGCCGTCTTCGGCCTGGACCTTCTGCCCCGGACGGGCGTGCTGCAGGCCTTCAATTACGACGCGATCGGTGGGTGCAAGACCGGAGCGGATGACGCGCAAACCGTCCACTATCGACCCGAGCTCGACCTGCTTGGTACCGACCGTGCCGTCGTTGGACACCGTAAAGACAATCTTGCGCGCCTGGTCGGACGCGATCGCCGCGTCGGGCACCAGCAGGGCATCGTGCTGGCCGCCGAACAGCCGCAGGCGTCCGAAATATCCCGGCGTCAGGAGCCCATCCCTATTTTCGAAGATGGCCCGTCCGCGGATAGTGCCCGTCTTCGTATTGAGGGCGTTGTCCACGAAATTCATGCGGCCGTGATGCTTGTAGTCGGCCTCATCCGCCAGCCGGACCGACACCGGGTTCTGGACGTCGCGCGACGACGGCCGCGCGCCCGCCGCCGCAAGCCGGAGGTAGCGCAAGAAATCGGCCTCGCTACCGTCGAATACGAAGTGGATGGGATCGAGTGATACGATGGTCGTCAGCACCGTCGCGCCGGTCTGGCCGCCGGTGATCAGATTGCCGGCGTCCACCCGCCGATCGGAAATGCGGCCCGCAATGGGCGCGCGCACGTCGGTCCATTCGAGATTGAGCTCGGCCTGCTTCAACGCCGCCTCGGCCGCCGCGACCGAGCCGGCGGCCTCGCGCTGGGTCGAACGACGGGTATCGAATTCGCGTTCGGTCAGGGTTTGACTACGCGCCAGCGGCGCGGCGCGCTCGACGTCCAGCGTCGCGATCTGCAACCTGGCCCGCGCGCGCTCGACGTCGGCCTTAGCCTGCTCGACCGCGAGCCGGTAGGGACGCGGATCTATGACGAACAAGAGGTCGCCCTGCTGGACGATCTGGCCGTCCTTGAAGTGGATGGAATCGATGAATCCCGATACCCGGGCGCGTACCTCAACCGTCGCCACCGCCGTGAACCGGCCGGTATACTCGTCCCACTCGGTGACGGTCTTCTGCAGCGGTCGCGCCACGGTGACGGCCGGCGGGCTCGGTGCTGCGCTCGCGGTCGGTTTGCCGTCGCAGCCCGCGAGCCCGTGTGCTGCGAACAGGAGGGCTATCAAGACACCTGCGCGGGTCATCGCACGCTCCCAACCGCACCACGTCTTCGGAGGTTGCAGCTGCTGCCTCACAGCGAAGATAGCGTCCTGTTTCTCCCGAATATAGTTCTTCCACCATCGAAAACGAATGCGGCCCGGCATGCTGCCTAATTTAGGCAAGGGCCTTGGTTTCATCTAGGGCCTGTCTTCAGTTGAGCAGGATTGTAACTGCGGCTAGCTGCACTCCGGCAAGGAAATTTCTGGCGAGTTTGTCGTAACGTGTGGCGATGGCGCGGAAGTGCTTGAGCTGATTGAAGAAGCGCTCGACGAGGTTGCGTTCGCAATAGAGCGCGAAATCGCATGCCCGCTCGGTCTTACGGTTGGCCTTGGGTGGGATGACTGGAATGATTTTCCGTTGCGTGAGGGTATCGACGAACGAGTCGGCGTCGTATGCCTTGTCGCCGATCAAGGCATCTGGGTCGGCGTTCTCAATCAACGGTTCCGCGCACGCCAGATCATGAGCTTGTCCCGGTGTGAGCATCAGCTCGACGGGATTGCCCAGGGCGTCGACGAGCGCATGAATCTTGGTGGTCAGTCCGCCGCGTGATCGGCCGATCGCTTGCGGGCCGTTTTTTTCGCGCGCCAGCGCTGTGCTGATGAGCGCGCACGATGGTGGCGTCGATCATCATGTATTCGTTGTCCGAATCGCTCGCCAACAACTTGAAAATTCGCTCGAAAACGCCGCTCTTCGCCCACCGGCTAAAGCGCTGGTGCACGATCTTCCAGTCGCCGAAACGTGCCGGCAGATCACGCCAAGGGATTCCCGTTCGATATCTGTAAAGACCGCATCAACGAACAGCCGGTTGTCCGCTGCAGTGCCGCCGACATGGCCTTCCCGTCCGGGCACAGAATCCTTGATCCGCTCCCATTGATCGTCTCGCAATCCGAATCGCTGCATGGGTCGGCCTCCTCAAAGCCGACTGCCCATGAATCACTCGACAACTGATTTGGGAATCCCCAACATACCGACGGCACTGCTTTATAGAACGATGTTCCGCGTTTGATTCTGATCCGTTCTCGCGCAAACGCCGCCTAACTGAAGGCAAGCCCTAGCCCAACTTGCGAAGAATCGACGGTATATCAGGATTTTAGCCAAAAATCGGTAAGAGGATGGTTTAGTTGCAGAGGGTTTGACCCCGCTCGATTACATGCTGCGACAGACCAGCTCATCCGCTTGAGGCTGCCAAGGCCGTTGCGCCCTACGTTCATCCGCGCATGGCGCCTGCTCAGCCCGCCCACTCCGATGCCACTCGCCGAGCACGTCAAACACGGTCAGCGGAACCGAAACCGGCCAAATGACCAACCACGGCTTTGTGGTGCCGACCGATCGTAATTCCCAAAACGGGAAGCCTGTTTTCAGGAGTGCAGGATGGTGAGCATCAAGCGCCCGTGCGCGGTCACCCCGCGGTCACCCCCAGCCAGGTGCAGACATGACTAGCGGCCGCCGCGAAGGACGGAGAGGAGACCTTCGCGATTGTCGCCATCTTGCTGGCCACCGGGCTGAGGCGCAGCGAGCTGTTGGGACTCTGCCTCGGCGACATCGATCAGGATACCGACGTGGTCACCGTGCGGCGGACCAAACCCTTGCGCCGGCTGATGCAGACTGTCGACGTCTCCGGTCGATCACCAACCCATACCTGGCGTCAGACATCCGGGTCAGCGCTGTTCGACGCTACCCGCAATGTCAAAACCGTGCAGCGCCGACTTGGCCACAGCACGGCAGCCGTCACACTGGGGCTTTATGTGCATCCGATAGACGAGCGCGATCGCGAGGCAAGCGATCACTTTGAGCGTTTGTTGTCCGGCACCAAAGCGTGAACGGAGTCCACGGCGAGTCCACGGAACCGCTCAGTGTCGTGGTGTAACACCGTGGATCGCAACGTTGGAGGACGCTCGAAAACGTTAAGCCGGCCAGAGAGATACCATCACATCGCACTAGTTGCTGTAGCCTCCCGCAACCCCGTCTGGTTAATCCCGCCTTAACCTCGCTGCACCTATGGTAGGACAACCATCGTGCGGCGGGTGTGGGCGCCGCGTGCAGCGATGTTCATGGCCGCTTCCGAACGCGTCACTCCCCGTTCCCCGCCGCCGCGGGCCGACCTCGGACGCTCGCCGTTCGTCCGGCTGCGCGAGCTGCTGAGCGACGTCGAGCCCGGCAAGGCCGCCATCAGCCTGGCGGTGGGCGAGCCGCAGCATGCGGTCCCGGCGTTCGTCGGCCCGGTGCTGGCGGCCCATGTCGACGAGTTTGGCCGCTACCCGATGAACAAGGGCCTCGACGCCTTTTGCCAAGCGGCTGCCGACTGGCTCGCACATCGCTTCAAGCTGCCGAGGGCAATCGATCCGACGGATGAGATCCTGGTGCTCAACGGCTCGCGCGAGGGGCTGTTCCTGGCTGCTATCGCCGCCGCGCGGTGGATCGGCGGACGCCGCGGACGCCCAGCCATGCTGATCCCCAATCCCTTCTATGCGGCGTATGCCGCAGGCGCGGTGGCGGCCAATTGCGAACCGGTCTATCTGCCGGCAACCGCCGCCACCGGCTTTCTGCCCGACCTCGATACGCTCCCGGAGGATCTGCTCGCCCGTACGGTCGCCTTCTTCATCGCCTCGCCCGCCAATCCGCAGGGCGCGGTCGCCGACCTCGCCTATCTCCAGCGTATCGTGGCATTGGCGCGGCGGTTCGGCTTCCTGGTCTTCAGCGACGAGTGCTATTCCGAGATCTACACCAGGCATCCGCCTGCAGGGATGCTGGAGGCGGCCGGGCCGGACTTCGCCAACGTGATCGAGTTCCAGTCGCTGTCCAAGCGCTCCAACCTGCCCGGCCTGCGCATCGGATTCGCGGCCGGTGATCGCAAATTCCTCGCGCGCTTTCTCGAGCTGCGCAACGTCTCGGCTCCCCAGGTCCCGATACCCGCACAGCGCGTGGCCATCGCCGCCTATGGCGACGAGACCCATGTCGAGGCCAACCGCCGGCTCTACGGACAGAAGTTCGACCTGGCCGATCAGATCATCGGCGACCGCTACGGCTATCGGCGGCCGGCCGGCGGCTTTTTCCTGTGGCTCGACGTATCGGCCCAGGGCGGCGACGAGGCGGTAGCACTGCGGCTGTGGCGTGAGGCGGGACTGCGGGTGGTCCCTGGCCGCTATCTCGCGCGCGATCAGGACGACGGCTTCAATCCCGGGCGCGGCTACATCCGCGTTGCCATGGTGCACGATCAGGAAACCACTGCCGAGGCGCTGCATCGCCTGGCCGCGGTGCTGGGTTGAGAACGTGACATGGCGGCGATCGAACGCGGTCTCGACAGTCTGAGCCTCCTCGCCGATGTCCTGCGTAGGCGGCTGCGCGAGCTCGGCGGGCTCGCGCTCATCGTCGCCTCGGTTCTGCTGGCGCTCGCGCTCGCCACCTGGTCGGTGAAGGACCCTTCGCTGAGCCACGCCACCAACGCAGCCGTGCGTAACGTGCTCGGCCTGCCCGGTGCCATCGTCGCCGATCTCCTGATGCAGTTGCTCGGTGTGGCGGCACTTTCGCTCGCTCTGCCGATCGCGATAACGGGCTGGCGGCTCGCCACCCACCGCATGTTGAGCCGCGAGCGCATTCGCCTGATGTTCTGGGTTCTCTGCGTGCTGCTCGCCGCCGCCAGCGCCGCCTGCCTGCCGCGAACCCCGACCTGGCCGCTGCCGGCCGGGCTCGGCGGCGTGATCGGGGATTGGATCCTCAAGCCGCCGGCATTGCTCGCCGGCGGAGCGCTCCCCAGCTCAATGAGTGCGGCAATCGCAATCGTCGCCGGCAGCCGGAGCCCTGGTCTCGTTCGCGATCGCCGCCGGTTTCGGATGGCGGTCACGGGACGCGGAGGAAAGTGATGAAGCCGCGCCGGTCGCGGAACACGAGGCCCGCACCTCGATCTCGCTCGGCTGGATCACGCATGGCTTCCTCAGTCTCAAGGCGCGGCTCGCGCGCCGGCTGAGACAGCGTTCGCCGGCACGTGCACCCGTTCGCCGCGACGGGCCGCCGCTTGCACCGCGGGCTCGCGAGCTGCACATCGCCGAGGGCGGACGCGGCAGCCTACCGCCGCAGATCGACCGCGAGGACGAGGACGACGACGAGGAACCTCGACGCGCGCCGCGGCGGCCGAAGGCGGCGCCGCGCAAGCCGAGCTCGGGCTACATGCTCCCCCCGCTCGAGCTGCTGGCCGCTCCCAAGGGCATCGGACGCGCGCTGATCAGCGCGGATGCTCTTGAAACGACTGCTACGGCGCTCGAAGGAGTGCTCGGCGACTTCGGAGTGCGCGGGGAGATCATCAATGCGCGGCCGGGTCCGGTGGTAACGCTCTACGAGCTCGAGCCGGCGCCCGGCATCAAGTCCTCGCGCGTGATCGGATTGGCCGACGACATCGCCCGCTCCATGAGCGCACTCTCGGCACGCGTCGCCGTGGTCGCCGGACGCAATGCAATCGGCATCGAATTGCCCAATCCCACCCGCGAAAAGGTGTATCTGCGCGAGCAGCTCGCAAGCAGCGACTATGTCGATACCACCGCCAAGCTGCCGCTCTGCCTCGGCAAGACCATCGGCGGCGAGCCCGTGATCGTCGATCTCTCACGCATGCCGCATCTTCTGATCGCGGGTACCACCGGTTCCGGCAAGTCGGTCGCCATCAACACCATGATCTTGAGCCTGCTATACCGGCTGCGGCCGGAGCAATGCCGGCTGATCATGGTCGATCCGAAAATGCTCGAGCTTTCCGTCTACGACGGCATTCCGCACCTTCTCGCTCCGGTGGTCACCGACCCCAAGAAGGCCGTGGTCGCGCTCAAGTGGGCGGTGCGCGAAATGGAGGAACGCTACAAGAAGATGTCCAAGCTCGGCGTGCGCAACATCGACGGCTACAACGCGCGCGTGACCGAGGCGAAAGGCAAGGGTGAGAAGCTCAGCCGGACCGTGCATACCGGCTACGACAAGGTGAGCGGCGAGGCGATCTACGAGAACGAGGAGCTCGATCTCGAGGCACTGCCGCATATCGTGGTCATCGTCGACGAGATGGCCGACCTGATGATGGTCGCCGGCAAGGACATCGAGGGGGCGGTTCAGCGTCTGGCTCAGATGGCGCGCGCCGCGGGCCTGCACGTGATCCTGGCGACGCAGCGGCCCTCCGTCGACGTCATCACCGGCACCATCAAGGCGAATTTTCCGACTCGGATCTCATTCCAGGTCACCTCCAAGATCGACAGCCGCACCATCCTGGGCGAGCAGGGCGCCGAGCAGCTGCTCGGCCAAGGCGATATGCTCTACATGGCCGGCGGCGGGCGCATCAGTCGTGTGCACGGTCCATTCTGCTCCGACGAGGAAGTCGAGAAGGTCGTCCGCCATCTCAAGTCGCAGGGCACTCCGCAATACCTCGACGTCACCACGGCCGAGGACGAGGAGGACGAGGACGGCAATCCCGTGTTCGATGCCACCGGCATGGGCCAGCCCGAGGGCGGCGACCTCTACCAGCAGGCCGTGCAAGTCGTGCTCCGCGACCGCAAGGCCTCGACCAGCTACATCCAGCGCCGGCTGCAGATCGGCTATAATCGGGCTGCATCGCTGATGGAGCGCATGGAGAAGGAAGGCGTCGTCGGGCAGGCCAACCACGCGGGCAAGCGCGAGATCCTCGTGGGCGAGGAGGATGCGGCACGTTATTGATGCGTTGCGGCCAATGGCCGGATACCCTCCCGTCGGGCAGGGAGCGGCGGCGGTTCAGTCGTCTTGTCGCCACACAGGTCGATTACCGATGGCGGGCAAGGCTGGAGCATGGAGAGGGGATCATGGCTGGCATGTGCCAGGGTCTATGGGTGGGGACAGTCCTCCTGGGCGTGGCGACCCTGACATCGGCGGCAAGCTCGCAGACTATCCCTCTGCCGACGCCGGCGCCGCACGCAAAGGAAGCGACGCCGCCGGCGAGCTCGTCACGGCCCGCCCCCCAGGGCGGCGGCGGTCTGATGTCCGGCTTCAGGTCGTTGTTCAATCTGGACAAGCAGCCTGAAACTCCTCCGGCCGCAACCACTACCACTGCCGCCTTCACCGCCGCGCAGCGGGCGCAGGTCGACAAGGTCAGTGCCCACCTTTCGGGCGTGCAGCAGCTGATCGGGAATTTCGTCCAGGTCGGCCCCGACGGGCGACGCGTCAAGGGTGAGTTCTACATCCAGAAGCCGGGCAAGGTTCGCTTCGAATACGACCCGCCGAGCCCGATCGAGATCGTAGCCGATGGGCAGTCGGTCGTGGTGCGCGACCGCAAGCTCGCGACCCAGGATCTGTATCCGCTCTCACAGACGCCACTGCGCTTCCTGCTCTCCGATCGCATCGACCTCCTGCGCGACACCAATGTGATCGGCGTCCGAGCCGACGACGTCAACGTGACAATTGTCATCGAGGAGAGCCAGCCGGTGGTGGGCACAAGCCGGCTGATGATGACGGTAGGGACCAAGGACCATCAACTCAAGCAATGGACGGTGACCGATCCGCAAGGCTACGACACCACCGTCACCGTCTCCAATCTCGACACCAGCAAGCGGCCCGACCCCGGCCTGTTCAGGATCGACTATACGCGCTACGTGCAATGATCAGGCATCGGTAGTGGCTGGCCGGTCAGCGGCGGTCGGGTTGACCTCCGACACCGTCCGCCCGTTGCACGCATATGCGCCTGACGATCACGACTTGGAACATCAATTCGGTGCGACTGCGCATCGACGCGGTCGCCAGGTTTCTCAAGGCGCATCGGCCGGACGTTCTGTGCCTGCAGGAGACCAAGTGTCCCGACGACAAGTTCCCGCGCAAACGCTTCAGGCGACTCGGTTACGAGCACGTCGCGCTCAACGGCCAGAAAGGCTATCATGGCGTCGTGGTAATCTCGCGTCTGCCGTTCGAGAGCTTCTCCATCAAGGCGTTCTGTGGCAAATCGGACTGCCGCCACATCTCGGCCGTGTTCGGCGAGCGCGCCGGCCTGCGTGACCCGATCACACTGCACAATTTCTACGTACCGGCCGGCGGCGACCTTCCCGATCCGGCCGTCAATCCAAAATTCGCGCACAAGCTCACCTTCCTGGACGAGATGTGCTCGGCTCGAGAGCTGCACTGCAACGGCGAGGATCGCAAGATCCTGCTCGGCGACCTCAATGTCGCGCCGCTCGAGCACGATGTCTGGAGCCATCGGCAAATGCTGAAAGTGGTGTCACATACACCGATCGAGTGCGAGAAGCTGCTGGCGGCGCAGAACGCTGGCGGCTGGGTTGACGCCATGCGCATGTTGGTACCGGAGCCAGCCAAGCTCTACACGTGGTGGAGCTATCGTTCGCCCGATTGGGAAGCAGCCGACAAGGGCCGCCGACTCGATCACGTCTGGGTCGCGCCGGCGCTCGCCCACCGGGTTGCCGGGCTGCATGATCCTCAAGCGCTCACGCGGCTGGTCGCGCCCGTCGGATCACGTCCCGGTGACGACGGTGCTCGAGCTTTAGCCACGATCGGTCGGGCGGCCAAGCGGTGCCTCGAGCGACCTTCAGCCTCGTCGTGTACCGATCCAATGGTTGCCACGCTCACCCAACGATTACTTCGGATCATGAGTGTCGAGAGCGGCGCGTACGTTGTGGATCTCACGCGCGGCCTGATCCAGGCGCTCCGCCAGGATCTCGCGCAATCGGCGCGCCGCATCCGGAAAGCTGTCGAGCATCTTGACGAACAGCGGCCGCGGAATGCGCAGCACGGTCGAAGGTTCGAGCGCGGTTGCGGTGGCCGGCCGCATCGTCTCGGTGAACAATGCGATCTCGCCCAAAAGCGTGAAAGGCCCGACCATTGCTTCCCCGCTGTCCTCGGATGGGTTCGACGACAGGACGAAGCGCCCCTCCTGGATCACGAACGCACCGTCCGCCTTCTCGCCGGCATTGAACAGCACCTCGCCGCCATGGACGTAACGGGTCTCCGCACCTATCGCCAGAATTCGCAGGGCTTGCCGTCCCAATACGCTCAGCGTCGGCACACGTTCGAAGAAACTGATGTCGTCCTCGATGGTCATGGAACGTTGGCTACGGCACCAGCTTGTAGCCACCCGCCTCGGTGACCAGGATGGCGGGACTGGCGGCGTCCCTCTCGACCTTCTGCCGTAACCTGTAAATATGGGTCTCGAGGGTGTGAGTGGTGACGCCGGAATTGTAGCCCCAGACCTCCTGCAGCAGGGTCTCGCGCGATACCGGTCGCTGCCCCGCGCGATAGAGGTAGCGCAGAATCGCGGTTTCCTTCTCCGTGAGCCGGACCTTGTTGCCCTTCTGATTGAGCAGAATCTTCGAGCTCGGCCGAAAGGTATATGGGCCGATGGTGAACACGGCGTCCTCGCTCGCCTCGTGCTGGCGCAGTTGCGCGCGGATGCGTGCGAGCAGTACCGCAAACCGAAACGGCTTGGTGACATAGTCGTTGGCACCGGACTCGAGCCCCAGGATGGTATCGGAATCGGTGTCATGACCGGTCAGCATGATGATCGGCGCCTTGAAGCCGTTCTTGCGCAGAATACGAACGGCTTCGCGTCCGTCGACGTCGGGCAATCCCACGTCCATGATCACCAGATCGATCTGCCCGGCCTTGGCCGCCTGCACTCCCTTCGTGCCGTTGTCGACCGCGATCGATTCGAACTCCTCGTGCAGCGCGAGCTGCTCGACCAGGGCCGTGCACAGCTCGGCGTCGTCGTCGACGATCAGGATCTTTCGGGTATTGGTCATGCCTCGGTCCAGAACCGGCGCCACCCTCGCGCAAGCCGATCACGCCCGACCTTTGTCATCCGCGCCGATCGGCGCGACCGCATTGTCGCTGCCGGCGCCGCGCGAAGTAGAGCATTCGGTAGCAAAAGCGCAAGCGGGATTGCTACTTGGACCCAATGGCCCGCTTGCGGTAGTAATGCAAGTTCCATGGGCCGGACCTTTTCAACAATCCGCGTGCGTACCAGGCCCGGCAACCGGACCAGGGGGATCCTGCTCGCGGGAGCGCGCGCAATCCCGGTTGCGCTCGGCCGCGGCGGGATTCGAGCCAACAAGCTCGAAGGTGATGGTGCCACCCCGTCCGGCCGGTTCCGGCCGCTGCGCCTGTGGTGGCGGGCAGACCGCCATCCTCGTGCAAGAACCCTGCTACCGGCGCAACGAATCACGCCAGACCTTGCCTGGTGCGAAGATACCGCCGATCGCCGCTACAATCGCCCGTTTCGCCGCTCGGCCAATGAACCAGGCGACCGCCTCTGGCGGGCGGACTGTCTCTACGATTTCATCGTCGAGATCAGCCATAACACCCGACCGCGCGTGGCCGGTCGGGGCAGCGCGGTGTTCCTGCACGTCGCAAGGCCGGATTGGTCGCCGACGGCAGGATGTGTTGCATTCCTTGCCGCCGATCTCCGACGCTTGCTGGAGGGCCTGAGTCCTCGAACGCGCATCATGATCGGGCTGTAACGACTACCCCGCAACGGGGGTGGCCGGCCGGCGATCGCCGAAGATCGCCGTGCCGATTCGTACATGAGTGGCGCCGAACTCGACCGCCAGCGCGAAGTCCGCGCTCATGCCCATGGACAGGAGTGAAAGGCCGTTGCGACTGGCGATCTTGGCCGTAAGCGCAAAATGCGGGGCCGGCGGCTCGTCGGCCGGCGGAATGCACATCAGCCCGGCGATGACGAGGCCATAGCGCTCGCGGCAAGCCTGTACGAACGCATCGGCCTCCTCGGGCAACACGCCCGATTTCTGCGGCTCGGCACCGGTATTGACCTCGACGAACAGGATGGGGTTGCGGCCCTGCTTGGCTATCTCTCTCCCCAGCGCCTCGGCGAGGCGTGGCCGGTCGACGGAGTGGATGGCATCGAACAGCGCGACGGCCTCCTTGGCCTTGTTCGACTGCAACGGGCCAACCAGATGAAGCTCGATGCCGGGATGGCACTTCTTGAGCGATGGCCACTTTGCCTTCGCCTCCTGGACGCGATTTTCGCCGAACACGCGCTGGCCGGCGGCGACCACCGGCTCGATTGCATCGGCAGCAAACGTCTTCGAGATCGCTACCACGGTGACGGCGGTGGGATTGCGATTCGACTTCCGGCACGCCGCCTCGATGTCGCTGCGCACGGCCGCAATGCGGTCGGCGCACGTTGGAGGCACAGTTGCTGCAAGCGTGATCATCCCGACTCCCGGGCGAAAACATGGCAACGCGCAGGGCCGAATAACCCGCAAAGTGGGCGCGGATCAAGAGCAACCGATGTTGACCGCATCGGCGCTTTCGTGCCCAAGTGCCGCCCGCAAATGGACATCACGTCACGGCTTGCGGCCGGCGGCGCTCGGATCTCGAGATCTGGTCGAGAATTGCGGGCATACGAGCAGGGATTGCAGCAGCGGAACGATGACGATCGAGCGCTATAACGCCCGCGAAGCAGAGCCGCATTGGCAGAAGGTCTGGGAAGAACGGGCCATCTTTGCCACCAGCAACGCGGACGCCCGCAAGACGTATTACGTGCTCGAGATGTTTCCGTATCCATCCGGGCGCATCCACATGGGGCACGTGCGCAACTACACCATGGGTGACGTGGTGGCGCGCTACAAGCGCGCCCGCGGCCTCAATGTGCTTCATCCCATGGGCTGGGACGCCTTCGGCATGCCGGCGGAGAACGCCGCCATGGAGCGCAAGGTCCATCCCAAGGCGTGGACCTACCAGAACATCGAAGCGATGAAGGCACAGCTCAAGTCGATGGGACTGTCGCTCGACTGGGCGCGCGAGTTCGCTACCTGCGATCCCACCTACTACAAGCACCAGCAGAAGATGTTCCTCGACTTCCTGGGTGCCGGCCTGGTGGAACGCAAGCTCGGCAAGGTCAACTGGGATCCGGTCGACCGCACGGTGCTCGCCAACGAGCAAGTGATCGACGGCCGCGGCTGGCGATCCGGCGCCGTGGTCGAGCAGCGCGAGATGATGCAATGGTATTTCGCAATCACGAAATTTTCCGAGGATTTGCTGGAAGCGCTCGACCGGCTCGACCGCTGGCCGGAGAAGGTGCGCGTCATGCAGCGCAACTGGATTGGGCGCTCGGAAGGGTTGCACATCCGCTTTGCGCTCGATCGCGCGACGACACCTAACGCCGAAGGCGAGCTCGACGTCTTCACCACCCGCCACGACACGCTGTTCGGCGCCAAGTTCATGGCGCTCGCTCCGGACCATCCCCTGGCGACCGCCGCGGCGGCGAAAAACCCCGCCCTCGCGGAATTCATCGCCGAATGCAAACGGCACGGCACTGCGCAGCAGGTCATCGAAACGGCGGAAAAGAAGGGATTCGACACCGGAATCGAGGCGATCCATCCGTTCGATCCCGAATGGAAGCTGCCGGTCTACGTCGCCAACTTCATTGTGATGGACTACGGGACCGGCGCCATCTTCGGCTGCCCGGCCCACGACCAGCGCGATCTCGACTTCGTCAACAAGTACGGGCTCGGCAATGTCCCGGTCGTGTGCCCCCCAGGACAAGACCCCGCGACATTCGTCATCACCGACACCGCGTATGACGGCGATGGCCGCATGATCAATTCCCGGTTCCTCGACGGCATGACCATCGACGAGGCGAAGGAGGAGGTCGCGCAACGGCTGGAACACGCCCGTCTTCCGCGGCGAGCGGGCGAGAGCATGGCGGGGGCGGTTGCGACTTGCCAAGTCCATTACCGGCTGCGCGACTGGGGAATCTCGCGCCAGCGCTATTGGGGCTGCCCGATACCGGTCATCCACTGCAAGGCCTGCGGCGCGGTGCCGGTGCCGGATCGCGATCTGCCGGTGACTTTCCCGGACGACATCGAATTCGACCGGCCGGGCAATCCGCTCGACCGCCATCCCACCTGGAAGAAAGTCCCCTGCCCGCGATGCAAAAGCGCGGCCACGCGCGAAACCGACACCATGGATACCTTTGTCGATTCGTCCTGGTACTTCGCGCGTTTCACCGATCCCTGGATCGAGAGTGCGCCTACCGACCGCCATCAGGTCGACCGCTGGCTGCCGGTCGACCAGTATATCGGCGGAATTGAGCACGCGATCCTGCATCTGCTTTACAGCCGGTTCTTCACCCGCGCCATGCGGGTGACCGGTCACACCGCAATGGACGAGCCGTTCGCGGGCCTGTTCACCCAGGGAATGGTCGTGCACGAGACCTATCAACGCTCGAACGGCGACTGGGTCATGCCGGCCGAGGTGAGGGTCGAGGGCACCGGTGCAGAGCGGCATGCCACCCTGATCGCGACCGGGGAACCGGTCGAGATCGGCGCTACCGAGAAGATGTCGAAATCGAAGCGCAACACCGTCGACCCTGACGACATCATCGGCACGTACGGCGCCGACACCGCGCGTTGGTTCATGCTCTCGGACTCGCCACCCGAGCGCGATGTGAACTGGACCGAGGAAGGCGTTCAGGGCGCCTGGCGCTTCGTGCAACGCCTCTGGCGGCTGGTACACGAGGCGGCCCAGGTGGCGGCTCCCCGGCAAGCATCGCGACCCCCGGCATTGGGCGAGCCGGCATTGGCCCTGCGCAAGGCGGCGCATCGCGCCCTGGCGCGCGTCTCCGAGGATGTCGAGCGGCTGCGCTTCAACGTGTGCGTCGCCCACATCTACGAGTTCGCCAATGCCCTGCAGTCCTCGCTCGCCACTACCGAGGCTGTGCCGTCGGCCGACTATCGCTGGGCGGTGCGCGAAGCGGTCGAGATTCTGGTCCGGCTGTTCCACCCGATGATGCCGCATCTGGCGGAGCAATGCTGGGCGGCACTCGGCCACGAAACCCTGGTCGCCGCCGAGCCCTGGCCCGCACTGGAGGCCGGTCTGCTGGTCGAGGAAACGATCACACTTCCGGTCCAAATCAATGGTAGGAAGCGCGGAGATGTCACAGTCGCCAGAAATGCGCCGAATATCGATATCGAGAATGCCGTTTTGGCGCTTGATGCGGTAAAACGTGCGCTCGATGGTCGGCCGCCTAAACGGGTGATCGTGGTGCCGCAAAGGATCGTCAATGTGGTGGCATGATAGGGGGTCCACGGCGTCCTCTCGCGTGCGGCGGGAAGGTCACTCGACTGCCGGCACTCGATCCCGCCGGCGGAAGGTATTGCTTCGCGCCGCCTTCGCACTCGCCATCTCCGCGCTCACAGGAGGCTGCTTCCAACCACTCTACGGCGAGCGATCTCCCACCGGCGGGCCCGTCCTGCGCGATCATCTCGGCGCGGTGGACGTACTGCAGATCGAAGCGCCCAAGGGAACCGACGAAGCACGGCTGGCGGTCGAGATCCGCAATGCGCTCCTGTTCGATTTCACCGGCGGCGGGGTGACGGCTTCACCGACGCATCGCCTGAAGATCGCGATGCAATCGACGCGGTCATCGGTGATCGTCGACATCCAGACTTCACGGCCCGACATCGAGAACTATGGGATCAACGCCACCTACTCCCTTACCGAGATCGCCACCGGCAAGGTCGTCGTCACCGGTCAGACCTTTGCGCGCGTGTCGTACGACATTCCGGGCCAGCAGCAGCGCTTTGCTCGTCAACGCGGTCTGCGCGACGCGGAAACGAGGGCTGCAAAGGTCATCGCCAGCAACATCACGTCGCGGCTCGCCTCCTATTTTGTTGCCGGGACATGATTCCTCACCCTCCGCAAGAACGACCAGCTAGTAGACAGGCACGAGTGTTCGGAGCCGGAGGCTGAATCTCTCGAGCCACGGGTTCCCTGGATGCCGGTTTTCGCGCGCCCAGCACCAAGTTTGCCGCAATAGGACATCATGGTTGCGTTCAAGGCCGCCGATGTCGACAGATTTATTGCACGACCGGACCCGGCACGCCCGATCGTGCTTTTGTTCGGTCCCGATGCCGGCCTTGTGCGCGAGCGCGCGGAAGCGCTCATCCGCTCCGCGATCGACGATCCCAAGGATCCGTTTCAACTGGCCCGCCTTGACGGTGATGAGCTCGCCGCCGAGCCAGCGCGGCTGGTCGAGGAAGTCAACACCATTCCGCTGTTCGGAGGCCGCCGGGCCGTCTGGGTGAGATCGGGCAGCCGCGATTTCGTTCCCGCGCTCGCGGCACTGCTTGCGTCATCCGCGGCAGATTGCCGGGTGGTGATCGAGGCCGGCGATCTCCGACGCAATGCGCCGCTGCGCACCATTTGCGAACGTGCCAGGAATGCCGTGGCGTTGCCGTGCTACGCCGACACGGAGAAAGAGCTTGCTCGACTCATCGATGACGAGATGCGGGGGGCGGGGCTCACGATCACGCCGGAGGCACGCTCGGCGCTCGTTCCTCTACTGGGCGGGAATCGCCTGGCCTCCCGCCAGGAGCTTCGCAAGCTCGCGCTGTTTGCTCGCGGGAAAGCATGCGTGGAGCTCGACGATGTCATGGCCGTGGTTGCCGACGCCTCCTCGCTCGCCCTCGACAGCGTGATCGATGCGGCTTTCGCGGGGCGAACGGCCGAGCTGGAGGTCCAGCTCGGCAAGACGGAAACTGCCGCGGTATCGGCCGGCGCCATAATCTCTGCCGCCTTGCGGCAGGTTGCGCAGTTGCACAAGGCGAGACTCGCGGTCGAAAACGGCGCTTCCGTGAGCGACGTCGTCAACGGCAAGTTCGTGCACTTCAGTCGCCAGCCCGCAGTTGAAGCCGCGCTCCGCGTCTGGAGCTCGACCAGGCTCGAACGGGCGATGGCGCAACTCGCAGACGCCGCGTTGGAAGCACGCCGACAGCCGGCGATGGCCGACGTGATCGCACAGCGCGCGCTTTTGGCGCTCGCGGTGAACGCGCGGCGAAAGGAAAGGGAACAGGATGGTTCAGACCGTTGAGTTGGCAATCCCCTGAAGGGGCCGATCAACCTCTTTCCAGCCGACGCACCACGTCGTCGAGCTGTTCGAGAGTGTGGTAGCTGACCTGCAGCACGCCGCCCTTGCTGCGGTGATCGATCGTCACGGTGAGGCCGAGCGCGTTCGATACCCGCCGCTCCACTGCGACCGTGTCGGGGCTTTTGACGGCTCGCTTCTTGACCGACTTGCCGGCGCGCTGCGCGCGGTCCTTCGCCAGTGCCTCGACCTGGCGTACGTTGAGACCGCGTTCGACGATCTCGCGCGCCAGCTCTTCCGGATCGGAGGCGCCGACGAGCATGCGAGCTGCGCCCGCGGTGATCTTGCCGGCGTTGATGTATGCCTTCACCGGTTCCGGCAGTTTCAGCAGACGCAGCGTATTCGTGACGTGACTACGGCTCTTGCCGACGATCTTGGCGATGTCCTCGTGACTGTGCTGGTACTCGCTCGCCAGCGTCTGGTAGCCGCCGGCTTCCTCCAACGGATTGAGATCGGCGCGTTGCACGTTTTCGATGATGGCGAGCTCGAGCGCTTCGCTGTCCGTTGCTTCGAGCGGCACGATCGGCATGTCGCGCAGGCCCACCCGTTGCGCCGCGCGCCAACGCCGCTCACCGGCAATGATCTCATAGGAATCCTTCTCGCCGCGCACCGCACGCACTACGACCGGCTGGATCACGCCGCGCTCTCTGATCGATTGCGCGAGCTCATCGAGCTCTCCGTCGGCGAAGCTGCGCCGAGGGTTGCGCGGATTGGGCCTGAGAAATTCGATCGGCACGCGGCGTTGATTCCTCGCGCGCTCGACCACCGTGGTCTCGGCGCCGACATCGCCGATGAGCGCGGCAAGTCCGCGCCCCAATCGCGATCGGCCTTCATCTGGCATTGCCGCTGTCTCCCGGCCTTGCACCGAGTTGCCGGCAGTCATGCGGCGCCCGGCTGTTGCTGCATGTCATCCGTTCGGATCGGACGCGAAGAGATCGCAATCAATTCCTTCTCGCGCTGAATGATCTCGGTGGCAAGCCGCAGATAGGCCTCGCTGCCGACGCATTTGAGATCGTAGACCAGCACCGGTTTGCCGTAGGACGGCGCCTCCGACACCCGTACATTGCGCGGAATGATGGTGTCGTACACCTTCTGGCCGCTGTTCGCTCGCACGTCGGCGACGACCTGGTTCGAGAGATTGTTGCGCGTGTCGTGCATGGTCAGCACGATGCCGTGGATGATCAGTTGTGGGTTGAGGGTGGACTTCACGTTCGTCACGGTCTGCAGCAGCTGCGACAGACCTTCGAGCGCGAAGAACTCGCATTGCAGCGGCACCAGGATCGCGTCCGCCGCCGCCATGGCGTTGACGGTGAGCAGGTTGAGCGAAGGGGGACAATCGATCAGCACGTAGCCGAAATCGCCGACGCGGGGCGCGGCGGTCCGCAAGGGTTCGAGCGCGTTGCGCAATCGGAAAACTCGGTCGCGTGCCTGGCTGATCTCGAGTTCGAGGCCGGACAGATCGAGCGTCGAAGGCGCCATCGCAAGTCGAGGCACCGCCGTCGCGACCACCGCTTCACGCAAGGCCGCCTCGCCCATGAGGACATCGTAGGTCGAGTAGCGGCGATTGCGCCGATCGATACCAAGCCCGGTCGAGGCATTGCCTTGCGGATCGAGATCGATGATCAGCACGTGCTCGCCGATTGCGGCCAGCGCGGTGCCGAGATTGATCGCGGTCGTGGTCTTGCCGACGCCACCCTTCTGGTTGGCGATCGCGATCACTCGTGGCGGCGCCGGATTGGGGATGGTGGCGAGCGCTGCGATGGGCGAGGCGTCCCGGGGTGGCTGAATTGGCGTGTCCACATGGTCGCTCATTGCATGACGTCCAATCGCGTCTTAATCGCGAATCGCCTGAATCCTAAGCCGATGCCCCGTCCCGGACCAAATCCCGTATCACCACGATGCGGCCGGTCGGGTCGGTCCGGCTAGGCACGAGAGTCGCGTTCATCGTCCAGGATCGCGAGGCCTCGCGAAGCTCAAGGTCTGCACGTTGTCCCTTCAGGAACAAGCCCACCGCCCGGCTTGTCCCCAGAAGTGGAAAGCATAAGTCGCACAAGGACTTAAGCGGAGCGACTGCACGCGCGGTCACGACCTCGGCACACCCTTGGAAGGAGCCCGCCCATTGCTCGATCCGCACCGCATGAACGGTCGCCGGAGCACCCGTCAGGCGCTGAGCCTCGCGCAGGAATGCGGCCTTTTTAGTATTGCTTTCAACAAGATGCATGCAGGCGCCGGGGGTCTCGGCGAGCGCACAAGCGATCGCCATGCCCGGAAAGCCCGCGCCTGACCCGACATCGAGCCAGATCATGGCCGCCGGTGCGAGATCGAGCAGTTGCAGCGAATCAGCGATGTGTCGTGTCCACAGGCGGGAGACGGTCGAGGGCGCGATCAGGTTCGTCGTGCGTTGCCAGGTCAGGAGCAGGTCGACGAAACGATCTAGCCGCTCTTCGGTTTCACGTGAAACAGGAGTGAGGGCGAGAGCGCGTGCACGATCGGAGGCCAAGTCCGGAGCGCGATTGGCATCGTCGTTCGCTGGCCGCCGCACGACGGGCCATCAGCTCGCGGCGGTTGCGGTTCGGTCCCCCCTGTGGCGACGCTTGAGATGCGCCACCAGCAGCGTCAGTGCAGCCGGTGTGACGCCGTCGATGCGGCCGGCCTGCCCGATGCTACGGGGACGCGTGGCCTCGAGCTTCTGCCTGACCTCGTTGGAGAGTCCAGGCAGTTGCGCGTAGTCCAGATCCTCCGGCAATTGCAGTCCCTCGTCACGGCGGTAAGTGGCAATGTCGGCGGCTTGGCGGGACAGATAGACCTCGTATTTGGCATCGGCCTCGAGCTGCTGGGCAATCTTGGGCTCGAGTTCTGCGAAGTGCGGCCAGATGCGCGCGAGTTGCTCTATCCCGATGTTTGGATGGGAAAGAAGCTCGAAGGCGCTGCGCCGCTGACCGTCCTTGTTGAGGAAAAGCCCGTGGCGATCGGCCTGGTTGGGCGTGAGCGATACCGAACGGGCGAAGTTGCGTGCGTCTGCCAGCGCAGACATTTTCACTCCATGGCGCCAGCGTCGGGCCGGGCCCACACAGCCGATTGCGATGCCCTTGTCGGTGAGCCGCTGATCGGCGTTGTCGGCTCGCAAGGTCAGGCGATACTCGGCGCGCGAGGTGAACATCCGGTACGGCTCCGTGATCCCGCGCGTGACCAGATCATCAATCATTACAGCAAGATAGCCTTCCGCCCGGTCGAAGACGATTGCCCCTCCCCCGCCCGCCAGCGACGCTGCGTTCAGCCCCGCCACCAGCCCCTGCGCTGCTGCCTCCTCGTAGCCGGTCGTGCCGTTGATCTGCCCTGCCAGAAACAGACCCGCCAGGCGCTTGGTCTCGAGCGACGGATGAAGCTCGCGCGGATCGACGTGGTCGTACTCGATGGCATAGCCTGGCCGAATGACGTGCGCTTCTTCGAGTTCCGGGATGGTCGCGACGAGGTCGAGCTGAACGGCTTCCGGCAGCGCCGTCGAGATCCCATTGGGGTAAACCGTCGTATCGTCAAGCCCTTCCGGCTCCAGGAATATCTGGTGCCCATCGCGTTCGCCGAAGCGCACGATCTTGTCCTCAATCGATGGACAATAACGCGGCCCCCTGCTCGCAATCTGGCCGGAATACATCGGTGAACGATGAACATTGTCACGAATGATCTTATGCGTGGCCGCATTGGTGCGGGTGATGCCGCACTGGACCTGCGGCTGCTCAATGCGCTCGGTCAGGGTCGAGAAAGGCTCCGGCGGCTCGTCGCCCGGCTGCATCTCGACTGCGTTCCAGTCTATGGTTCGGCCATCGAGCCGCGGCGGAGTTCCTGTCTTGAGACGACCGAGCGCAAGCCCCAGCCGAGCCAGCGTCAAGGACAGACCGACTGACGGCGCCTCGCCCACCCGCCCGGCCGGAATCTGGCGCTCACCGATGTGGATCAGGCCGCGCAGGAATGTTCCGGTGGTGAGAACGATCGCTCCGGCTACAAGCTGGCGCCCATCCGCAAGCTCGAGGCCCGCGATCCGCCCTCGGCTGATAACCAGATCGTGGGCCTCGGCCTCGATGACCAGGAGATTGGCGGCGTCTGCAATGGCCTGCTGCATCGCTGCAGCGTAGAGCTTGCGATCCGCCTGGGCTCGCGGGCCCCTGACTGCAGGGCCCTTGCGGCGGTTAAGGACCCGGAATTGGATGCCGGCGCGGTCCGCCACCCGCCCCATCAGGCCATCGAGCGCGTCAATCTCGCGCACCAGGTGACCCTTGCCAAGCCCGCCGATCGCGGGATTGCAGGACATCGCCCCGATCGTTGCGAACCGATGGGTGACCAGCGCGACCTTGGCGCCCATTCGCGCGGCTGCCGCCCCCGCCTCGCAACCGGCGTGACCTCCGCCAACCACTATCACGTCGAATTGGGCATGCATGGATTCACTCGCTGCCAGCCTCTACCTTACGGCGGACCGATGGTCCATTTTCCGGTGCAGCAAGGTGCCCGTGTTTCACGTGAAACAACCGTGCGGACCTATGCCGTTTTGAGAGACGGCTGCTGCAGCTACTTGCCGATGCAGAAATCTCGAAAGATCACGTCCAAGACCTCCTCCACGTCGACGCGCCCGAGCACCTTTCCCAGCGCGCGCGCGGCAAGCCGCATATGCTCCGCCATGATTTCCTCGCGGGCGGCACGGGCCGCATCCTGAGCGTCTCGGAGTGCGCGGACGCACTCCTGCAGATGCGAGCGCTGGCGCTCGCGAGTAACCAACACCGGCTCGCTCGGAAAGTAGCTGTCCGCATAACCGCCCAGCGCATCAATCAATTCGTCGACACCCCGTCCGGTGACGGCCGAGATGAAATGAACGGTTAATTCCGTTTCGAACCGAGATTCATTTTTTGTGGCACCGGGCACAAGGTCGATCTTGTTCACCACGATCCAGCATGCCGCCCCGGATGAAACTAGTGACGGGCACTCGCCAGACGCCACGCACCGCGGTTCAATCTCGCTGGCATCGACGACCCAAAGCACGAGGTCGGCACGCCCAGCCTGCGCGCGCGCGCGCCGGATGCCTTCCTGTTCCACCGGATCGTCCGACTGACGGAGGCCCGCAGTGTCGAGCACGGTCACGGGATAGCCGCCGAGCTCGAGGTGCACCTCGAGCACGTCACGCGTTGTTCCCGGAAACGGCGATACGATCGCCGCCTCTCGCTGCGCGAGCCGATTGAACAGGGTCGACTTTCCCACATTCGGCGGACCGGCGATGGCGACCCGCAGACCCTCGCGCAGCCGTTCGCCCTGCCCCGCGGTCGCCCGATCAATCTCCTCGGTCAATGGCCCAATCAGCGCGACCGCCTGCGCCATGGCTTCTTGGGGGACACCTTCCTCGTCCGAAAAGTCGATCCCGGCCTCGACCAAGGCGAGTGCTCCGATCAGCCGCTGCCGCCAGGTCTCCGCCCGGTTGCCGAGTAGACCCTTGAGCTGCAGGAGCGATTGGCGGCGCTGGGCCTGTGTCTCCGATGCCACCAGGTCAGCCAGCCCCTCGACGGCAGGCAGATCCAAGCGGCCGTTCTCGAACGCGCGGCGCGTGAACTCGCCGGCTTCCGCATGGCGAAAGCCATCGAGTTCTCCCAACGCGCTCAGCACTGCGGCAATCACTGCGCGCCCGCCGTGAACGTGCAGCTCGGCGGTGTCCTCGCCGGTCTCGCTGTGGGGAGCGGGAAACCAGAGCGCCAAGGCCTCGTCGATCAAGTCCGCGGTGGCGGGATCGCGCACTTGCGAAAGTGTCGCTCGCCGCGGCTCCGGCACCCGTCCCGTCAGCCGCTCGAGCGCGATGCGCGCACGCGGACCCGAGATGCGGATGACCGCAATCGCCACCGGCGGCCGGCCGGAGGAGAGGGCGAAGATGGTGGACTGTCCGGTGGACATTCGAAGTGGTCGAGCCAAGCAGTTGTTGCTGCCCCAGGGCAAATCGGCGGCCTGGTCCTATGAACGATCCGCTTGACGGGGCATTATCACCACATGTCCTCTCCGCTGTGCGAGACCCATGAAAACCGCCTCGCTCGCGAGACCAGCCCGTATCTAATGCAGCACAAGCACAACCCCGTGGACTGGTGGCCCTGGGGAACCGAGGCGCTGGCGGCGGCGAAGAGCGCCAACAAGCCGATCCTCCTCTCCATCGGCTACGCTGCCTGCCACTGGTGCCACGTGATGGCACACGAGAGCTTCGAGGACGACGCCACCGCGGGGGTGATGAACGAGCTGTTCGTCAACATCAAGGTCGACCGCGAGGAACGCCCTGACATCGACCAGATTTATATGTCGGCGCTGCATCACCTGGGCGAGCACGGCGGCTGGCCGCTCACCATGTTCCTGACCCCGGACGGGGAGCCGTTCTGGGGCGGTACCTATTTCCCGAAAACCGCGCGCTACGGCAAGCCCGCGTTCGTCGATCTTCTGCGGGAGGTGGAGCGCGTGTTCCGCGAGGACCCACGCAGCGTCGAGCAAAACCGCAGCGCCCTGATGGAACGCCTGGCCGAGGGCGGGCGTGCCAAAGGCGGCGTGGCTATCGGTCCGCAAGAGCTCAACCGTGTCGCCGGCCAGATCGCCGGCATGATCGATCCGGTGCACGGCGGCATGCGCGGTGCGCCGAAATTCCCGCAGCCGACGATGCTCGAGTTCCTCTGGCGCGCTGGACAGCGCACGAACGATCGCCGCTATTTCGGGGCGGTCGAGCTCACGCTCGCGCGTATCTGCGAGGGCGGCATCTACGATCACCTGGGCGGTGGCTTCTCCCGCTATTCGGTCGACGAGCGCTGGCTGGTGCCGCACTTCGAGAAGATGCTGTACGACAATGCCCTGCTACTCGAATTGCTGGCGCTCGCCCACCAACGCTCGGCCAATGAACTATTCCAAATCCGCGCGCGAGAGACGGTCGACTGGCTCGCGAGAGAGATGACGACCGGCGAGGGCGCTTTCTGCGCCTCGCTCGATGCCGACTCGGAGGGGGAGGAGGGGAAGTTCTACGTCTGGTCGCTGCCGGAGGTCGAGAGCGTGCTCGGGAAGGACGCGGCGACGCTGTTTGCCACGCACTATGACGTGACCTCGGCTGGCAATTTCGAAGGATACAATATCCTCAATCGTCTGAAGCACCTACCGCGCAGCACTGAGGTTGAGAAACAACTCGCCCCGATGCGTGCCGCGTTGCTCGCGGCACGCGCGAAACGCGTGCGGCCGGGCCTCGACGACAAGGTGTTGGCGGACTGGAACGGGCTCATGATTGCCGGCCTTGTCCATGCCGGAACGACGCTCGACGAGCCAGGCTGGATCGGGCCGGCGGCGCGCGCATTCGCATTCATTGCCGTCGGGATGACCCGCGGCGACCGCCTTGGCCATTCCTGGCGAGAGGGCAGGCTGCTGTTCCCCGGCCTCGCCTCCGATCACGCTGCCATGATCGCTGCCGCACTTGCCCTGCACGAGGCGACCGGTGACGCCGCCTATCTCGAGCGCGCTCTCGCCTGGCAAGCAACGCTCGATCGCCACTACGCCAATCCCGCCAATGGCGGCTATTTCCTGACTGCCGACGACGCCGAGGGGCTGGTCGTGCGGCCCGGCGCTACGACCGACGATGCCACGCCCAACTGCAATGCGATAGCGGCTCACAATCTCATTCGGCTGGCGGTCTTTTCCGGCCGGCACGCCTGGCGCGAACAGGCCGACCGGCTGATCGAAGGAATCATAGCGAGCACCGGCGAAAACATCCTTGCGCATCTCGCCCTGCTCAATGCTTTCGATCTGCGGCTGCGCGCTGCCGAGATCGTGATAGCGGGACAGGGACCTGGCGCCGATGAGCTCCTGTCCGCCGCTCGCAGGCTCGCCTTCCTCGACCGCATCGTGCTGCGCGCGGCAAGCGCCGCATCGCTCCCGGCGTCTCATCCGGCGCTGGACAAGGTCATGGCCACGGATGCAGCAGCAGCCTTCGTCTGTGTCGGCGACACCTGTTCGCTGCCGGTGACGTCACCCGCC
>CAWIZJ010000003.1:0-145163 GCA_963840535.1 uncultured Alphaproteobacteria bacterium
CCTGTCATGATACCGAGACACCTGCAGTAACGGCGGCGGCTTTCTTCGTCCGCAAATCGGTTCGCATCTCGAGGGCATTGCCCGCGAGGGCAGGCTCACGCCGCCCGCGCAGGCGGCCTTCCTCGGCCATTTCACCCGACGCACGACTTGCACAATATGAGCCGGCGATCGACTGTTGTGCTCGGTGGCAAGAACCAGCGGTCGGAACTAATTCTGTGTCCCCCAGTTGCTTGGTCACAACGAAAGGCGATCGTTATGGCTCGCGGATTCCCATCGATGACAGCCCTCTTGGGCCTTCTTGCGATTGCAGGTTACCAGAACCGAGACAAGCTGGCGGAACTCTTTCGGGAGGCACAGGCCAGGTCGGCTGGCCGCTCGCAGGAGGGTTCGGTCGAAAAACCTGGCAATTTAGGCAGCCTCCTCAGCGGCGCGAGCTTGGGCGAGCTCTTGGGCGGAGGATTGAAGGACCTAGTCGAGAGTTTCAAGTCAAGTGGCAAAGGCGAAATCGCCGATTCCTGGGTTAGGACCGGACCGAACAAGCCGCTCTCGCCGCAGGAGCTCGAGCGCGTGATCAACCCTGAGGTCTGGGCGACACTATCCGAGCACACCGGGCTATCCCGAGACGAACTTTTGTCGCGGCTGTCACGGGAACTCCCTGATGCGGTCGACAAATACACGCCGGAGGGCCGACTTCCCGCACCAGCCTAAAACCGCTCATTAAATGGTGCGATGGTGATAACGCTCCGGTTTCACCAAGGTTACACGTCGGAGTTATTTCCAAAGTAACCGGCGCTTGGCTCGCAAGGTGCGTGAAGTCTCAAAGTCGCAATGCGCAGCCCTCTGGCCTACCAATGCCATGGAGAGTCTCAGCGCGCCGCGTGGGCGCTTTTTTGCCGTGGGGCACCCTTGAACTGGTCTTGGTACCAAATCGAATCCACGGGCTTCTCTGAGTCTGGTGGGACAAATGCGCCGCGGACTCACGCCGAGTTCGGTCGAGGGCCCCCTCCTCTAGGCGGTGCGCTAGGGCTGAGCTCAGCAGCCCGTGGCGGGTGCCTCCGCGGGGAGAACCGAATGTACAGGTAAAGCGGCGGGGAAGCGGAAGTAGCGTCCATGGATTACCAAATGGCAAAACGTGCGATGGTCACTGTTGGGCAGGCGCGAGGATTTGTCGCTGCTCACGAGCGCCGCCGGGGGGTACTGTTCGCAAAAGAAACTCGCCGACTAGGATTGGACATTCACGCGGTCTAGTCCGCGACCCTCGCGATGCCTTCGTGGAAGTCGGTAATGAGACATCCAATCCCCCGTGCGGAGCGGGCGCTACGAACGAGAAATGCGCATCTTGCGCTCTGCCCAGCTCTTGAGATCGGCAACCGTGAAACGTTCGAGGAATGGGTTAGCCTTAATGATCTTCGCTCGCTTGGTTCGACCCGTTGCATCGCTCTTGGCCATAATCGAAGCCGCATCTGCATGATCAAGCGCTGACAGTATGGCGACAGCTCCCGCGCTGCCAGCAAAGTGCGCCAGGTAAAGCGTTCCCGGCGTGATGGGTAGACCCCGCTTCCTCAGCATCCCGGCGTTTTGTTCGGTGAAGCGCGATGTGATCTCACGTGCAAGGTTCGCGTCTCGCCGCAGTTCGAGGATTTCTCCTTTACCGCGCCCCCTAGCCAGATCAGGCCGGTAAGTCCGAATCAAATCAAGCCATGTTTCGTCCAGAAATTGTCCCAACCCTGTCGCACTCGAGCGTTTGTTCTTTGCGTTGGGATTGCCGTTGGATTCAACTTGGATGATCCGCTCGACGATCGACTTGATGGCTATCCCGTCAGCGGAGTGGTTTCGCCTTTGATCGAGAAGCCAGTGCAAGCTGAAGCCGCCACACCATCCTAACGCGAAAGCGCCTAGGAGGATGCCGACTACGATTAGGTGCCTGGTCGACCTGCGGTTGCGCGGCGCGTGAGGATCTAAGACCGGGTCCCAGCTTCGAGACTTCCGGTGCTCGGGTTTCAGTAAGCATAGTTTCAGTTTGGCGCAGATGCTCCGGATGCTCACCGAGTTTGTTGCTGGCCAAGGGGTACATGGCTGAGGCGAAAGGTTATCGGCTGCGCGACATGGCCCAGGAAGTCTGCAGCCTGATAATAAACCGAGCGGTGTTCCGAACCAGCAAGCATGAAAACTGGAAAATGGCGGGCCCTGCGCGCCAATAAAGACTTTTGATTGGGCAGAACGCCTTCTGACCTAGACCGTGCAGCTTCGACGAAAGGAAGCGCAGTAACAAGATTACGGATTGGACCGGTGCGTCTGAGACCGGCAAGCTCAAGCAGATGACGAAATTATTTAATAGCGGCACCAAAAACCGAAAGCAGCGTGCCGCAACCATTTCGCACAGTTTACTGCTGATCGCCAACACGCGACTTAGGGCATGACCTCCAATGTGCAAGCAGACAGCGGGTACCAAGCCAAAGAAGAACGAGCTGCCGATGCGCTGCTCAAGTGAAGCGGGGACCAGAACGGCGAAGGCAGTTCCGAAGAATAGACAGGTGATCGCTAGAAAGTTACTTGCCCTCAGAGTGGCTTGAGAAAGCTGCCCACTTTGCCGAGACCTGGACGAGTAGAAACGGTATTGACGCACTTGTATCATCGCTCCCCAGATGCGTTTCGAGGTGCCCCTTAAGAATGTGGCACGCTCGCGCACGACTGGTTACGAATGGATTTACACAAAGGCGGCGGAATAACCTGTTCATCCATTAAGCTTAACGCTGGTGTTCGTGACGCAGCGCTTCCGTCTGAACTGCGTTCCATGCGACCGAGTTACTTTTCGAAGTAACCGTGCCTCCGGGATTTGCTCACTTATGCCTCCAGGCACAGCTCGACTAGATTGCGACGATCTGCCGGAGAGTTGGGCTATATACGACCGCTTTGTGCGCTCGCGCCGCTGCGATTGAGTAAAGGAGGCTTTTCGACCGAGATAGCCGAGGCTGGTGAGGCGAGGACATCCGGCTCGATGGATGCGGGCGAGATCTGGACACCGTAAGCGTGAGCACGGGCGTGCGCCCCCGCGCCCCTGCCTATAACACCATCGCACCATATCACCGTAACATCGCGGGTAACCGTCGGTGCCCTTTCGTGCGGCGTCGATGCGTGAAAGGGCACGCATCCAGCGTCAATTCAAACTATCCATCGCCCGATAGGGTTCCTGTACGGGGAGGTTGTCCTCCTTCATGGCGACCGCCATCCACTCGCGCGCCATCTGTAGAAATCGCTCGCGAAGGTAGAGGTCGTTCGTCCTCTCGGCTAGCCGTTCGCAATCACGGGCGTAGGCAACACATTCGTTGTCGATGGCCATGGGGAACGCTCCCCTAAACCACATACGGGATACGACCCGGCATGATGGAACCGGGCCGGATAAGTTCCATAGCCTGTTTCCATGACAGGATGTTTTTTCCACAGGGAACAGCGCGCACCCAAGCCCTACCCGCGAGCTGTCTGCTCCCATAGGCGTCCCCAACGACGCCGCGGGCCGTGCCGGCAAGTAAGCCCTACCCCGGCCGTTCGGGTTTTACCGGCGGCATGAGCGCGGGAAACATTGCACAGGCGATAAGAGCGGAGGATCGGCACGCTGCGGCCCCCGTTTTTTGTCCGGGTTTGCAACGAAGCTCAAGGGGGGAAGGGAGGGGAAATGATGCCAACGGATAACCGCCGGTGCGACGGCTGCAGGTTTTTACCACTCCGCTGCGTCTGGAGTGCCGCGCAGAAGGCGCAGATGGCCGCGTCGACCGCCTTCGCGGCGGCTCAGTCGGTAATGGCGAGCACCTCGATCTCAACCAGGTTCTCGGGGCTCGCAAGGCGCCGGACCTCGACCGTCGTACTGGTCGGAATAGCGCTCCCAAAATAGCGGAGGCGGACATCGGCGTGCTTGAAGTACTCGTCGATGTCTGTGACATAGGTGGTCGTGCGGACGATGTCGTCCAAGGTCGCCCCGACAGCCTCGAGCGAGTCTTTGATGTTTTCGCCCACTTGTTCGATCTGTGCGCGCATATCATCCTTGCCGACATTATTTCCACTGCCGTCACGGGCGACTTGGCCCGCGACAAAGATCATGCGCCCGCTTCCAGTCACCTCGACGACCTGCGAATACAGCACGCGGCCGTCTTTCGATTTTCGCAAACTGAGTTTTTGCGGATGAACCTGTCTGCGCCTGATCGCCATGAGCGACTCCATTATCTCAAGCAGGATGGTTCAGGACTTAGATTCGCTGATTGGTCAGGTTCTTGTACTCGCCGAATTTCTTCGCGCTCAGCTCGAGATCCGGCCGATGAAGAGCGGCGACCTGCTCGGCGGACAGCAACGCCGGATTGGCCGCCAGCTCGGCGGGGACCTTTGCGGATTTGCTGATGGGGCTGGTGAAAACGTTCCGGGTGAAGGCGATCTGGGCGACGTCATCCAGAAACAGGCCAAGAGCGCGTCTGGTGAGCTCCGTCTTCTTGTCATCGAAGCCGGCAAGAGCGTGCACCACGTCGGCCACCTGGGTTGCGCCTTCAACCGGGATGGTGAACGCAATCTTCTTGCCTGACGCAATCGCGCCCGCGGAGATGCCGCCGAACCCATAAGCAAGCCACAGTTCCCCGCTTTCGACCAGATCGTGCGTTTGCGCGGGAGATTGGTTCCACGGCCCGATATTGGCCTTGTGCTCGGCCCAGGCGGCGATCCCGGCCGGGACGTCATCGACGCCCTTGCCCATGGCTTTGGCGGTCAGGCCGAAGCCGTCGAAGATGTAGTCGGAAAGGCCCACCTTTCCCTTGTATTTGGGATCGAAAAGGTCGAGACAGGATTTCGGCTTCTCGACAAAGCGCGGGTTGTAGACGATTCCGTAGGGCTGCACGCCGAACACAACCCCGCTGGTCTCGAGGTAGGCGTAGTCCGGTACATTGCTGGCATTCGGTATGGAGCTCTTGTCGAGCTTCGTCCACAGCTTGTCGCCGTGACCGCGAAATGAGAATGTGCCGTTGAACGTTCCGCCGCTCAAGATCGGATTGGCCCGCTGCGCCACCAGCTTTGCGTAGTTGGCCGCATTCGTTCCGACCTCCAGCTCGATGGTCGCCGCGGGAAAGCGTGGCGCGACTCCCTCCCTGATTGACTTGTCGTAGCCCCAGCCCCACGACAGGAGGTGGAGCGTGTCGGCCGCCTGCGCGGCATCGCTGAACGCCGCCGGTCCGAGCCCCGCGACGGTACCAAGCGCCGCTGCGTTGCGCAGGAAATTCCGTCGATCAATCGCGCTCATGTGCAGTCCTCCATTCGGTGTTCAAGGCAAGTACGACCGGAACGAACCCGGCTGTGCGGGGTTGTGCGAAAAGGCTCGTTGACGCTCCATGTCTCGACCTTAACGCGTGACGACGGTGCGCTGGCGTGCGATCACCTGATAGGCACCGATGCCGAGCAACGTGATGAGAGTCAACGCGACGCCGAGCAGCGCGGCCATCCCCCAATCGCCGATCTCGAGCATCTGTGCATAGATCTCGGTTGCGAGCACCTGCACGCGGCCGCCGCCGAGAAGCCGCGGTGTCACGTAAGCTCCAACGGTCAAACTGAAGACGAGCGTGCACCCACCGAAGACGCCCTGGGCGGAGAGCGGGAGAGTGACGTGGCGGAAGACGCGCCACGGGTCGGCACCGAGGATGCTGGCCGCCTCCTCGATGCGCTCGTCGACCTGGGACAGCGAGCTGAGAATTGACAGGACCATGAACGGGAGGAACACGTGCACGAGCCCGACCACGGTCATCGGAAAGTTGTAGAGCCAGACGATCGGCTCCCGTATGGCTCCGAATTGGACAAGAAACGAATTGACGAGGCCGTTGCTGCCGAGCAGCACGATCCATCCGAAGGTCCGGATGACGATGCTGAAGAGCAGCGGCGCGAAGATGGCGACGAAAACATAGTGCCGCCATCGCGAAGTCGAGCGCGCGAGGTAGTAGGCAATCGGGTATCCGATGAGCAGCGTCGCCGATGGTCGTGCACAGTCCGAGCGCGATGCTCGTCAGCATCAGCCGGCCGAGCATCGAGTTGCCGGTAAGCGCGTCGACGATGCCGGGCATGTTGTCGAGGCCGGCCGAAAGGCCGGTGATCATGAACCGGGCGACCGGATAGACGAAGATGACGGCGAACAGCAGCAGCTGCAGGAACGAGAGCCAGCAGCACAGGTTATCGATCACCAACTGCGGCGACGCTGCGGGCGCTCGCATTGGTCGTTTGCGCAGGCATCCGTGCTCCTAGACGGGGTCGTAGATCTCGGCGATAACGTCGCGGATGTCGGGTGACGTGAACCCCGGACAGGAAGAGAGCGCGACGAGACAATTCATCTCGGCCCTCAGATCCATGTAGTCGGTGTCCCTGGCGTCGGCCATCTCGACGAAGAACTCCTGCGTCTTGGCATCCAGACCCGTACGCATGAAGGCGTTGAAGGTATCATGCACGTACTCTTCGCCGAGCCCAAACGGCGCGATCGCCTCCTTGATGATTGATGTGGCAGTTGCGCTCGGTTGCGACGTTGTACTTGAGCTTGTGATAGCCCGTGTTGCACCGCGGGTACCAAAGATCATGATTGTAGGAGCCGCGCGGCGAAGGGGTGTGATCCGCCGTGTCGGCGATGATCGTAAACATGGGCCGCATCCAGGGCTCCACCGACCACAGTCTGTTGCCGGTGGTCGGGTGCGCGTTCTCGATGATGCGCGTGCGGCCGGCCCACAACATCTCGCGAGGATTTTCCAGGTTCCACGCATTGAAGTCGATGATCTGCGATCCCGCCTTCTGCGTCAGTCGCAGGATCTGGCCCTGCTCGGATCTTGAAGGCACGCCCATGGCGCGCCGGCACGCGAATTTCTTCGACCAGCTTCATCGCCTACCTCTCCTCATTGCCTTCAGCCAGTGCTCGCGTCCGGTTCGCTCTCGTGCGGAAGCGGAAACAGCAACGCCTTGTCGGCTTGCCAGCTCAGGTGGACGGTGATCGCCTTGGAGCGCTGCAAGCGTCGCACGCGTGCTCGTTGCCATGAAGGTCGTGCCGTCGGCAAGCCTCACGCGGCAGAGCACGCTGTTACCCTTGTAGATGCTGTCCTCGAGAATGCCCGGGATCGATACCGAATGGCCAGCCGGGCCATGGAGCCAACGGACACGTCGGAGACGCGCACCGCGAAGAGCGCCTGTCGGCCCAGCGGATGGTCCGCGTCGTGACGGAGAAGCTGTGGCCCAGCGGCCTCGACCAGGGAGGTCGGTCCGTTGCAGCCCAGGACCCGGACCGGAAGCGTATTGAGCTTGCCGAAGAACTCCGCAACGAATTGCGTCGCGGGCGCCTCGAAGATCTCGCTCGGCGTGCCGAACTGCTGGATTTCACCGGCCCGCATGACAGCGATCCGGTCGGACAGCGTGAGCGCCTCCTCCTGATCATGGGTGACGAACACAAAAGTGATCTCGAGCTCGCGCTGCAGTTGCTTGACCTCGATCTGCATCTCCTCGCGCAGATTGCGGTCCAGCGCGCCGAACGGTTCGTCCAGAAGCAGGAGCCTGGGCCGGGTCACCACGGCGCGGGCGAGCGCAACTCGTTGCTGCTGTCCGCCCGACAGTTCACTCGGAAAGCGCCGCTCCATCCCACCCATGCGCACCATCGCGAGCGCCTGGTCGACCAGAACCGCGCGCGGCTTGAGCGCGCGAGATGCCCTGCATCTTGAGCCCGAACGCCACGTTCTCGGCCACGTTCATGTGCGGGAACAGCGAGTAGTTCTGAAACACCATGCCAAGCTTGCGCCGATGCGGCGGCACGCCCGTCACGTCCTCGCCGGCGATGCTGATGCGGCCGCTGCTCGGTCGCAGCAGGCCCGCGATCATGCGCAGGATGGTGGTCTTGCCGCAGCCGCTCGGGCCGAGCAGCGAGAGAATGGTACCCGGCGCGACATCGATCGAAACGGATTTCACTGACCTCGATATCGCCGAATCGCTTGCTTACTCCTTCGATGCTGAGTGCCGCCGCGGAGATCATGGAATGCGGCCTCGCTGCGTCCGCGCCGATCGGTGTGACGGCGAGAGAATCCGAACTGCGGGTGCGGGTCGTCCGGGTTTCGCCGTCATCATCGGACTCGCCTCGTTTGCACTGGGCCGGATCGACTGCCATGGCGACGATCATCGCCCTCGGAACAATCGTTCGAGGCCAATCGTTCTATCAAGCACGAACACAATAGCAAATGTGGTGCCGACTAGAAGGACACTCGCTGCGGCGATCGTCGGGTTGATGACGAACTGCATTCTTTGATACATTTCGAGCGGCAGCGTCATGACGTTCGTACCGACGAGGAACAGCGACACAGAGAATTCGTCGAAGGAAATGATGAAGGCGAAGCTAGAGGCGCTGATCATACCGGGCGTCGCCAGCGGCAGGACGACGTGGCGAAAGACCCGTAATCTGTCGGCACCCAGTATCGTTGCGGCATCCTCCAATGTGGCATCGATGCCGTGGATCGTCGCCACCATGGTCCGGATCACGAAGGGCAGCGTCATCACACGTGAGCGGCAATCAGGCCCGGAACGGTGCGCACAAGCCCGATCGGGGCGAAGACCATCGAGCAGCGCGCCGCCGAATACAACGGCAGGGAACGTGATCGGCGTTAGCAGGATCGGCGTCGAGAACGCGCAGGTTGCGGCGCGCGATGACATACGCCGCGGGCACGCCCACAATCAGCGAGATGATGGACGATACGGCGGCAATCAATGTGCTCAGCAAAAGTGCGCGAATGAGCGGCACGTCGCCGAACACTTCCTGATACCAGCGAAACGAGAGGCCATCGTTGGAAGCGATAGTGATGCCGTGGTGCTGAAGGAAACCGGGATAATGACGACAATCGGCAGCAGCACGAGGGCGATGGCAAGCCCGACGTACAGATTGATCCAGCGGGGAATGTCAGTGTCCTCCTTCATGGGAGCATCTTTCCCTAGCTACCATGGTGCGGTCGTGCGCTGAGTCAGGTACTTATATGTGCCCGGCCCCGCCGCGCAAACGGCGGGGCCAACCTGCCACCATCCCGCCAAAACCCCAGGTGCGAGACGATGACCAACGCTCCCAATATCACTGATCTGCGTTTCGGTCATGTAGGAGCTGCTGTAGAAGAAGCAGCCGGGCGAAAGGTTCGAAGCTCCGAAGGAGCGCGCGCCCGCGAGGGTCATCAATCTCATGGACTGGGGGTAGCCGCCGACGACCCGGAATCACAGCCACGCTCCTTTTAACACCCTGTGGCGAAGTCATCGTGGCCCACGACGTGGAACGAGTTCTTGCCGATATCGATGCCCGATCACGGCGATCGCGATATTCAGTTTCTGAGACATGGCGTGCTCCTTGCTTTGGCGCCCCTGGCCACCTTATCGCTGGCGGGCAGGAGCACGGCCGGACCATCCCATTAGCGGACATTCACCTCGCCTCTACTGAAGCGGGGATACAGAATAAATCTGGTTGAGCATTCTCAGCATGATGATGTTGGCGGTGGGCTTGGCGTCAAGCGACAGAGTGAGGTTGGTCCATATCACCAGAGTGACATCGTTGACCGGATCGTAACCCATGAACGAGTTGTAGCCGGGCATCTCGCCACCGTGAAAATACACGCTATTCGGCCCGAAGCTGCAAAAAAGCAATTTGATTTTTGGCGGGGATTCGGGTGCGGGGGCAAAAAAGCAATTTGATTTTTGGCGGGGAATTGAGCGCGCGCTGGAACTGAACCGACTGGAGGCAGGGCGTCGGGGCCGCGTCTGGCTGCATTAGGTCTGCGCGCGGAATGTACCGCTGCCTGCACGCTTGGCGCGCTGAGTGGTTATCCGCCGGAAGTTGATCAGCACGCTGCAAGGACCAAGTCCCAGCGGCGGCGCATCATCGCAGGCCCCCGTCCATCCACTCCGCCAGCACGACGGCGGTGATGACGGCCGGGATCACCAGCGCCACCAGCGTCCGCAGCGGAATGGCTTTTGTGGGCATTTCGTTCTTTGTGGTCATGGCGGGATCTCCGGTAACGTTTCGCTCCAGCGCCAGGGAAATGCCCTGAGAGAATTCTAGGAAATTAGGGCAAAAACGCGCCCGCGCGGGCTTCTCCGCGGCGTCGCGTTGTCGCCGAGCGTATTCAGTAATCGTGCGTCGCTGTTCCACGGTACCTGCGTCCGCAGCCTTAACCTGTGCCGGATTGCAGCCACAAAGTGCGAAACGCTGGCCGAGATTCTGCCGCAAACCGCGAAACCAAAAGCCTCCGCGACGAAATCCGCGTGAAACAGGCGCGCTATATATCAGTCATTAAAGATCGACCGTTTATTGATTGAGGGGGAGAGCGACGATGACCAGCCGATATTACCTCCTGCAAAGGGATGACACGTACCTCTGGGCTGCGGCAGGCGTAAGCATCAGCGTGATATTTATTGTCCTCGCTCTGTAATCATCATCGATGGCGCGCCCGTCGTTACGATCAGACCGCTGTTGACTGCGCGCGATAAGGCCACAATGCCACGCTCGATCTCGTCTGAATCGCGCATGCCGAGGTGGCGCACTTCTACCCCCATTGACGGGCCACCGACTGGATCGCGTGTTTTCGATTAGTTTAGTAGGACCATTATTGTCCTATGATCGCCGCCAGCAACTGAGCGCGATCATGAGCGCCGCCAAGCCGCTCGCACCTTCCGACCGCGCGGCGGATTCCTCGAAGCCGTCGCCCACCTGCTCAAGCCCTATCCGAAGCTGCTGACGGTTGGTTTCGCGCCGTCGTCGCAAGGGCGAAGCGCACGATCCAGACACAAAAGGACGCCGCGACCAGCACCAGCGGGCGGCGCGATCGGCGGCTTCGGCGGAGAGCGGTTCTGGATAAACCAATTCGCCAGCGCGCATGTCTGATCGCGCTTGCGCGGATGCCGTGCTGCTTTTCCAGTTCAATAATTGTCGGGCCAGCCCGCGACGAGTCGTCCGCTTCAACCAGTTTGAATGGATTTTGATTTTGTGATTCGCTTGCGTCGCCACAAGGCGGCGGAGGGGATCATGGCTGCGAAGGAGATTTCGGTAAAGAAATATGTGGTGCGGCTGAGCAGGGAGGAACGCGAACAACTTGAGGCGCTGATACGGAAAGGAAAGAGCCCGGCGCAACGGCTGCTGAAGGCGCGAATGTTGTTGAAGGCCGATGTCTCGGAAGGCGGTGAGGGCTGGAGTGACAGCCGGATCATCAAGGCGCTGGAGACCAGCGCGTCCATGGTTTACCGGGTGCGCAAGCAACTGGCGGAAGAGGGCTTCGAGGCGGTGTTGAGCCGCAAGCAACGCGCGACGCCGGCAGTTCCTCGGATCTTCGACGGCGAGAAGGAAGCCAAGCTGATTGCCCTGGCGTGCTCCAAACCTCCCAAGGGACGCGCACGCTGGACCTTACGGTTGCTGGAGAGCAAAGTCGTGGAACTCCACATTGTGGATCGCGCCAGCGACAGCACGATCGGCCGGGTTCTAAAAAAAACATTCTCAAGCCCCATCGCCGGCAGCAATGGGTCATCCCGCCGAAGGCCAACAGCGCGTTCGTAGCCGCGATGGAAGACGTGCTGGCCGTCTACACGCGGCCACACGACCCTGATTGCCCGCTGGTTTGCGTGGACGAGAGCTCAAAGCAACTCCTCGCCGAGACACGCGTGCCGATCCCGATGAAACCGGGGCGCCCCGCCCGTTTCGACTACGAGTACGAGCGCAACGGCACCGCCAACCTCTTCATGATGTTTGCTCCGCTCGAAGGTTGGCGCCATGTCAAAGTCACCGATCGCCACACCGCCACGGACTACGCTCACGTCTTGAAAGACTTGGCCGATCTCCACTTCGCCAACACCAGGACCATCGTTCTGGTCCAGGACAATCTCAACATCCACAGCAAGGCGTCTCTCTACGAAGCCTTTCCGGCCGCCGAAGCCAGGCGGCTCGTCGAGCGCTTCGAATGGCACTACACTCCAAAGCACGGCAGTTGGCTCGATCTGGCCGAGTCCGAACTGGGCGTCCTATCGTCCCAGTGCCTCGACCGCCGCATCGCCGACAAACAAACTCTCATCGACGAAATCGCTGCCTGGGAGCAGGATCGAAATGCCAACCACGCCAAGGCAAACTGGCACTTCACAACCCCGAACGCACGCATCAAACTCAAGCACCTTTACCCTTCAATCTGACTGAATTGGGCGACTAGCCGCATATGAAAATGTGCCGGTGACCACGGCCCGGACGGAGCGGAGCCCCGGGCACATTGCTAATTGTTGGCGATAAGCGCATGCTTGCCGGCAATCACGGGACGGCCTCAAAGCCCCCGAGATATCAACTCCCGACCGGCACCAAGTCTGGCGACCGTTGCCCCGAGTAGCGCGGCAAGGGAGGACGCCATCCTGTCTTTCCAACTTTAAGAAATGCCACCTTCGACCCCGCCATGACACGCCTCATGGGCGCCGCGTTTGATTCAGCCATGAGATCGCTCAGCGTTGTGCCCGCCAAAATTGTCCAGGAAGCCATGGCGAACCGAATTGTTGAGGCGGCCAGCCGAGGTGAGCGTAATGTGGATCAGCTACGGGTCGCCGCTCTCACGGGCTTGGGAGTGATGCGCTAGTTGGCGCAGCATCGATTGCCACACGCGCTACTTCATTCCCATAGCGCGAACCTAGGGCGCGTGCTTATTAATGGCGCGCGGTTCCCGACGAAGGCGTTGAGTTGATCCAAATTGAGGGGACCGGGCACACAGCTGGTCTGTTATTTGTTGTCATCAATCGGGAGACAATCATGAAGAAGCTGAGCCTATTCGCTTCCGTTAGTGCCGCTCTGGTCTGCGCGGCGGTGCCGGCCTCATTTGATTGGTCGCCAGCAAACGTGACACTATTCTCTCTGGACAGGGCTGAGGCCAGGGTCGGACGGCCCCTTACGGCAACGAGCGTTGCTGGGGTTAGCCGGAGAGTTCATCGACGCGAATATCGCCGTGAGGCAACAGGAGCGGCGGTTGGAGGCGTTGCTGTTGGGGCGTATGTCGGGGGACCTGCCCAGCCTACGGGCCCGGACCTGCGGTCGCCGTCGCAGCCCCTTATGGCGAGCCGGGCTATGGCTATGGCTACGGCCCAGGGCCCGAGCCGAACTCTGTGATCGTGAACCCTGTCACGGGAAGGTGGTGCCGGACCGAATGGAACGGTTATCAATGGTGCTGGACGCCATAGCGGCGACCAGGGACGAAGTGACGGAAAAAAGTAGTGGTGTTTCTTTGATTTGTTAGCCCAGTCATGCAGGCTGGGCTAATTTCTTGGATTAGGCCTCGCCTATCGCGACTTAATGAGTACACAGCCCGGGCGCGCGCCGCTTTGCCTCACAGGTTCGCAACCTGATCAATGCGCAGACGCAATCGCCTCTTCGGCGGCGATCAGTACGTTGAGTGGCTGCCACGGCTTGGGCATGTAAATGACCCCGGGAGGTAGGTCGCCGCAGCGCTCGCACGGAAACCCCGAGGTGAGGATCATGGGAAGAAGCGGCCAGCGCAGCTTCACCTCCCATGCCAGATCAATTCCGTCCATGGCACCGGGAAGCCGAACGTCGGCGAAGATCATGGCGACCTCACGCCCGCCAATCAGCATGACTGCAAGCGCAGCTTCCGCGCTTTCACACTCGATGGTGTCCAAATTTTCGTCTTCGAACAACGCCACCGTTAGCCGGCGGACTTCAGCGTCGTCCTCGACGATCAATACGGCTCGACGCTTCTTGTTGAGCTTTGCCCCATGACCGTTGGCTCCCCCTCCTGAGCGCTCATTGCGGTCGGCATGCAAGCGGCGCATGAGCGCCGCCAGACGTCCCGGAGAGAGGGGTTGAAACAACGTCGGCGAATGTGCCCCGTAACCCGTCCCCAAGCGTCAACGGGAACTTCATTCGGTGGAGCGGTGTTGATCCCATGGCGCATCGGACCGGTGCTCCCCGACGGAACTTCCCCTCGGTCTCGCGCCCTCATGCCGTGAACGGGTGAGTGGTCGATTTGGTTCAGGACCGGCACCTAATTATTCTGATTTCTGGGGTCGCGCCGGTCACCGGCCGTCTGAATTGGCGTGGTTCCTGAGGAACTTTTTCCTCGCCTCCCTGGTTTGTCGCTACGACGTATACCCGGAGATCGGCCGATGGTCCCCTCAGAGGAATTTATGCGCCGCGCAGATGAGTGTCGGTACATGGCAAAATTTTCACGCGATCCAGAGAGCAGGGAGGTTTGGAGACGCATGGCTGAAAGATGGATTCGGTGCGCTGAATTGGCTCGGCAAGAGGGCTCATCCCCGCAAGGTAACCGCAAGAGAAACTTGCATCGGCAGCCCGTTCACGCCTGGGCACATCATTAGGAACCCTCTTCGTTTGTTCGGGTTAATTCTCTGCTAGCGGCGCTCCCATCGGGAACCTTTGAGAGCGGAGAGCGCCGTCCAGGGAGCCCCGTGTTCCGGGGCACTGCGCACGCCACCCTGCTTTATTCGAGTCACCTCCGGCGGGGGGAACTCCCGTCACTAATCGAATGATTTAAAATCAAATATTCAAGTTAGCGTTGTTGGCGGCAGGGCATTATGTTGTGTCAAAACCTTACTTGATTTTTTGGTTGTCGGCCAGAAATCCGAATCCGATTCGGGTGCGGGGGGCAAAAAAAAGTAAGATTTTGGCGGGGGTTAACCTGGTGAGTGTAATTTCATCGAAACTTGAAAATTTGAATTCTTAATTCGCGCGGCCGGCCAGCGTCGCCATGAGTTCCCCCGTCGATCTGTTGCACTCACCCACCAGCTGCAGCTGGTGGGAGAAGCTCACCCGAGACAGAGCCCTCCTTCCATCACGGTCCACTCGCGTACGTATGAAATCGCATTCGCGCCCCGCACAAAACTTGCGCCATCACCGCGCACGCGCCTTGTCGTAGTATTGCAGATCGTAATATTTGGCCGGCTCGCCCAGCGGCTTGCGCGGCTCAGCATATTCGCTCCGGAGTTGAAGCACCGTCTTCACGCCCTCCACGTCGAGTTCGGCGCGGCGTGTGAAACCTTTTGTCGGATGTAGCAGAATCTCATACGACTTGTTCGCAAGATCCTCTGACATATTGGGAAGATTCTTGCGGAAGACGGCGAGAGCTTCCAATTTATTCGCCGGATCGAAAAGCCAGTCCAGCGCAGCAACGTAGGCCCGTATATATCCGACCAGATCTTTCTCGTTGTCCTTCGCCCAGCTACGGCGCGAGGCGCCGACAAGACCTTGATAGCGCCCCAGCGCTTCATCTGCATTGGCGAGCCGGTTGAATCCTCTTGCTTCCGCGCCGACCTCGAAAGGAGAAATCAGCAGCGTTCCGGCATGCTTCTTCTCCAGTAAAGCCTGGAACCGCTGCATCACCCCGCCAGCGCTGACGAACTCGATCTCGCTGGGCTTCAATCCGCCCTTCTCCACCAATTTGCGAAGGACAAACGCATAGCCCGTTGTCATGGCGTCGACCGACAATTGTCTGCCTTTGAGGTCCTCATAGGTCTTTACCTCCGGGATGGTGACGAGACGGAGAAAACCGTTATCGGCGCCCATGAACGCAAGAATGTCCGGTGTTTGGCTCGTGGGCGCTGCGCCCTGCCCTTCCATATAGGCGATCACATTATCGATCGCCGTCATGGCGATGTCGAACTTGCCGTCGATCAGGTTGGTGAGTTGGAATTTGGAATCCGGTGTCGGTGTCACGGTAACCACGATGCCGTTGCGATCAAAGAGTCCCTTTTCCTGCGCAACCCAAATCGGCCAGTTGAAGCCGCCGGGAAAAACGATCACCGAGATGGGTTTTGGCTGTTGGGCAACGGCTGGTGCTGGTGCCATCATTAAACCCGCCAGACACATCGTGAAGCAGAGCAACCACGGCCTGCCAGACAATCTAAACATTTGTATCTCCTGTACTTTCTGCGGCGCCAAGCTAAGCATTTGATTGCATTAAAAAGCCAATCTTGGGAGCGACCGGCATTGGCGCTGAGGGCCTTGGCGGCAGATATAAAGCCTTGCTCGATCTTTTGGCCCCCACTCGCATCACGTTTCAACACGATGCAAAGGGACCCGAATTATCCAAAGCGGTTAGAACCCGGCGTGCCTGGCAGGCATGCCCAGTAGATCAGGACAAGCGTGCCGATGACTGTAGCCCCGATCAAGACCCACCAGCCTGTGCGATCGATATCATGCAATCGCCTGACCGAGACGGCCAGGCTGGGCAGAATCAAAGCCAACACGACCGCCATGGTGACGTAGCTAAAGGGGCCCATCTCTAGCGGCCCCGGATAAAGGGATTTATCGATTGCACCAAACACAATCAAAACAATGGCTACGAAAAGATACCAGTACCAATACTCCGAACGAACTGCTCGACCTGAGAAGTTGGCATAATTGCGGAAGCATGAGCTGATCGCTTCTACAAAATTCATGGGACGCCTCTTTGGTTTGGCCGCGGCTCGCGTCGGCGGCGGCCTTCCGATTGCTGTTTTTAGACTAGCAGCATTGCACAAGGCTTTGTCATCCGCAGGAATGCCAGCGCGATGCCCCTTGATGCTCCAGACCGCTGCCCGCTTGCTTTTTACTTAAGGCAAACCCATTCCGAGTTATGGCCGCCCGGCGGCGGCGTGAGAGCTGACCATCCTACATCCTCGGGGCGTCCTCGTCTCATGCTGCGAAATTAACTTGACAGCGCTGTCGAGCGCCGAATGTCCGTTCTGCAGTTCGCCCACTGAAAATGGACGCTGATCGCGAGCGCATCAGAGTGACATTCTGGCTGGCTAGGTTGCGCCGGCGGTTGCTGCGAGAACACTGCGCCGTCTACTCTACGAACGGCTCGATGCCAGCTTTGCGCAGCACCGGCTCAGCGGCAGGTGCGGTGAGATAACGCACCAGCGCGTGCGCAACCTCCGGTTCCTTGCTGGCGCCGCTCACACCGGTGGCAAATGCGATATTCGTCTGCACCTCGGCGGGGATGAGGCCGACGAGCTCGACGCCCGGCACGTCGACAATGCGTGAGGCGACCACGACCACCATGTCGGCTTCTCCGCGCGCCACGACCTCGACGGTATCCTCCGCCGCCCTTGGCTGCATTTTCGGCTTCATCTGTTCGCCAATGCCGAGCCGCTCGACCAGGCCCGCGAAGTAGATACCGCTCGCGCCCTCACCGGGATAGGCTACGGCCTTGGCGCTGAGCAGCGCCGATTTGAATTTGGCAACGGTGGAAATGTCGGGCTTGGGCGTGCCCGCACGTACCGCCACGCCGAGGCCGATCCGCCCAATCACCGCACGCGAACCCGCAACGATCTTGCCTTGCTTGATCAGAGCATCGAGCGGCTGGGGATTGAGCACCGCGACATCGAAGCGTTCGCCGGCCTCGATCTTGCGCTCCAGCGCAGCGTTGACCTCAAAGTGAACGCTGATCTTGTGCCCGCTTGCGCGCTCGAACTGCGCGCACAATTCGCGCACCGCCGCCCGCGCGCCGTTGCCGCTTAGCACTTTCAGCTCGGTTGCTTGAACGGAACCGAACAAAGAAAGAGAGACAGTCACGGCCAGCATGATACGCACGATCCGGTCTGACCAGGTGTGCCTTGGCGCTAGCAAATCCTGTAGAGCCTGCCTCATCAGTTCCGCTCTCAACTACCTTCATAGTTGTCACTGCGCGCGTCGCCCCAGAATTTCACAGCCCCAGGGGGGCCATCACCCCTCACTCAAATTGGCGAACGATTCTGTACGTCGTCTATCGGTGCGATCACGCCGGAGAAATTGTCGACCTCGCTCGCGACCAGGTTGACTTTCGTCTTGTTCCAATAAAGATTGCCGTAGCGGCGGGCGATACGATCCCTGAGAGCCTGCGCGGTAAGATACAGAGCCCATTGCCGATCTGCGCTGGGCTGACTGTTGGCTTCCACGACGATCGGCGCTGTCCGTTGTGTCGAAGCTTGAGAAATATGGTCTTCGATCAATTGGCGCATGCGAGCATCGCGCGCAGCATTTGAGGTCCCACCGAGGACCACGGCGACGATGTGCTTCTCGTCGCGGCGAACCGATGACACCAAGTTGTATCCAGAAGCTTCCGTATAACCGGTCTTGATTCCATCGACGCCCTTCATCTGTCTGAGCAAAGCGTTGTGATTGTGCATTTCGACGCCCTTATAGTGAAAGCTGGGAGTCGCAAAATATCGGTAATAGCCGGGAAACCGATGCTGAATGGCACGACCTAGAACGGCCTGGTCGCGAGCGGTCGTTATTTGCTCTTGGGCGGGCAACCCTGAGGCATTGATATAGGTCGTACTCGTCATGCCCAACGCTCTTGCTTTCAAGGTCATAAGCTTAGCGAATTCCTCTTCGCTGCCGCCGATGGCTTCAGCGACAACGACCGCGGCGTCATTCGCGGATTTGGTGACAAGCCCCTTGATCGCGTCCTCAACGGTGATGGTCTGATTGGCCTTAAGGCCGAGCTTCGTGGGGTTCTGAACGGCCGCTCGGGGCGAGATCTGCAGAGGTGTGTCAGGCTTGAGCTTGCCGCCATCAAGCTGGTCGAAAAGCAAGTAAAGGGTCATGATTTTCGTCAGAGATGCCGGATGACGCGGTTCGTCAGCGCTGACCTCGTGCAGCACGAAGCCTGATTTGTCATCAACCACGATGGCCGCATACGGTGGTCGATAATTGGGTCCGTGAATTACGCGCTTAGGGGGGTCGTTGCGCGGAGAACGAGCTACCGTCTGATCCCATCCAGCGCTAACAACCGTCAACGGTACCAGCAGACCGACAACTCGGAGCCAATGCGAGGGCGAGATTTGAGCAAAGCCATTAAGGCGATCCATATCCTCGTCGACCCGGCGCTAGCCCTGATCTTTGCGCCGCGCGGTTGTAACGGGGTCCACACATTGACACCTCCCCCAAGAAACGGTCCTTCCGCGCACGAGCGCGGTGAGCCGGAAGTCGCAAAGTCGCTGAATGCCAGCACTGCAACGGCGCAAACTGCCGTCAGCGAGCCGAAATCGCAGTCAGAGCCCACTTTGTCTGTGCATGACGCCCCCCAACTTTACCACCGAATATTCCGGCTCCATCGCCGGGGATAGCTCCCCACGATTTGTCGCTTTGGCTGGTCGATTGGTTCAAAAGCATGGGAGGATCGGAAAGTTGGCGGCGCCCCAAAATTAACCATGGCGTCACGACGCAGAGCGCAACGATGGCGAACGGTCTCCGCCCCGCTCCGGGTTCGCTTATCTAACTACCGCCGCCATGCACATCGCGGTGGCAAGATCGTGCATCGGCTGATCCCGGGATTGATGAGCGCCCTGTACCTCAAGAGCCTCGACGAAAAGACGTGGTGGGGACAAAGCGGGCTTGCGTAGCGCGGGGCAATAGGCACGCACGTGCGTGCGGCAGCACTTTCGCAAGCGTCACTCTGCCCGGAAACCGTGCGAGGAAAACCTGAGGTGGCGCGGGGCCAGATTCGCGATCCGTCGCCGGACACCTCGTGCTCCCGGAGACGCTTGCCCGCTTCGTTCCCATTCACGCAGCGGCTTCGATCTCGCAGAAAAACCGCTCGTATGCGGCTCGGACAGCATCTTTGCCATAGCGCCGTTCGAGCCTGCGCACGACGAAGTGCGCCCGCGCCACCTCCTGGAAGTGGTCGATGAACGCGTAGTTCACCACCGCGCCGCCGAGCGCGCCTATGACAGGCACGGTTTGCGCCGCGAGCTTGTGCGTCACCACCACGCCGAAGCGGGATGACACCTGAGCAATGAACCGGACGAGGACCGGCGCGCCTTCCGCGAGCACCCCGCGTTCGGCGATGAAACTCGCAGCCTCCGCGATCGATTTGGCGAGCATTCCGCGAACAGCGAAATACCCGCTCTCCGCGGCATTCGCCTCGCCATTGCGCGTCCCCAGGGCGAACACCTGGAGGCAGGCGAGGACGCTCTCCGGATCCGCGAGATCCTCGCCCTCGCTGCGCGCGACGTCTCCGATCGACCGCAGCATGACGATGGTCGAGATCGGGAGCTCGACCGGCAACGCGGCAAGACCGAAGCCGCCGCCCACCGCACCCGATGCCGCCGCTAACGCCTTATGCAGCAGGCGCGATGCGGCCTTGGGCTCCTTCGTCATGGTGCGAAGTGCGACTGCGAACGCGGCCTCGAGCGCCTTGGTGGCGGCGGAGGCGATTGCCTTGGACGCTGCCTGAGGCAGCGTCCGGCCCAACAGCTCGATCGGTTTGCCAGCGATGTTGCCGAGGCGGGCAGCCAAGCCTGGATGCTCGAGCGTCGCTGCTGCCTCACGCAGTGCCTTGAGGTCTTCTTCCGTCATTCGGACCGTCCGCCGCCACCTATTCACAGGTCTAAGATCTTCATAGCTAAGGATGCACTGGCGGCGATCAAGGTCTTTGAGCCACTGCCGTCATTGGAAATAGGACTAAGAACAAACCAAGCTAGGCGGTTGGTACTTCCAGAGCACCGAATCGGTCAGAGCAACCCAGCCATCCTCACGAGCATCCGCGCGCTCAAAGCCAGGATCAGGCTTCCCACCATCAGCATCAGCAATCGGTTCGATACGATCTTGACCAGGTAACCGGCGAACGGGGCGCTGACGAGCCCGCCGAACACCAGCGGAATCACCGGCGCGAGATCGGCTAATCCGAGCGTGACGATGAAGGTCGCCGAGGTCGCGAGCGTGACGAAGAACTCAGTCAGATTGACCGAGCCGACGACGTAGCGCGGGACGTGGCCGGCGCCGACCAGCGTGCTTGTCACGATCGGACCCCATCCACCGCCGCCGACGGCGTCGAGCACGCCGCCGCTGAAACCGACGATGAGCATGCCACGCTGCAGTCGGCTCAACAGTGGTGAACTTGCGTATTGCGCGCGCAAGAATCAGAACGCCCATCAAAGCGAGATAGACCGTGACGAAGGGCGCGATCACCTTGCCGTCCACATTGGAGAGCAAGGTCGCGCCGAGAATGCCGCCGATCGTCCCCGGGATGGCGATGCGCCGGACGATGGTCCAGTCGACATTGCGATGCCACCAGTGCGATGCGCCGGATGCTGCCGTCGTGAAAATTTCGGCGATATGTACCATGGCGCTCGCCTGCGCCGGCGCAGTGCCGAAGCTCAGCATGACGGTCGTGGCTGTTACCCCAAATGCCATGCCGAGCGCCCCGTCTACCAGCTGGGCGAGCAACCCCACGAAGAAGAAGAGCAACCAGGACTCGTCCACGCGCCGCCCCTGCAATTCGTCACCGGCACAAATAACCACGGGGAGCGATTATAGTTGTGCGCGAATTTGAGCGGCGCGGCTCTCAAGGTGGAGCCACCCTCTCGATTAACGAAATCGGTACTGCGCCGCGCTGGACTGCTGTATTCCGTATTGTAGTACAAGTGAACCGGATACCGAAACGTACGGCCCGCGGTTTTCGATCAGCCGCGCGATAGCACGATGATCGGACACGGTGGAAAACGGCCGGGCGCTGGCCGCCCCAAGGGAGCGGCCAGCCGTGCAAACGAGGAGGTGCGGCAGGAAGCAGCCGCAACCGGCGAGCTGCCGCTGGCATACATGCTGCGGATCATGCGCGATCCGAGCCAGCCGGTCGGCCGGCGTGACGAGATGGCCAAGGCCGCCGCTCCCTTCTGCCATTCGCGCCTTTCGTCGGTTGAGCATTCGGGTGAGATCGCGCGCCCGACGGTCATTCGCGCTCCCGCTGTTTCGGCAACCCTCGAGGAGTGGCAGGCGGAATACGCGCCGGGTGCAAAGGAGAAGCACTGATGGCGGATGGCGAGGAAGCCGCCACTGCGTACACGATCGGGTGGGAGCCTCAACCGGGGCCGCAAACGGCCCTGCTGGCGTGCCCGGTGTTCGAGGTTTTCTTCGGCGGCGCCCGCGGCGGCGGCAAGACGGACGGGATGCTCGGCGAATGGGCCTCCCATGCCGATCTTCACGGAAAGAACGCGGTCGGGTTGATGGTCCGTCGCGAGCGGGTGCAGCTCCTCGAGACGATCGAGCGAAGCCGGCAAATCTATGGGCCGATCGGGGCGAGATACAACGATCAGGACAAGATGTGGCGCTGGCCGAACGGAGCTCGACTTCGCTTTGCTTATCTCGAGCGCGACGCGGACGCGGACGCTTACCAGGGGCACAGCTACACGCGGGTGTATGTCGAGGAGCTGGGCACGTTCCCGAGCGCCTCGCCGGTTCTGAGGCTGATGGCAACGTTGCGCTCTGGCGAGGGTGTACCCTGCGGGTTTCGGGCAACAGGCAACCCCGGCGGGCCCGGACACCAATGGGTCAAGGCGCGCTATATCGACCCCAATCCTGCCGGATGGGAAGTCCGAAAGTTCACGTTTGAGAATCCGTGGACGCGCGACACGATCGAGCAGGATCGCGTCTTCATTCCGAGCAAGCTGCAAGACAACAAATTTCTCGGGCCAGAGTACGTTGCAAACCTGCAGATGGTCGGCAGCGACACGCTGGTGCGAGCCTGGCTCGAAGGAGACTGGACGGTCATAGAGGGCGCCTACTTCGACTGTTGGCGATACGAACAACATGTGGTGGAGCCCTTCGAGGTGCCCGCCCATTGGGCCCGGTTCCGCTCGATGGACTGGGGCTCGGCGAAGCCCTTCTCTGTGGGATGGTGGGCAATCGTCTCCGACGACTACTACGTGCCCCGCGCAGAGGGCGGCCCGGATAGACTGCTCCCGCGCGGCGCGCTCGTGCGGTACCGCGAGTGGTATGGCGCCGCTGCCCCGAACGTCGGCCTCAAGATGACGGCCGAGGCCGTAGCCGACGGGATAGTCGAGCGAGAGCGGAGCGACGCTGCACTCCGTTACGGGGTGCTCGATCCCGCGTGCTTCAAGGAGGACGGCGGCCCCTCCATCGCAGAGCGGATCAACAAGGTGTTGATCCAGGCGCGCCTGCGGCCATTCCACGCCGCCGACAATTCCCGCGTTCCACAGCGCGGATCGATGGGGGGCTGGGATCAGCTGCGCTCTCGTCTAGTCGGCCAAGATGGCCGGCCCATGATCTACTGCTTCAGCACACACGCTGCGAGCATCCGAACGATCCCAGCCCTCCAACACGATCCCGCGCGGCCCGAGGACGTGAACACCGAGTCCGAGGACCACGCGGCGGACGAGTGGCGCTATGCGTGTATGTCTCGGCCGTTCGTGCGGGTGCCCGTGACACGCACGAGGAGCGTGCCAGACGTGGGATACGCCGCATTCCGCTCTGCCGCGCCGGATGATTGGAAGCTCTACTGATGGCCGAGGCCGCCTACGCCGGATCTCAACTCCCGGCAAAGTCCTTAAACATCAACTGAGACATGGTCCCCGCGCAGGCGGGGGCGGCGGACGGTCGATGTCGGGGACGACGAGCCCTTCGCCCTGCCTGAAAACCGTAATCTGCTGCGACTGCGGCGCCTCGATCGTCGAGGGCATCGTGCGTCACGGCCGCATTTGGGTCGTATTCAACCGCAACGCCCGATCGAGCGCCGCGACCCGGCGCCAGCGGCGCTATCCGTTTGAGCCGCCGCCGAGCAATGTGGATGGCCCCGATGGGGATCGGGGCCATCCGAGCCAAGATGGCGGGGGAAGGGGCTGGGGAAGGGCGCCATCCGGCTATTGAACGACTTCGCTTTCCCTTTGCCGCCTATGGCGCGGGGACGTGTTCTCAGAAATCCCCAACCGCCTCACGCAATGCTTGAACTTGCGACGTCAGTAAGATGCGGTTCACCAGCGGCGCAAAACCCGCCGACCGTAGTAAGCCGGGGCATAGCCGCCGCCATAGTAACCCGGGGTGTTGTAGCCATAGCCATAGGCGGGAGACGGCGAAGCGTAGCCATAGCCATAGCCATAGTCATAGCCATAGCCGGGGGCGTAGCCACTGTAGGCGGGGTAGTAGCTGTAGGCGGGGTAAGTCGAAGCGGCGATTGCGCCAGCGGCGATTGCGCCGGCGGCAAGTCCCACGCCCACTCCACGCCGACCCACCCAACCACGGCGATACCGCACGGTTTCCACCATAGGAGTGGATGCGTCCCGCAATGATAAAGAGGCACCGCCCAGGGGAACCGCATTGGCCGAACCGGCAAGCGACCAGCCGCCCCCGGCAATCAGGGCAGCGGCCAAGGCCTTGGTGAGCAAGTTCATGAGGTTCCTCCACGGATTGTTAAACGCACACTCTGCGAACCGATAAGGCCGCGGGGGGAGGTTGGCCCAACCGGGCCCTCGGCGATATGTGCCTTTGGTCCAACGCCGGAACGGGTCCGGCGCCATAGGCGAGCCCGTACAGGCGATTTGAGCCCCCCGCTGGCGCGTTCTCGCCGATCCCGGGCGTCGGATAGCCGCCCGTCTGAATAACGCATGGGCGAGCCGCCATTGGCCGGGAAACGTTACCTAGTGCGCTACCTAATGGCTGAAAGCCAAATCTAAGACATTGATCAACCTTAAGTATCAACGACAGATCGCTTCACGCAACATGAAACGGCCTTGGGAGATCGGCAAGGCGTTCGACGCCTCCGCACCGTGCGGGCCGCTCCAACCTGCCAGCCGGGTCGGTCACCCGAGCAGGGGCCGCATTTTCCTCAAGGTGAACGGCAAGGTGCGTCAAGACGGCGATCTGGCGCAGATGATCTGGAACGTGCCGGAGGTCATCGCGAAGCTGTCCGAGATGGTGGAACTCGCAACCGGCGACATCATCATGACCGGGACGCCGTCGGGCGTGGCCGCGACCGTGATCGGCGACCGAATCGAATGCGAGATCGAAGGCGTGGGCGCGCTGACGGTCACGATCGGGCCACCGGCACAGTAGCTCCCGTCCCCGAGACGAGGGGCGGGGGACCGCAACACATCATCATTCCGCCGCGGTGGCGACCGGTGACGACTCGGCGAGCACCCGAGGTCCGTGTCGAATAGCCTCGTCGCGACGCATACGCGCGAGCGCGGCCTCACCGCCACTGGTCGCGTGGTAGAGATCGAGCGCCTCGAATTCGTCCGGCTTCGGCGGCGCAATCGCGAGGTCGCTGTAGGTCCAGCGATCCGGTGCCGCCTCCGCCGCGTCGAGTGCGGCCTTGAAGCGTCGGTAGACCGACCAATAGCGCCATGCCTTGAGGAGGGTCCCGCCGGCATACCCGGGATAGAACAACAGCGGGTTCTCACGCGGCAAGCCGTGCCGGCGATCGCGCCGGAACTTCAATCGCACCGCCCCACCTTCCAGCGGATGCACCCCTTCGAACGCGACCATCAAATAGAACCACAGAATCGTCGTGAGCGTGGTGCCCGGGCGCCCCAGCCGGCAGGCCGCGGAACGGCGCAGGATCGTGCGCACGTGCCCGGGCGTGTAGTACGCCGCCCAGGCGGCGCGATAGGCCTCTTCCCATTCCGCGTCCGACATCTTGGGGTGATGCGACACACGATGATTCAAGTCGTACTTGTTCATATCGGGGTCCATCCAGACCCCCTTCTGCCACAGGATCTTGTGATCCTCCGAGCCCGGCAACGGCGTCAGAAAAAAGAATTCCAGGATGTCGAGCGGCAACTCCCGCTTGATGATCTCGATGTCGCGCAGAATGGTTTCCTTACTGTCGCCTGGAAAGCCAAGGATATAGCCGGCATAGGTGATGGCGCCGTGCTCGCGCCATTTCTGCAGCATCTCCCGGTACTCGGTGATCTTGTTCTGCCGCTTCTTGGCCGCGATCAGATTGTCCGGGTTGATGTTCTCCAATCCGATGAACACCCGGCGAACGCCGGCCTGCGCCGCTTTTTCGATGAAGTTCGGAATCTTGTGACAAAGGGTGTCGACCTGGATGGTAAAGCCGATCTTTGGGAACTCGCTGTTGCGCAATTGGATCAGGCGGTCGAACAGCGCCTCCCACTCGCGATTGCGAGCAAAGTTGTCGTCGGTGATGAAGAATCGCCTGATGCCCTGGGCGTAGTTCTCGCGCACGATCCGTTCGAGATCGTCGGGCGAACGGTACCGGCTCTTGCGGCCCTGGACATTGATAATGGTGCAAAACGAACATTGATAGGGACAGCCGCGGCCGAGATCGACGCTCGAGAGCGACCCGGAAGTGCGGCGTACGTGCTGGCGCGGCAGGAACGGAGTCGGCTCACCGTTCAACGCCGGCAACTTGTCCATATGGTTGTAGATCGGCTTGAGCGTGCCGCTCCAGGCGTCGCACAGCACCTGATCGAACCGCCCCTCCTCCGCCTCGCCGGCGAAAAACGAGATACCGAGTGCCTGCGCCTCGCGCAGATCGGGCGGCAATTCCGGCAGCATGGCTATGCAGCCCGAAACATGGAAGCCGCCAATGCAGACCGGGAGTTTCGCCGCGAGAAACGGCCGGGCCAGATCGACCGCCCGGGGAAACTGGTTGGATTGCACTCCGACCAGGCCTATCAGCGCCCTGCCGCCCGCTCGGCGGATCTCGCGGATGATGCGGTCCGGCCGGACGCGCCGATTTGTCTCGTCATAGGTGTGCAGGCGGATATCCACGCCGGGCCCGAGCACATTGCGGCGCTGCGCGTCCTCCGCCAGGCCATTGAGGCAGGCGAGCGTGTTCGACGGGATCGCCGAGCGGAACCATTGGATCGGATAACCGTCGTCATCGTAATGCGTCGGCTTGATCATCACGAAGTGGAAGCGGGCGGCGCCGTCACCCGCGGTCCGGCTCGATGCCATGCTACGTCCGCCCCATTTTTGCCGATCATGCACTTTAGCAGGATTGGAGGACGAATGACAAACATGCGGCCGGTCCGCACTGCTCAGACCTCCGACGCATCTATTGGAGCAGACCTTCCGCCTTCAGTGCCTCCTGGACCTTCGGACGCCCCGACATCCGGTCCATGAATGCCTTGACGTTCTGAAATGGCTCCAAATCGAGCTCGACCCGGGGTGCCCAGCGCGTCACCGTGAACAGATAGGCGTCGGCGATACTGAACTTGTCGCCCATGAGGTATTGCTTGCCGGCGAGCTGCTTGTCGATGTTCTGATATCTCGCGACCAAATTCTGCTTCGAGATCGTCTTGTAGGCATCCGGCGTGGTCGGCCGAAACAATGGACCGAAGGTCTTGTGCAGCTCGGTACCGATATGGGTAAGCCATCCCTGCAGCTTGTAGCGCTCGATCGTGCCGGCCACCGGCGCCAGCCCGGCGGCCGGGTTCCTGTCGGAGATGTATTGCACGATCACCGGTCCCTCGCTCAATCGCACACCATCGTCGAGCTCGAGCAGCGGGACCTGGCCCGTCGGGTTGATCTGCCAATAGTCTTCACCCTTCTTGGTCTTCTTCTCGCGCAAATCGACCTGCTCGAGATCGAACCTGGCACCCGCCTCGCGCAGAACGATGTGCGGCGAGAGCGAGCAGGCGCCAGGCGAGAAATAGAGCTTCATCACAACCTCCATGCAGCCACCGGCGGTGGCGCCGGCGCGCGCGACATTGCATCGGCGGCCTATTGGGCGCAAGCCGGACACCCACGGTACGGAACCGAGGTTAACAATCCACGCCGACGGGCAGGGAACGGGCAGGGCAATAAGTCCTGTTGGTTGCGATCTATGCTGGAAGGACTCGCATGCCGAGTATTTTTCGGGTCGCCTCACGTTCGTCGAGGCTTGGCGCCGACGGTGAACGACCGAAGAACTCACCCTTGAGGGTTCGGCGTTAACCTGACTTCCGAGCCGTGGGACACCGAAACGGGCTTTCGGTTTTGATCGCACACCCCTAGAATTGCTGAATCGTGAGGGACCTCCAGGTGAACTCGACATCTGCTCCGGCAACGAGGCGACGCTTTTGCCTGGTGCTGGTGAAACCGTCGCATTACGACGATGACGGCTACGTCATCCAGTGGCTGCGCTCCGCGATTCCGTCGAACTCGCTGGCCTCGCTCTATGGCGTCGCCAGGGATTGCGCCGAGCGCGGCGTGCTCGAGCCCGATTTCGAGCTCGAGATCCACGCCTTCGACGAGACCAACTCGCGCATCCGCCCCGCCCGCCTTGCCGCGCTGATCGCGGCCGCCGGCAACGGCATGGTGATGCTGGTGGGCGTCCAGTCGAACCAGTTTCCGCGCGCGCTCGATCTTGCCCGGCCGTTGCGCGAGCGCAGGATCCAGGTCGGCATCGGCGGCTTTCACGTCTCCGGCGTGCTCAGCATGCTCGACGGCGTCGACGCCGGTCTCGACGAGGCGAAGGCGATGGGCGTCTCGCTGTTCGCCGGCGAGGCCGAGGGCTCGCTCGATACGGTGCTGCGCGACGCCGCCGCAGGCCGCCTCGCGCCGCTTTACAATTTCATGGCGGAGCTGCCCTCGATCGCCGGCTCGCCGATCCCGTTGCTCCCCGCCGATCGCGTGCACCGCACCGCCGGCGGCGTCACTAGCTTCGACGCCGGACGCGGCTGCCCCTACCAGTGCTCGTTCTGCACCATCATCAACGTGCAGGGACGCAAATCACGCCGCCGCTCGCCTGACGACATCGAGCAGATCGTGCGCCTCAACAAGGCGCAGGGGCTGCGCAGCTGCTTCATCACCGACGACAATTTCGCCCGCAACAAGGACTGGGAGCCGATCCTCGATCGGCTGATCAAGCTGCGGGAGGTCGACAACCTGCGCATGAGCTTCATCATCCAGGTCGACACCCTCTGCCACAAGCTACCGAACTTCATCGAGAAATGTGCGCGGGCGGGCGTGCGACGGGTCTTCATCGGCCTCGAGAACATCAACCCGCAGAACCTGCTCGGTGCCAAGAAGCGACAGAACAAGATCACCGAATACCGCGAGATGCTGATGGCGTGGAAGGCGGTGCGGGTGATCACCTACGCCGGGTACATTCTCGGCTTCCCCAACGATACTGTCGAATCGATCCTGAACGATATCGACGTCATCAAACGGGAATTGCCGGTCGATCTGCTCGAGTTCTTCTATCTGACACCCCTGCCCGGTTCGGAAGATCACCTCAAGCTTGTGCGCGCAGGCACCCCGCTCGATCCGGATCTGAACAAATATGACCTCAACCACGTCTGCACGACACATTCGCGCATGTCGGCCGAGGAATGGAATCGCGTCTATCGGCTGGCATGGCAGCGCTACTACACGACCGATCACATCACGACAATTCTTCGGCGCGTCGCGGCCTCGAGGGGCAACGCCGCCAATGCTCTGTTCCTGATCACCTGGTTCAAGGGCAGCATCGATATCGAAAAGATCCACCCGCTCGAAGCCGGCTTCCTGCGCCTGAAGTTTCGTGACGACCGCAGGTCCGGCCCATGGCGCGAGCCGGCTTGGCGTTTCTACCCGCGGTACTTCGGCGAGACCGCCATCAAGCTGGCGAAATGGGCGACCCTGTATTTGCGGTTGCGGCGCATCTATCTCCGCATCAAGCGCGATCCGCAACGGTTCGCCTACACCGATCTCGCGACCCGCATCATGGATAGCGAGGAGACCAGCGCGCTCGAACTGTTCGGCACCGAGGCGGCGCAGGCCTATGCCCGCGAGCAGCGGCGCCTTCAGGAGGTACGGAACGGCGGCAGCGGCATCGACCCGGTCCGGCCGGTTCCCTCGCACGCCGACGCGTAGCGGAAGGTCGGGCCGCGATCGATGCGGGGGCTCCCGGGCGCCCCGGCACGGCTCACATTCCCAGATAGGCCTGACGCACGCGATCGTCGGCCAGGAGCTCCGCGCCCGCACCGGAGAGCGTGATCCTGCCGTTCTCGAGCACATAGGCGCGGGCCGCGAGCTTGAGCGACACGGCGACGTTCTGCTCGACCAGCACGCAGGTCAGCCCCTCGCGATTGAGATCGCGAATCGTGCGCAGCACGTTCTGCACGATTGCCGGCGCCAGCCCGAGCGACGGCTCGTCGAACATGACCAGCTCGGGTGCACCCATCAAGCATCGCCCGATCGCCAGCATCTGCTGCTCGCCGCCCGACAGCGTCCCGGCCGCCTGGCCCGCACGCTCGGCCAATACCGGGAACAGCGCGAGCACCCGCTCGAGGTTCTTCGTGCGGCCCGCGCGGGCGCGCGGCAGCATCGCGCCCATGTCGAGGTTCTCCGCGACCGAGAGGGTCGGGAACACCTGCCGGCCTTCCGCCACCTGCCCGATGCCGAGATTGCACACCCGGTGGCTTTCCCAGCCGCCGATGTCGGTGTCGCGGAACCGGATCCTCCCGCGTGCGGGACGGTGCATGCCGGCGATGGTGCGGATGAGCGAGGTCTTCCCGGCGCCGTTAGCCCCGACGATGGCGACGATCACCCCCTCCCCGATCTCGAGCGACACGTCGTCGAGCGCCTGGGCGTCGCCGTGAAATACATCGAGGTTATCGACCTGCAGCATCAGTCGACCGCCTCCGCACCGAGATAGGACTGCACGACCGCGGGGTCCCGCACCACGGCGTCCGGCGTGCCGTCGGCGATCGCGGCGCCATGGTGCAGCACCAGGACACGCGCAGCGAGCGCCATCACTGCGCGCATGACGTGCTCGATGAGCAGGATGGTAAGACCGGTCTCGTGGTTGAGCCTGGTGAGAATCGCCACCATGCGGTCGGTCTCGACCGGCCGCAAGCCCGCCATCACCTCGTCGAGCAGGAGAAGCTTCGGGTCGGTCGCCAGCGCGCGCGCGACCTCGAGGCGTTTGCGATCGGGCAGCGTGAGCGCCGACGCCGGCTGGTGACGCTTGTCGAACAAATCGAGCTGCCACAGCACCTCATGCGCACGCCGGCGCGCCATGGCGAGGTTGGGCCGGTGGAGCATGGCGCCGACGATGACGTTGTCCTCCACCGACAGGGTCGGGAACGGCCGGACCAGCTGGAAGGTTCGGCCGATGCCGCGGCGGCAAACCTCGTCGGGCTCGAGCCCGTCGATGCGCTCCCCGGCGAAGGCGATCGAGCCGTGGTTGGGCGCGAACAGCCCAGCGATCATGTTGAACAGCGTCGTCTTACCGGCCCCGTTCGGACCGATGACCGCGAAAATCGTGCCTTGCTCCACGACGAAGCTCACGTTGTCGACTGCGAGCAGGCCGCGAAAGCGCTTACTGAGACCCTGCACCTGGAGCAGCGAGCTCATACCCGCCCTCGCGTCACGCCCAGCATGCGGGCGAGCCATGGCCACACGCCATCCGGCAGCACCATCACGACCACCAGCAGGCAGACCCCGTAGAAGACATGCTTGGCGCCCGGCACGTCGAGGCCGAGCGCGGACAACAGCTCCTGCATGGCCTCGGACAGGCCGGTCAGCAGGAAGGCGCCGATGATCGGGCCGAACAGGGTGCCGATGCCGCCGATGATGGGCCCCAGGATCAGCTCGATCGAGCGCGAGATGTTGAACACCTGCTCCGGGAACAGATTGTTGTAGTAGAACGCGAAGAACACGCCGGCGACTGCGGTCATGCCGGCCGAGATGACTACCGCGATCATCTTGTAGCGGAAGGTATTGATGCCGAGCGAGCGCGCGGCGTCCTCGTCCTCGCGAATGGCCTGCCAGTAGTAGCCGACGCGGCTCCTGAGCAGGAGGTGGCAGAGCGCCAGCGCGGCGACGGTCAGCGCCAGCATCACGTAGTAGAACATGGTCGGGTTGCCGCGCAGGTTCCAGAGATCGTTGCGCGTGTAGTTGGCGACCGGAAGGAAGAAGCCGCTGGAGCCGCCCACCCAGCGAAAATGGTCGAAGCCGATGCGCGCGAACTCCGCGAACGCGATGGTGAGGATCGCGAAGTAGACGCCGCCCACGCCGAAGCGGAAGGCGAGAAAGCCGATGATCGCGCCGCAGACGACCGCACTCGCAATGGCGGCGGGAAGCCCGATCCACGGTCCGATCCCGAAATGCACGTAGAGCGCCGCCGTGGTGTAGCCGCCGAGCCCAACATAGATGGCGTGCCCGAGCGAAAGCTGTCCGGCAAAGCCCATCATCACGTTCCAGGCCTGCCCAGTATAAGCGAAATAGAGAATGATGATGAGCACGGTGAGCAGGTAGTCATTCGCGAACCACGGCGCTGCGACGAGAGCGGCGAACAGCAGTGCGAGCAGCACGAGGCCGCGATGCGAAACTCCCTCGAAAAGCCGCCCGATCATGATGATCGCTTCCCGAGAATGCCCTGCGGGCGGAACAGCAGTACCAACACCAACAGGCCGAAGGAGAACATGCTCTTCGCCGAGGGAGTGAAGATCAGTCCCGCCAATGCCTCGGTCAGCCCGATCAGCACGCCGCCGAGCAACGCGCCGGGCATCGAGCCGAGCCCGCCGGTGATCACGATGATGAAGGCGAGCAGCGTCAGGGCGGGCCCGAGCGCCGGAGTCACGTCGAACAGCAGCACCAGCATCGAGCCGGCCGCGCCGACGCAGGCGGCGCCGAGCCCGAAGGTGAGCGCATAGAGGCGCTTGACGTCGAGCCCGACCACCAGCGCGCCGGTATAATTGTCGGCGCAGGCGCGGATGGCCTTGCCGAGCGGGGCGAAGCGGAAGAAGACGAACAACACGGCGGCAACCAGCAGCGTAGCGATCCCGGCGTACACCTTGGTGGCATCCACGATCAGCGGCCCGATCATGAAGCTGTCGAACCCGTAGGAGGTCTGTATGTTGCGGGCGTCGGGGCCGAAGATCAGCAGGAGAATGTTGACGATGATGAGTGCAATCGCCACCAGCAGCATGAATTGGCTGTGCTCGGGCCGGCTGATGAACGGATTGATGATGCCGGCCTGCAGCGCATAGCCGAGGGCGAACAGTACCGCCGCGAGCGGGATCACCATCAGCAGCGGATCGAGCCTGAAGGCAGCGAACAAGACAATCGCGAGATACATCGCAATCGTCATCATCTCGCCGTGAGCAAAATTGACGACGCGGATGACTCCGAAGATCACCGAGAGTCCGAGCGCCATCAGGCCGTAGACGAGGCCGGTCAACAGACCGCTGACGGCGACATTCAGGTAGATCTCTACGGGCACCGATCGGTCCTGCCGTCAGGGCGCTTGCGCCCGTGATTACCCCGCGAAGACCGGCGCCAGGAAGCCCCTGCGTCGGCTCCGGGCAAGGCCCCCGGCCGGGGGGAGTGCCGCAGCCGGGGCAGGATCAGCGTCAGGCGGTCTAGCCGCGGCGGTCGTACGGGGTCATCGGCCATTCGGGTTGGGCATTGGACGCCACCTTCGGCGCAATCGTGACCAGCTTGCCGCCGCGATTCTGGATCGCAGAATTCTTGAGCTTGTCGTTCTGGCCCTTGGCATCGAACTGGATGCCGGGGCCGGTGCTGACATTGTCGGTGATGTTGGTCGCGCGGATCGCATCGGCGAGGGCCTTGGGATCACTCGAACGTGCCCGCTTGTGCGCATCCGCGGCAACGAGCAGCGCCTCGAACGTGTACACATGGTTGGTATTCATGTTGCTTTCGGGGTACGCCTTGGCAAGCGCGGCTTCGAGCAGCTTGCTTACCTTCTTGTTCGGATCGTACCAGGGGACGAAGCTCATCGGACCATCGGACAGCTTGCCCAGCGTCCTCAGGTACTGGTCCTCGTACCAGCCCGGCCCCATGCTGAAGACCGCGGTCGGCGACCAGCGCTGTTTGACCAGCTCGCGAGTGATCAGGATCGCGTCGTTGAGACGGCTGACCATGAGCAGCGCCTCGGCACCGGTCGCCTTGGCCTTGGCGACCTCGACCGAGAGATCGCGGGCAGTCGGATCGTACGCCATCTGCTCGACGAGCTGATACGGCATGTTGAACTTGGGAAACACGGCACCGATTCCGTTCTTCATAGCGGTGCCGAAGGTATCGTTCACGTGCATGAACACCACCGACTTCGGTGCCTTGCCGGTGATCTCGAATATCTCCTTCTGGTTGGCGAAGGCATCGCCGAGGATCATCGGCGCGGTCGGGAAGTTGCGGAACACGAATTTGTAGCCCTGTTCGGTGATCGGCGGCGCCGCGGCAATATTGATGACGAGCGGAACGCCCTTTTGCTCCGCGACCTGCGCTATTGCGGTGGTCTGGCCGGAATCGAACGCGCCGACTAGGAGCTGAGCGCCGTCGTTGATGAGCTTCTCGGCGCGGGCCCGCGCCACCTCGACATTGGTCTCGGTGTCCGCCCTCATGATCGCGAGCTCCGACAGGCCGAGGTCCTTTAAGATCGTCGGCGTGATCTCCACGCCGCGATAGCAGTCCTGCCCGATGCTGGCTTGTGCCCCCGACAACGGCAACAGGACACCGACCTTCAACGGGCCGCCCTGCGCGCGCACGATGTTGAATGGAGCAGTACCGGCGAGGAGCCCGGCGGCGCCTGCACCGGCGGCAAATGTGCGGCGGGTCACCGCGGCTGAAGTGGTCGGTGACTTTCGGATCATGTGGTGTCCTCCCTCGTATCGAGATGCGGCAATCGGCGGGCGCACGCCAGTTGCTCTATACGACTATTGTTGCATTCGAGATGCAATGGGCCAAGAGCGCGCGTTCGCCGGAAGTGAAGCGGTCTGGCATCGGAACGCTCTCTCAATTCCGGCGTCGGCGCTGCTTTCCCGCTCTCGGGTTTGTCCGAGTTCGACGGGCGATCGGCACCCCGCTCCCGGTTGCCGCCGAGCGCACTAATCTAATTGTTCATCATGACAATAGTTGTCGTCAACAACAATATGAGCGCTTATGATGCGACAACCGCGCCGGGCAACTCTGACTAACGCACGGCAGGCAGGGGAGCGAGCATGTCGGATCGACGGCTGGTGCAAAATGACAGCCGATCCGCGCCTTCCCCGGCCATCTCCGGCAAGCGCGCTAGGCTGCGCAGGAACGGCCGCAAGCCGCCTGATATCGGCGTCTTGCACGAGCATCTCGGTTATTTCGTCCGGCGCCTGCAGGTTGCGGTGTTCCAGGATTTCATTCGCACCCTCGCACCCATCGACATCCGGCCGGCGCAGTACTCGGTGCTGGTGGTGATCGCCGCGAACCCGGGGCTTTCGCAAGCCGACGTTGCCGAGACCCTCGGCATCGAGCGGGCGCGGATGGTGCGACTGCTCGACAAGCTCGAACGGCGCGGCCTCACCCGGCGGCTGGCCTCGCGCACCGACCGGCGCTCCCATGCTCTCGAGCTGACACGCGAGGGCAGGAAGACGCTCAAACGCGCCAGGCTGCTCGCCGCTCGACACGAAGCGCGCTTCGCCGAGAAGCTCGGCGCCGAGCAGCGCCGATCGATGATCGAGGTCTTGCGCCGATTCGAGGCATGATGCGGCCAGACGCGGAAAGTCGCCTTCGGCGCGTACCCGCGATACCATGTCGATCACGCTGGTCAGGCACCAGAAGGCTGATTTCGGCTGGGCGGCGAGGAGAGGTCGATGGTGGAACAAACGATCGTGGTCGAACAGCGCCCCGGCTACCACGTCATCACGCTCAATCGGCCACAGCAACTCAACGCCTTCACCGAGAGCATGCATCAGGCGCTCCGACGCGCGCTCGACGAGGCCGAAAGCGACGACGGCTGCCGGGCGCTGCTCCTGACCGGGGCCGGCCGCGGTTTCTGTTCCGGCCAGGATCTCAACGACCGGCTGTCGAGTTCCGGTGAGACCACCGTGCTCGGTGGCGCGCTCGAGGCCTACTACAACCCGCTGGTGCGCAAGCTGCGCGCGCTGCCGTTTCCAGTCGTCGCTGCGGTGAACGGCGTCGCTGCAGGCGCCGGCGCCAATATCGCGCTCGCCTGCGACATCGTTCTGGCGGCGAGATCGGCGAGCTTCGTCCAAGCCTTCGCCCGGCTCGGCCTGGTGCCCGACTGCGGCGGCACCTGGCTGCTGCCCCGGCTGGTCGGCCCTGCCCGCGCGCGCGGCCTCGCGCTTCTCGCCGAGCCGCTGCCGGCGGAGACGGCCTCGGCTTGGGGTCTCATCTGGAAGATGGTGGAGGACGATGCCCTGCTCCCGGACGCCCACAAGCTCTGCGCCCATTTTGCCTCGGCGCCGACGATCGGGCTCGCCTTGACCAAGCGCGCGCTCGAGGAATCCTGGAGCAACGATCTCGATACCCAGCTCGACCTCGAACGCGCGGCGCAGCGCGAAGCAAGTCTGACGCCCGACTACACCGAGGGTATGCGCGCGTTCGTGGAAAAGCGCCGTCCGGTCTTCACCGGCCGCCGCGGGACGTAGCATCGCAGCGCGGGGCGTGCGCGCCGAGTCCAATTCGGGCTGTGTCTCCGGCTCAACCGACCTTGCGACCGCCCCTCTTGCGACCCTTCCGACGCGAAGTCGCGTCCGCCGCCTTTGCTGTTCGCGGCTTGCGCCTCGGCACCACGGCGTGCGGCGGCAGCAAACCTGCCCGCTCGAGGCGCAGCGTCCAGAACTCCCAGGTCCGGCTGATGGCGGTGGGCAACGCGGTCAGCTGGCTCGCCAGCCCGATCTCGCCCGGCGTCAAGGTCGTGACACCGCCCAGGAGTTTTGCATTGAGCTGATACGTGGCGTTCTGGCACATGAAGATCGCCCGGGCAACCAGCTGCCGCAGGTCGCGCCCGACCACGGTGGCGCCGTGGTTGTTCATCAGCACGGCGGCATGGGAGCCGAGCATCCGGGCGAGCGACCGGCCTTCCTCCGGCTTGACCACCAGCAGATTGGTATCGCCGAACTCGTCGCGCTGATTCCAGAACGGCACGGTTTCACCACCGGCCGCGCCCAGATGAAACACCGGAACGATCGGCACTCCGGCGATGCAGAACGGCATCACTGCAGGGGCATGATGGTGACAGACCGCCATCACGTCGGGCCGCGCTTGGTAGATGCAGCCGTGGATCACACGCTCGGCGTAGAGCTGGACCGTCGGCCTGACGACCGGATCGGAATCGAGGGTGAACTCCAGGATGTCCGCCGCCTCGACCAGTCCCGGCGAGCGCGAGCGCGACAGGAGGTAGCGGCCGGGATCAGCCGGGTGGCGCATGCTGACATGCCCGAAGGCATCGAGGACGCCCTCGTTGGCCAGCATGCGGTTGGTGAGCGCGATCTGATAGCGAACGTCAGCCAGTTCGTCGGGCACGGGGCTTTTCCTGTTGCTGAGACGGCCGTTGCGTCGGGAGCGCACCGAGCAAAGCGGAATTGGCGGTGCTTGCCAAGCCGCTGTGCTTGAACGGACGAGGCACCGGTCTCCCCTGCTGCGCCCTTCGTTCGTTCGCTCCCGACCGCATGACAGCCCCTTGCGCGTGCGGCTTGCCAAGATGCAATGATGTCAGCAGATTTCATCGGCGCCGGCCGGTCTCCTCGCGCCGAGGCGTTTTCCGTCGGCGAACCGGAATCCGCTTCGCCGGCAGGCGGCATGATCGGAGAAATGCTCATGAACCCTGTCGTCGCAGTAGTCGCACCGGGCATGATGGGCGCGGCGGTAGCCGGGCGGTTGGTCGAGAACGGCCTCAAGGTCCTCACCTCGCTCACCGGTCGCAGCACCGAGTCGATCGCGCGTGCCGGCCGGCATGGCATGACGCGGGCCGGCGAGGAGGAGATCGCGGCCGCCGATTTCATTCTCTCGATCGTGCCGCCAGGGGAAGCGGTGGCGCTGGCGCGGCGGTTCGCGCCGGCGTTGGCGGCCAGCAACAGCAAGCCAGTCTACGTCGACTGCAACGCGGTCAGCCCGCCGACGGCGGAGCAGGTGGCCGCGGTGATAGCACCCACCGGCTCGCCCTTCGTCGATGCCGGCATCATCGGCTCACCGCCGCAGCCCGGCGATGCCGGGCCGCGCTTCTATGCCTCGGGGCCGCACGCACCGCGTTTCGCCGCCCTCGGGCCGTTCGGGCTCGATGTGCGCGTGCTGGACGGCCCGCTGAGCGCAGCTTCGGCGGTGAAGATGTCCTATGCCGGCATCACCAAGGGCACGCAGGCGCTGGCCGCGGTGATGATGCTGGCGGCGACGCGGCGCGGCTCGGCCGACGCCCTGCTCAGGGAGCTCGAATTCAGCCAGCCCAACATGCTGGCATGGCTCAAGCGTGGCCTGTCGCTCATGCCTCCGAAGGCCTATCGCTGGATCGCCGAGATGCACGAGATCGCCGACTTCGTCGGAGACGACCCGGCAGGGCACGAGCTCTATGTCGGTGCGGCGCACTTCTACGAGCAGATTGCACGCGACTTCGAGACCGACAAGAAACAGGTGGCGGCGCTGCGGGCGTTCCTCGACAAGGGCGCCCCGAAATAGCCTGCGCTTCGCGACAATTCTTCTTCAACAGCATCGGATCCATCCGGACAAATTCGACCGAGCGTCCAATGTGGCGTCGTCGGCATGGGTTGGAGCGGGAGCTGCTGTGCGCCCCTCTCACATCAGGGAGCGATAGAGAGTGTCTATCCGCGCGCGATAGGCCTCGAGCGAGAATTGCTTGGCCCGTTCGAGGCCCTCCGCCGCGAGATGCCGGCAGAGATCGTCGTCGTGTGCGATCGTGACCATGGCGCGGCGAATGGCGTCGAGATCATAAGGGTCGATCAGCAGCGCAGCTTCTCCCGCGAGCTCCGGAACCGAGGATTGGTTCGAGGATAAGACGGGGGTCCCCAGCATCATGGCTTCCAGCACCGGCAGCCCGAAGCCTTCGTAGAGCGACGGGAATACGACCGCGCGCGCGCCGCGGATGAGGGTGGCGAGCGTGGACCAGGACATGTAGTCGTAGAAATGGATCTTTCTCCGTCTCCTGACGATCCTCTGGTTCATCAGCCGCACCTCGTCGTCGCCGAGCCACGACTGGGCCGACACCACGACCAGCGGCATCTTGAGATTCGCGCCGAGATAGCTTTCGACCACCCGGCCGAGATTCTTCTTCGGCTCGATCGAGCCGTAGAACAGCAGATAGTTGCGTGCCTCCAGCCCGAACCCGGCGACCTCTTCGGCGACCGCGGCGTCGGTCTTGGCCCGAACCTCATCCGGTATGGCGACCGCCTGGTAGGTGTTGGTGATGCGGCGCTCGTCGATCCCGAACAGCGTCATGATGTCGCGTTTGGAATTCTCGGAGACGGTGACGATGTGATCGGCCTTGCCGAGGATGCGACGCATCAGTCGCAGGTGATAGCTCTTCCAGTCGAGCGTGGTATAGGGCAGCCGAAACTGCACGAGGTCGTGGACCGTGTAGATGTTGGCCTTGGCTCTCGCCCGCGCCGGGATCGGATAGGTCCAGTGGAAGATATCGGGCTCGAACGGCAGCGTCACGTGCAGCATGCGGTTAGACAGTGCGAAGAGGCCCCGGGCCCGATCGAAGACATTGCGGGCGGCACAGACGTGGTCGCACTTGACCCACCTCGCGCCGAACTGCTGCGTGAGCACGGTGCCCAGCGGGATCTCTGTCGCTCGAATTCCCGCCTGATCGCGGACAAAATCGACGAGCGTGTCCGAGCAAGCGCAGCGGATAGGTATAAGTAGTCGTTGGCGGTGGGGTGTCGAAAAAGGCGACTTCTCGGGCGAGCTTCATCCTGGGCAAAGTACGTAGCGAACTATAGAGAATGCCGGTCTCGAACCCGAGACCACGCACCTCGCGTGCCAGTACCCGCGCATAGGTCGAGACTCCCGTCCCGCGCGTCAGTGCGAAATTCATGCCGTCGAAAAAAACCTGCTTGGTCACAGAAAGCTCTCATCTGCTTCTTGCGAAAAACAACAACCAATCATCCCCCGTCGCGTCGGCTGCGACCGCGGCCGGATCGATAACAACCGGCTGGCCGGAGTGGTCGATGTAGCGCACGGTCTTGTACAGGTCGGTGAGGCGCGCGAGGAACTCCACCGGGTCGGCATAGCGACGAGCGTTGAACTCGAGCACCATCGCCGGCTGAAACCGCTCGAGCACCCTCCCCATACCCGCGATGATCTCCTGCTCGGCCCCCTCGGCGTCGATCTTGAGAAAATCAACTCGCTGGCATTTCGCCAGGATCCGATCCATGGACATGGATTTCACGCTATGAAGCGAGCCTGCGTCCGGTCCGATTTCCTTCGCCGCGGGAACGACGGTGGCGTTCTTGGGTTCGCCATGAGGTACATAGAGCGTCAATTCGCTCCCATCCGAAATTCCGGCCGCTGCCTCCGCGATGCTGGTGCGCCGGCCAAACCCGTTCAGCGCGATCGTTCGGCGCAGGAACGAGGCAACCTCCGGATTGGGCTCGACGGCATGAACATGACCGTCCCCGCCGACCAGATCGGCGAGCAACAAGGTGTAGTATCCGAAGTTGGCTCCGATATCCGCGACCACCATGCCCGGCTTGACGGTGCGCGCGACGAAGATCGTAAGCCACATCTCCCAGAAGCCGTCCAGTAGAACGTGAGACCCGAAGCCGCAGTCGAGCGTGCTCACATAGAATTTGTAGCGACCGAGAATCCGGCAGAGCGCGGCACGGTCACCGAGGTAGACGGGCTGCGTCTGGCTGCGGCACATCTCCTCCAACTCGAATCGATCCCGAGAAGCAATGTCGCTGAGACTCAGCATCCGGGCTTCCCTCGGTGGTCTGTCATCAGGGTGGCCCAGCTGCGAGGGTCACACCACATACCAGGAAGCAGGCGATGGGAGCCATCGGCAAGTCAGGTGACCTTGAGGCGTTTGCCCTTGAGCGGAACCATGGTCACCTGGCCCAGCGCGACATGTCCCTCGAAAGCCGCACCGGCATTGAAGATGCGAACCTCGATCGACCCGTGACCGGCGTGGACGAAAGACGTTTCGATCTCGAAGATGCCGGGCTCGTCGATCTGGAACTCCGCCCTGGCCAATTTCGACGTGCCCGCGGCAGCAATATCCGCCACGAATTTCAGCCCGACCGATTCCTTGGTGCAGCCGAAGAGGAGATTGCAGGACCATGACCCCTCCGGAAGGTGAATGTAGGGGCCATACAACAGGCACCGGCTCGGGCCGGTCACATCGATGAGCTGCGTGGCCGCCGCCTCGGGGCGATCACCCAGGAGAAAGAGGTCGCGGAGCCAGACGATCGGTCTCAGAGGTTCGCCTCGGAAGCAATGTGCGTAGGCCGCAAGGGCGCCTTCCATGATCGCCCTCCGATGTGCGTCGAAGCCGGAGGGAACGGGCGGCTCGTCGATCGCCGCTTCCAATTTCGTCAGCTGCGGCATGGCGGCAATCCTTGCGATCGCCGGATCGTCGAGCGGAAGGCCGAAATGGCGGGCCAGCCGGTCGCGGCCTTGCTGCCTCTGTGGGCCGGTTCACCGCGCCCGAGCGAGAGGCCATTGGGGGCATCGACGAGCGGCAACATGGTGGCGCAGGAGCCGGCGACCGTCTTAACCGCCTGCAGGAAATCGAGCCCGTGATCCAGCATCAACTCGGCGACCGCGAGCTGCGGATCGTCGACGACGAACAGGAACGGCTTCTTGCCCTCGCCCGTCAGCGCATCGCAGATCTTCCGATCCGGCTGCCGCGATACGACCAGTGCAGGCCCGAGATCGCGGGCGAGCACCTCTCGCCCGAGCTGCTCGAGCTCCGACACCGAAATCACGACCGGCGCACCGGCCGATGCAGTGACGAGCTCCGCCAGCAGCGCCTCGCACCAGGCCGAAAAACGGCCGGGCATGCAAATCGCCGGATAGATCATCGAGGGCGGTCGGCCGGACGTCACCTCCAAATTATGGGCGCGATGGTCGAAACCCCAAGGCCGCGCGCCTGATCGCGTGAGATTCATCGCATGACCTTCGTCCGCGGTGGCGGATCTTGCTCGCCGAGGCGCCGTGCTTCTCGCACCGTGAAGGCAACCAGCGTCACCAGCATGCAGGCGCTCGCTGCCAGGACCCCCAGGTCGGCGCTCGACAGCGCAAGACCGAACACGACGACCGGCCACGGTGGCACCACGAACAGCAGCACGTTGAGGACGACGAGCGCGAGCCGCATCTCGGTGGGGCCGAAGCCGGCAAACGAGATCTGCAGGACGCCGCAAACGCTTTGGCGCAGAAACGTCACGACTGCCAAGGCAAGATACGCGACGAGCGCCACACAGGCGACATCGAAGCGCACGTAGGGGGAGAGCCCGAGCCCGAACAGGATCAATGCCTGGGCCAGCAGGTCGGTCGCGTGGTCGACGAACATCCCGTACCGCGGCCGCTCGCTTCCGTCGAAAGCGCGCCAGCGTGCCGTCGAGCGAATCTCCCAGCCAGTTCACGACCAGCCCGAGATTGGCGAGCCAGAGGAAGGCGGCGCTGCGATTGGTCAGGACGTAGGCGACAAGGACGAGGAATGCCCCGCCGAGGCCCAGCAAGGTGAGATGATCGGGGAGAACGCGCATCGGCACGCGGGCCGCGAGCCAGGCCAGAGCGGGTTGCTCCAGGACCTGGACCAGGCTGGCGTTCACCCGCTGCGTCCGTGGTCGCGATGCCTCGAGGTGCGAGAGTCATGAAGCCGTGCGCGCCGCAAGGCCGAGCGCCGCTTGCGGGGCGAGAGCCGGACGCTCCTGGGCGAGCGCCACGATGAAGGGCTCGATTCGCCGGAAATAGTCGGCCCAGGTCCAGGGACGGTAGGCGACGAGGGAGGCGCGCAAGCGTTCGCCGTCGCCCCGCGCGTGTGCACGGATCGCCGCCAGCCAGCCGACACCGTCGATGGGCGACAGGTAGGTCGCATGCGAGCCGCCGGCCTCGCGATGAGCGGCGAGGTCGGATGCGATCACGGGCGTTCCGCAGGCCAGTGCCTCGACGATCGGAAGGCCGAACCCTTCGACGAAGGATGGCATCAGCAGGGCGCGCGCATTCGCAACGAGACGCTGGAGCGCTGGCGTGGAGAGACCGGAAATCTCGATCACATGATCGCGCAGAGCCTCGGAGCGCTCCAACGCGGCGGCGACGACCGGGCTGGTGCGCCAGCGCGAGCCGGCGACAACCAGCTTGGGTGCGGTGGCACCTTGCCCGCGCACGAGCTCTCTCCAGACATTGAGAAGCAAGGCGTGGTTCTTGCGCGGCTCGATTGCCCCGCAAACCACGAAATAAGGCTTCCCGGAAAGCTGCGGATCAGATGCCGCCGGCGCCAGGAACGCCGGGGCGGCTGGCAGCGGAGCCGCAATGACCGGAATATCCGACCGCCCGCGGCGACTCGAATTCCGCCTTCACGGCTGCGCCTGCCGCCGACGTGGTGACGATCAATCCGGCCGCATGACGAGCGGCGGCGATCACCATCTTGCGATGGAAATGGCTCGACAGTGCGGGCACGAACTCCGGATAATCGATCGGAATCATGTCGTGCAGCATGAACACCGCGGCGACGTCCGGCCGACGATCCAGCCACCCGACCAATCGGGGCGAGGTCAGCCCGATCTGTCCGGTGTTGAGATAGACCGTCCCGGACGGCAGTGCTCCCGCAGCGGATCGTCCGAATGAGAAGCCGGCATCGGCAAAGATCCGTAGAAATCCGCGCGCGGCGTGGCGGCCGGCCGCAAATTTCGAGGTCGATCGGCCGTCCGCCGGCAGACCACCGAGCCAGGACCGCACCATGCGATATCCGCGATCGTCGTCGGCCGTGCCGGTTTCACGCCAGTGGTGATCGACGGCGTCCACCACGTCGAGCGCGCATTTGCGATCGAAGCTGCGCACGCCCCAGGGCGTCGGCAGCGTGGCGAAACAGGGCCCCGTCCAGCGCTGCAGGAAGTGCCGCGCATACCCGAGATCGACCCGGTCGATACCCCGAGGCGTGCGATGGAGCGGCCCGATGAACAGCCGCGCAAGGTCAAGGGCGACCGGCAAGGACATTATGGTGGTGACACGGTTGAGGACCCCGTTTCACTCTTCCTCAGGTCGTAGATCGAGTCAACCATGGGTAGTCTCGCTTCGATTGGAGACGCACTGACCATGCTAACACTCGTTGTCGCTCGGGGGCCCAGCCCCACGGATCAACCCGTCGCCTTGGCCGGTCGCGGCCGGCGCCGACGGCCTTCAGAGGTGCGGTGCAAGGCTGGCATGACGCAGACGAATTGGGATTTCTGGATCGATCGCGGCGGCACCTTCACCGACGTGATCGGCCGTCGACCCGATGGAACGCTGGTCGCCCACAAGCTCCTCTCGGAGAATCCGGAGGCCTATCGCGACGCGGCCGTCCAGGGCATGCGCGAGCTCCTCGGCCTCGCCTCCGACGAACCGATCCCCGCGGGCCTCATCGGCGCCGTGAAGATGGGCACCACGGTCGCGACCAATGCGCTTGCTCGAGCGCAAGGGCGAGCGCACGCTGCTGCTCGTCACCAGGGGCTTCCGCGATGCGCTCAGGATCGGCTACCAGGCCCGGCCCAGGATATTCGCCCGCCACATCGTCAAGCCGGAAATGCTCTACGAGCGCGTCGTGGAGGTGGACGAGCGCGTACGCGCCGACGGACTGGTGGAACACGAACCCGATCTGGCCGCCCTGCGCGCCGATCTCGGGGCGGCGCTTACGGCCGGCATCAAGGCTGTCGCCATCGTATTCATGCACGCGTATCGGTACGCCGAGCATGAGCGGCGTGTCGCAGTGCTCGCACGCGAGATCGGTTTCCCGCAGGTGTCCGCGAGCCACGAGGTCTCGCCACTGATCAAGCTGGTCGGGCGCGGCGACACCACCGTGGTCGACGCCTACCTGTCCCCGATCCTGCAGCAATACGTGGCGCAGGTGGCCGAGGATACGGCGAGCGATGCGAGCAGTCGTCCCGACCCGCAGGGGCCGAGTGCGAGCCCCCGCCTGATGTTCATGATGTCGTCGGGCGGGCTCACCGCCGCCGATCTGTTTCAGGGCAAGGACGCCATTCTTTCGGGACCGGCCGGCGGGGTCGTCGGCATGGCCGAGACCGGGCGCGAGGCCGGCTTCCATCGCCTGATCGGCTTCGACATGGGCGGCACTTCGACCGACGTCTCGCATTTCGACGGCGAGTACGAGCGCGCCTTCGAGACGGAGGTCGCGGGCGTTCGCATGCGTGCGCCGATGATGCTGATCCATACCGTGGCGGCGGGCGGCGGCTCGGTCCTGCATTTCGACGGCGCGCGTTTCCGGGTCGGCCCGGACAGCGCCGGCGCCAATCCCGGACCCAAGTGCTATCGCCGCGGCGGACCGCTCGCCCTCACCGACGCCAACGTGATGGTCGGCAAGCTCATGCCGGATTTCTTCCCGAGGATCTTCGGCCCCGGGCGGGACCTGCCGCTCGATGACGATGCGGTGCGCGAGGCGTTCGCGCGGCTCGCGCGCGAGATCGGCGACGGCCGCGCGCCCGAGGACGTGGCCGACGGCTTCATCAAGATCGCGGTCGAGAACATGGCCAATGCGATCAAGAAGATCTCGGTGCAACGCGGCTACGACGTGACACGCTACGCGCTCAACTGCTTCGGCGGCGCCGGTGGCCAGCACGCGTGCCTCGTTGCCGACGCCCTCGGCATGACCAAGGTTTTGATCCACCCGTTCTCGTCGCTGCTCTCGGCATACGGCATGGGGCTCGCCGACATCCGCGCCACGCGCCAGCAGGCGGTCGAGGAGCCGCTGGGCGACACGGCACTGGCGTCGATCCGCGCGACCGGCAACAGGCTCGGCCACGCGGCCAGGAACGAGGTGATGGCGCAGGGCATCGGCGAGCACGACATCGCCGTGCACGTGCGCGCCCACATCCGCTATGCCGGCACTGACACCGCGCTGGTGGTGCCGGCATTCTCTTTCGGCTCCGTACGGGCGGGAGCCGGCGCAGCGGCAGCGCCCTCTCCCGCATGCATCCCCTTCGTCGACTGGGATCGTGCCCGGTTCGGATGCGAGCCCCGCGAGCGGCCGGCTCGCCGCGATGAAATCGGCGTTCGAGGCCGCGCACGCATCGCGCTTCGGGTTCATCGACGAAAGCAAGGAGCTGGTGGTGGAAGCGGTGTCGGTCGAGGCGGTCGGGGGCGGCACGAAGTTCACCGAGCCGACCTACGCGCTGACGCGCACGGCCCTGCCGTCCCCCACGCGCACCACGCGCTTCTACGGGGGCGGCAGCTGGCACGATGCGGCCGTCTTCGCCCGCACGCAGCTCGCGCCCGGTCACCGCGTGCGCGGTCCCGCGATCATCATCGAGCCGCACCAGACCATCGTGCTGGAGCACGGCTGGCGGGCCGAGATCACGGCGAAGAACCACCTCGTACTCGAGCGCGTGGTGCGGCTCGAGCGTCGCAGCGCGGTGGGCACCGAGGCGGACCCGGTGATGCTCGAAGTGTTCAACAATCTCTTCATGTCGATCGCCGAGCAGATGGGTGTGTCGCTGCAGAACACCGCCTATTCCGTCAACATCAAGGAGCGGCTCGATTTCTCCTGCGCGGTGTTCGCCGCCGACGGCACGCTGGTCGCCAACGCTCCGCACATGCCGGTGCATCTCGGCTCCATGGACCGTGCGGTCGAAACCATCATCCGCGAGAACAAGGGGAGGGTCGCGCCCGGCGACGTCTACGCCATCAACGCGCCCTACAACGGTGGGACCCACCTTCCCGACATCACGGTGTGCACGCCGGTTTTCGATACTTCGCCCGCGGAGGAGGACAGCGCGCCACCGGAGACGGGCGAGCGAGAACCGCGAATCCTGTTCTGGGTCGCCTCCCGCGGCCATCATGCCGACGTTGGCGGCATCTCGCCGGGCTCGATGTCGCCCGACGCTACCACGATCGAGCAGGAGGGCGTCTATATCGACAATCTCAAGCTGGTGGACCGCGGCCGCTTCCGCGAGCAGGCGCTGTACGACCTGCTCACCGGCGCGAGGTTTCCGGCCCGCAACCCGCTGCAGAACGTCAACGACCTGAAGGCACAGATCGCGGCCAACGAGAAGGGTGTGCAGGAGCTCCACAAGACGGTGGCGCAGTTCACGCTGCCGGTGGTGCAAGCCTACATGCAGCACGTGCAGGACAATGCCGCCGAGAGCGTGCGCCGGGTCATCGATCGCCTGCACGATTCGCAGTTCGAATACGAGATGGACCAGGGTACCTGGATCAGGGTCAGGATCAGCGTCGACAGGACGACACGCCAGGCGACCGTCGACTTCACCGGCACCTCGCCACAACAGCCGACTAATTTCAACGCGCCCGAGCCGGTGACGCGGGCGGCGGTGCTTTACGTGTTCCGGGTGATGGTCGACGACGACATCCCGATGAACGCCGGCTGCCTGCGGCCGATTCGCATCATCATCCCGAGGCGATCGATGCTGTCGCCGGAATATCCGGCGGCGGTGGTCGCCGGCAATGTTGAGACCTCGCAGGCCGTGACCGATACGTTGTTCGGCGCGCTCGGCGCGCTCGCCGGTGCGCAGGGCACCATGAACAATCTCAATTTCGGGAACGCCAGATACCAGTACTACGAGACCATCTGCTCGGGCTCGCCTGCAGGTCCCGGATTTCCCGGCACCGACGCCGTGCACACCCACATGACCAATACCCGCCTCACCGACCCGGAGGTGCTCGAGTTCCGCTATCCCGTGGTGCTGGAAGACTTCCACATCCGCAAGGGTTCGGGTGGACGCGGCAAATGGAGACGCCGGCGACGGCGTCCGTCGCACCATCCGCTTCCTCGAGCGGATGGATTGCACGATCCTCTCGGGCCATCGCCGCGTGCCCCCCTTCGGCCTGGCGGGCGGGCAAGCCGGCCAGATCGGAGCGAACTGGGTGCGGCGCAACGACGGGCAAATTGAACGGCTCGAGGGCTGCGACGCCACCGTGATCGAGGCGGGCGAGGCGATCATCATCCAGACCCCGACCGCGGGCGGGTATGGCCCGAGCGAAACGGATCCGTGATCACGCACGCAACGGGCGCGAAGTCCTGCCAACGGGCTTGCACGATGGTCCGGCCATTGCCGCGATCAAGCTGGACGGAGGACTTTCACCTCCAAGCTGTCGATCATGCTCGGCACACATGAAAATGGCCGGGGGTCGAGCCCCCGGCCATTGCGTTGCAGGATCGTGCGCGCAGCGCGCGGTCAGGCCTGCTGGATCGCCGACAGCAGCCAGTTGCCGCCGCGCGCGCGCATGAAGGTCCAGATCTCCACCGCTTCGTCGGGACCGCCCTGCACCACGCGGCCGCCGTCGCGCTCGACCGTCTGGTCGACCAGCGAATAGCGCATCGCCACGGTGGCGTAGTCGGTGCTGCCTTCGCGCCAGGCCTCGGACAGATCGCCCTGCAGCAGCTTCACGTCGGAGATCTTGTTGACCACGCCGTTGCTGGCATTGGCCGCCAATTCCTCCGCGAAGTAGGACACCATCTCGGGGGTTGCGCGCGAGCGCAGGAGGCCGAGATCCTCGGCGCCGTAGGCGGTCTCGACCTCACTCAGGATGCGCTCGAAGTCGTTGAAGTCATCGGGCGTGAGCCCGACCTCATCGGTACCGGATGCGCGTGCCGCCGATGCGGCGACGCCGCTGCCGCCGCCGAGTCGCCATCGGCCAGCCGGAGCCGGCCGACGCGTTGTCGCGCAGGGCGGGACCGCTGGCGAGCGCAGGCTGGCTGCGGCGCTGCCACCAGGTCCACAGCAGGTAGCCGATCAGGACCACGATGCCGATCTGCAGCATCAGTCCGAGGATCGAGGCGAAGCCGGCGAGGCCGCCGGTGAGGCCATGCCCCATCAGCATGCCGATCAGGCCGGCGCCCAGGAAACCGGCGAACAGGCCGCCCATGAAGCCGGGCCGACCGAACATGCCGCCGGCGGGTGCGGCGGTGGGCGCGGTCGCCGGACGCTGCGCGACGGCGCTGCCGGGCTGGCCCGGCTGCGTCATGCTGCGCTCCATCGGGCGCGCGGTGGGCGAGGTCGCCGTCGAGGGCGGCGCCGAGTAGGTCTGCGAGCCGCGGCTGCCGGCGCTGAACTTGGGCCGGGCATCGGCGCTGGAAACGACCAGCGCCAGCGTCGCCGCAACCGCGCCGAACGCGAGCAGGGTGCGAAGGCGGTATCGGAGCATTCTTGTCCTCCCAGAGGCCATAAAGACCGGCACATCATATGGTGCGCGATGACGGCATTTTAAGGGGGGTCGCAAGGCAATGTAAACGCCCCGAAATTTGCCGCGAACCCGGGAGCGCCTTCGGTTCGCTGCCGGCAAGGCGCGAGTTCAGCGCAGCGGCCCGTGGCGGCCACACGCCGACGATGTATGGCGAAGCGTCGAATTCAGAGATTCATTTCGGTTCCATAGGATGTGATATCGTTCTGGCCGCAATTTTCGCGATCCTGGGCCTGGGACCACCCATGAGACGACGAGAGTTCATCGCCCTCCTCGGCGGCGCAGCGGTCGTACGGCCGCTCGGCACTTACGCGCAGGAGCCGGGCCGTACCTATCGCATAGGCGTCTTGACCGGCAGCCCGCGTGAGGCGCCGCAATACCTCGCATTCTTCGACGAGCTGCGCACGTCCGGCTTCATCGAAGGGCAGAACCTTGCGGTCGTTGCCGGCGGGTTTGGTCTGCGCAACGACCAGCTTTCCGAGGCGGCTGCGATGATGGTCAAGTCCGCGCCCGATGCGATCGTTCCTGCCGGTGGGCATGCCACGCGCGCCGCACAGGCGGCCACGAAGGCGATTGCGATCCTCGGCACGGCCGACGACATGGTCGCGGAAGGACTGGTTCCTTCGCTGGCGCGGCCGGGCGGCAACACCACGGGCGTCAGCCTGCTCGCGTTCGAGCTCGACGGCAAGCGGCAGGATCTCCTCATGGAGGCCGCGCCCGGCGTCCGCCGCATCGCGGTGCTGGCCGACCCGACCGTCGCCACCCCCCAACGCCTGCAGGTAATGAGAGACGCAGCGCGTGCGCGCGGCGTGGAGGCTTCGGTTTTTTTCGTCAGCACGCCGGCAGAGATCGCGCCGGCCATCAATGAGGCGCGTGCGTCTGGCGCCGAGGCAATCAACGTCCTGGCAGCGCCGTTGCTGACCTTCAACCGCCGCACGGTGATCGACGCGCGCGGCGGCGTTGCGCCTGCCCGCCATCTACCAGTGGCCCGAAGTGGCGGAAGAAGAAGGCCTCATGGGGTACGGTCCGCGTTGGACCCAGTGGTACCGTCAGTTGGCTCGGCAGCTCGTCAAGGTCCTGCGCGGCACCAAGCCCGCCGACCTTCCGATCGAGCAGCCGACCAGGTTCGAGCTGGTCATCAATCTCAAGACCGCAAAAGCGATCGGCCATGAAATTCCGGCCGGCCTCGTGCTGCGCGCCGACAAGGTGATCGAGTAAGGGTGCTGTTCGCTGCGCGGCCTGCCGATATCAGTCCTCGTCGTGGCCGTCGTTGCCGGGCTCCGCAAGCGGGCAGCGCGGGGAAGCGGTGGTCCTGGTCGGGATCGGAGCGCAGACGCTTGGGCGTCGATGGCCGGCGTGGCGCCAGTGCCCCGGTCACGATCGGCTCCGCTGCTCGCCTACCGGCGTATCTCGCACCCGCTCGCGCCGCCACCTCCGCGCCGGAGACGGCGCTTGGATTGCACGCACGATTGCCGCTGCGGCGCCGCATCAAGTCCACGTGAATATGGTCGTAGTGGTAGACGTTGGAGCCCGGTGCCAGCACGGTGGAGAACTGGTCGCAGGCCGCGCCTTGCACGTCGCGCAGGAATCCCTGCTCCTCCGGCAGGCCGTTCCAGCCGCCCTTCACGGTGATGGTACGCCCGTCGGCCAAGGTGAACGACGCGATGTCGAGCGCATTGCCGAAGGCGTGCTCGGAGATGCGCGAGCGCGGATTGCCGTTCATGCCGCGGCAGGAATAGGCGGAAATCTGCTTGATCTCGGTGACCGGCGTGCCGAACCAGCGCATCGCCGCCGGCTGCACTGCGGTGGTGATCCAGCGCTCGAGCTCGGACACCATCGGACAGGCGAGCGTCGCCGCCGGCGTCACGGTGACCGGCGTGACGGCCCCGGTCACCGCCGGGCCGCGCGCGGGGCCGAGCGGCACCACCTCGGGCTCGCGCGGGCGCCCGACATCCGAATGCGACGGATCGCGCGTCGACGGTGCGCGCGCCGGTGCGGCGCGTGACGGCTCCGCGAGCGGAGCGCGGGTCACCGAGGACGGCGGCGCATCGATCAGACGACGGCGCTCGTAGGGAACCGGGGAGAGATCGAGCTCCGGCCCGGGCCTGCCCCCGGATCGATCGAGGTCGGGCCGCGGTTGCGCAGGCCCGGGCTGGGACGCCCGCCGGCTCGACGGCGCGGCGCTTCCGTACGGAGCGCGGAAGTCGTACGGCTCCACTGCGCCGCCGGCCTGGCCGGCGCCGCCCGGCGGATCGAGCGAGACCGGCCGGTCGGCCGTGCCCGCGCCCTGCTGGCTCGACACGGTCGAAGGCGGCTTGCCGAGCGGCCAGCGCGCGGGGGTCGAGCCGGTGGTGCGGGGGATCGATGCCGGCGGCCGCAGGTCGTCGGCAAAGCCCAGCGCCGAGCTCTCGCCCAGGGTCGACACCTTGAACGGGAAATCGGCGCCGCAAATTCCGGGACCACGGATGGGGTTGACGCGGACCACCCCCGCCCCTTCCCTGATCGCACCCGAGCCGATGCACTCGATCTCGGCCTCGAGCCGCCACGGGTCGCGCTCGGCGAACATGCCGCCGCCGCTGCAGCCCGCCAGCACAGCGAGAGCGCCGAGAGCTCCGGAGCCGGCCAGATACCAACGAACTCCCCACGCCATGGCGCGGACAATGCGATGGACACTGTTAACGGCTCTTCACCGCTTTGCGGCGGCATCGAGGGCGCTGGTCCGCGCCTCGCTCTATGGTTAAGAAGGGCACCCTGCGCGGCCACGGGGGAAAAAGATGATGATGGACAGCAAGGCCAGGCTGATACTGGCACTGCTGATGTCGAGCGTGATGGTGTTCATGGTCACGCTCCTCGTCACCTGGCTCAATCTCGGATTCGATCCGGGCTTCCTGCGTCAGTGGGTGAAGGCGTATTTCATCGCCTGGCCGATCGCTGCCATGACGGCGTTCTTCGTGATGCCTCCGGCCCGCCGCCTGACCGACGGATCGGAAGTCAGGTTAACGGGCATTTTCGGGTGATTTTGTATTGACGGGAGGATCGTGATTCCCCGGCGCTTTGATTGGCAAGGAGCGCGATCATGGACGGCGTCGCCATCACGATCCTCGACGAGGAGACCCCACGGGCGCGATTGGCTTTGCTTTTGGAGCATTTTTCCAGCCTTGAGGATGAGCGTGAGAGTTGGCGGGTGATGTATCCGTTGGAGGAGGTTCTGCTGCTTCTGACCTGCGCGACCATCGCTCATGTGACGATTTTGACGATATCGCTGCCTGGGGCAAGCACCACCTCGATTTCTGCGGCGCTTCTCGCCGTTTCATTTCGGCATCCCGAGCGAGCGCTGGCTGCGCACGCTGGTCAACCGTATCGATCCGATCTTGTTCGGGCGCTGCTTCGAGGACTGGATCGCGGCGCTCTGGCCGGATCGGCACGAGCTGATCGCGATCGACGGCAAGACCTCGCGCCGCACGCACGACAAACGCAAGAGCCTGAAAGCTCTGCACACGCTGAGCGCCTACGCGACCATGCAAGGCTGACCTTGGCGCAGCTGAGCGTTCCGGAAAAGACCAACGAGATCACCGCCATCCCGGAACTTCTCGATCAACTCGCCGAGACCAGCCAGCTCGAAGGCGCCCTGGTGACCATCGACGCCATGGGCTGCCAGGTCGAGATCGCCGAAAGATCGTCGCCCACAAGGCCGATTTCATGCTCGCCCTGAAAGGCAACCAGCCGACCCTCGAAGCGATGTCGAGGACTACTTCCGCACCGCGCCCGCCAGCGAGCTCGCAGCAAGCAACCCGCCGTCGAGAAGGGACATGGCCGCATCGAGACGCGCACCTACACCGCCTCCAGCGAGGTCGATGGATCACGTCGCAGAGAAGCTATCCGGGCCAGCCGCGCTTCAAGAACATCAAGACCATCGTCAAGGTCTACGCACGCGTCGAATACGCCGATCGCTGTAGCTTCGACACCCGCTACTATATCTCGTCGCCCGCTCGACATCGAACGCATTGCCAAGGGTGCGCGAGGCCATTGGGGCGTCGAGAGCATGCATTGGCTGCTCGATGTCGAATTCGGCGACGACCTGTCGCGCTACCGGACCGGACGGGGCCAAGAACATGGCCATCGTGCGCCGGATCGTCGCCTTGATCGACACCCGCCGCCAGCGCATGTTCCGGTGAAGTGGAAACGGGTTCGCCGACCAGACGGATGCGTCGCGCGAGGACCTCTGACCATGTCCCGAGGCCTGCTCTGATGCTCTCCGCACTCGAGCTCGCTCGCAGGATCGACGCCGGCGAGCTCACCCCGCGCGCCGTGGTCGAGCTCTGCAACGAGGCGATCGGCGTGCGCGAGCGGGAGATCGGCGCCTTCGCCGCGCTCGACATCGAGGCGGCCAAGCGTAGCGCCGAGGATCCCGAGCTGCTGCACCTGCCGCTGCGCGGACTTCCGGTTGGGATCAAGGACATCTTCGATACTGCGGATCTTCCCACCGCCTACGGCTCACCGCTCTATTGCGGCCACCGACCGAAGGCGGATGCTGCGGTGGTGTCGATGGTCCGGCGCGCCGGCGGTATCGTGCCGGGGAAAACCGTGGCAACCGAGTTCGCTTCCCGGCAGCCGGCGGGCACGCGCAATCCACGCAACCTCGCACACACGCCGGGCATATCGTCGTCGGGGTCGGCGGCGGCAGTGGCGGCCGGCATGCTGCCGCTCGCACTCGGCAGCCAGACCGGCGGCTCGGTCATCCGTCCCGCCGCCTATTGCGGCGTCGCCGGTTTCAAGCCCTCCTACCGGCTGCTGCCCACGGTCGGCATGAAATGCTTTTCCTGGTCGCTCGACACCGTCGGCCTGTTCGGCGCCGCCGTCGCCGACGTGGCATTCGCCGCCGCCGCGATCAGCGGACGCGACCTGCGCGTCAACGCGAGGCCGTCGCCGGCGCCGGTCATCGCCATCGTGCGAACCAGCCGGTGGGACGAGGCGAGCGAGCCGATGCGGCACGCGATCGAGCATGCGGCACGCGCCGCCGAAACGGCCGGCGCGCGGCTCAAGGACCTCGAGCTGCCGCCGATCTTCGATGCCGCCATGCGCGCATTCGGCGTGATCCAGGACTTCGAGGCCTTTCGCGCGCTCGCCTTCGAGTACGACCGCCATCGCGACCGCCTTGGACCGCTCCTGCGGCGACAGCTCGAAGCCGCTGCGGCGATCGATGCCGATGCCTATGACGATGCGCGTCGCACCACGCGCCGGGCGCGCCGGGCGCTGGTCGACCTCGTCGCCGACGGGGAGGCGCTGCTGACGCCGTCGGCGCCGGCTGCCGCCCCGCTTGGTCTCGCATCGACCGGCGAGCCGACCTTCAACCGGCTGTGGACCCTGCTGGGAACCCCCTGCATCAACGTCCCCGGGCTTGCCGACCCTGCCGGCCTGCCGCTCGGCGTGCAGATCGTCGCCCGCTTCGGCCGCGACCGCTTCGCGCTGTCGGCTGCCGCCTTCGTCGAGCGGGCGATCGCGCGAGCGGGCCATGGATGACCGGCGAGCGTCCCGCTACATTCCGCTAACCATATGACCCGCCACGTATTGTACCAATATTGCCGGGCGCGGGGCAGGCATCCGGGGATGCTGCGCACGGTGCGACCGCAGATCCCAAGCAGTTCCCAGATGTCGTCGAAACGATGATCGCCGATAAATTAACGTCGAAGTATCAAGATCTTGTCGCCAGCGGCCCGACCATTGCGCAACCATTGCCGGACTTTGCGGCAGCGCAAAACATTTGCTGCTTCGGGCGCCCCGGCATCTCTGCTAGACTTTGGTCACCGCAACCAAGAGAGAGGCTGCACGTGGACCTTGCCTTGAGGCTCGATGTGCTGGCGGTGTGCGCCGTGGTCGCGTTCGTCGGCGCAATTCTGCTGGGGGCTTTCTGAGTTCGCGTTTCCTAAAGGACACCGTCAGGCCTGATTGGTTCCAAGCACCGGGGAGGGAAACCTCCCCGGTGTTTGTTTTTTGGAAGGCAGCGCTGGGACGGGCCCTCCGATGCGATGGTGGCTTGCAATCACTCCGCGGCCGCCCTCCCCGCCGACGCCGGATCGTAGTTGAGCACCGGCGCGAGCCAGCGCTCCGCCTCGGCCACGCTCCAGCCCTTGCGTCTGGCGTAGTCCTCGACCTGATCGCGCTCGATCTTGCCGACCCCGAAATAGTGGCTGTCGGCGTGGCTGAAATAGAGGCCGCACACGGAGGCGCCCGGCCACATCGCGAAGCTCTCGGTGAGCCGGACGCCGATCTGCCGCTCGCCCCCGAGCAGGGCGAACAGCGTCGCCTTCTCGCTGTGGTCGGGCTGGGCCGGATAGCCCGGCGCCGGCCGGATGCCCCGATACTTCTCGCCGATCAGCTCCGCCCTGCCGAGCGCCTCGTCGGGCGCGTAGGCCCAGAACTGCGTTCGCACCCGCTGGTGCAGCCGCTCGGCGAACGCCTCCGCGAGGCGATCGGCGAGCGCCTTGACCATGATCGCGGAATAGTCGTCGTTTCCCTGCTTGAACCGCTCCGCCACCTCGTCCTCACCGAGGCCCGCGGTCACCATGAAGGCGCCGATATGGTCGGCAAGCCCGCTCGCTCGCGACGCCACGAAGTCGGCGAGCGCGACATTGGCGCGCCCTTCGCGGCGGGTGAGCTGCTGGCGCAGCGTGTGCAGAACCGCGATCGCCTCGGCGCGCGCGTGGTCGCGATAGACGAGGATGTCGTCGCCATCGGAAGCGGCCGGCCAGAACCCGAGCACGGCATTGGCGGTGAGCCAGCGCTCTGCGACGATGCGGTCGAGCATCGTCTGAGCGTCCGCAAACAAGCTCCTCGCCGCCGACCCGTATTTGGCATCCTCGAGGATCGAGGGGAATTTTCCGGTCAGCTCCCAGGTGGCGAAGAACGGCGTCCAGTCGATGTAGTCGCGCAGCTCCGCGATCGAGTAATCCGCCAGCACCCGTGATCCGAGAAACCTCGGCGGCGGCGGAACATAGTTTCCCGACCAGTTGAGCCGCAGCGCGTTGGCGCGGGCATCGTCGAGCGAGAGCCGGTGCTTGGCTTGCTCGCCGCGCGCATGGGCGGCGGCGATGCGGGCATATTCCTGCCGGACGTCGGCGACATAGCCCGCCCGCGCCTGCTCCGACATGAGGCTGGCAGCGACGCCGACCGCACGGCTCGCATCGTTGACGTACACCGCCTGGCCGCGGCGATAGTTCGGGTGGATCTTCACCGCCGTGTGCACGCGGCTGGTGGTGGCTCCGCCGATCAGGAGCGGCAGGTCGAAGCCCTGGCGCTCCATCTCGGCGGCCACGTGGCACATCTCGTCGAGCGAAGGCGTGATCAGCCCGGAGAGCCCGACGATGTCCGCCTGCTCCCGCTGCGCCGTCTCCAGGATAACGGCCGCCGGCACCATGACGCCGAGATCGATCACCTCGTAGTTGTTGCACTGGAGCACGACGCCGACGATGTTCTTGCCGATGTCGTGCACGTCGCCCTTGACCGTGGCCATCACCACCTTGCCGCTCGAATTGGTCTTGGCGAGGCCCTTGTCCCGCTTCTCCTGCTCGATGAACGGGGTGAGGTAGGCGACCGCCTGCTTCATCACCCGTGCCGACTTCACCACCTGCGGCAGGAACATCTTGCCCGAGCCGAAGCGGTCGCCGACCACGTTCATGCCGTCCATCAGCGGACCTTCGATCACGTCGAGCGCGCGTTGCGACCGCTGCCGCGCCTGCTCGACGTCGAGCTCGATGAAATCGGTGACGCCGTGCACGAGCGCGTGCGAAAGCCGCGCCTCGACCGCCCACTCGCGCCAGGCGAGGTCGGCCTCCTTCCTGTCCTTGCCGTGGCCGCGGTAGCGCTCGGCGAGCGCCAGCAGCCGCTCGGCCGCGTCGGTGCGGCGGTTGAGCACCACGTCCTCGCAGGCTTCCCGCAGCTCGGAATCGAGGTCGTCGTAGACCGCCATCTGCCCGGCATTGACGATGCCCATGTCCATGCCGGCCGCGATGGCGTGATAGAGAAACACCGAATGCATCGCCTCGCGCAGCCGCTCGTTGCCGCGGAACGAGAACGACAGGTTCGATACGCCGCCGGAAACGTGCGTCCCGGGAAGGTTCTGCCGGATCCAGCGCGCCGCTTCGATGAAGGCCAGACCGTAGCCGTTGTGCTCCTCCATCCCGGTCGCGACCGCGAAGATGTTCGGATCGAAGATGATGTCCTCGGGCGGGAAGCCGACCTTCTTCACCAGGATGTCGTAGGCGCGCCGCGTGATCGCGCATTTGCGCTCGAGCGTGTCGGCCTGGCCCGCTTCGTCGAACGCCATCACCACGACCGCAGCGCCGAAGCGGCGCACGGTCCTGGCCTGGGCGATGAACGCCACCTCGCCCTCCTTGAGCGAGATCGAGTTCACAACCGCCTTGCCCTGCAGGCACTTGAGCCCGGCCTCGATCACGGAGAATTTCGAGGAGTCGACCATCACCGGCACGCGCGCGATGTCGGGCTCGGCCGCAAGGAGATTGAGGAAGGTCGTCATCGCGAGCTCGGAATCGAGCAGGCCCTCGTCCATGTTGACGTCGATGATCTGGGCGCCGTTCTCCACCTGGTCGCGCGCTATGGCGAGCGCAGCAGTGTAATCGCCGGCGGTGACGAGCTTGCGGAACCTGGCCGATCCGGTGACGTTGGTGCGCTCGCCCACATTGACGAACGGAATAGCAGGCGTGAGCGCGAAGGCCTCCAGTCCGGAGAGACGTAGGAGCCGCGGTATCTCGGGAATCGCACGCGGCGCCTTGCCCTCGATCGCGCGTGCGATGGCGCCGATATGCGCGGGCGTGGTGCCGCAGCAGCCGCCGACCACGTTGACCAGACCGGCGTCGGCGAGCTCTCCGAGCAGCGCGGCCATGTACTCGGGAGACTCGTCGTAGTGGCCGAATTCGTTGGGCAGGCCGGCATTGGGATAGGCGCACACCAGCGTATCGGAAATGCGGGCGACCTCGGCGATGTGCGCGCGCATCTCCTTGGCGCCGAGTGCGCAATTGAACCCGATCGAGAGCGGCGCCGCGTGCCGGACCGAGCTCCAGAACGCCGCCGGCGTCTGCCCGGACAGGAGGCGGCCGGAGCGATCGGTGATGGTTCCCGAGATCATCACCGGCACCGAGATGCCGCGCGCCGCGATGACATCGGCGACGGCTGCGATCGCCGCCTTGGCGTTGAGCGTGTCGAAGATGGTCTCGATCAGGAGCACGTCGGCGCCGCCCTCGATCAGGCCCCGGGCCTGCTCGGCATAGGCGTCGCGCAGCTCGTCGAAGGTGACACCGCGGAAGCCCGGATCGGAGACATCGGGCGAGATCGAAGCGGTGCGGTTGGTGGGTCCGAGCGCGCCGGCGACGAAGCGGGGGCGCCCGTCCTCGCTTGCGGCCTGATCGGCGGCGGCGCGCGCCAGGCGCGCACCCTCCACGTTCAATTCGACGGCGATGCCCGCCATCCCGTAGTCGGCTTGCGCAATACGGGTCGAGGAGAAAGTGTTGGTCGAGACGATGTCGGCGCCGGCACGGAAGTAGGCGAGATGGAGCTCGCGGATCTTCGCGGGCTGGCTGAGGTTGAGCAGGTCGTTGTTGCCGCGCACCTCCCGGTTCCAGGCATCGAAGCGTGCACCGCGATAGCCGTCCTCGCCGAGACCGAGCGACTGGATCATGGTGCCCATCGCCCCGTCGAGCACCAGGATGCGCTCGCACGCCAGCCTGCGCAGCGCTTCCTCGGTGGGGCCGATCACCGGAAAAGCGGACTCGGACATTCGATGCTCCGCTTCAATTCACCAACGAGAACATCATGCGGCAGCCTTCATTTCGGGCCGCAGCCCGAGCAGATGACAGATCGCATAGACGAGGTCGGCACGGTTCATGGTGTAGAAGTGAAAATCGGTGACGCCGCGGTCGACGAGGTCGAGCACCTGCTCGGCGGCGACCGCGGCCGCGATGAGCTTGCGGGTGGCGGCGTCGTCGTCGAGCCCGTCGAAGCGACGGGCCAGCCAATCCGGCACCGAAGTGCCGCAGCGCGCCGCAAAGCTCCTGGCCTGCTTGAAGTTCTGCACCGGCAGGATGCCGGGCACCACCGGCACATCGATGCCGCGCGCGCGTACGCGCTCGAGGTAGCGGAAATAGAGATCGTTCTCGAAGAAGAACTGGGTGATCGCGCGCGAGGCGCCGGCGTCGACCTTGGCCGCGAGCATGTCGAGATCGGCCTCCACCGTCGGGCTGTCGGGATGCTTCTCCGGATAGGCGGAGACCGACACCTCGACGTCGGCGAGGCGCTTGATGCCGGCGACCAGATCGGCGGCGTTGCGGTAGCCGCCGGGATGCGGCGCGTAGCGCTCGCCGAGCCCGCCGATCGGATCGCCGCGCAGCGCTACGATGTGGCGCACGCCCGCCGCGCAGTAGCCGGCGATGACGCGGTCGATCTCGTCACGGGTGGCGGCGACACAGGTCAGATGCGCGGCCGGCACGAGCGCGGTCTCGGCCAGGATGCGCTTGACGGTCGCGTGCGTGCGCTCGCGGGTCGAGCCGCCGGCGCCGTAGGTCACGGAGACGAAACTGGGCGCGAGCGGCGCCAGACGCGTGATCGATTCCCACAGCGTCCTCTCCATCTCCTCGGTCTTGGGCGGGAAGAACTCGAAGGAGACGCGGATGCGGCGCTGCTCGCCGGCAAGGACGAATCGGCTGGCGCGCGGTGCGACGTTCATCAGGCGACCTCCCGTGTGCCCGGTTGCGCGACGAGGAGGCGGCGATCGCGCCCGAGCCAGAGCGAGACCGCGATCCTGCCGTCGGAGGCCGGCTCGGGCGGCAGGCTCTGCTCCAGCAGCAGATCGAGGCCCGCTGCCTTCATCCACTGCGCAACGGTCTCGGGCGCGAAGCCGAGGCGGCGATGCGCGTGCTGATCGCGCAGGAACTCGAGATCATGCGGAGCGAAGTCGACCACCAGGAGGCGGCCCGCGGGGCGCAGCACGCGCGCCGCCTCGTGGATCGCGCGTGCGCCGTCATCGAGGAAATGCAGCACCTGATGGATGACGACGACATCGAAGGAGTCCTTCGGCAGCGCGAGATCGTAGATGTCGCCCTGGCGCACGCTGCAGTGCTTGAGCCCGGCGCGATCGAGCCGGGTACGCGCGAGCGCGAGCATGTCGAGCGAGAGATCGAGGCCGAGACCGCGCTCGATCTGCGGCCCCAGCAGCTCGAGCATGCGCCCGGTGCCGGTGCCGAGATCGAGCAGCGAGCGCATCGGAGCGCCGGCAAGCGCACCGCAGATCGCCTCCTCCACCGCCGCGTCCGCCACGTGGAGCTTGCGGATGCGATCCCATTCCACGGCGTGGCGGCGGAAATAGGCCTGCGCAGCGGCGTTGCGTTGTGCGCGCACCGCCGCGAGCCGCTCGCGGTCGCGCGCGACCGTGGCGTCGGTGCCGGGATCGAGCCGCCCGATGAGCTCGCGCGCGAGCTCGGCCGCACCGCCCCGCTCGCCCAGCCGGAAGAACGCCCACGATCCTTCGCGGAAACGCTCCACCAGCCCGGCCTGGCCAGAAGGCGCAAATGGCGCGAGATGCGGGGCTGCGACTGGCGCAGGATCGCGGTGAGCTCGGACACCGTGAGCTCGGCCTCGCCGAGCAGGGCCAGGATACGCAGCCGCGTGGCCTCGCCGGCGGCCTTGAGGGCGCCGTTCAGGGCCTCGAACGACAGGTGGGCGGAATGGGCATCATGTGGGCCGCGTCCCCAATCTGGTTCGGCGCACCGGCTTTCGCCGAGTGACATAAAGATATCTTTATACTGTTAAATCCCGCCGATCAAGTGGGAGTGGGCCGCCAAAAGGTGAGAGGCTTGGCCTGGGTTCGGATTGGATGGTATCGCCGAGGACCCTGACGGAGCCCGCCATGAACGACGATGACTTCGGGATCCGCGCCGGCGAGATCGCGATCGAGCTGCCCGATGCGTTCGACGCCTCGCTCTATTTCATCGGACGCATCCGTACGCCCTGGCGCAGGCGCGAGGACTGCCCGAAGAACGCCCGCGAGTCCGCGGCCCAATGCACCATCGAGGTCGACCCGCGCTGGGCGCGCGCGCTCACGGGGGTCGAGAGCTGCACCCATCTGGTGGTGCTCTATTGGATGGACCGCGCCCGCCGCGACCTCGTCATCCAGGTCCCGCAGCACTACGGCGTCGGGCGCGGCACCTTTGCGCTGCGCACGCCGGCGCGGCCCAACCCGATTGCGATGAGCGTGGCCCGGCTCCTGAACGTGGCCGGGAACAAGCTGACGGTGGTCGGCATCGACTGCCTCGACGATACCCCGCTCGTCGACATCAAGCCCTATTTCGCTTCGACCGATGCGGTATCCGACGCGGTGGTGGGCTGGCATGCGGAGCGGCCATGATGCGGCCCGTCGCCTCTGAGAATTAACATTCATTTTCAACGATATAGAAGCCAACAAGCCGTTGGGTGCGGTGCGGCCGGAAGGTCATTTCTGGACCCATTTTGAACCTCGACAAGCCCTCGCCCGACAAACGGTTGTCGATAGGGGGACGTGATGCACCTCGTTTGCCGTCTTGCGGCCACGGTAGCGGTTGCGGCGATCGCCGCCGCCGCTTCCCTCACCGCCGCTTCCGCCAATCCGTTCGAACTCTTGTTCGGGCCGCACCGTCCGCCGGTGACGGCCCCCGCCTATGCCAATCCAACAATCCCAACGACGACGAGGGGGAGCTGCGCGCCGACAAGCGCCGCCAGGTGGTCGGCTATCGCACCAGCGAGGCGCCCGGGACCATCATCGTCGACACCCCCAACACCTTCCTCTACCTGGTGCTCCCGGGCGGCAAAGCGGTGCGCTACGGCATCGGCGTCGGCCGCGAAGGTTTCACTGGTCGGGCACCAGGACGGTCGAGCGCAAGGCCGAGTGGCCGGACTGGACGCCGCCGTCGGAGATGATCCAGCGCCAGCCCTACCTGCCGCGCTTCGTGGCGGGCGGCCCCGACCAACCCGCTCGGGGCGCGCGCCATGTATCTCAGCGGCTCGATCTACCGCATCCACGGCACCAACGCCCCCTCCACCATCGGCGGCCGCGTGTCCTCGGGCTGCATCCGCATGATCAACGAGGACGTGGTCGACCTCTACAGCCGTGTCCACGTCGGCACCAAGGTCGTGGTGCTGCCGATGCACGAGCGCCGCGCCGGAAACACCGCCGGCAGGATCTACTTGAACAATTGCAACGCACGAGATCCACGAGCCGGGCCCGCGCCCAGCGCAGGGCCGGCTTTTCTTTGGCGGGTGGCGGCACCTCATCCGTAGTGAGCGGCCGCTGAAATCACGGGTCGCGTTGACACGCTGCACGGGTGAGCCTACATTAGCGGCAGTTCCGAGGGGAGCTCCGGAAGGGAGCTGAGAGTTCGCCGATCCCGACGGCTCGGCCGAGCGGGATGCCGCGGAAACCCTTTGAACCTGATCCGGGTCATGCCGGCGAAGGGACAGGACATCTTCCATGCAAACGTCGGTCTTCCTCGCGAAGCTGATCGGACCGATCTTTCTCGCTGTTGGCGTCGGCCTGCTCGCGAACGCGGCCACCTATCGCACGCTCGCCGGCGAATTCCTGCACAGCACCGCGCTGATCTATCTCTCCGGCCTGCTGACCATGACCGCCGGCATGGCGCTCGTGCTCACGCATAATGTGTGGGCGGCGGACTGGCGCATCCTCATCACGCTGCTCGGCTGGCTCGCCGCCATCGGCGGCGCTGCGCGCATCGTAATCCCGCAGGGCTCGCAGAAGATGGGACGCTCGCTGCTCGCCCGCCCGCACAGCCTGACCGTGGCCGCCGTCATCTGGCTCGCGGTCGGCGCGATCCTCTGCTTCTTCGGCTATGTCCGCTGAACCCTCGAACGGGAGACGAGACGATGAACGTCCACGACCCCAACATCGTGACGCCCAAGGTCACCACCGGAGCGCTGCCCTCCTCGCGCAAGGTCTACGCGCGGCCCGAGGCGGCCCCCGATCTGCGCGTTCCCGTGCGCGAGATCATGCTCACGGAGGCGGCCGGCGAGCCGCCGGTTCCGGTCTACGACACCACCGGCCCCTATACCGATCCCGACGTCACCATCGACGTGGAGCAGGGGCTCGCCCGCACCCGCATCGAATGGGTCAGGGAGCGCGGCGGCGTCGAGGACTACGAGGGGCGTGCGGTCCAGCCGGTCGACAACGGCAACGTCACCGGCAAGCACCTCGCCCGCAACTTCCCGCTCGCGCACCGTCCGCTGCGGGCGGGCTCCGGCAAGACCATGACGCAGCTCGAATGGGCGCGGGCGGGCGTCGTCACCAAGGAGATGATCTACATCGCCGAGCGCGAGAATCTCGGCCGCAAGCGGATGCTCGAGCGCGCCTCGGCTGCGCTCGCCGACGGCGAGAGCTTCGGCGCCGCCGTGCCGGCCTTCGTCACCCCGGAATTCGTGCGCGCCGAGGTGGCGCGCGGCCGCGCCATCATCCCCTCGAACATCAATCACGCCGAGCTCGAGCCGATGATCATCGGCAGGAACTTCCTCACCAAGATCAACGCCAATATCGGCAACTCGGCGGTCACCTCATCGGTCGAGGAGGAGGTGGAGAAGATGGTGTGGGCGATCCGCTGGGGCGCCGACACGGTGATGGACCTGTCCACCGGCCGCAACATCCACAACACCCGCGAATGGATCATCCGCAACGCGCCGGTCCCGATCGGCACCGTGCCGATCTACCAGGCGCTGGAGAAGGTCAACGGCGATCCGGTGAAGCTCGACTGGGAGTGCTACAAGGACACGCTGATCGAGCAGTGCGAGCAGGGCGTCGACTATTTCACGATCCATGCCGGCGTGCGGCTCGGCTACATCCATCTCACCGCCAGCCGCGTCACCGGCATCGTATCGCGCGGCGGCTCGATCATGGCCAAGTGGTGCCTGTCGCGCCACAAGGAGAGCTTCCTCTACGAGCGCTTCGACGAGATCTGCGACATCATGCGCAGGTACGACGTGTCGTTCTCGCTGGGCGACGGGCTGCGCCCCGGCTCGATCGCGGACGCCAACGACCGCGCCCAGTTCGCCGAGCTCGAGACCCTGGGCGAGCTCACCAGGGTGGCGTGGGACAAGGGCTGCCAGGTGATGATCGAGGGCCCCGGCCACGTGCCGATGCACAAGATCAAGATCAACGTCGAGAAGCAGCTCAAGGAATGCGGCGAGGCGCCGTTCTATACGCTCGGGCCGCTCACCACCGACATCGCGCCCGGCTACGACCACATCACCTCGGCGATCGGCGCCGCCATGATCGGCTGGTTCGGCACCGCCATGCTCTGCTACGTCACGCCCAAGGAGCACCTCGGGCTGCCCGACCGCGACGACGTGAAGGAAGGCGTCATCGCCTACAAGATCGCCGCGCACGCAGCCGATCTGGCCAAGGGCCATCCGGCGGCGCAGCTGCGCGACGACGCGCTCTCGCGCGCACGCTTCGAGTTCCGCTGGGTCGACCAGTTCAATCTCTCGCTCGATCCCGACACCGCGCGCGAGTACCACGACGAGACGCTGCCCAAGGAGGCGCACAAGGTGGCGCATTTCTGCTCCATGTGCGGGCCCAAGTTCTGCTCCATGAAGATCACCCAGGACGTGCGCGACTACGCCGCCACGCTCAACGACAGGGAGCAGGGCATGGCGCAGATGTCGGAGAAGTTCCGGCAGCTCGGCAGCCAGGTCTACGTGGACGCAACGGCGGTGAAGGAGAGCAACAGGGCGCTGTGATCGCTTCTTGCTTGATGTGAGGGTCGGTTTCGTTGTTTCGTTCCGGCATCATCAATCTGAAGAAGGCCCAATGCTCAAGAAGCTTCTCATTGCGCTCACTGCCATCGTGGCCGCGTTCATCGTCGTGGTCGCCATGCAGCCGTCCGAATTTCGGGTCACTCGGACAGCGACGATCTCCGCACCTGCGGCGGACGTCTTCGCGCAGGTGAACGACTTTCAAAACTGGCAGGCGTGGTCGCCATGGGCCAAGCTCGATCCTACGGCCAAAGCGACCTTCGCGGGCCCGCGGGCCGGGCCGGGAGCCATGTTCAGCTGGGCCGGCAACGACAAGATCGGCGAAGGGCGCATGACGCTGACCGACAGCCGCCCGAGCGAGCTGGTCCGCATCAAGCTCGATTTCGTGAAGCCGATGGAGGGGACCAGCATCGCGGAGTTCACGCTCGAGCCGGTGGGCGATCAAACCACGGTCACCTGGACCATGACCGGCCACCACAACTTCATCGCCAAGGCCGTTTGTCTGTTCATGGACCTCGACAAGATGGTGGGCGGCGACTTCGAGAAGGGCTTGGCGAACCTGAAATCGGTCGTCGAAGGGGCGCGCAAGGCGTAGCGCACGCACGCGACTTCCCGGAGACCGCAGCCACGTGGTGCGAGCTCGGTCGCGCCGCGGGCTTCGGCAAGGCCGGGGAGGTCTTCGTCGATCCGACGGAATTGGTCCGGCTCGACCGCTTCGAGGCATGACGAGCCCGCTCGACGATCCGCCCCAGCAGGGAGAGAAGCGATGAGAAGCCTGCACCTCATATTGGCCCTCCTCGGCGCCGCAGTCATGACTGCGTCTGCACAGGACGCGATTCCCGATCTCAGGGGGACCTGGTCGGGAAAGGGCAAGTCGATCGTGTTCGGCACCCATCACCATCATCCGGGTGGGCAGACCGCTGCCGATCCCCCGCGCCTGCGCGACATCGAGGCGACCCACACCGTCGAGGGTCAGGACGGTCGCCTCGCCTGGGGTCGTTCGTCGTCCGCCGTCGCCGATACGAAGGAGCCTTTTGCCTGGGCCATAGCGAGCGACAACAGGTCGATCGTGGGGGCCGACATGGACGGATACTTCCGTATCACCCTCATCTCGCCCGAGCGCATGGAGAAGTGCTACGTCCACAACGGGGTGAGCCCCACCCGCTCGATCGTGGCGACCTGCTACGTCATGGATCGGGTGGGGCGGTAGCGCCGGTCCGCCCCAACCGAGCAGGACCCTGTCGGCTAAGCCGCACCCACGCGGCCGCATAGACGCATTGTTAACGCAAGCAGGCGACAACGGGAGCAGCAGAAAGTGCTCTCGCTCGAGCGGGTGGTTGCGATGCGTTGCATGGCGTGCGGCACCGACATGATCCTGACCAACGTCGTCTCCGACGAGACCATGGTGGTCGCCGGATTCCAGCACCACACTTTCATGTGCTCGGCCTGCAACGACATCGAGCATCGGCTGATCTTCGCCAAGACCGAGGACATCGGCGTCGAGGCGGTGCTGGCGGCGCATACGGCCACGGGGCAACCTCCATCGGTTCATATGGACCATGACGGTCCCACAACCTCCGCCCGCCCCATAGCTTCTCCCCCATCTCGCCGGCCGTCGCCCACCCTGGCGAGGGCAGCCCGCCGGCCGGCCTGCTGCGGCGCGTCATCACCAGGCTGCGCGGCAACTGATCGCGGCTGGTTTCTGGCGACACCGCGACCAGGACGGCGCGCAGCTCGCAGCACACGTGTCGCCACAGCGACGAGTCGCTGTGTTCCCGCTGTATTTTCAGCGGAGCGCGTGGGCCGGTGCCAACCGGCGCCGGCGTGCTGTTTTCGTCACATGGCTTCGTTTGGCCAACGCGACTTCGGTGGATGACCGTCGCGTACGTGTCCCGGCCGAGCGCGCTCTTTCGCGCGAGAGCCGGGACCCATGGGCCACGCGGCGAGCATCTGCCCAGTGAGCTTCGTGAGCCTTGACACGGGGTCCCGGGTCTCGCTGCGCTCGCCCGGGACACGAGCGCGCTATTGCGCGCGAGAGCCAGGACCCAGGACACGATGTTTGCTCGGTTGCGGCCGATAATTTTCACGATGTCAAACAGCCCGCTGTCCCTGCGGACAGTCTTGCTCGTTCCCGCGGCGCGGCGCGCCCGGGTGTTGACCGTGTCCTTCATCCGCCCCGATCAGGAGGGGCGGCGGAGCGCCGACAGGCGCCCGGATGCAGCGGCATCCGGCGGGCGTGCCTTGACGCGGCACGCCGGGCGCTTGCGAAGCGTCCTTTGCGTCCCGTGCGCGGGACGCTGCGCCTTCCAGCGCTCCACCTTGGCACTTTTGCGATGCGGATCCGCGCTTCCGTCCCCGGCATTGCCTCCGGAGATCCGTGCAGCGAGCTCCTCGCGGCCGGGTCGTAGTGCCCGGCGGTCGGCTTCCGCACCTCCCGAGCCTGCGGTTGCGAGCCGCAGCCGCGGGACGCCAATCTCGCTCCGCCTTCGGGATCGCCTCTAGAAAACGGCCCTCGTGAGCGAGATGGCCGCTTCCTAGCACCATCGCGAAATGTAGTCAACAATAAAATGCATATGGTGACTGCCAGACGGCAAGCGTAGACACCGCTTTGTTGGGTCTCGCAAGGGGTCCGGCCGCAACCTGCCGCTCGAGCTGGTAGGGTGGCGCAAAAGCGCCCGACGGGCGGCTCGAGTTCGATCACCGATCTCGCGCGCGCTTTTGCCCACGCGGCGACGCAGTGGCGCGCGGTGCGCGTGGGCAAGATCGCACCGCCGGCTCGTGCCGTTGCGGCGAGCACACGGCTGGCGATCTTGCGCCACCCTACGGGCGAATGTGGCGGCGCAGTCGCTGGGGTTGCAGCTCAGGATGTTCAACGCCAGCACTCCGAGCGAGATCGATGCCGCCTTTGCGGCGATTGCCGAGCAACGTCTAGGCGCGCTCCTGGTCGGGACCGATCCTTTTTTCGTCAATCGGCGCGAGGACCTTGTCGCGCGGGCGGCGCAGTTGCGAGTCCCCGCAATCTACCCGTTCCGCGAGTTCGCTGCGGCCGGCGGCCTGCTCAGCTATGGCACCAACATCGCAAGTGCCTACCGCCAGGCGGGCATCTATGCGGGCCGAATTCTCAAGGGCGCCAAGCCCGCCGACCTTCCGGTCATGCAGCCGACCACTTTCGAGCTGGTGATCAACCTGCGGACCGCGAGCACGCTCGGCATCGAAATTCCCGTCACCCTGCACGCCCGGTCCGACGAAGTGATCGAATAGGAGCGGCCGTCGCGGCGTGTCACATCCTTGTCGCGGTAACCGAAGACACGTGATCTCACGGAAGCAGGTGCTCTGGTCGACCGGGCCGGGCCGGCTCGGACGACCGCACTGCGCCAGGGAGGCAGGTGGATTGGCGACGGCTTGGCTTGCGCTTCTATTGGCTGGACTGCTGGAGGTCGGCTGGGCCCTGGGGCTCAAGTATTCCGACGGCTTCACCAGGTTCTGGCCGAGCCTCGCAACGATCGTCGCCATCGCCCTTAGCTTCGCACTGATGGGTATTACCCTGAGATCGCTCCCGTTCGGGACGGCCTACGCGATATGGACCGGGATTGGCGCGGCAGGAACCATGATCATCGGCATGGTGGCGTTCGGGGAGCCCGCCGACATCGTCCGCGTTACCTGCCTGGTTCTCATCCTTTCCGGAGTCGTCGGGCTCAAGCTGGTCTCCTCCTGAGCGGCGCCGGCTGATGGACCAGGAGCCGCGGTATGCCGCCGCATGACACTCGCTCGACGCTCCGTGACCGGACCCCCGCTCCGTTCGAGTTGTGTGTCAATATTATTGCAGCTATATGGGACTTTGGTGACACGTGTGGAACATTTCATGCGTCTCGACTGGCTGGCTTGGTCGAATCCGGTTGCGATCTGGTGGGTGTTTCTCGTCACCGTCAGCGTCGCGAATATCGCCCTGTTGCTGTTGCTGCATCGCTGGTTCCGTGATCGGGCCGCCGATGCGCAATCCGCATCGTACCGCATCGAGTGGCTCATTCTCCTCCTGTGTGCCGCCTACGTATTCGGCTGCGCCTTTCGCTCCGTGCTTCCGCGCGCCGACGTGCAGCGGATTTGCCTGTTCGATACCTGGCTTTCGAGTGTCGTAATCGGGCGAACGGTCGCGACGATTGCGGAGATCTGCTTTGCGGCCCAGTGGGCAATCGTCTTGCGACAGCTGGCGAAGCTGTCGAAGGCCGACACCGCGCGCAACATCTCGTACGCCATTCTTCCGCTGATCGTGCTGGCCGAGTGCTTTTCCTGGTACGCCGTGATCACGACCAATTACCTCGGCAACGCCATCGAGAATTCCATCTGGGCGGTCACGTTCCTGCTGATAGCCGCCGCTCTCCTGCGCCTCTTGATCGAGTTCGACGGCGCCGTTCGGCTCGCGATCGGGGTGACGATCAAGGGCATCGCCGCTTATCTGGCTTTTCTGCTGGTCGTCGATGTGCCGATGTATGTCGACCGGTGGCACGCGGATGTGGCGGCCGGCAAGCAATTCCTCGGGCTGCTCGCGGGCTTGGCCGATGTGAGCACGCGCTGGACGGTCACGCACGACATGGCCCATTGGCAGGATGAAATCGCCTGGATGTCGCTCTACTTCAGCGCCGCCGTGTGGTCGAGCCTGGCGCTTTGCGGCTTCGGCTTCGTCTACGGCAAACTGCCCCGATATTGCACGCGCGCAGCCCTGCACCGGCCGGCTCGCCCGCCGACGGTCCGTCTCGGGACCGGAAGGTCCTTCTAATTGACCGCCGAACATGAATGGCAACGTCATCGTCTGGGACCTCGAAACCATTCCCGACCTCAAGGGATTTGCGGCGGCACATGATCTCGGCGGCAAGAGCGACGACGACATCCGCACCGCCGTGGGGGACAAATTCGCGAAGCACATCTATCACGCGATCATCTGCATCGGCGCCCTGGTTGCCCATCAGGAGAACGGTCACTGGATTGTCGATGCGGTCGGTGCGCCGCACATCGGCGAACGGCCCGAGCGCGCACTGATCGCCTCCTTCGTCGATCGCATTGCCGAATTGGCACCCCAGCTCATCACCTTCAATGGCGCGTCGTTCGATCTGCCGGTTCTGCGCTATCGCGCCATGGTCAACGGACTCGCGGCTCCGGGGTTGTCGCTTCGTCCATATTTCAATCGGTACACGGAAGACGCCATCGACCTATGCGACGTCCTCTCCTCGTTCAGCTCTCAAGCCAAGGCTACGCTGCACGAGCTGTCCCGCGTGATGGGGTTGCCGGGAAAGCCGGACGGCATCGCAGGTGACCAGGTCGAGAAGTATCACCGAGAGGGGCGACTGCGGGAGATTGCCGACTACTGCGAAAGCGACGTCGTGAGCACCTACCGGATCTGGCTGCGGTATGAGCTCTTTCGTGGCCGGCTATCCGCGGCCACCTTTCAGGCCAGCGAGATGAACCTCGCTGGATTCATCAGCGCGCGTGGAAACACGAAGCCGCACCTGACTGATCTGATATGACCCTCGAGAGGTCGACCGCGGCGCCCGCAAGAGCCATCCGTAACTACGCCCGGCTGACGATTGGCAGCTCGTTTGGGGTTCGTGGACAGGCGCCCCGCGTGCTGATGCGCGATTCCCCGCGATCTTCGTCCATGACGAGCGCAGCAAGTGGCAGGAGGTGGTCAAGACCGACGAACTCTGGAACGGCAGGGACGAGCCGGCCTGGACGCGCTCTGCGCAGATCCTTCGGCCGTGCCCTAAATCCGGAGCCTATCAGTTAGGTTGCCCGTCATCCGGCGAGGCTTCGGCTTCGTTCTTGGTTCGGCTGCGTCGCGCTCAGCTTTGCGCAGCGCAACCTTCTCGTCCTTCCTTCTCTGTTTTTCCTCAGTCCGTGCCCGTGCTGCTCTCTGTCGTTCAGCCCGGTCTCTACCGTAATTTGGCTTGAATGCCATTAGATCCTCTCAATGCGGTGGGTTGATTTCGTACTTGGCAACTATATATATGCTCCTGTTCGAGTTTGCCTGTTCTTGCTATTTGCCCGCCTAGGGCTCTTCCCAAGTTGGCCGCTTCGAACCTTCGGAACGTCTAATCTGTTCCAAGAAGTGGGACATCAGGCCCGGCGCCTGGGATCGGGCGATTTCTCACTTGCCGGACAGGCCTCGATGACCGCGATGCCGCCTTCGATGTGTGGCGTGTATCCATGGTGGTTCAACAATGACAGGAACCAAAAATGGCACGGAAGCCGGCAACGCGAGTTGATTTCACTCTTTTCGACGTCGTTTACGAAGACGGTTCTCAGCGGTCCAATCGCAGAGTGCCGAGCGAAGTCCTCGGCGGCCTCGATGGCGATGCTCCCGCCCGCGCCATCATCGAAGAACAGGACCGGCTCATCGCGGAGAAGTCGGGCACTCCCGCCATTGCAGTGAAAAGCATACATCGATCCGGCAGCAAGAAAGCCGATGAGGCGATGCGATCGTCGCGATACGCGTCCGCATCGGATTGATTCATGACTCAAGATCTTAAGGACAGAAAAGCGCAGCAGGCCATCGAAGGCGCAAAGGCGATGGCTGAATATAAGGCCGCAGTCGAGGCTAGGGCGCGGAATACCGCGCGGCTGCGAGCCGAACGGCTCGCGCGCGAGGCTGCAGCTCTCCCGACGAGAAAAAAGGCAGCTTCACGCTAGCGCGTTGTCGGCACCTTCGCCCATTGAACCTCCACGCGATCGCGCTTGACCCATGCTGCCGGCGCCGATCGCGGTCGCCGGGCGATGCCGAAGCGCCATCAGGTCGTCTTCCACATCGCGGCACTGTTCTTCTATGTCGTTTTTCGGTCCGAGGACATTGATCTGAAATAGTGTTCGGCGTGCTGGTAATAATTCTCCGCCCCGATCACATCGCCGGATTGGGCTTGAGCCTGGGCCAGCGCAAGATACCGCTCATAGCTTCTTTGCGCGTTTTGAGGGCCCCTCAATTCGGGGCGGGCAACACTCGATGCCCCCCGCCTCGAGCGATCGGCAAATTGCGTCTCCGATTTGGGGCGGTAGCGTACTCATCCTTGTCCTTGGGCCATTCCGCATGGCTCACTCCTTGGTAATGGCAGGTGAAATGCGCTCCGTGTCCCGCATCTAGAACGAGTACAGAGAGCGAGTGGCATATGGCGCCGTTGCTCGTGGCCGAGCGGCGTTATCCGCAGTGGCGAAGATGTCCCCGAGAAAGTGCTCGCGATTGCGGGAGCATGATCGGTTCAGTCGTCGTTTCGGCACCTTGCCGACTAGACGCGATATTCATGAACCAATCATGCATCATTTGGCGGTAGCAGGAGGAATTGTCAAGCACGGGCACTATTCCGTTTGGGTCGGGAATCATCGGTAAACAGGTAGCCGTCGACCCCGTCGGTCACGAACGCGTACAGACTCTTGCTGTCGACGTCCAGTAAAGACTCGGCCTTAACTTTCGCATCATCGTAACCGCTGCCATAGCTAGACCGTGCCCTCCATGTAATTGGAAGGGAGTGAAAAAAACCCCTAACTAACAGATCGATCACGTCGTCGGTGGTGCTGAAGTCCATGATGTGATCGGGGTCATCGACCGGACTATCTAGCTCGAGAAAAGATACTCATACTCGACGCTCAGCCGCACAGCAAACTGAAAAGTATCTTAGCCTCCTTCCGCCGGTCATCAAGTCCGTCACCGCTTTCATGCCACGAAGTTGATCAAAACCAGATCCGCCAAACAGGTGGTCAGGACCGTCCCCACCGAAGAGGTGGTCACTGTTGTCGTCTCCGAAGAGCCAGTCGGAGGCCCCACCGCCAGAAATTGTGTCATTGCCGTCCCCGCCCCAGAGCACGTCCGTCGGCAGGCCCGCATGCCTAACCACAAAGCGACGCGACCGCTTCGCCGGCACCCGGTGCATCTGGCGCCGTTGCCATGGGCCGGCATCCGAGAACCTTCACCGGACCGGACCCATGCACCGCAGTAAAGACGCTGGTTGCAGCAGGGTGCACCCCTAAAAGCCTCTGGCAAGCACGATGTCCAAAGTGCCATGCAGGAACTTTCCATCCTGTCTGAGACCGATCGCCATCGAGGGTTTGCGGCTGGCCCAAGGATCTTTGGCGATATGGGGATCGTCCTTGAAATAGAGTTGTGTAGTCAGCGGGACATGCAGCGATTCCGAAACTCGAAAATGGATATGCGCCGGCCGCGTCAATCCGGCATATTTTTCCAGCCCCGGCAGATTAGGTGGGACCGGGTATCGTCCCGGCATGACCGTTTCAAACTCGTAGTTCCCTTGCTGATCGGTCAGCATCATGCCGCGCAAGTGGAAGTTCACGTGTTCGGTAAAGTTGCCGGGCTTATCTGTGTCGTACAGGCCGCCTTTGTTCGCCTGCCAAACCTCGATCAACGTGCTTGGCAAACGGCTGCGGCAGTCAGAGCTATAGACCTTGCCGGATATCACCAGTCGTTCGCCGGGTTCGTTCGGCCCAGCCAGTTTGGTCTGGAATGGCGCACCAAAACGATAGAACGGTCCGATAATGTCACGTTCCGTCAACCGACAAGATTTGGCGGCAGCAGCAAGGGCACCGGACGTAAAGGTTCCGCCGAGTAACGCAGCAATTCCATGGAGGACCGTACGTCTTGGCAAGGATAGGCCGCGGCTCGATACGAAATCATCATTCATCGACGCCTCCTTGAGCAATCGGAGCAGGGCATCTCGACGAGATTTGGTTGTAGCCTATCGAGACTCACCGTGACAACGGACACCCTCCCTGCCTGTGATCGCGGGCACGATCACCAAACATCAGTTCAACGGCGTGTCGAACTTGATGCGGAACAGGTGACGTTCGAAGTTGTCCAGGTCCAACGGTCCCGGCACACTCGCAGGATACGCGCGACCGGCCACCTGCGGCGTCCAGACGACGTTCAGCATCCGCCCGCCCTCGAAGGCGATGGCGAGTGTCGGCCCCGCAAAAAATGCGTTGCCTATGTTTTGATTTAAGGCAAGGCCGGCGAACAACGATACGAAGCGGCCCTCAACGCCCAGGAACACGCCTTCGACCAGGGCTTTCTCGGCACGGTGGACTTGCGCCGTCAGCGCTGCAGAGACGCTCGTCAATGAGTTGTCGACCCAACTCGCGTCGGCAATATCGAATCGTTGGGTGAAGAGCACATAGATGAGGTTGATCGCGGCGAACAGGCGTTCCGTGAGCGCCGCGTCGAGCAACAGCTTGAACTCGCCTGCGTAGAATTCTGCGCGGTAGCCGGTGGCGAAATCGATCCGCGACCAGCGCGGCTCCATCGCAACCGTCACTGCAAGAGGTTGGCCGGGCGAGCGCGCGACCAGGCGCAACAGAACCTCGCCCGAAAGGCCGTCGAACTGAAGCTTGTCCCACTCGGTGACCACGACGCCCGCGCCTGCGGACGCCAGCGTATCCTGGAGAACGGTCACATCCGACCATTTGTTGTAGACGGTGAACGCCGAAAACGCAAAGGCCAGATTCTCCGAGTAGGTGTAAGAGCCCTCCGACTTCGTAAAGAGCGCGAAATAGCTTCCGTCCCGCTTGCCGGCAACTCCGGTATTCTCGCTCGCAAAATACCACCGGCAGGGATCGCCGATGTCGGTGGGGTTGGTGAAGCCGAAAATGTCGCCGCCGGGAACCTCCGGCGTGCCCTTCGGCGGTTCGACTTTGGCGCAACGCTCGGCGACATTCGTTGGCCTGACCGGAGCCTTGCGCGGAAAATCGGCGGCGACGACGGGCGTGGTCAGGCATCCGATCAACAGCGCTGAAAAGATCGTTCTGGCTGCAATGGTCATTGTGTCGCTTAATCTGGTTCGCTGGAGCGACCGGGAGCGACTGGCCTGTCTGCCCACGATCGCAACTTTGGATCGACAGTCCCCAAAGTGCCATGTTCTCCGAGCATCAGGATGCGTCCCCACTCTAGCGCAGTGACAATGCGAATCGCGGATAAATCGGAGAACGAAGAGTGATTTACCAGCGGGTGTAGTGGATTTGGCACAAGCATGCTCTGCATCGTCTGGACCACGTCTGATTTACCTCGAACCGCGATCGTGATGCTGCGTGGCCTGCGAAACCGCCGAAGATCGCGGCGCTCACCTCCACGGCCGCGCTTCGGGCGCTGAGTGTCCCGCTTCCGACGTTCGCTTCACATTGCAGCACGCTCGAGTGCGAACGTCGGAAGCAAAGGGACACTAGCAAGTCTATGGTGCTAGTGCGGTTTTTGTCTTTGACGTTCCGATGACGGAACTGCCGCGAGACTGATCGGAACGTCAAAGACACCGCACTAGTGTGTGCCGAACTCGGAGTCTCCAGTTCTCGGATGGCGCCAAGTGGGATACCGGGCGGGCCCACCGCCTCAGCTGTCCCCAAGACGATCGAAAAGGAGAATGCGATGCACGAACTCCCCATCACCCGTCGCTCGTTGCTCGGCGGGTCAGCAGCCCTTGCCGCCGCGGGCTTGCTCGGCGGACACATCATGGGGTCGTCTGATGCCAAGGCGCCGCTGACGAACACGCAAGCGCCCGCTTTCTACCGGTTCAAGGTCGGCGCGATCGAGGCGACGGTCGTGTCAGACGGCCCGATCGGTCCGCTGGGCGAGCCGTCGGCAGTGTTTCTCGGCGCACCGAAGGAAGAAATCGGCAAGATGCTCTCCGACAATTTCCTCGTGACCGACAACGTGGTGTTTGAACAGAACGTGCTCGCGGTCAACACGGGCGAACGGCTGGTCCTTTTCGATACCGGCATGGGCGCAACGAAGATGTTCGGGCCGAACACCGGGCGGCTGCTCACCAGCCTCAAGGCTGCCGGCATCGACCCGAATGGCGTCGACGCCGTCGTTCTCACTCATGCGCATCCGGACCATTGCTGGGGCCTCATGGGCGACGATGGGAAACCCAACTTTCCGAATGCGCAGGTCTACATGGCCGAGGCCGACTTCGAGTTCTGGACGGACGAGGCCAAGCTCTCGCAGGAAACGATCAAGCCGATGGTCGAAGGCGCCCGCAAGGTCCTGCGACCGAACCGCGAGCGCATCGTGTTCGTCCAGGACGGGCAAGAGTTCCTGCCCGGCATTCAGGCGATGGCAGCGCCAGGCCATACGGTTGGGCACACCGTCTACATAGCAACGTCGCAGGGTCAGTCGCTGTGCTTTGCCGGGGACATCACCCACCATCACGTTCTTTCGGTCGAGAGACCACGGCTCGCATTCGCGTTCGATACCGATGCCACGCAGGCCGTGGGCACGCGTCTAAGGGCGCTCGATATGTTTGCCTCGCAGCGCCTGCCATTCCTTGCCTACCACTTTCCCTGGCCCGGCATCGGGCACGTCGCGAAGCAGGGCGATGGCTTTCGCTACATCGCGATGCCGATGCGCATGGTGCTCTAGTGTCCCGCTTCCGACGTTCGCTTCACATTGCAGCACGCTCGAGTGCGAACGTCGGAAGCAAAGGGACACTAGCAAGTCTATGGTGCTAGTGCGGTTTTGTCTTTGACGTTCCGATGACGGAACCGCCGCGAGACTGATCGGAGCGTCAAAGACACCGCACTAGGGATCGCAGCCGCCCTGACCGAAATGAAGACGGCACGTTTCCAGCCTGCGCAGCCTCCGGGCGAATATGCTAGTTTTATCCAAACCAACTGTTCCGCCAAAGCCAACAAGAGAGCGCCAATGCTGGCCAGAACAGACACCGTCGCGACGATTGCTCAGAGTTGGCTGGCGCGGTTCGAAGCAGCGCTCGCAGCGCCAGACCGGGCTCGCCTCGAGATGCTGCTTCATCCCGACAGCCATTGGCGCGATGTGCTGGCTCTGACGTGGCACATCAAGACGGTAAGCGGTTCGGATGCTATTTTGAGAGAACTTCCAACGCATGCCGGCCGCGCCCGTCCGACTGGTTTCAAGATAGACCTGAACAGGACTGCGCCTCGCAATGTGACGCGCGCCGGCGCCGATGCGATCGAAGCCATCTTCAGCTTTGAAACGGCGGAGGGCCGCGGCGACGGCGTCGTGCGGCTCACGCCCGATGCCGATGACGGCAACGCATTCAAGGCATGGACGCTGCTGACGGCGCTTGATGAAATAAAGGGACACGAGGAACGGCTCGGACGATCGCGGCCACAAGGGAAGGCCTATTCGCGCGATTTTCGCGGACCTAACTGGCTCGACCTGCGGAAGGCCGCCGCCGAATACGACGACCGCGACCCCGCCGTACTCGTTGTCGGCGGGGGACAGGCCGGGCTTTCGATAGCCGCTCGCCTCGCGCAATTGGGCGTCGATACGCTCATCGTGGACCGTGAAGCGCGCGTCGGCGACAACTGGCGCAAGCGGTATCACGCGCTGGTCCTGCACAACCAGGTGCACGTCAACCATCTGCCGTACATGCCCTTTCCGCCAAACTGGCCGACCTACATTCCCAAAGACAAACTGGCCGCCTGGTTCGAGGCCTATGCGGAGAGCATGGAGTTGAACTATTGGACCTCCACCGAATTTGAAGGCGGCAGCTACGACGAAAAAGCGAAACGATGGTCCATTGTGCTCCGCCGAACCCACGGCAGGAAGCGGGAGATGCACCCGCGCCACGTCGTGATGGCCACCGGGCTGAGCGGCATTCCGAGCGTTCCGGATATCCCAGGCTTGCGCAACTTCGGTGGAACAATTCTGCACTCCAGCCAATACGACGATGGCGACGTGTGGAAGGGCAGGAACGCTCTTGTCATCGGCTCGGGCAACAGCGGCCATGATATCGCGCAGGACCTGCATTCGGCCGGGGCCAAGGTCACGCTCGTGCAACGCAGCTCGACCATGATCGTCAATGTCGAGCCGAGCGCGCAACTGCAGTATGCGCTCTATGATGAAGGATCTTCGCTGGAAGATTGCGATCTCATCACGACATCCATGCCGATTTCACTGGTGCGGAAAAGCCACATCGCATTGACCGAAACAGCGAGGAATATGGACAAAGAATTGCTCGATGGGCTCGAGGGCCGCGGCTTCAAGCTCGATTTCGGCGAGGACGGAACCGGCTGGCAGTTCAAGTACCTCACCCGCGGCGGCGGTTACTACTTCAATGTCGGCTGTTCAGATCTGATCGTCAAAGGCGAGATCGGATTGGCGCAATTCTCCGATATCGCCACCTTCGTGACGGCAGGAGCGCTAATGCGCACCGGCGAAACGCTTGCCGCCGACCTGATCGTGCTGGCGACAGGCTACAAGGGGCAGGAACATCTGGTCAGCAAATTGTTCGGCGATGATGTTGCCGGCCGGGTCGGCCCGATTTGGGGCTTCGGCGATGGACAAGAATTGCGCAACATGTTCACGCAAACAGCGCAGCCGGGCCTTTGGTTCATCGCAGGCAGCTTCGCCCAATGCCGCATCTACTCGAAATATCTTGGCCTACAGATCAAGGCCTGCGAGGTAGGCCTCCTGCCCTAAGCTCGTATACCGCAATTGCGCGCGATGCCATAGACGTTGTCCACCAACATGGATTCACGGTGTTCTCAAAAGTAGTCTTGTGCTCTCTCGATCCGTCTCAAGTGGTTCCCTTGAATACGGCTTTGCGTTTCTCGATGAAGGCACGCAGGCCTTCGGCGAAGTCGGGTTCCGCAGCGCTCTGCGCGAACGCCTCGGCTTCGCGCTGAAGCTGGCTCTCCAGGCTATTCGCCAGCGCGCTGTTCAACAATGCCTTCGTACGTCCATAGACGATGGTCGGGCCGGCAGCCAGCCGGGCTGCCAGTTTCATCGTTTCGGCCTCGAGCAACGGGGCCGGCACGACGCAATTCACCAATCCCAGGCGTTCGGCAGCGACTGCGTCGAAGCGCTCGCCGAGCAGCGCGATCTCCATTGCCTTCTTGCTGCTCACGCTGCGCGCCAAGGCGAAGGTCGAGCCTCCATCGGGGCTCGCGCCGATCAGCGAATAGGCGAGCGTGAAATACGCATTGTCGGCGGCAATCGCGAGATCGCAGGCCATCATCAGACTCAGCCCGAAACCGGCGGCGGCTCCACTCACGCTCGCGATCACAGGCTTGGGCATTCGTCGCAGGCAGATGATGACGGCGTGAACCTCGTGGACGAAATTCTGGAACAACACCGTCTTCTCCGCAGCGGAGCGGCCCTCGATGAGACCGGAGATCCATTTGAGATCTCCGCCAGCCATGAAATGCTCGCCGCCGCGAATGACCACGCAGCGGGCGGCGTGGTCGTGCTCCGCGGCGAATACGGCGTCCCGGAGACCCAGCATGAGATCACGGTCGAGCGCATTGAGCGCCTCGGCGCGATTCAGCGTTATGACGCTGACACCGTTTTCGATGGCCGTTCCTACGACCTGCCCGCTCATCAGCACGACCCGCCGGAAGGTGGCCGGCTGCCAAGGTTGGACCACGCCAAATCCTGCTCGAGCATACTCCTTCGCGCCCTGAGGGTGGAAGGAGCGCGCGCCTGTCCGGAACTGGGCGGCTGAATGATGTCCTCGGCCATGCGTCCTCATCCCATCCGACTTCTGCTATCCTCGGGGTTCGAGCCTACGGAGGAGAGCTGTGCTGGCCCCCAACGCCTCGATGTCCGACCGTTCGGCCATGTACAACGCCAATGTGCTGAAGATCGGTCTGTTCGGCGCAAACTGTTCCTCCGGCCGATCGGCGACCAGGGTGCCGGAACGTTGGTCGGCAAGCTGGCCCGACTGCCTGCGACTTGCGCGTATGGCGGACGACGCCGGGATCGACTTCATGCTGCCGATCGGCCGCTGGAAGGGCTACGGCGGGGAAACGGATTTTCATGGCACCACGCTCGAGACCGTCACCTGGGCCGCCGGCCTGCTCGCGGCTACAGAACGCCTCACGGTCTTCGGCACGGTGCATGCGCCGTTGTTCCATCCGTTGATTGCGGCAAAGAAGTTCGTGACTGTCGACCACATCGGGAAAGGACGCCTCGGCATCAACCTCGTCGTCGGCTGGAACGAGGGCGAATTCGAGATGTTCGGGGTTACTCAGCGCGAGCACGACGCTCGCTATGATTTCGCGCAGGAATGGCTCGATGTCATCAAGCGCGCCTGGCTGGAGCGGGGCGACTTCGATTTCGAAGGACAATTCCTCAGGCTCAAGGGTGTGCGGGCCTACCCGAAGCCCTATGGCGAGACGCGGCCGATCATCATGAATGCCGGCCGCTCACCGATCGGCCAGGCTTTTGCGCTGCGCAATTGCGATGCGTTTTTCACCGCGACCGTCAACTCGCGATCATCGATCGAAGCGAACGCGAGGAAGGTGGACGAGATCAAGCGCGCCGCGCGCAACGTCGGCAGCGAGATCGACGTGTACACGGTCGGTCAGGTGGTTTGCCGCCCGACACAGGAGGAGGCCGAGGACTATTACCGCTGCGCCGTCATCGAGACCGCGGACTGGGGCGCCATCGCGCAGATGATGGCGCTGAAAGACATCACGCCGCAGACCGTCGCCGCCGACGAATATGCCAGGCAGCAGCATTATTTCGCCGGCAAGGGGATCGGCGGCTACCCGTTCGTCGGCACACCGGATCAGGTGGCGCAGGAGCTCGCGAACATCAGCCGGGCCGGCATGCGCGGGATCGCGGTCTCATTCGTCAACTACCTGCACGAGCTGCCGTACTTCCGTGACGAGGTGCTGCCGCGTCTGGTGCGGCTGGGAGTGAGACAGCCGCACTGACCGACTGCCTATGCTTCTATCGCCTCTAGCGGCGAAGCCCAGGGAGGGAAGGATGTCGATCGGCCGGTACCTGTTGGCGACGCTGCTCGTGAGCCTGAGCCCCGCTCCGAGCCAGGCGCAGGATTCCTATCCTGCGCGCACGGTCAAGGTGATCATCCCTTCGGCCAGCGGATCGACCACCGACATGCTCGCCCGGCTCGTGGCCGAGCAGCTCAGCCAGAAATGGGGCAAGCCGGTCATCGTCGAGAACGTCAGCGGCGCCGGCATGGTCATCGGCGCGACGCAGGCCGTTCGCTCGCCACCGGACGGCTACACGCTGTTCATCTGCCCGCCTTCCCCGGTCACCTTCATGCACCTTCTTTACCGCAGCCTCACTTTCGAGCCGGCGCAATTCGTTCCGATCGCGCTGCTCGCCCGGGTGCCCAACGCGCTGGTCGTGCGGAAGGACTTTCCCGCCGCCAACCTGAAGGAGCTGATTGCCTACGCCAAGGCCAATCCCGGCAAGATGACGTTCGCCTCCCAGGGCGTCGGCTCGACCGCCCACCTGACCGCGACCCAGCTCGAGCTGCTCGGCGACCTGAAGATGGTGCATGTGCCGTATCGCGGCGCGGTCCCTGCCCTCAACGATGTCGTTGCCGGCCACGTGGACATGTTCTTCGACACGGTGACCACATCGGTGCCGATGCACCGGGCGGCGAAAGCCAGGATTCTCGCGGTCGGAAGCACGGAGCGTTCCACCGTCGTGCCGGAGGTCCCGACCATGGCGGAAGCCGGGCTGGCGGGCTTTCGCTCGGTCACCTGGTTCGCCATGGTCGCACCGCCCGAGTTTGCGCCGACGCTGGCGGACAAGATCAATCGCGACGTGGGCGACAGCCTGAAGCAGCCGGAGGTCAGCGATAAATTGCAAAGGTTGACGCTGGAGCCGTTGATCGGCTCCCCCGCGGATGCCGCGAGGTTCTTCGCGGAGGAGGCTGCGCTGTGGGGACGAATCATCAGGGAAAAGAACGTGACCGGTGAGTAACAGGTGCATCGGGGCCGACGTCTTCTGGTCCGGAACGCGCGCGCCGTCGTTTCCGGACCGGTTGAAACCGATCATTCTGTGATGACCATCACATCGGGTTCCTGCCGGTTCGGGCATCCTGCTCTCATGCCGCCAGGGGCGTTTCCCGCCCGAGCAAGGGGGAGACCGGTGCCATGACGATCACGATGACTGTCGCTTTCTTCGCGCTCGCGCTCGCATTGAATGGGGTGGCCGTCCTGTTGGTGCACGGAGCGACAAGCGTCCAGTGACGACGAGCGCCCATCCACCGTCATGGCCATGCTTCTCGCGTCCATCACACCTTTGGCCTGCAGCCGGCACACAGCCGTGGATGCGCGGAACTATCCCCGGATCAAGTCCGGGGACGCGCATGACGCATCGCTGATTCGATTCGAGCGAACGAACGCTCGCCGAGAATGTGCTGGTTCGTGCCCACGCCCGAGATAGCGTAGCCCAGCCCCATGCGCGTATCGGCGATCCTCGCGGGATCATGGACAAGGGCCCGATTTGCGGGCAACACTGCACACGCTTTCGTCCGCTTACACGGCCGCGACAGATGGAGGTAAGCCCATCCTGATCGGATCGCTGGGCTGCCGGCTCGATCCGACGGAGGCCATCGGTGTCGAAGCGCAACTGGGTCGGCAGGCAGAGCCATGTCCGCGGAATCACTCTACCATCAGATCGGCGGCCTGGCGGTCGAGATGCCCGACCTGGGCAGCGGACCGGTCACGCCCGAGGCGAGAGAATGGATCGATCGGGTCGTCGCGCTGATCGGATCGAGTGGTGGATTGGCGGACCAGATCCAATTGGGCGTAGCAGTCGAGAATCTCGACGGCCCTCTGCGCGCCCGCAATGCCCGCACCATCGTGTCGATCGTCCATCGCGTGCTGGCCAAGGCCGAGCTCAAGGCTCCGCCGGAGGCGCGCGGCGCGTTCGTCATCGCGAGCAATGCGTTCGATGCGTTCACCGCCGTGCGCAAGGTCCTCGGCACCGTCCGCAATGACGTGCTCCTCGTCGATCCCGATGCCGATGCGAAGGTTCTGACCGACTTCGCGGTATTGGCGCCCGACAATGTGGCCGTGCGCCTCCTGCTCGACCGGTCGGACCACAATCGATCGCTCGCATCGGCCGCGCGGCGATGGATGCAGCAGTTCGGGAGGGCACGCCCCTTGCTCGTGCGTATCGCGAGCACCGGAACGCTGCAGGACACACTGGTGCTGGTCGATGGCACCGCGGCCTGGGCCCTGGGGCAGCCGTTCAACCAGCTCGGCAAGCGGGCCTATCCGGCGCTGGTGCGAGTGAGCGCGGAAGCGGCCGCCTCCCTGGTCGTAACGCATGCGGACATCTGGGAAGCCGCCGTTCCATTGCGCGATGCGTAGCGTGCAAGCGCGGCTGTGCGTACCATCGCCGCGTGGCGGCATGGGCGCGTGGGCAAAATCGCAACGGTAGGTGGTGCGAGCATACGGCACGCGGTTTTGCCCACCCTACGGGCCGAGCATGTCGCTTGCAGGGTGGGCGAAGGCGCCCGACGGGCGGTTAGGGGCGATCGCCGATGTCGCGCGCTTTCGCCCACGCGGCGACGGTATCGGGAGTCAACTAGCTGTCCGCCTCGACCTTGCACGCCCGCACATGCTTCTTCTGACAGTTCGGACAACGGTCGGTGACGAACGCCAGCGATACGAAGACGATCGACGGCTTCATCCAGGCGACCCAGTCGTACTTGCAGTGCGGGCACTTGAACCCGTAGCGGCGGGCGACCGCCGGGCTCGGTTGCTCGGCCGTGTCGGTGATCTTCGCTCCCAATCCGAATCTCCCGGCCGGCTGTCCCTGCATGGCGCCCGGCGAATCCGGACGAACGACCCGCCGCGATCGATCCGCGCGGCTCGAAGTCGCGACTGTATCAGAGGTCCGGGGAGCCTAGTCGAGAACCATTGCCAAACGGCTAATATATGCCCGGGCCGGGATCGCTTCGCAGGTTTCCTTGGCTCGGTATCGTATATGCTGGGCCGGATAGATGCGTCATGCAGGTGACGCCTGGAGGACATTGCATGAGGTCCAGTCTCCGCGGCGCATTCGTTTTCGCGCTGCTCGTCGTCTTCGCGCTTGCGCCGGCCGGCCCGAGTGCATGGTCGCAGGCAACGCGAACGATCAAGCTCGTCGTGCCGTACCCGCCGGGCAGCGGCCCCGACATCCTGTCGCGCCTCATGGCGGAGCAGATCGGGCGGTCGCAAGGACCGACGATGGTGATCGAGAACCGCCCAGGCGGCGGCACCGTGATCGGAACCGAAGCGGTCGCACGCGCGACGCCGGACGGCAATACGGTGCTCCTGGTCGCGAACTCATTCGTCGTCAATCCTGCCCTGAAGAAGCAGAGCTACGATCCCTCGACCAGTTTCGAGCCGGTCTGCTATCTGGCCGCCACGCCGCTCGTTCTGGTCGTCAACGGCTCCTCGCCCTACCGGAGGCTCGACGACCTGCTCGCCGCCGCGCGCGCCAAGCCGGGGGAGCTTGCGTTCGCGAGCGGCGGCCCCGCGTCCTCACTGCACATCGCGATCGAGGTGCTCAAGCGCGCCGCCGGCATCAACGTCAACTACGTGCCCTATCCCGGCACCGCGCCGGCGATCAATGCGTTGCTGGGGGGACATGTGAACGCGGTGTTCGCCGACTATCCGACGGTGGTGTCGCAGCTGGCGTCGGGAAGCCTGCGCGGGCTGGTGATCGCCTCCCGCGCGCGGGCCGAGCCGCTCAAGGACGTGCCGACGCTCGGCGAAACCGGCCTTACCAAGTACGAGGCCGACATCTTCTACGGCATCGTGGCCCCGGCAAGGACGCCGGCGGACACGCTCTCGCAACTGGCCGGCTGGTTCAGCACTGCGCTGAACGACCCCGAGATGAAACCCAAGCTCGCCAAGCAGGGGCTGTTCCCGGTCGGCACGTGCGGCGCGGAATTCGGTGCCTACATGCGGCAGCAAGTCTCGGAATACAGCCGCGTCATCCGCGAGGCAAACATTCAGGCCCAGTAGCGCAGGAACGGCGCGCGCCGGCGCTCGATCATTTCATCGGCGCGCGCGCCCGAGGGCGCGCGCCGGTCTCATGCAGTCACTCGTTGATGACCGGTCCGGTGCCGAGATTCAGGTGCGCGAGCCTTCCGGTGCCTCCATCCACGCGATGAAATCCCGTAACGCTTCCAGGAGGCCGAACCGTGGCGTGTAGCCGAGCACCGACTGTGCCAGGCGCAAGTCCGATGGATGGGTCATGTCGGGCAGGGAGACGGCCGCGGCGGCCGGCGTCTCGACGCGGACCTTTGCGCCCTGGATCACGATGCGCAGCGCCGAGACGAGATCGTCGGGCGCCGCAACCACCCCCATGGTGATATTGAAGACGCGGCTCGGGAGGATCGGGGCCTCGAGCGCGAGCACGGTGCCGTGCGCGGCATCCTTGGAATAGACCCACTCCATGCGACCCGCGGGCAGCACCGCCTCCTCGCCGGCCAGTGCCCGGCGCACTGCCTCGCGCATGATGTTGCTCGGGCCGCCGCCGCCCTGACCGCGCCACGGCCCGAACACGGCGCCGTAGCGCAGCGCCGCGAATTCCACCCCGCACCAGCGCGCGTAGTTGAGGCCGAGGTTCTCCACCGCCTGCTTGGTCGTCGCATAGAACGTGGTCGGCCGCGGGAACGCTTCCTCCCGCGCGGGATCGCCGCCCCCTTCGCCGCCGGCGATGAAGTGGCCGAGCACGTTGGAGCTCGCCACCACGACCCGCTTGATGCCGTGGATGCGCGCCGCCTCCAGCACGTTCATCGTGCCCATGATGTTGAGCTCGACGGCGGGATAGGGATCGCGCTGCGCGCCGAGGGTGAGCATCGGATTGGCGGCGGTGTGGACGACTGCGTCGACCGCGTGCTGGCGCAGGAGCCGGATCAGCTCGAGCGGCTGCAGCACGTCGCCGCGCGCCAGCACCACCCGCTCGAGATCGACGATCTCGCCGAGCGCGTCGGACTGGTGTGCCCGATCCATGAGCACGGGCCGCTCGCCCTGCTCGACGAGGATGCGGGCGATCTGCGACCCCACCAGACCCGCTCCGATGATCAGCGTCGTCATGGCCGCCCCCTCACCGCACCAGACCCGGCAGCCAAGTGGCTAGCGGCGGGAACACGAGGATCAAGGCGAGCGCGATGATGGAAAGGCCCATATAGGCGACGCTCGCCTTCCACACGTCGCCCATGCTCGCATCCGGCACCACGCCCTTGAGGACGAACAGTGCCAGCCCGTAGGGCGGCGAAATCGTTGCGATCTCCAGCGTGAGCAGCATCATCAGGCCGAACCAGATCGGATCGACGGCGAGCGCCTGCACCACCGGCATGTAGATCGGAACCGAGATCATGAGCAGCGCAAGCTCGTCGAGGAACGAGCCCAGCACGATCATGGTCAGCATCATGCCGATCAGGATCGTCATCGGTGCGAAACCGGACGCCGCGGCGAAGCTGACGATCTTGGCGGTCGTTCCGGTGAAGGCGAGCACCTGGCTGAAGGCCGAGGCACTGATGATGATGAGGAAGACCATGCCGGTGATCTTGACGGTGTCGAGCAGCGAGACACGGATCGCCTCCCAGCTCACGCGGCGATAGATGGTCATGACGACGAGCGCGCCGACCACCCCGATGGCTGCCGCCTCCGAGGGCGTCGCGATGCCGAACAGCATGACCCCCCATACCATGAGAGTGACGATGAGGACGGGACCGATCGAGAGTGCCGCCTGGATGCGTTCGGGCCACGCATACGCCCGGTCGGCTTCCTCGGGCGCGAGCGCCGGATTAAGATGCACGCGAACGATGATGTAGACCGCGTACAGGGCTGCGAGCAGCAGGCCTGGGACGATGCCCGAGATCAACAGGTCGCCCACCGGTATCTGTCCCAGCGAGCCCAGGAGCACGGCGAGCACGCTCGGCGGGATGATCATGGCGAGGCAGCCGCTGCCAAGGATCGGCCCGAGCGACATCTCCTTGCTGTAGCCGCGGCGGCGCATCTCGGGCGCAAGCGTGGACCCGAGCACCGCCACGCCCGACATTGCCGAGCCGCTCATGGTGCCGAACAAGGTTCCGGCAGCGACCGCGACCAGGGACAGGCTGCCGGGCAGGCCCACCACCCACTTGCTCACCGCGTCGAGTACGAGCGCGACCACGCCGGAGCGGAACAGCAGCTCCCCCATGAGGATGAACAAGGGCACCGCGACCAGGGGAAACGACACGATGCTGGAGAAGGCCGACACCGTGAGCAGGGCGAAGCCGTCGACGCCGCCCATCCAGAAATAGACGGCAACGAAGTTGAACAGCGTGAAGCAGAACGCGATCGGCAGGCCGGACAGAAATAACAGCGTGAGCGTGGCAAGGATGATCGTCAGATAGGCCCACCACTCCATCCGACGTTCCCTTCAAAGCCCGATCGACGCCGGCGCGGGCGGCGGGCGCAACGCACGCCGGACGAATTGGATCGCCAGCAGGGCAAGTCCGGGCGGCATGACCGCCATTACGAGCCATTTCGGCAGCTGAACGGATTTGAACAGGAATTCCCCGGTCCCCAATACTTCCAGGATGTAGACGGTGCTCACCCAGCAGAACAGGGTGCAGACTGCGGCGCCGACCAGCGAGGTCGTCACGTGGAGCCGGTGCCGCCACCGGGGTGACAACGCGTCGGTCAGCATCTCGACCTTGACGTGCGCCTCCTCGCGCAGCACCCACGGGCCGGCGAGGAACGCGAGCCACAGGAGCGCGTACTCGCTGAACTCGTTCACCCAGCGCGTCGGCAGGCCTATGAAATAGCGCATCACCACTTCCGCGCTGACGCAGACGAACAGCGCGGCGAGAATGAGGGTGGCGGCGAGCGCGAAGGCATCGATAACGATGTCGAGGAAATCCCCCGCCCGACGCAATGATGTCGTCATCGGTGGCTCGGCCGCGCCGGATCAGACCGTCCACCTACTTCGGGGCATAGCGCTCGATCACCTTCATCAGGTCGGGCGCGTATTTCGGCGACGGCTTCTTGAGGAAGGCCTCGGTCCCCGCGTCCCAGTGGATCCTGTGGATCTTCTGCAGGTCCGCGGCGCTGGTGGGAATGGTCTGGATGCCCATTCGCGCCATCGCGGCATCCTCGTCCCTCTCCTTGGCCAGGTAGTAGTCGAAGACCCCGTTCTCGACCTCGATCATGGCATCGACCAGAATCTTCTTGAGGTTGTCCGGCAGCGCGTCGAACGCTCGCGCGTTCATCAGAGCAACGTCGGTTCCCACCCACCAGGGCGGCGTGACCTTGTGCCTGATCGCCCGCGCATAGCCGGGACCGGTCACCGCGACCGCGGGCCAGGCGAAGCCGTCGACCACGCCGGTCTCCAGTGCGGTGAGGAGGTCGGCCGGCGGCACGGTGACGGTGGCAGCGCCGAGGCCCTTGAGCACCGGTTCGTAGATCGGAGTGCTGCGCATCTTGAGACCGCCGAGATTGGCACCTTCAATCGGGCGCTTGAGATAGACGTTGAACCGCATCTGCAGCGGCATCCCCAGCACCACGACCCCGTGCTTCTCCCGCGTCACCTTGTCGAGCGCGGCGACAAGTCCGGCGGCGCGCAACTCGGCGGGGCTCGCCCCGAACCCGAACCAGGTGGCGTTGAGCTCGGGCAATGCGCCGGCCACATACGCGGTCGAGGTCACGACGCTGGCGAACACGCCGCGCTTGAGCGGCTCGAGCTGCTCGAACGACGGATAGACCTCCGGACCGCCCACATAGTCGATGCGGATCTTGCCGCCGCCCGCGTCGTTCACCCGCTTGATCCAGTCGAGATACTTGTCGTTGAAGGGCATGTTGCGGCTCCAGGCCGTCACCGCCTTGAGCGTCACCATGTCCTGCGCCAGCCCACCGCCGGGCGCCGAGGCGGCGAGCGCGCCGGCGAGCATCAGACAGACCAATGGATGGGAACGAGCTGCCGGCTTCATGATGCCCTCCCTGCTCGACGATGAACCGGCGCCTGGCCGACGTTTCCGTTTCGGTGCGGAAAACGCGTTCTGTCGCAGGCGCTAGCGCGTGTTCTCGAGACGAAAAACCCTGGCTTCGCGAGCCTATCAACCCGCCCTCGCCGGTCAAGTATCAGACCGTGTTCGTCGCCTTGCCGGCGGGTGCCGCTTGGCCCGGCGGAAGCATTCGTCGAGGCAGGCGGCGAAGCTGCGGCGAAGCTGCTCGCCGAATTGGTGCCGACGTGCTATCCTGTCTGCATGACAAAAACGGTGAAGCAGCTGCTCGAGCGGGTCGCCTCCTGGCCAGACGAGGATATCGAAAGGTTGGAAGCTGCGGCGCGCCAAATTGAGGCGTTGCGCAACGGGGAATATAACGCCACCGACGATGAGCTGCGTGCAATCGATGAGGCCATCGCCGAGCTCGACCGGGGCGATGTTGCGAGCGAGGCGGAGGTTAGAGCGGCCTACGCGAGATTTCGCGGCGCATGAGGGTCGTCTATTCGCCACAGGCGATACGCGACCTTGAACACATCGCTGCCTATTACCGGTCGGTCGCCGACCCCAAGATTGCCGCGGCAATTTCGGAACGCATCGAGCACGTCATCAATCGCATAGCGCTCCGGCCGGAAACCGCGCCGCGAGTCATCAATCGACACGGTGTTCGCGTGGTGCTTGCGTTCCGCTACCCCTACAAGATTTTCTATCGATTACGCGACGATGCGGTCGAAGTCCTGCACATTCGCCATACTGCGCGGCAGCCGTGGACGGAGGACGTGGAGTAGTCTCCAAACGTAGGGGCGCGAAACAGATATTGCTTGCACATGAGCACAAGGAAATCTTGCGAAACATTAACCTCGGCGAAATCTCGCGGCAATGCGTCTTGCGTTATCCAGGAGTCCCATGGACGGCCGGGCATTCGCCGCCGTTCCCGGTCGCCGCGCACTGTCGGGCGCGGCGCGAGCAGCCTCCAGATGGGACGCCAATCCTCATGAGCAAGCCGGAGAACCGCTGTGCGAACTGTGGGGGGAAGTTCGGTCTTGTCTGCCACCACTATCGGGGCCTGCGCTTCTGCCGCAAGCCCTGCAAGGACGACTTCCTTGCAAAATCGGCGAAGGATCATGCCCGCATGAGAAAGTGGTTCGGCTGCCTGGGCCGCGGGACCACGTCATGACCCGGGATGCGGCATGCTTGCCATCGTTCGCCGGCCGTCCGGCCCATCGCACCGGCGGGCCTAGCAGGCTGCTGAAAAACGATTTTGGAGCATCGAAACCGTCAGGACCACGCAAGATTGATTCGCGCGCCCCTTCCCCGACGCAACAATGATTCAAAAGTCCGAGCGCCTGGATTCGATTGTTGCGTGGCGATGATGCCCATGGGAGTTTTTCAGCAGCCTGCTAGTGCTGTGACTCTGACGCTTGCATCGCACGTGTCCCGGGCGCAGCGCAGCACGAAGTGGTGCGCTGCAGAACCGGGACCGTTACAAACTCCGCCGCTGGAACGGTCCCGGCTCAGCGCTGCACCGCTCCGCAAGAGCTTCGCGCTGCACCGCAGCCGGGACACGACCGTTAGAGACAGCACACTAGCTACGGCTGCGGCCCCGAAAGGCGCAGCTCGCGCTCGGCGCGAAAGACGTTGCTGTAGAGGCCTGCGATCCACTGGCGCCCGCGCGAGGTCACGTTGAGGTAGCGGATGGCCGCCTCGACGTGCGTAGAGAGGCTGCTCCAGTAGAGTTGCGGATACCTGTCGACGAGGTCCGCCGGCGATTCGTAGCCGAGCTGCCTGTTCAGGCCGATCTCCCCGAACTCGTAGAAGAGCGCATTGGCTTTCCTCAGATAGTGCGGATCGCCGAGCTGACCGATGAGATCGGCGGCTCGCAGGAGCGACCCTTCCTCGTCGATTTCCTCCTCGTCGGTGAACGAGTATGGGAATTGGGTGAATCCGATCGCACGCGCGATGCGCGCGGCATCGAGCTCCTCCACCGCCGGGACACGATCGAGCACGAACAGCTTCGACCGCTCGACATGATATGGCGCAAGCGCGGCGTCGGAGGATCCGCGCGGCAACGAGACCTTCCGGCCGTTTCCATCGACGACGTAGCCGTCGGGCCCGTCCCCTTTGATGATCCCGCGGACGTACCCGATATCATGGGTCAGGCAGGCGACGATGAAGTTCGAATAATCGGCCGGTGTCGAATCCTTCAACAGCGCGCGACCCTTGAAGATGTCGTGGCCGGCCAGAGTGACGAGCATCGTATGCTCGACGTCGTGATAGAGTGCGTCGCTGTTCCCGATGCATTCGAGCGACAGCCGGGCGGCAAACGGGATGAGCTCGGCCAGGCGCGCGTGCGATGATCCGAACCGATCCTTCACGTCGGAGGCGAGGAACGAGCCCAGGGTTTCTGCCGCCAGCTCGGGTAGCGTAATCATGCATCGCAGCCTGAATGCTTGTTGGCTGCGCGATCATCATGGATCGGCGTTCGCAGGTCAATTCGGCGAACCATCTCCCGCCGCGTGCGCCGGCCGCGCAATCCGCGGGCCGAGCGCGCTTCCCTAACCCCGCAGCTTCCCTATATTGGAGGAACGTCTTGCCCTATCGGCGGCCGGACGCGCGAGAGGTTTTCTTCATGACGGCAGCGCGACAACTGCGGCTGGGCGCCTTCATGCGGCCGGCGAGCATCCATACCGGCGCCTGGCGCTATCCCGGCGCCTACCCGGACGCCAATTTCAATTTCGCGCACCTCAAGCGCTTTGCGCAGAAGCTGGAGCACGGCCGGTTCGACGCCTTCTTCATGGCCGATCACATGGCGGTGCTCAACATGCCGCTCGACGCACTCAAGCGCAGCCACACGGTGACCTCGTTCGAGCCGTTCACGCTGCTCTCGGCGCTCGCCGTGGTGACCGAGCATCTCGGCCTCGTGGCCACCGGCTCCACCACCTTCGACGCGCCCTATCACGTGGCGCGCCGGTTCGCCTCGCTCGACCATATCAGCGGCGGCCGCGCCGGCTGGAACATCGTCACCACGTCCAACCCGGACGCGGCGCTCAATTTCGGCATGTCGGAGCACATGGAGCACGGCGAGCGCTACCGCCGGGCCCGCGAGTTCTACGACGTGGTCACCGGCTTGTGGGACAGTTTCGCCGACGACGCCTTCGTTCGCGACGCCAAGCAGGGCTTCTATTTCGATCCCGACAAGATGCACGTGCTCGACCACAAGGGCAAATACCTGTCGGTACGCGGCCCGCTCAACATCGCACGACCGGTCCAGGGCTGGCCGGTCATCGTCCAGGCCGGGGCCTCCGATGCCGGCCGCCAGCTCGCGGCCGAGACCGCGGAAGCGGTGTTCACCGCGCAGAGCGACATCGCCACCGGGCGCCGGTTCTACGCCGACGTGAAGGGACGCATGGAGAAGATCGGCCGCGCGCGCGACCACATGAAGATCCTGCCGGCCTGCTTCGTCGTGGTCGGCACCAGCGTGGCCGAGGCACGCGAGAAGCGGGCGCGGCTCGACAGCCTGGTCCACTACGACAACGCCATCGCCTCGCTCTCGATCGCGCTCGGCCACGATGCCTCCAAGCTCGATCCCGACGCTTCGCTGCCGGAGATCCCGGAGAGCAACGCCAGCAAGAGCGGCCGCGAGCGTGCGATCGCGCTCGCCCGGCGGGAAAGCCTGACCGTGCGGCAGCTCGCGCAGCGCCTCGGTGGCTATTCCGGCCTCGCCATGGTCGGTACGCCGAAGACCATCGCCGACGAGATGGAGGAATGGCTGCTGACCGAAGCCTCCGACGGCTTCACCGTGATGTTTCCCTACCTGCCCGGTGGGCTCGACGACTTCGTCGACCAGGTGGTGCCGGAGCTGCAGCGGCGCGGTCTGTTCCGGCGCGAATACGAAGGGAGGACGCTGCGCGAGAATCTCGGCCTGCCGCGTCCGGGGAACCGGTTCTTCTGACAGCGGCGGCGCCGATACGAGGCCGGCTGGCCGCGAACGGCAGCGCGTTGAAAACGGGGGTGAACGCGCCTATGGCTATGACTGTTGCGATCCGGAATTTCTCGCGGGAGGAAGAATGATGACCACGCGCCGCCAAGTCCTCGGCTTCGCCGCCGCCGGGCTCGCGCTGCCGGCGTTGCCGCCGCGCGCCTTCGCGCAGGCCTGGCCGACGAGACCGATCCGCGCCATGATCCCGTTCTCGGCCGGCAGCTCGCTCGATATCGTCGGGCGCATCGTGCTCGATCCGCTCGCGACCCAGCTCGGCCAGACCATCGTGGTCGAGAACCGCGGAGGAGCGGGCGGCACCATCGGCACCGCCTTGGTCGCGAAGGCCGAGCCCGACGGCTACACCATCCTGATCAACGCCTCCGCGCATTCCTCGGCGCCCGCGGCCTATCCGAACATCTCCTACGATCCGGCCCGCGATTTCACGGCGGTCATCCCGTTCGGCACCATCCCCAACGTGACCGTGGTCGCGCCGGCCAAGGGCATCAAGACGCTGCAGCAGCTGGTCGCCGCCGCCAAGTCGGGCTCGCTCAGCTACGCCTCCGCGGGGGTCGGCAGCGCGACCCATTGGGCGGCGGAATGCCTGCGCACGAGCGCCGGCTTCCAGGCCGTCCATGTCCCGTTCCGCGGGCGGCCCGGAAGCCCTGACCGAGGTGACCGCCGGCCGGGTCGATTTCACCTGCATGGGCATGTCGTCGGCGCTCGGGTTCATTCGCGACGGCAGGCTCGTTCCGCTGGCGGTGAGCTCGACGAAGCGATCGTCGGCGCTGCCGGACGTCCCGACCACGCTCGAGGCCGGGCTCGCCGATTCCGACTACACCTACTGGATGGGCCTGTTCGTGCCGGCGAAGACGCCGCCGGCAATCGTCGAGCGGCTCTATCGCGAGACCCAGAAGGCGCTGCAGCTTCCCGCCGTGACGGAGAAATTCAAGCCGCAGGGCATCGAGCCCATGCCGATGACCTCGGCGGAGTTCGACGCCCTCATCAGGAAGGAGATCGCCGCCAACATCGAGCTGGTCAAGGCGGCGGGCCTCAAGTTCAACTGATCGGATAGCGCATCATGAACCGGATTCGCGAGATCCCGACCGAGCAGCTCACGTCCGAGCAGGCCTCGGTGTTCGACCGGCTCACGGCCGGGCGCGGCCGCATCCTCGGGCCGTACAAGATCTGGATCCACAGTCCGACGGTCGCGAGCGGCATGGAGCAGATCGGCACCTTCCTCAACAAGCATTCGTCGCTGTCGAAACGCGAGGTGGAGATCGGCATCCTGGTGATCGCGCAGCATTGGCAGGGGGATTACGTCAGGCAGGCGCATATCCGCGAGGGCAAGGCCGCGGGGCTCGCGCCGGAAGCGATCGACGCGATCCTCGCCGGCACCGACCCCAAGCTCACCGATCCGCACGAGCGCGCGGTGCACAGGTTTGCCGCCGCCCTGGTCGGCGGCAAGAAGCTCTCGGACGCGGAGTTCGGCGAGATCGAGAAGGTGCTGGGCCGCGAAGGGATCGCGGAGGTGCTGGTCCTGCTCGGCTACTACACCTCGGTGGCACTGGGAATGAAGATCCACGATGTTCCCATCCCGCAAGGCCCCTAGTGTGCTGTCTCAACGGTCGTGTCCCGGCTGCGGTGCAGCGCGAAGCTCTTGCGGAGCGGTGCAGCGCTGAGCCGGGACCGTTCCAGCGGCGGAGTTTGTAACGGTCCCGGTTCTGCAGCGCACCACTTCGTGCTGCGCTGCGCCCCGGGACACGTGCGATGCAAGCGTCAGAGTGACAGCACAAGGCGGCACGAACCAGCCGTCGAAAAGACCCACCGTTCCGCGATTGACTGTGGCGGTCTGAGCACAGCCCTTGATGAAACTCCGTGGTACGATGCTCTCGGGAGTAAGCCGGGGGCGTCAAATGTTGCGGGTGGTGAAAGTTGCCGCGCTGGTCGCGGTTATCGCTTCGACAGCGGTGCACGCCCAATCACCGTATTCAAACGTCTATGTGTTCGGCGACAGCATCAGTGACCGGGGTCGCATTCCCGGCTTGCTCCTGCAGCAGGACCCCAACATTTCTCCCTTCTTTCTCTTTCCGAAACCCCCTTATTTCGACGCGCGCTTTTCGAACGGTCCAACCTATGCCGAACTCTTGCCAGGGTTGATCGGGGCGGCAGTCAATCCCGGCCTGAACTTCGCGATCGGCGGGGCGCTCACGAACACGCTAGAACTTCGCTAACAGATTTATTTGGCCACTTAGGAGTACGCTTGCCTGGCATAAGGACGCAGATCGACGCATTCACTGGCTCGGGTGGTCGATTATGATCCCTCGGCGGTCGTCGTGCACTTCGGGGGTGCGAACGACTACTTTGCCTTTCTCCCGAACCCGGCACTACCACCCGCCGATTGGCCAAGTTCCCGGCGTGGTCGCTGCAGTCACTGGCAATATCCAATCCAACATCCAGGCGCTGGCCGGCGCCGGCGCGAAAACGATACTGGTGCCCAACATCCCGGACCTCGCCTCGACGCCTAGTTATCGCGGAACGCCGTCTGCTGGCGTAGCTGGCGCTCTTTCCGCGCAGCATGCGGCGGCTCTCAATGCCCAACTCGGCGGGCTCGCAAAGCAGCTCAACGTCAATATCTATGTGGTCGATTTCGCAACTGGCTTCCAGAACGTGCTGGCCAATCCCGAAGTCTGTTCGGTTTCACGAACGTCACCGATGCCTGCATAAAGAGCGCGGATCCAACACGTTTCTCGGCATATATCGCCCCCGGTGCGACATGCTCGAATCCGAACCAGCATTTGTTCTGGGACGACGTTCATCCGAGCGCTGCCGCGCATCAGCTCCTGGCGCAATATGCGGCAGATACGTTGCTCGCACCGCTGTCGATTGCGGCGCAAGCCGCCTTCGCATTGACCAACGGCGACAACTTCCTGCGGCGCATGCAGGAAGCGGTTCTCCGCGACCGGGGTTCCAGCTCACAGCTCGCTCATAGTGAAGAGCTCGGTAGGACGGCGGGGGTAATGTGTTCCTCAATTTTCAAAGCAGCTTCGGCGACGGCACTCGAGGCCCGCACGCGCTCGGCTTCGATTATGGAGTGACGCAAGTCTCGGGCGGCGCGGTCCTCAGGCCGTCCAACAACGTCGCGCTCGGGGTGATCGGCGGGATTTGACGAGGGTTCAAGGATGATGCTCGACTAATCGCGCGGGACCATCGGCCTAGACCTCATTTCGGTTGGGAGCCATGGGCGCATTTCGACAACGGCGCGCTCTACGGCGGGGCCGGCGTTGCATGGTCGCATGACGACTATGCGCTGCACCGGCAGACGTTCGTGCCGCAACTTGAAGTCTGCCGCCGATCCCGACGGGCATTCGGTCAACGGCTTCGGCGCGATCGGCTATCGGTTCGACTTCGGCGCGTTTCTCCGCCGGGCCGCTGCTCGCCTTGCGCTACACCAATGTCAAGCATTGACGATTATCGCGAGCACGGAGCGCTCGGCCTCGACATGATCGTGCAGTCGCAGCGCGCCGATCAGCTGATCGGCAGTGCCGGCATCGCGGCTGCGGCGCGGTTCGCGGCGGGATGGGTCGTCGTCACCCCTTATCATCGAAGGGGACGGACTTGTCCGACGGATCCTCTCGCGCCGGCGCGGCTTCCGAGTGGACGCAAGGCAACAACTGGAACTCCGCGACCGTCCCCGACGGCACGGCGATCTTCACCAACAACGGCGCCCCAACGTCGGTGACCATCGACAGTCCACACAACGATCAACAGGATCCGGTTAGATGCCGGCGCCCCGGCCTACAGTTTCACTAGTTTTGCGCTTCCATTCGTTATCGACGGCATTGGCATCGTCAACAATTCGGCCTTTGCTCCGAGCCTCACCAACAAGGGCTTCCTTCGATACGACAGTTCGAGCACTGCGGGCAACACTACCATCACCAATGACTTCACCGTTCAATTCACAGACACGAGCACGGCCGGCAACGCCACCATCATCAACAATACCAGCTTTTTTGGTTTCTTCGACACGAGCACGGCTGGCAACGCTACAATCATCAACAACGGCACCCTGGGATTCGCCAACACGGCCACGGCCGGCAACGCCACCATCACCAACAACGGCCTCTTGGCGTTCGGTAACTTGAGAATGCAATGCAGAAGCACGGCCGGCAACGCCACCATCACCAACAACAGAACCGTTTCGTTTCAGCAACACGGCACGGCCGGTAACGCCACCATCATCAACAACTTCGACCTTGATTTCGCCGACACGAGCACGGCCGGCAACGCCACGATCATCACGAACAATAATGGCAACAACATTCTTTGGAAATTCGGCGAGCGGGAGGGCAGGCCCGGTTCATCACCAATGCCGGGAGGCGAGGTAGACATTTCGGAACTGACGGGCGCGGGAACGACCGCGGGCTCGATTGAAGGGGCTGGCACATTACCGCCTTGGCTCGAAGAGCTTCACGGTCGGCAGCAATAATCTTTCGACCACAGTGAGCGGGGTCATTCCAGACGGCGGGAATTCGGCAGCGGGACCGGCGGCTCGCTCACCAAGTTAGGCAGCGGCACGCTGACGCTCGACGGCGTCAACACGTATACTGGGGCGACGACGGTCAATGCCGGCGCGCTGGTAGTGGATGGCTCGATCGCCAAATCGCTGCTGCACGACGGTGAACTCGGGCGGCACGCTCGGGGGAAACGGCATAGTGGTCGGCAACACCACCATCAAAGATGGCGGTACACTGTACGCTCGGCGCCTCGATCGGCACGCTCACGGTGCAGGGCAATATCGTGCTAAGAACCGCGGCCGCGACTTATCTCGTCGAGGTGTCAGGCAGCGACCGCAGACCGCACCAACGTCACCGGAGACGGCCAGCCTCGGTGGCGCAGTCGCGCTCGATATTCCTGCCCAAGGGCGCGTTTCTCAAGCAGCGACAACATTCTGCACGCGGATGGCGGCCTAGGCGGGATAAACGGCAGTTCAGCAACATCATCGCCGTCCCCAATTTTCTCGCCGACGCTAGACCTATGCTACCGAACGATGTGCTTCCTCGATCTGAACGCCGGCGCTCGGGCTCGGCAGCAACGCTCGCGAGGCAATGCGTCGAACGTCGCCAACTCGATCAACGGCTTTTTCATCAACAACGGCACGCTGCCGCCGGGATTTGCGGGATTGTACGACCTGAGCGGGGGCAATCTCGCCAATGCGCTCTCGCTGGCTTCGGGCGAAGCGGCGACCGGCGCGCAGAAGGTCGGCTTCCAGCTTACCGACCAGTTCTTGAACCTGATGCTCGATCCCTTCGTCGACGGGCGCAGCGGCATCGGTGGCGCCGATCACCCCGCGCTCGGCTTTGCGCCCGAGCGCGCGACCTTGCCGCCCGCCATCGCCCACGCCTATGCCGCGGTGCTGAAGGCTCCGCCCAAGGCGATGCCGGTCCATGAGCTGCGCTGGACGGTATGGGGCGCAGGCTACGGCGGCAGCAACGGCACCAGTGGCGATCTCGCCGTGACCGGCAGCCACGATCTCTCCGCGCGCACCGCGGGCATTGCCGGCGGCTTCGATTATCGCCTCAAGCCCAATAACGTGGTGGGGCTCGCGTTCGGCGGCGCCGGCACTGACTGGAGCCTGTCGCAGGGGCTGGGCGGCGGCAAGAGCGATGCCTTCCAGGCCGGCATCTACGCCGCGACGCGCTCGGGCCCGGCTATACCTTGCCGCGGCATTCGCCTATTGCCAATCACTGGATGTCGACCGACCGCTTCGCCTTTGCCAGCAACCACCTGACTGCCGATTTCAACGCGCAGAGCTACGGCGGACGGCTCGAAGGCGGTTACCGCTTCGGGACTATTCACGGCGGGTATCACGCCGTATGGCGCCATCCAGCTGCAGAGCTTCCGCACGCCGAGACTACAGCGAAGTCGATGTCAACGGCGGCGGCTTTGCGCTCGCCTTCAACGCTCGCACGGCGACCGATACCCGGAGCGAGCTCGGCGCGCGCTTCGACCGGGTGCTCGCGGTCTATTCCAACGCGGTGCTGGCGCTGCGCACGCGGCTTGCCTGGGCGCACGACTGGGTGAGCGACGACGACGCTGGTGCCGGTGTTCCAGGCGCTTCCGGGCGCGAGCTTCATCGTGAACGGCGCGCTCCCGGTGAAGGATTGGCGCTCGCCTCCGCCGGCGCCGAGCTTCGTCTCGCCAACGGCGTCACGGTGCTCGGCGAAGTTCGACGCGTATGGGTTCGAGTTCGCGCGATTTATAGGGAGGCATCATACTTGTGCCCAAGCTCTGACAAACGCGCCGCGCAAAGGTCGACCCGCTCCACGGTGGTGCACGGGCGGCCCATGGCCGTCGTGTGCGGGCACCGGCGCTCCAATCCACTGCATCGCTTTCACGACGGGGCGGCGGGCCGAAAAAGCTCGCGGCTCACCTGCATTCGCGCGACGATCAGGTGCAGCAGTCGGAATCCGAATTGCGGATTTTGGAAATACAGCTGCTTGAACTGGTCGTAGTCGATCTTGGCAACCTGAACGTCGGTCTTGCAGCGCACCGTCATGGTGCGTCTGCCGTCGGGTGCGAACAGGCCGATCTCGCCGAGCAACGTTCCGCTTCCGTAGGTTTCGTCGATCTCGACGATATGGACCTCGCCGGACACGATGTAGAACGCCGCGGTGGCATATTCCCCCCGCTCCATGATGGTGTCCCCCGCCTTGAAGTGAGCCGGACGCGTATAGGGCAGCAGCCAGTCGACGCTCATGTCGCTCCGGGTTGCGGCGTCGATGTCGCGAATCAGACCGAACATCGCGTGCAGCCGCCAGGCATTGACCGGGAGCAGAACCGCGTTGAGCATCAAGGTGGGGTAGGTCCCGTGGCTGAAGCTGTAGGCCATGGCCAGCGCATTGGCGGCGATGGCGGCAATGCGGAGCGGGATGATGGTCTTGGCATGGGCGGCGTAGAGGCTGGCGATCGCCGCCGCCACTCCGATCGCTTCCGCATAGTGAGGTTCCATGTGAACATGACCTCCTTGTTGACCGGGGCCATCGCGCGCGCGGCTCATCGTTTCGCCGACGTCGCCTGATCGCGCCGGGCGAATGCCGGGCATGATTCGACGGACGATCGGCTGCACAAGATGCTGCACCGCGGCGCGATCGTGGCGGCATTACGGCGAAAGCCGCAACATCGATTCGGCTTTCCCGGCAGGAAGGCTTGTCGCTGCCGTCAACGGGTTGGTAACCCGAAGACGGAGTAATGATTTCTAGACCCAAATTCCGACAAAATAGCGCGGATGATCGAGCGTGGCTCAATCGGGGGCTATCTGACATTGCAACCTTTCTCGCGCGCGGCGCCGAGCCGGCGCTCAAGGAGACGCTCATGAAGCAGACTCTCACCGCCGTGCTCGCGGCCGGCTCCATTGCGGCGTCGTTGGCCGCCTCCACGACCGATGTCTCCGCTGGGGGTCGCGGATCGTTCGCGACCGGCGCCGCGGTCGGCGTGGTCGGCGGCTTGCTTCTCGGGACCGCAATCGCGAATTCGCGTCCGGCCTATGCGGCGCCGGTCGCGGTTGCGCCTGCGGCGCGTACCTGCATCAGCGAGGAGCAGATCTGGTCCAATCGCCGGCAGGCCTGGGTCGTGCGGCCGGTTCGCTACGCCTGCTGACGCGGCGCATCCGCAGGATGAGGCATCTCCCGCGCCGCGGGAGGTGCCGGCAACGGAGATGCTGATGAACAAGACACTCGCCGCGGTGCTCGCCGCCGCAACCATCGCAGTCACGCTCGCCGCCGGCACGACCGACGCCTCCGCGCGTTGGCGCGGCCGGGGATGGGGCTTTGGGCCCGGACTGGCGGCCGGCATCGTGGGCGGCGCCATCATAGGCGGCGCCCTAGCGGCCTCCCGTCCGCATGGATACGTGGTCTACCCGGGCTATGCGCAGCCGGTCTACGGGCCCGACTGCTACTGGGCGTCGCAGCCGCTCACCGATCAGTGGGGCCGCGTCGTCGGATATTCGGGTCGGCCGGTGCAGGTCTGTCCCGGCTATTGAGGCGCGGCGGTGCGCGGCGCCAGCCCGCGTCGCGTGCGGCCGATCGCTGAATCGGACGAGCCCGGCGCCGGCTGCGCCGGGCTTTCCTTTGCCGGCGATCGCGACGAAGCTCCTCAGTTCCTCGCTGCCCTGCGCTGCATGTCGTCGAGCACCGCCGCGGTCGGCCAGCAATCGACCTTGAGCTTGTTCGTCTTCTGATAGGTGCCGAGCGCCGAGCGCGTGAGCATGCCGGCCTTGCCGTCGATCTTGTCCTTGTAGAGGCCGAGCGTGGTCAGCGTGCGCTGCATCGTCTCGACCTGCGCCGTCCGCAGCTGCGTGTTCTTGCTCCACGGCTTCTCGAACGGCCGCGGATCGAGGATGCGCTCGCTCAGATGGCCGACGAACAGCACGTAGAGATCGGAGAAATTGTATTCCTTGATGACGTAGTAGTTCTTGAGCGTGAGGAAGGCGGGGCCGTAGGTTCCCTCGGGCAGCAGCAGCGACGCCGGCTCGGCGAGCTCGGACGGCGCCGGTTTGCGCCCATGGGTGGGCAAAAATCCCTGCTCAAGCCACTCCCGGACCGGCCATGTCTGCTCCGGAACTCCGATCGTGCAGTCGACGCCCTGCGGAGCGCGCACCTCGTAGGCCCAGCGCGTGCCGCGCTGCCAGCCCTTATTGACCAGCTGCTGCGCCGCCGACGCCAGTGCATCGGGCACCGAGTGCCAGATGTCCTTCTTGCCGTCGCCGTCGAAGTCGACGGCGTGCTTGTAGAACTCGGACGGAAGGAACTGGGTGAGGCCCATGGCGCCGCCCCATGAGCTGCGCATGTCGGCGAGCTTGATGTGCCCCTCGTCGAGCATCTTGAGGGCATAGAGCAGCTCCTCCCGGAACATGTCCTTGCGGCGTCCGTAATAGCCCTGGGTGGCGAGCACCGTGATGGCATTCTTCGGGAGCTTGTAGCCGCCGAAGGCGGTCTCGCGCCCCCAGATGGCGAGCAGGACGTTTCCCGGCACGCCGAATCGCTGCTCGATCGCGGCAAGCGTCCGGCTGTGCTCGGCGGCGAGCGCCTTGGCCCGCTCTGCCAGGCGCGCAATGTTGGCCTCCTTGATGTAGTCGGCCGGCGTCTGCACGAACTCCGCTTGTCCGCGCGGGGGCGCATCCGCCCGCCCCGGAAGATCGAGATCCGGCAGCGTCAGGTCGGGCTCGATCCCGCGCGTGGCCGCATCGAAGGTCCGGCGCGAGATCCCCATGCTCTGGGCCTGCGCCCACAGCCCATCCAGCCAGCGTTGGAAGGCGGCGTCGGCTGCGACCGACCACGACGCGGCCGACGCCGCAAGCGAGGCCCCCAGCACCGCGGCTGCCAGCAAGCGCAATCGACCCATTGCTCAACCATCCCTTTCGTTTGCGGCGGCGATTCGGGCATCACCCCGCCCCCACAGGAGAGAACCGAAAAGCGCCGAAGGTAAGGAGCCGTCGATGAGGGGGCGCCGCCGCTCTATTTCAGGCGCGACAACTCGACCGCTTGCGCGGACGATGGCCGCCGGGATTCGTGCCTCAACTCGACCGCAAAGAGTGCTGGTCTAGCCGCGCTTGGACGTTAGGCCCGCAATCCCCGACAGCCGGTAGGCCTTTCCGAAACGGCCGAAATCGTTGCTGGTGACGCCGTTCTGCTGCGAGCCGCGATACTGCGTGAGCGGCGGAACCACCGTCACCTTGATGAACGCCGTCTCCCCGGGCTTGACCAGTCCGGCGTGCACCGCGGCGGTCGCCAGTGCCGAGTCGCCGGCATAGATATCGGTGCCCCACACCGGCCCGTCCGCGCTTCCGCAGACGCGGAAATAGAACGTCATGCCGATATCGTCGCAAAGGTCCAGCATGTTGTGCGGGGCATCCGCCGCGAGAAACCCGCCATCGAGCAGCCTGCGGATCTGCCTGGCGGAGAGCTTGCCGCGGCGATCGAAGTACGTGACCAGCTCCTGCACCGCCTTCATCGCGGGCCTCCATCCATCGTGACCACGACGCCGTAACGCGGCGAGAAGCTTGCAGCCGTGGGCAGGACCCAGAGCACGCTGTAGGGCATCTCCTCGGACGGATAGCCGATGTCGCCGTCGGTCACGATCACCGCGGCGGTGACGCGCGGATCGTCGGCCAGCACGAGCATCGCCGGAGAGAGGTCGCTGCCTCCGAATCCGCTGATCTGGTACGCCGCAAGCTCGTCGGGAGAGAGGATCGTGTCGGCCTTTACCTCGGCGTCGCACTGCACCAGGCGGATGGAATCGACCGCCAGCGCGTCGCAGAACTCCGCGATCGCCCCGAGTGCGCGCGGGATCTCGCCGGTCATGGAGCCGCTGGTGTCCAGCAGCACGTTGAGCATCCAGGTCTCGCGCTTGCGTCCGGGGAGGACCAGATCGGGTCGGTCGGCACGCCCGCCGCGACGGGCGCACGAAGGTCCGCTCGCCCGGGGCAACCGACTCCAGCCATTTCTGCAACGCCATCTGCCAGGGCGTGCGGTAGATCCCGCGCAGCGCCGACATGAGCTGGCTCGATGCGCCGGTCTCGGTGCCGCGCCCCTTCATCGCCGCCAGCGCCCTGGCGAGGGCGAGCCCCTTGGCCGCCAGCTCCTCCATGCGCCTCGCCCGGTCGGCCTGATCGTCGGTGTCGGTGGGGAACCAGTCGCGCTCGAGCTTGTCGCCGAGCACGTCCCCCGCCAGGTTGCCCTCGCCGGATTCGCCGCTCTCCGCGGCACTGTCCCGCTCGCTGCCGATCGCCGCCGAAGATCCGGGTCGCCGCGACGACCTGGCCTTCCCAGACCTGCGTTTGCGATCGCATCTGGCTGCCGCCCTTGCGGAACGCCAGCACGATCTGCTCGGCCGATTTCTCGCGCGCTCCCGGCATGTCCAGCCCGCCCGCCGGGATCGCGTCGACGCCGAGCTCAACGCGCAGAATATCGTTGATGATGTAGTCGTGCGCATAGTTGAACTCGAGCTGTCCGCTGCCCTTGGCCCGGTCGTGGGTGCGCAGCGCCAGATGCAGGAGCTCGTGGGCGAGCACGAACACCAGCTCGTCGTCCTTCAGTCGTGCCACGAAGTCGCGGTTGGCGACGATGCGGCCCGACGCGAAGACACCCATGGTCGGGACGCGATCGTCGATAGCGACACGAACCGCTCCGGCGAGACCCGCGAGGTGCGGGAGCGGCACCGTGACCATGCGCAGCCCGTTCTCGATCCGCGCAAGCGTCCGGCCGGGCGACCTGTCGGCGCGCGCCGGCGTCGTCATAGCGACGTGACCTTCTTCAGGATCTCGAGCATGGCGCGATCGGCGCCGAGCGCACCCCACTGCTCGACCAGGTTGGTCAGCAGCGTCAGCTGGTTCTCGGGCGGCAGGCTGCGCAGGAAGCGGTTGACCGTGCGCGGCTTCAGGTTGGCGAACTTGCCGTTGCGGACGTTCTGGCGGACGCAGTCGAGGATAAACCAGCGGGTGGCCGCGGCGCTCGGCAGCAGCCCGGGGTTCTCGATGTAGCATTCGATCGGCTGCATCGGCCCGATCGCCTCCTCGGCGAGCGCGCAGTAGACGGCCGCGTCCTCGGACGACAGGCGGCCGAACGCGAGTGCGCGCCGCGTCTCCCGATTGAGGATTCCGGACGCCTGCGCCATGTCGAGCGCACGCGAGAGCAGCGCCCAGGCCCGCGGAGTGGAGAACGGGACCGGTTCGGTCGGCACCGGACGCATCAGCGCTTCCGGCATGAAGGAGATGAAGTTGCGGATATCGGCGCGGATGCCGTGGCGCGCTGCCCAATCCTGCCATTCCTCGGAATCGACGCGCAGATGCACTATGGTGACACGGTTGACCAGCGCCGAGCTCAACGAGCGCACCAGCGCACGATCCTGCTGCCGATTCCCGGCCGCGATCACCCAGCTTCCCGCCGGCAAGGCGTGCTCGCCGAGTCGGCGCTCCAGGAGCAGCGAATAGAACGCCTTCTGCACGTCGGGTGCACAGGCGGGCAGCTCGTCGAGGAACAGGCAGAACGGCTCGGGATCCTCGGGCAACAGCACACGCGGCGGGCAGAACACCGAGCGCTCGCCGATGATGCGGGGAATCCCGCTCACATCCTCCGGCGCGATCTGGGTGCCGAGCAGCGAGCGGCAGGCAATGCCGACCTCCCTCGCCGCCTGATAGACCATCTCCGACTTGCCGACGCCGGGTGCGGAGAGCAGCAGGAAGCTCTGCTCGCTGGCCATGCACTGCACGAGCTTCTTCGCCTGCTTCAGCGTGATGGTTTCCTCCATCGCGCTGCGGGCTGCTTCCATGGATCGTCCCTCCGAGGCTCGGCGGCGCCGGCCGGTCGACGGCGCGGCGATATTTAGGAAAGCGCCAAGCACCGCGCCAATGGCGGCGCGGTCGAGGGCCGGTCGCCACTCGCCATCCCCGTTCTCGACGCGACGGCCGCTGCTGCGGCCCTCGGCCGGCAACAACGACCACCGACAAACCCATGTTTTGCCGCAAGAACTGCGCCGGCATGGCGAGGCGGGAGGGCAGCAGGATCGCGGCGCCGCCGATGGAGCAGCCGGAACCGCTCACAAGAATATTCTTCGCCTCCGAACCACGTGCAAAAAATGTTTCTACTGCTCTGAAGCAAAATAATAACGAAATTCTACCGTTTCGGAGCACGAAGGTGTATATCGGTCGCGCGAAATCAACGGGAATGTTCGCGATGAAAGTCGGACGAGTGGCTCGCGCATGTCTGGCCGCGGTGCTCGGCCTTGCTTTCGCACAGCCGGCGTCGGCGCGCACGCAGCAGGAGCTGATGAAAGTCTGCGCCGACGAGTGGAACACTCTGAAGGCGGCGAACAGGACCGCAGGCAAGGTCTATCAGGACTTCGTCAAGGACTGTCTGGCCAGGCACAAGGCCGCGGAGCAGCCCAACCTGACTCCCTCGGCAACCACTGCGGAGCCGGCGGCGACGACGGGACGGACGAACCTGAACACCGCGACGGCGGCTGAGCTCGACCGCCTGCCGCAGGTCGACGAAGCACGCGCGAAGGCCATCATCGCGGCGCGCGCCAAGGCGAGGTTCAAGAGCTGGGAGGATTTCGTCGCGCGAAAGGTGGTGCCGTCGGGGATCGAGACCGCCATCAAGGACCTCGTCGGCTTCTGATCGCTATCGCCTGGCAACGATGAACAGGCGGGGAAATTTCAGAAGCACCTTGCCGTCCCGGCACGGCGGGTAGGCACGGGCGATCGCAGCCGCGTAGTCGGCGAGAAACCCGCCGCGCATGTCGTCTTCGAGCGGAGAGAGAAACGGTCGCAGCCCCGAGCCCTGGAACCATTCCACGATCGCCGGGGGTCCCGTCATCACGTGGTTGTAGACGGTGTGCCAGATGTCGAGGTGGCTCGCGATCGGCCCGAGCAGGTCGTAATACGCCGAAGGGGTCGGCAGATCGTCGCGGGCGGCAGCGGCCAGCTCGAGTGTGCCCGACCAGGGTCCCCTCATCGCGACCTCGCGCATCAGCGTCAGCGCCGGCTCGGCGGTGTTGTCCGGCATCTGCACCGCCAGCACGCCGCCCGGCGGCAACGCTTCGAGCAGGCGCCGCAGAACGGCGCGATGATCGGGCACCCATTGAAAGACCGCGTTCGCAAACAACAGGTCGGTCGGCTCCGGCGGGCGCCATTGGGCGAGGTCCGCCTCGACGAAGCTGCATCCGGGCAGACGCTGGCGGGCCTGCCGCAGCATGTCGGGCGAGGAATCGAGCCCGGTCACCTCGGCACCCGGGTAGCGGGCGACGAGCAGCTCGGTGGAATTGCCCGGCCCGCAGCCGAGATCGAACACGCGGCGCGGATCATCGAGCGGCACCTGCGCCAGCAGATCGCGCGGCGGGCGCGTGCGCTCGTCCTCGAACTTGAGATATTGGCGGGCGCTCCAGTCGTCCGGCATCAGCGCGCGAACTTCTTGTACTTGATCCGATGCGGGATGGTGGAATCGGTCCCGAGCCGGCGCATCTTGTCCTGCTCGTAGTCCTGATAGTTGCCTTCGAACCACTCGACGTGGCTGTCGCCCTCGAACGCCAGGATGTGGGTGGCGATGCGGTCGAGGAACCAGCGATCGTGGCTGATGATCACCGCGCAGCCCGCGAAATCCTCCAGCGCCTCCTCGAGCGCGCGCAGGGTATCGACGTCGAGGTCGTTGGTGGGCTCGTCGAGCAGGAGCACGTTGGCGCCCGACTTGAGCATCTTGGCGAGGTGCACGCGGTTGCGCTCGCCGCCGGAGAGCGAGCCGACCTTCTTCTGCTGATCGGCGCCCTTGAAGTTGAAGGAGGAGCAATAGGCGCGCGAGTTCACCTCGCGCTTGCCCAGATGAATGATGTCGTTGCCGCCCGAGATCTCCTCCCACACCGTCTTCTTGCCGTCGAGCGAGTCGCGCGACTGATCGACGTAGCCGAGATGCACGGATTCGCCGATCCTGATGGTTCCGTGGTCCGGCTTCTCCTGGCTCGTGATCATGCGGAATAGCGTGGTCTTGCCGGCCCCGTTCGGGCCGATCACGCCGACGATGCCGCCCGGCGGCAGCTTGAAGGAGAGATCGTCGATCAGCAGGTTGTCGCCGTAGCCCTTCTCGAGGCCATCGAAGTCGACCACGTTCTGGCCGAGCCGCTCCGTCACCGGGATGACGATCTGCGCGGTCTGCTCGGTCTTGGCCGCCGCCTGCTTCACCAGCTCCTCGTAGCGCTGATAGCGGGCCTTCGACTTGGCCTGACGTGCGCGCGGGGAGGCCGCGATCCATTCCTGCTCGCGCGCGAGCGTGCGCTGCCGCGCTTCCTCCTCGCGGCCCTCCTGCTCCAGCCGCTTCTGCTTCTGGGTGAGCCAGGCCGTGTAGTTGCCCTCGTAGGGAATGCCGCGGCCGCGATCGAGCTCGAGGATCCAGCCGGTGACATTGTCGAGGAAGTAGCGGTCGTGGGTGACGATCAGGATCGCGCCGGGATAGTTGCGCAGGTGGCCTTCGAGCCAATGCACGGACTCGGCGTCGAGGTGGTTGGTGGGCTCGTCGAGGAGAAGGAGCTCGGGCTGCTCGAGCAGCAGCCGGCAGAGCGCCACCCGGCGCCGCTCGCCGCCCGAGAGCGTGGTCACATCGGTCTCGTCGGGCGGGCAGCGCAGCGCGTCCATGGCCAGATCGACCTTGGAATCGAGGTCCCACAGCCCCTTGGATTCGATCTCGTCCTGCAGCCGCGTCATCTCGTCGGCGGTCTCGTCCGAGTAGTTGGCGGCGATCTCGTTGTAGCGATCGAGGATCGCCTTCTGCGGCGCGACCCCGTCCATCACGTTCTCGCGCACGTTCTTCGCCGGATCGAGCTGCGGCTCCTGCTCGAGGTAGCCGACCCGCGCGCCCTCGGCCACCCAGGCCTCGCCCGCAAACTCCGTGTCGAGGCCGGCCATGATCCGCAGCAGCGTGGACTTGCCGGAGCCGTTGACGCCGAGCACGCCGATCTTGGCATCGGGATAGAACGACAGGTTGATGTTCTCCAGGATCTTGCGGTTGCCCGGATAGGTCTTGGAGAGGCCTTGCATGTGATAGATGAACTGACGGGCCATGAACCGCCTGCCTCGCCTCTGTCTTGGGCACCTTCGGCGCCGGATGGGGGAATTCGGCGGCTGATGTAGCGAGGCGAGGCGCGAAGGGCAAGCACGCGCGTCTCCCCTCGTCCATCGAGTTGCACCGCACGCAACTTGCAGCCGACCTCGCTGGCCGGCCTTGCCGCGCAGCATTCCGCCACGAAAAGGAAAATTCGTGATCGCCGAGCACATCCGCCGCGGCGGAGCCGACGTAGCTGCTTGCGAAGGCAAGACACGAGGCCTGCCGATATTCATGGTGGCGGGCGACCCGCGCGCCCAACCCGCGCACACGAGCGAACGACTACGGAGCAGCCGGCACCAATCGGCAAGGCCCAGCGAGTGGACTGGAGAGCGTCAATGAGCGCGGCAAGCAGCTCGGGGAAATTGTTCACGACCCGACGCAAGACGCCGGGAGCGGCGGCCGAACTCGCCGACCCTGTTCCGGAATCTGCTAAGGGCCCTGCTCGACCCCTACCGCCCCGAATTGCACTACATGCGCGCCCCCGGGCCGAAGTGGCGCGCCAAGCATGGCGGCACGCCTGCGGTCCCAACCACAACCGGGACGGTACGTCCTCGTCGTCGCGCGAACCACGCGAAAACCCGTACTGTGACCTGGTTGCATCAGGCATTAACCCTAACAGTAACATTTTTGCAACAACCTCTGACAATCTTGAAATCGCAGGAGAATTCCTACTGCCTTTTAAGAAATTTGGTCAGACAATGAATGTCGAAAGCTGGCGTTCCATGCGAGGACATACGGAACGAAGCCGGCACGGATAAGAGTTCCGGAGAAGGGTCATGGCAAGGCAGCCAGTTCGCAACACCCCGGCCAAGCACGTGCTTCCGAGGCTCACCGCCGACTTCGCGGACCTCCTGAGAAGCCTCGCCAGGAGCGTGCTCGACCCCTACCGGCCCGAGCTGCACTACATGCGCGGACCCGGGCCCAAGTGGCACGCCAAGCACGACGCCGTGCCGGTCCAACTCAATCGCACGCCGGCGCTGGCGCGCATTCGCATCAAGGGCTGATTTTTCCAACCACTGCGTCGTTCCCGAATCGCGCACCGCCGGTGTCGCGAAGCCGCGCCGCAGTCCGCTCTGGCCGGCTCCTGCGCGCGCACCGGCGGGCGCGACCCCCGTGCCCGAGACTGATTTCATCGCGCCGCAATACGCTCTAATACTACAGCGTCCATCCGCCCGCTCCTCCTCGCCGACGGCCAACCACGGAACCCGCCATGCCCCGCTACCGCTGCGCGATCCTCGACGACTACCAGAATGTCGCCCTTGCCATGGCCGACTGGTCGAAGGTCGCGGGCGACCTCGACATCACGGTGTTCAACCGGCATCTCGGCGCAGCCGACAAGGTGATCCAGGCGCTGCAGGGCTTCGGGATCGTGTGCGCGATGCGGGAGCGGACGGCCTTTCCGCGCGCCGTGATCGAGCAGCTTCCGGACCTCAGGCTCCTCATCACCACCGGCCTGCGCAATGCGTCCTTCGACGTCGCCGCGGCCAGAGAGCGCGGGGTCGTGGTGTGCGGAACCCCATCGGTCGGCAATCCGACCGCGGGCATCGCCATCGGCCTGATGCTCGAGCTCACCCGCCGCATCGGCTACGAGAACGCGCGCATGAAGGCCGGCGAGCCCTGGCAGACCACCATCGGCGTCGACCTCGAAGGGCTGACGCTGGGCGTGATCGGCCTCGGCAAGCTCGGCACCCGCACCGCTCGCATCGCCAAGGCCTTCGGGATGAAGGTGATCGCCTGGAGCCAGAACCTCACACCGGAGAAATGCAAGGAAGCGGGCGTCGAACATGTCGGGAAGGACGACCTGTTCCGGCAGGCCGACTTCGTCACCATCCACCTGGTGCTGTCGCCGCGCTCGCGCGGCCTCGTCGGCGCCGGCGAGCTCGCCCTGATGAAGCCTTCGGCCTACATCATCAACACCTCGCGTGGACCGATCATCGACGAGACCGCGCTCCTCGCCGCGCTGCAGGCCCGCAAGATCGCCGGCGCCGGACTCGACGTGTTCGACACCGAGCCGCTGCCCACCGATCATCCGCTGCGCAAGATGGACAATGTCGTGCTCACGCCGCATCTCGGCTACGTCGCGGAGCAGAACTACCGGGCCTATTTCGACGGCGTGGTCGAGGACATCCGCGCATTCCTGGACGGCAACCCGGTGCGCGTCCTCGATTAGAGCACGATCCACTGGTATCGATCACTGGCCCGGCTTGATGCCGAGATCCCTGGCGACGGCGGCGAGCCTGGCGCGCTGGTCATCGACGGCCGCGCCGAACTGCGTCGGCCCGCCGGGGTTGGGCAACTGCCCGGTCAGGTTCAGCCGCTCGGCAATCGCCGGATCGGCCGCCATCACCGCCTCGACGTCGGCGGCAATGCGTTCGCGCAACGCCAGCGGCATGCCCGCGGGACCGAAGAAGCCGACGAGGCCATCCAGCGTGAGCTCGTCATGCCCCGCTTCCTTGACCGTAGGCACGTCGCGGTGGGTGGGCGCGCGCGCGCTGTTCGAAACCGCCATCAGCTTGATCTTGCCGGCCTGCAGCTGCGGCCGCGCGATCGCCAGCGCGGTCACGTGGACGTGCACACGTCCTTCGGCGAGATCGTTGGTCGCCTCGACCGGGTTGCGATACGGGACCTTGGTCATGTTCAGACCATTGCTCTTCAGAAATCCGGCGAAGACGAAATCGAGGGCCCCGGTCGTCCCGACCCAGTTGAGCTTGCCCGGCTCGCGGCGCGCCATCGCGACGAGGTCCTTCAGCGAAGCAACGTCCAATGATGCGGGGACGGCGAGCACGATGATGGTATTCGACACGCGCGCGATCGGCTGGAGATCGGTCGGCTTGTAGGAGAGGTTCTCGTGCAGGAGGGGATGGGCGGTGAACGAGGAGGTGGGCGTGGCGAGCAGCACATGATCGTCGTTGGCAGCCACGAAGGCGTTGATCGCGACGATGCCGTCGCCTCCCGGCTTGTTCTCGACCACCACCGGCTGGCCCCACTTCCTGGTCAAGCGGTCGGCAAGCAGCCGGGTGCCGACGTCGGTGCCGCTCCCGGGTCCGAGCGTGAGAAGGAACTTGACCGGCCGCTGCGGCCAGGTCTGCGCGGCCGACGGCAGGGACCAAGCAACAAGCGCAGCGACAGCGACGAAGCCGAGCATCCAACGATTCATGCCGGTCATGGTTTTCTCCTTCCGATATCGCCCTGGCGATCGGTCTCGAGCCGTGGCGTCGGCATTGTGCCCGCGCGGCGGCCGCGCGACCAGGGCGGCACGGGGCGGCGCTCGGTCGCACGACGCCGGCGGCCGACGAAGGAATGGCGCCACCGAGGAGAGCGTCCCGGGACACGGCAGTGCGGCTGTCGGCAGCTACCTTGCGCTATGGGCATACCGGGATAATCTGCATGTACGTGCGAGCCTCCGCCCTAGCACCGCTACGGTCCTGTCGCTCGCCTTCCTGCTTTCCAGTGCATCCATGTGTCATGGCGACTGAAATTCCACGCAATGTCGCGACCGACCTGGCCCCCGGCGGCAAGCTGCGGGTCGCGATCAATTTCGGCAATACCGTGCTGGCCCAGCGCGACCCGGACGGCGGCGCGCCGCGCGGAGTATCGGGGGACCTCGCCCGCGAGCTGGCGCAGCGACTCGATCTGCCGATCGAGTACGTCACCTTCGATGCGGCGGGCAAGGTGTTCGAGGCGCTCGCGGCGGGAGCCTGGGATATCGCGTTCATGGCGATCGATCCGGTGCGCTCGCAAGGGATCGCATTCACGGCGCCCTACGTCGTGATCGAGGGGATCTACGTGGTCCCGTCCGCATCGCCGCTGCGCACTGTCGATGACATCGACCGCGACGGGGTCCGTGTCGCGGCCGCGAGCGGCAGCGCATACGACCTCTATCTGACGCGGGCACTCAAGCGTGCGCAGCTCGTCCGCGAGCCGAGCGGCCCGGAGTCGCTGGCGCGGTTCCTCAAGGATCGCCTCGAGGCGTCCGCCGGGGTGAAGCAGCCGATGGTCGAGTTCGCCGCGCAGCATCCGGAGCTGCGCGTGATCCCGGGGCGCTTCATGGCGATCGAGCAGGCGATGGGGACGCCCAGGGGCCGCGAGCAGGGCGTGCGCTATCTGCGCACCTTCATCGAGGAGATGAAGGCCTCCGGCTTCGTCGCCGACGCGCTCGCGCGCAGCGGCCAGGGCGATGCCGCGGTGGCGCCGGCCGCACCGATCGACTGATTGCGGGTCGACTCCGCGGTCCTCGTCTGCCGCTATCACGGTCTCGCCTTCGACGGCAAGGGCCGGTGCACGCGCTTGCCCTCGCAAATACGAGCTGCCTCCGACAGTCGGGAGGATGCCGTACGTCCGATTGATCGGGGCTCCTGATCTCACTGCGTCCCGATCGGAGCGGCGCACGGTGGCGTGGGCAAAATCGTGCAACGCGGGGTGCCGGGATCGAGCACACGGCAGACGATTTTGCCCACCCTACGGTCGAATGTAGGGTGGAGCGCGGCTGGGAAATGTAGGGTGGCGCAAAAAGCGCCCGACGTGCGGCTCGGATCGGTTGCCGATGTTGCGCGCTTTTGCCCACGCGAAGGCGGCCCGATCGGTTCCATATCGGTGGTGGTGGAGGGTACATGCATCACAGCACAGACAGAATCCTCACGACGCATACCGGATCGTTGCATCGGCCGCCCGACCTCGAGGAGCTCTTCCGCAGGAAGCTCACAGGGGAGGTCTACGACGACAAGACGTTCGAGATGCGATTGCGCAGTGCCGTCGCGGAAATCGTGCAAAAGCAGGCGAGCATCGGCATCGATGTCATCGATGACGGCGAGTTCAGCAAGGTCGATTTCTTCAGCTATGCGAAGTATCGCCTGGATGGCGTCGAGAGCCGCCCGGTACCGACAAGACCCGACGACCAGGCCAGCGCCAACCGATTCCTGCACCCGGGAATGAAATCGGTGATGTCCTCGTTGGCCCTGCGCCGGCGCTTCGCGCAGTTCTTCGCCGATACCGAACCACCGGAAGGCGCGGTGTGGCCCGGAAGCGTGGTTCAGATGTACATCCCACGGGGAATGGCCGTTGAAAAGCCGGCAATTTTTTTCGTCACCGGGCCGCTTCGCTACAAGCCCTCCGAGGTCGGACGCGACATCGACAATCTGAAGGCGGCGCTGCAGGGCATCGCGGTCAAGGACGTATTCATGCCGGTGGTGGCTCCGGCCATGTTCGCGACCCGGCATATCAACGAACAGTACAAGAGCGAGGAGGAATACTACTTCGCGGTGGCCGATGCCCTGCACGAGGAATATCAGGCGATCGTGGACGCGGGCTTCCTCGTTCAGATCGACGATGTGTCGCTGCCCGGCCGCTACCGTCTGCAGGTTCCCGCGGAAGGGATCGATGCGTTCCAGCGCTGGTGCGATCTGGCCGTCGACGCGCTCAACCACGCGCTGAAGGGAATTCCCGAGGACAAGGTCCGCTATCATCTGTGCTGGTCGTCACAGAACTCACCGCATACGGACGACGCCCCGTTGGCAGACCTGATCCGAGCGATTACCCGCATCAGGGCGCAAGGCTATCAGATCGAAGCCGCCAACGTGCGTCACGGGCATGAATGGGCGGTGTGGGCGGACACCAAGTTGTCGGACGACAAGATCCTCATGCCCGGCGTCATCTGTCACGCCACCAACGTCGTCGAGCATCCGGACTACGTTGCAGAGTTGATCTTGAAATACGCCGACATCGTCGGGCGCGAGAGGGTCATTGCTGCGACGGATTGCGGGTTCCGGTGGCGGGTGCATCCGGAGATCGCGTGGGCAAAACTCTCGGCGCTCGTCGAGGGGGCGCAGGTTGCGACCCGCCGACTGTGGAAGAATTAGACCAACGGTAGTAAGCCTACGCGAGGCGGGAACACCCATCAGGCCGCGAGCACGGCAACCATGCTCGCCAGCATGATCGTGGACAGGATCGTGAACGCGGTGACGTTCACATCCCAGCGCCAGTGGCTCGGGCCGATCGGAGGCTTGAACGGAACGTATCCATTCTCGTCGTACAGCGCGCCTCCGAACAGCGGGCGCGCAAAGACGGCGACGAAGAACGCACCATAGATCGCAGCGCTCAGAGCTGCCGCGAGGTAAAGGCGCTCCAGCGGCCGCGGACCGTCGACCCAGACCAGATAGAGCGCCACCAACCCCACGCCGGCGTACGACAGGATCTGCCAGACCACGTGAAAGCGTGCATGCGGCGTCCACATGGGATTGGTGGCGTGGGTATTGTTGAAGTCGGCTTTGATCGTGGCCAGGGCATAGCCGAGAATGGTCAGCGTCAGCAGTATCCGGGCTGCGGTCAGCATCTGTCCCCCCCCAATGCGTGTTGCGGAGACTTGCGTTGCACGAGAAAGGTAGCGTTTGAGGCTGTCCGAAGGCAAACGTCTCGAGCGCATCCGACGTCATCGTCGACGACAGCAACCGGGACGGCCCCGCCGGTAACCTTGGCTTGAAATCGCGTCTTGCATGAATTGCGGTATTCGATTATTCTGTGCGTTTTTCCGCGATCCCGGCGACTGGCGGGATGGCGGTGCGTTGTAGCGTCACGCCGGCGTAACGAAGGGTGTGCAATGAGCGCGTCGCTGGTCGATACGGCAAGCACGTCGCCGATGGAAAATTCGATGGAGCGGCCGCAGCTGGCGTGGGGTGCCGCCACTGCCGCCGCGCGCGGTCCGGTGATCGCCACCCTGCGCAATCCGGTCCACCGCAATGCGGTCGGTACCCACGCCGGCGGCTATTCGGTGTATCGCGCGCTGGCGGTCACCGCGCGCACGCTGGCACCCGATCACATGGCCGACCTGACCGACACCGCGCCGGTCGAGGCGATCGGGCCGCATCCGCAATGGGGCGACGCAAGGAAGATCGTATCGCTCGATCCCTGGGGGCACCTCGTCGGCGAAGTGTTTCGCGATCATATCGGCCGCGGCTACGACGTGCGGCCGACCATCGCGGTCACCCGCGCCCACATCGACATGCCCGAGATTCGCGCCGCCATCGCGGCCGGCCGCATCCGCGCCGACGGCAGGATCGTGTCCGCGCACGGCGGCGTGCGGGTGATGAAGGCGGCCATCGATCCGGTCTGGTATCTGCCCGGAATCGCGGAGCGCTTCGGCCTCGCCGAATCGGATCTGCGGCGCGGGCTGCACGACCAGACCGGGGGCATGTATCCGGAGCTGGTGACACGCCCCGATCTGAAGGTCTTCCTCCCGCCGATCGGCGGCACCACCATCTACTGCTTCGGCAACCCGGCGGAGCTCGCCGACGGCAAGGCGCCGCTCGCCTGCCGCGTGCACGACGAGTGCAACGGCTCCGACGTGTTCGGATCCGACATCTGCACGTGCCGGCCCTACCTCGCCCACGGCATCGAGATCTGCATCGAGACGGCGCAGGCCGGCGGCGTCGGCCTCGTGGTCTACAATCGCAAGGAGGGGCGCGCGCTCGGCGAGGTCACCAAGTTCCTGGTCTACAACGCCCGCAAGCGCCAGCAGGGCGGCGATCGGCCCGAGGCCTATTTCAAGCGCACCGAGTGCGTCGCCGGCGTGCAGGACATGCGATTCCAGGAGTTGATGCCGGACGTGCTGCATTGGCTGGGTATCGTGCGTATCCATCGCTTCGCCTCCATGAGCGACATGAAGTGCGATGCGCTCGTGCGCCAAGGCATCGCCATCGACGAACGCGTGCCGCTGCCCGAGGCGATGATCCCGCCCGATGCGCGCGTGGAGATCGAAGCCAAGCTGGCGGCCGGCTATTTCGGCGGCGATCGCCTGCGCCGCAACCATGCCGACGCGCTCGGACGGGGCCTCGACGAGTGACCGCGGTCGGCGGGCAGACGCGGGTGCAATCCGCCGCAGCCAAACCGACGTCCGATCTCGGCGGGCTCTACGACGTCGCCGCGGTTCGCGAACGCTGCCGCCTGGTGCGGCACTGGGTCGCCGACGGCCGCTCGCCACATTTCACCCTCGCGGAAGACCGGCTCGCGGCGGTCGCCGATTACGTGGCGGAGGTGACGCGCCGCGCCTATCCCGACCTCGATGTACCGTACCACAGCCGCTGGCGTCACTTCTCGGCCGGCGGCTTCGATCGCTGGCGCGAGCTCGCGAACCGAATCGATGCCGGACCGATCGAACGGGCGCGTGCCGCGGTCGACCTGGCAGTGGTGAGCGTCCTGCTCGATGCCGGCGCAGGCGACGCCTGGCGCTACCGCGAACGCAGGACCGGCCACGTTCTTACGCGTTCCGAGGGCCTCGCCGTCGCCAGTCTCGACATGTTCCAGGCCGGCTCGTTCTCGTCCGATCGACGTTGCCCGTATCGCGTCGACGACAGCGCGCTCGCGGGCATCGACGCAGCGACCTTGGCGATACATTTCCAATCCACCCCCGAGCATCCCCTGCTCGGGATCGAACGACGAAGCGCGCTGCTGCGCGCCCTTGCAAGGGCGCTGGCCGCCCGGCCCGATGTGTTCGGCCGTGGACCGGCCCGGCCCGGCAATCTGGTCGATTGCTTCATGCGGGCCGGCGGGCGGGTTGCGGCTCCCCAAGTGCTTGCCCTGCTGCTCGAGACGCTGTCATCGATCTGGCCATCGGGGCTCCTGCTCGACGGGTTTCCCGTCGGCGACGCCGGCCGCCATCCGGGGGTGCGGACAGGGGATCGAGCCGACGGCGTCGTTCCGTTCCACAAGCTCTCGCAATGGTTGACCTATTCGCTCATCGAGCCGCTCGAATGGGCGGGGCTCGCTGTCACGCGCCTCGACGAGCTCACGGCGCTGGCGGAATATCGCAACGGCGGGCTCCTGATCGATCTCGGCGTGATCCGCCCGCGAGCGCCGATCGATCCGCAAGTCCGGCACGAAGCATCCTCCGAGATCGTGGTCGAATGGCGCGCGCTGACGGTGGCGCTGATGGACGCGTTGGTCGAACCTGTGCGGGAGCGGCTCGGCCTTGGTGCGCAGTTCACCATGGCACAGCTGCTGCAGGGCGGAACCTGGAGCGCCGGGCGCAAGATCGCGCGCACGTTGCGCCCGCCCGACGGACCCTCCCCGATCGCGGTCGCCGCCGACGGCACGCTGTTCTGATCAGACCTTGACCTTCTCCTGCTCCACCACCCGCTGCACGGCCGGGCGCTCGAGCATGCGATCCTTGAACGCGGAATAGGCTGCCAGCTCGGCCATGGGCAGCTCGCGTCGCACACCCCAGGTGTAGAAGACGAAGCCGTACGGATCGAGGACCGAGTACTGGTCGGCGAGCCATTTCCGTCCCGCGAGCATTCCGTCGATCTGCTTCAAGTAGCCGTGGAAGCTCTTGAGGCCGGTCTCCTTGATGGTCGGGAACGCGGCGCTGTCCGCCGCATAGCGCTCGGGCCGGCCGACATGCGCGTGCGCGGGGTGCACGCTCGCTGCGAAGAAACCGATCACGGCGAGCGCCTTGGCTTCGGCGATCGGATCGCCCGGCCACAGGCCGAAGCGCTTGCCGAGGTAGGGCAGAATGGCGGTGTTCTCGGCCAGGGGCTCGCCATCGTCGAGGCGCAGCGCCGGCACCCGTCCCATCGGATGGATCTTGAGATACTCCGCCGTGCGCTGCTCGCCCTTGGCGAGATCGACCGGCTGCGCCTGGTATTTCTCGCCGCTCTCCTCCAGCACGATATGCGCAGCCATCGAGCATGCGCCCGGCGCGAAATACAACGTCAACATTGCGGTGGTCCTCCTGACGGGATTGATCCGAAATCCGACGAGTCATCGGTTCGTCGTGGCTGCGTGAAGATTATAGTGTCCCCTTACCTGCGCCAAGCTCGCCCGAGGGCCAAGCAGGGGCCAAGCGCCTGACCGCGGCCGTTGCGCGAATTACGAACTCACCGTCGCGTCGGGAGCAGGCCTTTCGGATATCGCAAGCACCTCGCGCACGAAGCGAAGAGACCTGAGCTCCTTGAGCAAGAGCAGGCCCAAATGACTTGCACCATCAGCATGCCGGCTGAGCGCACGCCAGCAAGCGCGAATGCAAAAAAATCTGATCGGTACCGACTTACCAAATACAGATCAATTCAGCATCAACATACCTCAAGCATTCGCCTGGCAACCCATGTTGGGCGCGCAGATGACCTGAATTGATACATGCATCGCGCGACGAGAGTGCAGAAATCATTTCACCGGTAGTACTTTCGCACCAATGCAAACGATAAGCTTGACCAAGAAAGATTGTTAACCAATCATTACACCCAAGCTTGACCAAGAAAAATTGTTAACCAATCATTACAATTCTGCACAATGGTTCACGCAAGAACGACAATCGGATTTCAACAATTTTGACCGAGGCGACCGCGTACCGGGTCAGTCAGTCGAGGAGGGGTTGCATGCGCGTGCTATCATCGAGAGGCGCTGTGCGCCTCGTCGTAACGCTGTTCGCCTACATACTCGGCTTTGTTTCAGTCGGTTGCGGATTGGTCGGGAACGCGCAAGCCCAGACGGTGCCCAAATCTCTCGAGGAGGGCGGCACCGATGCGGCAATGAAGTACAAGAAAAACAACTGGACGGTCGGAGTCGCCGGGGGACAACTCTCCGGCACATATATGACTTTCGCCAATGAATTGGCGCAGGTGCTCGACGACGGCGACAACCTGCGGGTCGTTCCGATCGTCACCTATGGTGCTGCTTCGAACATGGATGACCTGCTCTACTTGCGCCAGGTCGACATCGCGGTCACCCAGGCGGACGTGTTCGATTACTTCCGCACCCAGCGCAAGCTCACCAACCTTCCCTACCGGATCAACTACATCGTACGGCTGCCGGTATCGGAAATGCACGTCCTCGCCAGCACCGACATCAAGACGATCGAGGACCTTAAGGGCAAGAAGGTCAGTTTCGGTCCGGCCGGGAGCGCGTCGAGCCTGACCGGAACAATCGTGTTTCAGCGTCTCGGCGTCCAGGTCGAGCAGGTTCTGTTCGACAATCCCACCGCGCTGCAAAAGCTCAAGGCGGGCGAGATCTCGGCTCTGGTCCGGGTGATCGGCAAGCCGATCGATTTCTTCGCGAAGATACCGGCGAACTCGGGGCTGCACTTCGTGCCGATTCCATTCTCGAAGACTTTCGCCGACTACTACGGGTTGGGCGAGCTGACCCACAAGGAGTATCCGCATCTCATCCCCGAAGGTCAGCCGGTCGACGCGATCGCGGTTCCGGCGGTGCTCGCCGTTTTCAATTGGCCCAAGGGACACGACCGCTACCGCCGCGCCGAAAGGTTCACCGAGAACCTGTTCACCAAATGGGACAAGTTTCGCGAGCCGCCGCGGCATCCCAAGTGGCGCGATGTCAATCTCGCAGCCACCGTGCCTGGATGGACCCGGTGGAGCGTCGCGGAAGAGATGCTCCGTCGCATTCGCCCGAAGGATGCGGCGGACCCGCAGGTGGCGAGCGGCGAGTTTTCGTCGTTCCTCAAGAACAGAGGCTCCGGAGCGATGGACCTCACGCAAGAGCAGCGCGAGGCGTTGTTCCGCGAATTTCTGCAGTGGCAGAAGCAGCGCAGCAGCGCGCAGCGCTGATCGCGGCCGCCGCCTGGACGGGTGCGATGGGTGCGCTTGCGTGATCGGTTGCAGTCGCGCAAGCGGAAAGCCGGAACCCTCGAATAAGAAGGGGGCCGATCAAAAAACCCGAACCGTGGTGTCACAGGGGAGTGTCAGTCAATGAGTACCCCGACAGGGAAGCCTTCGAATCCGGCCGATGTTTCCGACGACGTGGCGCAGCGTGAGCTAGCCGCTTCCGAATCGCCTTCCTCCGAGGAGGAGCCGCTTCGCTCGCCTTACGCACCCAAGCCGATCCACGAGCGTGCCGCGCTCGATCCCCATCCGCTCGAGCAAGGTGACGACGTCCTCTGGGCCTTCGCTCCCAAGACTGCGCGTGCGCAACCGCCGAGCGAGTTGGACTCGGACGATCGGCCGCCTGACGCAGTTCGCGCCGTGGCAGGCCCGCTTGCGGCGGACGAGCGTGTGACCGACCGGCGGGGTGCGGATGCCGCGGAGGAGCCGACGGCCGACAAGCATTCCGTGGACCTGAACGAAGTCGCTCCGCGGCGTGCCGCATCAAATCCGTCAGTCGAGCGCCGCGACAAGGCCATGACTGAGCGAGACCTCGAGCGGCTCGAAGCCAGCCTGCGATGGTTGCAGCGGCAGGAATCAGCCGCAAGGCTGACGAGGGTCGCAAGCACGACATTAGCGCCCGACCTGCCTTCCGCCGATGTTCGCCGTTATCCTTTGTATGATGCGGCAGGTCACCGCAGCGCTGCCGATACGATCGGTGAAGACATTCGCGCGCGCTCGCTGGAGCCCGACCGAGCGCCGCCCCCCCCGGAGGGGCCTCGCCGCAGTTTCGTCGGACCATTCGTTTTTTCGGTGGTGGGTATCTGCGCAGCGGCAATCGGCTACTATGCGCTCTCCGCTTCGACTCCTGCCTCGCCACCTGCCCCCCAAGCGCAGATGGCAGCCATCGCTCCGGTGGCTGCTCAACTTCCGACCATGTCCGCGGCTCCACGAGAGCTTGTGCCGGTCGAGACAACGGCCGCCGATCGTGAAGCGTCGGCCGCGAACGAGGCCGGCTTGCAGAATCTCAGGACCGCGCTGACGGCAAGGCAGGCGGAGCGCGCAACCGTGCAGCCGGATGTGGCGCCGGCTGCCGCACAGCCGGAGTGGCGTCGGCTGCCGCACAGCCGGCGAGCCCGGTTGTGCGTGCGCTCGACCCCGAGGAGATCAAGCTGCTCATGGAGCGGGGCGAGCAATTCGCCACGGCGGGGGATCTGGCCGCGGCCCGGCTGGTCTTCCGACGCGCCGCGGAAGCCGGCAACGCCAACGCCGCGATCGCGTTGGGGGCGACCTACGATCCCACCGTGCTCGCAAGGCTCGGCGCGGTGGGGATCGACGCCGACGTAGAGACGGCACGCCGCTGGTACCAAAAGGCCGAGAGTTTCGGCTCCAGTGAGGCGACCCGTCGCCTTTCAATTCTCGCCAAGCAGTGAAGCTCATTCACGATCGAGGAGCTGCGATGCCGCTCATCATCGCTCTCGCGGTCACCCTTGCGTTGTCCGCAGAGGCGGTCAACTCGAGGCCGACGACGCGCGATGCGATGACAGGCGAAAGTACGATCTGAAATTCGAAGCGAAGCTTCGTCGCACCGTATCGTCGCACCGTATCGTATTGCCTGCACATTCGGGAGATGGGATAGTTCTCGAGCCCTTTGCGGGTTGCGGGGCCATGCTTCAGGTCGTCCGCTTCCCGGCCATCGCATCTGTCGGACTCTTGCTGTGAACCTTGGATACGATAACGAGCAGGTCATCCTGCGCAGCAGCGCCGACAAATTCCTGACCGAGCGCTACGACTACGCGACCTTCCGCAAGACCTGCGAAAGCCGGGCGGGCTTCGACCGCGATCTCTGGAACGAGTTTGCCCGGCTCGGCTGGCTCGGTCTGCCGTTCGCGCCGGACGACGGCGGCAGCGGCGGCGGAGCGGTCGAGCTCGCGATCCTGATGGAGGCATTCGGCAGGCACCTGGTCGTCGAGCCTTATCTCGCGACCGTGGTGCTGAGTGGAGGTCTCCTCACCCGGCTGGGATCGCCTGCCGAGCGCGCGGCGATCCTGCCCACGGTGATCGAGGGTCGCCAGCTCCTCGCTTTCGCGCACGACGAGGCGGGTGCTTCCACCCGGGCGCGGCGCACGAACCGGGGCTACGTGCTGCAAGGGGCGAAGAGGACGGTCCTCGGCGGCCCCATGGCCGACACGCTGCTGGTATCGGCGCAGCTCGCCGAGGGCAGGATCGGAATCTTCGTCGTGCCCGGGAACACCGATGGCGTCACGCTGCGGCCGCTGCGCCTGGTGGACGGCAGCCGCGCCGCCGATGTCGCGCTCGCCGACGTGACGGTGCCGCATTCCGCGCTGCTCGGCGACAACGAGGATGCCGGCGCAGCCGTCGAGGCGGTCATCCGCAGCGCAATCGCGGCGGCTTCCGCCGACGCGGTCGGCGCCATCGCAGCCATGGTCAAGGCGACCGTGGACTACGCCAAGACCCGCGTCCAGTTCGGGCAGCCGCTCGCCAGTTTCCAGGCCCTGCAGCACCGCATCGTGCGGATGAGGATCGCGGAAGAGGAAGCGCGCGCGTCGAGCCTGTTCGCCACGCTCAGCCTCGACGGCCCCGCCGAGGCCGGCGCCCGCGCCGTCTCCGGAGCCAAGGCGAAGATCGGCCGCTGTGCCCGTCACGTGCATCAGGAGGCGATCCAGCTCCACGGCGCCATCGGCACCACCAACGAGCTGTCGCTCGGCGGCTATGCCAAGCGCCTGATCGCCTACGAGATCCTGTTCGGATCGACGCGCGCGCACCTGCGCCGCTATGCCCGCGCCATCGCCGACCCGGATGTCGCCGCCCAGGGCCTGATCATGTCGGGAGGACCGGCTTGAACCTCCTCCTCAGTCCCGCCGATGTCGCCTTCCGCGACGAGGTGCGACGCTTTCTCGGTGCGCACGTCACCGACGCCATGCGGCGCGCCATCGATCTCACCACCGGCTTCATCATCGATCCCGAGGTGCTGCTGGAGCTCCACCGCGCGCTCCACCGCAAGGGCTGGTCGGTGCCGCACTGGCCGGTCGAGCACGGCGGCACCGGCTGGACTCCGGTCGAGCGCTACATCTTCGATCTCGAATGCGGCAGGGCGGGCGCCGTAGCCTACAACACCTCGGGCTCGCATTTCGTCGGACCCGTCATCATCCATTACGGGACGCCGGCGCAGAAGGGCCGGTACCTGCCGCGCATCCGCTCGGGCGAGGACTACTGGGCGCAGGGCTATTCGGAGCCGGGCTCGGGCTCGGACCTCGCCTCGCTCAGGACCAGGGCGGTCACCGACGGCGATGATTACGTCGTGAACGGCCAGAAGATCTGGACCACCAACGCGCACAAGGCGAACCGTATCTTCGCCCTGGTGCGCACCGCCACGACCGGCAAGCGCCAGGAAGGCATCACCTTCCTGCTGATCGACATGGACACGCCGGGCATCACGGTGCGCCCCATCATCGGCAACGGCGGCGATCACGAATTCAACGAGGTCTTCTTCAACGACGTGCGGGTGCCGAAGGAAAACCGCATCGGCGAGGAGAACCAGGGTTGGACGGTCGCCAAGTATCTGCTGGAGTTCGAGCGTGGCGGCAGGGTGCTGGCCGGCCAGGTGCGCGCCCAGTTCACCAAGCTCGTACGCCAGGTCGCCGCCCGCTGTCCCGACGATCACGCCATCACGACGCGCCTCGCCGAGATCGGCACCGATCTCGACGCCATGGAGATGATCGACATCTCGGTGCTGTCGGAGTTGCAGGCCGGGGGCAGCCCCGGGCCCATCTCCTCGCTGCTCAAGCTGCGCTGGAGCGAGATCCGCCAATCGATGACCGAGCTCGCCGTCGATGCCATCGGCGACGACGCGCTGCGCTGGATGCCGGAGCGTCCGCTCTACGAGACGCTGCAGCTGCCTCCCGACGAGGAGGAGCTGCTCGCTGCGGCGCCGCGCTACCTCAACGCGCGCGCCTTCTCCATCATGGGCGGGACCTCGGAGATCCAGACCAACATCCTCGCCAAGACCCTGGTCGGGCTGTGAGTTCAGGCGGGATGTGGGTGGAGACGTGAGCCGGCGCAGATTTCTCGGTGTGCTCGCTGGCGCGGCGGCCCGGCCGCTCGCGGTGCGCGCGCAGCAGCCGGTGATGCCCGGCGATCGGATATATCGGTGTGAATTCGAAATTCCGGCGAAGCTGCTCGCCCTCGCCGACGAAGTGATCGAATAGGCATTCGGGACGACGGCTCCCGGCACACGGCTCCCGTGCGCACTGGAAGTTCGAATCTTACGTCAGCGTTACCCACGCAAAACGGCAGCTCGCATTGCGTGGGGGCGCCCTGTGGCATGGCTAACCTACTGTTCCTCCCAATGTGCGAAGGGGAAGGCGGAGCCCTACCGCTTACCGGCGCACAGACGAAACGCGAATAGCCCTACTGGCTTAACTCTTTAAAGGCGAGTTTGATGAAAGCCATGTTTTTGAACATGTTGTTAATGTGGAAACTATTGTAAAAGACACCATTGCCGCCGCCACCATTCCAATCGAGGGACGGTGAGCCTAAAGTGGAGAGGATGTTGTTGCTCGAGTCGCGGGTCTTTGCGAGAAAAATGCCACCTTGGATTTCACCGTTACCACCGCCGCTAAAGTCCATGGTCCCCTGGCCTACAACCAGAATCAGCCCATAGAAGTTACCGTTACCTTGCATGTGGAAGGTACCGCGGACGATCAGGACACCATAACCTGTGCCATTCCCTAAATCGCAGTCCCCATTAAATACGTTAATCTTCGGACTCGCCGCAGTTCCCCAGCAGTCGGCTCCTGAACAGGTCGTTGTGCCCGCTGGATGGGTTGCGTTGGCGTAATCATCGATTGAATTGACCAAGTCTTCCATTCCTTGAGGCGTGGTGAAGGATTCCGGGAGACTGGGCGCGACATTTTCTACATCGGGAGTACCCCCGCCCGATCCGACATAGTGATCAGGGCGCGGCAGCCCTGCACTGATCGAAGTATCAGCGGCATCCGAAATCACTCCGATAGCCGGCTTATTATAGCCTCCGCCAGCCTGGTCGTTTCCGTTCACCCAGTAGCCAGTGCTAGTCGGAGCATCGGCAAACGTCGGATTGGGTCCATCGAAGAAGATAGCACCGGGCATTTCGAACCCAGCGCTGCTGATTTCTCTGCGGACCTTGGAAGAGGTGCCGTCGGAAGTCCGCGCGAAGGAGGTTAACTGGTAGACAGGATACCCGGTCTTGGATGCGTTAATTCCAGCTCCAGGATCGTAGAGGTACTCGGCATGATCGTAATAAATCGGCACGTCTTGATTGGTAGTCAATCCTCCATTGTTCACATCGTGTCCTGAGAGGCGCTTCGTCTTCCTGGAGAGCTTGACCCAGCGATAGGGTATCGGGTTGCTGCTTTGATTGGTCGTGTAGTAGGTCACGGTTCCGAAATTCGAAGAAGCATACTCGGTATCGTAGTCGGAACTGGAACTGTCCGTCGGGTTGATGCTTGAGTTTTGCCGGATGTAGACGACTTCCGTCGTTGTGTCCAACTGTGTGAGAGGGATCGCGTTCAAAGAATCTCCGATCATCCGGTAGCTGGCCTCTTCCAGTCCGGCTTCTGCGGCATAGTAAACACGGGACGAGGAGCGCGCGTTGGATTGGATTCTGGTTTCCAGCGTGGCACTCGTCATTAAGCCCAGTCCCAGCAAGCTAAGAATCGTGAGAATCAGCATACCCATGATCAGGCCGATCCCTCGCTGGCTCCTCATTATTGCCGAGTTCGTCGATGCACACATTCTGGACCTCCTCTTTCCCTTTCTTTCTGTTTCAATCCGCTTTGACCGGCTGACTTCTATTCGAGATTTCTGGCGATCACGCTCGTTTGAAAGTTCAACGTCCGGTACTGCTTTGATTGAGGATCCCTCGAAGATGTTTGCAGGGTGACCGAGACGTCCACCCGGCTGGTATTTGCGGCCGTTACGCCTGAAGTCGTCCAAGCACTGCCATTCCAGCGAAGTAGCTGAGGGCCAGACTCGTTACGTTCTCCGCAAGGATCTGGGGATCAGCGGACGGTACAGAGCCCCCGCTATTTTTCTCCACCTCGCTTCGACGAAGGGTTGTGCCACTGAGGCTATACTCAACAACCTCAACTATTCCGTCATTGTCTACGTCACCCTGGAAAACCAAATTACTGGAACTGATGGTGGTGAAGCCTGAAGCGATCTTGTTTGAATTCGAAGCGGTCCAGTTCAAGCTGGAAGCATAGAGCCTCTCCTGTGGAAAACCGGCCATCCGCACATCTCGATAAACCTGATCCGCTACTTCTCGGGTACTCTGTTGCATCGCGAGGAGGTCTTGCTCGAAATCATGGCGGCTCTGTTCCTGGTTAAAGATGGCTAGAACCGAGCCTAGCAGAGCCGTTAACATGAAAGTCGCAACCAATAGTTCGACGAGAGAAAATCCCTTGGCGCGACTGAAATCCTGCTTATAGGTCCCGGAAGTCGTTGCCCCAAGGCCGGAGATACTGCCTGGAGCAAATCCCGAATCGAGGAGACTTGAAGCGGCCAAAAGCCGATCCTCAGACTCTCGAGCAAGCAGTGCCTTGTTTAGGGTCGAATGTCGCTGGAGTTTCATCATTACAATCCTGATAGGTCCTGTTTCAGACATCGGACGCTGACGGGGCTCAGAATATTTGACATATGTCTTTTCGTGCCGCTGGTTCTTCGAGCCGCAACCACGATGGTTTTCAGTTGATTGGATGTAGCGATGTTCCAACGAATCTCGAAGGTCACATTGCCAAATCCCGCAAGGGTTTGAGAGTAGCCGCCGACAGCGGCTTGGGTAAAATCAATATTTCCGCTCGAATCAAGGGGGCAACCGCCATTGACCAGACTGGTGTTACTCTGCGCCCTCAGCTGTTCCATTTTTTGAACCGCCAATGTGTTCCCGATTGAGTCCATCTTGTTTTCATAGTTCGTCGCCACTGCATAAGCCAGCAGGGAAGCCACCGACAGGAGACCAAACATCAACACTACCGAGGCCACCAGGGTTTCCAGTAGAGTAAATCCCTTTTCCGACTCCGCACCGAGAGGCGCGGTAGTTTCAGAGGTTGAATGAACCTGTTGCATAACCGTTCCCTTTATCTCCACGTAGTCCCCTTCAAACTCCAATTCCTGACTCGACCAGCTGAGGTCAGGCTCACTGCCGCATATCGCCCCTGAGGATCGCGCAAGTAAATCACTCCCGGGCGCCGCCAGCTTCGTGGTGGTCGGGACCTGGCTGGAGTTCAGCTGCACCACACTTCCACGCGATGTGAAGGCGACACCGCGATTCGAGAATATGGCGGGTTCTTGGCTCGTTCCGACGACTGAAGCGGTCAAGGACGTGGTCGGTGCTGACGCATTCAGCGTGTATCCTCCAGACGGGGCCCACAGGGCGGTTTCGGAACCATTGAGGGTACCGTTTCCATCGAGATCCAGGAAGTACCACGAGCCGTCGGATGAAAAGACCAGCGAAGTCGACCGGTTTTTGTTAATTGCGTTGAAGCGCGTATTCTGCAACTGGCCTTCGATCTCTTTGGCAACCGTCATCAGTTTGAGAGACCGGGAAGCATTGGTCATCGTGGGAACAACCATCACGATAATCGTCGACCGCGACTAAAACTGTTACCAAAACCTCGGTCAAACTGAATCCTCGTTGTCCCGTCATGGTAGCCTCCAGGGCCCGCTGAAGCCCATGTTGGCAATTTAAATACCAGCAGCAAAGATCCGAGTAATTGAAATGAATAGTAGCGTTTAGGTCGTCCTCCCTGGCCGGCTCATGGGGATACCGGATGATTTCGGTCAGATTGACCTATTCGCAGATGTCCGGTTTTCGGGAATAACGACTGATTGGCGCGAGTTCCGACTGACTTAGCCTTGCTTGCGCACAGATCCGCCACGGGTGCGCAAAGCTCAAGTACGAAGAATGGCTTTTTGTGGGGAAATTCGAAAAATCAGTAATCGCTATGGCGTTAGAACGAAGCCGCCGGCGCGGCGGACGCTACGCGTGTGCAGGGAGGCCGCGGCTTCGTTCTAACGCCGTAATGTTTACCGATCTCGATGACTTGTCTGTCGGACCCTGTCCAAAGAGTGGTCCTCTATCCGGAAGCCAAGAGCAGCCTAGGGGCTACCGTCCCACTCTCGGGCTTCAAAGCAGGTTTCTGCATTTTGGCTCATTGAATTCCGCAGCTCTCGAATTTACGACCCAGCCCCTCCTTTTCAGCCTTCATCATCGTCGATCAAGGCCACTTTTCTTGCGCCCTGAACATTAATTCCGGAAACGAGTGCGGACAATCTCGCAGTGTTTGCGGATCAGTGCAGCCACTGCTTCGGCAACCGGATGTTCAATTCCCGCCTTGTCCAGATTAGCGATGACGGTTTCGGCCAATTGCGGTACGCGGTTTCTCACAATAGGCTTGGCCAGGCCAGCCTCTTCCGCGAGTTGCTCGAAGTCTTTCAACGTCACTTTGTCCGACGAATACTCCCGGCCGATCTTCATTGCCATATCTTTACTGAGCTCGGGATAGTAGGTCGTGCTAACGACATCGTAGAGAGGCGCAAGCCTGATCTGCTGGTTCGCCATTCCCATTCCGTCGTAGAGCAGCGAGAAGTTCTTGCCGTGGGCGTCGTTGTTGCCGACGAGGAAGTTATAGATCACGGCGTCGAGAAGACGTGCGAGATCGATCACGGGCGCAGTGGACACTTCGCGCAGCAGTGCAAAACATTGTTTGAGAGAGGGTCCGCCTTCCTTCTGGTATTTCGTCTCGGGGACGATGCCTTGGGCCTGGCAAAAATCTTCCTGATGAAGCCGGTCCAAGGAGGTTGCGCCTCCCGGATTGTGACGGTAGGTCCTGTCATAGCGCTCCACTAGCAGATACTCTAGGTCCTCCACGCTTCTGGTCTCGACCTTTGCGGCGGGCAGGCCGACCGTTGCTGCCAGCTTCATACAGAGCGCTTCATTGAAAACAACACCCTCGAAGCGTTCCACTGCGGGTTTCAGGATGTGCGTGCTTGGCGCGCCTCCAAGTGGGAGAGAAATCTCATTACCTTCAATCCGCACAGCAACTTTGTCTTGCGCGCCGGCAAGTGAAAGGCGGATTCCTTCCTCGCCCGCCAGCAGTGGGCGTTTTGGCAGTTGCTTCAGCATCGCGGCCAGTTCCTGCGAAGAGAGCGTCCGGTAGCCATAGTTGCGCTCCGGCAAATTTTCTCCAGCCGGGACAAAGGTGACAGCTCCCGCGCATTCGCCGCCGATCTGCTCCAACATGGCATAGTCGTTGCGCGCGCTGATGCCAAGATTGCGGGCAATGATCTCACGCTTACTTTCGTCGGGCAGAATGCCAGCGAAGAACCCCCTGCACTCGTTGCGTTTGAAACGTTCCCTTCTCAAGGGCAATGACTGGGACAAGGGTGTGGCGTTGGGTTTCTGCAGCCAGCTTTCGTCGTAATCGAACACCATCTGGCCGCCATCGTCCTGGATGAGGTGACCAACGAGTTCATTGTGCAGATAGACATCGAGGGTTCTTGCCATGGGCTACTCTTCCTTCGTGGGAATCATGGGGGGAGTTAGCGTCAGCCTGATTCCAAGCGTGTGCAGGATCGTCAGGGCCTTTCCGATCTGGCAGGTTTCCTTGCCTTTTTCGAGATCGATGACAAACCGCAGGCCGGTGCCGGATGTGAGCGCCAGAGCCTTCTGCGTAACGCCCAGCTTCTTCCGAGTTTCCCGGACGACCTTGCCGATTTCCTTTGGCGTGTGTTTCATGACACGGCTCATCTGAATGTTACCGTCCGGGAATATTAGTTGTCTTTGAGTGGCTAAGTCAATGATTTATTACCGTACGGGAATATTTGTCTGTTTAACTAAGATAAGCGGAACAACATTACCGATCGGTAACACAAAACCCTAAACTTAGGTCCATACTCAATGGAATCTTAGGCGTCCTCGCTTCCAAGCAGTTTCTACCTCCCGGCCGACTTCCTCTTTTTCTGAGGTTTTGCCAAAACCAGGGGCACTTAATAGGTAAAGGGGGATTTTTCGACCGATGTCAGGTCAGACCCTCGTCTGAAATATTTTCCTAAGATTTTGCGTTCTCAAACCTTCTTCTTAGTGTAGGTCGCAGTCTGTGTCGGGAGGGGATTTCTGGAACATCCAGCGCCCTGAATCACTTGGCAAGCCGATGAAAATATTTCCTTAAGATTTTGCCGTTTCAAAGCCTCTTATTAAGTGTAGGCCCTTGTTCTCGGCGTTGAGAACGCCGGCGGCGCTAGAGGACTCTGGAAGCCTGACCCTATTGAATTGGGAATGACCGCCATGATCCATCCATGAAGAAAGGAGAACCCAGTTTGAACGCTTCTGCCCCACAGGACCATCCGCCTAGGGACGGCGCGCTCCTCACAGCCACAGAGGTTGCCAAGTGGCTTTCCGTTTCCCCAGGCTGGGTGAGAGATCACGCTACCCGGAAACAACCACGGCTTCAGGCAGTGAAGCTCGGCAAGCTGCTGAGGTTTCGAGCGGAGGATGTGAAGGAGTTCATCCAAAAATGGTGCCAGTGATAAGATTCCCTCCCATCACCAATCTCAAAAACATTGGGAGGCATATGCCAAGAGACCGCTATCAGCATGGCTGGATCGAAGAGACCGGCAAGAAGGTCAAGAAGTGGAAAGGGCACTACTACGTCTACATTCTGACGGTAGACGGAAAGGAGAAGCGCAGACATTGTTCTGCGATCCTCGGACTCAAGTCAGAGATGAGAAAGTGGGAAGCGGAACGGGAGCTGGGAAAAATCATTGAGCGAGAGAGTCGAGGGCACGGTCAAGCCAAGCCCGATCCAAACTTGACGTTCGAATGGTTTTGGACCAATCGATTCCTGCCGTTGAAGGAATCAAAATGGAGGCGTTCGACACACGAAGCCGTCACCTACGTGATGGACTACCACGTCCTTCCTCGGTTCGGCGAGACTCGTCTCTGCGATCTGACTCGCTTCGAACTCCAGGCCCACTTGAATGAACTCGCAAAGAAATACTCAAAATCGGTGGTTCAAAGAGCCCGAACTTGGCTGAAGGCGGCCATTGAGGAAGCAATCGATCAGGATTTCCTCGTGAAGAATCCGGCGAGAAAGTTGGAAATGCCGGTGACCCGCAAGACCTGCAAACGCTACCTCAGCTCTGAGGAAGTTCAGAAGTTGCTGATGTCGCTGGAGGGCCGCGATCGCTTGATCGCGCGAATGCTCATTGTCTGTGCGCTACGACCAGGAGAGCTGTTCGCTTTGCGTTGGCGAAGTGTGCAGCAAGGAAGACTCAAGATTGAGGAGGCGGTGTATCGGGGTAAAGTTGGGCCTACGAAGACAGAAGGAAGCGCGGCGTTCGTTGCGATTCCGGAATCTCTACAAAAGGAACTCGAATTCTGGCGAGAGAAATGTCGTTACCCAGGCGACGACCAGATCGTGTTTCCTTCGCGTAGAGGAGGCCCGCTTGAATCTCACAATTACCTGCGTCGAGTGCTGAAGTCGAAGGGGAAGGAAGCCGGGATTGAGGACATAACGTTCCAAGCTTTACGCCGTACCTTCGCGACCCAAGTCCATGGCATTGGAACCGTGAAGGACGCACAAACCCAACTTCGCCACTCCAACGCCACCACAACGATGAATGTCTACACGCAAGAGATTCCGGCAAGCGTCAAAGCTACGGTCGAAGCCTTAGATCAAAAACTTTTTGGGGTTTTGAACACAAATGAACACGAATTCAAAATGTAGAGGATCGTAAGTTATTCAAAAGATGGTACGCCCGGAAGGACTCGAACCTTCGACCCCCTGCTTAGAAGGCAGGTGCTCTATCCACCTGAGCTACGGGCGCGAGGGGAGTGTTCAGTGGGGCTTTGGCTCCCAGATCGTCAGCGCAACCAAACTGACTTGACGCTCGTAACCTATCACTTCGGCAGGCGGTTTGTAAACGCAGTCTGGATGCGGATTGCGCCGGTCGCCTTTGGCCTCGCGGCGTTAGTGGAATCTGCTTCCAGTTTTCGGTGCTTTGCACCAGATCGGCAGCAGAGCCTTGCGATTGACCATGCCATCGACTGAATTTGCCTTGGATCAACCTGATGTGGCGCTCCCCGTGCCAGGACGAAATCACGCGGATTGAGACTGCATGCCTGGTCAAACTTCTGAAATCTACGATGGAATCATCCTGGGCTCCGGACACAATAGCCTGGTCCTGCAAGCCTACCTTGGCAAGGCAGGTTTAAGGGTCCTCTGCCTGGAGTCACGAGATGTGGCCGGAGGCGGGCTCGCAACGGTCGAAGATCCGCGTCATCCTGGCTTTCTCCACAACACACACTCGTTCTTTCATCGCGGACTCACCCAGATGCCGTGGTACCGCGATTTGGAGCTGGAGCGCCACGGAGCTGTGTATCTGGAGCCTGAATTGAATGTAGCTCTGGTGCTGAGGAGTGGAGCGGTTCTCGAGTGGTGGAGGTCGTTCGAGAAAACCGAAGAGTCCTTTGCCCGGTTTAGCCGAAAAGACGCTGTCACCCTGCGTCAGTGGCGCGAACGGTTCCTGCCGATTGTTCAGAAGATTCTCATTCCCGAAAGTCAATCTCCGCCTGTGCCCAGCGAGCGTCGCCGCGCGTTGCTCGAAAGGAGCGCCGAGGGGCGGTTGCTGCTCGAGGTGAGCGCTCTTTCGCCGCTTGAGTTTGTGCTGAGAGAATTCGAGCATCCAGTGATCCAGGCCGGGCTTCTTTTCTTTAACGGATTGAGGGAAGTGGATCTTCGCTGTAAAGGCTTTGGTCATCATATCCCGTCGTTGCTCGCCAGCACAGGCGAAAGCCCAGATGTGCCGGGGTGGTTCGGCGGCGCTGGCCCGCGCTCTGGTTGCGTCAGTCCGGGAAAGCGGAGGAGATGTCAAAGTTCAAGTCAGACCGCGGAGGATCCTCGTCGAAAATGGCAGAGCCGTTGGAGTTGAGACTCAGTCGGGAGACATTTTTCGGTCGCGACACTTTGTGGCATCCGGACTTAATCCGTAACAGACGTTTCTGGAACTGATCGACGAACAGTGGGTCTCACCAGAGTGGCGAAGAAAAGCGCAAAGCTTTCGTTACAATCTCGTGGCTCCGCTCTTCGCTTTGAATCTGAACCTGAGCGAGCCTCCCGGCTATCGGGCAGCCGACCAGAATCCCCAACTGAAGAGCGCCTTCATGGTGATTCTGGGCCTGGAACATTTCGAGCAGTTCCCCGAAATCGTGCGACACCACGAGGCAGGGACGATTCCACCGACCGTCATGTGGGGAAGTTGCCCAACTTTGTTCGACGCTACTCAAGCTCCCGCCGAAAGGCACACTGCCTTTATGTGGGAGAAGTTGCCCTATGCCCTCTATGGGGATGCTGGTTCCTGGGATCGGGAGAAGGCGAGCCACGGCCAGTCGATGCTGAATCTTTGGACTGAATACGCGCCCAACCTGAAGCACTCTGTTCTCGACTGGTTCGTACGCAGCCCACTGGATACGGAGCGCACCCTGCCGAACATGGTCAGAGGGGACTTGCTGGTGGGGGCCTTCGAGCATGGCCAGGTCGGCTACAACCGCCCGTTTCCAGGTGCAGGACATTACCGGGGGCATGTGGCGGGTTTGTATCTGTGCGGCGGCAGTTGCCATCCCGGAGGGAACGTTACAGGACTCGTCGGATACAACAGTGCCCAGGTTATTCTGTCCGATCTGGGGTTGCCCGCACCCTGGGCACCGGCTTCGACGGAAGGTCGCCTCACGAATCTATGAGCCAGACATTCTCGATAAAGGGCTACTCCACGAGCGTTGTCGTATTGCTTTTGACCTTACTTTGTCCCTCACCATTCCTTGCGCAAAACGCCATCCAGGATCCACTACTCGGCTGGATGGACCAAATCGCTCAAGAGGAGTTGCAAAAGCGCGAGAGCGAGATCGCTGCAGTCAGTAACGTCGCAGACGCGAAGCGACGGAAACAATCCGTGCGGGCTAAACTCCTGGAAATGATCGGGGGGCTGCCGGACTACAACGAGCCGCTTAACGGTCAGCCAGGACTCCCACTTGGAGAAGGGAATTGAGGAGGTGAGGCCCTCTGTGCTCGATTTCCTTCTGTTCATGAATAGTTCAGGTTCTCCTGAACCGGAGACCATCAAGACATTCTTCGTCCAGAGTTAACGCGACACTGGCAACGAACCGCGACCGATGAGTTGACCGCCCTCGGTGACCACATCCAGCCGGATGGCTCCCGCGGACGATAGATTGAATACCTGGCCCGTCCAAAGACGAAATCCGTCCTTGCGTCCCCCGTCACACGGTAGAACGGAGAGCTGGTAACGAGCTTGCCGTCCACATACCACTGGTGTGACACTTGCTCCCTCAACCCCAGAGGAGCATAAATCGACGTGAGACCCACGATTCGCACTGGTCCGCTCGCAGGTGCCGCAGATAAGGGGCCCGCTATTCTTAGCGAGGCACGATCGAAATCACTACCGAATTCGGCACTCAACAGGCGCAGAGGTGCCGGCGGAATATAGGAGCGCTCGCTAAACACAAACAGGATCAGCAAGAGTCCACCCACGGTGATAACGGCGCGGGCCTTCCAGAGAGGCAAATGCGACAGCCGAAAACAGAAGGTGGCAAACCCCAGAAAAGAGACCGCCGCGCTGACGTAGAACGCGCCCAGGTTGGAGATGCCCCACAGCACCGGCAGCATCACGTTTACACAAGCAAATAGATTGAAGGCAAAAAACAGCGCCGCCCAGCTCCACCTGGTGGAGAGATGCCGGTCGTAAACAATGTCCAGCGTTGACAGCAGAGCCGAGGCTGCCAGCAGTATGACGAACACCATGTTGCGCGAACGCAGCGTGGCGCTGGAGTAATAGACAGGAAGAATGAAAAAGAGGATTTGCTGATAGAAGTTCCTGTTGAAGTAATGAATCACTCGATGAAGCCAGCGGCCCCAACGTTGACCGAGCCTGGGCACCATCCGGGGGAGCAGCAGACTGGTGATCCAGATGAACAAAACATAAAACAAGGTGACCCGAAGAAAAGCGAAGTTTCTGTGTCCCAGCCACATCACACCAATGCCAAACAGCAGTGCGTAGACGCTGTGCAGCCACCACAGCTTCTCCTGGTTGCGAGCCAGCGTGGCGGCGATGGGATGAACGGCCTGGGCTTTCTCAAGAGGGATCATTGTGGATTTACATTCTTCATCACGGCAACAAGGCTTCTTGACATGTTTCGTCTTTGATAGCACTCCCGTGGCACGGTTGGCCCTGCTCGCAGAACTGCGCGAAAACCTTGACGTTTGCGCCACGCCAGGTCAGCAATTGCCTCGTGGAGCCAAGAACCGCCGCAGCCAAACATGAGAAAAGCCTTTGTTATTGCTGACCCGAAGCGTGACGTTGGGCTATATTGGCTCAGACCTTGCGACGGTCACCGAAACGGTTTCTCACCTCAACCTACCGGACGGAGAACACCTTGAAGAAAACGAAAGTGCCTGTGGACAAGATTCTCAAAGGGCTGCAGGAAGAGTATCCCGACGTCACGTGCGCGTTGGACCATCAGAATCCGCTCCAACTACTGGTAGCGACGATCCTCTCTGCTCAGTGCACCGATGTTCGTGTGAACCTGGTGACGCCAACACTGTTCGCGAAGTATCCAACTGCGAGTGACTTCGCCAATGCTCGACTGCCTGATCTGGAAAAGCTCATCCATTCAACCGGCTTCTTTCGGAACAAAGCCAAGAGTATGAAGGCTGCTGGACAGCGACTCTTGACGGAGTTCAAAGGCAGTGTCCCGAAAACAATGGAGGAACTCTTGACGCTGCCTGGAGTCGCCCGCAAAACAGCTAACGTCGTCCTAGGGACTGCCTATGGTATTGCTTCCGGCATTGTGGTGGACACGCACGTTTTCCGGCTGGCTCACCGGTTGGGTCTGACGCGAGCCAGGACGCCCGAAAAAGTCGAGCAGGATCTTATGGAGATGATGCCGCAGACGGAATGGATCCAATTCTCGCACCGGCTGATTCACCACGGACGCAGGGTTTGCATCGCGCGAAACCCTCAGTGCCAGCGCTGCGTCCTGGATGCGGTCTGCCCCAAGATAGGAGTCGCGAAGTAGGGAGGACGAAGTTCGAGGTGCGAGGTGCGAACAAGCCCTCGACCTTGGTGCTCTGTCATTCTCTGTTCGACGTTAGAACTTCGCCCTTCGTACCTCTCAGGCGTCGCTCCAGCAGGGAGAGACCGATGATCGTTTTTGCATCCTGGATCTTTCCTTCGTCCACGAGTTGAAGAGCTTCCTCGAGAGGCACCCAGGACGCCTGAATCTCTTCTCCCTCCTCGATCAACCCGTGAACGCCGAGGGGTAGTGTCGCATCCTCTACTTCAACCAGATAGAGATATACCTGGTCGGAACAACCTCCTGGCGCGATGAAATAGCGGGCCACAAGCTCCGCATGTTTCAGTTTGAGGCCAGTTTCTTCGAATAGCTCGCGTCGGGCGACTTCCAGCGGCGTTTCGTTTTCCTCCATCATTCCAGCCACACACTCGGTCAGCCAGCCGTCACCCGTTCGGACATGCGCCGCATAGCGAAACTGTCGCTGCAGCACCACTCGGCTGGTCGCGGGGTCGTAAACTAACACGGAAACGGCATCGCCCCGAAAATAGCGATGGCGCGTGATTTCTCCGGTCATCCCCCCGCTGAAGCGCTCAAAGCGCAACACCGCACGTTCTACTTTCGCAAAGCCATCGAATTCAAGCTGGGTTTGTTTGATTTCAACTTTCATGGCAACTTTCATGGATTTGGTTACGTCTAGTCTCCGCAGTGGTTTCTTCCCGGCAAACTAAAAAAGATGATCTCCAAAGGGCTCTGGAAACAATTGCGTGAGGCGGAAGGTATTGGATTTGCCGGACCGGTTCGTCAAGATGATCTCGAGATCTCCACAGAAATCCCACAAGAGCTGGCGGCACGCGCCGCAGGGTGCCGTGAGTTCATCCGTGTCGGCGACGACGACGATCCGGGTGAACGTGTCTGCCCCTTCCGAAAGTGCCTTGAACAAAGCAACCCGTTCCGAACAGATCGTCAGACCGTAGCTGGAGCTTTCAATGTTGCAACCCGTGAACACGCGACCGTCGCTACAAGCCAGTGCCGAGCCTACCTTAAACCTTGAGTACTTGGCCCTGGCCCGTTCGCGAGCCTGCCAGGCTGCGTCCACCAAGGCTTCATCCTTATTTGCCATACAATGCAATCCGTGCAGGAAAGGGATTCAGGGATCCTCATGGCCCGTCATTCCCGCGGAAGCGAAGGGGCTCTTGATCCGGGCTGGATCCCGGCTTTCGCGGGAATGACGAACAAAGAAACCACAACCTGGCACTAGTTGTCCCGCTTCAAACTTCTGGACCTTCGTCGCCAGCCATTGAACCAGCAACTCCATCGCCGCGTCGTTCTTGCCACCTTCAGGGATGACGATGTCTGCAAAGCGCCGGCCAGGCTCGACAAACTCCTGATGCATCGGCCGGACCGTTTCAAGATACTGTTGGACCACCGAATGCAGCGAGCGGCCCCGCTCGCTGATATCGCGCCGGAGCCGGCGAATGAAACGAACATCGGCGTCCGTATCCACGAAGATTTTTCAGATCGAAAAGGTTGCGCAATCCCGAATTCTGAAAGATCAAGATTCCCTCCACGATCACAATAGCCCGGAGGTCGTCTCTTGGCGCCGCACATGCGCGGAAAAATCATAAGATGGCTGCTCGACAGGCTGATGGCTTCGAAGGGCATCGACGTCCCGGACCAAAAGGTCGAAGTCCACAGCGTCTGGATGATCGAAGTTCTGTCGTACTCTCTCATCAAAAGGCAGATGACTGCTGTCTTTGTAGTAGGCATCCTGCGCCAGCAAAATCGCCTGGTCGCGGCCAAGCGCCTGCGCGAGTCATTCAGCTACTGTCGTTTTTCCCGAACCGGTGCCGCCACAAATGCCTAGAATCATCCGTTCAATCCAGTTTAGAAATTTTCTCGCAGATCGCCTTAATGAGCGCTATAAGACGCGGTTTCACGCGTTCGCCAGCCTCAAGAACCTCAGCATGACTCAGCGGTCGTTTTGAGATGCCCGCCGCCGCGTTTGTGATATTGGAGACGCCCAGACACTCGATGCCCATGTGCCGCGCCACAATCACTTCTGGAACCGTCGACATTCCCACGGCATCTGCGCCCAATCGCTTCAGCATCGCAATCTCGGCTGGCGACTCATAGCTGGGACCCGTAACACTGACGTAAACACCTTGCTTAAGCGTGAACTTCAGGCGCCGTGCGCAATTCCGGGCCAGTTGACGCAGGGGTTCGGAATAAGCGGCACTCATGTCGGGAAACCGCGGGCCCAAGCCGGGATCGTTGGGTCCGATCAAGGGGTTGGGACAAAACAAGCTGATGTGATCACGGATCAACATCAAATCGCCGGGCTGAAACCGAGGGTTGATGCCGCCCGCGGCGTTCGTCACGATCAGCCGCCGGACGCCCAGCCTTCCCAAGACTCGAATCGGAAAGGTCACCGCCTTCAAGTCATGCCCTTCGTAGTGGTGCACTCTTCCCTGCAGGCAGAGCACCCAGGTACCGGCAATTCTGCCGAGCATAACATTTCCGGGATGACCAGCAACTGATGACAACGGAAAGTGAGGCACGGCCGAGAACGGGGCTGCCCTCCGTTCGTTAAGCGTGTCGGCAAACTCTCCCAGTCCGGAACCCAGGATGAGAGCCAAACGTGGCTGTTCGGAGGCGCTCGCCAGCAGCCCCTTGCTGAGGAAATCGGCCGCTCTGATCACAGTCTGTAGATAGGTGTTGGCGCTGCTGGCAGACATAGTTGCGGCTTCGTGTGACAGCAATTGCTGATCAGTCCTATTCCACAATCCTCTTAATCAGCGGTGGTGGTTGAGCTCGATCCTGGTTGATCACAAACGCTTCCAGAAGCAACTGCCGGACAGATTCGAACTTTGCGGCCTGATTGTAAAACACTGTGCAGAGTGGCTCACCCTTCTCGACGCGGTCTCCAATCTTTTTGTTCAAAAGAATGCCAACACTCGGATCGACGCGGGAATCTAAGGTGTCCCTTCCTGCGCCCAGCGCCATGGAAACCCGGCCAGCAGTCCTGGCGTTGACTTCGGTGATGAACCCATCGGATGGCGATAGGATCACTTCCTGCAAAGCCGCCTGAGGTAGCAGCGCGGGGTCGTCAATCACTCTTGGATTGCCGCCCTGAGCCTCAACCATTTGAGCGAATTTTTCGAGCGCCTTTCCAGAACCAAGCGTTTCAGCGACTCTCGTTTTTGCCCGGCCAGACTCTGCCGGATCGGCAGTCAGCGACAGCATGCGCAAACTCAGTTTCTCGCACAGAAGCGAAAGATCTTGTGGCCCTGAGCCTTTCAGGGTCTGAATCGCCTCCTGAACTTCCAGCGCATTGCCTACAGCTTTGCCCAGCGGTTGATTCATGTCGGTGATCAAGGCGACCGTCTGAGTGCCCAGACCGTTGCCAATATCTACCAGGCTTTGAGTCAGGTCTAAAGCCTGTTCGAGCGTGGGCATGAAAGCACCCGCGCCTGTTTTGACATCCAGCACCAAACCGTCCAGCCCTTCAGCCAGCTTTTTGCTCATAATGCTGGCACAGATCAGAGGGATCGATTCCACTGTTGCCGTGACATCCCGCAGGGCGTATAGCTTTCGATCCGCCGGCGCGATTTCCTCCGTCTGCCCAATCATGGCGCAACCCACCTGCTCGAGCACGGCTCTGAATCGCGGCAAAGGAAGCTGAACTGTGAAGCCCGGAATCGACTCAAGCTTGTCGAGAGTTCCCCCGGTGAAGCCAAGCCCACGTCCCGAGATCATGGGGACATAGGCGCCCGCCGCAGCCACGAGCGAGGCAACGATCAGGGAAGTCTTGTCGCCAACGCCGCCGGTGCTGTGCTTGTCCAGCTTCAATCCTGGCAGTGAACTGAAGTCCAGCACCGACCCAGACCGCAGCATCGCCCGGGTCAAATAGAGCGTTTCCTCGGCGGTCATTCCTCGGTAGAAGACCGCCATGCAGAACGCAGCCATCTGGTAGTCGGGAATTCGGTCCGCCGTGTATCCCTCGATGAGGAAAGTGACTTCGGCTTCGGCCAGCGCGAATCCATCACGCTTCTTAAGGATGAGATCGGCAACATTCATGGAGACGCGGTGAGAGTGAAAAGCCTGCGTAGAGTATCTGCAAGCCCTGTTCCCGTCAAGGCGGCCAGCTTGCCTTTATCGGGGCGCTTTGCTATTTTCAGCTCCTAGAGATTTGAATCCTTTTTGCTGCGCGAAAGGTCTGCTGCTTTTGAGCGTCTCTCCGCCGTTTTGGGACTTTGAAGACGATGAAGACCCAGTCATTCTCGAGCTCGTTGCCGAAGAGCGGCAGAAGCTGCCGCCGGCGACGTTTCTCGATTTCGGTCCCTCTCTGCCTAGCCGTTACGGCGTCGATCAGCTGGAGTTGATGGTCCAGAGCCCGATGCGCGTTTTTGCGTATTGGGAACTGAGGAAGGCGACGTTGCTCACGGCTCTTCACAGCGTTTCTGTCCAGGACCGGCCGAACTTTCAACTCCTTTTGAAGTGGAAAGAAAAGGACACCGCCGCAGAGCGTTGTCTTGACCCGGGAACGACCGCCAGCTGGTGGTTCGATACGTTGCCGGAGCGACGGTACCAATTGGAGATTGGACTCTATTGGAGCGAGTACGGCTGGATTCCCTTGCTCGCCTCCAGAGAACTTGTGACACCCAGGCTGGCTTTGGGTCCCTCTGCAGAAGAAGAACCACCGCTGATGCAGCGTTTTCTGGAAGACTTGGTGCGGCAGACTGGCATCGGCTTGCAGCAAGAGGATGCGCTGGCCGCCTCTCGACCCGGGGAGCTGGAAACACCTTTCCCCGCTGAGGAGCGTGTTAATGCCACGACCCAGTCAACGCTGCGGCTTGAAGAGACTCGTCGGGAAGGGGTCAGACCCGATGGCCGAAACCTCCAGTTCCGGCCAAGCAGTCGCTGGTAACCCCGCAGAAAGGTCGGTTCGGCATTCTCCGATGATGCGTCAAGGATTTTTCACATGAGCCATCCATGCTCCTGCGGAGCACCATAGAAATGAAAATTCACGGCCAGGATCAGGTGCTCCGACGAGTTTTCAACGACCTAAGCCGTTTTCATGGGAGTTTTTCATGCCGCGTTGCGGCGCCACGTTGATGAAAAGCAGCGTCCCCCCTTGGACAAGGGGGGACTTCAGGGGGGGTTTAGGGGGCAACCCCATGAACCCTCCCCTTGACCTCTGCTTGTGCAGCCACACAGTTTTCATGGGAGTTTTTCCGCAGATGGCCACTGAACACCTCGAGAGCGAAATCGACCAGATTATTCAGGCAAACCACTCCGATCCATTCCATATCCTCGGTGCCCATCCCGTTTCAGGCCCGCCTGGGGGCCTGGCCATTCGCGCCTTCTTGCCTGAAGCGCTTCAGGCTTGGGTCATTCCCAGTGACCAGCCGGATTCTCCACTGCCGATGGAAAAAGTTCGTTCCGAAGGATTCTTCACACGGTTTCTGGAAGACCAGACGCTGCCCTTCCGTTACCAGTTGCGCGTGGTGACTCACGACGATCAGACGTTTCAGTTCATCGACCCGTACACTTTCCCACCAGTTCTCTCTGACTTTGACTTGCACCTGATGGGAGAAGGCAACCACTACAAGAAATATGAAAAGCTCGGCGCCCACCTGCGCGTTCTGGAAGGTGTAAGCGGTGTGCAATTTGCTGTGTGGGCACCCAACGCGCGACGCGTCAGTGTCATCGGAGACTTTAATCGCTGGGATGGCCGGCGACATCCCATGCGCGTGCGCGGCAGCACTGGCATTTGGGAGCTGTTCATTCCCGGGCTGGGAGAGGGCGCGCTCTACAAGTTCGAGATCAAAGCGCGCCATAGCAATTACCTGGCTGAGAAAGCCGATCCCTACGGCTTCTACTTTGAGCGGCCCCCGAAGACTGCCTCAGTGGTTCATGACCAGCATCGTTACGAATGGCACGATCAGCAGTGGATGCAGGCGCGGCCCAACCGCAACTGGCTGGAGTCACCCATTGCCGTTTATGAAGTCCATTTGGGATCGTGGATGCGCGTACCTGAGGAGAACAATCGCTACCTGACTTACAGCGAACTGGCCGACCGCCTCATTCCTTATGTTCAGGAAATGGGCTACACCCACGTTGAGCTTATGCCGCTGGCAGAGCATCCCTTTGACGGATCGTGGGGCTATCAGGTGGTCGGCTACTTCGCGCCTACCAGCCGCTTTGGGACGCCGGAAGAGTTCAGCGGTTTTGTCGATCGCTGCCATCAGGCCGGCCTGGGCGTTTTGCTCGATTGGGTACCTGCCCATTTCCCGAAAGATGCGCATGGGCTTGCGTATTTCGATGGCTCGAATCTCTATGAGCACGCAGACCCCAGGCTCGGCGAGCATCGAGATTGGGGAACGCTGATCTTTAACTACGGCCGCAACGAGGTGCGCAATTTCCTTCTGTCGAACGCGCTGTTCTGGCTCGACCGCTATCATATTGATGGCCTGCGCGTCGATGCCGTGGCCTCCATGGTCTATCTGGACTACTCCGGCAGCCCGGCGAATGGATTCCCAACCAGTATGGCGGCAACGAGAATCTGGACGCCATCGACTTCATCAAGCGCTTTAATGAACTGGCTCACCACTATCATCCGGGTGTGCTGACGATCGCGGAGGAATCCACCGCGTGGCCTGCCGTGTCGCGTCCCGTGTACCTGGGCGGACTTGGATTCAGCCTGAAGTGGAACATGGGCTGGATGAACGACATGCTGGTGTACTTCTCAAAGACGCCATCCACCGTAAGTTCCACCACAATACCCTGACCTTCGGGTTAATCTATGCGTTCACGGAAAACTTTGTTCTGCCGCTGTCCCACGACGAGGTAGTTCATGGCAAAGGCTCCTTGTTGAGCAAGATGCCCGGCTACTTTCTAGAAGACAAGTTCAGCAACTTGCGGCTGCTTCACGGCTACATGTACGGACATCCGGGGAAGAAGCTGCTTTTCATGGGTGGGAATTTGGCCAGGGCAACGAATGGAATCACAACCAGAGCCTCGACTGGGATTTGCTGCGCTGGCCTCTGCATCAGCAGCTGCAGCGGTTCGTCAAGGACCTCAATCGACTCTACCGTTCGCAACCGGCTCTGTATGAAGTGGACTTTCAGTATACGGGATTCGAGTGGATTGACTTCCACGACTCAGACAACAGCATCGTCACCTTCTTGCGACGGGCCAAAAACCCGGACGATTTTGTCGCTTTTCTTTTCAATTTCACGCCCGTGGTTCGTGAAGGTTATCGTATTGGCGTTCCCTCAGCGGGCTTCTACGCTGAATTGCTGAACAGTGATTCAAGCATTTATGGCGGTCAGAACATTGGAAATGCCGGGGGAGTTCCTTCTGAAGACTTCCCGTGGCAAGGCCGGCCATACTCACTACAAGTGACGGTGCCGCCGCTGGCTATGCTGGCGTTCAAGCTGGCGAAGTCGTGAATTCTGACCCCGACCGAATGTGGGAGTCGTCGTCCCGGCGGCGACGAGCAGTTGAGGTTTCTGAAACGGTCACGGTCCGCCTCCCCACTGGAGGCTCGACCCCGTTGTGCGGTGTAGTTTCTGGCCCAGCACGACCGATCCCCTCTCAGAACCTCATTCCCGCAATCTCCGGCAACGTGATTTTGATCCTCTAGCACGGTCGCCGCCCGGAGCGCGCTCCCAGTTCAAAGACAGAGTTCTTTACTTTTTGAGTGTTTCATGCCCATCGGTTATTTGTTTCTTATCCTCCACGCCCACCTGCCCTTTGTCCGCCATCCCGAGCATCCAACTTTTTTGGAAGAAGACTGGCTCTTTGAAGCCATAACGGAATGTTACCTTCCGCTCATCACTGTTCTCCGCGGACTGGCGGAGGACCAAGTGCCGTGCTGCCTTACGCTCTCCATCTCTCCGACTTTGGCGGAAATGCTGGACGATACTCTGCTGCAGACGCGTTACCGGCGTTACCTGGAAAGCCGGATGGAACTGGCGGATCAGGAGGTTCAGCGCACGCAGCAGGACCTGGCGCTGCAACCACTGGCGTTGATGTATCGACAGCTTTTTGGGGCGGCAGCCAGGCTTTTCGAGCACTACCGCGGCAATCTCCTCAGTGCCTTCCGCCAACTGCAAGACGAGAGATTGATCGAAATCATCACCTGCCCGGCGACCCACGCATTTCTCCGTTAGTGTCCAACGAAGAGGCAAGACGGGCGCAACTCGTCATCGCCCGTGAGACCTACGAACACCACTTCGGCAAATCGGCGCGGGGACTCTGGCTTGCCGAATGTGGATACGAACCTGGCCTGGACCCATTGATCCGCGAAACCGGCTTCGAGTATCTGGTGCTTGACGCCCACGGCCTCCTGTTTGGCAACCCGCGACCGCCGGCAGGGATCTACGCGCCGGTAAGGACTCCGGAAGGGCTCATCGCATTGGGCAGAGATCTGGAATCCAGCCGGCAGGTCGAGTTCGCAGGGTGGTTACCCGGGAGATGGAGTTCCGCGAGTCTACCGCGATCTGGGCTACGACGGACATTACGAGTCGCTGCGCCCATACTTACATGCAGACGGGGTGCGACGGAATGTGGGTATCAAATACCATCGCGTCACCGGCCCCGGAGATCTGGGAACAGCGCGCGCTCTATCACCGTGAAGAGAAGCTCTCGCCAAGGTGGAAGAGCACGCGAGGCATTTTGTCCAGAGCCGCCAGGAACAAATCGCTTCCCTGCGACAGACTTTAGGCCAGCCGGCCATCGTCGTTTCGCCCTACGACGCCGAACTCTTCGGCCATTGGTGGTTCGAAGGCCCCAACTTTCTCGACCAGGTCATCCGGAAGGCGGTCGTCCAATCCATCGCAATTCAAGCTGGCCGCCCTCAGCGAAGTTCTTGACGCATACCCCAACCCGGTCTGCCTCCAGCCGGCAGCTTCGTCGTGGGGCGAGCAGGGTTATCAGCAAGTGTGGCTCAACGAACGAACGCAGTGGCTGTATCGTCACCAACATCAAGCGGAGCACTGCATGGTGGAGCTCGCAAGTGAATTTCCTGAAGCCGAAGGACCGCTGCGAAGAGCCCTGAACCAAGCCGCCCGGGAGCTGTTGCTGGCACAAAGCAGCGATTGGCCATTCCTTATCAGCCAGCAAACGGCTGTGCCGTATGCTATGCGCCGCTTTAGAGGGCACATCCATAAGTTTCATAAGCTGCGTGAGCAAATCTCTTCCCGAGCGATTGAGGAAGGCTGGCTGCAAGTGCTCGAGTCACACGACAGCCTTTTCCCGAGATTGGACTACCGGGTGTTCGGTGGAAGGAAGAAAGAAACAGGAGATCGTGCGCAAAGCTAACTGCTTATTTGCAAGGCTGAAAAAATTTCAGCCCGAGGGACTCGCCTGAACGTCACGTGCCTTTTGCTCAAGTGCCTGCTCAATCTCGCGAGCCCAGGAGAGGTCTTCTCCCCGTTTCGCGCGGGCTTCGCGAATCAAGCGCAGATTGCGAACAGTGGTTTCTGGTTCCCAGGCTT
>CAWIZJ010000004.1:0-9295 GCA_963840535.1 uncultured Alphaproteobacteria bacterium
CCGCGGGATCACACGAACTCCATGATCACCGCGTCGACGGCGAGGCTGTCGCCGGGCTTGGCCCTGATTGCCTTCACCACGCCGTCGCGCTCGGCCCGCAACACGTTCTCCATCTTCATGGCCTCGACCACGGCAAGCGTCTCGCCGGCCTTGACCTCCTGGCCCTCGCGCACCGCGATCGATACCACTAGGCCCGGCATCGGACAGCGCACGGCCTTGCCGGAATCAGCCACCTTCTTTTCCGGCATCAGCCGCGCCGCCGCGGCCTCGCGCTCGGTGTAGACATAGGCGCGCGTCTCGACCCCGCGGTGGGAGAGATCGAAGCCGTTGAGGACCGGCCGCACCTGCACCGAGACCGGCCGGCCGTCGACGGTGCCCGACCACGCCGGGTCGCCCGGTTTCCAGGCCGACGCCAGCTGATGCGACCCCGACGACTTGCGCTTCTTGCCGGCGGCGTCGAAATGCACCGCGAGCGTGTCGCCCTCCCGCGTGATGTCGAGGGTGATCTCGCTCTCGCCGAGCCGCACGGTGCGGCGCTGCTCGCGCGTGACCGCGGGTCCCGGCTGCTGGCCGGAAATGCGGCGCTTGCGCTCGCCCAGCACGTGATCGATGGCAGCGGCGACCGCGGCCAGCACGCGCGCGCCCGCTCCTTCCGGAGCGATCGGATGGAAGCCGTCGGGAAACTCCTCCGCGAGGAACGCGGTCGAGAGCTTTCCCGCCTGCCAGCGCGAGTGTTGCATCAGCGCCGAGAGAAACGGGATGTTGTGGCGGAACCCTTCGATGGTGAACGCATCGAGCGCATCCGCCTGGGCCGCGATCGCCTCCTCGCGCGTTCCTGCGTGGGTCACGAGCTTGGCGATCATCGGATCGTAATAGAGCGAAATTTCGCCGCCTTCGTACACCCCGGTGTCGTTGCGCACGGTCACGCCGCCCGCGCTCGTCTCCGCCGGCGGACGGTAGCGAACCAGGCGGCCGATCGACGGCAGGAAATTGCGCGTCGGGTCCTCGGCATAGACGCGGGTCTCGACCGCCCAGCCCGACAGCTTCACGTCGCTCTGCTTGAGCTTGAGCTTCTCGCCGGCGGCAACACGGATCATCTGTTCGACGAGGTCGATGCCGGTGACGAGCTCGGTGACGGGATGCTCGACCTGCAGCCGCGTGTTCATCTCGAGGAAGTAGAAGCTCTTGTCCTGTCCGGCGACGAACTCGACGGTACCGGCGGAGTTGTAGCCGACGGCCCTGGCCAGCGCGACCGCCTGCTCGCCCATCTTCTTGCGCGTCGCCGCATCGATGAGCGGGCTCGGTGCTTCCTCCACCACTTTCTGATTGCGGCGCTGGATCGAGCATTCCCGTTCGCCGAGATGGATGACGTTGCCGTGCTTGTCGCCCAGCACCTGGATTTCGATATGGCGCGGATCGACGATGAACTTCTCGATGAACACGCGGTCGTCGCCGAAGGACGACTTCGCCTCGCTTCGTGCCCGCGCAAAGCCTTCTGCGACCTCCGCTCTGGAATGCGCAATCCGCATGCCCTTGCCGCCGCCGCCCGCCGACGCCTTGATCATCACCGGATAGCCGATCTCGTCCGCGATCTTCAGCGCGTGCTTCTCGTCGGCGATCACGCCGAGATGGCCGGGAACGGTGGAGACCTTGGCCCGCGCCGCCGCCTTCTTGCTCTCGATCTTGTCGCCCATGGCGGCGATCGCGCCGGGATTGGGCCCGATGAAGACGATGCCGGCCTGCGCCAGCGCCTTGGGAAAGGCCTCGCGCTCGGACAGGAAGCCATAGCCCGGATGCACGGCCTCGGCGCCGGTGCGCGTGCAGGCATCGACGATCTTGTCGATGACGAGGTAGCTTTCCGACGCCGGCGGCGGCCCGATCGGGACGGCCTCATCGGCCATGTCCACGTGGAGCGCGTCCCGATCAGCCTCGGAATAGACCGCGACGGTTGCGATGCCCAGGCGGCGCGCGGTCTTGATGACCCGGCAGGCGATCTCGCCGCGGTTGGCGATGAGGATTCGCTTGAACATCCCGCGATTGGACCCTGCGAGCCGGCCTTTAGGCTTTGCTGCGCAGCGGCGAAAATGTCAACAGACGTTCACGGCGCGAGCAGCGCAAAGGTCAGCCACCACGCCAGCCCCCGACCACATCGCGGGCTGCCGATGCCGGGCTGCCGATCAAGCGCCGAAAATTCACATGAACATGCGAGGTGGTCGTCGCCGCCCGCGGGTGTGGCTGGCGATCCAGGCCAGCACGTAGGCGTCGACGTCGGGCGAGTTGCGCACACTCGCCCAGCTTCGGGCGAGCAGCAACCGCTCGGTCAGCAGCACCACAATGGGCGAACGCTTGATCGCCGAAAGCAGCACCTGCAGACGCGCGGCGGCGGTTGGCTCGGAGCCCGTGATCATCGACGCTCTCCCGTCCCTTGTGGGACCTTCCGGGTCACTCGGTGAGGGAATGATTTCCGTGACAACGCCACCGTTGCTCAGGGGGTTCCCCTCACGCCTACGTATTTAGTCGCGGAATACCCGGTTCCGGTTCGACTCAATCGCGGCACCGAGCGGGGTAGGCTCACGGCAACGGTGTGGCGAAGTTGCGGCACTGCCGCAAGCGCAGTCGCGTCACACGCAATTCTCCGCGAAAATCGCGCATTCCATATAAGGCGATACGGTGATCATTACGTGTGCAGTGCGATACGATCAGAAATTTGTGATGAGCGCAGCACAGGCGCCAGGGTGGCGGCGATCCCAAGAAGATACAGAAGAGAGCGTGTCGCGCTTCCCTAGCGCCAACCTTGGCTTGCACGAACCGAGTTCCGCCGGCTGAAGCCGCGTACCCGTCGAAACCGCCGACGCAACGGCCGACCTCACCGGGACGCCGTCCACGACATGCCGCGGAAGCGGTGCGACGAGAGTCCTAGCGTCGCGCAATCCCGGCGACGCACATCTGCACGGCTCGCCGGGCGCCCGCCGAAATCGGTGACCGTGCTGCCGCGCCTTGCGGCTCAACGCCGACGCGGCAAAGCGTCGCCGGGACAGCTCCAATGCGCAACTGCAAGATTCTTCCGTTGTGCGCGCGCCCCGCCGCTCATTCCTTCTCCGGACGCGCCGTGATGAAGCAATTACGACTGGGAATACGTTCGCGCAGAAATCAAGCTTTCATAGCCGGTCGCTATCATTGCAAACTCTGGCTGTTGACTTTGCTGCTCACTATATTACGCGCCTCCATAACCAATGGGTCCCCAGGCGACGGAGGTGAACAATGGCTCTCGCAATCAACGATAATGCCCCGGATTTCGAAGCGGAGACGACTGAAGGCAAGATCCGCTTCCACGATTGGGTCGGCGACAAGTGGGCGGTGCTGTTCTCGCACCCCAAGGACTTCACGCCGGTCTGCACCACCGAGCTCGGCTATATGGCCAGGATCAAGCCGGAATTCGACAAGCGCGGCGTCAAGATCATCGGGCTGTCGGTCGATCCGATCGACAAGCATGCGGGCTGGGCGAACGACATCAAGGAGACCCAGGGCTTCGCACCCAACTATCCGATGATCGGCGACATCGACTACAACGTGTCGAAGCTCTACGGCATGCTGCCGGCAGCCGTCTCCGGCGATCCGGCGAAACGCACGCCCGCGGACAATCAGACCGTGCGCAACGTCTTCGTCATCGGACCGGACAAGAAGATCAAGCTCATCCTGGTCTATCCCATGACCACCGGCCGTAATTTCGACGAGGTGCTGCGGGTCATCGACTCGTTGCAGCTCACGGCCAAGCACAAGGTGGCGACGCCGGTGAACTGGAAGCATGGCGAGGACGTGATCATTGCCGGCTCGGTCACCGACGACGATGCCAAGAAGCAATATCCGCAGGGCTGGAAAGCGCCGAAGCCCTATATCCGCATCGTGCCGCAGCCGAAGGCCTGACATTCGGCCGATAGTGCAATCTTAGGGCGCGGTGAAAACCGCGCCCTTTGCCTTGTTGGTGCTGCGAGCGAAGGAGAGATCGATGGAGGTGCGAGCCGCGGTGGCGTTCGAGGCGGGCAAGCCGCTCGAGGTGACGACGGTGACGCTCGACGGCCCCAAGGCCGGCGAGGTGCTGGTCGAGATCAAGGCAACCGGCGTCTGCCATACCGACGAGTTCACCCGATCGGGTGCCGACCCCGAGGGCCTGTTCCCCGCGATCCTCGGCCATGAAGGCGCAGGTATCGTGGTCGACGTCGGGCAAGGCGTGACCTCGGTGCAGACGGGCGACCACGTCATTCCGCTCTACACGCCGGAATGCCGGCAATGTCCCTCGTGCCTGTCGCGCAAGACCAATCTGTGCACCGCGATCCGCGCCACCCAGGGCCAGGGCGTCATGCCCGACGGTTCGTCGCGCTTCTCGATCGACGGCAGGAAAATTCACCACTATATGGGCTGCTCGACGTTCGCGAATTTCACCGTGCTGCCGGAGATCGCGGTGGCAAAAATCCGCGAGGACGCCCCCTTCGACAAGGTCTGCTACGTCGGGTGCGGCGTCACCACCGGCATCGGCGCGGTGATCAACACCGCCAAGGTCGAGCCGGGCGCAAAGTGCGTCGTGTTCGGTCTCGGCGGGATCGGTCTCAACGTGATTCAGGGGCTGCGCCTGGTCGGGGCCGGCATGATCATCGGCGTCGACATCAACAATGCCAGGAAGGAATGGGGCGAACGCTTCGGCATGACCCATTTCGTGAACCCGAACGAGATCGGCGGCGACCTCGTCCCTTACCTCGTCAACCTGACCAAGCGCGGCGCGGACCAGATCGGCGGTGCCGACTACACCTTCGAGTGCATCGGCAACGTCAAGCTCATGCGGGCGGCGCTCGAAAGCTGCCACCGCGGCTGGGGCGAGAGCATCATCATCGGCGTGGCCGGCTCGGGCCAGGAGATCTCAACGCGCCCGTTCCAACTGGTGACCGGACGGGTGTGGCGCGGCACCGCCTTCGGCGGCGCGCGCGGCCGCACCGACGTGCCCAAAATCGTCGACTGGTACATGGAGGGCAAGATCGAGATCGACCCGATGATCACCCATGTGATGCCGCTCTCCGAGATCAATACCGCGTTCGATTTGATGCACGAGGGAAAATCGATCCGGGGAGTCGTGACGTATTAACAGCGTTCGTTCAGCGGAACTGCGGGTCGCGTTAAGCACGACGAGCGAAAAAAAGCCGAGAGCGAATCGGGACGCATAGACGCCCGCCTCGACGCCTAATCAGCCGTATAAGCGAAAGCGCTGCGCGCACGCGCGTTTGCGGCAAAAGGATGACTCCGGCCTTAACGGAATCAAAACAAAGCGCGGACAAATTTCTGCCGAATGCGCACGCGATTGAGCGCGCCCCGCATGCGTCGCTGCGTTGGGATTGTCATCGGAATAGTGTTGGGGGTTGGAGTGATGCGTCGCGTTGCGTGTGTGTTGATGGTGCCATGCGTGCTGTGGAGTTTCTCGGCATCCGCCGACTATCGCGTCAACCCGCGATCACGGCGGGCTGGTCGACCGGTACAAGGCCAAATACGCCGTGGTCCGCGATCGCGGCGAGCGCGTCATCATCGACGGCGTCTGCAACTCCGCGTGCACCCTCGTGCTCGGCATCGTCCCGCTCAATCGCGTATGCGTGACACCGCGGGCGAGCCTGGGATTCCATATGGCCTACTACGACAAGTCCACCACCTTCGGCGTCAAGGTCACGAGCTACGAGGGGACCGCGGACGTGATGTCCTACTATCCGGAAACAGTGAAGGACTGGCTCGACCGCCATGGGGGCATCACCCCCAACATGAAACGCGTCAAGAATGGACCCGAGCTCTGGACCATCGTCGATCCCTGCCCGGAAGAGTTCTAGGCAGCGCAGCCATCGAGCGGTCATCCGGCTCGCGCCTTCGGCGCGCCCAATGACGAGGCCGCTGCTGCTGATCGCGGACCGCCGACGCCGGCCGTGCGATCAGTGCAGGCTCGGGCCCTTGAGGAAACGATTGCGGTCGCCGGAGGTCACCCGCACCTCGAAGGTGCGTCCGTCGCGATAGACGGTCATCGGCACCTCGACGCCGGCTTTGCCCAGCGACCACACCTTGCGAAAGAGGCCCGCGAGATCGCTGACCTCGCTGCCGGCGACCGCCAGCACGACATCGCCGGTACGCAGATTGGCGCGGCGCGCCGGCCCGCTATTGGACACCCGCGCGACAACGACCTTGTCGTCGATCTCGGTCGCGTTGAGACCGAGCCAGGGCCGCGGCGGATGGTTGGGGCGGCCCAGCGTGAGGAGGTCCTCGAGGATGGGCTTGAGAATGTCGATCGGCACGATCATGTTGAGCGGCTCGGGCGTGCCGCTTTCGAGCACCTGCTGCACCTGCAACGAGCCGATGCCGAGCAGCTCGCCCGCCCGGCCGATCATTGCCGTGCCGCCCCAGAACGGATGCGCGGGCGCCGTGAAGATCGCCTCGTCGAGGACATATTCCCAATTGCCCGCGAATTCCTGCTTGGCGGCGATGCGCGCGGCGACCGAGTGCTTGCGCCCGCCGGCGCCCGCGACCACGACCGGATCGCCGACCTTGGCCGTCTTCGATTGGCCGATCGGCAGCGGGGGAAGGTCGATCCGGGCCAATGCCTGGACCAGCCCGAATCCGGTCTCCTGATCATAGGCGAGCACGTGGCCGGGAACCGCGCGGCCATCCGCCAGGTGGAGCCAGATCGTTTCCGCCTCGGTGATGAGGTAGCCGATGGTGAGCACCACGCCGTCGCGGATCAGCACGCCGTTTCCGGTCCGCTCGGTGCCGAGCGTCTCGGCGGTGAAGGCATCGGCGGGAATGATCGCCCGCAGGCCCACCAGGGCGCTCAGGACCTGCTCGAGGTCGTAGGCGTAGTTCTCCGGTTTCGGCTGGACCGCTTGCGGCATCTCCCAGTCGCTCGAGGATGACATCCAGACGCTCCCTTCGCTGACGCAACGCGCTTGCGTCGCCGATCGAACCATACACCAAGCCGCGGCGCCATCCATCGCCGACGACCATCCTACCATCCGCTCCATTGGAAAAAAATTGGGCTGCGCGCCGTGGCGCCAAGGCATCCACAACGCGCCGCCGGCCAATCCAGGCGCGCCCTCGACCATCGCGCAAGGCGACCGCGACGAGCGGTCCGGCAGGCCGCGGCGGTGCGCGGCGGCAAGCGGACCTGCTCGACCGTCATGGTGATGTATGCAATATTGCGCGGATGCATTGGACCTTCATTCTCGGCGGCGCGATCATCCTCTATCTCGCCGCCTCCATTCGGGTGCTGCGGCAGTACGAGCGGGGCGTGGTATTTTTTCTCGGACGGTTCGAAGGCGTGCGCGGCGCGGGTCTCACCTTCATCTTCGTTCCCCTTCAGCAGATGGTGCGCGTATCCTTGCGGGTCGTCACCATGCAAATCCCGTCGCAAAAGATCATCACCAAGGACAACGTCTCGATCGATATCGCAGCGGTCGCCTATTATCACGTTTCCGATCCGGAAAAGGCGGTGATCGCAATCGAGAACGTCTACAATGCGATCAATCAGATCAGCCAGACCACGGTGCGCAACGTAGTCGGACAATTCAGCCTCGATCAGCTTCTTGCCGACACCGCGAGCATCAACGAGCAGATCAAGGACGTGATCGACAAGCACACCGAGCCGTGGGGCGCGCAGGTCGTCGCAGTCGAGATCAAGGACATCGTGCTGCCGGAGAACATGCAGCGCGCGATGGCGAAAGAAGCCGAGGCCGAGCGCGAGCGCCGGGCCAAGATCGTCGCCGCCGAAGGCGAATACCAGGCCGCCGTCAAGCTCGGCCAGGCGGCCGACATCATCGCGCAGCATCCCGTGGCACTTCAGCTCCGCACCCTCCAGACGATGGCCGAAATCGCGACCGAGAAGAACTCGACCATTATCTTCCCGGCGCAATTCCTGACCACGGTGCAGGAGGCCCTCGACACCGTGAAGCGGGATTCAGCGAGCTGATTGGGGGAAAGGGTTTCACGGCAGGTTAGGTTTGCCTGCCTGGCTTCGACTTCATGCCACGATGGTTGACCTGCTCCGCGCCTGCTGCGACTGGACGCCCATCGCGACGCCGGGGAACGTCGTAGCTGGCATCGCGTTGCCCGTTCGATCTCGCACGGATTGAACGGCCCCGCAGGACGCGAGACCTGCCCGGTGAGGCGGCGGCGCGATGTCCGTTCGGCGCAGCGTGTTATTGCGGTTTGTTGTGCTCTACGCCGCCCTCTTCGGCGCCTTTGGGTGCGTCTCGCCGTTCCTGCCCGCCTTCCTTGCGAACCGCGGACTCGCGCCGAAGAGCTGGGACTTGTCCTCGGCGCCGGCACGGCGGTGCGCCTGGTCTGCGGTCCTCTCGCCGGGCGCTTCGCCGACCGTATTCGCGGCTTTCGAGCGGGACTTTGCATTTCCGCGCTTTTGGCCGCGATCATGACGCTGATGTATTTGCCGGGCCAGCAGGCATGGCTGGTTGCGGTTGTGAGCCTGTTGCAGGCAGCGACGCTCGCGCCTCTGGTGCCGCTCGCGGATGCATTGGCACTCGCCGACGCGGCGCGCCGGACCGAACGCGAGAGCCTTCGAGTACGCCTGGGTGCGAGGAGCGGGTTCCGGCTGCATTCATCTGCGGGACGCTGCTGGCGGGCCGGCGGTAGGACACGTACGGACTTGCGTGCCTCTCGCCCTGAGGCACGATGTGTCTGCTTGCCGCAGCACTTGCGGCGCTGCCCCTGCCCGAGTTTCCGCCCATGGCACTGCGGCTGCTGGTGGACGCAAAGATATCTGCGGGCCTTGGCTCACGCTCCTCGGTCACCGATCTTCGTGCGTGTTCCCGATCGACGCGCTGATCCTCGGCAGTCACGCCATGGACGATTCGTTTGCCGGTGATCCTCTGGACGCAGCGCCGGGATCGGCGCGAGCACTATCGGCGTGCCTGTGGTCGGAGTCGGTCGCCGCGAGGGTGCTGGTCTTCTGTTCATTGCTCCCGCCCTGTTGCGGGCGCTTCGCCCCGACCGGAGCCTTGGCGGTTGCCGCATTGGGCGGCTTGGTGCGTCGGGCCGTCATGGCTCAGAACGACCGAGGTGGGAGCTCTTGCTCGTGGTTCAGCCGGATGAACGCTTTACGTTCGCCCTCCTTCATCCTCGCGGGCATGCGGATCGATCACCGACACCGTACCGCGGCTTTGGCCGGAACCGCGAGGCCGTCTCGGGCTCGTTGGAGTAGGCGGCGCAGCCGCTCTGCTGATCCTCGTTCGGATGGCTCTATGGATCCTTTGGTCCGTCCGGA
>CAWIZJ010000005.1:0-40401 GCA_963840535.1 uncultured Alphaproteobacteria bacterium
ACAAGCCGGTACCGTCAGCCGGATCCCGGCAAACGAGGTCGAGACCCTCGTCATCAAAGCTGTTCGCAATCACCAATGAATCAACGGAGATCGCGGACGCACTCCTCATCCAAAATCATGTCACCCGCGTCGAGGTCCAATCGGACCAACTCGTCATCGAGCTAACCGATGAATCGGTGTCGGATCAAAGCGGAAGCAAAAAAGCCGCCATGTGATCGAAGTGCCGTGGCGTAAGACACCATCAACCCGACGCCGTGAGATTCTCGTGCCTGAATCCGAAGCACATCAAAACATCCGTCCTATCCGTTCCGAGAACCGCGCACTCCTGGTCGCATCGATTGCGCGGGGGCGCCGATGGCTTCATGAACTCACGACCGACCCGACTGCGAATACCGAAAGCATCGCAGATCGCGAAGGATGCAGTGTGCGGAGGGTCAACATGACGATCTCGCTCGCCTTCCTTGCGCCCGACCTGGTCAAGGCAGCCATTGATGGGCGGCTTCCACACGGAATGGGAGTTGTCCGGCTGAGCGATATGCCGGCCGAATGGTCTCGCCAGCACCTGATGCTTGGCTTCAACACGTAATCGTCGCTCATTCGAACCGCGTCTCTGCTTGACAACGGTCTCCGTTGCCGGGCAACCGGATTTCAAGGCCAGAGACAACTCGGCCGAAATCTCCTCCACGCCGGAATTAGTCTCTGCAGAGACCACAGCACCGACGGCAGAGCCCGCCAGTTCGGGGCCTTTTGGCGCAAAGCGGGAAATTCCCAAGTTCGAGAGAGTGCGTGGTGGGCCCGGGAGGACTCGAACCTCCAACCAGACCGTTATGAGCGACGTCGGCGGCGGCGGCGGGAAGGCGAATTTTTCCAGCCTGACCGCTGACTTTCGACTGGACTTCCAGCCCGACGAAGAGCGTGCGTGGATGCAAAACAGACAGGACTGCCGAGACCTCGGTGTCCACGCCCGTGAGCCCGGCTTTGCCCTGGGCCTGAGGTGGTGGAAGCGCCCATTTGGGCGCGAAAGAACGATCAGCGGCGCCGTCTCGGGTTTGCATCAGCCCATTGACGCTCGGTGCAGATATTGTTGCAAAAGTCTTTTTGCACCGGTGATCAAAAATTCTCCGGGCCGTAGACGCGACTTGCGTGTAAAGATGTGGGGGACCTCATCGCCTCACGATAAACTCACGGGCGACCTCGGTAACGTGATTGAGGCTGCACAGATCGGCGGTCGCCGATCGGATCGTGTTAAGGCGGGAAGAATATCACCGGGCGATTTGAGACTTTTGCAACAATATCTGCAAAAGCCGACCATCCTTCGAGTGTCTCACATTGTGTGTCTCGCTCGCCCAGCGCGAATTCGGTTTGCTGGGCAGAGACTGTCGTACCACCAAAATGCGCAAACGAGACGCGAGCGCGGCGATCGCGGCAAATGCCGCACGAATTCGTCTCTGCGTGAAAACTGTCGTTGCTGGAGTTGCGCAAAGTTCCGGAACTAACGAAGGAATTCGCAAAGCTTGATAGCCAAAAATGACATATACGTCAGGTACTTAGAGTCGTGGCGGAGGGAGTGGGATTCGAAATCAGAGTACGGGGCACCAGGACCAAGGTGGCCTTTGCACCCGCGCCAACCCGGCCAATCGGTGCGGTAAGGCCTCAATCATATCGTCACAATGGCGAGCGCTTGCAATATGATCGCAGCGTCGGTGAATGGGGCACCGTGTTCGGCGATCCCGTGGTCGCCACCGCCATCCTCGATCGTCTGCTGCACCATAGCCATGTCATCACCATCCGTGGCGACAGCTATCGTCTGCGAGAACAGCTATCGTCTGCGAGAGAAGCGCCGCAGCGGCCTCCTGAAGGCTCCTGCGCTACCTGAGGGCGCGCTCGCTCGCGGCTTGCTCTGCCTGGTCGTGCTGGCCCCCTCCGGCATCAGAATCCCGGGCCACGCCGCGGTAACATTCACAGGTGAGGCAATATGGAGGGTCAAATCCGGGTGTCGCTTGACAGCGTCAATGCGATGCGGATTTGAAGTGCAGGTTAATGTGGTTGCGAGCCCCGCAACGAATTCCGCCGCTGAATATACTTAGCCCGGATATCTCACACCTACTTTGTAGGGCGCCGATTTGCCACCGAAAGCATTTGCCGGGACCTGATTGATTGGCTTGTCGGCGCGCGGCTCAGACTGCCCGGCTCTTGGAGCGCGAGTCCAGTTCGGAACGGCCATTGGTGGACTTGCCGGAGGCATCTTCCCTGAACCTGAACAGGCGCTCACGACTGGCAGCCGATTTGAGCTGTGTAATCCTGGGTGACGGAGGATGGATTGATGGATTCAGCTAACCTCTTGACAAGGCGGATAAATATCGCCACTTGTCAATTGCGACTTACCAAATGTATGATGCAGCATACATTGGAGTATGATCTTGGCCCGACTCCTCTCTCGACAACAGATGCTCGCCGTCACTGACGTGTCGGCAAGCGTCTTTGATCGAATGATCAATCGCGGCGGCATGGCGCTGACGTTCGGGGTTCCCCGTGCGATCGTGCGTGATCGTTATGTCAGCACCGACCCGGTCTATGCACGCGCGGTCACTGAATTCGGCCGACAATTTCATGTTCCGCAGCCGGTAATCGCTGCGCTCGTTCGCTTGGACAACATCACAGTGCTCGACGGGATCGTGCGCGCTGAGGCTCATCCCGAACTCCATCTTGGCCTCGCGCTCATTCAAGGCGCCGGTCAAATGCAACTCGTGTGCGGCACCGATGACGAATTGCGAGGCCTCTTGTTTGGCCCGCCGCTCGAGGGACGACTGAGGCGGCCGCCCCGGCTTGACCAAGTCACGGTGATCAACTTGACCGACCTGATTGTCAACGTTCGCCGACAAGCCACCAAGAAGAAGATTGATCTGGGCGTACCGCTGTTCATGACGCCCGACGATCCGCGCTACCAAGAACTTCGCCGCGAGCTTTTGGAGATTCGCGAGGCCGATACAAAAACTGTGCAGAAGGCGGCTGCCTTCGCTGCGCTGCGCGAGCGCATCACGTCGCACGTGGCAATTCAATGAACACCGCGATCGCGGCAATCGAGGAAGATATCAACGGCGCCGCGCCGCGCAACGTGGTCTTTTCGGACACGGAAAGGATAGGCGTGAGCCATGAAGAATATCGTTCAACGGGCGACGTTGTGACAGTGTGAGGGGGTGACGTAGGGCGACTTCATAGTGGCGGCAACCTTGTCGGTGCTCGATCGATCGGCACGGCGATGGAGGCGAGCACCTGCCGCGACCGTGCGGGTTGCGCTTGACGGCATCGCGGTTGTGGCGGCCGGCGCATAGGCGATGTCATGGGGCACGGCCCGGCCACGTTCAAGGAGACCGACCTCACCCGGGCACTGCGCGCCGCGCGGAAGGCCGGCGCCGACGTGGAGCGGGTAGAGATCCGCCGGGACGGTCGGATAGTCCTGGTGTTGAAGAATGGTGACGAGGTATCCCCCGAGGGTAACGAGTGGGACGAATGGCGCACATCAAGCTGAAATACGTCAACGCTTTCGCAAACCGCGGCCGCCAGGACAAGCGGATGCGCTACTATTTCCGGCGGCGCGGAACCAAGGCGATTCCGCTTCCGGGCCTGCCCGGCTCCGAGGAATTCATGGCCGCCTATGCCGCGGCTCTTGCGAGCCTGCCGGGTGTCGCGATCGGCGCGAGCCGAACGCTGCCCGGTACTATCAACGCGCTCGCGGTGGCGTACTACAGGTCGGACGGCTGGCAGAAACTCGCGACCGACACCCAGAAGAACCGTCGGCGCGTGATCGAACGCTTCCGCGCCCAGCATGGCGATAAGCGCGTCGCGCTGCTGCGGCGCGACCATATCGTAGGAATGCTGGCCGCGATCGAGAGCCGGTCCGCCAAGCGCCGGTGGCTGAAAGCTATTCGCGGCCTGCTGCAGGCCGCCGTCCCGACCATGCGCCGGGACGATCCGACCGAGGGTATCGCCGGCATTAAGATGCCCAAGACCAGGGGTCATCACACTTGGACCGATGAGGAGATCGCGCAATACCGCGCCCATTGGCCGCTCGGGACGCAACAGCGGCTCGTCATGGAATTCGCACTCGAGACCGCATCGCGGCGCGGCGAGGTCGTCCGACTAGGCCCGCAACACGTTAGAAGCGGGCGTATTCGTATCGAGCGCACCCACGGCAGCGAAGACGTTGATATGCCGATGTCGCCCGAGTTGCAGGCGGCGAGCGATGCCATGCCTAAGGTACACCTGACCTATATCGTTACTGCCCACGGCAAGCCCCGCTCGAAATACGGGCTTGGCAACGATTTCGCGAAGTGGGCGACCGAAGCCGGCTTGCCCGCGCGCTGCCGTATGCATGGACTAAGAAGGGAGGCATGCGCCGGCTGGCAGAGGCGGGCGGCACGGCTCATGAGCTAATGGCGTTCTCCGGCCATAGGACACTCACCGAGGTGCAGCGCTACACAACGGATGCCGACCGCAAGCGGCTAGCCGATACCGCCTTGGCGAAGCTGCGGGATCAGAGCAAGAACGCCGATTACACAAACACGGCGTCCTTCTTACACAAACAAGTCCCTACGACTTTGAAAGTAAAGGACTGAGCAAATGGCGTGGCGCTCCCTAGGGGACTCGAACCCCTGTTTTCGCCGTGAGAGGGCACTATTTGCCGAAACCATCTATGAGTGGCGATTCGCCAATCATTTTTTCTCATACTGCCGAACGATTTGCCGGAGACTTTCCGCGGCGCTCAGACTGGTCGCCCAGTTGTAGCTGGCGTTGGTGACGCTGGGATTTGTATGGTGCAGAAGCGCGCTGGCGAGATAGGGGTTCTCGCCGCCGCGGATGGCAGCGGTCGATGCGGCGCAACTGCGAAACAGGTGCGGACTTACAGCGACACCCACGGTTGCGAGGGTGGTGGCGCTGATCACCTCCCTGAGACTACGACGATCCTTAATTGGCGCTCCGTTGTTGCAGCAGAGCCAGAGAGCCGAACTTGAGTTATCTGCACGCGCCAGAACCGGTCTGTACTGCCGGAGGTATCGGTCAATTACTGGGGTGAGCAGCTCGTTTATGGGCCGCTCGTCCGCGCGTTTCTCCTTGGTCTCTCCGGCCGAGAGCACGATCCACCATGTGCCGTGGATTTTCACAAAGCTGCGGCCGATCTCCAGGGCGGCGAAATTCTTGGGTCTGACGGGACACATCGCGAGCAATGCCACCATCAGCCCATTGCGAACCTGGCACGCTCGGGCAAGCTCGGTCAGGGTTGGAGAGTTTTCGGCCTCGTGGATCAAGGTCAGCCCGGCTTCCACGAGAACTTCGGTCAAAACCAAGCGGTCGAATTTCGAGCGCGGCCGCGCCACCAATGCGAGGTCCTTGCCGATTTCGGAGAGCCAGGTGAAGTCGCGACCCGGAGCAATGAATTGGGCGGCACGCCGCAGCGTGCAGATCGAGCCGTGGACCGTCACTGAGCCCACGCGTGCCTTCAGCTCGGTGAGGTAGGCGTCGACCTTGTCGGCTGTCACATTCGCCGCTGCCGGGCCGTCTGGTCGGAGCACGTCGAACTGGTCGAGAAAACCAAGGAAGCAACCGTAATGACGAGCGTAGTCGTCGCGCGTCACCGGCTTGAGATGGCCGGCCAGACCTCCGCGCTTAAGTCGCGTAGCAGGCTGGCAAGCCGCGTTCCAGGCGTTGCGATCGGCTTCCGGCCACAGGTCCAGCGGCAGCAAGCGGACCTTGCGCTTGGCTGGCGGGACCACCTTGTCTGAACCGGTCATGAAGGTCGGCTCATTCGTCAAGCAACGGCTCGAATTTGATCTGCTGACGGATGAGCTTTCCGAAATGCTCGGTGGCCTGCATGGTCTCCAAGCCGCAGTAGAAGCGGATCGTCGTCTGGATATCGCGGTGTCCAAGCAACCGCCGTACGGTCTCGTAGTCGCCCGGATGGTGCTTAAGATAGATCGCCGCCGCAGCGTGGCGAAATTGGTGAGGCGTGATCCGAAGTCCCACCGCTTTCTGGATGCGCACAATAATCTGCTGACTGAACGCGAGTGCCGTCTTCGGCTTACCGGTCTCGCCCGGGAACAGCCAGGAGGCATTCGCTCCGCGAAGCAGCGCCGGCCGGAACTCATGAACATATTCGTCGATGAGGTCGGTCAGAGGCTGATCAAACTTGAAGCTTAGATCGACACGGTTCTTCACATCGTAGTGCGGGAAAACGAGCCAATAGGGCGTGTTCAGCCCGCCGGGCTTGATAAGGTTCTTGCCCAACTCGATGCCCACGAGATTGGAACGGCGAATGGGCGCGAAAGTGAGGATCGCAACTGCCACGGCAAGCTGCGCTGTGACAGCGGCCTTGATTGGCGCATGGTCCTTCGCCGAACGCGCCTGTTGCATAAGAACATTCGGCAGCGAGACCACTTCGCTCCAGACGCCATCGGTCAGCACCTGCCGCACTAATTGCAAATTCTTGGGCGTCAAACCCTCGCGGCGATGCTGTTCCAGCGCGGCCCTCACCTCGTCGAGACGGTCAAGTGCAGCTTGATCCAGGCAACCTGTCTCGCGGGCCATCCGGAGCACTTTCCAGCCGAGGTCGATGGTGAAGGTTCTGGGTTCATCCCCGTTCTTCTGCCAATACGCCTCGATCACCGGCTCAACGACGTCGGGGTGCAGCAGCGCGGCAAGCGAGGTCAGGTTCTCGATCGGCACGCCGAGCCGAACCGCCATGCGCGCCACCGCCACGAGTTCGGCCCGACGAGTCCCGATCGTGCCCGGGCTGCACGGTTGAATGCGCTTGCCGTTAAGGCTGCGGTGGGGCTTGGCGAGGCCTGCGAAATAGTCGTCAATGTCCCTGCGCAGGCCCGCGGGGAAAGCGTCCCAGGCGGGCTCGGCGAGCTTGATGGGCGGCTCGGTGAGCCGCTGCAGCCGCCGCCAGCCATCGATTGCAGCCGCACAGGCATTCCACGCCCGCGCCATAAAGCGCCGCGCGGTATTGTTCGATGCACGTGCGGTCGTCTCAGTGCGATAGCGCCAATACTCATCGAAGATCTTGTCGTCGACCGACGACGGGCCAATGGAGCGCGCCGAGCAGTACCGTATGAGGTTGTAGAGCCGGTCCCGTATGCGCTTTTCCAACCCGTCGCAGAAGCTCGCCCACTCGGCTGAGAGCCGGACCCCTCGCTGCGGCACGCCGTGCTCCTTGCCGAACCAGCGCAGCGCCGCTCGGACGTTGGATTTATGATTCGCCAGGGTCTTCGCGGTGACGCCAACCCGAGCGTGATGCAAGTGGCCTACGGATAGCTGGATTGCGTTCCAGCGGGCAGGGATCACCGTGGCTGGGCGGTCCAGGCATTTGGCGATTTGCTGCAGCGAACAGGCCCAGTGCCGTCGGCGCTGCTCCGACAGCTCGGGCGCCTGCGCGATGGCCGCGAGGAGGTCGGCGAAGGACGGCTCAAGAAGCGCGGTAGCAGTCATTGGGATCAGTCCTCATAGGACGAAGATAGATGGGGATGCCTGGTCATGTATTTTATGGTAATTTGGGAAACCGTCAACAGTATATAGTTTGAGTATAAATGTATATTTCGTCCTAATCTTCGTTCTACTTCGTTCCTGCTGATGTATACTGATGTATTTGGATGGACTATTATTCCCGAGCCTGAACGTTAATACTTTACATGACCCTGCCGCATTGCCTTTTTGCTAGCGCTCGCTCGTAGACAGGCGCATACGTGACTTCATCCACTGGACCAGAGCGCTCTCGGGATAACGAACGGCGCGCCCGAGCTTCTGGAACGGCGGACCGTCACCCCGCATCCGCTTTTTGGCCAGCCACGATAAGCTCATGCGCAGAAAGTTGGCCGTCTCCTTGGGGGTAAGCAGACCCTCGTCAGTCGTCTCTGGTCTGGTAGCCGCCATTTGGCAGCTCCCCAAAATAACGTGATACCGGATCGTATTTCTGTTTTGGTTTATAGTATCGTATCATGACTGAGCCCAAGAGCCGGCGCGTAACTGACTATGTTTTGTAAGTACGTTTTGCGGGGAGAAAATGGGAAAACGAGGGCCGCAGCCGAAGGGAGAATACGGCGGCAAGATCCGTCGGACCGCTGTGCTCTCGACAAGACTTCAGCCGGATACTCGAGCACGGCTATCAGAGGCGGCAAAAGCTAATCGACGCAGTTTAAGTCAAGAGCTGGAGCACAGGCTTCGAGGCAGTTTTATCCAGGATGATAACGTTGTTGATTTCTATGGTAGTCAGCCAAACGCGGCTATCGTAAAGCTGCTTGGAGCCGTCATCCAATCAACGTGTACGAGTTGGCTTGTGAAGACCGCCGAGGACTGGGTTCCTGACCTCGATAAGGACCCTGGGGAATGGCTTTGCGACCCAAAGCTGTTTGATCAGGTCCTCACGGCAATCGTTCACGCGTTGATGTGGTTTAAGCCCAGCGGGGACCAAGATGAGCAGTTCCTCTTCTACAATTCGACTGCCGAACAAATCATCAAAGAAATCCGCTCTGCCGACCCATCAGTCCCGATAACTAAAAGGTCGACCCGTCAACACGCTATGGCAATGCTCAAGGACAAGTTAGGTGACCTAGCGCGCCATCGACATCCCTATGATGATTGGAGCGAAAAAGAGCCCCCGACACGCATTGTTCATCCGAGGCCGGCCAAGAGGAAACACAAATGAAAGGCACATCCGAGAGCGTTCGCCCGGTCATGGGCAATCGTGATCGACTTACCTGATCCGGAGCGTAGGTGGAAATGGGATTGATTCCGCGGGACCAAGCGATCGCGAGGACTGCAGTCATGCAACGATTTTTAGATCCTTTCGGCGATCATGGGATATTTCCCCGAGAATCTGGCCAATATGGGCTCCCCATAAGTCCAGAGCCGCTTGGCGCTCCGGGAGAAACTCATGCCGCTGGTATACGGCCGCGACTCCTGAGATCGTGCCGGACTGGTGGTTAAGAATCTTGTCGGCAATATGAGGTGCGATCCCAAGCCGGGCCATCCCGGATACGCAGGTCCGACGCAAATCGTGAAGGCGCCATCCGGTCACACCCGCGAGCTGATCCAGCCACCGTTTAGCCCCACTGAAATCCTGAAAAGGTTTGATTCCGAGCACCGAGAAGACAAACGGCTGCCTTGTCTGCTATGCGCTTCAGCACAGACCAGTGACTTGTTCGGATAGGTGCACGACATGCGCCTTGGCATTCTTTGTCCGTGATTTAGGGATCGTCCAAACTCGCCGTTCGAGATCTAGCTCCTGCCAGTTCAATCCTGCGACTTCTTCGCGGCGCTGGCCTGTAAGGGCCAAGAGTTCAACAATTCCGCCGTATGGCCCGCCAATTTTGCGCGCCGCTAGGATGACCTGGGCGAGTTCCTGGTCGTCCAGCACTCGGTCGCGAGCAACCTCCTTTGCGGGCAGCGGGACGCCTTCGGCGGGGGATCGATCAAGGACGGCTCGGCCCACGCACCAGCGCAGGAACGTCTTGATCGACTTTAGTGTCTTGTTGGCGGTGCCAGGGGCACCGCGCTGCTCGATCGCCGAGATCACCTCAACCACATCTCGCTTGGTGATCTCGTGGATGCTCTTGCCAGTCCAGGGTCTCCCCACTTCTCGGCGAAGGACCCTTGCGATCTCACCGGCCGAGCGATTCTGAGATACGTGTTGCGCGATGAAGGTTTCCAACAGATCCTCCACGCGGTCCGCTACCAGCTGGCGTCGTGCTTCTCGCCTTTCGGCCGCGAGGTCACGTCCCTCGAGCTTCGCTGCGAACACCTTCTGAGCCGCTACTCGCGCCTGATGAAGCGTTACGCGCCCGTATGGCCCGATGGTGTATTTCCGCAGCTTCGATCCGGCACCGCCGGTGCGGTAGAGAACGATGAAAACCTTGCGTCCCTTGGGAGTGACCTTCACGCCGAAGCCGGGAAGCGGCGTCCCAATAGACTACGTCTGACGAGGGAGTCGGCAGCGCGTCGATCGCGCCTTTGGTCAATTTGATCCGTGGCATGAATGCACCTGTTCTGAGGTGCTACCTCCACTTCACATAGGTAGCACCGCAAATGAAACGACAGGAGCGAACGTGATACGCCGTCCGCATTGACGCAAGAAAAATCAATGCGTTATGAACCGCTAGCCATTAACTTCCATCTCGGGGAAACACCACCCCGAGAACCGCAAGAGCGGGGAGAGGTGAGCGCGCGCCAGGCCGAGTTGAACGAGCAGTCTGTGGACAAGGGCATCGCATCTCGGTCGCTCGAATGGGAATATATCAACGTTTCGCACTCGGCCGCCGAGAAGCTGGGGATGGTCGGAACGGGGCTTGCGAAGGTGAAGATTGACGTCGTTCAGTAGGCTCCTACGCGGCTGCGCCGCCGCGCTGGCGGCCGATACGCGATGCGCGCGTGCCCCGGGCAATAGGACAGTCCTTTGACCGGTTCGTTACCGCAGAAGCAGAAGTCGGTGGCGTCCGGACTACCGATCGGCCAGCGGCATTGCTCGTGACCGAGCTCGAGCAGCGTGCAACCGCGTCCGTTGAGGATGGGGATATTTTCGGCCAGCTTCCACGGTGGACGGGACGCCACCTTAAGCATCTCGTGTCGGGTGACGATGCTCATGCGCGAGCGCTTCGATCGCCAGCTTCTCTGCAACTTCGCCTGCGCACGCTTGGCAGCACACCGTTGCTCGATTTGTCCGGGGCCGATCGCATTCGGCCGCGTTAGACCCAGGCGGTGCAGCTTGCCGATGACGGCGTTGCGCGTCACGTCGATCTCGGCGGCTATTTGGCTGCATGACATCCCAGCATGAAAGCAGCGCGTCAACAGCTCGATGCGATTCGAATCCCAAGTCGCTCGTTTCGCGCACACGTAATACTCCTGCGATCTGAGGAGGACTTAGCTCTTGACCGGCAGCCCTGGTGGTGACCGGCCCGGGCTCGTGCCAGCCACAGGTCCTCGTTTGGCGGCGAGGCCGGAAGCCAGGCACACCATCGGGCAGATCCGCAGAATTCGGGGCGGGATTGGCCTCCGTCCCTTCCGCGCCACCACCAAGGCCGCATTTTCCATGGCGCACGCGGACGAATCAGGCTGTCACGATTCAATTCGCTAAACAATGGTATTGTTATTGAGGGTTGGCATGTGACCGCCGGTCCGCTGGGACCTCTTACCGTCGCGGCTGACTTTTTTGCCCCATTTGCCGATCAGCCGCGTGATTGGCAAAATCGAGGCGGAGGTTCGTGGACTCTGCGCCTCGGTGGCCGAGGTTCGCCACTCGACCGCCGAGCATCACCGCGACAGTCGGGAGCGGCTCGAAACGCTCGGCGTACGCGTCGAGAAGATCGAGACCGACATGAAGCCGCTGTCCAAGACCGTGGCCACTATGGAAACAATCGTGGCCGGCTATGCCGCGACGCGTTGGAAGATCGCCGGCGCATTCGTGCTCGGCACCACGATTGTCACGGTGCTCGGATGGGTGGTGTCACTGTTCGCGGGCAAGATCATCGCGTGGATGCTGGGCAGTTCGTCGCGAAGTGAGCCGCGAGCGACTTCACCAGCCGGGCCGAGGTCGGACAGGTGCCGTGCCTGCGATCACGACAGCAGGTGGCGCTGACCATCTCTCATATGAGATCACGTGACGTTATTATGGCGCTCGTGGGCGCGGCAGCATCTGGCAGCAACAGCCTACATCACTTGATCGGAATGCTTGCTGCGTTCTGTCGGGTTAATTCCGCGCTGCGGGGCATAGCGCCGTGATTTGCCAGCATGTATGCAACAACGGCAACCTTTTGCGCTTCGTCGAGCAATGCCGGATCGTTAAAGGGCATTATTTGCATATAGTCGATGAGGGCTCCTGCATTGCGGAACTTCGGCGCGATCAAACTGCCGTCACCCCAGATGGGTGTCTGAAAGCCTTCCCCACGCTTTCCATCCGCGCCATGGCACAGCTGGCAAAACTGCGTGTAGTATTCCTTCCCCTTCGCAACCTGCGCAGAATCTTGAGCGGGGGCGATTGATGTATGAGCGGTGAGTAGGACGAGAAGGGCGAGAGCAAAGTGAAAGGGGGACACGCTCATTTCTTGCCGGTCGCTGGCAGTTGAGGCGAAAGCAAACTCTGCTCCGAGATGAAAGCCATGCCGCAGCCGATCGCGCGGCATGGCTTTGCGGCCATAGACGCGGATTAAACGACCTCAATGCGGAATTTGGGGATCGACCAGTTCGCCATCCCAAGGCTGTTCATTGGGATTTGCTCAGGCTGTGAGGTTCCGGCATTGTCGGTGGTCCGCGTTTCGATCGTATGCGTGCCCGCTGCTGCATCCCACGGGAACGTGAAGCGCACCCACGTGTAGCGGCCAAGGTTCGGGGTCAGGATCGTCGCGCGCTGCCAGGCGCCCCCGTCGATCCGATATTCCACGTTGTTGACGCCGTGCTGAGGCGCCCAGGCATAGCCGCGTATCGTCTGGCGTCCAGCCGACAACTTTGGCACCTCCCCTTTCTTGAGGGGGTAGTTCGCCGGAACGGACGGCGATTTTTCCAGCACGATCGGCACGGTTATGAAGGACTTGGGTGGCATCCAGGTCACCATCGGACCTTTGACGTCCGCGGCTGTGATTCCCGGCAGATACTCGTCGTCGGGACTATGCTCGGGTGCTGAATAGGTCGGCCCGATGTAAGCCTCGCCCTTGGTATTGACCCGCGTCCAGACTCTCTTGTTCGTTATCCGGATCTCAGTAACCCATTTGATCGATGCCGTTCCGCCCCAACCGGGCACAACGATGCGAACGGGAGCACCGTGATCGGCCGTCAAGGGATTGCCGTTCATCGCGTAACAGACGCCGATATCGTCCGCGCGCGATGTGATCTCGGAAATCGGCATCGGACGCCCTATATCGGGTCCGTCCATGCCCGACCAGAAGAGCACTGTCAGAGCATCGGGCTTCAAACCGCATCGCGCGAAGATTTCGCTCATCGGGACGTACTGCCATTCGGCCTGCCCGATCGCACCCAGCACCCAGTTGCCGCCGGCAACCTGTTGCCCCGTAAAACCGCCCTGCTCCCAGAAGAGGGTACGGCCATTCCCATGGCACTCCATCGTCGCGATGATCGAGCGGGATGGCATTTTCAGAAGATCGTCGTAGCCGATGTCGAGCGGTCGCTCGACCGAGACGCCGTGCACCTTAAGCCGCCATTTGTCGCGCGCGAGCTCCGGCTTCTGTTCGGATGTTGGGGTCGGATAGTGGTTTCGAACAAAGAACTCCTCGACCGGGGTCATGAAGGTAGTGAAATTCCAGTAATTGCCAGAACGCACCGTCGCGCCGATGTTCAGCACACGGGAGTCGTCCTTCACGATAATCCTGCGCGCGGGAGCCGCAGCGGCCGGCGCACCGGGAGCAGGAGCAGCCGGCGCGGCAGGAGCAGGTGGAGCCTGCGCGATTGCGGGAGTCGCCGCGAACGCTCCGAAAGCCGCAGCCGAGACAAACAGGCTGCGACGGTCGAGATTGGTGCCGTCTCTTAGTATGTGCTGCGCAACCGAATGGTCTTCCGCCTCATGCCGTTTCCAGCCCATGGCATCCCTCCGGACTTGATCAAGGCCAAACGCCTTTGTCGCCCGGCAGAGAGTTTGCACGCCGCGTCGAGATGGCAAGTGAAAAATGCAAATAGTCTCTTGCATATCAATGACTTGTTCAGTATCTCGAACATGTGCAGCGCATCATGTTCAGGTTTTTGAACGTCTTGAACTGTTTGCGATTGATGCCGAGCGCCTTCATGCGCGCCCACAGCGTCGTTCTTGAAAATGCCAAGATGGCTTGCCGCTTGACCGAGCCGCCCGCCGGTCCCGATCAGGGCACGCTCGATTTCAATCTTCTCGGCTTCATCGCGGGCGCTTCGTAAGGCTGCTTGGCAGTGAACTTGCGCGCGCTGCCCGCGGAGCGATGCTTGACAGGCGCGCTCAGCAGCGTTCCCATCTCAAAGGGTTTGGTCACATAGTCTCCGGCGCCTGCCTTCATCAGTCTCACCGCCTGATCGATATCCGAGATAGGCTGTCATGAAGAGAAAGGGAACGTCGCCGCGGCGGCGTGCCGCGTGAAAAACATCCTCACCATTGCCATCGGGAAGGCGGATATCGCAGATGACGACATCGGCATCCAGCGCCTCAAGCCCCTTGATCGCATCCTGTTTGGTCCGCCACCAGGTTACATCTGCGCCTTCAAGCGAGAGGCGCTGGACGAGCGACTCTCCCATAATGGGATCGTCCTCGATCAGTCCGATCGTATTGCGCTCAAGCGACATGGCGTATCTCCACCGGCAATATCATCGGAAGGACGATTCGGATAAGGGTGCCGCCCCCGCTTTCTTGCCTCATGCTCGATGGTGCCATTCAGTTCGCCGACCATGCGGTGCGTCATCCAGAGGCCCAGTCCGCTTCCTTCTGCAAACGACAGCGGTCGATCGTGAAAGCCAGAAAGCACCGCCTGCGCATCGGGCGGCAAGCCTGGGCCTCGTCGGCGACATGCAGCCGCAGACAGCTATCGTCATACCGCATGCGCAGATGGACGCGGCCTCCCTGCGGCGATGCGGCGATCGCGTTCAGAGCGAGATTAAGAAGGATTTGCCGTATCTGGCCTGCTGGCAGCGCAACCTCGCCCTCGACCATGTTCTCCCAGTGTACGTAAACGCTCTTTCGGGCAGCCTCGGGGCTAATCAGAAACCGCATGTCGTCGAGGTCCGATGCGGTAAGGGCGCGCTGCTCGCGGTCTGCTCGGTACGTCGCAAGTACGGTGCGCACCACATCGCGGATACCGCGTAGCCCGCGCTCTATAAGATCGAGTGATGCGGCCCGCACGGTTGGCCGTTCACCGTGCCTTTTTAGCGTGTCGATGGCATTGAATAAGCCACCAAGCGGATTGTTGATCTCGTGCGCGAAGTCCTGAAGCCAACCTGCCGAGACTCGCAAGCCGTTCCTCTGCCGCGAGTTGTTTAGCGAGAGATTCACGCTCTTTCACAGCCTCCGCCATTGCATTGTACCTCTGGAACAGGCGCCCGAACTCGCTGTCGGGCGCGCCGGCCGATGCGGGCAGCACCGGACGGACCGGCCCGACAGCGCCGCGATCAAGGTGGCGCGAAAGTACGCCGAGCGGCGCCAGCATGCGGCGGATTGCCCAGTAGCCGAGTGCTGCCAGCATTAGTGCGATGACGGAATTCGTTGCCACGAGCGTGCCAAAGACAGTCCGGCGTTCCTGCAGAAGGTGAGAGATGTCGTAGTCGGCATAAATCTGCCCGATCGTACGGCCCTGATACCGGAGCGCCTTGCGTCCATAGGCCAGCCCGGTTTCTTCGATCACGATAAGGTTGCCGCCCTGATCAAACCGTTCGGCGCGCGAGGTCTGGTCGCTGCCCGTTGGAACCTGCTCCGGACTACTGGATGCAAGCGTCACGCCGCGCCTATCGACCACCACGACATTTGCACGCCCGAAATCACCACCCAAGCTCGCTCGCCTGTCGATCGCATCGAAAACCTCCCATACATCATCGCGAAGGACGTAGGGGATCAGCGCGGAGGCAAGACCTTCGAGGTAGGTTGACGACAGGGTGGCGAGATGACGCTCCTGAATCTCCTTGAGTTTTGAGAGCACGGCATTTGTGATGATTGTGCTGACGGCGAGCATGAAGAGGACAACGAGGCTGGGCACCTTGAACGCAAGCGGCCAGCGGCTTGGGTTCAGCGTCATGGCCATCAGCCGTCCCTTTTGATCAACTCGATCCGCGCGGCAATGCCTGAAAAAAGAGCGGGCTCCGCCCTCTGAAACCCGTCAAGGCGTAGCAAGGAGAGGATTCGACGGCCGGTCTCGTCCTGCGTCCATTCCGTACAGAGCATTCCTCAGCCGCTCGATTCGAGGCAAGGCCGTGTAGGCATTGGAGGTTGCGACAGGCGGAAAACCCATCCATTCCGACTTCCAGAGAACCCGGGTGCGCCGCGTCAGCTCGGGCTCGGTTTCGGTCATGACCTCCCACACATATCCATCGACGCTGCCGGACTGCGCAAGTCCGGACGCAACTGCGCGGACGACATTGCGGTGCCCGTACGTGAAGAAGGTGCGCGAAAAGAAATTCTCTGCCTTCAGCCTTCGCTCCGCTAGCAAAGCCTGCGTAACCAGATAACCGGAATTCGAGTCCGGGTCGGAGAACGCATGCGCGTCGCCCTTAAGGTCATCAATGCCGGATGCGTCTCTGCTGGATGATGAAATCAGGTAGGACTGATAGGTGTTGCTCCCGCGCCAAACCGGCACGGCAATCAAGGCAAGCTGAGACTGGAAAGCAACGTACGGATAACCGCAGATCCACGCGGCATCGATTTGACCGGCGACCAGCTGCGACGTTATCTCCTGATAGGTGCGCCTGAGCACGAGGCGGACTTCCGCTCCTATCGCGCGCGCAAGATATGACTGCAGCGCCTCGAGCAGCACAAGGTCTGAAGTCAGGAAAACCGGCGTCAGTCCGAACAGGAAGGGCGCATCGGCATTCGCGCGGCTTCTCGATTGCGCCAGGAGCGCCAATCCGGCGGCGTTGCCGATAAATAGGCGGCGCGATATCACCGAAATAGCTTGCGCGCGCCGCGGCGAGCCGTCGGCGAGCGGTACAGGCCGGTTAAGATCGCAATTGGCGCTCAGGAGAGACTCCCCGCACCGTGCTCCGATCTCGACGAAAGCGTGGGTGAAGAATAGCAGAAGGTCAATCCCCCCGGACCGCGTCTCTTCCGCACGTCGAGACTGCGGACGATGGCGACTTCCGCGACCACCGGAGCGCGAGGGGACCCGTCAGAATTCACGCTGCTGAGACAGCGAACGCAGCAAGCCCAGCCCGAAGCGCTCGGCGGACCTCCTGCGGCATCGATCGCAACGCCGGTCACCACGCTCCAGCGCAGACAGCCGTACCCGACGGTCGAGTTCGTGGGCGAGGGTCGCCCCGCGTTGTTCGGCGCCGCGCTTGCGCTCATGCCCGATGTTGCCCAGTCGGGAACAAAATCGAGCTAACCAAGAATGCAGCCGCAGCGCCCGCTATCTGCGCTACGATAAAGGCTGGGACGTGATTGATGGCGATCCCTGAAAATGTTGTAGTCAAACCACGCGCGAGCGTGACCGCTGGATTGGCGAAGGACGTGGACGCCGTAAACCAGTAAGCGGCCGTGATCGTTAGCCCGACGAGCCACGAAACTGCTGCGGGCGCGTAGCGCAGTCCTCCCAGAACCGTAAGAACGAGAGTAAAAGTCGCGACCGACTCGGACAGCCATTGCGAGGGGCCGCTCCGCACGGTTGTCCCCACAGCAAGCGGCGCAAGGTCAAACATCAAATGCGCCAGGGCGGTTCCAGCGACTCCACCAATACATTGGACCAAGACATAGGGAAGCACCTCATTCCACGGCGTGGCGCCGCGCGTCGCAAGAACGAGCGTCACGGCGGGATTGAAGTGGGCACCTGAAACGGGTCCGAGAATTGTGATGATCACGACGAGGATCGCGCCTGTCGGAATGGTATTGCCCAGGAGTGCAATGGCTTGATTGCCGCCGGCGAGCCGCTCGGCCATGATCCCGGACCCGACGACTGTCGCGACCAGAATGGCCGTTCCGAGTGCCTCGGCGAGCAGGCGTCGAGGAAGCGGTCGAGAGGCGTCGCTCATTCGGCGGCCGTACCAGGTTTCTCACCTTCATCTTTCGTATCGCCGATAGCGTCGAGTTGACTTTTGCAAGGAAAGCTGATCAAGTGATTGCAGAGGCAGGCTCACAAAAATCGAGATGCGGTTGTTGAGCATCCGAAATGTGTCGGCAAAGGCCAAATTGATTTCGGCGTCGTTTCCTGTCGCAGCGGCCGGGTCCGGAACGCCCCAATGCGCAGTCATCGGCTGACCCGGCCAAACCGGGCAGGTCTCCGCTGCTGCGCTGTCGCACACCGTGAAAACGAAATCGAGCTTCGGCGCGCCGGGGCCGGTGAACTCGGTCCAACTCTTCGATCGCATCCCGCTGACGTCGTAGTTCATCCTCCGCAACAATCGGAGGGCATTGGGATTGACTTGGCCCTTGGGGTGGCTTCCCGCGGGAAAACGCATGAAACGCTCCGCGTCCTTCACGATTGAGTATCGCCTCCGCCATGACGGACCGGGCTGAATTTCCGGTACATAGGAAGAGCACGTTGTAGGGCCGGTCTGCTCCACGCTCGCACTCACGCTGCCGAGGAAGCGCGCCGACGTTCGAGGCGCGCCGCTCGCGGCTCGAGGCGCGCAGCAGGATTTCTCGCGCGCGATGCGTGCTCGATTCTCACCGCTGCCGTCGCCGTAATCCGTGCTCTCTCCGGTCGTGTGGAACGCCTCCCAAGCAATGCCGGAGGGGTCGTCGATCCATGATTTCTCGGACTTGGCGTAGCAGCAGCTGGTTTGCCCCTGCTCGATCACCGCGCCTTCTGCGATGCGCAGCCGCGCATAAACTTCGTGAAGCTCGGCCTTGTCCTCTACCTGGATGCCGAGATGGTCGAGGCCCGGCTGCTTGCCACGTGTGGAGATTGCAAAATTGACCCGTGGATCATCGAGCATCCATTTGGCGTAGTCCGACCTCACAACCGTAGGCTGGGCCGCAAACAGCGCGGAGTAGAAATTGGTGGATTGCTCGAGGTCCTCGACACCGACGTGGACATGCATGCGTTTCATGGCGTACTCCCTTCAAGAAGCGGTGACCTTCGCGCGCTTCGATCGCTCGGGTTTGCACGCAACCGGTGCGCAGGTGTCGGCCGCGCCCTTGCAGCAATTGTCGGTGAGATAGCCGAGCAGCCCGTTCATGGTGTCGTACCGCGCGGCGTAGATCATCGAGCGGCCGTCGCGCCGCACTGTCACGAGGCCCGCCCCGCGCAACCGGTCGAAGTGAAACGTCAACGTATTCGGGGCCAAACCCAGCGCTGCCGCAACTTGGCCGGCCGGGAGACCATCCGGTCCCGCCTGCACCAGCAGCCGGTAGACATCGAGACGATTTTCCTGCGCGAGGGCAGCCAGAGCGACGACGGCATTTGACTTTTCCATGTTTCAACGAATATAGAATTAACGACCGCTCGTCAACCGTTTATTTCGATGATGACTGAAATGACAGAAGCATGCGGCCGCTGACCGGGCGAGCCCTCGTCGCAGCAATGTGCCTGGGACAGGTCGGCAACCTGCTCCCGCACGTGGTCGTCCCTGCGGTAATGGCGCAACACTTGATGTCGCCATGGGGACTGAGCGCAGCGCAAGCCGGACTGATGGCGAGCGCCTATACATTCGGCTACATGGTCGCGGTGCCGCTGCTTACGACGCTCACCGATCGCATCGACGCACGTCGAATATTGATGGCCGGCTCGGCATTGAGCGGGCTCGCGACCGTCATGTTCGGTCTGATCGCCGATGACCTGCGGTCTGCGACGCTGATCTGGGGAATTGCGGGGATCGGGTTTGCGGGCGCCTACATGCCTGGGCTGAAAGCGATTGCCGACCGGCTCCCGGCCGGAGACGTATCTCGCAGCGTAACACTCTATACCAGCAGCTTCTCGATCGGTGTTGGACTCTCATTTCTCGTGGCGCAACTCGTGGCGGACAATTACGGCTGGCGCGCGGCCTTCTACGTCACCGGCGCGGGGCCGCTGATCATGCTGGTCGCATGTCTTGGGCTGGCCCCGCACCATCCGCCGCCTGCGCATGGACGCTTGCTCGACCTGCGGCCGGTTGTGCGCAATCGTGCCGCGCTCGGATACATTTTGGGCTACGGCGCGCATAGTTTCGAGCTCTACGGCATGCGTACGTGGATCGTCGCATTCTGGGCGTTTGTCGTAGCGCAGAGCGATGGCAGCGCACCCGTCGGCCCCACCGCAGTGAGCGTGATCGTCACCCTGCTGTCACTGCCGGCAAGCGTCCTGGGGAACGAGGCTGCCTTGCGCTACGGCAGACACCGAGCCGTCACCGCCGTCATGATCGCCTCGGCAGCGGTAGCATTGGCGATTGGACTGAATGTGGGAGCTTCGTCGGTCCTATTATTGGTACTGGTCCTCATCTATGGCCTGACCGTTTCGGCAAACTCAGGGGCCCTTACGTCCGGCACGACTGCAAGCGCCGTGCCGATGCATCGCGGCGCGACCTTGGCCTTACATTCGACGGTGGGATTTGGCCTTGCCGCGCTCGGCGGCTGGGGCGCCGGCGTCGCACTCGACGCCGCCGGCGGACCGGCGCAGCCGTCGGGATGGCTCGCCCTGTTCGCGCTGCTCGCCGCGGGAATCCTTCTCGGTCCCGCCGCCTTGTGGTGGTCGCGACGCACGTCGTGACGCAGCATTCCAACTTGGCTCCGTTGGGATGGTTTGGACCTGCACGTGAGTGCCTTTTCGGCCAGCCAGCGGGCTCCAAGAAGCCTGGGAAGTAGGAGCCCTTTCGTAGCTTGGGAATGCGCAGCTCGACAGTGCCGGCGCGCGTCTGCCATGTGCGATCGCGGTAGCCGTTGCGCCGGGCCAGCCGCTCACCCAGCCGGGACACGACCGTTGGAGACAGCATCATGCGGCAGGACGACCCCTCCAGGTGACGATCTTGACGAGCGGCGTGTCGACCGATGCCGGCAAGTCCGTCGATGCCTCGGCGGAGCCTTGCACCGCCCCCCCGCGGTCTCCGAGATTTCGGGCGGGTCTCTTGACGCGGGGGCGCCTCGTTGACCGTTCTCGGTGTAGCGGCAACCGCATCGGTCACGATCATGGCCGTGCCGCCCTACCCTGTTCAAGCGAATTTCTCCTCGATCAAGACAACGATCTCCAGCTCGGTAGCTCACGTGCGTCAGTCACCCAGGGATGATCAAAAACGTATCCACCGTTGATCGAGGTGAAGCGCTTCGCCGCTGAGGCGTCGCTGTATCGATGATCGCTCGGATAGGCCGAAAGGGAGGTATAATGCGTGACGTACGACCGACGTGTGCGCAATTTGTCCTTCACTGCCGTGCCTTCATGCAGGACGCTGCCATGCCAAATCAGAACGTCGCCTCGTTTTGGCAGGAACGTCTCCTTCTTGAGGTTTAGCTTCTCCACCTGTTCGGCCAGATAATTCGTAAAATCCGTTACAGTCCTGACGCTGTCCTTTTCCATAATCAAACTTCCTCTACCCCAGTCGAAGGGAGGAATAATTCCACTTTTGTGGGAGCCTGGATAATAGGCGAGAGGTCCCGCGTCCGCGTGAATATCTTCGAGAGGAATCCAACTCGCGGCCAAGTACGGAAGTTTGGTTTGGACACAAACCCAAGGATAATCCAGATGAGCCAGTTGTTCGCTGCCGCGCCAGAACGTCAGTGATTGAATGACGGCTGGGGCATCCTGGAAGACGTGCTGCAGGAACTCACAAGGTGCCCGGCTCAGACTCAAATGTCGAGCTGCGAGTGATACGTTCTCCAGGCAGTTGAATTTGATACCGGTGTCGGAGAGTGGCTCGACCGGGAGTTCAGACAGCTTGTGGCGCGTACCTTTGTGCTCGACCTCGAGGTCGAACCGGTCCCGGTGGGAGTTCAGATACCCGATATCGCCAAGGAAGATCTCTATCAAATCTCTGTCGACGCACGATTCGAAAACGACAATGCCGGAATCACACCATTGTTCGAGCTTCTCACGCAGGTTGAAGTCTCTTACTGTTGGCGCGCGTTTCACGTATTCCTCGAGGTTGAAGCCCAATCGGTCGGTCATCGGGAGGTTGTTGCGCCAGTGCTCCAAATCGATTTTCATGCGCGTCTCCAGCTTTGACTATTTATCAACCCGCGACGGGAGCGGAACCTGAAGCCATCCGTCGGGCGCCAGCTCCGATACGTCCGGGATAACGGGTACGCTCGTCTACATCAATGGTGGCTTCTCGACGGATTTCACAGTGGGCAGGCTCTGGACGAATTTCCTTCGCACGTCTTTTTGGAATATCGACTGGATCAACCACCAATTCCGTGAGTTACACCGAGATCAGAAGCACTTCCACGGGCGACTTAATCTGCGAGAGAATGTTGGCTGCCACCTCAAGCCCCTCCGCTCCCCACGGGCGAAACTGGAAGCAAGCGGTCTCTGGAGTCTTGCGAGCGGCACGTCAAGAAGCGAGCGGCACGAGCTTCGAGCCGAGGAGCACGCGATCGCGGGTGAGCAGCGGAACATTGTGCACAACGCTGGTCGCTGCGATCAGCTCATCCGCCGGATCTCCATGAACGTCAAGTTGGGTGCTGGTGCGCGCGACTTCCCGCGTTAGCGGCCATACGTGCAATCGCGAGAGCACCCGAACGACTTCAGGATCATCCAAATCGATTGTGATTCGGCCCAGTTGGGCGAGCTTGGCGATCTCCCAGAGCACGATTGCGGAAATGCTCCAGGGCTGGGAACGCAGCAGCCGTGTCTCACGCGGGCGCAGCGCGCCGACGACGGCGCAGAGCAGAACGTGCGTATCAACGTTCAGCATCCCACCTGATTCCGGTGGAGAGGATTTCACCCTTGATCCTGAGCTTGCGCTTGAGCGAGCCGATCATGTCGGCCGAATCGGCGCCAAAAGGAATGAGCTTGGCCACTGGTTTCCCGCGCTTCGTGACGACGATTCCTTCCGGGTCCACGCGGTCGAGCAGCGCAAGGCACTGCTCCTTGAACTTTGATGCCGATACCTGCTTCATGACCATATTATATGGCTGGTCACTGCAGATGTCCAGCGGGAGAAGCAGCAGCTGTCGATAGCACACGAGTTGTCCGGGTTAGGTAGCACACGAGTTGTCCGGTTTTCTGCCCCCCAAAGGAGTGGGGGCAATGAACCGGACACAGTGGCTACAGGACCGCAGAATGCAGAAGTTCAGGGACGTATTGAGCCGTTGGGAGCAGCGCGCGCTGTCGATGGTGGAGGCAGGGGAGCTGCTGGGGATGTCGGAGCGCCAGTTTCTGCGCTACCGGCGCCGCTACGAGGAGGAAGGGCTACTTGGCCTGTTGGACAAGCGACTGGGCAAGGCCTCGATCAAGCAAGTGCCGGTCGACGAGATCGCCTGGATGCTCGACCAATACCGGACGCATTACCGGGGCTGGAACGTGAAGCACTTCCACGAGCACATCCATCGCGAGCACAACTTCAATTGGAGCTACACCTGGACCAAGATGCAACTGCACGCTGCCGGACTGGTGGATCGGGCGGCCAGGCGCGGGGCGCACCGTCGCAAACGGCCGCGCAAGCCATGCGTGGGCATGATGTTGCATCAGGACGCAAGCCGCTTTGCGTGGCTTGCGGGGCAGCCCGAGCTTGATCTGGTGGTGACGCTGGACGACGCCAATAATGAGATTTACTCGGCCTTCCTGGTGGAGGAGGAAGGCACGGCCTCAACCTTGCGGGCGTGCCTGGAAGTGTTCAGCGTCAAGGGCATGCCGTCGAGCATCTATACCGATCGCGGCAGCCATTACTTCTTCACGCCCAAGGCTGGCGAGAAGGTTGACGCACGGATCAAGACCCAGGTCGGCCGCGCGCTCGAGCAGCTGGGGATCGAGCATATCCCGGCCTATTCGCCCGAGGCGCGGGGCCGATCGGAGCGCATGTTCGGCACCCTGCAGGACCGGCTGCCGAAGGAGCTGAAGCTTGCCGGGATCAGCGGGATCGACGACGCCAACCGATATATTTGCGACGTCTACCTGCCGCGGCATAATGCGCGTTTCCTCAAGCCGCCGGCGCTCTGCGAAAGCGCGTTCGTTATCGCCGACCCGGCGCTGCTTCGGGAGATCCTCTGTGTCCAGGAGGAGCGGATCGTGGCTCGCGACAATACGGTCGCGTATGCCGGGCGACGGCTTCAGCTTCCGCAGAGCCGGGTACGAGCCCACTACGTCAAGGCCCGTGTCAAGGTGCGCGAGTATCCGGACGGGGCGCTCGCCGTGTTCCATGGTCCCAGGCTGCTGGCACGCTATGACGCCGCCGGCGAGCTCGTCGGACAAAAGGATTCGAGGACGGCCGCGTGAACCGCTTCGACCCGGCAAATCAAGGCTTGTGGGTTTGTGGACAACGCCAAGAGGCGTCGACCACAAGCCCCACAAGCAAAAAAAGACACAGACAGAAGCGGACAACTGATGTGCTACAAAAACCGGACAAGTCCGAGTGCTACCGACAGCGGGAGAAGCAGCAGCAAAGCAGCAGTAAGGCTCGCATTCAGCGCCTCGGATCCATGTCGAGTTCCGTCAGTGCCGTCACGGGCATGAATAGCGATATTGGTGTCGATCGGGTTGGCCAAGACCGCACCTACCCTCAGTCTCGCCGGCGCTGGGGGACCTCGATCGGTTGCCTGCGGCGCAAGGCGGCAACCGCGTCCTTCGAGCTGTTGCGGGCCGGAAAGATCGTGATGACGTCACCGAATCGCGTGATTTCCAGATCGACGTCGGTATCGGCATAGGCAAGCTCTGCCGGAATGCGAGCGGCCTGGTTGTTGCCGGACTTGAACACACGGCTCCGCGGCATCTGAGTCTTGTCCCGAAATACGCTCAGGCCGAGGCATCCGGGGCTTCCGTCTTCTTGCCGAGACGCCATAGCTGAAATCCCTCGGCAGCGATCGCATCCTGGATCGCGGCGCGCGGGAAGTTGTGCGGAGGAGCCTTGTCCGCTCCGACGACCCCGGTAGCGGTCCAGGGGCCGTGCTGCGGCGGGAGCCTGCTGCCCTCCGGATCGCCCGCGAATGCGCGCAGTTCGTCTCGCGTCTCGGACTTGAACATGTAGATGCGCATGGCTGGTTCCTTTCCGACGCTTCGATCACGAGGTTCCGAACCGGATCGGTTCCTCCTCGGACGCCTTATCCTTTCGAGTTGCCGCGTTCGCTGCGGCGCGAATCGGGGTCGCCCGGCCGGGCGTTACGGTGCAGGAACGCGACGGCGGCGATCCCGGCGGGAGCGTTTCGCGGTTGCTGGTGCCGATCCTGCTTGCGCGGCTCGCCGTTGCGGCCCGGCGGCCGTTGCTTCCCGTGCGCACGGGCAGGCGGTCGCGACGCGCGGCCCGGGACCCCCGACGGCAGCGCCTGCCGCTGTGACGAGCGCCGGTCGGTTGCCGGAATGGACGTGCGGATCAGCTTCTCGATGTCGCGCAGGTACGCCGCCTCCTCGGCATCGCAAAGGGAGATCGCCACCCCTTCCGCTCCGGCACGCGCGGTGCGGCCGATGCGATGCACGTAGGTTTCCGGAATGTTCGGCAGATCGAAATTGACGACGTGGCTGATCCCGTCGACATCGAGTCCGCGCGCGGCGATGTCGGTGGCGACCAGCGTGCGCACCACGCCCTTGCGGAAGGCGCCGAGCGTCCGTTCGCGTTGATTCTGCGACTTGTTGCCATGGATCGCGTGCGCCGCGATGCCGGCCTTGACGAGGCCGCGCACCACCTTGTCCGCGCCATGCTTGGTACGGGTGAACACGAGGGCGCGGTCGACCGCTTCGCGCTGCAGTAATTCGGCGAGGACCGCAGGCTTTGCCGCGCGGTCGACATGGATGATGCGCTGCTCGACGCGCTCGACCGTCGAGGCGACCGGCGTCACCGCGACCCTGGCCGGACTGCGCAGCATCCGATCGGCGAGCTCGGCGATGGCCCGCGGCATGGTCGCGGAAAACAACAGCGTCTGGCGTTGCGCAGGGAGCTTCGCGACGATTTTGCGAATGTCGTGGATGAAGCCCATATCGAGCATCCGGTCGGCTTCGTCGAGCACGAGACATTCCACTTCGCCCAGACGCAGTGCGTTGCTCGTCACGAGGTCGATGAGGCGCCCGGGCGTGGCCACCAGCACGTCGACGCCGTTTTGCAGGGCGCGGACCTGGGCGCCCATCGACACGCCGCCGATCGCCAGCGCCGCATCGATGCGGACATGGCGGCCGTAGGTGCGGAACATGTCGAGGATCTGACCGGACAGCTCGCGGGTCGGGCTCAGCACCAGAACGCGGCAGGTCTTGCGCTCCGGACGACGCCTGTGGGTGAACAGATGATGCAGGATCGGCAGCGCGAACGCCGCGGTCTTGCCGGTGCCGGTTTGCGCGATCCCGATCACGTCGCGGCGCGACAGGACAACGGGAATGGTCTGCGTCTAAATCGGCGTGGGCGTGATGTATTTCTCTTCGGCCAGCGCGCGCGTGATCGGTTCGGCAAGGCCGAAATCGTGAAAGGAGGTCAATGTATGAGCTTTCTGTGGTGCGAGACGGCGCGACCCACGGCGAAGCTCGCCGGCAGTCGCGTATCGCGGGTGGTGCAGGACACGCCCGCGTGTTCCGGGTTTGTCGATGAAATAGGATGAGGGCAAGCTAGAAACCGTTCGACGGGAATCCATACACGCGGCTTGCCGGGACCAGATCAGGTCACTCGAATCATATGGGACACGGATGTGTTGGTTTCAAGGCGCCTGACGGGCGATCCTGCTCGGCAAGAGGACCGGGGAAAGGACGTGCAGCTTCGACTGCGTCCTCATCCGGAGAAAAACAGAAACCACTGGCCAAAGCAGCCGGTAAGGATCATATTGCTTCATCATCGGCAATGGCTTCACCAGGGCGCCGATGCCTGAGAGACCGGTTGTGCTCCCGCCTCGAACGACGGGAGACGATCGTGGCCGATACGCTCCAATCTCCGATCGAACGATCCCGCGACTTTCACGGCATGTGGCTGTCGGGTTGCGGGCAGGCCAGCGCGCTGCGCGTGCGGCCGATGCCGCAGCATCGATCGCGCCGTCAGCAATGGACGACCTCGTTGCGGGTGCCGTCATGAGGCACGCTGGGTCGGTACCGTATCGGAAGCAGTGACGTGGCCAACGGGCGTGGCGTCGAGGAAGGCGAGCTCGGTTCATCACATGAGGATGGAGCCGCGCTCGGGAGGAATCGACTCGGACGAGCGGAGGCAGTGCGACGGCGCGGCGGGGACGAGTCGCGAGAGCCGCAAGCGCGGAACGAATGGGGTGAGGTCGTCGTGCTGAAAGCTCCCGCGCTCGCCGGAGGCAAGAGCTCGGAGCCCTCCGCGCGCAGCGATGATCCGGTGCGTTTGTATCTGCGCGAGATGGGATCGCTGGAGCTCTTGACCCGCGAGGGCGAGATCGCGATCGCCAAACGAATCGAGGCCGGCCGCGAGGCCATGATCGCGGGCCTGTGCGAGAGCCCGCTGACCTTCCAGGCCATCATCATCTGGCGCGAGGAGCTCGATGAAGGCAGAGTGCTCCTGCGCGATATCATCGACCTGGAGGCGACCTACGCGGGGCCCGAGGCGAAGGCCATGGCGGCGCAGGTGGTGGACGCCGCCGGCCAGCCGGCGGTGGCAGGCATCCCGGTGCCGAGCCAGGGCGGTCAGCCGCACCGGACGCGGGCTCCCGCCACCGCGCCCGCCAGCTCCACCCCGTTCACGCCGGCGGCGGCCGCCGATGGCGAAGGTGACGTCGAGCGCAGCGAGAATTCCGCTCTCGGGGAGCGTGATCCCGACGACGACATGGATGACGAGGACGCGCTCTCGCTCGCGGCGATCGAGGCCCTGCTCAAGCCGAAGGTGCTCGAAACCTTCGACACGATCGCGAACGAATACCGGCAGCTGCGCCGCCTGCGGGAACAGCACATCCACAGGCAGATCCACAACGGGTCGCTCTCGCCGGCGCAGGAGCGCAAGTACAAGAAGCTCAAGGATCGGATCACCGCCGACGTGAGGTCGCTCCGCCTCAACCAGGCGCGCATCGATACGCTGGTGGAGCAGCTCTACGACATCAACAAGCGCTTGGTCGTCCACGAGGGTCGCCTGATGCGGCTCGCCGAGAGCCACGGCGTCGCGCGCGCGGACTTCCTCGACAGCTACCGAGGTTGCGAGCTCGATCCGAACTGGCTGAGCCTCGTGTCGAGCCTCTCCGCCAAGGGCTGGAGCAACTTTGTCGCGAACGCAAGGGGCAAGATCGAGGAGCACCTCGCCGAGATCCACGCGCTCGCCGCCGACGACCGGGCTCGAGATCGGCGAGCTCCGCAAGACCATGCAACTGGTGCAGAAGGGCGAGCGCGAGGCGAGGCAGGCCAAGAAGGAGATGGTGGAGGCCAATCTCCGCCTCGTCATCTCGATCGCCAAGAAATACAGCAACCGCGGCCTGCAGCTGCTCGACCTGATCCAGGAAGGCAACATCGGGCTGATGAAGGCGGTCGACAAGTTCGAGTACCGCCGCGGCTTCAAGTTCGCGACCTACGCCACCTGGTGGATTCGACAGGCGGTCAGCCGCTCGATCGCCGACCAGGCGCGTACCATTCGCATCCCCATCCACATGATGGACGCCGTCAACAAGGTCATGCGCACGTTCCGGGTGCTGCTCAGAGAAGCAGGGCGCGATCCGACTCCGGAGGAAGTCGCCCACAAGCTCGGCATGTCAGTCGAAAAGGTGAACAAGGTATTCAAGATCGTGAAGGAACCGCTCTCGCTCGAGACGCCGGTTGGGGACGAGGAGAACAGTTTCCTCGGCGACTTCATCGAGGACAGGGATGCGGTGCTTCCCATCGACGCGGCGATCCAGTCGAGCCTGCGGGAGGCGACCACGCGGATGCTCGGATTCCTCACGCCGCGCGAGGAACGCATCCTGCGCATGCGCTTCGGCATCGGCATGAACAAGGACCACACCCTGGAGGAGGTCGGCAACAAGTTCTCGGTCACGCGCGAACGAATCCGCCAGATCGAGGCCAAGGCGCTCAGGAAGCTGAAGCACCCGAGCCGGTCGCGGGAGCTGAGGAGTTTCCTGGATGATTGACGGGCGATCTGGAATTCCGTGAACGACGGGAGCACGGCGCGATGCCGATGACAGCATGGACGGGCCTGTTCGCGATTCGGGGCTCGCGATCATGACGGTCTACGTCGTCGAGGTCGCAGGCAGGGGCATCGCCGCTTTCGATGCGGACAACGCGTTGGCCGCCGAGGCGCGAGCGAGCGACCGCTCCTTCCGCGACGATCTCATGGTGTTGGCGACCGACGGTCTGCCGCTGTGGGACGGCGCGAGCGGGCTGCGGGTCCGCCAGGCGCTCCCCGGCGAGGAGGCGAAGTGGCGCGCATCGCGCGCCAGGGCGATCCGCCGTGGCAGCATCGAGAGTGACGACGATGCATGGATCGCTTTCCTCGTCGCACTGACCGATCTCACCCGGCGAAAACGGTGACGAGATGCGCGCGGCAACCCCGGATCCCCTGCGGAATGGGGATGACGGGGAAGTGACCGAACCGGCAAGGTTGCCGAGGAAATCTTGCAAGGGTGGAGCCTAGGATCGTTTCGAACATCTCATGGGAAAGCCGTGGAACAGACCGCTAGACGAATAAGTTGGCCCTGCGGACCGCATTCGGTTTCGTCATGCTCGCAATCTTCTCGGACCGGGCGTAGCAGCTCACGGCGCTCCCCTGGAGCGCTGCCAGAACCAGCCCCCCAGCAGCACGATCAGCGATCCGACGAGAGCAGCCACGACGTCGCGCAGGGAGATCGCGATCCGGTCGAGACCCGGGAACAGCCCGAACAGGCGGAACAGCAGGCCGCCGACCAGCGCGCCGACGAGGCCCACGGCCAGATTGCGGAGAGGCCGTATCCCGTGCGCCTCCAGGTGGTGATCAGCCCGGCGAGGCTTCCTCCCAGCAGGCCGACCACGATCCAGACGATGACTTGGCTGACTGTCGGCATGGTGCCCTCCGCGCGACGTGCCCTACTCGCCCGCGGGCCGTCATCCTACCGCCGCTTGCGACGGCCAGCCACGCAAAAACCCGCCGGGTTGCCGCCGACGCCTTCGAGGTGGCAGTGGGATTTGCGCCCGTGTCATCGGTGCGGCGATCGCTTCGCGAGCTCCATGGCGGCATCGACCGCCGCGATCGCCCGCGCCAGATCGCGAGCGTCGCGCTTGAGCTCGGCGAATGCGCGCTCGCGCTGCAGCGGCTCGCGGCCGAGCGCGGCGTGATGGAGCAGGTGCGCCTGCCCGATGATCGCCGGGCAACGCTGGTCGGCGGCGACCAGCAGCGAGCGGATCGCGCCGTGAAGAAACTCGTCGGGGTCGGCCATGGTCGGCTCCGGGTTGCGGGGGCGGCCGAGCGCCTCGCGGCGGGCCGCGAGCCCGGTGATGGTCATGAGGAAGTCGGCGGCCTGCGCAGGATCGCGATCGCCGGCAGGCTCGCCGCCGCCTTCGCTCGCAACGAAGCGCGCGTATCGGCGTTCCCACCGCTCGATCTGCCCGTCGATGAAGGCGCGGCGGGCGGCGGCATCGGCGAGCACCGGCAGGTGCTCGTCGACGCGCGCGAGGTAGCGCGCGGTGCGGTCGCCACGTCCGCCGGGGTCCTGCTGGTTCGAGGTCATCGATCGCGCTCACCGCCGCTGTCCGATCGCGGCCGGAGCTATTGGCTACACTATGTAGCCGGCAATGTCAACTACGTAATGTAGTAGTTATGTAGTAGTTGAAGCGCGCCCGAATCAGCCCTGATCGCGGCGCGACATGCTGGTGACCCGCGCCGCCCACTCGACCCGGACGTCGACGATCGGGGGCTGGTTGGGGGAGAGCAGATTGTACAGGCCCTCGCTGCGGCTGCGCTGCAGCTGCTTGATCAGGACGCGGCCATCCGGCAGGCCGACCACGCACAGCTCGCCGACGAGCTCGGGGCTCGCCGGGCGGTGGACGCTGTCGTAGAAGACGAGCCAGCGGTTGAAGAACGCGCCCAGGCTGTCGCCGCGGATCTCGACCGCGACCGTGGTGTCGGGGGCGCCCGGAGGCTGCTCGACCTCGTCCAGATCGCCCTGCGCCACCGCATAGAAGTGAGCCTCGGAGCCGGCGCCGACATAGCCCACGACCGGCACCTTCGGCGTGTCGTCCTCGTCCTCGGTGCGGGTGTGTCCCGGGAACACGTCGCCCGGTCCCTGTTCGCGACCGGTCAACAGCCATTCCGGCGAGACGCCGAAGCGCCGCCCGTAGCGCTTGGCCTCGTCGGGGCCGAAGTCGCGCCCGCCGGGCGCCTCCGCGCGTTCGTGCGCCCCGTAGGTCGAGATCGCGACGCCGAGCGCCTTGGCCGCGATTCGTGCCGACTTGAAGCCGCGCCGCGCGCGTGCGGCCTGTAGCCGCTGTCCTCGTGTCTCCGCCATATGACCTCATTAGCCGACAATTGTCTACAATTGGCGTTGACAAATAGAATACATAATGTAGATATCACGCGCCGCCACCGGGCGGCCGGGAGATGCGTCATGAACCACGGGAACATGGACCACGGCAACGGCTTCCCGCACCGCTCGCCCCGTCATCCGCGATCGCCGTGGACGGCGGAGCGCATCGCGCAGGTGCGCAGACGCTGGTGGCAGGGCGCCAGCGCTGCGCAGATCGCACGCGAGCTCGGCGCCGGCATCAGCCGCGACGCGGTGCTGGGAAAGATCCGCCGGCTCGACATCCCGCGGCTGTCGCCGGCGGTGCGCCGCACCGCTGCTGCCGGCGCGCACACCGCCGCCATGCATGGGGAGGAGAGATGACCAGGAAGCCCACCGTCGTTCGCGTGCGCAGCGTCCGCACTCGCCGGAAAGCGGAGTGCGAGCACGGAGCGCGCCTGGCCGACGCCGGAACGGCTGCGCCGCGCCGGCGCCGACGTCGAGCGCGGCGACACCGGCCAGATCACCATGCGCGACAGCCCGCTCGAACGTGCTTTCGCGCGCCGCGTCATCACCCAGGAGCAGTATGCGGCCGGCCAGAAATACCGTCATCACTGGTATCACGCCGGCCTGTGCGAGCCCTTGGCCTCGCTCGACCTCGCCCGCATCTTCGCCACCGATTTCGGAGCCTTCTCCGGCATGGCACGCACCGAGCAGCAGGTGTTCCATCGCCAGCGCTATCGCCAAGCGGTGCAGGCGGTGGGCAAAATCGGATCGCACGTGCTGGACTGGACGGTGTGCCGGGAGCTGGCGTTCGAGCAGGTCGGCAACAGCCTGGGCTGGAACAGCCGCGCGCAGGCCTATGCCGCCGCCGTCGAGCGGATGAAGACAGCGCTCGATCAGCTGTGCACGCTGTGGGGAATCGGGAGCTGAGCGTGCGCGCCGGCCCTCACCCCTCGAGATGCACGAGGCTGGACCCTCTCCAGCATCTTGATTCAGAACGATTCAGGTCTGTCCCAAGGACCCGGAGAACAAATGGCGGCAGCCTGAGCAGGCGCAAAGCGACTGCACGGGCGGTCGGCGACCGTTGTCTAGTCCGCCGACCCCAAGCGGGAGCAAGGACCTTTCTTTGCAGAAGGAGGCGGACGATGATCGCTTCTGAAGATTACAACCAGCTGGCCCAGCGATGTGCGCAACTCGCCATTGCGTGCTCGACGCCCAGCATCGCCGGCGCGCTGACGATGCTTGCTTTGAATTATCTGGAGCAGAGCCATCGGCTTGGTCCATCGCAAGCTGTTGAACAGGAGCGGCACCAAATGCAGCACGATCCGTCTGCCGGTTTCGGAGATTAGTCCTTGGTGCGTAGTGCGGACGATGCGTTCCAGAGCGCGCTCGTTATTGCGCATTGATTCCGGCGGCCTTGACGACCTCCGGCCAACGCCTCAGCTCGCTCTTGATGAAGGCGTCGAACTGCTGCGGCGTGCCGCCGACGATGTCGGCGGCCTGCGGGCCCGTGATGGCGGTGCGCACCGCCGGCACCTGCAGCACCTGGTTGAATATGCCGTTGATGCGGGTGACCAGCGCAGGATCCATGCCGGCGGGTCCTACGATGCCGTGCCAGACGGTGACATCGAAGCCGGGTATCGTCTGCCCCGCCGGCGGCGTGTCCGGGAGTTGCGGGATCGGCCGCATCGCGGCGCCGGCAAGCGCCCGTATCTTGCCTTCATTGATCTGGCCCAACGCGGTCGAGACCGTGATGATCGCGGTGTCGGCATCGTTTCGCAGCAGCGAAGTCAGCATTTCCGCACCCGAACGATAGACCACGTTGACCTGCTCGATGCCGGCCTGGCTGTTGAGATAGGACATGAACAGATGGGTCCAGTTGCCCAGCCCAGCCGAGGCGTAGTTGAACTTCCCCCGCTGCTGCTTCGCCGCGGCGAGGAATTCGGACAGTGTCGCATAGGGCAGTGCCGGCCGGATCAGGATGACCGCCGGCAAGTTGGCCGCGTGCATGATCGGCGTGAAGGCGGTGTGCGGGTCGTACGGCAGCTTGGCGAGCGTGTGGGACACGGCGTTGGGCCCGACCTCGGCGAGGAACAGCGTGTAGCCGTCCGGCTTCTCGCGCGCGACGGCGGCGGCTGCGATGGTGCCGCCTGCTCCGGGCCGGTTCTCCACGATCAGCGGCTGCCCGTTGGCGAATTGCTGGAAGCCGTTCGACAGGTTGCGCGACAACGTATCGGCGGCGCCGCCGGCGCCGACCGATACCAGCAGTCGAACCGGCCGCTCGGGCCATTGCGCCGCCGACTGCGCAAGGGCCGGGACGGCGGCGATCGCGGAAACCGTAAGGGCGGCGATCCCGATGACCTGGCGGCGCACGAGACTGACGAATGGCATGGCGATTCCCCCGGATACCAAGAGCTCGTTGCTCTCCTTGATAGCGGCGGGCGACCACAGGCACAACCGGCGTCGGCGGCGATGGGGAGCCGGAATTGCGCCCGATAAAAAAGCTGCTGCCAAATGCCGTGCGCGAGCGGAACCTACTCGGGCCTGGCCCGATTTGCATCCGGCATTCCGGATGCCGGAACCAATGGCCCGCGACAGTTGGAAGTACATTCCGCAAGCGCTGCAAGGCAGCCCTTCGACACCGCGTACGGCATCTCATTGCCTTGGCTGTCGGGCAGTTCCTGGCCGATGCTGCACGCCACCAGCATTTGAAAGCAGGTCCCACACCGGTGGTCGGCCCGTGACGTGAGCGCCCATTCACGACAGGAGCCTCTGCACTGCTGCGCCAGCGTCAAGCTCATGCCGACACATTTCGCGCGTTCCGGACTATCGCCATTGGCCGTTGCGGCATAGCGCTCGCAAACGGAATTCACGTACGATCGCTGAAGCGTTGCGCACGTCTGTATGCAAGACGCTCGTCTCGTCGCGACCTGGGCGCCATCCAACGGGGTCAATTCCTCCAGATGCTTGAGATTCTCCCGTGCTTCCGCATTGTCGAGACTGACTGCCCGTTCGAGCCACATCCTGGCAAGCTTGAAGTCTCTTTGCACGCCCGAACCCTCGAGATAGAGCATTCCGAGATTGTTCATCGCCTTTGCATCGCCGAGCTCCGCCGCTTTCTCGAACAAAGTCTTGGCCAGCACATGGTTCTTCGGAACGCCTGCACCGGTGAGGTGCAGACGCCCAAGATCATTGAGTGCGGGCGCATATTCGAGCGCCGCGGCGCGCTCGTACCACGATTTGGCTTCGGCCAGGTTCTTCGTTGTCCCGCGACCATCCTCGAGCATGGCGCCGAGATTGCGCATGGCGATCCGGCCGTTGCGGGCAGCTCCCTTGACATACCACTCTCTTGCAGTCTCCAGGCTCGGTCGCTCACCCCGTCCGTTTTCGAGCAGCGCACCGAGATTGCCCATGGCCTCGGCATGACCGAGATCCGCAGCCTTTTCGTACCAGCTCTTGGCGATCCGGTAGTTCTGCGCAACGCCGGTGCCGCCTTCGGTCAATTCGCCGAGACTGTTCATGGCACCGGCAAGGTCTCGTCGGGCTGCCTCGAGGTACCAGTTCGCGGCAGCGGATGGATTCGGGACCACTCCCCGCCCGTACCTGAACAGATCAGCGAGATTGTTCATGGCGGCTGCGCTGCCGAGCCCGGCCGCCTGCTCGTACCAGTGCCTTGCCTTCGCGAGATCCTGCGGGACGTCGAGACCATTTTCGCTCAGCTGACCCAAATGGGTCATTGCGCCGGCATGACCAAACTCGGCGGCCCTTTCGTACCATAGAAGCGCGGTCGCCAAATTCTTGGGGACGCCGAGACCGTATTCGAACACACCGCCGAGATCATTCATCGCGCCCGCATGGCCGCGACCGGCAGCATCTCGATAGTATTTCATTGCCTCCAGTCGCTTGTTGCCCAGGAAAAGCGCTCTGCCGAGCTGGAACATGAAAGCCGGATTGGCGCGGTCGGCTGCAAGAGCAGACCGGCATGCGGACTCTGCTCGCAAAGGATCGATACCCTTGGACGCCAAGGCTTTCAGGCCGACCGCCAAGGGGGTTCCGTCATCGGGCTCATTGAGAAATTGCGTGCATTCGAGGTCCGGTGCCGGTGCGCTGCCGGCATGCGTCGAGAAACCTGCGGCGGTGATCGCCAAAAAGGCGGACGCAATCGGCTCCAATACACGCACTTGCGCGTCATCTCGCGGTAGGGGTTGTCATCATCTCGCGATAGGGGTTGTCATCGATATTTTACTAGGCGTTGTCGCACGTTCCAACTACACGGTCGTCTCATTGCGGCTGCAGGCCCGATTCCCTGACCAGCTGCTCGGCCGCCTTGCGGTCGTCGCGGATGAAGCGCAGGAACTCGGCGCGCTCGGTCAGCCCGGGCTCGACCCCGCGATCGAGAAGCATCCGCTTGCGGAAGTCGCGGTCGCCGACGATCCGCGTCACCTCGGCCGCAAGTCTGGCGATGATCGGCTTCGGTGTGGCGGCGGGTGCGAACAAGCCGAACCACGACAATGGAAACCGCGCGCCGTTGTACGCCTCCGCCAGCGTCGGGAGGTCGGGGAACAGCGGCGAGCGCGCCGTGGCGTTGAGTGCCAGACCGGTGATGTGGCCGCTGCGCAATTGCGCGATCATGTTCGAGAGCGCGAGCACGGCGATCGGCGTCGATCCCGACAGCACCGCGCTGACCAGCTCGCCGCCGCCGCGGAACGGCACCCGTACGAAATCGGCGCCGGTCTCCTGCTTGAGCCTCTCCATGAAGTGCACGGCCGGAAACGCGAACGTGCCATAGCTGAGCGTATCCGGCCTGGCTTTCGACAGGGCGACCAGATCGCCGATCGTCCTCACCTCCAGCGCCTTGTTGGCAACCAGCGCCAGCGTATTGAGGAACAGGTGGGCGACCGGCTCGAAATCCTTCTCCGGATCGAACGGCAGGCTCTTGAACATGAACTGGTTGTAGACCACGGGCTCGCTCGAGAGCACGCAGATGGTGTAGCCGTCCGGCGGCGCCTCCGCGCAAGCGCGGGCCCCGATGTTGAGCGCGCCGCCGGGCCTGTTCTCGACCACGAACGGCTGGCCCCAGGCCTTGCTCAATTCGTCGGCCAGCACGCGGGTGAAGATGTCGCCGCCGCCGCCAGCGGCGAGCGGAATGATGACCTTGACGGTGCGCGAGGGATAATCCTGCGCCGGCGCGCCCGCGCACAGGGCGAGCCAGGCCGCGGCGGCGGCCGCGAGCGAGCCGATCGACTTGGGTTGCATGGCGCTTCCCCGCAAGGTCGGTATTCCCATCGCGAGCCTATCAGGTCTTGACGGCATTTGCCGCGGGAGCCGAGCGCGCGCGGCGATCAGCGCCGGCGCCGGCACGGCAGCTCCAACCGGACTCAGCCGCTGAATCGCGCTCTGTAATCCTGCGGCGTGGCTGCCAGCAGGCGCACGAAGCTTCGGCGCAGCGTTTCCTCCGACCCGAAGCCGCAGCGCTCGGTGATGCGCTTGATCGGCAGGCGCGTGTCGCAGAGCAGGCGCCGTGCCGCTTCCACCCGCAGCCGCTCGACCGCGCGCGCCGGCGTGATCCCGGTCGCCTTGGCGTAGTGCCGGCTGAAGCTGCGCTCGCTCATTCCCGCCTTCTGCGCCAGCGCCGGAAGCGACAGGTCGCCGGCCAGGCGCCCGGCGATCCAGCGGTGCAGCGCGCCGAACCGATCCTCGGCGCTCTGCAGCGAGAGCACGGTGCTGAACTGCGCCTGCCCGCCGGGACGCTTGAGGAACATCACCAGGTGGCGCGCCACCGCCAGCGCCAAGGTACGCCCGGCGTCCTCCTCGACCAGCGCCAGCGCCAGATCAATGGCGGCGGTCACGCCGGCCGAGGTCCAGATCGCACCGTCGCGCACGAAGATCGGATCAGGCTCGACCCGGGTGGCCGGAAAGCGCCGCGCGAGCTCGGCGCAGTGGCGCCAATGCGTCACCGCGCGCCGCCCGTCCAGCAGGCCGGCCGCCGCCAGCAGGAACGCTCCGGTGCAGACCGAAGCGACCCGCCGCGCTCCGCCCGCATGCGCCCGCACCCAGCCCAGCAGCGTCGGATCGGCGGCGGCGGCATGGACGCCCGGACCGCCCGCCACCAGCAGCGTATCCGGCGCCGCCCGTGCGCGCGACAGCGGCATGACCACGAGCGACAGCCCGGCCGAGGACGTCACCACCGCAGCGCCCTTCGACACCACCCGCGGCGCATAGAGCGGCGTCTCGCCTCGCTTCGCCACGAGCTCGTTGGCCGACGCGAAGACCTGCAGCGGCCCGGCGACGTCGAGCAGCTGCACCGCCGGATAGGCCAGGATCTCGACCACCCGCGGCTGTCTCGGCCTTGGCGTAAAACGAGGGTTCTTTGTCATTTCCGCCAGAGCCTACCGATCTACATTGGCCCCGTCCATCGCCAATCCAGAGGAGGCGTTGCTTCATGATTCCGCAGGAGACCCACCTCCAGATCGGTTCGTTGCTGTTCGAAGGACTGGACCAGATCGATTTGACGGGTCCGTTCGCGGTCCTCTCGCGCATCCCGAATTCGACCCATCGGATTTACGGCAAGACCATCGCACCGGTGCGAGACGTGCGCGGCTTGCGCCTGACGGCGGATGCCGCGCTTGCGCAGGCGCCGCAGCTCGATCTTCTGCACGTGCCGGGCGGTTTCGGCCAGGAGGCGCTGATGGACGACGAGGACGTCCTGGCCTGGATCCGCCGGCAGGCGGCGGGGGCTCGACTCCTCCTCTCGGTGTGCACGGGCGCGTTGATCTGCGGCGCGGCCGGACTGCTCGCAGGGCGCCGGGCCACCACCCATTGGGCATCGATGCACCTCCTGCCGTTGCTCGGCGCGTCTGCAGTCGACGAGCGCGTGGTCAAGGACGGCAACATCGTGTTTGCCGCCGGCGTCACGGCAGGCATCGATGGCGCACTGAGGGTCGCGGCCGAGCTGCGCGGCGCCGAGGTTGCGCAGTCGATCCAGCTCCAGATCGCGTACGCACCCGAGCCGCCGTTTTGCAGCGGCACACCCGAAACGGCGCCGCCCGCCGTGCTGGAGGAAGTGCGGCGTTCCTATCGGGCGATCACCGAGCGACGGGAACACACGACGCGTCGCATCGCCGCGCGCCTCGGCATCGCCGCTGTGAGGTGAGTTTCCGCTCCCGGCATCGGCTTCGCGGCAGCAGAGAACGCCGTTATGCCGGAATACGCGGATTTGCGCTAGGATGCGCCCCGACGATGCTCGCGCAGCAGGGAAGCCCACCGAATGATGTCCGGCGCCGACGACACCCATGGACTGATCGCGGTCGACAAGATGGGAGCGAAAGTCCTGTTCCTCGACCCGGTCAGCTACCAGACCGAGGTCGTGCTCGACGGGTTCCCGCGCACGGTGCACGAGCTCTTGGTGGTGCCGGAAACCGGCCGCGCCTACGTGCCGATCTTCGGCGACGGAATCCACGGCCGCAATCCCAATCCAGGCCATCTCCTGTGCATCTTCGATCTCGACAACCGCTCGCATGTGGGCGACATCGATATGCGGCCGCACATCGCGCCGCATACGCTCAAGCTCGCGCCGGACGGGCTCATCTACATCACGTGCGAGAACAGTGCCGTAGTGGCGGTGATCGACCCCGCCTCGCACAAGGTGGTCGACGCCATCGATTCCGGCTCGACCAACGGCCATCGGCTGATCATCGCGCCCGACGGCCGGCGGCTCTACACCGAGAACGAGGAGGACGCCACGGTCTCCGTCATCGACCTGCCGAAACGAAAGCTGCTGGGCAAGATCGGGACGCCGCACGCGCTCGCCGGCATCGCGATCTCCGCCGACGGCCGCATGCTGGTCACGGTCGACGACGAGGAACCGGCGCTCATCCTGATCGATACCGAGAGCGCGCGCGTGGTCGAGAGCGTGGCGCTCGAGGGCGCTCCGGAGCCGGCGCAGATCGTCCGCTACAGCCCCGACAACAGCGTCATCGGCGTCACCAGCGTGAGGGGTGACACGTTGAGCCTGGTCGACCCATCGTTCCGCCTGCAGACCGCCATCAAGGTCGGCAGCCAGCCCATGGACATGGCGTTCCACGGTGACGAGCTGCTCGTCGCCTGCCAGGGCGACGGCTCGGTGCACGTGGTCGATGTTCCGACACGTCGGGTCAAGCACAGCTTCCAGGCCGGCAAGGGCTGCGAGTCGCTGGGCTTTTTCTGATCGGCTCGAAGGATACTGCGCGGCGCCAAGCCGGCCGACATCCCGGTCGAGCAGCCGACCCATTTCGAGCTGGTCATCAACCTGCGGACCGCAAAGGCGATCGGCCACAGGTCCCGAGCGGTCTCGTCCTGCGCGCCGACAAGGTGATCGAGTAAAGCGCGTGTCGTCTCTTCCCGCTCGCAGAATGTAGGGTGGCCAAAAGCGCCCGACAGGCAAATTCGCAGAGATCGTCGGCAGCGCACGCTTTTGCCCACGCGGATTCGGAACGGCGCGGTGCGGGTGGGCAAGATCGCTGGCGCGTCGTGCCCTGCCGCGAGCGCACGGCAGGCGATCTCGCCCACCCTACGATCGGCCTCCTACCGGGGTTTCAGTGCGCCGATCTTCTCGAGCAGGCGCGGCATGTCCACCGGCTTGGTGTCGAAGTCGTCGCAGCCGGCGGCGATCGCCTTTTCCCGGTCGCCGCTCATGGCATTCGCGGTCAGCGCGATCACCGGAATGCCCCTGGTGGCCGGGTCGGCCTTGAGCCGGCGGGTCGCCTCCTCGCCGTCGATATCCGGCAAGGTGATGTCCATGAGAATGAGGTCGGGCTGCTCGGAGGCCGCCATGGCGATGCCCTGCGCGCCGTTGGTCGCAACGACGACCGTGAACCCCGACCGCGACAGCCGGTTCTTCAGCATGTAGACGTTGTCGTCGTTGTCCTCGACGTAGAGTATTTTCATGCCACCCTCGTGCCCTGCGATCTGACGCACCTTGCGATCTCGCGACTGAGCTGGCGCAGCATCTCGTCGCGATCGCTCTTGCCGATGATGCGCTCGACCCAGCCGTTGAGGCGCTCGCGGTCCTCCTCGGTGAGGTCCTTCGCGGTGATCACCACCACCGGGATGTCCGCCCACTGCGGCCGCCGGCGTAGCTCCTCCAAGAGCTCGAACCCGTCCATCTTCGGCATCATCAGGTCGAGGATGATCACGTCGGGGCGCGCCGCGGCCAGCCGCTCCACCGCCGAGAGCCCGTTCTCCGCCTCCGTCACCTGCCATCCCAGCGGCTGCAGCGCCTGCCGCACCCCGCGCCGCACCACGTCGTCGTCGTCGACCAGCAG
>CAWIZJ010000006.1:0-49079 GCA_963840535.1 uncultured Alphaproteobacteria bacterium
TGTCCCGATTCCGAAGTTCGCCAGCACTCGCGTCCCCGGACGTGATCCGGGATCGTCCCGCGTACCCGCGTCTTTCGTGCGAGCGGCAAGGCGTGAATGGCCGGGACGGTGCCCGGCCATGACGAAGGCGGCCTTGGTGGCGTTTGTAGTGATCCCGGCTAGGCGACGGCCTGCTGCCGCACGCGGTCGGGCAGCGGCATCGGCTTGTTGGCGCTCTGCAGGAACTCGATGGTCATGAAGACCATCTCCTTGTCTCCGAGATTTTCCAGATCATGGACCTTGAACTGGCCGGGCCCGTAGGTCTCGTGCCGGGTCTCGCCGGGGGCGTAGCTGTACTCCACGGTGGTGCCGTCATGCACGTGTTGGCGGCCGCGACCACCGCTGACGGAGGTCCAGAAATAATCGAGCACGTGGCGATGGAAGCCGATGCGCTCGCCGGGGGCGAGGCGGATGATCCAGACCCGCACGCGGTTGCTTTCGGACACCAGCACGCTGCCGACGCAGGGATTGGGATTGTTCTTCTCGCGCTCGAACTCGGCGATAATCTCCGGCGACCACGCCGTTTTCACCGAAGTCTCCGCCGCCTTGTCCAGCATCGTGAGGGTCATGGCATTCCTCCAAGTTTGGTCGATATATAGCAACTTTCGGGCGACGGGAAATGGCGGCAGCGGACGAATCGCGCAAGTCGGGACGGGGGCGCGCCATCGTGGTCGGCGGCTCCATGAGCGGCCTGCTGGCCGGACTGCTGCTCGAGCGCGCCGGCTGGAGCGTCGATATCTTCGAGCGGGTCGCGAGCGAGTTGGCGGGCCGTGGCGCCGGTATCGTGGCGCAGCCCGATCTCATCGACAGGTTGTGCCGGCTCGGCATCGAGGCGATCGATCTCGGGGTCGCGATCACGACCCGGAAGCTGCTCGATCCCGCCGGCCGGCTGGCCGGTGTGTGCGAATGCCCGCAGGTTCTCACCGCGTGGGAGCGTGTCTACCGGGCCCTGCGGGATGCATTTGCGCCGCAGCGCTACCACCGAGGCCGCGGCGTTCGGGGCTTCGAGCAGACCCGTGACAGCGTCGTCGTCGAGTTCGGCGACGGCGCTACCGCTCCGGTCGATCTGCTGGTGGGCGCCGACGGCATTCGCTCGACCATTCGCCAGCAATGCCTGCCGGAGCTGGCGCCGCTCTATGCGGGCTATGTGGCGTGGCGCGCGCTCATTCCGGAGGCGATATTCCCGCCGAGGATCCATCGCGAGTTGTTCAACTACATGACCTTCTGCTTGCCGCCGGGCGAGCAGTTTCTGGGCTACCCGGTGGCTGGCCCCGACAATGATCTGCGCGCGGGCCACCGCCGTTACAACGTGGTCTGGTATCGTCCCGCGGACGAGTCGACCGAGCTCAGGCAATTGCTCACCGACGAGGGCGGCACGACGCATGACACCTCGATTCCGCCTCCGCTCATCCGCCGCGCGGCGATCGCGGAGATGCGCGCGGCGGCCGAGCGTCTGCTGGCCCCGCAATTCCGTGCCGTCGTGCGTCTGATCGACGAACCGATCCTGCAGCCGATCTACGATCTCGAGACGCCACGCATGGCGTTCGGCCGGGTCGCGATCATCGGCGACGCGGCGTTCGTGGCGCGACCCCACGTCGCCGCCGGCGTTGCCAAGGCGGCGGACGATGCGGCGGCGCTGGCGACTGCGCTCGAAGCGGACGCAGTCGAACCGGCGCTGCGGAAATTCGAGGCCGTGCGGCTGCCGGTAGGGCAGCGCATCATCGAGCGCGCACGTCACCTGGGCGCCTACCTGCAGGCCACCCAGACCGCCGCGGAGCGCGTCCGGTCGCGGCGACACGGCATCCCCGAAGCAGTGCTGACGGAGACGGCCGTGCTCGATTTCCTGCGCGAGCGATCCTGAACGCTATTCCGCTCGCGGCGAGAAGGCAGGGTCGGCGGAAAAGCCGCCGACCGCCGACGTTGAAGCTCGAAAGAACCGAAGATGCTTCCGAGACGGCAAGATCACCGTTTGAAGAGGCCGATGACGAACAGGAGGATCACCGCACCGATGATGGCGTTGATGATCGAGGCGATGATACCGCCGCCGAGCGAGATTCCGATCAGCGGCAACAACCAGCCCGCAATCACCGCTCCGATGATGCCGACCACGATGTTGCCGACAAGCCCGAAGCCGTAGCCTTTCATGATCTGGCCCGCCGCCCAGCCGGCGATCGCGCCGACAATCAGCCAAATGATAAGAGCCTCGATCGACATGGTTTACCCTCCTCCATGAGCCCAGCAGGATGGAGCTCTTGCTTCACCAGGAACCCGACTTTCCGCAACCGATCTTCGCGTTGGCGTGTAAGCTTACCGAGAATCTTCGCCGCTGTGTTACTTTTTTCGGCGATCTTTCGGCAGCCCCGCAAACGATCTCGACCGGGTTTCGCAGCTACGTTCGAGCTCACCTGGTGCGGGGCCTCGCCTTCCGACGCCTGACACCTGCCATCCGCTCCAGCACGGCGCAGACCGCGGCGGTATCGTGCTCGGCATGGCCGGTCCGCATGGCCTTCTTGTAGACCGGCACCGTGGCGTCGAACATCGGGGTCGGGCACTTGAGCTGACGTGCGAAATCGCCGATCACGGCCATGTCCTTCTGCCAGAGCGACACCTTCATGGTGGGATCGTCGTAACGGTCCTTGACCATCATGGGCGCGCGCAGCTCGAACACTCGGGAGTTGCCCGCCCCCGACGCCACCATCTCGAACACCGTGCGGGCGTCGAGGCCGGCCTTGAGGCCGAGCACCATGGCTTCGGCGCTGGCGACATTGTTGATCGCCACCAGGAGGTTGGCGACGTATTTCATGCGGCTGCCGTTGCCGAACGCGCCGAGGTCGTGCACCGCCCGCGCGAACGCCGCAAACAGCGGCCGCAGCCGGTGGATGGCCCTGCGGTACCCGCTAGCGTAGATCACGAGATCCCCCACCTTCGCCTGCGCGCCGGTGCCGCTCACCGGACAGTCCAGCATGACGTGGCCGGCTTTGCGCAGCGCGCGCTCCGCCCGCGCCTTGTCGGCGATCGCGAAGGTGCTGGCTTCGACGATCACGCGCGGACGGACGCGAGCGCCGATGATGGCCTCGACGGTGACATCGAGCGCGGCGGGCTTGGGCAGGCTGGTGATGATGGTCGCTACCCGGCTGGCAAGCGTTTGCGTGTCGGGTGCGATCTCGACATCTTGCCGCGCCAGGGCGCGGCGGCGGCCGGGATCGACGTCGTAGCCCACGACGCGCCACCCGGCCGCCACCAGATTCGTCGCGAACGCACCGCCCATGATCCCCAGACCGACGACCCCGACCGTCCCTTTGGCCATCCCTCATTCTCCCTTGCCCGGTTGCTCCGGCGGCGACGCTACACTCCCGTCACGCTCGAGTTCAATGCAATCGTGGCGCTATCCGATCGCCATCTTTCTCGCGCACGCAATATCCCTTATCGTCTCCGTCCGCGCTGCAACCGATCGCTCGATGAAATCTTATCGCAGGCAATCAGGGGACCTCCAATGCACATCGGAGTTGCCGGCATCGGAAAGATGGGCGCCGCCATCGCGCAGCGATTGATGGAGGTCGGACACAAGGTGACGGTGTGGAATCGCTCCATCGGCAAGTTGCAGCCGGTGATCGATGCCGGTGCCGCGGTCGCTGCGACGCCGGCGGAGCTCGCGCGGACCTCCGATGCGGTCATCACGCTGCTCACCGACGCCGCCGCTATCGATGCGGTCTATAACGGCCCGTCGGGACTTCTGACGAGCGACGTGCGCGGCAAGCTGTTCATCGAGATGAGCACGGTGCAGCCGCACACGGAGGTCGCGCTGGCGGAGAAGGTGCGCGCCAAGGGCGCGGCGCTGGTCGAGTGCCCGGTCGGGGGCTCGACCGGTCCGGCGCGGCAAGGCAAGCTGATCGGGCTGATGGGCGCCGAGCCGGCCGATGCCGAGCGCGGCAAGCCCATCCTCGAGCAACTCTGCCGGCGGCTCGAGCATTGCGGTCCGGTCGGCTCGGGCGCGGTCATGAAGCTCACCATCAACATGCCGCTGATGATCTACTGGCAGGCATTGGGCGAGGCGCTCGCGCTGTGCCGGCCGCTCGGGCTCGATCCCGCGCGGATCATGGATCTGCTGTCGGATACGTCGGGCGGTCCGAACGTGCTCAAGGTGCGCGGCGCGCCCATTGCAAACATGCTCAAGGGCGGCGACGGCGGGCCGGTGACCTTCGACATCGACGGCGCGGTCAAGGACCTGCGCACCATGCTGGGCGAGGGCAGGGAACGCGGACCTCGAGCTGCCGCTCGTCGAAAGGACGCTGGCCTGCTACGAGGAGGCCAGGAGCCGGGTCTCCGGTGCCGCCGAGGTATCGGCGGTGTCGGTGTATTGGGCAAACCGCGTGAAACCATGATCAGCAACCGCAGCCTTCCAGCCCAATGAGCCATGGAGCCGACATGACCGTTGTCACGCTCGCGCAAGCCTCGACCATCGTCGATGCCGCACTCGATAAGGGCCGCAAGACCAATTGCGCGCCGCTGACCGTGGCCGTGCTCGACGCCGGCGGGCACCTGGTGGCGCTCAAGCGGGAAGACAAGTCGGGCCTGTTGCGCGCCGACATCGCCTTCGGCAAGGCCTGGGGTGCGCTCGGCATGGGCTTCGGCTCGCGCACATTGACGGCGCGCGCGGCCAAGGCGCCGCAGTTCTACACCATGCTGGCGGCCGCGAGCGGCGGCTACCTGGTCACCAACCCGGGCGGAGTGCTGATCAGGACCGCCGCGGGCGACGTCATCGGCGCGGTCGGCATTTCCGGCGACACGTCCGACAAGGACGAAGCCTGCGCCATCGCCGGCATCGAGGCGGCGGGCCTGAAGGCTGACCCCGGTCAGGATGGGTGAACGGGAAAACCCGAGGCTCAGGCAGGCAACAGGTCAAGACCGCAGCGGGGCGCACGGGCGTGGCGGTCGGGCTACGGTCTGCGGCGGGACGTCCGCGCTCGCCGATTGCGCGCGGCTCCGCTATGATGCCTGCGTGGCTGGCGAGCGGCCAACTGCAAGGGAGCGCGATATTGACTTACCAGGACATCATCACCATCGAGCCCGGGAAGCGCGGCGGTCGACCAACGATCCGCGGTATGCGCATCGCCGTTGCCGATGTGCTCGGATGGCTCGCCGCCGGAATGACATATCAGCAGATCGTCGCTGACTATCCCGAGCTCACCGAGGATCATATCCGCGCTTGCCTTGCCTATGCGGCTGATCGAGAACGGCGACTCGTTACTGCCGCGAAATGAAGCTCCTGTTCGACCAGAATCTCAGCTTCAAACTTTGCCGTGAGTTGACCGATCTCTTTCCCGGCAGCGTACAAGTACGGCTTGTTGGATTGGCCGATGCCACCGACCGTGCTGTGTGGGCTTATGCCAAAGCCAATGGCTTCACGTTGGTCTCGCTCGACTCGGACTTTGCCGAGATGGCGGCATTGTTGGGACCTCCGCCCAAGGTCGTCTGGCTGCGCTGCGGCAACCAGCCGACCGCTGTCGTGGAAACTCTGCTTCGCAGCCACGCCGCCGCGATTGCAGGGTTCGAACTGGATGCGGTTGCCGCGTGCCTGGAGATTTACTGAGCAAACCGAGATACGGGACGGAGTTCCCGCTGCGCGGCGCGATGAATCGAGGCAGCAAGGTCGCCGCATCGATTCACATCCGCACGGCCCCAATGCACAAAACCTGACATCAACTCAACCTGTGGTACACCGCTGCGGACTGACACGATGTGCCAACAACGGAAGTGGATGGGTCTTATTCGATCACCTCGTCGGCACGCTGCTGGAGATGCAAGGGCACGTCGAGGCCGAGCGACTTGGCGGTTTTGAGATTGATCACCAGCTCGAACTTGACCGGCGCCTGGACGGGAAGCTCGCTCGGCTTCGCCCCCTTTAGGATGCGATCGGCATACGACGCCGCGCGCCGATAATTATCGAGGAAATCATTTCCGTAGGACAGCAGGCCGCCAAGTTCAGCGAAGAAACGGAACGCATAGACCGCAGGGAGACGATGGCGAGCGGCCAGCGATATGATCTCCGTGCGATGGACGTTCATGAAGGCACTTGGCATCACGATAAGGCCACTATTCGGCTCGCGTGCTTGTGTGGCAACAACGGATTCAAGTTCGGACGTGTCGCGAACCGGTGCGACGATCGCTTCCACCGCAAAGGACGGAGCGGCAGATTTGAATGGGTTCAGGTAATACTCGGCATAGGGCGCGGTTGCCGGGTTGAATAGGAGGGCGACCCGCTTGACGCTCGGCGCAATCTCCTTGAGCAGTTCCAGCCATTTGCCCGCCATCGTCGGCTCCATAAGGATGAAACCGGTGACGTTGCCGCCCGGCTGCGGAAAGCTCGCGACGAAGCCGCTGCCGACCGGATCGACAACGTTTACGAAGATGATGGGGACGGTGCTCGTTTGTTGCTTCAATACCGCCGTGGTGGGCGTACTTTGCGAAACAATGAGGTCGGGCTGCAGCGCGATGAGTTCCTTCGCGAATCGCTGTATCGAACTCCACGTCGGGCCCCGCCCAACGAGTGTCGATCCGGATGGTGCGGCCTTCGGCCCAGCCGAGCCTCTGGAGTCCCTCGCGGAATGCGGCGAGGAAGGTCCGATATTCCGGGTCGGTCTCGGGGACCGCCATCAGCAAATTGCAAGATATCGAGCTGGCAAGATCCAGTCAGCGGGCATGCTTGCCATCAGCCGCGCCCGTTGTGGGTCAGTCGCGTCGGAGGTGATCGCGGCTGGCGGTCGGTCCATTTTCGCAGGACTCCGAAAGCTGGCGTAACCTAAGGCATTGCGACCGAGCCGCTTCGCGCCGGCCGCCGCTTGCGGCCGTTTGCCGCGACCGACGCCGCCAAGACCTCGTCCCAGATCGCCCGGATGCTGGCGATCTCGGCCTCGAAGCGCTCGAGAAACAGCCGCGCTGCCACGCTCAGGGTGCGTCGCGCCGGCTGGATGACCACGAACTCGGCGTGCATGGCCGGATCGACGATCGGGTTGACGACCAGCTCGCTCTTGCCGATGTCGTTGACGGAGATGAGACTCGGCAGCACGGTCGTCCAGTCGGAACGTGCGACGAATTCGAGCGTGCCGATCATGGCGTCCATCTCCAGCATGGCGGCGATCTCGACGCCGTTGGTCTGGAAATAGGTCTCGAGGTTGCGGCGGCGGACGTTGTCCGGCCCGGGGACCACGATCTTGAGCGGGACGCAATCGGCGAGCCGCACCGGTGCAAGCGGCGCGAGCCCGCGCTTGCGGCCCGAAAGCAGCATTTCGCGGTCGCGCACCAGTAGCCGCGATTTCAGTCCCACCCGCCCTTCGAAGGCCGGTACCACGGCGAAATCGAGGTCGTCTGCCAGCACCATGTCGGTGAGCACGCCGCTGTAGCCCTCGAAGACGTGGAGCCGCACATCGGGATGGCGCGGGGCGAAGTCCTCGAGGGTCGGCGCCAGCACCGCGCGCGTGAAGGTGGGCATCAGGCCGATGCGCAGATCACCGGTGACGAGTTCGGCGAGGTCGCGGGCCTCCTCGTTGGCGTTCTCGAGCCGACCGACCGCATCGACGCAGCTCTTGTAGTAGCGCAGCCCGGCCGGAGTGGGAACGATGCCGCGTGCCGAGCGCTCGAACAGCTTGACGCCGAGCACACGCTCGACCGTGGCCACGTGCTGCGAGATGCCGGACTGGGTGGCGTTCTCGCGCTCGGCCGCCCGGGTGAACGAGCCCTCCTCGCACACGGCAATGACGGCACGAACCTGCCGCAATGCGATCCCTGTCACGCGTCACCTGATATCAAGAAAACTGATGCCACGCCGCAGAATATATTATTTCGGCAACGGGTGTCATCCGGCTAGGGTTCGCACCGGAAGCAACCGCCGCGACCAACAGCGAGCGGCACCTATTGGGGAGGCGACATGGGCACCGCGAATTTCGGCATTGCCGGGTTGGACTGGCAGCAGCGCATCAACTGGGAGCGGATGCGCAACTATCGCACCGAGCGTGCGCGCGAGCACATGCGCAAGCACGGGCTGGGCGCCATGCTCTGCATGTACGACGAGAACGTCCGCTACCTCACCGGTACCCTCACTCCCGGCTGGAACCGGCTCAAGCCGGGCCTGCGCTATGCGCTGCTGTGCGGCGACGGTCAGCCGGTCTTGTTCGAGCAGGGCGACCTCGGATTCCAGATCGAGCGACACTCGCCCTGGCTTCCGAAGGAGAACGTCCGTTATTCCTATGCCTGGATCAAGGGTGCGGCCGGTCCGGCCTCGCAGCAGCAGGTGAAGAAATTCACCGACGCGATCCTCTCCGAGATGAAACGTCATGGCGTCGCCGGGCAAAAGCTCGGCGTCGATTTCATCGACATCAACATGATCAGCATCTTCAAGGAGAAGAAGATCAACTGGGTCGACGGCATGACGCCGATGATGGAGGCGCGTGCGGTCAAGAGCGCCGACGAGCAGGAATGCATGCGCATCGTCGGCGCAATCGGCGATGCCACCCATTGGGAATGCATGAAATTCCTGCGGCCGGGCATCACCGAGAATCAGGTCACCGCGCACTTGATGAAGTATCTCTACAGCATTCCCGGCATGGAGGACGTGGAGGACGTGATCGTCTCGTCCGGCCCCAATACCTGGCCGAACTGGCGTAATTTCTCCGACCGCATCATCCAGCCCGGCGACATCGTGTTCATGGATTTGGCGGCGCTCACCTGGAACGGCTACAAGTCCTGCTATTACCGCACCTATTGCGTCGGCAAGGAGCCGAGCAAGGAGCAGAAGGATACTTACGCTACCGCCCTCGAATGGCTCTACGACTCGATCCACGCGGTGAAGGCCGGCACCACCACGCGCGAGATCGCGAAGAAATGGCCTTCGGCGAAGGAGGCCTGGGGCTACAAGGAGGAGGACCAGGCCGCGGCCAATCTCTGGGGCCACGGCCTTGGGCTGGCGCAATACGACCCGCCGGTGATCTCGCGCATCTGGTCGCTCGACCATCCGATCGAGATCAAGGCCGGCATGACCTTTGCGCTCGAGACCCAGCACGGCAAGCGCTTCCGCTATGGCGTGCGCATCGAGGAGATGCTGATCGTGCACGAGAAGGAGATCGAGATCATCTCGAACTTCCCGGTCAAGCAGATCACCGTGGTCGATCCGATCCCGGGCTATGCCGATCACGTGAAGTGAGGTTGGCCCAAGGTCATCCTCCGGGCACGACAAACCGGGCGGGCGAGGCGAGCAGGGCAGCGGCGCCATGGCAGACTTCATCGTTCCGCTCGCCGCCGCCGTCGCACGCCGGGCGCGTCGGTCCGAAGGCGGCGAACCTGGCGGCGCTGGCGGGTGCGGGATTGCCGACGCCGGGCGGGTTCTGCCTGAGCGCGGATGCCTATCGGGCGCAGATCGCAGCGCTCGGGCTCGACGACATGGTTCGCCGTTTCACTGCTGCCGACCCCGTGCAGCAGCGCCGCTCGGCGGTGGAGATCAGGCTCGCCCTGTACGAGCAGCCGATTGCGCCGGAGATCCTCGCGCCGCTGCTCGCGGCCTGGGAGATGCAACGCGCCTTGGACGGCGCCCCCAGCGCGGTGCGCTCGTCCGCACTGATCGAGGATCGCAAGGGCGCCAATTTCGCCGGCCAGTTCGAGAGTTTTCTCGGAATCGACCAGGAGCCTGCCTTCCTGACGGCGGTGCGTGCCTGCTGGGCGGCGCTGTGGACCACCAATGCTCGCCGCTACATGGAGAACCACGGGCTGTCGCCGGCCGACACCGCCATGGCGATCCTGATCCAGCCGCTGGTCGATGCGCGCGCATCGGGCGGCGGCCTGAGCGAGACCGCCGAGGGGCAAATGCTGATCAGCGCGACCTGGGGGCTCGGCTCCGCCATTGCTCAGGGCGAGGTGGTGCCCGATCGCATCGTGCTCTCGCGCGCGGGGTTTCTGCGCAAGATCGAAGCGGGGCGCAAGGATCATCGGGAAACTTGCGGTCACGGCGCCGGTGTCGCGTCGCGTGCGGTGCCGGACGAGCTCGCCGAGGTGCCCTGCCTCGACGCCGCACAGGCGGTCACGCTCGGCCGCATGATGCGCAAGGCGGAAGCCGTGATCGGAGGAGCGGTCGAGATCGAATGGGCGCTCGACGCGGCGGGCTTCAAGCTCTTGCAGGCGCGGCCGTTGACGGTCGAGCCGATCGTGGTCCCGGACGAGATCTGGCTCAAGCACCCGGGGCTCGCAGGGCATCCGGCCGGCATCGGCTGGGGCGCGGGGCGCGCCGTGGTGGTGAATTGCGAATGCGAGCTCGCGCGGGTGGCGCCCGGCGACGTCCTGGTGACCCGCGTGGCCGGTCCGGCGCTCAGCCACGTGTTGCCGCGCGTCGCCGGCGTGGTCGCGGAACTCGGCGGCTCGACCTCGCACCTCGCATCGCTGGCGCGCGAGCGCGGCATTCCAATGGTGCTCGGCGTGCTCGACGCCACCAGCCGCATCCCGGACGGCTCGCAGGTTGCCGTCGACGGCGTCGCCGGCGTCGTGCGCTGGATCGCCTGATGCGTCTGCGCATCTTCGTGACCCAGCCGGTTGCCAGGAGCGCGATCAGCCGCCTGCGCAAGGTCGCGACCGTCAAGGTCAATCCTGATGCAAGCCGCATCATTGCGAAGAAGGCGCTCATTGCCGCCGTGCAAAAATGCGACATCCTGTTCTGCCTGTTGCACGACCGGATCGATCGCGACGTGATCGCCGCCAATCCGAAGCTGCGGCTGATCGCGGCACAATCGATCTCGCCATCGAACATCGACGTCGAAGCGGCCACCGCCCGGCGGCTTCCCGTCACCGTGGTGCCGCCGGTCACCACCGAGGCGACCGCCGATCTCACGTTCGGGCTGATGCTCTCGATCGCCCGGCGGATGATGGAAGGCGACCGCCTCGTGCGGGCAGGAAAATTTCCCGGCGGGCAGTCGAGCCATCTGCTCGGCTCCTTCGTCTGGGGCAAGACGATCGGTCTCGTCGGCGGCGGCGGGCTGATCGGTCGTGCAGTGGCGCGGCGCGCGCACGGCTTCTCGATGCGCGTGCTCTACTGGTCGCCGCGGCGGAAGTCCGAGAGCCTGGAAGGCGAGGCCGGCCTGACCTTCGTTCCACTCGATCAGCTGCTTGCCGAGTCCGATTTCGTCTCGCTGCATTCGCCGCTCAGGCCGGAGACGCGCCACCAGATCGGCGCGCGCGAGCTCGAGCTCATGAAGAAGACCGCGTTCCTGATCAATACCGCGCGTGGTGCGATCATCGACGAGGCCGCGTTGGTGCGCGCATTGCGGACGCGCCGGATCGCCGGCGCCGGCCTCGACGTTTTCGAGCACGAGCCCAAGGTCGATGCTGCGTTGCGCAGGATGCCGAACGTCGCGCTGGCCCCTCATCTCGGGAGCGCCACCGTCGAGGTGCGGGAGGAAATGGCCAATATCGTGGTCGACAACATCCTCGCGTTCGTCGACGGGAAGGTGCCGCCGAACTGCGCCAACCCGGAGGTGCTGCGAGGGTGATCGAGAAGTGTCGAGCATGGAGGGTCGAATGCCCCGTTCCCTGATCGCCGTCACCGACAGCCCGTTTCCTTCGCTCGAGCCGGCGAAGGCCGCGCTTGCGCGCGTCGATCCCGAGCTGCGCATGGCGAAGAGCGCTTCGGTCGACGACATCCTCGACGTGGCGCGCGACGCCGACGCGGTGCTCGTCACCTATGCCAAATTGCCCGCAGATCTGCTGAAGAAGCTGCAGCGCTGCAGGGCGATCGGACGTTTCGGCCTCGGCGTCGACAATATCGACATCAGGGCCGCGACTGAGCTCGGCATGATCGTGACCTACGTACCCGACTACTGCATGCACGAGGTGTCGGATCACGCCATGGCGCTTATGCTGGCCTTGGCGCGAAAGGTGACGCTTTCCAACAAGCTCGTGCAGTCCGGCCGCTGGGAAGTGCCTCCGGTCGTGCCGATCCACCGTCTGGCCGGGCGCACGTTCGGCCTGGTCGGCTTCGGCAACATCCCTCGCGCCCTGGCGCCGAAGGCGAAGGCGTTCGGCTTGCGGGTCGTGGCCCATGATCCCTACGTCGCGCCCGACGTGCTCGCCGCCGCCGGTGTCGAGGGTGTGAGCTTCGATCGACTGCTGGAAACGTCGGACTTCGTGTCCGTCCACGCGCCGCTCACGCCGGCGACGCGCGGCCTGTTCAACGCGGAGGTGCTCCGCAAGATGAAACGTGGGGCATTTTTGATCAATACCGCGCGCGGGCCGCTCATCGACGAGGACGCGCTGATCGCGGCACTCAATTCCGGCCACCTCGGCGGCGCCGCACTCGACGTGGTTGCCGTCGAGCCGCTGTCCAGGGACTCCAGGTTGATCGGGCGCGACAACGTGATCCTGACGCCGCATACCGCGTTCTATTCGGTCGAAGCGCTCGAGGAATTGCAGACGAAATGCGCGGCCGACGTGGCGCGGGTGCTCAGCGGAGAGCCGCCGATCTATCCGGTCAAGGTGGCTTGAGGCGGCTCGGGCTGGCCCGTTGACTTGCTACCGGCGTCGCAGGCTCCGGCGACGAGCATCCATTGCCGACGATACGTGAAACGTGCATTCTCGCCCTCACGCCGTTTCAGCGTGCTCGCGGCAATTGCCGCGCTCGGGAGGACGCCATGATGATGCGACGGCCCGTTTGGCTCGGCGTGCTCGCACTGGGATGTGCCGCGATCGTCATGTCGCTGTCGCCGCGTTCAGCGGCGGCACAGGACGGCTACCCCTCGAAGCCGATCAAGCTGGTGGTCCCACTGGCCGCCGGCGGCGGCATCGATTTCACCGCGCGTGTCATGGCGCAGAAGCTCTCCGAGGTGCTCGGCCAGCAGGTAGTGGTCGAGAACCAAGGCGGAGCCGGCGGCACGATCGGCGTCAACGCCGTGGTGCGCGCGGCGCCGGACGGGTACACGCTGCTCTATCATTCCGTGACGGGCGTGGTGAGCTCGGTGGTCGGCAAGGACCTGCCCTACGACTGGCTGCGCGACCTGGCAGCGGTTTCGCTCGTCACGCGCTTCGCCCCCGTGCTGATCATCAATCCGTCGCTGCCCACGCGGGATCTGAAGGAGTTCATCGAATTCGCGAAGGCCAATCCCGGCAAGCTCAGCTACGGCTCGTCGGGGGCGGGAACCGCCATCCACCTCGCCAGCGAGCTGTTCAAGTCGGCGGCCGGCGTCGACATCGTGCACGTACCCTATCGCGGAAACGCCGGCGTGATGCCGGATCTGATCGCCGGCCGGATCGCGATGCTGATCGACGGCGTACCGCCTCAGATCAAGAATATCGAGACCGGCGTGGTACGCGCGCTCGGAGTGACGACCAGGACGCGAACTCCGGCGCTGCCGAACGTGCCGACCCTGATCGAGCAGGGGATCGACTATGAGGTGCCGTATTGGACGGCGATGTTCGCGCCGGCGGCGACGCCCAAGCCGGTCATCGACAAGCTCGCGGTTGCGGTGGCCAAAACGATGAGGGACGACGGTGTCATCGGCCGGCTGAGCCAGGCGGGAACCGAGGCGGTCGGGTCGACCGCGCAGGAGCTCGATGCGTTCAACCGCGATCAGTTCGCGCTCTATCGCAGGATCGTCCAGGACCCCGGGCTCAAGCTCAATCTGCAATGAGCGAGCTCGCGGTGGCAAATCGCAGGCCACACGCTCACTCCGCAGTCCAGCCCCCATCGAGCACCAGCGCCGAGCCCGTCATCAGCGACGAGGCGTCGGATGCGAGAAAAATGATGGCGCCGGTCAGCTCCTCGAGCTGGCCGAGTCGGCCGAGCTTGATCTTTCCGAGAACCTCGTCACGAAATGCCTTGTTCTCGAAGAACGGCCGCGTCATCGGGGTCTCGAGGAAGGTAGGCCCCAGACTGTTGACCCGGATGTTGTGGGGCGCAAGCTCGATCGCCATCGCCTTGGTGAAGCCCTCCATGGCGTGCTTGCTCGCGCAATAGACGCTGCGCCGCGCCGCGCCGACATGGCCCATCTGCGAGGACACGTTGATGATCGAGCCGGGGCGCCCGGCCTCGATCAGGCGGCGTGCCACCGCTTGTGCCATGAAGAACGCAGCGCGCACATTGAGCCCCATCACCAGGTCGAAGTCCTCGACCCTCACGTCCGTCAGCAGGGCCGGCCGATTGGTGCCGGCATTGTTGACCAGGATGTCGAACGGCTCGGCCGCGTCGATCGCGCGGCGAGCCGCAGCGAGGTCTGCGATGTCGAGGCAAAGCGGCTCGGCGCGGTCGCCGCGTGCGCGGATCGCCTGCGCGGCGGCCTCGATCTCGGAGCGCGTGCGCGCAACGAGCGTCACCTGTGCGCCGGCCTGCGCCAGCGCGGACGCGGCCGCAAGCCCGATGCCGCGGCCTCCGCCGGTGACCAGCGCGCGCTTGTCGTCGAGTCGGAAGGAGGGCGTCCTGGCGAGCTCCATGTGATCAGCCTTCGTGCCGCTCGCTGACGCTCCAGCCCAACCGCATCCGAACGCCATCCAGATCGACCGGCGGGGAGAGTATGCCGGTGTCGGCAATCGGCGCCCCGATAACCGCGCTGAACATCTGCAGATCGACGAACCCGGCCGGAGCGTGATCGGGGCCGAACGACTGAATCAGCATGGCCGCCTCGCGTGCGCCGATCGTTTGCGCTTCCAGCAGGGTCGTCACGGTGCGGTGGATGAGCCGATATCGCAGGCCGCCGGCGATATCGGCCGCCATGCCGAGCTGCTTGAGCGAGGCGGCAACGCGGGTCGCCCTGCCCGGGGAGCCGTCGTTCCACTGGAAGACGTAGTCGCCGAAGGGCTCGCTCACCTTGCCTTCGATGCCCACGACCGCGAGGCCCGAGCTGATCTTCAGAACTGCCAGGACGCCAGTGTGGTTCGGCGCGGAGGCGTCGGATTCCGATGGCTTCTCGAAGAACACCTTGAGCAGCTCGGCGGCGGCATAGGTTGGATCCGATTCGAGGGTAGTGCGCACGGCCGCAGGCAGGTCTTGCGCATCGAACCAGCTGTGGGCGGTTTCGTAGACAGCGTGCCTCGCCGCCCCGGCCGCCGCATGCCTTCCGAGCAGCCTGATCGTGTCCTCCGGCCCGGACAGAGGCGATCCATCGCTGGCGAAGAACAATTGCGCCACGGCTCACTCCGCCGCCTGCGCATAGGCGACGTTGCGTCCGCCATAGCGGCGCACCCGCACATTGGCCTGCTCGGCGTGCGCATAGAAGCCTTCGAGAACGCACAGCCGCGAGCAGTACTCGCCAACCAGCGCGGAAGCCTGGTCGGTGAGCACCTTCTGATAGGTGCAGGTCTTGAGGAACTTGCCGACCCACAGGCCGCCGGTATAGCGCGCGGCCTTCCTGGTCGGGAGCGTATGGTTGGTGCCGATCACCTTGTCGCCGTAGGCGACGTTGGTGCGAGGCCCGAGAAACAACGAGCCGTAGTTCTTCATGTTGACCAGGAAATAGTCGGGGTCCGCGGTCATCACCTGCACGTGCTCGGAGGCGACCCGATCGGCCTCGCGCACCATCTCGGCCTCATCGTCACACAGGATGATCTCGCCGAAGTCCGCCCATGCCTTGCCGGCCGTGTCGGCGGTCGGGAGTATCCTCAGCAGCCGTTCCACCTCGCGCATGGTGTCGCGGGCGAGCTTTTCGGAATTGGTGATCAGGATCGCAGGCGAGGTCGGGCCGTGCTCGGCCTGGCCGAGCAGGTCGGTGGCGCAGATCTCGCCGTCGACCGTGTCGTCGGCGATGATCAGCGTCTCGGTCGGCCCGGCGAGCAGGTCGATGCCGACGCGGCCGAACAGCTGGCGCTTGGCCTCCGCCACGTAGGCATTGCCTGGGCCTACGATCATGTCGACGGCACCGATCAACTCGGTGCCGAGCGCCATGGCGGCGACCGCCTGCACACCGCCCAGCACGTAGACGTCGTCGGCACCGCCGAAATGCATGGCGGCGACGATGGCGGGGTGCGGCCCTCCCTTGAACGGCGGCGCACAAGCCGCGATGCGGTTCACGCCGGCGACGCGTGCGGTCACGATCGACATGTGGGCCGAGGCGACCATGGGGTAGCGCCCGCCCGGCACGTAGCAGCCGATCGAGTCGACCGGGATGTGCCGGTGGCCGAGCACGACGCCGGGCAGGGTCTCGACCTCGAGGTCACGCAGGGTCTCCTTCTGTTTCTGCGCGAAGTTGCGGACCTGTGCCTGCGCGAACTTGATGTCGTCGAGATCACGCTTGGAGACCTGCGCTATCGCGCTTTCGATCTCGGGCGGGGTCAACTTGAACGAGGACGGCGACCAGTTGTCGAATTTCTGCGACAGCTCGCGTACCGCCGCATCACGCCGCGCCTCGACGTCGACGAGAATCCTCTCCACCGTCTCGCGCACTGCGAGGTCGGCGGCCTTGATCGTGCTCGCGTCCATTCCGCGCTTGAGGTGGCGGGGCATTGGGACCTCCTCCAAGGCTTCGGCACGGCCGGCCCTGTCCGGCCTGCGGGTCACTTGATCGCTTGCGGATTGATCGGTGAGCCGGTGCCGCCGGTAATGATGAGCGGTGGACCGCAGAAGAAGAACTCGTAGATGCCGTCGGCGGCACAATCCGCGGCCAGTTCCTTGAGATAGAAGATTTCGCCCATGCACAGGCCCATCGCCGGGATCACCACCCAGTGCCAGGGCTGGTTCGCCTCGGTGGTCTCGTTCGGCCGCACCTCCACGCCCCAGGTGTCGGTGCAGATCGCGGCAATCTGCTTGTCCTGGCACCAATAGCAGTTCTCGAACCTGACGCCGGGAGCGTCGCCGCCGGCGTACCCTCCCCATTTCTTTTCGGTGAGGCATCGCTCCATTTGCCCGGTGCGGATGATGACGAAATCGCCGCGCCCGATCTCGACCTTCTGCTTCGCGGCGCATTTGTCGAGCTCGTCGTTGGAAATGCCTTCGCCGTCCTCGAGCCAGTCCACGCCGCGGAAGCGGGCGATGTCGAGGAGCAGTCCTCGCCCTGTCATCCTGCTCTTGGAATGCTCGATGCCGAGCACGCTGAGCCCCTTGGCGTCGATGAGCTTGGCGTCATAACCGTTATAGGCCTTGTCCTCGTAGAAGATGTGCCCGAGCGCGTCCCAATGAGTGGCCCCCTGCACACAAAGATTGAGCGTGTCGTCGGCGTAACGAATGTTGTTCCAGTCCTGCCGCCCGGCGATGGCGTCGGTGCCGGTCGCCAGCATCTGGTGGATCGGGTTGAAGCGCCCGCCGAACAGGCCGGTCTGCGGTCCGTTGCTGTCGAGCGGAATGCCGAGCGCGAATACCTTGCCGGTGCGGATGAGGCGCGCGGCCTCGACGATGTCCTGGGGCGAGACGTGGTTGAGCGTACCGATCTGGTCGTCCTTGCCCCAGCGGCCCCAGTTGCTGAGCTTGCGCGAGGCATCGGCGATCGCCTGCCTGCCCACCTTGATGTCCATCGGCTGCGTCCTCCCGCGAAATCGAAGTCGCGTCTCGAGCGGCCATCGCGACGGCAATCCCGAGGCGTCCTGGCTCGAACGATTGTTCGCAACCTCGACGATGCCGGTCAAGCGCAAGCTGCAGCTCGAAGTGTGTGCCGCGTCGAAGCAACTCGATATGCCGTCGTCGAGCGCGGGATTAAACTCGTCCGAGCGCCTGCAGGATCTTCCCCGGCGTGAATGGCATATCGGTGAGCGGTTGGGCGCCGAGCGGCCGCAGCGCGTCGTTGATGGCGTTCATGACCGCGCCCGGCGCGCCGGCGGTGCCGGCCTCGCCGGCGCCCTTGGCGCCCAGCTCGGAATCGGCGGTCGGCGTGATCACGTGGCCGACCTCGATGTCAGGCATCTCGGCGGCCATTGGCACCAGGTAGTCCGCCATGTTGCCGTTCACGAGCTGCCCGCGCTCGTCGTACAGGCACTGCTCGAACAAGGCACCGCCGAGCCCTTGAACGACGCCGCCCCTGATCTGCTCGTCGACCAGCTGCGGATTGATCACGGTCCCGCAGTCCTCCACGCACCAATGCTTGATCAGCTTCACGAAGCCGGAATCGACATCGACCTCGAGATAGCTCGCCTGGATGCCGTTGGTGAAGGCGAACGGCCACGCGCGCGGCACGTAGTGGCGCGTCGCCACGAGCTCGGCCTGGAAGCCGGGCGGCAGCGTGTCGGGCCGGAAATAGGCGATCCGCGCGAGCTCGGAGAGCGGCAGTCGCTCGTTGCCGCTGGCCTGGTCGACGACCACACCATTGCGGATGTCTAGATCGTTGGGTGTCGCCTGGAGGATGCTGGCAGCGCAGGCGAGCACGTTCGCTCGCAGGGCCTTGCCGGCCTGCCATGCCGCCTCTCCGCCGATGCCGGCGGCGCGCGAGGCCCAGGTTCCGCCGCCATAGGGCGTGCTGTCGGTATCCCCGGTGAGGACTCGAACCCGCTCCATCGGCACCCCGAAAGCGGTCGCCGCCACCTGTGCGATCACCGCCTCGGCGCCTTGTCCCTGCTCGGTCACGCCGGTCTGGCAGATGATCGCGCCTTGTGCGTCGAGCTTGATGGTGACGCCGTCCTGCGCCGAGATCTTGGCGCCGCCCACGCCGTAGAAGGCGGCCGACGGATTGGTCACCTCGATGAAGCTCGCAAAGCCGATGCCGCGGTAGATACCGCGCTCGCGCAGCCGCTTCTGCTCGGCGCGCAACCCCGCATAGTTCATCATGGCATCGAGATGGGCGAGCGATTCGTGGTGCGACAGCGCCTCGAACTTGATCCCGGACGGGGCGCTCGAAGGATGCGCGTCGTCGGGAATCAAATTGCGTCGCCGGATCTCCAGCGGGTCCATGCCGATCCTGGCGGCCGCCAGCTCGACCAGTCCCTCGGTCACGGCGGTGGCGATGGGATGGCCGACGGCGCGGTACTGGCACATCACGTTCTTGTTCTGAAACACTACGCAGGCGCGGGCGCGGTAGTTCGGGCAGGTATAGGGACCGCCGGTGAGATTGACGATCTGATTAGCCTCGATGCCGGAGGTGCGCGGATAGACCGAGTAGGGCCCGATGCCGGTGAGGTCGTCGATCTCCCACGCGGTGATGGTGCCGTCTCTCTTGACGCCGATCTTCGCCTTCACACGGTGATCGCGGGCGTGGATGTCGGTAACGAAGCTCTCGATCCGATCGGCCACGAACTTCACCGGCCGCTTGAGCAGCTTGGTGAGCGCGACCGTCGCCATCTCGTCGGCATAGGTGTGCACCTTGATACCGAACGAGCCGCCGACGTCCTTGGTGACGACCCGGATCTGGTGCTCCTCTAGCCCGAGATGCTTTGCGAACAGGTTCTGCATCATGTGCGGAGCCTGGGTGCCGTGATAGACGGTCAGCCGCTGGTCACCCGGATTCCAATCGGCGAGGATGGCGCGCGGCTCGTTGGTGACGCCGGTGTGGCGGCCGAACACGAAGGTGGCCTCGACGATTGCATCGGCGTCCTTGAAACCCTGGTCGGGATTGCCGGCGACGTGGACGCGCTCGAAGGTGAGGTTGTCGCCCAGCTCGGGATGAATGACGAGCGTGCCGCTGTCGAGCGCGGTCTCGGGATCGGTGACCGCCGCGAGCTCCTCGTAGCCGACCTCGACCAGCTCGCAGGCGTCCTCCGCCTCGGCGCGCGAGCGCGCCACCACGGCACACACCGCCTCGCCCTGCCAGCGCGCGCGCTCGATCGCGATCGCGTATTGCGGCGCCGATTTTATGCCCTTGAGATGCGTAAGCACGCCGACCCACGGCGTGATCACCTCGGCGAGCTCGGGGCCGGTGACGACGGCGACGACGCCTGCAGCCCTCTTCGCCGCCGCCGTGGCGATCGACTTGATGCGCGCATGGGCGTGCGGCGAGCGTACGAATGTGACATGCGCCATGCGCGGCAGTGTCAGGTCGCTGACGAATTGGGCGCGCCCCTGGGTGAGGCGCGCGAGATTGGGTCGCGGCACCGAGCGGCCGATATAGGAGTTCGGCCGGTCGAGCGCCGAGAGGACGGGCGGGGAGTCTTCGACGATTTTCATCACGATCTCCCCATTGTCGTCGCGGATGCGGTTCCCGGAAACGCCGGCGTCGAGCGGCTCACAGGAACCGGGTCGGCCACATCAGCGTGCGCCACATGTGGGCCGAGGGGCTGTTGTCGAATTCCAAGCCTTCCTTCGGCTGCTTGAAATTGCGGCCGATGATGTCGACGAAGTCGTCGAGATCGACCTTGGCATTGGGGTCGAACGAATAGATATCGTTGATGCAGATCTGCCGTGCGGTCATGTACCACTTGTGGTTCCGGGCCCGCTCGTATTCGGCGACGATATAGGGCTCGGGCTGGTAGTCCGGTCCGAACAATTTGACGTACATGTCGGGATACTTGTAGCCGACCGATTCGTCGGGAAAGAAGCGCAGCGCCTGGTGGACGCGGATCGCCCAACTCACCTCCTCGTCCACATACGGCTCGATCAGCTGCGCGCCCCAATAGCCATGGTCGCAGCGGATGAAGCTGACCACGCCGATGTCGTGCAGCAGACACGCGAGGATGGTCTTCTCGTCGAGGCCGGCCTTGAGCGCATGGGTTGCGCTCTGCAGCAGATGGTTGGTCGAGGCGAAGCGTGCCTTGAAGAAATCGAGCAGCGTCGGCTTGTCCGGCATTTTCGGCAGGCGCGGGTCGGCGCCCATCAGGAAATACTTGCCGGGATGCCTGGCCTGCAGCGCCGCACCGCTCTCGATCTCGATCTTGCCGTCGCCCATGTTGAACAGGACCGATTTGGTGGCAATTCGCTCGTTGAGCTCGTTCATCATCTGCTCCTCGAGCTCGTCGGCACGTTCCGAAAGGGTAAGTGGTACCGCATGGTGCTGCATCGCTGGTCTCTTTAGTTTCAGGCCTTCCGGCCGCTTCGTTGCCGCTGGTTTACACCCAAGTCGCACCCGGCGAAACCGACATTGGTACATGGGTCAGTTGTCTTTTGCGCGCGCCTGCGCCACCGCCTCGACCGCATCCACGATGGCCTGGTAGCCGGTGCAGCGGCAGTAGTTGCCGGAGAGGTGCGTCCTTATCCTGTCGCGGCTCGGGACGCCGCCGTCCTTCAACAGCTCCTGGGCCGTGAGCAGCATTCCCGGCGTGCAATAGCCGCACTGCAACGCGTTGCGCGTCACGAAGGCCTCCTGCAGATCGGCGATCTCGCCCGAATCGGCGACACCCTCGATGGTTTCGATGCGCCCGCCGTCGCACTGCACCGCGAGCATGAGGCAGCCGCGCACCACCACGCCGTCGACACGCACGGTGCAGGCGCCGCATATGCCGTGCTCGCATCCGACATGGCTGCCGGTCAGCGAGAGGTCGTCGCGCAGAAAGTCGACCAGGGTCTTGCGCGCATCGACGCGTTCACGCACCTCCTCGCCGTTCACGGTGACGGTGATGTCGTGGACCTGCGGGCTCATCGCCGCTCTCCCGTGAGTTGCGCGGCGACGCGCCGCAGCAGGACGCCGGCGAGGTGGACCTTCACTGCGCCGGTGGCCTGCACGTCGTCGGGGGGGTCGAGGTCCTTGCCGAGGGCGGTCACGGCGGCAGCGACATCGCCGCCCGCGAGCGCCGCCTCGGCATTGCGGGCGCGGACCGGGGTCGAGCCCACCCCGAAGTACACGAGTCGGACGTCGCCGAGCTCCCTGCCCCGTGCGCTCGCGCAGGCGGCAATGCCGGCCATCGCATAGTCGCCGTGCCGGCGCGCGAATTCCGCGAACCCGCAGCGCGCGCCCGCGTCCGTCGCGGGGACGCGGACCGCGGTGAGAACCTCGCCCGGCGCAAGCGCGGTCTCGAACAGGCCTTTGAAGAAATCGGCAGCCTTGATCGTGCGCCGGCCCTGCCTGCCGGCAACGTCGACCTCGCCGTCGAGCGCCACCAGGCAGGCCGGAAGCTCGGCGGCCGGGTCGGCGAAGGCGATCGAGCCGCCGATGGTGCCGCGGTTGCGGATCGCGGGATGGCCGATGTGCGGAATCGCCGAGGCGAACAGCGGCACGTGACGCGCGATCTCGGGCGAGCGCTCGGCCTGCGCGTGGCGTACCAGCGCGCCGATCTCGATCCGGCCGTCTTTCAGCGTAATGCCGTCGAGTTCGCCGATGCCGTTGATATCGACCAAGAGGGATGGATGGCTCAGCCGCATGTTGAGCGTCGCCATGAGGCTTTGCCCACCGGCGAGCACCCGTGCATCATCACTGGCCAGCAAGTCGACCGCGTGCGCGACCGAGCGAGCCTTGGCATAGCCAAGCGGTGCCGGCTTCAAGTCATCCTCCCAGCGCGCCTGCCGTTTCGGCCTATTGTCGCCGCCGTGAACGGGCCGTCAATCCTTGTCGGATCGGCATCGCAGGTGAATTGGCATTGCCGGACGGTTTCACGTGCCCTCAGGGCGGAGGAAGGGCGAGGATGCGGCGCACGATATCGACCGCTCGCCGCATCAACGTCATCGAGGCTTCGAGCGTGCGAAAGGCGGCATGCGATGTGAGCGTCACGTTCTCCATCCGTGCAAGCGGATGGTCCGGCGCCAGCGGCTCGGCATGAAAGACGTCGAGGCCGGCGTGCCGAATGTGGCCGCTGCCGAGCGCGGCGAGCAGGGCGGTCTCTTCGATCAGAGCGCCGCGCGCCGTGTTGACGAGGATGGCACCGCGGTTTCATGCGCGCGATGCGCGCGGCGTCGAGCAGGCCACGCGTCTCGTCGTCGAGCGCGAGATGGAGCGATACCACGTTGGCGCGTTGCAGGCAGCTCGTCGAGCCCAACCATCGGCACCTCCGGACGCGGAGTGCGGTTCCAGCCGATCACGTCCATGCCCATGCCGCGCGCGATGCGTGCGACTTCCCGGCCGATGCCCCCGAGCCCGATCAGTCCGAGCGTCTTGCCCTTGAGCTGCATGCTCTCGAGCGGCTCCCAGGTGCCCGCTCGCACCGCCCGGTCCATTCGCGCGAGATCGCGGCAGCAGGCGAAGATCAGCGCCATCGTGTGCTCGGCGACCGCGGTGTCGCCGTAGCCCTTGATGGTATGCACGTCGATGCCGATCGCGTTGAGCGCCGGGACGTCCATGTAGCTCGACGCCCCGGTGCCGAGGAACACGATGTGCTTGAGCCCGCGGCACCGGGACATCACCTCGGTCGGCATGTAGGAATGGTCGTCGAGACAAATCTCGTAACCCGCGAGCAGACGCGGCAGATCGGCCGAGTCGAACGGCTCACCGTTGATCGCGATCGGCGGATCGTCCGGCCGCCGCACGCTGGCGAACACGGGCGCGAGCTGGTTGTTGCAGTCGACGAACATCGATTTCATGGCCACCCGGTTCCCTCACGGTTCGTCGGCATAGTACTGTATGATCCCGCAAGCATGGAGGGACGCAATGCCGGGCGAGTTCAAGGACAGGATCGTCGTCATCTCGGGGGCCAGCCGCGGCATCGGCCGCGGCATCGGGCTCGCGTTCGCGCGCGAGGGTGCGCAGACCGTGCTGGCCTCGTCGTCCGAGAAAAATCTCGCCGCCGCTGCCGAGACGATCGCCACGGCGGGCCCGAAACCTCTCACCGTCGCCGGCGATCTGCGTCGCCTCGATGCCTGCGAGGCTTTGTTCAAGTGCGTCGGCGAGCGCTTCGGGCGGTGTGACGTGCTGGTCAACAATGCGGGCGCGACGCGCGCCGGCAACTTCATGGAGCTGCCCGACGAGGCCTGGCTCGACGGTTTCGCCTTGAAATTCTTCGGCGCGGTTCGGCTGACGCGGCTGTTTTGGCCGCTGCTCGAAGCATCGCAGGGGCACGTGATCAACATCATCGGCGGGGCATCCCGCACGGTGGAGCCGGAATTCCTGATCGGCGGCTCGGTCAATGCCGCGAGCGCCAATTTCACCAAGGGCCTGTCTCGACTCGGCATGCGCAACGGCGTCCACGTCAACGCAATCCACCCCGGCACGACAGCGACCGAACGGACCGAGCAGTTGCTGGTGCAGCGCGCGGCCGCCCAAGGCAAGCCGGTGGAGGAGCTGCGCTCGGCCGCACTCGCGAAGAGTGGTATTCGCCGCATGGGGACCCCGGAGGACATCGCCGCCCTGACCCTGTTCCTGTGCTCCGAGCGCTCGCGCCACATCCAGGGAACCGCGATCGCCGTCGACGGCGGTGCAACGCCCGGTCTGTATTGACGCGCCGCATTTTGGTCTATGATCGAATTGGCACCTCGGGACGATGGGAATAAGAACCCCCACAAGGGGTTGTCCGTTGATCGCCGGCCTACTGTCCGGCGGCGAGGGCTCGGGAGGATGACGATGAATCAAATGACACGGCGCACTTTCGGCGTTGCCGGTCTCGCGTTGATGTTCGCGGCGACCGCGAGCTTCGCGCAGCAGCCGCCGCCGACGCGGATCCGCGGCCAGATCGAGAAGGCCGACGGCGATACCCTGGACATCAAGGCGCGCAATGGTGAGATGTTGAAGGTCAAGCTGGTCGACCCCGCACGGGTGATGGCGCTGGTCAAGGCCACGCTCTCCGACGTCAAGGTCGGGTCCTTCATCGGGGTTACCGCGATGCCGCAGGCCGACGGCAGCCAGAAGGCGGTCGCGATCCACATCTTCCTCGATGCGCAGAAGGGGGTCGTGCCGGACCGGCACGGTCCGTGGGATTTGCAGCCGGGCAGTACCATGACCAATGCGATCGTGGATACCACCGTCGCCGGCGTCGACGGCCAGACCATCATGGTCAAGTACAAGGACGGGGAAAAGAAGGTGATCGTCGCACCCACGACCCCGATCGTCGCCTATTCGCCGGGCGACAAGAACGAGCTCAAGCCCGGTGCTAACATCATCATCTTCGGCGCAACCAGGCAGGCGGACGGCTCGTTGACCACACCGGCCATCAATGTCGGCCGCGATGGTGTCGTGCCGCCGATGTGACGGTCGTCTCGTCGAAGCGGCTCGCGCCGCGAAACATCCCGCCGGCGGGCTCACATCCCGCCGGCGCGTGTGCGTCCTGGGAGGAAGGCGTGATCAGGATTTCCGGAACTCTGGCCGCCGGAGTTCTGTCGGCCATTCTGGCGCTGCCATCGGCGCTGGCGCAGCAGCAGCAGACCGTGCGAATCCGTGGCACGGTCGAGGCCGTCGATGGGGCGCTGCTGTCGGTGAAGTCGCGCGACGGCCAGACGACATACAAGGTCAAGATGACCGACAATGTCGCGGTGCGCGGCGTCGTCAAGGCGGGATTTGCGGACATCAAGCACAACTCGTTCATCGGCGTCACCGGCATGCCGCAGGCCGACGGCAGCCAGAAGGCGGTGGAGATCCACATCTTCCCGGAAGCGCTGCGCGGCACCGGCGAGGGGCACCGGCCGTGGGATCTGCTCCCCAACAGCACCATGACCAACGCGGCCGTGACCCAGTTGGTGAAAGGGGTGCACGGTGACGAGATCACGCTCAAGTACAAGGATGGAGAGAAGAAGATCCTGGTCGGACCGGAGACCGCGATCGTCACCTATGTTCCCGGCGACAAGAGCGAGCTCAAGCCGGGTGCCAAGATCTTCATTGCCGCGGCGCGCAAGCGGGAGGACGGGATGCTGGAGGCAGCCTCCATCTCGGTCGGGCGTGATGGATTGACACCGCCGATGTGACTGACGGCCAATGATGGCAACCGTCGAGCCCGGGCGGTGCCGGCAACTCCAGGAGATAACGGCATGAACGGAACGACCCCACGCGTGCTCGCAAGCGCCGCCCTGGTGCTGGCGCTTGCGGTTTCGGCCGCGTCGGCACAGCAGACGATGCGGATCCGCGGGCCGATTCAGGCGGTGGATGGTACGATGCTCACCGTCACGGCCGGCGAGGCGGGGGACGTGAAGGTGAAGCTCACCGACGATGTGGCGGTATTCGGGGTGGTCAAGGCGACGCTGGCCGATATCAAGCCCGGCGCTTTCATCGGCGTCGGCGCCATGCCCCAGGCGGATGGCAGCCAGCGCGCGATCCAGATCATGATTTTCACCGAGCAGCAGCGCGGCACCGGCGAGGGGCATCGGCCCTGGGATCGTCCGAACACCACCATGACCAATGCCACGGTGGGCAGCACGGTGGCCGGTGTCGACGGCCAGGTTGTCATGGTCAAATACAAGGACGGCGAGAAAAGAATCATCGTCGGTGCCGATGCCGTGATTCGCGCCTATGTCGCCGGCAGCAAGGACGATCTCAAGCCGGGCGCCAATATCAATATCATCAGGGCGACGAAGAGGCCGGACGGAACGTTCGAGGCGGCGCGGGTCAATGTCGGTCGCGACGGCATCGCGCCATAGGCCCGACCGCCGACACCCGAATCCGACGCGCGTCCTTGCGGATTGCCCGCCTTGGTGCCGCCGCGACGCGAGGGCGCGTGGGCCGAGCCGCGTGCCGGCACGTCGAGATCGCTCGCCAGCATGTCCGGAAGCGCTGCTGGCGCTGCAAGGCGCGGCGGATTGCGGCGAGCGCGAGCACGACTGTCGATGCTCTCGGGGTGGGGGCGCTTGACCGCGTCGGCGCGCGCAATCGCTTCGATCGGCGGCCCATCTGCGGTCAAGCGGGCAAGGAGAGGGGTAAGATCGTCCAGTCTTGCCGCGACCACATGCAAGACGCCGGATTCCTGCTGCAACTCTCCGCTGACGGCGATATAGCGCGCTCCCAGGATGATCGGGCGAAAACGCTCGAACGTGCGTGGCCAGACGATGATGTTGGCCACCGAGGTTTCGTCCTCGATTGTCATGAAGATGACGCCTTGCGCCGTGCCCGGCCGCTGGCGGATGGTGACCAGACCGGAGATGCAGACGTGGGCACCGGAACTTATCGTGCGCAGTTCCTCGTTGCGCATGATTCCGCGCCGGGCGAGATCGGCGCGCAGGAAGCTCGCCGGATGCGCCCGCAGCGTCAATTCGAGGAAGCGATAGTCGTTGACGACTTCTTCCCCGGCCGACATTGGCGGCAACTCGACAGCGGGCTCGCGCGCCGACGAAACCGGCGCCGATGCATGCGCCGTATCGGCACGAAACAACGGCAAGTCGTCGTCCTGGTCGCCCACGCGGCCGAGCGCCTTGGCCGCCCACAGAGCTTGTCTGCGCGTGAGGTCGAGCGAGCCGAAGGCGTCGGCATCGGCGAGACGCTCGATGACATGGGATGGAAGCCCGGTGCGCAGCCATAGATCCCTGACGGAGGCATAGCGCGCACCGCGGTTCTTGATGATCACCCGGCCATGCTCCTCCGACAATCCCTTGATCTTGCGCAAGCCGAGGCGTAGCGCGTGGATTGCCCGATTGTCGCCCGTCATATCGCGGTGAAGGGCATGCATGCGCTCGGCTGCGCGCGGGCCTTGTTCCAGGATGGCATCCCATTCGGAATGGTTGACATCGACCGGGCGGACCTCGACGCCGTGCTCGCGCAGGTCGCGCACGATCTGAGCCGGCGCGTAAAATCCCATCGGTTGTGAATTGAGCAAGGCCGCTGCGAACACGTCGGGGTATCGGCACTTGAACCAGGCCGAAGCGTAGACGAGCAGTGCAAAGCTCGCCGCATGGCTTTCCGGAAACCCGTATTCGCCGAAGCCCTCGATCTGGCTGAAGCAGCGCTCGGCGAAATCGCGCGGATAGTTCCGCGCGACCATGCCTTCCACCATCTTGGTCTTGAACGTGCCGATCGTGCCGGTCCGTTTGAAGGTCGCCATGGCGCGGCGCAGCTTGTCGGATTCGCCCGGGGAAAAGCCGCCTGCGACGATGGCGATCCGCATCGCCTGTTCCTGGAACAGAGGTACGCCGAGCGTCTTTCCGAGCACGTCTTCGAGCTCCTGCGAGGGGTAGGACACCGGCTCCAGGCCCTGCCGCCGACGCAGATAGGGATGCACCATGTCGCCCTGAATCGGACCCGGCCGCACGATCGCGACCTCGATGACGAGATCGTAGAATTCCTGGGGCTTGAGGCGCGGCAGCATCGACATCTGCGCTCGGCTTTCGACCTGGAACACGCCGAGCGAATCGGCCCGCTGCAGCATGCGGTAAACGGCGCCGTCTTCCGACGGTATCGTCGACAGGGCGAAGAAGCTCTTCCGGTTGCCGTCCACTTGCCGGGGGGTGCGAAAGGAAGCGCCATAGTGCTTCTCGGCGAGCTCGAACGCCTTGCGCAGGCAAGTGAGCATGCCGAGCCCGAGCACATCGACCTTGAGGATGCCGAGTGCATCGAGATCGTCCTTGTCCCATTCCACGAAGGTGCGGTCCTCCATGGCGCCATTCCCGATCGGTACGACCTCGTCGAGCCGGCTGCGGGTAATGATGAAGCCGCCGACGTGCTGGGAGAGATGACGCGGGAAGGACTGGATCTCGGCGACCAGCGCACGCATCTTCTGCACGCGTGGAGCTTGCAGATCGATGCCGGCGCGCGCGAGCTCGGCTGCGCGCAGCTCCCCGCCGCCCATGCCCCAGATCGAGGAGGACAGGGAGCCGATCGTGTCCTCCGACAATCCGAACACCTTGCCGACCTCGCGGATGGCGGACCGGCCGCGATAGGAGATGACGGTCCCGGCGATGCCGGTATGGTCGCGTCCGTAATGCTGGTAGATGTGCTGGATCATCTCCTCGCGCCGCTCGTGCTCGAAATCGACGTCGATGTCGGGCGGCTCGCCGCGATCCGACGAGATGAAGCGCTCGAACAGAAGGCGGCCTTCGCGCGGGTCGACATCCGTGATGCGCAGACAATAGCAGACCGCCGAGTTCGCCGCCGATCCGCGACCCTGACAAAGAATGTCTTGGCTGCGTGCGTAGTTGACGATGTAGTGGACGGTGAGAAAGTAAGGCGCATAGGCGAGCTTGGCGATCAGCGCCAGCTCGTGCTCGAGCGTGTGGCGGACCTTGTCGGGAATGCCGTCGGGGTAACGGGTGGTGGCGCCCTCCCATGCCAGATGGACGAGCGCATCCTGCGGCGTCGCGAAGCCCGCGCGCATCTCTTCGGGGTATTCGTAGCGGAGCTGATCCAGCGAGAAAGTCAGCGCCGCGTCGAGTGCGGATGTTTCCTCGATCATCTCCGGCGCGTCACGAAACAGGCGCGCCATCTCGGCCGGGGCTTTGAGGTGACGCTCGGCATTGACGGCGAGCCGCCGGCCGGCCTTGTCGATCGTCAGATGCTCGCGGATGCAGGTGACCACGTCCTGCAATTGCCGCCGGTCGGGATGATGGTAGAGCACGTCGTTGACGGCGATGGCCGGAACACCGGCGGCCCGTGCAGTCTCGCGGCATTGCGCCAATCGACGGCGATCGTTGCCGCGATAGAGCATGGTGGCTGCGAGCCGCACGCGGCCGGGGGCGGCCTCGTGCAGAATCGCGAGGAGTGATGGCTTCTTGCCGCCCGCGGTGCGCTCGAGCTTCATCTTGCCGGAGCCGATGCGGAACGGAGCGACCCCCTCTCTCGGCATCCCGCGCGAGCGGGAGAGGATCGGAGAGGCGACGGGATCCTCGCGGACGCCCGTCGATCGCCATTTTTCAGGCGGTGGAGCCTCCGCGTCGCGCGTGGAGCTCTCCATCACGATCAGCTCGAGTTCCTCGACGTGCTCCAGGAGATCGCCGAGAAGAAGGATGCAGTCGCCTTTTTCCGCGCGCAGGTTGCCGCGCGTGAGCAGGCGGCAGAGCCGTCCCCAGGCAGGACGATCACGCGGATAGGCGAGGATATCGGGCGTACCGTCGACGAAAACGAGGCGCGCGCCGGGGTGATAGACGAGCGCCAGTTCCTTCTCGCGTTTGATCAGATGGGCGCGCACCACGCCGGCGACGGAGTTGCGATCGCACAACCCGAAACCGTCGAGCCCGATTTGCGCCGCTTGCAGCACCAGCTCCTCGGGATGGGAGGCTCCGCGCAGGAAGGAGAAGTTGGAGGCGACGGCGAATTCGAGATAGGAAGGCGAGGCCTTGCTTTTCATTGTCGATTATCTACTTTCATACACACGACCGATCGTGTGTGAGTGTTTGGCCTCGCCGTTGAGAGCGGGAAGCATCGACGACCGAGGTCTATTCTCGGCGCTGCTTCGAAGGTGGGATGGAAAGAAACAGCCGCAAGTTGATCCGGATGTTGGAGCAGGATGGATGGGTGCTTGATCGGGTCAATGGCGATCACCACACGTACAAGCATCCTCAACGGGACGTAATCATCACCGTGACGCATCCCAGGAGGGATTTGCCGATCGGACTGGTAAGGCGCATTTACAAGCTGGCTGGCTGGCGTCCTTGATCGAAGATAAGAGGAAGTTTCGAGGCAATGTCGATGTATTACGTAGCGGTCGTTGAAAAAGAAGCTGACAGCGCTTTCGGCGTCTGGTTTCCGGATGTGGAAGGATGCTTCTCGGCAGGCGAAACCTTGGAAGAAACAGTTGCGAATGCGGCGGGAGCTCTTCGTCAGCATGCGGAAGCGCTTGAAAGCGCGGGGCGACGATTGCCGGCAGCACGTGCCGTGGATCTGGTCCTGCGGAACAAAGACGTGAAAGCAGCCATCAAAGCAGGTGCTGTGTTGTTCGCTGTTCCTCTGCTTGCCGATGCCGGTCGGACCGTGAGGATCAATATTTCGCTCGACAAGGCACTCGTCGACCAGATCGATGATGCTGCTTCGGCAAGAGGATTGACGCGTTCGGCCTTTCTCGCTCAGGCCGCTCGTGAGAAAATCGCGAGCTGATTGTGTCAGCGAAGTCTCCATCAAATTTTGCAAATTTTCACGCATACATCCCGTGCAGGAACCAGCGCGGGCTCGACCACGCCATGTCGCGATAGAGGCCGGCGCGGAACAGCCAGAAACGCAGCCCCGCTTTATCCTCGACCCGGAAATAATCGCGCGCTGGGCCGCCCTCCTCGCTCCACCAGGCGCCCTCGATGCGTTCGGGCCCTTCGGCGGCGACAACTTCGTGCAGCGCGCGGCGCCAGCGGAAGCGCACCGGTGGACCGTCCGGCACCAGGGCAAACACGTCCTCGATCGGCTCGGGCCTGGCGAGGAGGCGCAACGGCCGCGGACTCAAGCCGGCCTCGGCGCGGAAGCGGCGGAACGCATTCCAGCCGCCTCCGGCACTGGCCGTAGCCTGCGCCGGAACGACGGCGGCGGCGAGTTCGGGGATGTGGCTGTCATCGGCGACGAGCCGCGCCACCCGCTGTCGCCCGAGCCGGGCGCTCAGGCGGTCGACCAGGCGGTCGAGCTCCTCCGGATCTTCGCGGCTGCCGAGACCGATCTGCTCGTCCGGACACGGTTCGGCCACGAGCACCGAGAGTCGCACCAGATCGAAGCCGAAACCGGGGTCGATCTCCTCGCCGAGCGCGGCGAGCCGTTCGACGAACAGAGCGCGGATCGCCCGCGGATCGCGCAGGGGGCGCGAGGTGCCGGCTGCGATGCGCTTGACCATGCCGTCGGCGCGAAAGAGGATGAGCTCGAGGCGGCGCGCGCCGGTGCCGCGCGCCGCGAGCGTCGTCGCGAGCCTGCTTGCGAGCCGCTCGACGATCGCCAGTACATCCTCCTCGCGTGCGATCGGTTCGTGAAAATTGCGCTCGGCGACATAGGGTGCGACCGGCAGGAGCGGGGAGAGCGGCTCGTCTTCGTGGCCCAGCGCGCGGTCGAGCTTGCGCAGGAGATCGACGCCGAAGCGGGCGGCGAGCGGAGCCCGCGGCAGGTCGAGGATGTCGCCGACGCGTTTCAGGCCGAGACGCGCCAGCGCGGCAACCATGTCGGCCGGCAACCGCAGCGCGGCGACAGGCAACGGGGCCAGGAGTTCGCGTTCGCTGCCTATTTCCGTCAAGGTCACGTCGGCAAAAGCGCGCTGCGGCCCAAGCTGCGCCGATGGTGGTGGCGATCGCGATGCGGGTGGAAAAGCCGAAGTCCGTCATCCGGGCGAGCAGATCGTCGCACAATCGTTCCTCGCCGCCGAAGAGATGCACGCAACCGCCGATGTCGAGCAAAATGCCGTCGGGCGGGTCGGCAGCGACGAGCGGCGTATAGCGTTGGCACCAATCGGTCACGGCAGCGAGGAGACGAGCATCGGCGGCCTGCATCCTCCGGCAGGGCGACGAGCGCGGGATGCATGGCGCGTGCCTGGGCCAACGCGAGCCCCGTGGTAAGTCCGAGCCGCTCCGCCGTCGCGTCGACTGCGACCAGGAGATCGAGATTGCCGCGCTTGCCGAAGACGACGACGGGGGCGATCGAGGTCGGACTTATCCGGGTTTCGTCACCATCATGAATGGCCGAAGGCGACGATGGCCGATTGCGGCCGGTCTCACGCGACTGCCGTGCGATACGATCGGTCGAGAACCGCTCCAGCCACAGGCTGAGAATGCGTTGCGAGCTCGAAATGCTGCTCCACACTGTTCCACTCCACGATCCATGCTCCGAGATGACCGTTGCGATTGCGCACGAGATGGGCGGCCAGGCGCGGCGGTCCGACGCCCCCTCTTTCGCTACCCGGTCCGTTGGAGGACGGCAGTGAGGCGGGGGCCACCGCGCCGATGATCCAACGCGTTGCCGCCGCGGAAGGCGCGTCGTCCGGCGCAGTGCGCAAGACGAGGCCGAGCGTGTTGCCGACCGCGGCCGCCAGCGCGAGACGGCGGGTCGCCACCTGGTCGATGGTGGATGTGCGCAGTTCGCCGATCACCACGTCGACGGGGCGGCAACGCAGTGCCTCCTCCATCGCCCACAGCACATCGCGGCTACAACTCGTTGCCACCCTGATCAAGTGCTCGGGAGCGATTCCGGCTTCGTCTATACCGGGCCCATAGGGCACGCCGTTCTCGGCGAGCGAGAGATCCTCCGCGATCCATATCACGCCTCTCCCCGTCGGTGGCGAGAGGAAGAGGCCACGGGTTTGCGGCGCGGTCGGCAGAGCAAGATGGACGGATGCAGGGGCAGGTCGTGTCCCCCGATCTCGACCCGCCACGAGTGCCAATGCGAAGGCGGTGGCGGCGGCGGTCTCGATCTCGCGCGCGGCGGCAATCTCGTGCAGCATGCCGCCGCGCAGTCCGCCTCCGAGGGCGCCGTCGATGACCGGGATGCCGAGGGCCAGCAAAGTCCCACTTTCGGCGGCGAGACCGGTCGATGCCTCGACTGCGCCGAGCGTCCGGCGCAGCCGCTCGAGCAGGGGCGGCCTTGCGGCAGAAGGAATAAAGGTTCGACGCGGGGCTGAGGCCATTGGCGCGGGCTCGGGGAAAGGCGCGAGTGTGTGCTGTTGTTCATGATTTGTTCTATTGATTCCCGAGCCCCATCCGCCCGTCAAGTCCGAATTCGTAAGATCGCAAAAAGTAAAATCTTTCAAGGGGTTCAGGAGAGCATCAGCAGTCGCCGATCGATCTCCCGCACGCTTCTCGCGCCGCACAGCGCCATGCTCACGTCGAGTTCCTTGCCGAGGACCTCGATCGCCTTGGCAACGCCGGCTTCGCCATAGGCGCCGAGGCCGTAGACGTATGAACGGCCGATCAGGCAGGAACGTGCGCCCAGTGCGAGCGCCCGCAACACGTCCTGTCCCGAGCGGATGCCTCCGTCGAACATCACCTCGATCTGCGTTCCCACCGCCTCGACGATTTTTGGCAACGCCGAGATCGTCGACGGCGCCCCGTCGAGCTGTCGCCCGCCGTGATTGGAAACGACCAGCGCGGTTGCGCCGGTCTTGGCAGCGGTCTCGGCATCCTCGACGTCGAGAATGCCCTTGAGGATGAGCTTGCCGGGCCAGAGGCTCCTGATCCAATCGATGTCCTTCCAGCTCAGCGTCGGATCGAACTGGCTGGCGGTCCATTGCACGAGCGAGTTCACGTTCTCCATGCCGCGCACGTGACCGGCGAGATTGCCGAAGGTCTTGCGCTTGCCCTTGAGGATCGAGAGCGCCCAACCCGGCTTGACGGCGATGTCGACCAGGTTGGCTAAACGGATCTCGGGCGGAACGGTCATGCCGTTGCGGATGTCGCAATGGCGTTGACCGAGCACCTGGAGGTCGACCGTGAGCACGAGCGCGCTGCATCTGGCGGCCGCAGCGCGCTCGATCAGCGCCTTGACGAAGCCGCGATCCCGCATCACGTAGAGCTGGAACCAGAACGGCTTGCCGGTTGCCTGCGCCACGTCCTCGATCGAGCAGATCGACATGGTGGAGAGGGTGAAAGGAATGCCCGCCGCCTGGGCGGCCCGGCAGGCGAGAATCTCGCCGTCCCCATGCTGCATGCCGCAAAGTCCGATCGGCGCGAGCGCGAACGGCAACGCGGCCTTCTCGCCGACGATGGTGGTTGTGAGGTCGCGTTGCGATACGTCGACCAGCACCCGCTGGCGCAGCAGCGAGGCGCTCGAGATCCGCACGATTGGCGCGCAGTGTCTCCTGCGAATAGGAGCCGGCTTCCGCATAGTCGAAGAAGGCGCGCGGCACCCGCCGGCGGGCCACCTGCCGCAAATCCTCGATGCAGGTCATGTGACGAGGCGGCATGGCGAAACTCCCCGCGGCGGCGGCCGGCTTCGTCGGTGACAGTAGTCAGTAATCGGTCGGTGGAAAAGACAGCGGCCGCGGCTTGGGCCGATGGCTCATCGCCGGCCGCTCCGGCCTGGCTCGGAACGTCGGACCCGGCTCGGGCGTTATCGTGACGAAGCGGGCTGTCGGAGGGTAACCCAAGGAGCGCAGCCATGAAGTTTGCCGATCAAAGGGACGACCGGATCAGCGACAAGTCCAAACAGGAGCAGGAGGAGGTCCAGAAGCGCAAGCTCGAGAAATCCCTCGAGCAAGGCCTCGAGGACAGCTTTCCCGCATCCGATCCTATCAACGTGACCCAGCCGCCGCCGACCGTCGGGGACAAGAAAAAGCGGTAGAACCGGACGAGTTGGCGGCAAGCCGCCCGCCCGCGGGCAGGGCTGCGCACCCGCATGATTTGATCAGCTGCGAGGTCCGCTCATATTTCATGAAGATTTCGGGGGTTGAATTGACCTATCATCGGGGGACACGCTCAGCGGTCAGGGGACATGGTGCGTAAATATTTCGGTACCGACGGCATCCGTGGCCGTGCCAACGGAGTGATCACGCCGGAACTGGCGCTCAGGGTCGGCCAGGCGGCGGGCTTGATCTTTCGGCGCGGCGAGCATCGTCACCGGGTGCTGATCGGCAAGGATACCAGGCTTTCCGGATACATGATCGAGACCGCGCTGGTCGCCGGCTTCACCTCGGTGGGAATGGATGTCCTGTTGACCGGCCCGATCCCGACGCCGGCGGTCGGAATGCTCACGCGCTCCATGCGGGCCGATCTCGGCGTGATGATATCGGCCTCGCACAACCCGTTCGACGACAATGGCATCAAGCTGTTCGGCCCCGACGGTTTCAAGCTCAACGACGAGGTCGAGCATCAGATCGAGGCGCTGATCAATTCCGAGCTGGTCAAGAAACTGGCGAAGGGCGGCGACCTCGGACGCGCCAGACGCATCGACGGGGCGCAGGACCGCTATATCGAGTTTGCCAAGCGCACGTTGCCCCGAAATCTCTCGCTCGAGGGACTGCGCGTGGTCGTCGACTGCGCCAATGGCGGTGCCTACCGCGTCGCGCCGGAGGCATTGCGAGAGCTCGACGCCGAGGTGATCGCCATCGGCATCGAGCCCGACGGTTTCAACATCAATCGCGAATGCGGCTCGACCGAGCCGGCAGCCCTTTGTCAGAAGGTGAGGGAGATGCGTGCCGATATCGGAATCGGGCTCGACGGCGACGCCGACCGCGTGCTGATCGCCGACGAGCGCGGCCGAATCGTCGACGGCGATCAGCTGTTGGCGGTGATTGCGGAAAGCTGGAAGGCGGACGGTCGCCTGGCCAAGCCCGGCATCGTCGCCACCGTGATGTCCAACCTCGGGCTCGAGCGCTATCTCGGGACCTTGGGCATCGAGCTCGCGCGTACGGCGGTCGGTGACCGCTACGTGCTGGACCACATGCGCACCCACGACTACAACGTCGGCGGCGAGTCCTCCGGCCACATGATCCTTTCCGACTACACCACGACCGGTGACGGTCTGCTCGCCGCCTTGCAGATCCTGGCGGTGGTGAAGAAGCAGAACGAGCCGGTGTCGAAGGTCTGTCATCGTTTCGACCCGCTGCCGCAGGTGCTGCGCAACGTGCGCTGCAAGAGCGGCAAGCCGCTCGAGAACCTCCAGGTGCGCAATGCCATCACGGCGGCCCAGGCGCGCCTCGACGGTCGCGGCCGCCTGATCGTGCGTCCCTCCGGGACCGAGCCGCTGATCCGCGTCATGGGCGAGGGCGATGACAGGGTGCTCATCGAGGAGGTCGTCGACGGCATCGTCGAGGCGCTCACCCAGGCGGCCTGAGCCGGGTTCCTGTGCGCCCAATTTCATCGTTGGAACAAGGCGATGGCCAGCGCGTCCCTGGATACATTGGAATATCTGTAAAAATGACTGTTTGGCTTTGCCTGCCGGCTTCGTCTCGTGTATCGATAGTTGCAGAGCGAACTAAATCCGGTTTGCAAGTGCCTTCTCCATGATCGTGTGCTCCTGCAACGTGCTGACCGATCACGACGTCCGCTCGACGCTGAGCGACGAGCGCATGCCGCGCACGACCGGGCAGGTCTACGGCTGCCTCGGCTGCAGCGCCCAATGCGGGCGGTGCGCCCGTACCATCCGCCGGATCATGGACGAGGCGATGGCGGCGGCTTGCGGCACGGGCTGCTCCTGCTGCCCCAACGGACGCCATGCTTGACACTCCCGGCGGATGACCGCCGGCCTTGTCGCGCCGTGCGTTTTGCGTCAGATAACGGCCATTCACAACATGGCGATCTGCGATCGCGGGCAACCTCGACAAGGAGGCGGACCATGCAGGGTGACCCGAGGGTGATTGAGTATCTCAATCGCAGCCTGCGGCACGAACTCGCGGCAATCAACCAATACTGGCTGCACTACCGGCTGCTGGATAACTGGGGTTACCGGGCGCTGGCCAAGAAATGGCGCAAGGAATCGATCGAGGAAATGGAGCACGCCGACAAGATCGTCGAGCGAATCATTTTTCTCGACGGGTTCCCCAACATGCAGGTGATCGATCCACTCCGCATCGGACAGAATGTCAAGGAAGTGCTCGACTGCGATCTGGCGGCGGAAATGTCGGCGCGTGCGCTCTATCAGGAGGCCGCAACTCATTGCCACTCCGTCAAGGATTATGTCACTCGCGACCTGTTCGAAAAGCTCATGCACGACGAGGAAGAGCATATCGACTATCTCGAGACGCAGCTCGATCTCGTCGCCAAGCTCGGCCTCGAGCTCTACGCCCAGCACCATATCGGGAAAACCGACGAGGACTGATGGCTGCCACCAATTCGCCGCACGCAGACGTGTGCGGCACCGGCGCGTCACCGAGACGGCGACGTTGCATGCACCAGCGGGCTTCGAGGTCTGACCGCTGCGCGCGGCGACCACCGACGAGGCTCATCGCCACTTCCGTTCGCTATTCCCCTTGGCGTCGGTCGGCTTGACGGCGCCGCGCTCCTTCCGTATGTCCGGCGGCGGGACACCCCTCCCCACCGAGGGGCGCCTATCTGGAAGGGTAGACCATGGCCAATGCGATGCCCGCCGTGCGGCCGCTCGTTCCGCACTTCTCGTCCGGCCCCTGCGCCAAGCGCCCCGGCTGGAGCCTCGCCGCCCTCACCGACGCCCTGCTCGGACGCTCGCACCGATCGAAGATCGGCAAGGCGAAGCTCAAGCGCGCCATCGATCTCACCCGCGAGGTGCTCGAGGTTCCCGCCGATTTCCGCATCGGCATCGTGCCGGCATCCGATACGGGTGCTGTCGAGATCGCACTTTGGTCGCTGCTCGGTGCGCGCCCCGTCACCATGCTGGCCTGGGAATCGTTCGGCCAGGGCTGGGTCGGCGACGTGACCAAGGAGCTCGAGCTTTCCGACGTGACCGTGCTCGAGGCTCCGTACGGCGAGCTGCCCGATCTCGCCAAGGTCGACTCCGCGACAGACGTGGTTTTCACCTGGAACGGAACGACCTCGGGCGTGCGGGTGCCAAACGCCGACTGGATCGCCGCCGATCGCCAGGGTCTCACCATCTGTGATGCCACGTCTGCCTGCTTCGCCCAGGCGCTCGATTGGCCGAAGCTCGACGTCGTGACCTTCTCCTGGCAGAAGGCGCTGGGCGGGGAGGCGGCGCACGGCATGTTGGTCCTGTCGCCGCGCGCCGTCGCGCGCCTCGAGAGCTATCAGCCGGCATGGCCGCTGCCGAAGATTTTCCGGCTCACCAAGGGCAAGAAGCTGATCGAGGGCGTCTTCCAGGGCGAAACCATCAACACGCCATCGATGCTCTGCGTCGAGGACTACCTCGACGCCTTGTCCTGGGCGAAGTCGATCGGCGGGCTCGATGCTCTGAGGGCGCGGGCCGATGCCAATGCCGGCGCGATCGCCGATTGGGTCGCGGTCACCCCGTGGATCGACTTCCTGGCGAGCGATCCGGCGATCCGCTCCAACACCTCGGTCTGCCTCAAGGTCGTCGACTCGGCCGTGACCAAGCTCCATCCGGAGGCGCAAGCAACGTTCGTCAAGGGTATTACCGCCGCCCTCGAGAAGGAGCGCATTGCGTATGACGTCGATGCCTACCGCGACGCACCCGCCGGTTTGCGCATCTGGTGCGGTTCGACCGTCGAGCGTACCGATGTCGAGGCCCTGACGATGTGGCTCGACTGGGCCTTCGTCAAGAGCATGGACGCGCTGCCGAAGGCGGCATGAGCTCGCCATGCGTCCTAGGGTTCTGATCTCCGACGCGCTCTCTCCCGCCGCTGTCCAGATTTTCCAGGATCGCGGAGTCGACGTCGATTTCCAGCCCAAGCTCGGCGGGGACAAGGAAAAGCTGGCCGAGGCCATCGTCAATTTCGACGGACTCGCCGTCCGGTCCGCCACCAAGGTCACGCCCAAGGTCCTCGAGCGAGCCGGGCGCCTCAAGGTGATCGGCCGTGCCGGGATCGGCGTCGACAACGTCGACATTGCGGCTGCGACCTCCAGGGGCATCATCGTGATGAACACGCCGTTCGGCAACTCGATCACGACGGCCGAGCATGCGATCACGCTGATGTTGGCATTGGCGCGTCAGATCCCGCAGGCCGACGCCTCGACCCAGGCCGGCAAGTGGGAAAAGAACCGGTTCATGGGGGTCGAGATCACCAGCAAGACGCTAGGGGTCATCGGCTGCGGCAACATCGGATCCATCGTGGTCGATCGTGCGCACGGATTGCGCATGAAGGTCGTCGCCTACGACCCGTTCCTTTCGCCCGAGCGAGCGAAGGACCTGGGGGTCGAGAAGGTGGAGCTCAACGAGCTGGTCCGGCGATCCGATTTCATCACCCTGCACACGCCGCTCACCGACAAGACCAGAAACATCATCGATGCCGGGGCGTTGGCGGCGATGAAGAAAGGCGTGCGCATCGTCAACTGTGCGCGCGGCGGGCTGGTGGACGAGATCGCCCTGCGCGCCGCCCTCGATTCCGGTCACGTCGCCGGCGCAGCCTTCGATGTGTTCAGCGAGGAGCCGGCGGCCGCCAATCCGCTGTTCGGCCATCCCAACGTGGTGTGCACGCCGCATCTTGGCGCCGCCACCACCGAGGCGCAGGAGAACGTGGCGCTGCAGATCGCCGAGCAGATGTCGGACTACCTTCTGCGCGGTGCGATCTCGAACGCGGTCAATTTCCCCTCGATCACGGCCGAGGAGGCGCCGCCGCTGCGGCCGTTCATCGCGCTGGCCGAGAAGCTCGGCTCGTTCGCCGGACAGGTGACCGAGACTGGCATCAACAAGGTGCAGCTGTGCTACGAAGGCGGCGTCGCCGGCATGAACACCAAGGCGCTGACCTCGGCGGCTATCGCCGGGATGCTGCGGCCGATGCTGCAGGAGGTCAATGTCGTCTCCGCGCCGGTCGTTGCCAAGGAGCGCGGCATCGTGATCGAGGAGGTGACGCGCGAGGCGGCCGGCGACTACGAGAGCCTGATCACCGTCACGGTGACCACCGAGCGCCAGACCCGCCATGTGTCAGGTACGGTCTTCGCCGACGGGCGGCCGCGCATCGTCAACATCAAGGGCATCCGCATGGATGCGGAGTTCGGCCCGTCCATGATCTACATCACCAATCTCGACAAGCCGGGCTTCATCGGCAAGTTCTCGTCCACGCTGGGCGACGCCGGCATCAATATCGCGACCTTCCATGTCGGTCGCGATGCACCCGGCGGCAACGCCATTGCTTTGATCGAGATCGACGGCGATCTGCCGCCGGCGGTGCTCGCCGCGGTGCGTGCGCTGCCGCAGGTGCAGCAGGCGCGGCGACTGAAGTTCTGAGCGCAATGACGGTCTATGTCGATGCGGCAATCTGGAGCTGGTGCGGTATCAAGTGGTGCCATCTCCTGGCCGACGATACCGACGAATTGCATCGGTTCGCGGCCCGGCTCGGGATCAAGCGCAGCTCGTTCCAGTGCGCGCCGAAGACGGCGACGCCGCACTACGACCTGACCGCTTACGAGCGCTAGCGAGCGGTCGCGCTCGGCGCCTTCGAATGCAGTCGTGAGGAGATCCTCGCCGTGCGCCACCGCCTGCGGCGCACGGCTCTCGAGGCCCGTGGAGTCCCGAACGGTCAGGCTTCTGCGCCCTCGAGCGCGAAGATCGGTGGCGCGACGGCGTTCGTTGCTCTCGCCTTGTTGGCTTCCGAAGCCGCGATCTCGAGGAGATAGGCCAGATCGTCCAGACGGACCTGGCGACACATCCTGCACAGCTCCTTGGTCAGCGAGGCGGCGTAGTGGGCGACTTGCCTTTGGTGTTCCATGAGACCTTCCAGCTCGCGCATGTTGTGGCGAAAGCCTGCCCCGGACTCGATCGATCGGGGTGGCGGTTGGTGGATCGAGACCATGCGCTGCTCTTGAGCTGCGGCGCAGGTCCCAATGGTGATGCGCGCGATCTCGGCCGGACGAATGTGAGCTGGCTCACATCTTTGCACGACTTTTCACGACGCCTGCCCCGCGATTCGCGGCCGGGCCGGACGTGCGGCCGGCCAACCTTCGCGGCCGCCGCCGCGATCTTGCCGCGAGATCGCCTTGCAGAGATCTAAATCATCCGCTGTGGTCGGCGAGGCGCGACGGCAATGGGCGAATAGGCCCGAAAATCAGGCGTTTGGCCCGCGAAGGAGGTTTCGCCGCGGGTCCATTGTCTTGCTTGGTCGGGCATGATCACTTAATCCGGTCGAGGCCCGACCGCCGGGCAAGCCGTTGCTCGCGCGAAGGCTACCGCGGCGTCGGTCACGCGAAGGACGGACGCCTCATGGCCAATGTGGTCGTGGTCGGAGCCCAATGGGGGGACGAAGGGAAGGGGAAAATCGTCGACTGGCTATCCGAGCAGGCCGACATCGTCGTCCGCTTTCAGGGTGGGCATAATGCGGGACATACGCTGGTCATCGACGGTATCACCTACAAGCTGTCGCTCCTGCCTTCCGGCGTGGTGCGACCGGGGAAGCTTTCCGTGATCGGCAACGGCGTCGTCATCGATCCGCTCGCGCTCCTCGAGGAAATCGACAGGCTCAAGGAGCAGGGGATCGAGGTCGCGCCGCACTGCTTGCGCATCGCGGAGAACGCCACGTTGATCTTGCCGCTGCACCGGGAGCTCGACGCCGTTCGCGAATCGGCCGATGCGCTCACCCGCGTCGGCACCACACGACGCGGCATCGGTCCGGCCTACGAGGACAAGGTGGGGCGGCGCGCCATCCGCGTCATGGACCTGGCCGATCCGCTTGCGCTTGGGCGCAAGATCGAGCGGCTCCTTGAGCACCACAACGCATTGCGGCGCGGGCTCGGACTGCCTGCGATCGGCGTCGACGCCGTGCGTGACCCGCTGGAGCGCGTCGCAGCGCGGGTCTTGCCCTACATGGACTCGGTGTGGTCGCTACTCGACCAGAAGCGGCGCGAGGGCAAACGCATCCTGTTCGAGGGAGCCCAGGGAGCGTTGCTCGACGTCGACCACGGCACTTATCCGTTCGTGACCTCCTCGAACACGGTGGCGGCCCAGGCGGCGACCGGCTCGGGGCTGGGACCGGCGGCGATCGGCTACGTGCTCGGGATCTGCAAGGCCTATACGACGCGCGTGGGGGAGGGGCCCTTCCCCACCGAGCAGCAGAACGAGGTCGGCCGCCTGATCGGGGAGCGCGGTCGCGAGTTCGGGACCGTCACAGGGCGGCCGCGGCGCTGCGGCTGGTTCGACGCCGTGCTCGTGCGGCAGTCCGTCCGCATCAGCGGAATCAACGGCCTGGCGCTGACCAAGCTCGACATCCTGGACGGTTTGAGGGAACTTAAGGTTTGCGTCGGATACCGCCTCGAGGGGCGCGAGATCGACTATCTTCCGGCGAGCGAGCACGCCCAGGCTGCGGTCGAGCCGGTCTACGAGACGGTGGAGGGCTGGCAGGCCGAGACGGCCAGGGCGCGTTCCTGGGCGCAGCTGCCGGCGCAGGCGATCAAGTATGTGCGGCGCGTGGAGGAGCTGGTGGGATGCCCGGTCGCCCTGTTGTCGACCAGCCCCGAGCGCGAGGACACCATCCTGATGTACAATCCTTTCGAGAGCTGAATTTAAGCGGAAATCTGCACGGAGAACGAGTAAGCTCTACCGCGATGGCTGACTACTACCCGCTCATATCCCGTGCCGTCGCCGCACTCGAGAAGAACAGCGGCGAGAACCGCCGCGTGCTTTACGAGCGTGCGCGCTCGGCACTGCTGGCGCAACTGCGCGGGGTGTCGCCTGCGCTCAACGAGTCCGACATCACCCGCGAGCGCCTGGCACTCGAGGAATCCATCCGCAAGGTGGAAGCGGAATCGGCTCGCAAGTTCGTGGAGCCGTCGCGCCAGCCGCCGCCGCCGTCCAAGATCCGTCCGATCGAGCCGCGATCCGCCGAGCCGCGGTCACCGGAACCCCTGCAGTGGGACGATGCCAATCCGTCGGCGCCGCCGCCGCGACGGTACGTCAATCCTCCCGCGACGGCGCGGGAAGGACGGCAGGACCCGGTGCGGCGGCTGCCGCCCGAGCCCCGCCGCCCCAACTCGACGTTCGACCAGTCGCCGCCGGCCGAGCCGCCGCCTGCTTCTCTACCGCCCGCGCCGCGTCACCCGCTACGTCGTCCTGCGGCCGAGCGCCATTCGCTCTCCGATGCGGGCCTCAAGGATTTCCGCCACGAGCGCTCGCACTTCGAGCGCGTCGAGCCGCCCAGGATGTCCGAGCAGCAGGCGCCAGAGGAGCGGATGTTCGAGCCGCGACACGAACAGCCTGCGCACCCCGACTTCACCGAGCCGATGCTGGAATTGTCCTATACGATGGGGCGGCGCGCTCCGCAGCCCCCGCTCGAGGAGGAGGAGGACGACGCCGGCCACGAGCCGGAGGCGCGGCCGCGGCGCTCGTATGCGCCGTTGATCAAGGGCCTCATTGCGGCCGCCGTCGTTGCTTGCATCGGGGGCCTCTTGGCTTGGCAATGGCCTAGGATGGTCGAGGCTTACCGTTCGTTCCGGGCGCCGACCGAGATCGCGCGCGATGCTGCAGCGCCGACGGCGCCCAAGAAGACGCAGGAGCGCGTCGAGCCCGGCAGCCAGCAGGCGGCGACCACGCCCGGCGCCCAGCCGGCGGCTCCCGTCGCGCAGAAGGTGGTGCTGTACGAGGAGGATCCGAGCGATCCCAACGGCAAGCGCTTCGTCGGCTCGGCGATCTGGCGGACCGAAACCGTGACGTCGGGTCCCGGGCAGCAGCCCGATCTCGCCATCCGCGCCGATGTCGAGGTGCCCGAGCGCAAGCTCGCAATGACATGGCTTCTTCGCCGCAACACCGACAAGGGCCTGCCGGCGACCCACACGGTCGAGATCATGTTCAGGCTGCCGGCCGATTTTCCATCCGGCGGCATCACCAATGTGCCGGGCATACTGATGAAGCAGGCCGAGCAGACCCGCGGCGTGCCGCTTGCCGGATCGGCGGTGAAGGTGACCAACGGCTTTTATCTGATCGGGCTCTCGAACCTCGACACCGACAAGGAGCGCAATGTCCAACTGCTCAAGGAGCGTGCCTGGTTCGACATACCGGTGGTCTACAACAACAATCGCCGGGCCATCCTGGCCATGGAGAAGGGCACGCCCGGCGAGCGGGTGTTCGCGGACGCCTTCAAGGCGTGGAAACAGTAACCGGCGAGCCGGGGCGGGGGCCCGCCTTGATTCACCGATCGGCAATCAGTGTACCGGCAGCGCGGCCGTGGCCGGCCGTGCCTCCATCGCCGCGACCCGGCTCTTCACCGCGCGTTGCACCTTCTCGAACGCACGCACCTCGATCTGACGCACCCGCTCGCGCGAGACGCCGAACTCGGCGGCGAGGTCCTCCAGCGTGATCGGGTCGTCGGTGAGCCGCCGCGCCTCGAAGATGCGTCGCTCGCGCTCGTTGAGCACCGACAGCGCGTCGACCAGGGCCTTCCTGCGATTGTCCGACTCCTCGTTCTCCGCCAGCCGCGTCTCCTGGTCGGAGGCGTCGTCGACCAGCCAATCCTGCCACTCCCCGGAATCGCCTTCCTCGCGGATCGGCGCATTGAGCGACACGTCGCCGCTCAGGCGACGGTTCATTTCGACCACATCCTGCTCGGTGACGCCCAGGCGCTTGGCGATCAACTTGACCTGGTCCGGGCGGAGATCGCCCTCTTCCAGCGCCGAGATCCGGCTCTTGGCCTTGCGCAGGTTGAAGAACAGCTTCTTCTGATTGGCCGTGGTGCCCATCTTGACCAGCGACCACGAGCGCAGGATGTATTCCTGGATGGCCGCCTTGATCCACCACATGGCGTAGGTCGCCAGCCGAAACCCTTTTTCCGGCTCGAAGCGCTTGACCGCCTGCATCAGGCCGACATTGCCTTCCGAGATCACTTCGGAGATCGGCAGCCCGTAGCCGCGATAGCCCATGGCGATCTTGGCGACCAGGCGAAGATGGCTGGTGACGAGCTTGTGCGCCGCGTCGCGGTCGCCGTGCTCGCGCCAGCGCTTGGCGAGCATGTACTCGTCCTGCGGCTCCAGCATCGGGAACCGACGGATCTCTTCGAGATAGCGGCTGAGGCCGGATTCGGCCGTCAGAATCGGCAATGCCGCAGTGCGGGCCATTGAGAGCGCCCTCCTTTGTTTGCCCCCGGATGACCGGCGGGCGGAGCACACCGCCGCTCCCCGAGCCGACGGTGTCGGTCCATGCTGCGACCGCGAACTACGATCGCAGTCGCAACATTACAGGACAACCGGGGGCGAATAAAGTTAACTCGGCGTCACCTCGCCGTGACCCTGGCCTAAACCCCATAAGCCATTGATTAGCTGGTGTTTCAGCTTCAGGTCGGCGGGGCCTGCGCAGCCAGGCTGTGACGCAAACAAACAAGATCGGCCGGTAGTTCCGATCGGAACTCCAGATTCTCGCCCCGCGACGGGTGTGCGACTGCCAACAGATGGGCATGAAGGGCCTGTCTGCCAAGAGCTTCCAGGGCGGCACGGGCGTCGGGGCCGAGGTGATTCGCCTTGGTCTTGAAGCCCTGCCCGTAGACCGCATCGCCCATCAGCGGGTGGCCGATGGAAGCGAGGTGCACCCGGATCTGGTGGGTGCGGCCGGTATCGAGCCGGCAGGCCAGGAGGCTCGCCACCCGCTTGCCGTCGGTGCCGCGGTAGCGCTCGAGCACCTCCCAGTGGGTGACGGCGTCGCGCCCCCCTGCTCGCACCGCCATCTTGTCGCGGGCGTGCGGGTGGCGGTCGATCGGCTTGTCAATGGTGCCGCGCTGACGCTCCGGCGCGCCCCAGACGAATGCCAGGTAGCCGCGGCGCAACGGACCGGTGCGGCCATGGTCGGCGAACTGGCGGCTGAGCGCGGTGTGGGCCTTGTCGGTCTTGGCCGCCACCATCACTCCGGTGGTGTTCTTGTCGAGGCGATGCACGATACCGGGACGCCTGACCCCGCCGATCCCGGACAGGCTTGCGCCGCAATGGGCGAGCAGCGCATTGACCAGCGTGCCGCTGCGGTTGCCGGCGGCGGGATGGACGACCAGCCCGGCCGGCTTGTCGATGACGATGAGCTCGTCGTCCTCGAACATCACCTTGAGCGGGATGTCTTCCGGCCCGAGCGTGATGCTTTCGGGCGGTGGAAGGTCGAGCACGATGGTGCCGCCGGCGTTGACGCGGTGGCCGGGATCGCGGATCGTGGTGCCGTCGATCGCGACGCGACCTGCCAGGATCAGCGCCTTGTGGCGCGAGCGCGACAGCTCGGCCAGGCGTCGAGCCAGGACGCGGTCGAGCCGCTCGCCGGCTTCGTCGGCGGCAACCACCAGTGTCCCGCTGTACCCCGGCGTCATGAGCAATTCCGCGTCGGACGATGAACCGCCCCTCGATCCCGCGGCCGCGCGCATGGTGGCGCGGGTGCGATGGCTGATGCTGATCTCCGGCGTGACCACCCTGGTGGCGATCGCCGCCGTGCTCGGCGTCATCGGCTATCGTCTTTTCAAGGTCGAGGGAAGCGCGGCGCCGGCCGAGGTCACCGCGCTCCTGCCCAAGGGCGCACGCATCGTCGCCACCGCGCTTTCCGAGGACCGCATCGCGGTCACCGTCGAGGTGGGCGGCGCGATCGAGATCCGCACCTTCGATGCGCGCACGCTGCGGCCGAGCGGGCGGCTGCGGTTCGCCATCGAGCCGTGAGCCTGCTTGCGCACGGCGGTGATCGGGGCTATCTGCATGGGCTTTCCGCCTGCTCCCTTCGTCTAGCGGCCCAGGACGTCGCCCTCTCACGGCGAAAACAGGGGTTCGAGTTCCCTAGGGAGCGCCAATTATTTCAATGGTTTAGCCGATTGTTCGCCCGCTGCTGGTGTGCTTTTGGGGACCTTTTGGGGAGTAAGCGGTGCTGGAACGTCGTCATTCTCAGCTGTTCTGAATGCTTAAGCTATTGATATTCCTAGAAGAACCCTATTTAATCCCCTAACATATTGAAATTTCGTCCATTTTCGACCGACTTATTGCGTAATCTCCTTGCTGCCCCGACCGGACGGACTGCCCGCCGGTGCACTATCGGCAGGTGGTACCGTAGTTACTGATTGGCTGTGGCCGATTGGGCACACTCGGACACCATTAACGGTTATTTAATGTCTCCCCTGCCGAGCGCAGCGTGATGCCCGTTTCATGTCGGTTTGGGGTTAAGTTATTGAAAATACAGAATTTTTGAAACTAACTGGTCCCTGGCCTGTTAGCGCCCTTCGATGCTGTCTAAGTTGCGGAATCGTAAGGGTTTTCCCAAGTAACCCCTCCTTGCGACGCAGGAACTCTCTAGATGGAAGCAGAAACCCAATCTTAACCGTGTGGCCTTCACATCATGGGCGTTGCAATTCAGCGGGGAACGGACCAATGTTCCGTCACGTTTTACAAGTATGAGCCAAGATATTCGGAATCGAGCAATGGAGAGTATCGTGCTTGCGCTGCGAGAGCGGGCCCTGCCTGAGACGAGGCTGGCTAGCACGTTCCCACGCACGCCTTCACGCCCGTCCCCTATGCCTCCGAAAGTTCAAGATTTGGAGGAGGCGCTGGACGAGCTGATCGCCCGGTATCCAAAGACCCTGAGCTATCTTGCCAAGTGAGCCCATATGGCTCACGGACGAGCAGGTTGTTCGCATCAACGAGAGGCTCGTCCGTCTAACAGGCGAGCCTCATTTCTTACGCGACCCAGGCCTTCGTCGAGTGCGATGGGTCGGCCAATCAACCGCTGGACCTATGGTGAAGACAACGACATCGTAAGTCTTGCCTGTACGCTGTTGCTTGGAATTGGGAGAAACCACCCATTCGAACAAGGCAATAAGCGTACCGCTCTCACCGCAGCGACAGTGTTCTTGCTCTTCAATGGCTACTCATTCATCGCGCCGGACGGCGAGCCATTGGCTAAATTTATAGAATGGTCCCTTACACGGGAAATCTCGGAAGGCAGATTCATGAAAGCGATGCGCGAGTGCGTAATGCCCACTACTGAGTGGGATGAGTATCTGAGGTCGCGTAAGCCGATGGTCTGAGGCGCCCGGCGACGCCTAGGCGCACGGGTGGCCCGGCCCTTCATCGCCGCTCACGTCTCTATGGCCGCCGTATCTCCACCCGCCTAAAGCCCCGCTGCGTTTTTGACGTACGGGGGGCGCGCGCGAACGCGGCCCCCGCAAAAAATGGCCGCGCGAGCGCTATTTCAGGAATGAGAGGGCTGCCCTGTCGGTTCACAGTTCGAAAGCTGACTTGTCCTCTTAAGTTCATCACTCCCTCGGTAGCAAGATTCCAATTCTCCTTCCACCCAGTCTTACTATTATTGGGGTGCCTGGCTGCGACCCTTTCGTTGCGCCGGTGCGACCGTTTCGTTGCGTGGCTGCGACCGGTCGAGTTTCTGCTAATGCCATGTCGGCTACCGGGTGAACTTCGGACCCGATATGCTCGCGTCGAGCCTTTCAGGTTATGACCCAGATGTATGGTCCGGCCGTGCGTCGCAAGAGGTTTCCTCGATCCGGCGGATGCGGTCTTGCATCAATGTATCCGGTCTCTGATTGGAGCACGTTGTGGCTCCCGACCATCATGGATATCAGCGCGCGTGCGATCTCATTACCGGACAGGCCTCGACTGGGCCAAACGGGTCACCAGTGTTCGCATGCGCCGGGAAGACCGATCCTCCATCTCGTCTCATCCTCTCGCAGACCTCGGCGGGAAACAGGTTGTGGGACTACGTCATTGATCGCTCCTCATCTCGTGCAGTTCCTTTGTTCGTGCCGTGGGGTCGTTCCTTCGTCCCGGCCTGCGCTTGTGCGCAGGCGCCGCGCGCAGGAGGCCGTCAAGGCTGGCCGTCGCGCTTGGCTCGCCTCTGGCTCCGGCGTTTCCAGGCCACGCCTTGACGGGCGCGAGCACGGCGCGACGCTCAAGCCGATCGGGACGCCATCTTGTCCGTCCTGATGCATTCGAAGTTGCGCTCCTTGTTGAGGACGGCCCAGGCGATGCGGGCCAGCTTGTTGGCGAGCGCGATCGCCAGCACGTTGTGATGGAG
>CAWIZJ010000007.1:0-111912 GCA_963840535.1 uncultured Alphaproteobacteria bacterium
GGGCTGGGCTGTTCGCTTCGGCCTCGTCACCAGCGGATGTCATGTCAGGCGGATCCCGGGGCATACATGCCGCCGCCGTTCCCTTGGCATCGCGGGGCCGGGCCTTGCGAACGCCGGGAGCCGCCGCCCGCAGGTCGCGCCCGAACACTGCTTTGCTCGCCTTGGTGTGCTCGTTGCCCTTCGGCCCATCCCTTGTAAGCAGCATAGAGCGCATCAACGTCGACCTCGCCCTTGGCGTCGACCACGCAGCACTCGCGCACGAACGCACCGACCGGCGACGCCAGATCGCGCATCGCGATGATGGCTTCGTCGGCGGCTTCGACGCGGGTGAAGCGGTTCCGTTGTCGAAGGTCAGCCGCTTCAGGCCGTCCAGCGCCCAGTTCAGGATCCCGGCAAGCTCGGTGCACAGCCGGCCTCAAGCTCGTGGTCTTCCTTGCCGAGCCAGCGAGCGCGACAACGGCAGCAGCACGATGCGCCCGACGATGGCGGTGCTCGCGTCACCGAGCCTTGGCAGTTCGTTGGAGATGACGTGCAGGCGGCACGGCAGCTTGCCGTTCCACTGTTCTTTGTACTTGACGTTGACGGTCAGAGTATCTTCGCCGGAGATCGAAAGCAGCCGCTCGACAACAATGCCGCTGTTCTTGCCGACGAACCGCGCATCCGAGATGATGGCGAGCGACTTGCCGATCAGCGGTGCAAGTCCGAAGTCCCCGCTCAGGCTGTGAAGCGTCGGACCGCAGACATTCCCTTGCCGATCAGCGCCGTGAGAATGCGGGCGATGACGCCCTTGCCGCCGCGCGTCGGGCCGACCATAAACAGGATCTTGTGCAGGTCGAGCCGGCCGCTGATGACGTAGCCGAACCATTCGCCGAGCACGTCGATCGGCATCGGGCTCCTGCGGCCAAAGCTCGTCGAGGAAGTCGAGCCACTTCGCGGCTGCCGGTGCATCGGGATCGTAGTCGAACGGCACCGCCGTCATGTTGAAGAACTGCGGCGTATGCGGGTGCAGGGTGCGGGTGGCGATATCGAGCAGACCGTTGGTCACTGCCACCACCGGGCCAACGATGTTACGCCCATCGAGGAAGGACGGTTGCTCGACGTCGCCCTCAAGCAGAACCTGCGCCGCCAACGCCTCGAGCAGATCCCCGATCTTGCGCCGGGTCGGCAACCACGGCTGCGGCTTGCCCTCGGCGTCGAGGTAGCAGGCGCGCTCGGTGAAACGGTAGAGGCGAGCGCGCGATGCTGCGCTCTTCGAGTCTCGGCCCAATGCGTGGTCCGCCACGTCCACCACGCGCCGCCCCAATGGCGTAGCGTCAAGTCGTCCGGCGCGCCGTTGTAAAGGCAGTGCGTCCTAACAAACTCGCGCGCCACCGCCATCGGCGCCGCAGGCGGCGGCAGAAACAATGGCGGCGCCGGGTCATGCATCTTGCGGCGGCGGCTTCGTCATCCCGCTGGTTGCTGCATCGTCATCGTGATCGGGATGATCCCCAGGATAGCATCACCATCCGCGGGGTGGTCTCCGGCATCGGTGAAGCCATCAAGCCGCTGGCGCAACCACTGCGCCGCCGGTTCGAATTCCAGATGCGCCCACTCCTGTACGCAATCGATCGGCGTGCGGCGCCCGCGTTGCGGATCGCCCATATCGGCAACGCCCCAAAACACGATGCCGGCAGGGGCGAGCGAGAGATCCTCCTGAAACCCGCGGCCGAGGTCTGCCGCCGCAACACGATAGATGCCCTTGTCGTTGCGCTTGGCGGTCGGGAAAAGCGCCGGGACCCACTTCTCGAGGCTGGCGAGGGCGCGCTCGTTAAGCTCCCACCACCAGGGAGGATCTCCCCCCACTGCTCGCTTGCGTGCCGCGCCGTCGGTTGCGGGCTTGCTGCTCTTGTCGGTGTAGCCGAATTCCTTGACCAGCAGCCCGCCGCAGCATCGAGGAAGTTCTCGAGATCCTCGCGGCGAACGTAGGGAAGATCCTCGCGCTTGACGCTGCCGAGCGTGCCGCCGTGCCAGTCGTAGGGGCGCCCCGTATCCGGGTGTATGCCGAAGGCGACAAATTGCTGGCCGTCAGCTAGCACCTCAATACGATGCTCGCTGCCGTTTGCTGTGCCGAACACCCGCACCAATTTGGTGAAGGGCTCATCCGTGCGCAGCGGAATGAGGCGCTTCGGCGATCGGCCGACGCGCACCAGGACGTGCCCGCGCTCCTCGAAATGCTCGCGCGCCAACGTCTCGATGGCCTCGGCGGCAAGGGGGTCGGTAATGTCGATATCGATCCCGGGCACAGACGACAGAGCACACCGGTATTTCGGTCATCCGGGTAAAGCCGCTCCCACAACGCTATCTCGTCCGGCGCCGCGGCAAGCTTGGTCTGCCACTCCGTCATGGTCGGGCGCTTGCCGCTCACCGGGACCGTAGCGTATCCGGCTTTGCGCAATTGCAAGCGGAGCGGCGTGACCTGGTCATGGTTGAGCTCATCGCGCGGCCTCCTCGAAAGCATCGGGATAAGCCGCGATCACCGCCGCGATCACCGCCTCGGAGAACGCGTTGCGGACCTCCTTGCTGTCGAAGGTGAACGCGTTGGCGTACCTGATCTTGCCGCGGTCATCGCGCAGTGCGCGGCCGTCCTTGTCGAACATCGCCGGCGACGGCAGCGACGCCCGTTGTCGCCGGGAGCTGCACCTCGGCGCGTCGTGGTGTAGTGCCTGCCCGGCTGATAGCTCGGCGGCCGCAGTCCAAGCTCGCGGCAGATGCTTTCGGCCGCGCTCATGACGCTGGCCTTTGCACGATGGCGACCGCGGCTTCACGCTGTGTCTTGTACAGGCCGATGCTGCGCTCGACAGCAGTGAAAGGCCTCAAAGCCTTCCTTGCCGCGCGCCAGCACGAACCCGATGCAGTCGCGGCCATCGTAGACGGCCGCCATAGCCATAGACGGCGCGTCCCTCATGACCGCACCGCCGTTGTCGCGGGTCGGGTGGTTATGCTATCGGACGAGTGCTCGCGCCGCAGAGCTAGAGCGCAACGGGCGTCGACGACCGGGAGGGGTTGTGACGCCCGCGCCATATGGTGCGGGCATGGCTCATGCCGTCGCTTCCCGTGCGCCGGGCCGCAGCTCGGGCAGGGACGACGCCCATGCTTCGGCATCGGCACGCAAAATGAGCGTCTTGCGGCCGATCTTTAGGGCGCGCAACTTGCCAACCCGTATTTGCCGATATGCGCTTTCCCGGCACAGCCGATAGGCGTCACAAAATTCTTGGATGGTAAAGGCGGGTTTTTGGTCCATTGTACCCTCGTGTGTGCGTTGGTGGACGCTATACAGACCACCGATGAACGCTCACGTGGGGCGACGAAATTGGTGCAGCACTAATTTTCGTCGCTCGTTTTTTCGGCTCGGCACGCAGGGTCTCGATCTCGGTGCGAATGCCTCCAGATCGGCGAGCAGCGTGTCGATCTGCGCGCTCGTGTCGGCATGTAATACCTCGAGTCGGCGCGTAGTGCCTCCAGATCGGCGCGCAGCAGCAGGTCCAGAAGTCCGCGCGCCCGGCGCGCCCGGCTCCCAGACACCGGGCCATATCGCAAATTCTTGTTGCGCCTCACGTCTTTTTCTTGCTTCCCGATGGCGGGTTTCGAGGTTTTGGGCGCTTGTACCTGCGCCAGTCTTTCTTGGGGTCCTCCCTGAGAGTGGCGATGGCTTCACGGATGCTCTTGCCCGTCGCGTTTCTTATGGCGTCCACTTGCGTCGACAAGTTTATCGCCCTGCCCCGCCTGCCATGTTTTGGGTCTCCCGCTCTCGGTGGCTCGCCGTAGATAACTCTCATGCCTGGGACGTGAGCGAGGGCGAGCCTGATACTAAGGAGGCGCCATCGGTTTTTGGCTCGCGGATTAATTCCGTAGAATTCAAACAGCAACCCGAGCTTTGCCTTGAACTGTTCGCGCCCGCGCCTTTGGGCACCCTGCTCATCGGGAACCAAGGCGCCGAGCAAGCCGCTGAAAATCGTGACAAGCTCGACAGGCACATAGATCGGTTGTGAAGCGGCCCAGTATATTTGACAGGGCCGCGCCGCTTGCGCGCCATGAAACCACCGCCAGCACCGCCGGGGCGAGGGAAGGCGCGGGCAGCATCGCGGCGGTGTTGCGATGCGACGGCCCGTCGGCCGGCCCGCGCCGGGGTGCGAGACTATCTCATCTTCAGTCGCGGCGCAGCGATCAGCCCTTGCGCGCTGCGAGGGATACCACCTTGGTTGTGCCGTTCGCCTCGACCTTGCCGCAGAACTCGGCCCATGCGGCCATCAGTTTGCGGCGCTTGTCGAACAGGTCGCCGCGCCGATATGCGGCTTCACGGCATCGGGGATGGCGTGCGCGAGCGCAGCCTCGGCAACCTCGCGCGGGAAGGTGGTGCCTCGGCGGCCCAGTCGCGGAAGGTCGAGCGGAAGCCGTGCGCCGTGATGTCGCCGTGCTCCATGCGCCGTAGCAGCATCAGCAACGCCATCTCGGACAGCGGCCTGCGGTCGCGACCGCCGGGGAACACGTAGTCGCAGTGCCTGATAGCGTGCATCTGCTTGAGAACGGCGAGCGCCGCATCGGACAGCGGCACGCGGTGCTCCTTGCCCGGCCTTCATGCGAGCGGCCGGAATCGTCCACAGCCGTCGCCGCGATATCGATCTCGTCCCAGGTCGCGCCCAGCGTCTCGCCGGTGCGAGTGGCGGTCAGGATCAGGAACTCGAGCGCGCGGGCACTGATGCCCTGCTGCTCACGCAGCGCCACCATGAACGCGCCGACTTGGGGATAGGGCAGCGCGGCATGGTGCTCGACCTTCCTGACCTTGGACTTCGCCGGCAGTAGATGGTCGAGATGCCCGCGCCAGCGTGCCGGGTTCTCACCGTCGCGATAGCCGCGCACCTTGGCCCAGTCGAGCACGGCCTCGATGCGGCCGCGCACGCGCGATGCCGTCTCGGGCTTCTTGGACCAGATGGGCTCGACCACCTTGAGCACGAGCCCGGTGTCGACCGCTGCAACCGGCAGCTGGCCAAACACCGGGCGATGCGTAGGTCGCGAGCGTGTTCGCCATTGCTGCCGATGCTTGGCGTTCCGCCATGCCGGCCTCGTGCGCGGCGATGTAGGCCTTCGCGCAGCCGTCGAACGTCATCGACTTTGCGGCCTCGGGCGGCAGCCGCGCGCTTCTCGCTTCGCGCCTCGATAGGGTCGAGCCCGATGGCGACCATGCCGCGACATCGCCGGCCAGTTCACGCGCCTTGGCCAGGCCGATGGAGGATATCCTCCGAGGCCCATGTCGCGCGTCCGGCCGCGCATCACGTAGCGGAAGATCCAACCCTTCGAACCGCCGGTCGGCGATACGCAGATAGAGGTTGCCGCCATCAGCGTAGTAGCCGGGCTGCTTGGTGCCCTGCACCTTGACTGCCGAGAGCCGTCCGAGCGTGCGCGCCATGAGCCCTCCGCCTCACTGCCTGCCCATGTTCTTGCCCATATCGGCTAGGACGATGGTCGCATACTATGGCGGACATGCATAGACGCTAGTTTGCAACAAATCCCTACAAAATAGGGATATCTCTAGACACCGGGAAACATGGGCAGACAGCAGGAGGATGAAATTGGCGGAGAGGGAGGGATTCGAACCCCCGATACGGTTACCCGTATGCCGCATTTCGAGTGCGGTGCAATCGACCACTCTGCCACCTCTCCAAGCCATTGCATAATCGACGGTTTTTGGGCTTAGCCGTTCGTGGAAAACCGCCGATGGTCACGAAAATGGTCGCCAACCCATTTATTTCGCGCCTCCCGATATCACAAGCCGAAACGCCGCGTCAGCCTCGCCACCGCATCGCTCTGCATCGTGTCGGTGACATGCGAATATAGGTCGATTGTCGTGGTGATAGTCGAGTGCCCCAAACGCTTCTGTGCGACCTTCGGATGGACGCCGCTAGCCAGGAGCTGGGTCGCGTGACTATGTCGGAGATCGTGAAAGCGGACGCGCGGCAAATCCACTATCTTCCCTATAACGTGCGCGAATTCGTGAGTGAGGCTGCGTGGCTGCTTTGGTTCGCCGTCCTCTCGGCAGCACACCAATGTCTCTTCGGATTGTCGAACTCCGAGTCGCAGCAGCGCTTCAGCCTGTTGCCGCTTCAGGCGACAAAGCTCCGGCCAGTAGATGTGCATGTGCCGGATCGAGTCCAAAAGATACGCAGACTGGTCCATGGTGAGAGTTGCGATCTCCTTTCGCTCGACTTTCGGAAGTCGCTTCTTGAATGCGTCGGCTGGGTTGCGGGCCAGCAATTGCTGTTCGACTGCGCGGGCGAGCGCCGACTTGAGAATGACGTGAATGTAGCGGCGCGTGAGCGGTGATAACCCTCCGAGCTTGCCGTCGCGTCGGCCGCTTGTGGCCCAAGTGCTGTAGGCGTTTTGGATTTGAATTGGCACGAGCTTCGCAAGCTGCACCTGCCCGACCGCTGGTATGAGGCAGCACCTCGCGATTTCCGAGTACCGTTCGTGTGCTTTTGGCGAGATCTCGGAGCGGACCGCGTCGAGCCAAGTTTCTAGCCACTGCCGAACTGTCATGCGAGTCGGATCGACACATGTTCACCCGTGTCGGCAGTGCGAAGCAGTCGAGTTAATTCCCGCTCGGCATCTTTGCGGGTACCGCCTACCGGCTTTCGAAATTTCAGCGCACAACCGATATGCCTGGCCGCGAGCGCGATAGTCAGATGAGGTTGAACTCGCGGCCATGGCATTTGTTCAATAGATGCCGGCTGTCCGCATTTGACTCGGCGTCTTACCGGTCCAGCGCTTGAAGGCATGCGTGAATGCGCTCACCTCGTGAAAGCCAAGCAGCCACGCGATCTTGGATACATGCAGCTTGCGATCGTCGAGGTAACGAACCGCAAGATCGCGTCGCAAACCGTGAAGTATTTCATTGAAGGTCAAGCCTTCGGCCGAAAGTTTTCGTGCGAACGTCCTCTTGCTCATTCCCAGACTGCGAGCAACGTCTTCCACGAGCACTCTTCCATGCGGAAGCACCGAAGAGATCGCGTTCTCAACTCTCGTGCGCAACTGGTTCTTATCGCCTCTTCTATCGGCCAGCGCCGCTTCGCAATACTTCAGGAGAAGGTCATTGAGATAAGTATCCGAGTGAATAAGCGGCAACTCACGTGCATCAACCTTCAGGGCAAACTCGTCTGTGGCAGCGCCGAACTCCACTTTCGTTCCGACAAACCGAGCCATTTCGGAGGTGCCTCCCGATCGATGATGAGAAATCGAAAAATGTTCCGGTACGAGGTTCTGCCCCGTCAGCAGGCGGCAAATTCGTATTGCAGCAAACATGCAAAATTCAATTTGATGTCTGTCTGAGTGCCGTGGAACGCCAGAGTAACTCAGACTGATAATGAGGCTATTTCCCTCCCTATATCCGAACACGAGGGCCTCGTTGGTAACCTTGCTGTAGCGGGCAAGCCGCTTCAAGGCTTCGCCTAAGGTCTGCGAAGACGCCATGACATAATAAAGCAGTCCGATTTCGCGCGGATCATGATCGCGAGCCAGTGTGAAGCCAATACGGTCATCTTTCAGAGCCTTCGCGGCCTCGTCCAAAAGTGCGATTTGGCTTCGCACACTCAGTTGCTCTCGCGGTTCGTCAGTCAGCTCCGGCGTCAATCCCACGCGTCTAAGAAGAGGCGCCACCGGCACGCCCGCGCTTTTGAGGCGCGCGATCGCCAGGCGGCTAAGACCCCCTCCCGCCATCGGGATTGAAGCCAAGTCCTGTTCAGAATTCAGGACTGAAGGGGTGCTGTTCCTCATCCTTGGCCCGCCGATAGGAGAAATTGCCATCGTGTGCTTCGGTGAACAAGTGTTCGGCGCAGAGTAACAAGTCCGCGGACGGGGCTTAAGCTACTAACAAGCATGAAAGGCGCGGACAGGTATGACTTCGTCGGTTCGTATTGGAGAAACCTTGCTTTTTTTGCCCCCAGCACCACACGCCAACTCGGGACGAACCCTGCACTTGGTATGTCAGAGCAAATCAATGGCACCAAATAGCAGAACAGCTGCCTCCCCCGCAGATTATATCGGACCGAGCCGGCCTTGTTTAGCCTTCTGTACCGGAGGTTTGAGCGGCGCTGCCCGCTCAGCTCGAGACTCGATGTAGATAGGTGAGGTTTTCGGATGATTGTCCTCGAACACAAGATATCGCGGAGGCATGTCCCGGGAGGCAAGCTAACCGTCCCCTTCAAGGCGCCGAACTCCAACACGTCAGGCGACGCCTCCGCCCTTTTTTCCGATGCGCCGCGGTGCGTCACCTCGCTGCAAGGGACTTCCTCTTTGCCGCCGGGGATGTCGGCGACGGCTGCTATCGGCTCGAGCTGGGCCTGCTCAAGGTCGTCGTGGAATCACCATCCGGCGAACACCGGATCGTTGCCCTGCTCGGCCCAGGCGCCATCGTGGGCGAACTGTCCATAATCGACGGGCACCCGCGCTCAGCGTCTATTATCGCGATGCGCCCCTGTGTGCTGCGGTTTGTCAGCCGGGAGGCCTTTGAAATAAGGGCGAAGGCACACGCCGAGATCCGTCTTGCCCTGACGTCGATTTCGCCGCCCGGTTGCGACAGACTGACGCGACACTGGCTGCTACCACTTTTCTGACGGTCAAAGGGCGCGTCGCACGTGCGTTACTCGAGCTGGCCGACCATATCGGACAGGACGCGGGCGCGGGACGCATCGTGCTGCAAGACAAGATCGGCCAGAGCGACCTCGCAGCGATGGCCGGCGTGGCCCGGGAAAATGTCAGCCGCGTCGTGAGCGACTGGCGTCGGCGCAATCTGGTCTCTCTATCCTCGCAACTCTATTGCATCATAACCGCACCGCGCTTGCCGACGAAATGAGTCTCGGTGAGTTGTCGCGCGAAGCGCGAGCGCATGCACCGGTCTCCGCGCGACTGTTGACCCGAGCTTGCGGAAATTGGGACGCGGCGGCCAGCACGCGCCCGTCTCCAAACGTTTCGTCTGAGTTTCCTCCTCGTCGATCATCTGAAAGATAGAAAAATTGGCGCGAATTGTGACTCTTATCAATGCAATTTTCGCGGTGAGTGTTATCAAGCTACCTTGAGGGCCCAGATAAAAGGAATGGGCTACGGACGCGGCGTCATCAACAATCGTGAGAAAAATTTCCAGAGGGTCGAACGATGGGAATGCAAAGTTACTAGCTGAACCGGAAGCATTCATTGTCGCGCAGTGGGCTTGCTCACCGCGTCAACCAAGCAAGCCGAGATGTAGTTTGCAAGTCGATGGGCCGCGAGATGCGACCCATCAGCGTGCAATCACGCACGCCCGAGACAGCGGCACAGCCCAACAACCGGGAAGTGCAGCGTAGCAGTCTGGGGAAAAAAGCAGATGGAGATAAAAAGACTTGGCTGGCCCCAGAATTAAGCCAGGCTTGGGCGGTCGCGCCTAGTGGGCCGTACATTGCGACCGACGTGAACGCAACGGACCTGACCACCACAACCATTTTTGACGCGGTAGATCGCGATGCATTGATGATCGGCGGAAACTATGTGGACTATGCGTTCGGTATCGGCGTTCACAATCCGTTCGGCGGCGGGTTTCGACAACCGCCTTCCTTGTTCTGGGAGTTGGCGGCTGGGCGGCGACGACGGAGCTCGCCGGCGCGGTGATCGCGCCGGGATTTTTGGTGGTGGACTTGAATGTGAAGAAGGTCCAGCATCCGACGGGCGGCGTGGTGGGCGAGTTGCGAGTGCGCGACGGCGACTCCGTCAAGAGCGGAGATATCGTGGTCCGGCTTGATGAGACGCAGACTAAAGCGAATCTGGCGATTATCACTAAGAGCCTTGACGAGCTTGGGGCGCGTCAGGCTGGCTCGAGGCCGAGCGGGATGGCACCGAGAATGTAGTCTTTTCGGCCGATCTTCTGGCGCGAATGAGCGACCCAGAGGTGGCTAGTTTAGTTCAGGGCGAGCAAAGGTTTTTTGGGATTAGACGGGCGGCACGGGACGGCCAGGTTGCCCAGCTCCGGGAGCGCATTGCCCAGCTCAAGGAGCAGATCATCGGTTTCAATGTCCAAGTGGTAGCAAAAAAGCGTGAGATTGAACTAATAGGCCAAGAGCTCCAAGGCGTGCGTGAGCTTTGGCAAAAAAAACTTGTGCCGTTCACCCGGGTCGTCACTCTGGAGCGGGATGCCGCGCGGCTCGAGGGCGAGCATGGGCAGTTTATCTCTTCGATAGCTCAAGCCAAAGGCAAGATTACGGAGACAGAGTATCAGATCCTGCAGATCGACCAGGATCTGCGGACTGAGGTGGGCAAAGAACTCGCAGGCATCCGAGGGAAGACGTCAGAGTTGGTGGAAAAGAGGGTCGCCGCTGAGGACCAATTAAAACGGATTGACATCCGGGCGCCGCAAGATGGCATCGTGCATCAGCTCGCAGTGCACACTGTCGGGGGTGTGATCACGCCTCAGGGCGAACCGATTATGCTGATCGTGCCGGGGGCTGATGTGTTGATGGCGGAATTAAAGGTAGCGCCAAAGGATATTGATCAGCTCCATCTCGGGCAGAAGGCCGTGCTGCGCTTGTCCGCTTTCAACCAGGGTACCACGCCAGAACTGAATGGAGAGGTGAGCCGGATTTCGGCCGACGTGACCCAAGATCCGAAAACGGGGGAAAGCCATTACAAGATACGGATCGCTATCCCGGAGCGGGAGCTTGCCCGCCTGGGAAGCATGAAGCTCTTGCCAGGCATGCCCATAGAGGTCTTCGTGCAAACGGGTGAGCGTGATGTCATATCGTATCTGGTCAAGCCCTTTAGGGACCAGATCGCCCGAGCGTTCCGTGAAGAGTAAGACCTAAGATAGGGGAGAGATGCCGTTTTACGGGCCCCTCGCGCGCGGGGCGTTTCGAGCGGCAGCAGCGCTCGTACCGCGACCATCGCGCTACGATCGCGATAGCGAACGTCAAGAGAGCGCTTTGGTCACCAATGGTCGCGAACACGCGACCATGGGCCGGGATTGAACGGCATGTCACGACACGCGCCGCCGTAATTCCCAATACAAATCAACACTTGTCGGGACAGAACAAAACGGGTCGGGACGGCCGCCAACAAATTTCGAGTGCGGTGCTTTCAACCACTCAGCCACCTCTCCGCGGCCGCGAGCGCTTCCTGCCGGTCGGCGGGTATGTATCCAACGGTGTGCGAACAGACAAGGGTTCGACCGCAGATCGAAGCGACCACGCAAGCCGCGGGCTCGACTGGCTGCCTCTGCGCAACGGCGGATAGAAGCGGCTGGTGATCCCGCATGGGATGGCTGCCGCGCGGCGACGGGACGATCGGACCGCGGTCATCCGCCATGGCTGCCACGCTGCGATGTGCTATCCTCGCGCGCTGTTCCTCATGCTGGGGGACGTCGAGAGCCGCCGCACGTCGCCGCGGCTCGAGAGCAATTCAAAGCCGTCGCAAGGGCTGCTCAATTCGTGGCAGCGAGCGTGCGCATGGATGCATCGGCGAGGCTCGAGGACCGACGCGACGGCCGCAAGGCGGGCGCCATTGCAATAAATCGACGCGATCTGATCGCGCTCGCCGGCGGCGCGGCGATCGCGTGGCCGCTCGCCGCGCGCGCGCAGCAGCCGGCGCTGCCGGTGATCGGGTTTCTTGCCGGCGCATCGGCGCGGCCGTACGCGGACCTCGTGACTGCATTCCAGCGTGGGCTCGGCGACGGCGGCTATGTCGACGGCCGCAACGTGACGATCGACTATCGCTGGGCGGATGACCATTACGACCGGTTGCCCGCCCTGGCGGCCGACCTGGTGCGGCGGCAGGTCGCCGTCATCGTCGCCGGCGACAACGCACCCGCACTGGCGGCGAATAAAGCGACGACGACGATCCCCATCGTGTTCACCACCAACGGCGACCCCATGAACCTGGAGCTCGTGACCAGCTTGAACCGGCGCGGCGGCAACCTGACGGGAGTGGGCCTCGCGTCCGGAAATCTGGCCGCAAAGCGGCTGGGGCTGCTGCGCGACCTGGTTCCGGAGCTGCAGGCCGTCGGCCTGCTCGCGGACCCCAGGACCCAGTCCTACGCCAGCCAGCGCCGCGAGGCGCAGCAGGCCGCGCGCGTGCTGAAGCTCAAGCTCTCGGTGCTGTCGGCGGCGTCGGAAGGCGAGATCGATGCCGCCTTCGACGGCCTCGCGCAACAGCGCCTGCGTGCGCTCCTGGTGAGCGCCAGCCCGTACTTTTCCTGGAGCCGCCGCGATCAGATCATCGCCGCGGCGGCGCGCCACGCGATCCCGGCGATCTATCCGCTGCGCGAGCTGGCCGCGGCGGGCGGATTGATGAGCTACGGCCCCGTCCTCTCGGACGCCTATCAGCGGGTCGGCGTCTATGCCGGAAAGATTCTCAAGGGAGCAGCCCCCGCCGACTTGCCGGCGGAGCAGTCGTCCAGGTTCGAGCTCGTGCTCAATCGAGCGACCGCAAAGGCGCTGGGCCTGGAGCTGCCGGCGAAGCTGCGTGCGCTCGCGGACGAGGTGCTCGCATGACGCGCCGCGAGCTCATCGCGCTGCTCGGCGGCACGGCAACGGCGTGGCCGCTCGTGGGCCGCGCGCAGCAGAGTGAGCGGATGCGCAGGATCGGGGTGCTGCTGGGAATCCGGGAGAGCGATCCGGAAGCGCAGTCTCGCGTCGCGGCGTTCCGGCAGACGCTGCAGGAGCTGGGCTGGACCGAGGGCCGCAACCTCCGGATCGAGTATCGATGGACCCGCACCGCTGGCGAGTTTCACTCCTTCGTATCGGAGATCGTAGCGCTCGCTCCGGACGTCATCCTTACCGGCAGCACGGCGGCATTGCCGATTTTCCAGAAGGCGACGCGCACGATACCGATCGTATTCGTGCAGGTTCCCGATCCGGTGAGCGCGGGTCATGTCGCGAGCCTGGCCCGTCCCGGCGGCAACATCACGGGGTTCACCAGCTACGAGCACACGATCGGGAGCAAATGGCTGGGCTTGCTGAAGGAGGCCGCGCCCGGCGTTCGGCGCGCCGCGGTCCTGATCAATCCGCTGGCGCCAGCGTGGACCGACGTCTTTGCGCGCATGGCGGCGTTGGCCCCGGCTCTGGGCATGCAGCTGACCGCCGCGCCGGTGAACGATGCCGGTGACGTCGAGCGCGCCATCGACGCCGTGGCGAGTGCGGCCGATCCCGGGCTGATCGTGCTGCCCGGCCCGCAAACCTCGGTCAACCGTGCGCAGATCATCGCGTCGGCCGCCCGGCTCCGCCTGCCCGCGGTCTACCCCTACCGCTACTACGTCGCCAGCGGCGGCGTCCTCTCGTACGGGATCGATACGGTCCACCTGCTGCGGCAGGCGGCCTCCTATGTCGACCGCATCCTCAGGGGCGAGAATCCCGCCGGCCTGCCGGTGCAGGCGCCGACCAAGTTCGAGCTGGTGATCAACCTGCAGTCCGCCCGGGCGCTCGGCTTCGACCTGCCGCCGACGCTGCTCGCGCGCGCCGACGAGGTGATCGAGTAGGTGCTTCGGGCCCTCGATGTCCGAAGGACGCGGTGCCGTCATGTATCGGGCTCCGCGTCGTGCCATGCGGCATCGCTCCCCATCGGCGGCGAGACGGCGTCAGCCTCGAAGTGAGGAAGAAACGGTCTGGAGGCCGTCCATCCCACGACCTCCATCGTTCCGTCGAAATGCTCCACGACTGCGGTGCAGCTTTCGACCCAGTCGCCGCAATTGACGTAATGAAATCCGGCGATGGTCCTGATCGCCGCATGATGAATGTGGCCGCAGATCACGCCGTCGACGTTGCGGCGATGCGCCTCGGCGGCGAGCACCTGCTCGTACTCGCCGATGAAATTGACTGCGTTCTTCACCTTGAGCTTGGCCCATTGCGAAAGGGACCAGTAGGTGAAGCCGAGCGCCCGCCGCACCGCGTTGAAGTAGGTGTTGAGCCTCAACGCGACCTCGTAGGCGTGATTGCCGAGCAATGCCAGCCAGCGTGCGTGGCGGATCACCACGTCGAACAGGTCGCCGTGAACGACGAGATAGCGCCGTCCGTCCGCGCCCACATGAATGGCGTCCTCGAGCACCTCGATGCCGCCGAAGTGGGTGCCGCAATAATCGCGCAGGAACTCGTCGTGATTGCCCGGAATGTACAGTACCCGCGTGCCCTTGCGGGCCTGGCGCAGGAGCTTCTGCACGACGTCGTTGTGCGCCTGCGGCCAGTACCAGGCGGCTTTCAGCTGCCAACCGTCGACGATGTCTCCCACCAGGTAGATGGTGTCGGCCTCGTAGCGGCGCATGAAGTCCACGAGCTTTGCCGCCTGGCAATCCCTGGTGCCGAGATGGATGTCCGACAGGAACAGGGTGCGCACCCGCCGCGGCCCGCTCGCGGTGCGTTCGAGCACCTCAATTCCCGCCGGGGACATGAGGGCTTCTCGCAAAGCCGCCTTGCAAGAAGATGACGGCCGTCATGCCGCGGACCTGCGGTCGGCGATGTGCATCGTGTGTTCACGCCAGGTGAAGTCGTTCCGCATCCAGCTCGCCACCCACAGAACCGGAATGAGAAGGTCGCGCAGGAGCCAGGCGAGCGGCGATCGCCAGGACGCATGCCACCCCGCGGCGCCGGCGAGGACGGCCTCGGCGCCATACCAGACGGCAGCGAACGCGACGAGCGTCACGGCGATCGGCAGATCGTGCGAGTGAGCCACGAGCGTGCACGCCGCAAGCGGCGCAACGCCTCCGGCCGTCAGCTCGGGAAGAAAATAGAGCATGAAGGTGTTGCGTCGCAGCCGTGCCCAGCGAATCTGCCGGTGCCAGACCTCGGCGGCGGTCCGCCGCCCGAGCGGTTGCGGGATCGGCCGGTCGACCACACGCACCCGCAATCCCAGGCTGCGCACGAGCTTGGTCGAGGCGGCATCCTCCGCCGGCTCGGCTGCAAGGGCCCGGATGCCGCCGGCACGCTCTATCAGCTCCTTGCGGTACATCATGGTCTTGCCCTGGGCAAAGCCGATGCCGATGGAGTCGGCGAAACACTGCCAGCGAGCCTGGTAGGTGTTGAGGAAGGCGCATTCGAGCTCGGCCCAGAGGCCGTCGGGACGGCAGCCGATGCCCGGCGACGATACGAGGCCGGTATCGGTTCGCCACGTGCCGAACAGGCGGTGGAGGTAGTCGGGCGGCAGCAGCACGTTGCAGTCGGCCATGACCACCCACGCATGTTCGGCGGCGGCCCAACCCTTGGCGACGTTGTTGAGCTTGGGATTGCTGCCGAGGCGATCATTGCCGATCAGCAGCCGTGCGGGAATCGCCGGGTGCGCCGCGATCAGCCGCGATACCAATGGTACGACCGGATCGGCCGCCTTGGCGACGCAGAACAGGATCTCGTAGCGCGGCCAGGCGAGGCGAAAGGCCGATGCCAGCGTCGCCTCGGAGAAGCTCTCCACCCCGCACACCGGGCGGATGATCGACACGCCCGCGTCCCGGACCGGCGTGCCCGGGCCGGTGCGGCGGACACGGCCAATGACGACGGCCACACTGGCAATCTGGACGACGAGCGCAACGGCGGCGAATATCTCGGCTGCGAGAATCAGAGCGGTCATCTGCCAGTAGCTACGCGGAGGCGATGACCGCCGCATGACGAGTTGCGGGCGAAGCCTGCCCGGCAGCGCTGTCACAATTCCGTCGCATGATCGAGTGCCTCGCACCGATCGTTGTCGGAGCGGCCGACCTCGAGCTGCCGCGGCAGCCGCATCAGCGGCTCGCCGACCCGAATGCGCTCGCCGTCCCGCACGTTCTCGCACACCGAGAAACCATCGGGGGCAAACACGATGATCGTCGATCCGTGCTCGAACCAGCCCATCTCCTGCCCCTTGTTCAAGCGGACGCCACCGGGATGGATGCCCGGCCCGAGGTGCCCGGGGCGCAGCGGACCTTCGACGAAGCTCAGACGGATGCCGGCAACGAGGATGGCTGCAACCGGCACCAGGGTGATGGTATGCCCGGTGGCCGCGAGCTGCGTCCGCACCACTGCGCGCTCATTCCTGCAGAACAGCTTCTCGATGCGCCGCAGCGCGATCGGATTGACGTTCCAGGTGTCGCCGGGGACGTGGGTCACCCGCTCGATCCGGCAGTCGTGCGGCGCGTGGAAGCGGTGGTACATGCCCGATGTGAGCCGCAAGGTGACGTAGCGGCCGTCACGGTGAGCGTCGACCAGGTCGGGATCGAGAAGCAGGTCCTCCAGCCGGTAGGGAAATCCCTTGATCTGGAAGAGGTCGGTGCCCGCGATCGTGCCTGATGCGCCGATGATGGCATCGCACGGGCTGACGAGAACATCGGGCCGGCGGTCGACGGGCCGCGCACCGTCCTCGAGCTCCCGGACGAAGCAATCGTGCAGGCTGCGAAATCGCGTCTCTTTCGCCTCGCTCAGATCCAGGTCGGAGAAGAAGCGCCACAGCGCGATCGACAGGTCGCGCACCAACGGCTGCTCGATCCTGCTGAACCACCCCATGAACCGCGTAGCCATGCGGCGCGGGATACGGTTGGTGAGCAGGAAATTGAGGTCCTCCTGCTCGCACAGTCGCAGCATCCGGGATCGAAGCGTCATGGAGCCGTTAGATCCTTCGAGTAAAGGGTGATTCGCCATGGCATGGGGCGGCGCAACTCTGGCGTTCTACGGGCTGGGCGCGGCGACGCTCGTGACCTCGCTCGCGAGCCTGCGGCGCCGGCTGCGGCTGTCGAAAGGAAAACATTGGTCACTGACGGGCCATGCGCGCCTTGCCAGGCGTGCGGCGGCCCTGGTGCCGCGTTGCGAGTACGACGAAGCCCGCTTCTTCTGCTCCGACGATGCGCTGGCCGAGGTTGCGGAGCGCCGCCGGGCGGGCTTCGCGCGGCTGTCGGAGCTCTACAGGTCGCGCTACGCCGAGACCGTCCGGCGCACGGCAGAGGTGAGCGAGATCATCTCCGATCTGCAGTTCACCGACGCCTACCGGGTGCCGTTCCAGTACAGCCGTTTGGTGCGCCGGCACCTGAGATCGGGCGCGTTCGTCCAGTCGTCTGCGGGGGTGACCGTCACCGACCTCGACGGCAACCGGTTCCTCGATCTCACCGCCTCCTACGGCGTCAACGTCTTCGGCTACGACTTCTACAAGCGCGCGATCGAGCTCGGCCTCGAAAAGGTGCGCAGCCTCGGCCCGGTGCTCGGCCCCTACCATCCCGTCATCGCGGATGCGGTGACGCGTCTGCGGGGGATCTCGGGAATGGACGAGGTCTCCTTTCACATGTCGGGCACCGAGGCGGTGATGCAGGCCGTGCGGCTGGCGCGCTATCACACGCGACGCTCTCGTCTGGTCCGCTTCTGTGGCGCCTATCACGGCTGGTGGGGAGACGTGCAACCAGGCATCGGCAATCCGCTGCCCGCGCGGGACACCTATACGCTGAAGGAAATGTCCGAGGACTCGTTGCGGGTGCTGCGGACGCGGCGGGACATCGCCTGTGTCCTCGTCAACCCGCTGCAGGCGCTGCATCCGAACGCCGCGGCGCCGGCAAACTCCGCGCTGATCGACAGCGCGCGGCGCGCCGGCTTCGACAAGGCGGCCTATGCCGCCTGGCTCGAACGGCTGCGCGCCGTCTGCACCGAGCGAAACATCGTTCTCATCTTCGACGAGGTCCTGGTCGGATTTCGTCTGGCGCGAGGCGGAGCGCAGGAATATTTCGGCGTCCGCGCCGATCTCGTCACCTACGGCAAGACGCTCGGTGGCGGCCTCCCGGTCGGCGCGGTCTGCGGACGCGCGGACCTGATGAAGCGTTACCGCGACGACCGCCCGGCCGACATCTGCTTTGCCCGCGGCACGTTCAACTCGCATCCTCACGTGATGGCCGCGATGCACCAGTTTCTGCAGCATCTCGACACCCCGGCGGCGAGCGAGCTCTATCGCGCCGCGGACCAGGTGTGGAACGAGAGAGCGCAACGGCTCAACCGGCGCCTGCGTTACGAAGGCCTGCCGGTGCAGGTCGCAAACATGTCCTCGATATGGACCGTCTGCTACACGAGACCGTCGCGCTACAACTGGATGCTGCAATACTATCTGCGCGCCGAGGGGCTGGCGCTCAGCTGGGTCGGCACCGGTCGCTTGATCTTCAGCCTCGACTACACTGCCGCGGACTTCGAAGCGGTTGCGGACCGTTTCATGGCGGCTGCGGGCGCGATGCAACAGGATGGATGGTGGTGGTCCAATCCGGAAACGACCGATCGGTCGATCAGGCGCCGCATCGTCAAGGAGATCATCGGGCAGCGGCTCTCCGCCATGCGCGACCAGCTCGAACGCCGCCTGCGCTGAGTCCGTCATCAGCGCGTGCGCGCAGCCGCTCCGGCTTCGTTCGCCGGCCGCTGGTCGTGCGGGCCGGGGTCCATGAGCTCGCCGCGCAGCAGATGGAGCGGCGCCTTGTAGTAGAGCTTGATGTCATGGAACGGGTCGGTCAGGATCTTCACCACCCAGACCAGGCCGGTCTGGACGTCCTTGATGACGAACAATTGCAGCATCCTGAACAGCAGCCCGCCCAGCCCGACCACGAGCCAGATCTGGGCGACGTGACGCACGAACTCGACGGCGCCGGCGTGCGGAGCGAAAATTCCGAACAGGGTCGGGTCGAGCAGGAGGGGCAGCGGGGACAATGCCCAGATGGCCAGCAGGACGACCTTGCGCTGTAGATTGTATCCGACCTTGATCTCCTCCTTGTGCTCGTGGGTGGCTCGATTGATCTCGTCGTACCCTTTCGGCTCGAAGAAGAAGTGACCGGCCTGCCGGGTCGTCATCGCCACCAGCCAGCCGACCAGCGCCGCTATGGCCGGATCCTTGAGCATCATCACATAGGCGAACAGGAAGCTCATCGCGCTGACCAGATGCAGCGACTGGTTGATGCGGCTGTGATGATAGTAGCGATGGTCGTCCCGGCGTTGCTCGTTCAAAGCTTCGAGAAAGCCGCTCATATTGTCCTCCGTCCTCTGCAGTCGGCGCGGGTTCGCGCGCGGTTCGACGTATCCGATGTGGCCCGCCCGCCCGTTCAGGCGAATGGGCGGGTTCGCTCTTGCCGGGCGGCAGCATTCAGACCGCGGCACGCGCGCCGGTAAGGCGATCGCGTTCCGCCGGCCCGCCTTCCCTGGCGAAACGGATGAGCGAGAAGTGCCCGAGCGGCGGCATGGCGCGCCGCTCGATCAACCGCGTGCCGGATCTCTCGGCCCAGCGCGCATAACGCTCGAACGAGAATTCGGTGCGCCAGCCGAGCTTGCGGGCTGCCGGCGAGAACCATCGCTCCAGGGAGCGCCGCAATCCGACCTCCGCGCCGATGCGGCTGACCAGCACGATCTCGCCGCCCGGTTTCAGGACGCGGGCGAATTCGTCGAGCGCCGCCTCGGGATTCGGAACCGTCGTGATGACATACTGTGCAACGACCACGTCGAACGACGCGTCCGGAAAGCACAGTTGCTCCGCATCCATCACCCAGAGTCCCTCCACATTCGTGAGTCCGAGCTCTGCCACGCGCTCTTGTGCCTTGTGCAGCATGGCCTCGGAGATATCGATCCCGCAGATCCGGTTCGTGGATGAATAGTCGGGCAACGAGATGCCGGTGCCGACGCCGACCTCGAGAATGCGGCCGCCGATACGCTCGGCGGTGGCAATCGCGGCACGCCGCCCGTGTTCGAAAACCGCGCCGAATACGACATCATAGACCGGCGCCCATCGCGCATAGGCCTTCGCGATCGTTTCCTTGTCGAGTTCCGGGTTCGCGAGCGGGGTCATGACGGTTCTCCAGGTGCGTTCCGGGTTCGGCGCCGGAGGGGCGGGATGTGTCCATCAACCATGTGCGGCGGCGCTCACCATCATTTGCGCGTGCGGCTCGGGATAGCTGCCGGTCGCCGCCTTCTGCGCATGCGCAATGAACTGACGGGCGCTGTGCTCCCAGGAGCAGCTCAGTGCAAAGGCGCGACATGCATCGCGGCGAATCCGGAGCGCTCCCAGGCAGGCGACCCGCAGGTCTTGGTGCAGGACCCCGATCGGGTTGTCGCCGACGACGTCTTGCGGCCCGGCGACCGGGAAGGCGGCGATGGGTACGCCGCACGCCGCTGCCTCGAGCTGCACGACGCCGAACGTGTCGGTGCGGCTCGGGAACACGAATACGTCGGCGGCAGCCAGATGGGCCGCCAAGGCCACGTCCTCCAGCAATCCCGGGAATCGCGCATGCGGGAAGCGGCGCTTGAGCTCCGCCTCCTGCGGCCCGCTGCCGATGACGACCTTCGTTCCCGGCAGATCGAGCGAAAGAAATGCCTCGAGGTTCTTCTCGACTGCGAGCCGCCCCGCGCTCACGAAGATCGGTCGCGGGAAGCCGAGCTCGGTTGCACGGTCGGGCCTGAACAAGTCGGTATCGACGCCGCGCGTCCATATGCCGAGGTTGGAGAAGCCGTGCCGGGCGAGCTCCGCCATGAGCGACGGTGTGGCGACCATGGTCACGGTCGCGCCGGCGTGGAACCGGCGCAAGCTCGCGTAGATCCAGCTCTCCGGGATGGGCACGCGCGCGGAGATATATTCCGGAAAGCGGGTCGTGTAGCTGGTGGTGAACGATCTTGCGTGCCGACGACAATACGCCCTCACCATTCGACCGATCGGACCCTCGGTTGCGATGTGAATGGCGTCGGCTCTTGCCAGCTCGACGCGGCGTGCAATCTTCCCGGGGCTCGGCAAGGCGAGGCGCAGCTCACGATAGGTCGGCACGGGAAGACTCGGGAAGCCCTCCTGTGACAGGAAATCCATGCTGACGCCGAAGCCGCGCACGCAGCGGGCGAGCGACGTCAAGGTCCGTACGACACCGTTGACCTGCGGGTGCCAGGCGTCCGTTGCCACCAGTATCCGCATCGGCCCCGCTCTCGGCCGAGCGTTGGCTCGGCCAATCCTCCCATCGAATCATTTGCGGGAGCATCGCGGTTTCGTGTCTCAGTCGTGTGACGGTGGGATGCGCTCACCGGATCGGCGCTTGCAGCCGGAGCAGGGTCTCGATCTGGGTGGCGGTGAACGGCGCGGCGACGAGCTTGAAGGTCACTGCGTCGGCAAGGAGAGCATCGACGCCGGCGATGCGGTCGGGGAGGGCGCTCTCCTTGGAGATGAGCTCGCCGCGCGCGCGGCGCACGATGCGCTCGGAGACCGAGGCCCAGTCCGCCTGCGCCTTGTCAGCCTGCGGATCGGACGAGAACAGCCACTCGACGGTTTCCCGGTAGCCCTGCATATAGCGGCGCACCGCATCGGGGCGCGCGTCGAGCGTGCCGGCATTGACCACGATCACCCGCCCGCTCTGGCCGGCGAGCGCGGGCAGATCGTTGGCGCGCGCGATGATGCGAATCTTGCCCTGCTCGACCTCCGCCACCGCGGCCGGCGGCAGGCTGTAGCCAATGTCGACCTTGCCGCTCATGACCTGCGCGAGGGTCGCGGCCGGATCGCCGGTGGGCACCGGCTTGAGCCTGATCCCGTGGAGCTCCTGAAACCCCAGCACCATGAGGCTGGTGGGCGAGCCGGTGGTGGAATAGGCGACGGTGCGGCCGGCGGCCGTGCCCATGGTCTTGATCGGCGACCTCGCCGGCACGTACCAGAATTCGTGGGCGCCGATCAGGGCGCTGCCGATGAGGCGGACCGGCGCTCCGTGGGCAAAGGCGCCGAGCGCCGCCAGAGTCGAGACGGAGATGCCGACGTCGGCCGTCCCCGTGCTCACGGCCGCGAGCGTCTCGGCGCCGTCGCGGGCGTAGCGAATGTCGAGTGCGAGGCCATGCTTCTCGAAGAAGCCCTGCCGTCGGCCGAGCTCGGACACCTGGCTCACGAACGCCTCGCGCCCGCTCACCGACACTTTCAGCTGCGGCTCCTGCGCCGCCCCTGCATGGGCCAGCACGGTCGCGAGGCCCACGACCGCAGCGCCCGCAGCGTGTATGATCCTCGGCATCGCTGGTCGCCGTTACGCGACACCGCGGCATCGCAGCATCGAAGAGAGGCCCGTGCCCGGAATGGATGCGGTTCGACGTGAGTTGCGCGGCATCGTCATTGCGCTGGTGATGGTCGCTGCGGCCACCCTCGTCTCCTATGTCCTGATCCAGTATCTCGGTGTTCGCCGCGGGTCCGTCATCTATCTCCTGCCCGTGCTGCTCGCCGGCTGGCACCTCGGCCTGGTGCCCGCGCTGGTGGCGGCGGTCGCCGGCGTGCTGTGGTCGGGATATCTCTTCTTCTCGCCCTACTACAGCTACTACCTGGCGCGGCCGAACGAGATTCTCAACCTCGTCCTGTTCATGGTGGTGGCGGTGGTGACCAGCCACCTCGCCAACTCGATGAAGCGGCAGACCGAGATCGCGCGTCGCCGCGAGCAGGAGATGAGCGACCTCTACACCTTCTCGCGCCGGCTCTCGACCGCCTCCTCCGCCGCCCACATCTATCGTGCGATCGAGGACCATCTCGCCAATCTGGTGGAGCGCAAGGTGGTGCTGTTCGAGGCCGGTTCGAGCGGGCCGGCCGGCATCGAGCCCGCGCAGGCGGGGCTGCCGCAGCGCGTGCATGCCGCGGTGGCGGACGTGCAGGAGGGCCGCACGCTCGCGACCACGGTGGAGGGAGGGGTTGGCGATACCTGGCTGGTGCGGCGCGTTTCCCAGAAGGCCGCCGACTTCGGTGTGATCGCCATCGATCTCGGCAGCGTTCCGGCCAAGGCGATCGGCGAGCTCCGCCAGCGCGTCGACGACGTCCTTTCGGACGCGGCGGCGACGCTCGAGCGGCTCGACGTCGCCCGCGCCCTCAACGAGGCCAGGATGCGCTCCGAAACCGAGCTGTTGCGCGAAGCCCTGATCGGCTCGGTCTCCCACGAGTTGCGCACGCCGCTCGCCGCGATCCTGGGTGCCGCGACCGTGCTCGGCAAGTCGGCGCCGATCGCCGGGGACCAGCGGCTCGGCTCGCTGACCGGCGTCATACGCGACGAGGCCGAGCGCCTCAACAACGACATCCAGAACCTGCTCGATGCCACCCGTATCAGCCGCGATCAGATCAGGCCGCGGCAGGAATGGATCGAGCCCCAGGACATCGTCAACTCGGCGCTCGAGCGCCGTCGCCGGCGGCTGTCGGGACACGAGCTGTCGCTCGATGTGGACGCCGACTTGCCGTTCGTCTACGTGGATCCCGTCCTGGTCGAGCAGGCCTTCGTGCAGATCGTCGACAATGCCGCAAAATATTCGCCCCCGGGTTCGCCGATCGCGGTGAGCGCCAAGCGCAACGGCCGCGCCGTCGTGCTCTCAGTGCACGACACCGGCATCGGCCTCACCGGCGAGGAGAATGCGCGCATGGGCGAACGCTTCTTCCGCGGCACCCGCCACGCCGCCGCTAGCTCAGGCTCGGGGCTCGGCCTGTGGATCGCCAAGGCGTTCGTGAGCGCCAACGGCGGCAAGATCGAGGCGTCGAGCGCGGGTCCCGACGGCGGCGCCACCGTGTCGATCCATTTGCCGATCGCAACGCCGGCGAGCCAACCCGAGGTCGGGCCCGATGACTGAAGCCAACCCGGTCGTCCTGGTCGTCGACGACGAGGTCCAGATCCGCCGCTTCCTGCGGGCCGGGCTCGAGCTTGACGGCTTTTCCGTGCAGGACGCCGAGACCGGCGGCGAGGCGCTGCGCTGGGCGACGCTCAAGCCGCCCGATCTGGTCATACTCGATCTCGGGCTGCCGGACATGGACGGCGGCGAGGTGCTCGAGCGCCTGCGCGCCTGGTCGAGCGTCCCGCTCATCGTGCTGTCGGTGCGCTCGAACGAGGAGGAGAAGGTGCGGCTGCTCGAGAGCGGCGCCGACGACTATGTGGTCAAGCCGTTCGGCATGGCGGAGCTGCTTGCGCGCGCGCATGCCGCAATGCGACGGCAGGTGCGGGCATCGTCGGGCGAGCCGGTGATCAGGGTCGGACCTCTCGTCCTCGACCTCGCGGCGCGGCTCGTGACTCTCGACGGTGCGCGGGTGATGCTCACGCCGAAGGAATACCGGCTGCTGCAGCTCTTGGCGCAGCATGCCGGAAACGTCGTTACCCACCAGTTCCTGTTGAAGGAGGTGTGGGGATCGCCGCATCTGCACGACACGCACTATCTGCGCATCTTCGTGCGCAAGCTGCGGCAGAAGATCGAGGCCGACCCGACCCAGCCCCGCATTCTCCTGACCGAGCTCGGCGTCGGCTATCGCCTGGTGGCGCCCGAGAGCGCCGCGCATCGGAGGTCGCATTAGCGCGCTATTGGCGGCAGCGATGACGCGGGAGACCGGGTCGAGGCTCGCTGCGCCGAGCGCAAGCGAGACCCGGCGATCCGATCTACGACGACTGCAGCGCCAGCTTGAGTGCCTTGCGTCGCGCCGGATCGTAGAGCTTCGGGTAATCGTAGGCGAGCGGCTTTGATCGCTCCACGTACAGGGTCGCGAACACCGGACCGTCCTGCCGCAGGACATGGGCGGCCTGCTGCTCGAAATTGGCCAGGTCCCGGAAGTCGTGCACCTGCGCATAGCCGGCCGCGCGTGCCATCGCGGCGAAATCGAGCTCGGTGTTGGGGATCGGATGTCCGCCGTTGGCCTCGTAGGTCCCGTTCTGCACGGCGATATGGACGAGGTTCCTCGGCGCCGCCGCGGCGGTGGTCACCAGGCATCCGAGATTCATCAGCAGGCTGCCGTCCCCCTGCAGGCAGATGACACGCCGGTCGGGCCGGCCCAGCGCCAGCCCGAGCGCGTGCGAGGAATCGAGACCCATGGCGCCGATGGAGAAATAGTTCAGCGGGCGCTCGCCGAGCGCGAGCCAGTCGACGGCGGAGCTGTAGGTCGCGACCACGATCTCGTCGGTCACGTGCCGCGCCAGGATGCGGAAACATTCGTCTCGCTTCATCATGACGCCGACGGCCTCCGGCCGACCAGCAGCGCCACCGGGTGCGAGCCGGCATAAGCGTCCTCGATCGCGGGGCGGATCTTGGCGACGTCCGCCTCTCCGTTGACGAGATGATGCGGGATGCCCATGGCGTCGAGGATCGGCTCGACGATGCGCACGCCGTAGCTCGGCGAGTTGCGCGGCGTGGTGGCGGGATCGTGCTGCAAGAGGCCGATCATCATGCAGATCGGCTGGCGATATTCGACCGCGATGCCGCGGATGGCATTGATGGAATCGAGGAATCCGGTGTGCTGGATCAGTGTCAGCGCACGCTTGTCGCAATAGGCGAGGCCGCAGGCGATGCCGATGCACTCGTCCTCCTTGCACACCCGGATGAGCTTGAGCTCGGGGTCGCGCGCGATCGGTCGCAGCAGGCCGCCGCTGGTCACGATGTCCGGCACCGAAAGAATGAACTCCACGCCGCTCGCCTTGATCGCCGCGAGCATGCTGGATCCCTTGAGCAGCTCTCCGGCATCGGGCTGCGTCACCAGCTCGACGTCCATGCACGGCCTCCGGTCGATGGCGACGCCGATGCGATGACGCAGCAGCGCCGAATCACCTAAGCGGAAATCGACGCAGCCCGCAACCGGCGGCGGCGGCGACCCGATCCTCGCCAATGCGGACCGCCTCGCCATAATTTTGCCGCCCGGCGGCGGTTCGAGCGCAAGACAATTTGAGCGCAAGACGCTTGCGGGCTTTCGGCAACGCTCGCATCATCGGCGCAACATTCCGCAGCCGGCGCCAATGTCGAGGACGACATGATACGACTTGCTGTCGCGATCGCCGCCTGCGTGATCGCCTGGTGCGGGGCGCCCGCGTCGCTCGCTGCCGAATGGCCGACGCGGCCGGTGCGCATCATCGCGCCCTCGACCGCGGGCGGTGCCGCCGACATGTTCGCGCGCCTGCTCTGCGACCACTTCAGCGAAGCGTTCCGCGAGCGCTGCTTCGTCGAGAACCGGGCCGGCGCCGGCGGTCTGCTCGGGACCGCCGCCACGGCGCAGGCGGCGCCCGACGGCTACACGCTCACCACCTCGAGCACCGCCTATCACGTGATCGCGCCGGTGGTCAGCCCCAATCCCGGGTTTGATCCGCTCAGGGACTTCACCCACATCGCCTATATCGGCGGCCCGCCCAATGTGTTCGTGGCGAACCCGGCGCTCGCCGTGCGCTCGCTCGAGGATCTGGTCCGGCTCGGACGGCGCGGCCAGCCGATCGACTACGTCTCGCCCGGCGTCGGCACGCTCGGTCATCTGCTGGCGGAATTGTTCGCGCAGAGGGCCGGCATCAAGCTGCAGCAGATCATGACCAGGGGCGCTTCGCAGGCACTCATGGACCTGGTCGCCGGGACCGTGAATCTCGGCACCATGACCTGGACCTCGGCGCTCGGGCAAATCCGCGCCGGCAAGGTCATCCCGATTGCGGTGAGCTCGCGTGCGCGGCTCGCCGAGTTCCCGGATCTGCCGACCTTCAGGGACCAGGGTTTCGAGGAGCTCACCGCAGTGTCGTGGTTCGCGCTTTCCGGTCCGGCCGGGCTGTCTGCCGACGTCACGCACAAGCTCAATCGGGCCGTCGCCGCGATGCTGGAGCAACCCGACGTGCGCAAGCGGCTCGAGCGCGATGCGGTGGAGACGCGCGTCATGAACCCGGACGAATTCACCGCATTCGTGGCGGGCGAGATCGAGAAATGGGCGCCGGTGGCGAAGCAGGTGATCCCGGCGAAGTAGCCGTTCGGCGCCTGGGACGCAGCAGCCTGCCGCCGGACACGTCCTTGACTTCGGTCGGCCGCATTCATAGGTTCCACGCGCTCTCGCATAGAGCCGAAGATGAACCGCCAACCGGTCCCCGGAGGCCGGAGGCAACCGCCCGACAGCGCGATGCGCCCTCGGGCGCCACAGGTGCTTGCAGACGCCGCGTCGCGGATGCGGGCTGCCGCGCAGAGGTAGGTCGATGTTCGATACACTGTCGGAACGGCTCGGCGGCATATTCGATCGCCTGACCCGCCGTGGTGCCCTGACCGAGGCCGATGTCGATGTGGCATTGCGCGAGGTACGCCGCGCGCTGCTCGAAGCCGACGTCGCCCTCGACGTGGTGCGCGCCTTCATCGATCGGGTGAAGAGCCAGGCGGTCGGCATCGAGGTCATTAAGTCGGTGACGCCCGGCCAGATGGTGGTGAAGATCGTGCACGACCAGCTGATCGAGACGCTGGGGGCGCACGGCGAGCCGATCGACCTCAACGCGGCGGCGCCGGTGCCGATCATGATGGTGGGGCTGCAGGGCTCCGGCAAGACCACGACCACGGCCAAGCTCGCCAAGCGTCTGAGCGAGCAGGCCCGGCGCAAGGTGCTCATGGCTTCGCTCGACGTGCGTCGGCCCGCGGCCATGGAGCAGCTCGCCGTGCTCGGGCAGCAGATCGGCGTCGATTGCTTGCCGATCGTGGCGGGGCAGCAGCCCGCGCAAATCGCGCAACGAGCGCTGCAGGCCGGCCGCTTCGGCGGCTACGACGTGGTCATGCTCGATACCGCCGGCCGCACCACCCTCGACGAGGCCATGATGGCGGAAGCTGCCGAGATCAAGCGCACCGCCGCTGCGCACGAGGTGCTGCTGGTCGCCGACGCGCTCACCGGCCAGGACGCGGTCAATCTCGCGCGCGCCTTCAACGAGCGGGTCGGGCTCACCGGTATCGTGCTGACCCGTGTCGACGGCGACGGTCGCGGCGGTGCAGCGCTGTCCATGCGGGCGGTGACGGGCAAGCCGATCAAGCTGATCGGCGTCGGCGAGAAGATCGACGCGCTTGAGGATTTCCATCCCGCACGCATCGCCGACCGCATCCTCGGCATGGGCGACATCATCACGCTGGTGGAGAAGGCGGCCGCCACCATCGACGCCGAGAAGGCCGCTCGTGCCGCCGAGAGGATGCGCAAGGGTGCCTTCGATCTCTCCGATCTGCGCGAGCAGCTCACGCAGATGCAGCAGATGGGCGGCATGGCCGGGCTGATGGGCATGCTGCCCGGAGTTGCCAAGATGAAGAACCAGCTCGCGGCAGCCAATCTCGACGAGCGCGTGCTCAAGCGCCAGGTCGCGATCATCGACTCCATGACCGTGCAGGAGCGCAGGAGCCCCGACCTGCTCAAGGCGAGCCGCAAGAAGCGCATCGCCTCCGGCTCCGGCACCAGGGTCGAGGACATCAACCGCATGCTCAAGATGCACCGCACCATGTCCGACGTGATGAAAGCGATGGGCGGCGGCAAGCGAGGTCCGATGGCCGGGCTCGCCAACATGCTCGGGCTGGGCGGCGGCATGCCGAGCCCGGAGCAGCTGCAGGAGCTCGCGCAGAAGATGCCGGGTGGTCTGCCCGGTGCGGCGGGGCAGCTGCCGACCATGCCCGGCCTGCCGCCCATGCCTGGCCTGCCGCCCAAGCTGCCCGGCGGTGCCCTGCTTCCCGGCCTCGGCGGCAAGCCGCCCGGGCTCGGCGGATGGCCCGGCTTCGGCAAGAAGAAATGAGCCAGTCACCAGACGACGCATCGAGAAGAAAGGAATCGCAATGTCCCTGAGAATTCGTCTCGCCCGGGCCGGCACCAAGAAACGGCCGTTCTACCACATCGTGATTGCCGACAGCCGCTCGCCGCGCGACGGCCGCTTCATCGAGCGGCTCGGCTACTTCAATCCGCTGCTGCCCAAGGAGAAGACCGAGCGGTTCAAGCTCGATCTCGAGAAGACCAAGGCTTGGATCGCCAAGGGCGCGCTGCCGACCGACCGCGTGCTGCGCTTCCTGGACGATGCCGGCGTGATGACGCGGGAGAAGCGCAACAATCCGACCCGCGCCACTCCGCGCAAGCAGCGCAAGGCAATGGCGGAGGAGGCCGAGAAGGCTGCGGCTGCCGCCAAGGCCGCGGCTGCCGCCGCCGCCAAGGCGGCGGCGCCCGCGAGCTGACGCTCGTCGGGAGGGGGTAGGTGCCAGACCGTATCTGCATCGCCCAGATCGGCGGCGCCCATGGCATCCGCGGCGAGGTGAAGCTCAAGTCGTTCACCGGCGATCCCATGGCGGTGAAGGAGTACGGGCCGCTCGAGAGCGAGGACCGCACGGCGTCGTTCGAGATCGAGGCGGTACGGCCGGCAAAGGGTCACCTGGTGGCGCGGCTGCGCGGTATTGGTGATCGCAGCGCGGCCGAGCGGCTCGCCAATATCAGGCTGTTCGTGCCGCGCAGCCGCCTGCCGCCGCCGGCACCCGATGAGTACTATCACGCCGATCTGATCGGGCTCGCCGCCGTGACTGCCGCAGGGATCGAGATCGGCACGGTCGTGGCGGTCCACGATTTCGGGGCGGGCGACATCCTGGAGCTGCGGCCGCATGCGGGCGGCCCCACCATCCTGCTGCCGTTCACCGCTGCGTTCGTGCCGGACGTCGACATCGCCGGCGGACGGATCGTGGTGGCGCCGCCCACCGACTTCGAGAAAGGCGCTTCGAATGACGAGTAGCGGATGGCTCCGGCTGCCGGCCGCGGCTGGCCGCTCCCTGTACCGCCGCTTCACGCGTTCCGCGCGCGCCTGAAAAGATGCACATTGCCGAACCATGTGGCACGCGACCGTCCTCACCATCTTCCCCGACATGTTTCCGGGTCCGCTCGGTGTGAGCCTCGCGGGTCGCGCGCTCACGACCGGGCTGTGGGCGCTCGATGCGATCGACATCCGCGCCTACGCGGCCGACAAGCATCGTTCGGTCGACGATACGCCGGCAGGCGGCGGACCCGGCATGGTGATGCGGGCCGACGTGCTCGCCCGTGCCATCGATGCGGCGGCTTCCGCCGACGATACGCGCCCGCGCCTGCTGATGAGCGCGCGCGGGGTGCCGCTGACGCAAGGCAGGGTCTCGAGCCTGGCGAGCGGCCGCGGTGCAATCGTCGTCTGCGGCCGTTTCGAGGGGGTTGACGAGCGCGTCATCGAAGGCCGCCGGCTCGAGGAGGTGTCGATCGGCGACTACGTGCTGTCGGGGGGCGAGGTTGCCGCCTTCGTGCTGCTCGACGCCTGCGTCCGGCTCCTCCCCGGAGTGATGGGAAAGGCCGCTTCGGCCGAGGACGAGAGCTTCGCACAGGGCCTGCTCGAATACCCGCAGTATACTAGACCCCAGCTGTGGGAGGGGCGCTCCATTCCCGACGTCCTTGGCTGCGGCGACCATGCCAAGGTCGCGGCATGGCGGCACGCGCAGGCCGAGCGGCTCACGCGCGAGCGCCGGCCGGATCTGCTGTCGGCCCGGTCCACCGACGCTGCCGCCAAGAAGCCGCCCGCGGACGGGTGACAAAGCTGCCGCGGTATCGTAGAAGCACGCCCGATCCGAACAACCGATAACTGCGCGCGCTGCGGAACCATGGCGCTGCGGATGGAGAATTCCCATGAATTTGATTCAGGAGCTGGAGCGGGAGCAGGTTGCAAAGCTTTCTGCCGGCAAGGAGATTCCGGATTTTCAGCCGGGCGACACGGTGCTCGTGAACGTCAAGGTGGTGGAAGGCGAGCGCACCCGCATCCAGGCCTATGAGGGCGTCTGCATCGGGCGGGCCGGCGCCGGCCTCAACGAGAATTTCACCGTGCGCAAGATCTCGTACGGTGAGGGCGTGGAGCGGGTATTCCCGCTCTATTCGCCGATGATCGACTCCATCAAGATCGTCCGCCGCGGCAAGGTGCGCCGCGCCAAGCTCTATTATCTGCGCGGTCGCCGCGGCAAGGCGGCCCGCATCTCGGAGAAGCAGGATCACCGCGGCGGCAGCGGCGAGGCTGCGGAGAAGGCCGCCGGCTGAGGCGGCGCCAGAAACGGCGAACGGTCGGATTGTGACAGTGCTCTTGTGACAGTACTCTAATGAGCGAGCCGCGCACCCTCTACGACAAGATCTGGCAAGACCACCTGGTGGATGAGCAGCCGGACGGCACCTGCCTCATCTACGTCGATCGTCACCTCGTGCACGAGGTGACGAGCCCGCAGGCATTCGAGGGTCTGCGGCTGGCCGGCCGCAAGGTGCGCGCGCCGGAAAAGACGTTGTGCGTGGTCGATCACAACGTGCCGACCACCGACCGCAATCTCCCCAATCCCGATCCGGAGAGCGCGGCGCAGATCGCCTATCTGGCGGAGAACGCCAGGCTGTTCGGCCTCGAATATTTCGACGCGTTCGACAAGCGGCAAGGTATCGTCCACATCATCGGGCCGGAGCAGGGCTTCACCTTGCCGGGCGTCACGCTCGTCTGCGGCGACAGCCACACCGCCACCCACGGCGCGTTCGGCGCACTGGCCTACGGCATCGGCACGTCCGAGGTCGAGCATGTGCTGGCGACCCAGACCCTGGTGCAGACGAAATCGAAGAACATGCGCGCCGTGGTCGACGGCAAGTTGCCGGCCGGCGTCACCGCCAAGGACATCATCCTCGCCATCATCGGCGAGATCGGCACCGCCGGCGGCACCGGCTATGCGCTCGAGTATGCCGGCGAGGCGATCCGCGCGCTGTCGATGGAAGGCCGCATGACGGTGTGCAACATGTCGATCGAGGGCGGCGCCAAGGCGGGCTTCATCGCACCCGACGAAAAGGCGTTCGCCTATCTCGAGGACCGCCCGCGCTCGCCGAAGGGCAAGCTTTGGGACGAGGCTATGCGTTACTGGGAGACGCTGCAATCGGACGACCGGGCCCATTTCGACCGCGAGATCAGGCTCGACGCCAGCAAGCTGCCGCCGCTGGTCACCTGGGGCACCAGCCCGGAGCAGGTGATCTCGGTCACCGGCCGCGTTCCCAGGCCGGAGGAGATCGCGGACGAGAACAAGCGTCGCGCCGCCGCGGCGTCGCTCGGCTACATGGGGCTCAAAGGGGGCGAGAAGATCACCGACATCGCGGTCGATCGCGTGTTCATCGGCTCCTGCACCAATGCGCGCATCGAGGACCTGCGCGCGGTCTCGCAGGTGGTCGACGGCAGGACCGTGAAGGCGAGCGTCAAGGCCATGATCGTGCCGGGGTCGGGCCTCGTGAAGGAGCAGGCCGAGGCCGAGGGACTCGACAAGATCTTCGTCAAGGCCGGTTTCGAATGGCGCGAGCCCGGTTGCTCCATGTGCCTGGCCATGAATCCGGACAAGCTGGCGCCCGGCGAGCGCTGCGCCTCGACGTCGAACCGCAATTTCGAGGGCCGTCAGGGCTACAAGGGCCGCACCCACCTGGTCTCGCCCGCCATGGCGGCGGCGGCAGCGATCGCCGGGCACTTCGTCGACGTGCGCGAGTGGAGTTGACCGTCAGCCCGGCTGCCACCAGCAACGCATTTGCGGGACGATGACCGGGCCGCTGATCCGGTTCTCCGGCGCCAGCCACGACGTGCATTGGCGCACGAAACCCGGACCCGGATATTCGTAGCGATAGGGGACGGGATAGTCCGTCGAGAACGTCCGGTACGGATAGGCCGGAGCGACCCGGATGCGGGTGCGTGGGCGAGCCGTTCGCGGTGTCGCCTGCGCGCGGGCCGAAAGCGTCGAACCCGTGTCCCGATGGACCGGGGATGCCTGCGCGCGTACCTCTTCGGTCGCCACCAAGGCGAGCAGGACGACAGCCGTCGCGACGGCGCTGGCTACCGGTGCTGGTATCGCGGTCATCCCGTCCTTCGGATATCTGCCCCACGCTTCCCGTATACGCTCGCCTATACCGGCGTGGCCGTCAATGTCGTGCGCATCGCGCGTTGCGCCGGTACCATGGGTCCTCGCCCGGTAGCGCTCTGGCCGCGCCGGATGATTACACTAGCGTATCGCTGTCCTGGGACCAGACCATGACCGATCCCCCGTTACCCGATCCGCTCGACTGGCGCACCCTCAAGGCCCCGTCGCTGGCCGAGCTCGAAGCTCTGGCCGAGACGGCATACGGGCGGCTGCCGCAGCACTTCCGCGCACTGTGCGAGGGCCTCGTGATCCACGTCGAGGACTTCCCGACCGACGAGGTGCTTGACGAGCTCGGCGCCGAGACCGAGTTCGACCTGCTCGGTTTGTTTCACGGGGTTGGCTTGCCGTTTCGTTCCGAAAGTGCATCGGGGCAGATGCCCAACATGATCTGGCTCTACCGCCGGCCGATCCTCGACTATTGGGCCGAGCACGACGAGACGCTGGGCGCCATCGTCAGCCATGTTCTGGTGCATGAGATCGGTCACCATTTCGGGCTCTCCGACCGCGACATGGCGAAAATCGAGGCGAGCGCAATGTAAGCGAACGCGGGGCGCCGCGTGGCCATTGCCGCAAGATGCGGTGTGGAACCTGGTGCAGGCATTCGCGAGCGGCGCGTTTCGGCGCTCGCTGCGTCTCTCCGCCCAATATTAGATTAGACCTTGGTATAGGCTTTTAATGTTTTCTTCTTATCGGCGTCGCCCCTACGGCCAATGGATCGCTTCGTTTCTCGCGCCTAGTCTTGCTGCCGTGCATGCATGAGGAGCGCGTCATGAGCAACCATTGCGTCGCGAACAACCATTGCGCTTACTGCTACGGCAAGTTTGGCCTTGTGCGGCACCGGCGCGGGTTCAAGAGCCTCTGTTCGAAGGCATGCGTCGATCGCTATATTGCGTGGCTGCGAGCCGACGTGCGAAAGCGCAGGGGCTGGCTTGATTGCCTCTACTCGACCTGCGGGCATGTAATCAATGATCGGTCTGAAGCGGCCCCGAATTTGCGCGCCCTCGGCTCGGTCGGCCTGCTCGTAGGGCTTGCGGCATTGCTGGCGAGTTTCGCCACCAAGGTCGAGGCGCAGGAATTCCGGATCGAGGAGGCCCTCTCGGTACCTGGGCTCGCCGTCGCCCAGATCAAGCCGAAGACAATCGCGTTCATCGACCGGCCGGGTGAGGAATTGATCGATCCCGACGCCGGCCTCATGCGCTTCGAGGACTGGATGCAGGCGCGGCCGGTTCAAAAGCAGTTCTTGAGTCCCTACCCGAGCTATCACGAGCCGAACGTCGAGATTGCCGTCGACGCAGTGCGCAGGCGCGTCAAGGAGAAGCTCCACATGTACGTGGGGCAGGCGCGGTTTGCGCTTGCACGGTCCCCGGATACGATCGATTTGACGAGCTTCGTGACGCTGCCTTTCGTCGAGCGCATGGATCCGGCGATCAAGCACCGCGTGATCAGGTCCGCAGAAGCGATTTCGCCCAAGCATCCGCGCGCCGAGCACAACCAGCACCCGCTACGGCGCTGGTGCGAGGCAAGACAGCTCGCGATCTGTATTCACTCGCGCTACCAGCTCGAGGGTAAGCTTCCGATCGGCATCGCCATTGCCAATAAAATTCGTGAAAGTCCCAGGAAAATAGCCGATTACCTCGAATTCGAGAGCGAGCTGACCGTGCGTTCGCCGGCGGAAGTCGCCGAGACTGGTCTTGCAGCGCTGAGCGGGCTTGATACCCCGTCGATCGGAGCGCTCGAACAGAACATTTTCTACGTCAACCAGATGATGCAGTTTGGCAAGCTGCTCGCGATCTTTCAGCGCCATCCGACCGATGCGGATCAGACGGTTGCGACGATTTTCATGGCGCTCGCGATCGAGTTGGCCATCATTGGAAAGCAAACGAAATACGCGAACGTACCGGTGCTGCGGAACCTGGTGCCCGCCCAGGTTCTGGCGGGCAAGAGCTCTTTCAACAGCGGTAAATCGATCAGCGCAGGTCTGCCGGTCTACGCACGCAATCGGATCAACGCCATTGCGGAGCTGCTCGAGCAAAATTGATTTTGCCGTGGCAAATCACCGTCCCCATCTTTGTCGATTCCGTCAGGTTCCGCGGTCAAGCGGTGGCAGAACGCGGCACGAATACCCATGATTGGAGATCTTACCGACAGAAAAGCGCGGCAGGCCATCGAAAATGCGATGGCTGATAAGGCCGCAGTCGAGGCCAGGGCGCAGAACACCGCGCGGCTGCGAGCCGAACGGCTCGCGCGCGAGGCGGCAGCGCTCCGGACGAGAAAAAAGGCAGCTTCGCGATAGCTCCTGGACACCCATCAGCAGACCCGGTCTGATCGAGGACAACGTCTCGAGCTCCACATCCAGCTAGTGTGCTGTCTCTAACGGTCGTGTCCCGGCTGCGGTGCAGCGCGAAGCTCTTGCGGAGCGGTGCAGCGCTGAGCCGGGACCGTTCCAGCGGCGGAGTTTGTAACGATCCCGGTTCTGCAGCGCACCACTTCGTGCTGCGCTGCGCCCGGGACACGTGCGATGCAAGCGTCCGAGTAGCTAGCGGACCGGTCATCAGCAGGGTTAGGATCGCCGACGTGCCTGTCACACGGAAGCAGCAATGCCGACCCCGCCGCACCGGGCGCGGCCAACCCGGGAGGCTATTCGACCATGGCGACTTGGACACCGGATCCGACGTTCTATCCATCGCCCCGCATGGCGATGCGGGCACCTGCCGAGCAGATCGCCTACGTGGCCGCTTTCGATCCCGCGCGAAAGAACCCCGATGGGATCGCCGTGGTCGATGTCGATCCGGGCTCCTCGTCCTTCTCCAGGATCCTCGGCACGGTCGCGATGCCGTTCGCTGGCGACGAGTTCCACCATTTCGGCTGGAACGCCTGCTCGTCGTGCCTTTGTCCGCACGCGCCGCACCCGCATGTCGAGCGACGCTATCTGATCGTACCGGGACTGCGCTCGTCGCGCATTTACATCCTCGACACCAAGCCCGATCCGAAGAAACCCAAGATCGTGCGGGTGATCGAGCCCCAGGAGCTGGCCGACAAGACCGGCTACACCCGCCCGCACACCGTTCATTGCGGGCCCGGTGGCATCTACGTCTCGGCGCTCGGCAACAAGGACGGCAAAGGACCGGGTGGCGTTTTCGTCATGGACCAGGACAGCTTCGAGCCGCTCGGCCGTTGGGAGGTCGACCGCGGTCCTCAGCACCTCGCCTATGACGCCTGGTGGCACCTCGGCTACGACACTATGGTGACCAGCGAATGGGGCACTCCCGACACCTTCGAGAATGGGCTCGTTCCGGAAGTGCTGCTCGGCAGCAAGTATGGCCGGCGGCTGCATTTCTGGGATCTCACCCGGCGCAAGCATCTGCAGGAGATCGACTTCGGGGAGGAGCATCAGCTGGTATTCGAGCTGCGCCCGGCGCACGACCCGACCAAGGCCTATGGCTTCGTCAACTGCGTCGTCAGCCTGAAGGATCTGTCGTCGTCGATCTGGACCTGGTATCGCGACGGCGACAAGTGGGCGGTGAAGAAGATCATCACCATTCCGGCCGAGCCGGCGAGCGCGGACGTGCTGCCCCCGGTGCTCAAAGGGCTTCGGCGCGTGCCCTCCGCTGGTCACCGACATCGACCTCTCGATGGACGACCGCTTTCTCTATGTATCGTGCTGGGGCACGGGTGATCTGCAGCAGTACGACGTCTCCGATCCGTTCGAGCCCAAGCTCACCGGCAAGGTGCGGATCGGCGGCATCGTCGCGCGCGCGAGCCACCCGGCTGCCAGCAACGGCCGGCTCGGCGGCGGGCCGCAAATGGTCGAGGTCAGCCGCGACGGGCGGCGGGTCTATTTCACCAACTCGCTCTACGGCGCGATCGATCCGCAGTTCTACAACGGCGGATTCGACGGCTGGATGGTGAAGCTCGATGCCGCGCCCGACGGCGGCATCGCCTTCGATCCGAAGTTCTTCATCGAATGGCCGAAGGGAAGCCTGCCGCACCAGGTGCGGCTGCAGGGCGGCGACTGCTCGTCCGACTCCTACTGCTATCCCTGAGCGGATGAGCGCGGCCACCGAGCTTTGGCCGTGGATCGCGCTCGCCGGGCTCGGTCTGTTCCACGGTATCAATCCGGCCATGGGCTGGTTGTTCGCGGTCGGCCTCGGCCTCCAGCGTGGCAGAGGCGTCGCCGTGGTCCAGGCGCTGCCTCCGATCGCGCTCGGTCATGCCGCGTCGATTGCGAGCGTGGTCGCGGTTCTGGGTCTCGCCCGGGCGGCGGTCGACGCCGCGCTGCTGCGGCTTGCGGCGGCGCTGTGCCTGATTGCATTCGGGGCGTATCACCTGGCGCGCGGCTATCGGCATCAGTTCCGGGTGGGAATGCAGGTCGGCTTTCTCGATCTGGCGTTGTGGTCGTTCCTGATGGCGACGGCGCACGGCGCCGGGCTCATGGTCATGCCGCTGCTGCTCGAGCTGCCGCACGGGGCGGCGGCGGGGCCGGGATCGCATGGCGCGCACGACGCAGCCATGTTGGCGCTCGCCGGCTCGATCTGGGTCGGGCTGCTGGCTGTGGCCGTTCACACCCTTGCCATGCTCCTTGCCGCCGGCGCCATCGCCTGGGTGATCTTCGCCTGGGTGGGGCTGGCGGTGCTGCGCCGGGCCTGGATCAATCTCGATCTGGTGTGGAGCATCGTGCTGATCGCGACCGGTGCGATCTTCCTCGTGCTCGCCGGCATCGATCTCGCCTCCCAGCCCGTGCAACATCACCACGCCCGCCTGCCGGAGTAGATCGATCGCGACGAGCGACGAACGGCTAGACAGCCGGGCGGGCCGGCGTCCTGCGTCCGCGGTGCGTCGACGTCCATCCGGCTTGACCCCCGGCGCTCGAGCAGCCATGAAGTGGGCCGCGCAGGACGCGCATTCCCGGGAAACGACGGATGGAAAAGTTCACAACTCTCGAAGGCGTGGCTGCTCCGCTCCGGATGATCAATGTCGACACCGATATGATCATCCCCAAGCAGTATCTCAAGACCATCAAGCGCACGGGCCTGGGCAAGGGCCTGTTCTCGGAGAAGCGCTATCGCGACGACGGCAGCGAGAACCCCGATTTCGTGCTCAACAAGCCGGCCTATCGCAACGCCAGGATCCTGGTCGCCGACGACAATTTCGGTTGCGGCTCCTCGCGCGAGCACGCCCCTTGGGCGCTGATGGATTTCGGTATCCGCTGCGTAATCTCGACCTCGTTCGGCGACATCTTCTACAACAACTGCTTCAAGAACGGTGTGCTGCCGATCAAGGTGTCGAAGGAGGATCTGGAGAAGCTGTTCGACGACGCCGAGCGCGGCGCCAACGCGACCCTGTCCATCGATCTGGAGCGGCAGGAGATCCGCGGCCCCGACGGCGGGATGGTAAAGTTCGACATCGACCCCCACCGCAAGCACTGCCTGCTCAACGGGCTCGACGATATCGGTCTCACCATGGCCAAGAGCGACAGGATCGAGCGCTTCGAGCAGAAGGCCGGGTCAGCGCGCGCCTGGGCGTGACTGGCATCGGGCATCAGCAGTCGGGGATCCGTCCCTGATCTCCGACCACCGAAACCTCCCGCCTACGCCGCTTCGATGTGCGCGACCTTGTAGAGGCAGGGCTCCGCCTCGTTGATCAGCTCACCGAATCGCGGCCACTGCTTCCGGAATTCCGGCGAGCGGTGTGCGGCTTCGAGCTTCTTGCGGTCCGTCCATTGCACGTAGTTCACGATATGGCTGCCGTCCTCGCTCTCGTGCAGGCTCACCGATACGAACCCGGGCTGCGTCGCCATGAAAGCGGGCGCGCTCTGTCATCAGCTCGAGCACCTTGGCCTGATTGTCGGGCGGGACGTTTACGGTGGTGATCTGGGTCACGACGGGGTTGCTGTCGAGGATCTCGGGCATGGGAACTCTCCTGTCCGGCGTCCAGCAGGACAACGCGCCGCCCACGGCTGTGGTTCTATGCCGCTCGCTCCTCGATAGCGCGCGCGATCGCCACCGTCCGGCGCGCCATGTCGGCATGCAGGCGCTCGATCATGCGGCCGTCGAGCTGGACCACGCCCTTGCCCTTGTTCTCCGGCAGCTCGAACGCCGCGATGATCTTCCTGGCGTGCGCGACCTCGTCGGCGCTCGGAGAGAACGCGTCGTTGCAGGATTCGATCTGGTTCGGATGGATCAGGGTCTTGCCGTCGAAGCCGATATCGCGGGCCTCCCGGCATTCGCGGGCGAAGCCCTCGGCGTTGCCGAGATCGTTGTACACGCCGTCGAGGATGTCGATGCCGTAGGCATGTGCGGCGGTGACGCAGGTCGCCAGCCACGAGATCATCGGAGCGCGGCCCGGCACGATCCGCGAGCGCGTCTCCTTGGCGAGATCGTTCGTGCCCATCACGAACGCGGTGAGCCGGGACTCCAAATCTTGCGCCTCGGCAGCCAGAGCGAGAATGTTGAACAGCGCCATCGGCGTTTCGATCATTGCCCACAGGTGCGTGCGCAAATTGGCACGCATGTCGAGCAGCCGCTGGCCGATCAACTCGATCTGCTGTGGCGTCGAGATTTTCGGCACCAGGATGGCGTCGGGAGCGGCGCGTGCGGCAGCGGTCAGGTCGTCCACGTGCCAGGGCGTGTCCAGTCCGTTGACGCGCACGATCAACTCGCGCGCGCCGAACCCGCCCGCAGCGATCGCATCCATGACCTGCGCCCGTGCCACCGGCTTGGCCTCGGGCGCAACCAAATCCTCCAGGTCGAGTATGACCGCATCGGCCGGCAGGGTCCTCGCCTTCTCCATGGCGCGGCTGTTGGAGCCCGGCATGTAGAGCACGCTGCGGCGTGGGCGGACGATCATGGCGTTCTCCGAGTGATCCGGGGGGCCGCTAGTGCCCCGAACCCGAAGTTCGCACAACTGTGCCGCAAATCCGATTGCGAACTTCGGGTTCAAGAGGGGCGCTAGAATCATAGAGGCGTCATACGTGCTCTTCCCTTGCGAACGATGACGCGAGCGGTGACATTCTGCATTCCATGATCGATGCCGCCTGGCTCGCGGGAGTGGACGGTTGCCCTGCCGGATGGGCCGTCGCTCTGGTGCGCCCGCAGGGCGGCGCCGTACGCCTGCGCGTGGTGCCGCGCTTCGCCGATGTTCTTGCCGCGCCCGAGCTCCCTGCGGTGATCGCCGTCGACATCCCGATCGGCCTGCCGGAGCGCGCCGGCCGTGGCGGCCGCGCCGCCGAGAACGCCGTTCGGCCGCTGCTCGCGGCGCGGCAATCCTCGGTGTTCTCGGTGCCGTCGCGGGCGGCAATCATGGCCGAGGATTATCGCGAGGCCTGTCGATGCGCGCTCGCCACCTCCGACCCGCCGCGCAAGGTCTCGAAGCAGCTGTTCATGCTGGCGCCGAAGATCCGCGAGGTCGACGCCTGCCTGCGCGCCGATGCGAGCGTCGCGGGCCGTGTATTCGAAGTGCATCCCGAGCTCGCGTTCTGGCGGCTCAACGGCGGGCGTGCGCTCGACCAGCCGAAGAAGGTGAAGGGCCGTTCCCACGAGCCGGGTCTGGTCCTGCGCCGGCAGCTGCTGGTCGAAGCCGGTGTGCCGGCCGCCGTTGTGAACGCTGTTCCGCCTGCGGGCGCCGGCGCCGACGATCTCCTCGATGCGCTCGCATGCGCCGCGATCGCGCGCCGCATCCACGTCGGCCTGGCGCGGCCGTTTCCCGATCCGCCCGAGCGCGACCGGTTCGGCCTCGCTGCGGCGATCTGGGCGTGACCGGGCAGCTATCGCAGGTCGGCGATCTATTCGGCCACCGGCTTCACGCCGCCTTGCGCTTGGCCTCGATCAGCTTGCGATTGATCAGGCATTCCGCGATCTGGATGGCGTTGAGCGCGGCGCCCTTGCGCAGGTTGTCGGACACGCACCACAGGACCAGCCCGTTGTCGACCGTCGGGTCCTCGCGGATGCGGCTGACATAGGTGGCGTCCTCGCCAGCCGCCTCGTAGGGCGTCGCGTAGCCCCCGGCCTCGCGCTTGTCGATGACCAGGCAGCCGGGTGCGTTGCGCAGCAGCTCGCGCGCTTCATCGGCGGTGATCGCGTTCTCGAACTCGATGGCGACGGCTTCCGAATGACCGATGAACACCGGTACGCGCACGCAGGTGGCGACCAGCTTGATCTTGGGATCGAGGATCTTCTTGGTCTCGGCCACCATCTTCCATTCTTCCTTGGTGAAGCCGTCGTCCATGAACACGTCGATGTGCGGAATGAGGTTGAAGGCGATGCGCTTGGGAAACTTCTTCACCTTCGGTTCGTCCAAGGTGAAGACGGACTTGCTTTGCGAGAACAGCTCGTCCATCGCCTCCTTGCCGGCACCCGACACCGACTGGTAGGTCGCCACCACCACGCGCTTGATCGTCGCCTTGTCGTGCAGCGGCTTGAGCGCGACGACGAGCTGCGCGGTCGAGCAGTTGGGATTGGCGATGATGCCCTTCTTGCGGAAGCCCGCGACCGCGGCGGCGTTGACCTCGGGCACGATCAGCGGCACGTCGGCATCGTAGCGCCAGCACGACGAATTATCGATGACGACGGCGCCGGTGGCGGCGATCCGGGGCGACCACTCCTTGGAGACCGCCGAGCCCGCCGACATCAGACAGATATCGACGTCGGAGAAATCGTGGTGCTCGAGCGCCTTGCACTTGAGCGTCCGGTCGCCGAACGAAACTTCGATGCCTTGGCTGCGCCGGGACGCGACCGCGACAACCTCGTCGGCGGGGAATGACCGATCGGCCAGAATGCCCAGCATCTCGCGTCCCACATTGCCCGTGGCGCCCACCACCGCGACCTTGTAACCCATTGTCTAATCTCCGAGAAATTCTCCGGCTCGAACCGGCGACGGCCAGCCGCCGCTTCTGGAGCGTGTTCCGGCTCCGTTGCTGCGATCGCGAAAGGTCTCTAGGGGAAATGGCCCGATCGTTCAACGCCGCACTTCGGGCGCTGGCCGCCGCGTTCGCTTATTTCAGGAACGGGTTCTGCCGCCCGCGCGGCGCTGGGCGCGGCGGGAATGCCGCCTCCAGATAGTCCAGGATCGCCTTGCGATCACCGCCTTGCGGCGGCGGCATGTTGTGACGCTGTGTCATCCAGTCGAGCGTATCGTCCCATTGCCGGCGGCTCTGTCCCTGCTGGGCGACGATCTTGAATCCGTGGCACGGGGTGCAGGCATAGAACGTATCCTCGCGACCGGGGCCCGACGGGTAGTCCTCGGGCTTCTCCTCGGCGGGAGTGAAGACGGATGATTGCGCAGCGGCGAGTTGGATGGCCATCAGCAGGGCGATGACTGCCGATCCCGCAAGCCTGCACCCCGGCATGTTCAGGCGATCCGGATCGCCACGTGGTGCATGGGATTGCCGCCGTAGCCCTGCGGGTTCCAGTTGCCGGCGAGATGCGGCTGCATCACGCCGCGCGAGTTGGTGGCCCGCGTCCAGATCTCGTAGTAGCCCTCGCTCGGAAGCCGGATCGTGGCGGTCCAGCGCTGCCAGTCGTAGGGGTTCCTGGGCAGGCTGAGCTGCGCCGCCTTCCAGGTCGCGCCGAAGTCGATCGAGATGTCGACGCGGCGCACCCTGAGGTCGCCGGCCCAGGCGGCGCCGCGCAGCTTCACCTCGCGCACGTCCTTGCCGAAGCTCGTTCCGTCCATCGGGCTGGTGATGATCGAGCGCACCGGCATCAATTCCAGGTCTCTGAAATTCTTCGGATCCGCCGGGGCGCCGGGAACCATCGGATTGATCGCCACCCGATACGATGTGCCGCCCATGCCGGGTCCATCGTGCACTTGGTCGCGCACCCAGATGCGGGTCAGCCATTTCGACGACACCGAGCCCGGCCAGCCTGGAATGATCAGGCGCACCGGCCCGCCGTGAATGTTCGGCAACGGCTCGCCGTTCATCCCGAACACGATGAGGTTGTTCGCATCCATGGCCTTCTTCATCGGCACGCCGCGTGAGATCGCATCCTTGCTGGCGTCGGCGAGGCTGCGGTCGGTGCCGTAGTGGCCGGTGAACACGGCCGAGCGCTTGATGCCCGCGGCCTTGAGCACGTCCGCGAGCCGGACCCCGGTCCATTCGGCGCAGCCGACGCCGCCGTTGGCCCACTGGTTGCCGCGAGCTTGCGGGGAGAAAAACGACCGACCGTTGCCGCCGCATTCGAGCACCATGCGGCGCGTCAGGGTTCGAAACCTGGCTTTGAGGTCGGCCAGCGTCAGCTCGAGCTTGTTGTCGACCTCGCCCTCGACCACGATTTTCCACGCCGCCGGATCCTTCGCAGCCTCGGGGACGAGACCGTTGTTGCGAATGAAGAACTTGTCGGTTGGCGTGGTGTCGTCGTCGAGCATGTGCTCGGGCGTCTCGGCCACCAGCGGACGCTCGCCGAGCACCACGAGCTTGTCGCTCTTGCCGGGGAAATTCAGGTACTGCGGACCCTTGGGCACTGGACCTCCGGTCTGCGCCTGTGCCATGGCCGCAGGGATCAGGCCTCCCGGCATGTTGTCGGCGAATGGTATCTCACCACCAACCGCCGCACTCATCGCCGTCAGGCCGGCGCCGCCGAGAAAGCCGCGGCGGCTCTGCGCAATCCTGCGTCCGAACGCGAGCGCATCGGCGCGTTCGGGATCATCACCGTAAAGTTCTTCGATCGAGCGTTCGATCCTGCCCACCATCCATACCTCCCAAAGGTCTTTTTTTCTCCAGACCAGGGTCCAACGAGATATTTGTGTCACCGCCGGCAATGACCCTAGGCGAATGTGCTCCCGAAGGGGTAGGGGGAAATTTGACACACCCGGCCGAAAAGAGCGCAGGCCCGTGCTTGCGGCGCTGTTTCGGATGTCGAAAGACGGATAGTGTGTCGGTTCGGGGAATCGGATGAGGCGACCATGCGTGTCAAGGTCTATGCGGCCGCTCTTTGTGCTGGCGTCATCGCGGTGACGGTGCTTGAGGTGCCGCGGGTGGAGGCGGCGCCGAAGCAGCGATACGTCACGACCACCACGCGCGCAGCGCCGTCCAACCGCCCCCGCGCGCGCGTCACCGTGGCGCCGCGCTCGTTTCTCGACGCCGGCACCGAGGTGCTGCCCGGAGAGCGCAAGTTCGGCGATTATGCCTTTCCGCCGAGCTACAACCCGATGGGCTCGGTCATCAATACCGGCGGCAAGGTCGGATGGGACACCTCCCCGCTTCCGGGGCCGTTTGATCTGCCGAGTCGTCGCAATCCGTACGGCTGGTAGCTCACGGCGGCGAGGACGGGGCCGCGCGCGTCGTCGCGAAGGCGAGGCGAGGCTCAGCGGCCGAGTGCCGTCATCTCGGACATGATCGCGTCGCCCATCTGCACCGTGGTCACGACGGTGCAGCCCTCGGACTTGATGTCGGCGGTGCGCAAGCCCTTGGCGAGCGCTGCGGCGATGGCCTGATCGATGCGATCGGCCTCCTTGCCGCGGTCGAATGAGTAGCGCAGCGCCATTGCGAACGAAGCGAGCATGGCGATCGGGTTGGCGATGCCCTTGCCGGCGATGTCGGGGGCGGAGCCGTGCACCGGCTCGTACATGGCCTTGCGCTTGCGGGTCTTGGAGTCGACCTCGCCCAGCGACGCCGAGGGCAGCATTCCGAGCGACCCGGTCAGCATCGCCGCCACGTCCGACAGCATGTCGCCGAACAGGTTGTCGGTGACGATCACGTCGAACTGCTTGGGCCAACGCACCAGCTGCATTCCGCCGGCGTCGGCGAGCTGATGCTCGAGCGCGACGTCCTTGAACTCGCGCGCGTGCAGCTCGCGCACCACCTCGTGCCAGAGCACGCCGGTCTTCATCACGTTGCGCTTCTCCATCGAGGTCACCTTGTTGCGACGCTTGCGTGCGAGCTCGAAGGCGACGCGGGAGATGCGCTCGATCTCGTAGGTATCGTAGACCTGGGTATCGACGGCGCGCTTCTGGCCGTTGCCGAGATCGGTGATGGTCTTGGGTTCGCCGAAATACACCCCGCCGGTGAGCTCGCGCAGGATGACGATGTCGAGCCCGTCGACCACCTCGCGCTTCAGGCTCGAGGCGTCGGCGAGCGCGGGATAGCAGATCGCCGGACGGATGTTGGCGAAAAGACCGAGCTCCTTGCGCAGCCGCAGCAGTCCGGCTTCCGGCCGCGCGTCGTACGGCACGGCATCCCATTTCGGCCCGCCGACCGCGCCGAAGATCACGGCGTCGGCGGCATGCGCCTTGGCCATGGTCTCGTCGGTGATCGCGACCTTGTGCGCGTCGTAGCAGCCGCCTCCGACCAGCGCCTCCTCGATCGCAAACGTGCCCATCCCGCGCGCGTTCATGAAGGCGATGAGCTTCTTGACCTCGGCCATCACCTCCGGGCCGATGCCGTCGCCGGGAAGCAGCAGGAGATCGTGCGTGGGCATTTGCGCGCTGCCTTCGTTCGGATAAGTTCAGCGGCCTTGCTAACCGCCGCGCTCTGCCTTTGCAAGAAGTGCGTCATCACATGGATGGCGCCAATTCCGGCCCATCGGCGGCCGCATTCCTGCCGCTCGAAAGCAGAGATCGGGCAATCCTTGCCGACGCTCGAGGCGCCGGCTGCATCCGGACCGCGGGTGACGTTCGACGGCAAGGCGGGCACCTATTGCAATCGCGCGAGTTGGCGGGGGAGAGGCAACTGCATGTCGTCAGGGCGGCCCAAGGTGGTGATCGTCGGCGCCGGATTCGGCGGGCTCGAGGCCGCCAAGTCGCTGCGTCGCGCGCCGGTCGATGTCACCGTCATCGACCGTCAGAACCATCACTGCTTTCAGCCCCTGCTCTACCAGGTGGCGACAGCGGCGCTGTCGCCGGCCGACGTGGCGTGGCCGATCCGCCATATCCTGCGCAAGCAGGACAATGCCACGGTGCTGATGGCCGAGGTGCGCGCCATCGACACGAACAAGCGGCTGGTCGAGGCCGACGGGATCAGCGTTCCCTACGATTTTCTGGTGCTCGCGACCGGTGCAGCTCACTCCTATTTCGGCCACGAGGAGTGGGCCGACCTGGCGCCCGGACTGAAACGCATCGAGGACGCAACTCGGATTCGGCGTCGCATCCTTATCGCCTTCGAGCGAGCCGAGCTGGTCGCCGATGAGGCCGAGCGCCGTCGCCTCCTGACCTTTGTGATCGTCGGCGCCGGCGCCACCGGCGTCGAGATGGCCGGCGCCATCGCCGAGATCGCGCGCCACAGCCTGGCCAAGGATTTCCGCCGCATCGACCCCACGGCCTCGCGCATCGTCCTGATCGAGGCTGGAGCGCGTGTCATGCCGGCTTTGCCGGACAACCTGGCGGACTACGTGCAGCGCACGCTCACGAAGAAAGGCGTCGAGGTGATGACGAATGCCCGCGTCGTCGGCTGCGATGGGCGCGGAGTTGCGCTCGATCACGGGCGTATCGATGCGGGCACGATCATCTGGGCTGCCGGCGTGGTGGCCTCGCCCGCTGCGCGCTGGCTGGACGCCGATTGCGACCGCGCCGGACGCGTGCGTGTCGGAGCGGATCTGTCGGCGCCGGGCCACCCGGAAATATTCGTCATCGGCGATACCGCGGTGGTTGCGAACCAGCCCGCTATCCCCGGGACCGCGCCGGCAGCCAAGCAGATGGGGGCATATGTCGGAGCGTTGCTCGCCGCGCGCGCGCGCGCGGCCTCGCCGCTATCTCCGTTCCGCTATCGCCACCGAGGTGATCTCGCCACCATCGGCCGCCATGCCGCCGTGGTCAAGCTCGGCCGGCTCGAGCTCACGGGCTTTCTCGGATGGCTGTTCTGGAGCGTCGTCCACATCTACTTCCTGATCGGGATCAGGGACCGCTTCGTGGTCGCATTCAGCTGGCTATGGGATTACGTCACCTTCCAGCGCGGGGCACGGCTGATTACCGAGGTGCCGCCCGCCGACCGGATTTGAGTGCGGCCCGCTAGTGCAGTGACTCTGACGCTTGCATCGCACGTGTCCCGGGCGCAGCGCAGCACGAAGTGGTGCGCTGCAGAACCGGGACCGTTACAAACTCCGCCGCTGGAACGGTCCCGGCTCAGCGCTGCACCGCTCCGCAAGAGCTTCGCGCTGCACCGCAGCCGGGACACGACCGTTAGAGACAGCACACTAGACGCCGCTGAACCAGTTGTAGCCCTGGTCCTCCCAATAGCCGCCGAGGTACTTGTCGGTGATGGCGAGCTCCATCACGTGCTTGGGATTCTTGAAGCCGAGCTTGGTCGGCATGCGCACCTTCATCGGGAAGCCGTACTTGCGCGGCAGGATCGCGCCGTCGAAAGCGAACGTCATCTGCGTCTGCGGATGCAGCGCGGTCGGCATGTCGATCGAGGTGGAATAGCCCTCGGCGCAGCGGAACCACACGTATTTCGCGCGCGTGTCGGCGCCGACGCGGCGCAGGAACTCGCGCAGCGGCGTTCCCGTCCACTTGCCGATCGCGCTCCAGCCCTCGACGCAGATGTGGCGGGTGATCTGGGTCTCCTGCGGCAGCGCATGGAGCTCGTCGAGCGTCCAGGATCGCCTGTCCTCGACCATGCCGCCGACCTCGAGCTTGTAGTCGTCCTTGTCGACCTCGGGCGCCTCGTCCTCGGGATAGTAGGCGTTGAACGGGAACGGGCGGGTCACCGCGCTGTCGGGATAGGTCGGGGCGAGCTTGTTCGGGTCGAACAGCCAGGCCTGCACCCGGTCGTTGAACCTGGACACCTGCATCAGCGCGCGTTCCGCCGACGGACCATCGGTGATGTCGCATCCGGCGAGGAAGGCGAGCGCGCCGAGGCTGGCGCCGCCGCGCATGAACGCCCGCCGCGTCGGATCCGGCATGAGCTTTGCCGCGTCCCTGACCAGCAGCTTCGGATCGATGCCGGGCGGATGCTTTCGGATGCGCGACATGCATGCCTCCTCGCGGCTGTTCTTACCGGCCCCTGATCATCGCGCGCATGCTCTTCGGCACGATGAGCGCCATGACCACGTGGACGACCAGAAAGCCCACGATCGCCGCCATCGCGAAGAAGTGCACGTAGCGCGCGGCCTCGTAACCGCCGAACAGCGCGGTCAGCTCCTGCATCTGGATCGGCTTCCAGATCGCGAGGCCGGAAAGGACGATGACGATGCCGGCCAGGATCACTCCGAGATAGAGCAGCTTCTGCACCGCGTTGTACACCGAGAGATCGTCGTGGGCGAGCTTGCCGGTGAGGGCCGCCTTGACGTCGGCCAGGACCTCGGCTGGCCGGATCGGGATCAGCTTGCGCCGGAAACGGCCGGTGGCGAGGCCAAGCAGCACGTACAGGAGCCCATTGGCGACCAGCAGCCACATCGCCGCGAAGTGCCACAGCAGCGCCCCCGCGAGCCAGCCGCCCAAGGTGATCTCGCGCGGAAACCGGAACGCGAACAGCGGCGATGCATTGTAGATCTCCCACCCGGAGGCGATCATGATCGCCATCGCCACCACGTTGATCCAATGGGTCAGGCGCACCCAGAGCGGGTGAATCGTGGCGCCCTCGCGCCCGGCCGGCGTCACGGCGTGGTCATCGGCGGCTGCGGCGGTCATGGCCTATCCTTGCGCACGCGCTCCCGTTGAAAGCTTACCGCGTCGGGTCGCGGGCGTCATCGCGCGCGCTATTGACGTCGCGACACAGCTACGTGATGAGATGCCGGCTGGATGCAGATTTGCCGTCATGACGGATCCGGGCTCGGTTCGCGACCGGGCCATGGCAACAGCGGGATGACGAGGACAACCATGTCCAGGACCGGCGGCGGCAATTTTTTCGAGGACTTCCGCATCGGGCAGGTGATCAGGCACGCCACCCCGCGCACCATCACGGTGGGCGACGTCGCTCTCTACAACGGCCTGTTCGGGCCGCGCTTTGCGGTGCAGTCGGCCGACGCCTTTGCGTGCGCGCTCGGCTATCCCCATGCTCCGGTCGACGACCTCCTCGTATTTCACGTGGTGTTCGGCAAGACCGTCCCCGACATCTCGCTCAATGCGGTCGCCAATCTGGGCTACGCCGCCTGCCGCTTCCTGGCGCCGGTCTATCCCGGAGACACCATCACCGCCGAATCCGAGGTGATCGGCCTCAAGGAAAATTCGAGCCGCAAGACCGGGATCGCCTTCGTGCGCTCGACCGGCTGCAGGCAAGACGGCACCAGGGTGCTGGAGTATGTGCGCTGGGTAATGCTTCGCAAGCGCGACGAAGCAGCTCGATCGGCCGGCGATCATGTGCCGCGACTGCCCGAGGCCGTGCTGCCGGGCATGCTCGGCGATGCCTGCCCGCGCATCGACGCGGCGGCCTACGACGACACGCTCGCCGGCAGTCCGCATCGGTTCGGCGACTACGAGGTCGGCGAGAAGATCGATCACGTCGACGGCGTGACCGTGGAGGAGGCCGAGCACCAGATTGCGACGCGGCTCTATCAGAACACCGCGCGCATCCATTTCAACCAGTTCGTCGAGGCCAAGGGACGGTTCGGCCGTCGCCTGGTCTATGGTGGGCACGTGATCTCGCTCGCTCGCTCGCTCTCCTTCAACGGGCTCGGCAACGCGTTCCACATCGCCGCAATCAACGGGGGACGGCACGTCGCGCCGTTGTTCGCCGGCAACACCGTGTTCGCCTGGTCGCAGGTGCTGGCCAAGGCCGACCTGCCCGAGCGCGACGACGTCGGCGCGCTGCGGCTGCGCACCGTCGCCGCCAAGGATCACCCTTGCCACGACTTCCCGCTCAGGGTCGGCGACGAGGATCATCCCGCCGTGCTGCTCGATCTCGACTACTGGGCGCTCATGCCGCGGTGAGGCGGAGACCCGCTATCGCTGCGGCGAGCGACCGATGGTTACCGGACCTTCGCTGATGATGCCGCGGGCGATGCGCGCAACTACCGATCGGCGCGCAGGTGGTCGACGAGCTGACGGGCATACGGCGGCAGCTCCTCGAAGCTGCGGATGCAGATGGTGAGCTCGCGCGCCGCCCAGGGGTCGGTCAGCACGACCGGCACGATCGTCATGGTGCGCGCCACCCGCCGCGCGGTGGTCTCCGGCACGATGCCGATCCCGACATTGCACTCGACCAGGCGGCAGACGGCGTCGAAGCTGCGCAGCTGCACGCGCAGCCGCAACGGCTGGCCGGCGCGCGTTGCCTTGTCGGCGAGGAAACGCTGCAACGCACTGGCGCGGTCGAGGCCGACGAAATCGTGATCCAGCACCTCCGCAAACGACACCTTCGAGCGTTTCGCGAGCTCATGGCTGCGGGCCACGACCAGCACGAACCGGTCCTTGCGAAACGGATAGGTCTCGAGCGCGCTGACATCGACGGTGCCGGCGACGATGCCGAGATCGCCCACGCCCTCGGCGATCAGGCCCACGATCTCGTCGCTCAGCCGTTCCTCGAGGTCGACGCTGACATGCGGATGGCTGGCGAGAAACGAGCTCAGTGCCTCCGGCAGGAACTCGGTCAGCGCATTGGTGTTGGAGAGCACCCGGATCTGGCCGGCGAGCCCGCCGGCGTAGGCGCCGAGGTCCTCGCGCAGCCGCTCGGCCTGGCGCAGGATCGCGCGCGCGTGCTGGAGCAGGGTGCGGCCGGCCTGGGTCGGGGTCACGCCCTGGCGGCGGCGAACCAGGAGCGCCGCCCCCAGTCCTTCTTCCATGTTGCGGATGCGCGTGGAGGCGGCGGCCAATGCGAGATGCGCGCGCTCGGCGCCGCGCGTGATGCTGCCGGCTTCCACCACGTGGCGGAACAGGCTGAGATCGGTCAGATCGAAACGCTGGCTCACGGCGTCGGCCCCGGTATTTGAAAGCCGAGCTTCCTTCGAAATTGGCGAAGGAAATCTACGCGAGATACCTATTGTGCGCCAGAACCCTGCCCTTCATATTCGCGATAGACGAAAGGAAAGGCTTGCCTCCTAGGCCGGCCGCGTTGGATTGCCGCCGACCGCCGGCATTGGTTAGGAATTTTACCGCCGCGCTCCCGTTTGACGGTACGGATGGCCGGGTGCGGGCAGGCAGGACGGGAGCACAACAATGGCCGACAGCAAGGCACCCGCCGAGCGGCCGCTGTCTCCGCATCTGTTCATCTACAAGCCGACGTTGACGATGATGATGTCGATCGTCCATCGCGTCACCGGCGCCTGGCTCTATCTCGGCACGCTGCTGTTGGCCTGGTGGCTGATCGCGGCGGCCTCCAGCCCCAACGCCTATGCCGGCATCGGCTCGTTCATGAGCTCGTTCCTCGGGCGGCTCATCCTGTTCGGCTATACCTGGGCCTTGATGCATCACATGCTGGGCGGCGTTCGCCACCTGATCTGGGATACCGGCCGCGGCTTCGGCTCGCACGAGCGGGAATGGTTGACGGTGGCGAGCCTGGTCGGCTCGATCAGCCTCACCCTCGTCATCTGGGTGATCGGCTATTTCCACATGGGAGGGCCGCGCTGATGGCAGGAGGAGACATGAGCACGCCGCTCGCCCGCGTGCGCGGGCTGGGGACGGCGAGATCCGGCACCGACCATTTCTGGCGTCAGCGCCTGACCGCGGTCGCCAACGTGCCGCTCACCATCGCCTTCGTCATCATCGTGGTGTCGCTGCTCGGCCGCAACCATGCCGCGGTGGTGCAGATCCTCGGCTCGCCGCTGGTGGCGGTGACCATGCTGCTGTTCATCCTCTCCATCTGCACCCACATGCGCATCGGCCTGCAGGTCATCATCGAGGATTACGTGCACGACGAGAGCGCCAAGCTCTTCCTCCTCATGGCCAACACCTTCTTCGCCGTGGCGGTCGGGCTCGCTTCCGCCTTCGCGATCCTCATGCTCAGCTTCAAGGTGTGACCGGTGGCGGAGAACGGCGGACCAAGCCGACCGGCGGTCAACGGCCGCGCCTATCCGATCGAGGATCACAGCTATGACGTGGTCGTGGTCGGCGCCGGCGGCTCGGGGCTGCGCGCCGTCGTCGGCTGCAGCGAGGCCGGCCTCAAGACCGCCTGCCTCACCAAGGTGTTTCCGACCCGCTCGCACACGGTGGCGGCCCAGGGCGGCATCGCCGCCGCGCTAGGCAACATGGGCGAGGACGACTGGCGCTGGCACATGTACGACACCGTCAAGGGCGCCGACTGGCTCGGCGACCAGGATGCCATCGAGTATCTCTGCCGCAACGCAGCGGACGCCGTTTACGAGCTGGAGCACTGGGGCCTGCCGTTCTCGCGGCGCGACGACGGCAAAATCTATCAGCGTCCGTTCGGCGGCATGACCACCCACTTCGGCAAGGGCACCGCGCAGCGCACCTGCGCCGCCGCCGACCGCACCGGCCATGCCATGCTGCATACGATGTACGGCCAGGCTCTGCGCCACGCTGCCGAGTTCTTCATCGAGTTCTTCGCGATCGACCTGATCATGGACGACGCCGGCCGCTGCCGCGGCGTCGTCGCCATCAGGCTCGACGACGGCTCGATCCATCGCTTCCGTGCCCAGATGACCGTTCTCGCCACCGGCGGCTACGGGCGCGCCTATTTCTCCTGCACCTCCGCCCATACCTGCACCGGTGACGGCAACGCCATGATGCTGCGGGCGGGATTGCCGCTGCAGGACATGGAATTCGTGCAGTTCCATCCGACCGGGATCTACGGCGCCGGCTGCCTGATCACCGAGGGCGCGCGCGGCGAGGGTGCCTATCTCGTCAACTCGGAGGGCGAGCGCTTCATGGAGCGCTATGCCCCTTCCGCCAAGGATCTGGCCTCGCGCGACGTGGTGTCACGCGCCATGACCATCGAGATCCGCGAGGGCCGCGGCGTCGGCAAGCTGAGAGACCACATCCATCTGCACCTCGATCATCTCGATCCTGCGGTGCTGCACGAGCGCCTGCCCGGCATCTCGGAATCCGCGCGCATCTTCGCCGGGGTGGACCTGACGCGCGAGCCGATCCCGATCGTGCCGACCGTGCACTACAACATGGGCGGCATCGCCACCAACTATCACGGCGAAGCGCTCACCAGGAGGAACGGCGAGGACGACGTCGTGGTGCCCGGCCTGATGGCGCTCGGCGAGGCGGCGTGCGTCTCCGTGCACGGCGCCAATCGCCTGGGCTCGAACTCGTTGATCGATCTGGTGGTGTTCGGGCGCGCGGCGGCGCTGCGCTGTGCCGAGATCCTGCAGCCCGGCGGCACGCACGGCGATCTGCCGAAGGATTCCGCCGATGTCGCGCTCTCCCGCCTCGACGGGTTCCGCCACGCCGCCGGCGGGACGCCGACCGCGCAGCTGCGGCTCGGGATGCAGAAGGTGATGCAGACCAACTGCGCGGTGTTCCGCACCGGCGAGGTGCTCGCCGAAGGCCACGACCTCATTCACGAGGTCTGGCGCGGCGTCTCCGACCTCAGGGTCACCGATCGCTCGCTGATCTGGAACTCCGACCTGGTCGAGACGCTCGAGCTCGACAACCTGATCGCTCAGGCGGTGGTCACCATGGACTCGGCGGCGAACCGCACCGAGAGCCGCGGCGCGCACGCGCGCGAGGATTTCCCCGAGCGCGACGACAAGGGCTGGATGAAGCACACGCTCGCCTGGCTCGACGACCGCGGCAAGGTGACCATCGACTACCGGCCGGTGCACGCCTACACGCTCACCAACGAGGTCAGCTACATCGAGCCCAAGGCGCGGGTATATTAGTGGACGTCATGGCCGTCCCCGGACTTGTTCCGTGGATCGTCCCGGCCATCCACGTCTTCATCGAAATGCAAACCAGGACGTGGATGCCCGGCACGAGGCCGGCATGACGGAGCGACCGAGATGGCCCAATTCGTCCTTCCCAGGAATTCCCGGGTCACCGAAGGCAAGACCTGGGCCTATCCGACCGGCGCGCAGAACGTGCGCGAATGCCGCATCTATCGCTGGAATCCCGACGACGGCGCGAATCCGCGCATGGACACCTATTACGTCGACACCGGCGATTGCGGGCCGATGGTTCTCGATGCGCTGATCTGGATCAAGAACACCATCGACCCGACGCTGACGTTCCGCCGCTCCTGCCGCGAGGGCGTGTGCGGCTCCTGCTCCATGAACATCGACGCCACCAATACGCTCGCCTGCACCAAGGCGATGTCGGACATCAAGGGCGTGGTGAAGGTCTATCCGCTGCCGCACCTGGCGGTGGTGAAGGACCTGGTGCCCGATCTCTCCAATTTCTATGCCCAGCACGCCGCGATCGAGCCCTGGCTGCAGACCACCTCGCCCACGCCGCAGAAGGAATGGAGGCAGAGCCACGAGGACCGCCGGAAGCTCGACGGTCTCTACGAGTGCATCCTGTGCGCGTGCTGCTCGACCGCGTGCCCGAGCTACTGGTGGAACGACGATCGCTTCCTCGGGCCGGCCGCCCTGCTGCAGGCGAGCCGCTGGCTCAAGGACAGCCGCGACGAGGCCACCGGCGAGCGGCTCGACGATCTCGAGGACCCGTTCCGGCTCTACCGTTGCCACACCATCATGAATTGCGCCAAGGCCTGCCCGAAGAACCTCAACCCGGCCGAGGCTATCGCCGGGATCAAGCGCATGATGGTGGCGCGGCGGGTGTGAGCGTCGATCGGCGGTCACAGTAGCGCAACCTGAGCGCCGCGTTTGATACGCGGTGCCTAACCCTAAGAGCAGTGCTTCAGCGATGTGGCGGCAATTGCAGACCTCGTTCCTTGCGCACTTCATCGCATCGCGTGAAAAGGTTCTGGCAAAGGGAGCGGCCGAGGTGAGGTATCAATCGACACGTTGGCTCGAGACGGACGCGAGCAATTAGCTCCTGTGGCGACATGTCGGACGCTTGCGGCCAGTACAGGTTCGCATCCTCCATCGTCGACGCTCCAAAGACGACGGTATCGACTTCTGCCCAAATGCACGCTGACATGCACATCGGGCAAGGCTCGCATGTACTGTACAGGGTGCAGCCGCGAAGAGAGAGAGATTGAAGTTCTCTAGCCGCATCGCGGATGGCGTTGATTTCCGCATGATTGGTCGGGTCGCACATCTTCAAGACGGTGTCATAGGCCTGGGCGACCAGGACACCGCTTCGTTCATCGTAAATTGCGGAGCCGAACGGTGATGGGAATTCAGTCTTGAAGGATGATGCGGTGAAATCTACAAGCGCCTTCATCCGTTCCCGGTGTTCATCGCTAGCGATCATTGATATCCTCGGCTCGTTCAGGGGGGCCTCGGCCGCCGGCGAGTCGCCGGGGTTAATAGTCAATATTAGCATTGGCGAGGTCTCCGAATTAGCGAGGTCTCCGACCCGCCGATGGTTCTCGATGCACTCAACCCGCATTCAACCAACCAGTGCCGTGTCGGGGGGAACCATGCCGAAGCCGATCCGCCGGGTGGTGACCGGCCACGACGCTGCCGGCCGGTCCGTATTCGTCATGGATGGGCCGGCGCCGCACGTCTACAGCCGCCGGCCGGCAGCGCCGTCGTCACCGAGTTGTGGGAGACGCATATACGTTGGCATGAGCAAGGACGCTGGCGTCGCCGGGGCCAGCCCGGCCGCGACGTCCGAAGGAGGAAATGCAACATGGCCTTGAGCGCCGACGTTCGCCGCGTGGTCACCACCATCGACGGTAACGACAAGGCGGTGGTGCTGTTCGACGGCGCCAACCCGCACAGGAAGGTACGCCCGCACGCGCAGACCGTGTCACGCCTGTTGTGGGCGACGGATCAGGCGCCGGCCGATCTCTCGGGCGCCAAGGACCGAGCCGCAATCGACATCGGCATCATGCCGCCGCGCGGCGGCACGGTGTTTCGTATCGTCGACTTTCCGCCGGAGACCGCGGAGACGCGCAACCTGGATCCCAACACCATGCATCACAGCCTGGGCGACGGCGTCCCCAAGCGGGGCCTGCCGCCGCGCCACCCCTCCATGCACCGAACCCGCACCGTGGACTACGCCATCGTCATGGCCGGCGAGATCGACATGCTGCTCGATGATTCCGAGATTCATCTGAAGGCGGGCGACGTGCTGGTGCAGCAAGGCACCAATCACGCGTGGGTCAATCGCGGCAGCGAGCCCTGCCGCATCGCCTTCATCCTGGTCGATGCCGAGGAGCCCTGAGCGCAACTCGCGAATGCCGCCCGCGCGGCGCCCGGCGAAGGCCCGTGGCTGCCCCGGCTCCGGCATGGATCCCTCAATCACGAGACACGACGCGCCGCGTTTCCGTTGGGTCGAGCTCTTGCGAGACCCAACAACAAAGCGGTGACTACGCTTTCCGCGCCTCGGTCACCATATGCATTTTATTGTTGACTACATATTGCGATGGCGCTAGGAAGCGCCCACCTCGCTCACGAGGGCCGTTTTCTAGAGGCGATCCTGAAGGCGGAGCGAGATTGGCGTCCCGCGGCTGCGGCTCGCAACCGAAGGCTCGGGAGGTGCGGAAGCCGACCGCCGGGCACTACGACCCGGCCGCGAGGAGCTCGCTGCACGGTCTCCCGGAGGACAATGCCGGGGTCGGAAGCGCGGATCCGCATCGCAAGAGTGCCAAGGTGGAGCGCCGGGAGGCGCGGCGTCCTGCGCACGGGACGCAAAGGGCGCTTCGCAAGCGCCCGGCGTGCCGCGTCATGGCACGCCCGCCGGATGCCGCTGCATCCGGGCGCCTGGCGGCGCTCCGCCGCCCCTCCTGATCGGGGGGATGAAGAACACGATCAACACCCGGGCGCGCCGCGCCGCGGGAACGAGAAATGCTGTCCCAGATCTGCAGGGACAGCGGGCTTTTTGACATCGTGAAAGTTATGGAGAGCAATTCGTGTCCCGGGCGAGCGCAGCGAGACCGGGACCCCGCGCATTTGTCGCGACGCTCATTGTTGGCAGATGCTCGCCGCGTGGCCCCTGGAATCCCGGCTCTCGCGCGCAAGAGCGCGCTCGGCCGGGAAACGGGCAGGTCGTGTCACTTCGTCAGCGCCCCCCGCAGGATCCTGCGCGCCGGCTCGCTGCCGTCGAGTTGCCGCGTGCTGCGGTGCTTGAACCTCCAGCCCTGCGGCGTGCGCACGAGCTCCCAGCGGTTCGCAGTCATGCGGTGGATGCGGAAGCCCCTGCCGCTGCCGTGGTTGGGGACCTCGACCGGATCGCCCTGCGTCTGCGGCACCAGGATCTGCAGATAGGACGTGACCACGGCGGTATCGCCGTCGATCGCGACATGAGGCAACCCGGTGAAATGGGCGAGGCCGCCCGCGATTGCCGCCTGGTGCTCCGGGCTCATCACCTGGTTTGCCAGCGCGTCGCGGCCGCGCGGGCTCGAAAGCATCCCGCCGCGATCGAACACCCCGTCCTCGACCCAGCAGGCGGCGATATGGTCCTTGCCGGCGGTATCGGCGCTGGGCGGATGGCTGGCGATCAGATTGTAGATCTCGAGCCGATCCTCGATGACGCGGATACGGTCTTCCAGGCTGCGATTGGCTGCTGCGGTCATGCTCGGCTCCGTTTAATTGGTATGGTGGGCAAAATCGCGCGGCGCCTTTACCCATGTCCCCACACTTCGCGCGCTGTCTCGACCACCAGGGTGAGCTTGGCGATCTCGCCGGAGATATCCATGGTGTTGCCGCCGATGCCGCTGGAGAAACCGCATTGCGGGGAGAGCGCCAGTTGCTCCAGCGGTGCATGCCTGCCGGCCGCCTCGATGCGGCGCTTGAGCTCGTCCTTGCTCTCGAGCTCGCCGCTCTTGGTGGTGACTAGGCCGAGCACGGCAATCTTGCCCTTGGGGAGGAACCGCAGCGGCTCGAAGCCGCCGGCGCGGGCGCTGTCGTATTCCAGGAAATAGCCGTCGACGCCGATATCGTTGAACAGGAGCTCCGCGATCGGCTCGTAGCCGCCCTCCGCCACCCAGGCGCCGGCGAAGTTGCCGCGGCACAGATGCATGCACACCGTCATGTCCTGCGGGCGATCCCTGATGGTGTCGTTGAGGAGCCTGGCATAGGTCCGCGGCAGCGTGCCGGGGTCTTCGCCGATATTGGCCACCTGGCGGCGCAGCTCCGGATCGCAGAGATAGGCGAGGTTGACCTCGTCGATCTGCAGGTAGCGGCAGCCGGCCTGCGCGAGGTCGGCGATCTCCTCGCGGTAGAGGCGCGCGAGATCGTCGTAGAACGCGGCGATGTCGGGATAGGCATCGGTATCGATCGCCTCGCGTCCGCCGCGAAAATGCATCACGGTGGGCGAGGGGATCGTGATCTTGGGCGTTGCGCGCGCGATCGATGCCAGGAACCGGAAGTCGTCGACGAAGATGCCGCCACCCTCCGGCCGCGCCAGCCTGCCGGTGACCTGCATGGTGGGCGGGCTGTGCACGCGCTCGCCCTCCGCGGTATGAAACCTGACCGAGAGCCTGGACGGTATCATCTGCACGTTGCCGAACTTCAGCATGAAGTCCCGGTGCCAGGAGTGGCGGTTGTACTCGCCGTCGGTCACCAGCTCGAGCCCGATCTCCTCCTGCATGCGCACCACGTCGCGGATGGCCGTCTGTTGGATGCGCATGAGCTCGGCGTCCGATATCTCCTTCTTCTCGGCCTGCTCGCGCGCCTTGATCAGCGCGTCGGGTCGGATCAGGCTGCCGACATGGTCGGCGCGAAAGGGAGGCTTGGTCCGTTCCTGCATGTGATCTCCGGGGCGATCGCTGCGTGAGCCTATCACACCACGCACGACCTCCGGCATGCGTCCGGTGTAGACTGGCGTCGGTGCGTTCACATGTCAGCCGCCGGGTGCAACGGCTCGGCCAGCGACGAAACGATGGTCACGGAGGAAATGCCATGAAGGCCGGTGTCGCCAGCGAGAACGGACTGGTCGTGCGCGACGTCCCGCAGCCGCGGCCCAAGCCGAACGAGGTGCTGGTGAAGGTCCGCGCGGCAGCGCTCAACCGCGCCGATCTGACCACCGCACGCGGTCAGCCGCACGGCAGCCACGCCGGCGTCGGCGCGCCTGTCGGCCTCGAATGGGCGGGCGAGGTGGCGGAGACCGGCAGCGAGGTGCAGGGCGGCTTCAAGCCCGGCGACCGCGTCATGTGCTCGGGCAGCGGCGGCTATGCGGAATATGCGGTGAGCGACTGGGGGCGCGTCAACGCGATGCCGTCGGGCATGAGCTTCGATGCAGCGGCGACGCTCCCGGTTTCGCTGATCACGCTGCACAACGCGCTGGTCAGCGCCGGCCGATTGCAGGTGGGCGAGAGCGTGATGATCCAGGGAGCGAGCTCCGGCGTCGGGCTGATGGGCCTGCAGATCGCCAAGCTCATGGGTGCGGGCATCGTCATCGGCACGTCGACCGACGACGCGCGGCGTGCGCGCCTGCAGGAGTTCGGGGCCGACCTCGCCGTGGATACCCGCGACGGCGGCTGGCCCGACCGCGTGCTCGAGGCCACCGCCGGCAAGGGCGTCAATCTCGTGGTCGACATGCTGTCGGGGCAGGTGGTCGCCCAGGCCATGAAAGCGATGGCGTTGCTCGGACGCATCGTCAATGTCGGCCGTCTCGCCGGCACCAGGGCCGAGCTCGATTTCGACCTGCATGCGCTCAAGCGCATCGACTATATCGGGGTGACCTTCCGCACCCGGACCCTCGACGAGGTGCGCGAGATCAACCGCCGCATGCGCGCCGATCTCTGGGGCGCGGTGACCGCGGGCAGGCTCGCGCTGCCGATCGACCGCCGCTTTCCGCTCGACCAGGCGCCCGAAGCGCAGGCGCACATGCGCGCCAACCGGCATTTCGGAAAGATCGTGCTGACGATGTGACGCGCGCAGGCGCAATGGCGCTACCTGCCGGTGCGTCAGCGCTTCCTGATCCGGAACACCAGCACGCCGCCGTCGTGCGAGCTGGCCTCGAGCCGGTCGCCGGTCTGGTTGAGCAGGTTCGGGATATCGATCGCGGTGAGCGGATCGGTGCATTCGGCAATCAACAGGTCGCCGGGCGCGAGCGCCGTCAACGCCTTGCGCGCGCGCAACGCGGGGAGGGGACACTTGAGTCCGCGCAAGTTGATGGTCTTCTCGGCCATTTGATCCCTAGTGCCCCGAACCCGGGGTTCGCACAACTGTGCCGCAAATCCGATTGCGAACTTCGGGTTCAAAAGGGGCACTAGAATCATAGAGTTGCTAGTGTCCCTTTGATTCCGAAGTTCGCTCAGAGTGTGCCGTGAGTGCTGGCGAACTTCGGAATCGGGACACTAGCGAAGGTGTGCCGCTTTCGCAGGCCGGCGCAATATAATACTGACGCAGGCGATGGTCTCGCAGCCCGAAGCCTCGCAGCGGATCGCCCGCCTGACGCCGCTCGACGACGTGCTCGCCTGCATCGACGCGCAGGTCGAGCCGGTGGCGCCGCGCACCGCCGACCTGTCCGTCGCGTACGGACTGACCCTGGCCGACGGATCTCGTCATCCCTGCTCCGGCTCCGCCGGCGTCGCTCGCGCTGCGCGACGGCTGGGCGGTGAGATCCGAGCTCACCGCCGATGCGGGCACCTATGCGCCGGCGCCGCTCCCCTCCGCCGTGCGGGTCGATGTCGGCGATCCGCTTCCGGCGGGTGCCGATGCGGTCGCGCCGCTCGATGCGGTGACGATCCGCGACGGGGTGGCGCAGACGCTGATGCCGCTGGGTCCCGGCGAAGGCGTGCTGCCGCGCGGCGGCGATGCCGGCCGCGGACGCAATGCTGCCGGCAGGTCGGCGCCTCGGCCGCCTGCAGCTCGCCTTGCTTGCGGCCGCGGGCGTGACCGCAGTGCGCCTGCGCGCGCCGCGCGTGCGGCTGGCGCGCGCCCGGCCCGGTGATCCCGTGATCGATGCCGCCGTCGATTGCATTGCCGATGCGATCCGGTCGGCGGGCGGCGTGGTCGGCTTCGGCGAGCCCGGCCAGGGCGTCGAGCATGCATTGAGCGATCGCGAGGTGGACGCCGTCGTCGTCATCGGCGGCACCGGCAGTGGACGCAGCGACGCCACCGTCCGGACACTGGCGTCGATCGGAGCGGTGATCGTGCACGGGGTCGGCCTGCTGCCGGGCGAAACGAGTGCGTTCGGCAAGGTCGGCGCACGTCCGGTGCTGGCCCTGCCCGGGCGGCTCGATGCCGCAGCGGCGGCCTGGCACATGCTCGGACGCACGTTGCTGGCGCGGTTGGCGGACAGTCGGGAACCACCGAGCTGGCGGACGGCCAAGCTCACCCACAAGGTCACCTCCAGCGTCGGCCTCGCGGAGCTGGTGCCGGTTCGGTTGGAGGGCGAAACGGCCCGGCCCTTGCCCATAGCCTCGGGCTATGTGCCGCTCTCGTCGCTCGCGCTCGGCCGATGGCTGGGTTCTGGTGAGAGCCGGGAGCGAAGGCTACCCGGCGGGGACCGAGGTCGTGATAAGACCCTGGCCATGACTTCATGTTTCATGACTGCACGTTTCGAAGCGGGATCAGCCGAGCAGGATCTCATCGCCGCAATCCGTCGCGCGGCGCGGCAGGAGCAATTCCTCGAAGTGGTCTCCGCCGAGGAGGCGCGCGCGCGCTTTGCGCAGCACATCGACCTGTCGCCGCTTGCCGCGGAAACGGTCGCGCTTTCGCAGGCGCACGGCCGCGTGCTCGCCCATGACGTGATCGCACCGATCGACGTGCCGCCGTTCGATCGCGCCAATGTCGATGGCTTTGCGCTGCGGTCCGCCGATACGGTCGCCGCAGGCGCAGGCGAGGTGCCGCGGCTTGTTCTCAACGGCGAGGTGATCGTGTGCGGGCACCCGCCGGCGCTCGAGGTCGCCGCGGGCTCCGCCACCACCATCGCGACCGGCGGCGTCGTGCCGCGCGGAGCCGACGCGGTGATCATGGTCGAGCATACCGAGCTGGTCGACGACGGCGCATCGCCGGCGATCGATGTGCGCCGCGCCGTCGCACCGGGACAGTTCGTCTCCTATGCCGGCTCCGACATCGCTCGTGGCGAGGTGGTGCTGCGCAGGCGCAGCGCGATCTCCTCGCGCGAGATCGGCATGCTCGCGGCCTGCGGCATCGCAGCGGTCGAGGTGATCCGTCGGCCCAAGGTGGCGGTGCTGTCGACCGGCGACGAGCTTGCCGCGCCGGGCGGCGTGCTCGGACCCGCGCGGGTCTACGACAGCAACGGCGCCATCATTGCGGCGGCCGTGACGGAAGCCGGCGGCGAGCCGGTCGCCCTGGGGGCGTTTCCGGACAATGAAGCCGCGCTCGAGCGCGCGGTGCGCGGCGCACTGGCAGCCTGCGACCTGGTCGTGCTCTCCGGCGGCACCTCGAAGGGCGCCGGCGATCTCTCCCACCGCATCATCTCGAAGCTCGGCGCTCCCGGCATTCTCGTCCACGGCGTGGCGCTCAAGCCGGGCAAGCCGCTCTGTCTCGCCGCAATCGAGGGCAAGCCGCTGGTGGTGCTGCCCGGGTTTCCCACCTCGGCGATCTTCACCTTCCACGCCTTCGTCGCGCCGGTGATCCGAGCCCGCGCCGGCCTGCCGCCCGAGGCGGCGCGCGTGATCGAGGCCGACGTGCCGGTGCGGATCGTCTCCGAGCTCGGCCGCAAGGAATTCGCACTGGTGGCGCTGGTCGCCGGCGATGAGCGGCCGGTCGCGTTTCCGACCGCCAAGGGTTCCGGCGCCGTGTCGAGCTTCTCCCAGGCCGACGGCTTCCTGGAGATCGATGCACTCGCGCCCGCGCTCGACGCCGGTACGCGTGCGCGCGTCACCCTCATCGGGCAGGCCGCGGCGTTGCCCGATCTCGTGGTCATGGGCAGTCACGACGTCGCGCTCGACGTCGTGCTCGGTGCGCTCGCCGACCGGGGGCTCACGGCCCGCACCATCGCGGTCGGCAGCATGGGTGGCGTTACCGCCGCCGAGCGCGGCGAATGCGACCTCGCGCCGGTGCATCTCGTCGATCCCGCAAGCGGCATCTACAACGCGCATCTGGTGCGTCCGGGCCTCATGCTGGTGAAGGGCTGGCAGCGCATGCAGGGCTTCGTGCACCGGCGGGATGACGCGCGGTTTGCCGGACGCAGCTTGCAGGCGGCGCTGGCGGCGGCGTTGGACGATCCGCAGTGCCTGATGGTCAGCCGCAATGCCGGGGCCGGCACGCGGGTGCTGATCGATGCCTTGCTCGCGGGTGCGCGCCCTGCCGGCTACAGCAACCAGCCGCGCTCGCACAACGCGGTGGCCGCCGCGGTGGCGCAGGGCCGGGCGGATTGGGGCATCGCGATCGAGCCGGTCGCGCGTCTCTACGGGCTCGGTTTCATTGCGGTTGCACCCGAGGATTATGATTTCCTGCTGGTCGAAAGCCGCCGCGACCGCCCGGCCGTGCAGGCGTTCCTTGCCGCATTGCGCGACGAGACCGTGCGCGGGAAAGTCCGTGCGCTCGGCATGCGGCCGGCGCAGGCGTGAGCCGGGCCTTTCGGTCGATATGGCCTGCTTTCCCGACCGGCCGCAGGAACCAGGGTGCGAGAATGACGATTGCGAGTAGGACGTGGAGCCGCGCAGTCGGCATGATCGGGACGGGTCGGTGATGGCGAGCACCCCGCTGCGGCTCTTGGTGGCCTTTTCCTGTGTGCTGGCGGCGCCCGGTGCCGCGCATGCGCAGCTGCGCGGCCACGGGGGACCGGTGCGCGCGCTGGCGATCTCGCCGGATGGGACGCAGGCGGTTTCCGGCAGCTTCGACAGTTCCGCGATCCGCTGGTCGCTGGAGCGTAACGCCGCCGAGCAGGTGCTGCGCTTTCACGAAGGCGCGGTCAATGCGGCAGCCTTCCTGGCGGACGGCCGCGTCGCGTCGAGCGGCGAGGATGCGCGCATCGCGATCTGGCATCCCGGCGAGCCGCGGCCCGCGCTGGTGCTCGAGGGTCACAAGGCGCCGGTGGTCGCGCTCGCACTCTCGCCCGACGGCAGCATGCTGGCATCGGCGTCCTGGGACCACAGCGCTCGCGTGTGGCCGCTCGCGGGCGGCAGTGCCGCGGGTGATCGAGGGTCACCAGCAGAACGTCAACGGGGTCGCCTTCACACCGGATGGCCGTGCGCTGGTCACCGCCGGCTACGACGCGACCGTGCGCATCTCCCCGCTCGGCGATGGACCGGCCGTGGTGGCGACGCTGCCTTCGCCGTTGAACACGGTGGCAGTCGCGCCCGACGGCGAGATCGTCTGCGCGGGTGCCGACGGCAAGGTCTACGTGCTGTCCGCCGCGGGCGATCTGCAGGGGGAGATCGAAGCCGGTCCGACGCCGGTCATTGCGGTTGCCGTGTCGGGCGATGGCCGCCTGATCGCTGCCGCCGGCGTGCGCGGCTCGGTTGCCATCATCGACCGCGTGGCGCGCAGGCTCGAGCGCACCCTGGTCGGGCCTGGATTGCCGGTGTGGTCGGTCGCTTTTGCTCCCGATCGCCGCACGCTGCTCACCGGCGGCACCGACCGCATGGTCCGGCGCTGGGATGCGGTCAGCGGGGAGCCGATCGGCAACGTGGTCATGGGCGCGCCCGAGGATCCGCTGGCCGCGTTCGCCGGCGATCCCGGCGCCGACGTGTTCCGCGCCTGCGTCGCCTGTCACACCTTGCGCGCGGACGAGGGCGTGCGCGCCGGACCGACCCTTGCCGGCATCTTCGGCCGCCGGATCGCGACCCTGCCCGGCTACGATTTCTCCGACGCGCTCAAGCGGCTCGACATCGTCTGGACGGCGGAGACGGTCTCGAAGCTGTTCGAGGTCGGGCCCATGGCCTACACGCCCGGCACCAAGATGCCGGAGCAGACGATCGGCTCCGCCGAGGATCGTGCCGCGCTGATGAAGTTCCTGGAGAAGGCCACCCGGTAGCTCAGCCCTTTGAGCCGGCCAGCTCCAGCACCGCGTCGGCGAAAAGCTCGCGGCGCCTCCTGCGGCAGGTTGTGGCCGGCGCGCGGGATCACGCGGTGCTGATAGGGCCCGGTGAACATCGGTGCCTGCGCCATGGAGGTTTCCGGCGCCGACAAGCCGCTGCTGTCGCCGTGCAGCACGATGGTCGGCACCGTGATGCGCGGCTTCGCCGCCAATCGGCTCTCGATCGGCTCCAGGCTCGGATCGCCCGGCGCGTAACCGTAACGGCAGCGATACGAGTGGATCACCACGTCGACGAAATCGGGATTGTCGAAGGACCGTGCGGTGCGCGCGAAGGTGGCCTGGTCGAACCGCCAGCTCGGCGACCACAGGCGCCACAGCAGCTCGCACAGCTCGCGGCGGTGGGCCGTCAAGCCGGCACGGCCGCGCTCGGTATGGAAATAGTACTGGTACCAGAGCCGGTGCTCCTGCTCCGGCGGAGCCGGCTCGGCGGATGCGGCGACGTCGTGAATGTTGTAGCCGTTCGCGGAGACGAGGCCGCGCACGCGCTCCGGCCACAGCGCCGCGACCACGCAGGCCGCACGCCCGCCCCAGTCGTAGCCGGCGAGGATCGCGCGCTCGATTGCGAGCGCATCGCATCAGCTCCTTGAGGTCGTTGCCGAGCGCGGCCTGCTGCCCGGAGCGCAGCGTGCCGGTCGAGAGAAAGCGGGTCGGGCCATAGCCGCGCAAGTAGGGCACGATCACACGGCATCCCGCCGCAGCAAGCCGCGGCACGACGGCGTCGTAGGTACGCACGTCGTAGGGGAAGCCGTGCATGAGGAGGACCGCATTCCCGCGGGCGGGACCGCTCTCCTCGCAGGCGATCTCGAGGGTTCCGGCTCGGACGTGCCGTAGGCTTGCCGCTTCGCCCATCGGCTCCTCACCCCGCGTGTCTCGGCCCTACGTGTCCCCCTTGCGCATCCGCTCCTGCTCTTCGCGCTCGCGCAGATAGTCCTCGGTGGTGCGCACTCGCGGCCGCGGGGGAGCGCCGTAGGGGTCGAATTCCTGCTCGGTGATCGCCATGACGCGGCAGTCCTCGCACATCTTGATGACGTCGAGGCGCTGCGCGGAATTCTGGAACATCCAGTGCTTGCCCTCGAGCTTGGCGGTGACGCGCTCGATCGTGCTCCTGACGCCGAACGGCTTGCCGCAGCGGATGCAGTGGAACGGCTCCTCCTCCTTCAGCACGCGGTCGGCCGCGGTGGCGGCACGGAAATCGAGCTGCGGCTTGAGCGTGATCACCTGTTCGGGGCAGGTGGCCTTGCAAAGTCCGCACTGGACGCAGGCGTCCTCGGTGAAGCGCAGCGTCGGCCGCTCCGAATTGTCGCCGAGCGCACCGGTCGGGCAGACCGCCACGCAAGCAAGGCACAGGGTGCAGCCTTCGGTCTTGACCTCGATTGCGCCGAACGGAGCGCCTGCCGGCAGCACGATCAGGTCGACGGGCGCGGGTGCCGCGCGCTGCAGCTCGCGCAGCGCCAACCGCATGACGTCGCGCTTGCCTCCCGTCGGCAGGAAGCTCGCGGGCCGCGGTGCCGCCTCCCGGCCCGTGATCGAACGCAGCGCCGCACCGAGCGCATCGGGATCGTCGGTCTCGATCGTCGCCGCCCGTTCGCCGCCGAAGCCGAGCCCGGCGAGGATCGGCTGCGCCAGCGCCAGCGTCTTCGCGAGGCCGGAAATGTCGTGGCGGGGCCTTGCCCGCAGCAGGAAGCGCATCGCGCCGGCGCCATACGCGAACCCGGCGGCGATCGCCTCGATCCCCACCTGGGTGACCTCGTTGACGGCGAGCGGCAGCACGTTGGCGGGCAAACCGTCGCCGAAGCGCGCGAGCGCATCGATCAGCGGCGCGCCGTGGGCATCGTCGTGGACGAGCACGACGGCTTGCTTGCCTCCGGCGTCGCGGTAGGTGGTGATGAGCGTGCGCAGCTTGCGCAGCAGGGTGTCGGCCGGCGGCAGCGCATAGGCGGCCGCACCGGTGGGGCAGACGGCCGCGCATTGCCCGCAGCCGGCGCAGATGTGCTCGTCGATGGCGACGTGGTCGCCGGCGGGCGCGATCGCACCGGCCGGGCAGAGGTCGAGGCAACGGGTGCAGCCGACGATCGTCGAGCGCGAATGGGCGCACAGATCGGCGGTGAAATCGACATAGCGCGGCTTGTCGAAGGTGCCGACGAGGTCGCGTGCCGCGAGCACCGCCTTGAGCACCGCGGCGGGATCGGCGGGATCGGCGCGCAGATAGCCCTCGCGCAGATCGGCTGCGGCGAACAGCGGCGACCCGCCGGAGATGTCGAGCACCAGATCGCAGCGCGACACCGCCCCGTCGCGGGCGTCTGCAAAGTCGAGCGTCGCGCGCGATGACGGCGCCGGCTGCGCAAATCCGTCGACGGTGAGCTCGAAGGCGCCGAGATGACCCTTGGCCGAGCGGATCGTCCCTTTCGCCACCGGGAAATCGGTGACTCGCGGCGGCGTCACCGCGGCCGGCGGCCTGAGCAGGACGGTGACGTCGAGACGGTCCTTGAGCAGGTTGCCGGCCTCGATCGCGTGCTCGTCCCGGCCGTAGACCAGGATCACGCCTTCGCTGGTGAAGGTCACGAACGGAATGTCCGGCGCCGGCTCGGCCGCCGCCGCAATAAGGGCGGCCATCTTCGGCGCCGCGTCGATTGCGTCCTTCGACCAGCCCGCGGTCTCGCGGATATTGACGTATCTGATGTCGGCGTCGCCGCGCACCTCCTGGGCGACCTCGGAGAACAGCGGCGCTTCCTGCGTGCAGCCGACGATCAGCGGCGTGCCGCTGCCGGCGGCGGCGCGGAAGCGGTCGAGCTCGGCGCGGCAAAGTTGCCGCGCGGTCGTCACGTTGACGCCGCGGCAGCCGCGCACGATCGCGGCGCCGTCGAGCGGCATCGTGTCTTCGCACGAGCAGATCAGGATGTCTCTGTCGCGGTCGGCCATCTGTTCTCGAATGCGCGGCTGACATTGCCACCGCGTATGAGGTCGGCATTGGCCACGGCCTATATCAGGTTATAATGATTACAAACAACATTCGCGAGCCCGGGAACCGAATGCCGCTCGACGAGCGCACACGCCTCACCACTTCGACGAAGCCCACGCTCGACCTGCCGCCGCCGTTCCGGCTGCTGACGCTGCGCGAGGTCGGCGATGCCTTTGCCCACGCGGCCGAGGTGGCGGCCGAGGCGGGGGCCGGGACGCTGGTCCATGTCGGGCGCTTCGATCTCGTGGAGCTCGCGGTGGTGCTGGAGCCGGAGGAGCCGTTACGGACGGCACGGCGCGCGTTCTATGCCGGTCTGGTGGCGCTCGCCGACGCGCTCGCCGTGCATGCGCCGCCGGAGAAGCCGATCACCTTCGATTGGCCGGATGCGGTGCGCGTCGATGGCGGGCTCGTGGGTGGCGCGCGCCTCGCCTGGCCACGGAATGCCGACGAAGGCGAGCCGCCGCCGTGGCTGGTATTCGGCGCCATGATCCGCACCGTGGCAATGGGCGAGGAGGAGCCGGGTCTGCGGCCGCTGTCGGCGGCGCTCGAGGAGGAGGGATTCGAGGAGCTCGACTCCGGCCGCCTGGTCGAGAGCTTCGCGCGCCACCTGATGGTGGCGGTCGATGCCTGGCAGGAGCAGGGGTTCGGCGAGATCGCGAAAGGCTATCTGGCGCGGCTTTCGCCCGAGCCGGGCGTGCGCCGCGACATCGACGAGAACGGCGATCTCCTGGTGCGGCGCATGGGCAAGGTCGAGCGCCGCCCGCTGCTGAGCGCGCTCGCAGAACCTTCATGGCTCGATCCCGCAACCGGGGGGCCGCGCAGGTGAAGCTCATCCGCACCATCCGGCTCGATCCATCGGACACGTTCGTGTTCGAGCGCGCGGCCGAGCCGGGCGAATGGGCGGTGTCGGGCGCCTTCATGTTCGCGGACGCCGATCCGGAAGCGCTCGACGGCAAGTCGCGCGCCGCCTTCCGCAGCGGATTCCTCGGCGTACCGTCGCTCGGCTGGTCGACGCTGGTGCAGATCGTCGATGCGAGCGAGCAGGATCGCACCGCTCTGGTCGGATAGCCTGCGCAGGCAGTTTCAGGAACGCCTGGGGGCGCCCGACGCCGACAGCGCACGTGCGGCGGCGGAAGAGGAGGTCGCGTTTGCCGCTTCGCTCTGCGATCATCCCCGCGACACCCTGGTCGCGGTCCGCCGCACATTCGAGGACGGCGCGATCCGCGAGGCGTTCCGCACGCTGCATGCGCGCGGCGAGCGCAAGCCGATGCGCGCGTTCTCGCTGATCGAGGTCGAGGACGAGGACGAGCCCGGCGAGACCCTCGATCTGCTAGGCCTCGCGAAAGACGGGCGGAACGATCGGTGAAGCGTAAGGGCGCGTCGGTCGCATGAGGGATTTCTGGCTGTCCTGCGGGCATCATCTGCTCGACCGCGACGAAGGCGGCGGTCTCGTCGTCAGCGACGAGTTCCTCAAGGCCTATCTGGCGCGCCCGGAGCTGGCCCCGCCCGCTGACGCCTGCATCGCGGAGCGGACCCTGCACGCGGCGCTGCTCACCAACCCGCGCCGGCCGGTGTCCGCGCGCGAGATCGCGGCGATCGCCGATGCCGATGCGCGCGAGAACTGGAGCGTGATGGTCGCATTCCGCGACCGGCTCGCCGCGTCACCGGACGGTGGAAGCCGCCTATCTCGACCTCGTGCGCGGCGGCGTCGGCGAGACGCCGCCGATGTTCATGAACCAGCTCGTGCACGTGATCCTGCGCAACGTGATGGACGGCTGTGGGGACGCCTTCGCGCTGCGGGCGGCGGAGATGTTGTTCCGGCCACAGCGTCTTACCGTGCACGACGGATCGCTGATCGCGGCCGACGAGGAGACCGTCGCCGGCGCCAGCCCACAACCGGTCTCGCCGCTGGTCGCAATGCTCGGCTTGCCGGTGGCCGGCGAGATCGAGGTGCTCAACGACGACAATGCCGCAACCTATTGGGAGCGTAGCGACCTCTTCGACATGGCGCTCGATCTCACCGCCGGGCGGCGTGGGCTCGCGGCGCTCGGCGACGTGATCGAGCGCTGGATCGCCCATCTGCTGGCGGTCGAGGTCGATGTCGAGCCGTTGATCGCGGCGACCGACGTCGATCTCACCTGGTACGTCGGCCTCGATGCCGACGCCACCGGGATCGGGGACGCCCTCTGGCACGGAGAGGAGATCGACACCGCTGCGCGGGAGCGCATCGTCGGTCTCTACCGGCTCACCTTCCGCGCTGCCGAGATGGTCTTGGAGCGGGCCCGCGGCGCGCCCATCTATCTGATACTGGCGATGATGCCGGACCGGATGCTGCGCATGAAGCCACAAAACCTGCTCACGGGCCTGCCGATCGAGCGCCGCGAGGCGGTGTCGTGAGCCAGGCGCCGGCGCTTGCCGCCATCGCGGTCGGCGTCGTGGTGGAGCGCTGCAAGGCGCAAAGCCCCTGGATCGATTTCAGCTGGAGGCCGCTCACCGTCTTGCCCGGAGTGCCGGAGGTGCCGCCCTGGACGATGTTGACCGAGGAGGGCGATCGGTCGACCTTCTACGCGGGGCCCGCCGAGATCAGCCTCTATCGCACCGAGACCACGAATTATCGCGACAACCTCGCCTCCGGCGCGCCCAGGCTCTGGGTTGCGTTGCGGTCGACCGGGGTCGAGCCTCCCTATGAGATTTTTGCGGTGACCGCCGATCCGGCCGAAGGCGAAGCGTTGACGGAATCGGGCAGCGATCTCGTGGATGTGGTGCCGGTGCCGGAAGCGATCCGCTTGCAGATCGAGGCCTTCGTCGCCGAGCATCACGTGGAACGGCCTTTCTACAAGCGCAAGCGCGATCGCGCCGATCCCGAGGCGCTGGCACGGCGCGCACCGGTACGGAACGAGCGCGAATGAGCGATCCGGAGCACTTTCTTTCGCGGTGGTCGCGACGCAAGCGCGCCGCCGGCGAAGCGGCAGATGCGGCCGACGCGCCGGACGCTGGCGCGGTCGAGACCAGGCGCGGGGGTGGCGCGCCGGTGACCACGCAAAGCGACCTGCCAGCGCCGCCCGAACCTCTGTTCGATCCGGCCAGCCTTCCGCCGCTCGACTCGATCTCCGCCGCAACCGACATCCGCGCCTTCCTTGCTCCGGGCGTTCCCCCGAGTTGACCCGTGCGGCGCTTCGTCGCGTGTGGACAGCCGATCCCGCCATCCGGGATTTCGTGGGCCTTGCCGACTACGACTGGGACTTCAACACGCCGGGGTCGATCACGGGGTTCGGCACGCTGGAGATGACCGACGAGCTTCGCCGCCGGATCGCGCGAGATGGTCGGCCGCAGCCTGGCGCCCGAGGCAACCGGAACCTTCGCCCCCTGCGGAAGGGGTGGCCGGGCAAGACACTGTTGCCTCACCAGAACCGGCTGCCGTTCCGGAGGAGTCCCCGCTCAGGGTCGGTAAGCATCTCGGTTCAATCCAAGAGGAGCCGGTGAAAAGCGATAGTGAGTCACGCAACTTTGCGGCGTTGCCGCGAAATGAGAAAGTACATGTTGCAGCGCAAAATGATCCAGAGCAGCCGGATAACATCCGATTGACTGGAACGCGGCTGCACGGCCGCGCCTTGCCGAAGTAATTAGGGGGTCATAGCAGGGTCATAGCCCCAGACTATTGACCCCGGCTCGACCGCGCGGCAGTAATTTCTTTGAACTGAAATAATGAAGAAAACGCGCACCGATGAGGGACCAGGGCCTGGATGAAGCGATCCGCGTCGCCGGCGGGATCGGCGCGCTTGCCCGAAAAATTGGCATTTCCCAGCCGTCGGTATCCAACTGGTCACGCGTTCCGGCCGAGCGCGTGCTGTCGGTCGAGGCCGCGACCGGCGTCAACCGCGCGCTGCTGCGCCCCGATCTCTACGCCGAGCATCCGGGCATCGGCGGCGACGTCGACGAGGTCGACGCCGCGCGCGCGCAGGAATACGCGCTGCTCTCGGTGCTGCTGGCGCGGGCTCCGGATGCCGTGCTGCTTGAGCGGCTGCGCACTCTGCGCGGCGATGCGACGCCCGCTCGGACTGGCGCATGCCGCGCTTGCGGAGGCCGCCAGCCGGACCGATGCGGCACGCGTCGAGCGCGAGTATTTCGACCTCTTCATCGGTCTCGGGCGTGGCGAACTCCTGCCCTACGGCTCCTATTATCTCACCGGCTTTCTGCATGAGCGGCCGCTGGCCCGCCTGCGCGCGGATCTGAGCGAGCTTGGCATCGAGCGCGCCGCCGGCCAGGCGGAACCGGAAGATCATGCGGCGATCCTGTGCGAGATCATGTCGGGCCTCGCCGGCCGCCGTTTTTCGGCGCCGGCCGGCAGCGATCGCGCGCTGTTCGAGCAGCATCTCGCGCCCTGGATCGGGCGCTTCTTCGCCGATCTGGAGCGTGCCGACGCCGCCGATTTCTATCGGCCGGTGGGTACGCTCGGGCGGGTTTTCATCGAGATCGAAACCGCTGCATTCGCGCTGCCGTCGTGAGCGCAGTGCGACGGCGGGCAACGAGAAGAGGAACACAGGAGGTGACGGCCATGAAAGCAGAACGCAAGCGGACGTTGGGTCGTCGTGAGTTCCTGCGCACGCTCGGCGCCGGCGCCGGCGTCGCGGCCGCTGCCGCGGCCCCGCTCGCCGGCGAAGCGCATGCCGATACCGAGAGCAACGACGAGAAACGCCGGTCTCGCTACAAGGAGACCGAGCACGTGAAGACGTTCTACCGGGTCAACCGGTATCCGAGCTGAGGGAGCCGTCCATGCTGATCAAGAGAACGGAACGTCAAGCCCGACGCGGCGCTCTCGCCTCGGCGCTGCAAGGGCAATCGAGCGGCGCGCTCGATCGCCGCTCGTTCCTGCGCCGCTCCGGCCTCGCCGCCGGCGGCCTCGCCGCGCTCGGCGCGTTGCCGCTCGCGAGCGTGCGCAAGGCCGCGGCGGGTCCGCCGGCGGCGGCCGGTGCGCAGGTCACCATCCGCAAGAACATCTGCACCCACTGCTCGGTCGGCTGCACGGTGGTGGCCGAGGTCGCCAACGGGGTGTGGATCGGCCAGGAGCCGGGCTGGGAATCGCCGATCAACCGCGGCTCGCACTGCGCCAAGGGCGCCGCGGTGCGCGAGCTCGTGCACGGCGATCGACGCCTGAAATATCCGATGAAGCTCGTCAACGGCCAGTGGACGCGGCTGAGCTGGGACCAGGCGATCAACGAGATCGGCGACAAGCTGACGGAGATCCGCGAGAAGTCGGGACCGGAATTGGTCTACTGGCTCGGCTCCGCCAAGTTCTCCAACGAGGGCGCCTATCTCAACCGCAAGTTCGCCGCGTTCTGGGGGACGAACAACTCCGATCACCAGGCGCGCATCTGCCATTCGACGACGGTCGCCGGCGTGGCCAATACCTGGGGCTACGGCGCGATGACCAACAGCTACAACGACATCCGCAACTCCAAGACGCTCGTAATCATGGGCGGCAACCCGGCGGAGGCGCATCCGGTCTCGCTGCAGCATCTGATCGAGGGCAAGGAGCTCAACCGGGCGAACTTCATCGTCATCGACCCGCGGCTGTCGCGCACGGCGGCGCACGCGACGGAGTATGTGCGCGTGCGACCAGGCACGCACATCCCGACGATCTACGGGATGCTCTGGCATATCTTCAAGAACGGATGGGAAGACAAGGAATTCATCCAGCCAGCGCGTCTACGGCATGGACGACGTCCGCAAGGAGGTCGAGAAGTGGACGCCCGACGAGGTCGAGCGCGTCACCGGCGCTTCCGGAGGCGCAGGTCAAGCGCGTCGCCGAGAAGTTCGCCAAGGAGAAGCCCGCTTGCCTGATCTGGGCGATGGGCCAGACCCAGTTCTCGGTGGGGACGGCCAATGTCCGCGCCAGCTGCACGCTGCTGCTCGCCACCGGCAATGTCGGCAACTTCGGCACCGGCGCCAACATCTTCCGCGGCCACTGCAACGTGCAGGGGGCGACCGACCTCGGGCTCGATATCGTGACGCTGCCGCTCTACTACGGCCTCGCGGAGGGCGCCTGGAAGCACTGGTGCCGGGTCTGGGAGGTCGACTACGACTGGATGCTCTCGCGCTTCGAATCGAAGCAGATGATGGAGGCGCCCGGGCATCCCGTCCACCCGCTGGTTCGACGCGGCCATGCTGCCGAAGGACGAGGTCAAGCAGAAGGACAACCTCAAGGCCATGATCGTGTTCGGGCACGGCGGCAACACCGTGACCCGCATGCCGGAAGCCGCCAAGGGGCTGGAGAAGCTCGACCTGCTGGTGGTCGCCGATCCGCATCCGACGACCTGGGCGGTGCTCGGCGAGCGCAAGAACGGCACCTACCTGCTGCCGATCTGCACGCAGTTCGAATGCGATGGCTCGCGCACAGCCTCCAACCGCTCGCTCCAGTGGGGTGAGCAGATCGTCAAGCCGATCTTCGAATCGAAGAACGACTACGACGTCATGTACATGCTGGCGAAGAAGCTCGGCCTCGCCGATCGCATGTTCAAGAACATCAAGGTCGAGAACGGCTCGGTCTCGGCCGAGGACATCCTGCGCGAGATCAACCGCGGCGGCTGGTCGACCGGCTATTGCGGCCAGTCGCCGGAACGCCTGAAGGCCCACATGGCGAACCAGTCGAAGTTCGATCTGGTGACCCTGCGCGCGCCCAAGGACGTTCCGGAGGTCGGCGGCGACTACTATGGGCTGCCGTGGCCGTGCTGGGGCACGCCGGAGCTCAGGCATCCCGGCACCCATACGCTGTACAACACCCATCTGCACGTGATGGACGGCGGCAGCACCTTCCGGGCACGCTTCGGCGTGGAGCGGGAGGAGAAGCTGCCCGACGGCACCAGCCGCAAGGTGAGCCTGCTCGCCGACGGCTCCTACTCGGTCAGGGCTCGGAGATCCAGGACGGATATCCCGAGTTCACCTACGGAGTGCTCAAGAAGCTCGGCTGGGACAAGGACCTGACCGACGCCGAGAGGACGGTCATCGAGCGCATCGGCGGCAACAACCCCGACGGCGTGGGATGGGCGATCGATCTCTCGGGCGGCATTCAGCGCGTCGCCATGAAGCACGGCTGCATCCACTACGGCAACGGCAAGGCCCGCGCCAATGCCTGGAACCTGCCCGACCCGATTCCGGTGCATCGTGAGCCGATCTACACGCCGCGGCCGGAGCTGGTGGCGAAGTATCCGACCCGGCCCGACGCGGTGCAGTTCCGCGTGCCCAACAACGGCTTCACCGTGCAGAAGGCGGCGGTGGAGAAGGGGATCGCCAGGAGCTTCCCGATCATCCTCACCTCCGGCCGGCTGGTCGAGTACGAGGGCGGCGGCGAGGAGACCCGTTCCAACAAGTGGCTCGCCGAGTTGCAGCAGGACATGTTCGTCGAGATCAATCCGGCGGACGCGGCGGAGCGTGGCATCAAGGATGGCGCCTGGGTCCATGTCTGGGGGCCGGAGATGCCGAGCGGCAAGGTGACCCGCATGAAGGCGCTCGTGACCGAGCGGGTCGGCAAGGGGGTGGCCTGGATGCCGTTCCACTTCGCCGGCTGGTTCCAGAGCGTCGACCAGCGGATGAAGTATCCGCAGGGAAGCGACCCGATCGTGCTCGGCGAGAGCGTGAACACCATCACCACCTACGGGTACGATCCGGTCACCGGCATGCAAGAACCCAAAGCAACGCTGTGCCAGATCAAGGCAGCGTAAGGAGGCTCGACAATGGCTCGGATGAAATTTCTCTGCGACGCCGACCGTTGCATCGAGTGCAACGCTTGCGTCACCGCCTGCAAGAACGAGCACGAAGTTCCTTGGGGCATCAATCGCCGGCGTGTCGTCACCATCAACGACGGCAAGCCGGGCGAGCGCTCGGTCTCCATGGCCTGCATGCATTGCACCGACGCGCCTTGTGCGGCGGTGTGCCCGGTGAACTGCTTCTACACCACCGCCGACGGCGTGGTGCTGCATTCCAAGGATCTCTGCATCGGCTGCGGCTATTGCTTCTACGCCTGTCCGTTCGGCGCACCGCAATATCCGCGGGTCGGCAACTTCGGCTCGCGCGGCAAGATGGACAAGTGCACCTATTGCGCCGGCGGTCCGGAGGCCGACGGGTCGCAGGCCGAGTTCGTGAAGTACGGCGCCAACCGTCTGGCCGAGGGCAAGCTGCCGCTGTGCGCGGAAATGTGCTCGACCAAGTCGCTGCTCGCCGGTGACGGCGAGATCATCGCGCAGATCTACAAGGAGCGCGTCGTCAAGCGCGGCTATGGCTCCGGTGCGTGGGGCTGGAAGACGGCCTATCGCGAGACGATCGCCTCCTAGGAGGATCGTCGTCGAGGTCATCGGGCGGCGCGACAGCGCTGCGCCGCCCGTCACCAAGACCCTCCGCGTCCCCCCACGCTTGTGCAGGACGGCGGAGGGGCGAGCTCAAGGAGAACGAGATGGCGGCCATTCTCGGATACATTCGCGGCGTCGCCGGCGCACTGGCCATCGGGTTCATCGTCGCCGTCGCGGCGCCTGCGGTCGCCCAGCAACCGCAGCAGGTGAACCCGACTGCAAGCGCGATACCGGAGGATCGGCTGCTGCAGGAGCTCGGGCGCATCGAGGGCCGCGGCACGCTTCCCGACGTGAAGTCCAACGTGATCGAGCAGCCGGCCGGCCGCGACTGGCGCCGGTTCCATCAGGTCACGTTGCCCTGGATCGGTGCCATCGCCATCCTCGGCATGCTCGCCGTGCTGGTGGTGTTCTACCTGGTGCGTGGAATGGTGCGGATCGAAGCCGGCCGCTCCGGCCGCACGCTGGTGCGCTTCTCCTCGTTCGAGCGCATGGTTCACTGGATGACGGCGACCTGCTTCATCATTCTCGCGATCTCCGGCCTCAACATCACGTTCGGCAAGCAGCTGCTGCTGCCGCTGATCGGTCCCGAGGCATTCACGGCATTTTCGCAATGGGCGAAGTACGCCCACAACTATCTGAGCTTCCCGTTCACGCTCGGAGTGGTGCTGATCTTCCTGATTTGGCTGGCCTGGAACTTTCCGAGCAGGCTCGATGTCCGCTGGGTGAAGGATGGCGGCGGCATCGTCGGCGACAAGCACCCGCCCGCCGATCGCTTCAATGCCGGCCAGAAGCTGATCTATTGGATCGTGGTGCTCGGCGGCGCCGCGGTGGCGGTGACCGGCTATATCCTGATGTTCCCGTTCTACGGCACCAGCATCGCCGGCATGCAGATTGGCCCAGGTGATCCACGGCATCGTCGCGGTGCTGTTCGTCGCCGTGATGCTCGCCCACATCTATATCGGCACCATCGGCATGGAAGGCGCGTTCGAATCGATGTGGGACGGAACGGTCGACGCCAACTGGGCGAAGGAGCACCACAGCCTGTGGGCGGAGAAGGAAGCCGCCAAGGGCCACGTCAGCCCGCCGCCGCCGCGCGGAAAGATGCAGCCCGCCGAGTAGCGCGCGCGCACAAATCAGGCACTGTCGACGTCGATGGCCGGGCTCGTCCCGGCCATCGACGTCCATCGGTGCTCGCCTGCCGCGAGCGCTCGTCGGCGCCAAGTCGGCTGCAGGACGTCGGCGACACCTGTTATCATGCCGTCATGCGTATCATCGGCCTCGCCGGCTGGAGCGGCTCCGGAAAGACAACGCTGCTCACCAGAGTGATCCCCCGCCTGGTGGCGCGCGGGCTGCGGGTCTCGACCCTCAAGCACGCCCATCACGCCTTCGATATCGATCAGCCGGGCAAGGATTCGCACAGCCATCGCATGGCGGGTGCGACCGAGGTCCTCGTCGGGGCTGCCAGCCGCTGGGCTCTGGTGCACGAGCTGCGCGGCGAGGCCGAGCCGACGCTCGCCGCGCTGCTGCGCAAGCTCGCTGCGGTCGATCTCGTGCTGGTCGAGGGCTACAAGCGCGAGCCGCACCCCAAGCTCGAGGTCTACCGCGCCGCAGTCGGCAAGCCGCTGCTTCATCCCGACGATCCCGCCATCGTCGCCGTGGCCGCGGACGAGCCACTGCCTCGAGCGCGCGTCCCTGTCGTCGATCTCGACGACATCGAGCGCATCGCCGATCTCCTGCTCCGCCACGCCGCCCCGCTCGAGGCCGTGCTCACGCTCGTGGAGCAGCGGTGATGGCCCAGCTCAGCGACGACTGCTTCGCGTTCGCCGGCCCGCTGCTTCCGGTCGACGAGGTCGAGCGCATCATCCGCCAGCGGGTGGCGCCCGGTCGGCGAGATCGAGCGCGTCACCCTCGCCGCCGCGGGCGGGCGTGTGCTGGCGGCCGACGTGTCGGCGCCCATCGATCTGCCGCCGTTCGACAACTCCGCGGTCGACGGCTATGCGGTACGCCATGCCGGTCTGGACCCCGCGAGCGCGACGCGGCTCGCGGTCGTCGAGCGCGTGACCGCAGGCCGCGCGGCGCTGCGGCCGCTGGCGGAACGGGAGGCGATCCGCATCTTCACCGGCGCTCCCATGCCCGAGGGCGCCGACACCGTGTTCATGCAGGAGGACGTCGAGGTCGACGGCGGAGTGGTGATCGTGCCGCCGGGGCTCGCGCGCGGCGCCAATCGCCGGCTCGCCGGAGAGGACGTGCGCGCAGGCTCGATCGTGCTGCCGGCGGGACGCCGGCTCGCCGCCCAGGACGTGGCGCTGGCGGCGGCGATGGGGCTGACCGGGCTCGCGGTGCGCCGGCGTGTCCGCGTCGCGATGTTCTCGACCGGTGACGAGATCGTCGAGCCGGGAACGTTGCGCCTCGGACCGGCGGTGTTCGATGCCAACCGCTACCTGATCGCCGGGCTGATCGAGCGTCTCGGCGGCGCCCCCACCGATCTCGGCATCCTGCCCGACGATCCGCGAGACGCTGGCGCGAGCGATCGCGGGCGCCGCCGCGCATCACGATCTGGTGGTGACCTCGGGCGGGGTGTCGACGGGTGAAGCCGACCATGTGCGCCATGCGGTGGAGCGCATCGGCCGGCTCGTATTCTGGCGCGTCGCAATCAAGCCGGGCCGGCCGGTGGCCATGGGCATCGTTCCGGGGTCGAGCCCGGGTGCCAATGCCGCCTTCGTCGGGCTGCCGGGCAACCCGGCCGCGGTGTACGTCACCTTCGCGCGGGTGGTGCGCCCGCTGCTGCTGCGTCTCGCCGGCGCCGACGCCGCCCCGCTCATGGGCCTGCCGGTGCGGGCAGCTTTTCCCTACCGGAAAAAGACCGGCCGCCGGGAGTATGTGCGGGTGAAGCTCGTGCGTGCCCCCGACGGCGTGGTCGAGGCGGTCAAGCACGCCCAGGAAGGTGCCGGTGTCATAACCTCGCTCACCGAGACCGACGGTCTGGTCGAGCTCGCGGAAGACGTAACGACCGTCGAGACGGGCTCGACGGTCGAGTTCTTGTCCTACGCTGCGCTGGTCGGATGATCACATGCGGACGCCGGAGGTAGTGTATGCGTTCCCGACCGGCTGTTGCATGCCGTTGAGGACGACGAAGGCGCCGAACGCGATCACTGCGGCGGCGATGCAGGCGACGACGAAACTCTTCATGGTGCGTTCCCCTGGTTCTGGCGGACACTATACATCAGGGACGGTTTCGCCGCGAGCGAGATCATCGTAGGAGGTTGGTAGGGGTCAGGCTCCCGCTCGAGCGCGTTCTTTGGGATCAGGGTCCGGGGCGCCGCCGGCATCGCCTTGCTGCGCCGCAATACGGGCGGCCTCGGCGGCGTCTGCCGGGGTGTTGACGTTGAAGAACGGATCGATCGGCGCTGCCGGCCACTCCGCGATTGCGACCCCGTGACGCGCGGTCCAGATCTCGATCTTGCGCAGGTGCTGCTCGACCAGTGCCGCGCGCAGATCCTCGCGCAGCGCCACCGGCCACAGGCCGACCACAGGGTGCCGCCATTCGCCGGAGCGCGCGCAGGCGAGCGGAGCCCCGGCGGCCGTGCGCGCGCGCGATAGCCGCTCGACCAGGTCCGGCGGCAGAAACGGACAATCGCCCGGCACGCTCACGATATCTGCGATCTCGCGCCGGTGTGCCGCCGCCCAATCGAGCCCGGCCAGGATGCCGGCGAGCGGCCCGGCGAAATCCGGCACCGAGTCCGCGACGACCGGCAGGCCGGTGTCGGCGAAGCGCGAGGGATCGCCGTTGGCGTTGAGAATGACGCATGCACATTGGGGGACGAGCCGCGCCAGCACCCGCTCGAGGATGGTCTTGTCGCCGAGGCGGGTGCGGGCCTTGTCACCACCGCCCATGCGCCGCGCCAGGCCACCGGCAAGGACGACGCCGAGGGTCGTCTCAATCATCGTGCACCGCCGCCTTGCGCCGGTGCCGGGCGCTCTCCTCCTCGACAAAGCGCAGGTCCTGGTCGAACACGATGCGCTGCTCGCCGGCGAGCGCCACGAAACGCTTGCCGCGCGCGCGCCCGATCAGCGTGAGGTTGGCCTTGCGCGCCAGCTCCACGCCCCAGGCGGTGAAGCCCGAACGCGAGACCAGGATCGGGATGCCCATGCGCACGGTCTTGATCACCATCTCCGAGGTGAGCCGGCCGGTGGTGTAGAAGAGCTTGTCGTGGGGCGGCACGCGCTGCTCGAACATCCATCCCGCGATCTTGTCGACGGCGTTGTGGCGGCCGACATCTTCCATGTAGACCAGCGGCTTGTCCTCCCGCGCCAGCACGCAGCCGTGGATGGCGCCGGCCTCCAGGTAGAGCGACGGCGTAGTGTTGATCGTGTGGGTGAGCGCGTAGAGCCACGAGGTGCGCAGCTCCGCCGGCGGCAGCGTCACGTCCTCCAGCGCTTCCATGAGGTCGCCGAACACCGTGCCCTGGGCGCAGCCCGAAGTCTGCACCTTCTTCTTCAGCTTCTTCTCGTAATTCGTCTTGCGCTCGGTACGCACGACCACGACCGCGAGCTCCTCGTCGTAATCGACAGCGGTGACCACGTCGTCGGGCCTGAGCATGTGCTGGTTGAGCAGATAGCCGAGCGCGAGATATTCCGGGTAGTCGTTGATGGTCATCGCCGTCACGATCTCCTGCGCGTTGAGGAAGATCGTGAGCGCGCGCTCGACCGTCACCCGGGTCTCGATCGCCTGGCCGGTCTGGTCGACGCCGGCGACGCGCTCGGTCAGCCGCGGGTCGAGCGGATCGGGGCGGATGATGTAGTCTTTGCTCGGAGCGCCCATTGTCGGCCGTAATGTATGCAATCGTCATCGCTCGCGAAAGCGGGCGATCTACCCCGGCAGGAACGCGCTGGCGCCGGTCGCGGTATCGGTCAGCTGCTCCACCGGCGCGCTGGTAGAGCTCCTCGAGCTGCCCGCGGGTGAGCACGCTGCCCACTGGGCCTTCGGCGATGCGCGCGCCGGCGCGCAGGAGATAGGCGCGGTCGGCGGCGCGCAAGCGCGTGGTTGGGATCGTGGGTGGTGAACAGCACGCCGTGGCCTGCGCGCGGCGAGTGCGCGCATCTCGCGCATGACCTTGCCCTGGTTGCCGAAGTCGAGGCTCGCGGTCGGCTCGTCGAGCACCACGAACTGCGGCTCCTGCGCCAGGGCGCGGGCGAGCAGGACGAGTTGCCGCTCGCCGCCCGAGATCATGGTGTAGGGGCGCGGCGCCAGCTGCGCGATGCCGAACTGTCCGAGGACGCGCTCCGCCACCGCGCGGTCGCGCGCCGAGGGCCGGCTGAACAGATTGCCGTGCGCGGTGCGGCCCATCAGCACCACGCTCTCGACGGTGAAGGCGAAGGTCGGCACGTGCACCTGCGGCACATAGGCGAGCAGGCGGGCGCGCTCGCGGAGCGGGATCGTGGTCAGCGAGCGCGATCCGATCGCGACCTCGCCGGCCTTGGGCGCGAGGATGCCGAGCAGTGTCTTGAGCAGCGTGGTCTTGCCGCCGCCGTTGGGGCCGAGCAGGGCCAGGACCTCGCCCTGCTCCAGCGCCACGTCGAGCCCGCGGCCGACCACGCGGTCGCTGTAGCCGATGGTGAGATCGCGGCCGGCGAGGGTCATGGGGATCGGCGCTCGGTCATGACCAGGTCTTCTGCATGCCGGCGAGCAGCCAGATGAAGAACGGCGTGCCGATGACGGCGGTGAGGATCCCGAGCGGAATCTCGATCGGGGCCGCGGTACGCGCGAGCGTATCGATGAACAGGAGATAGCCGCCGCCGAGCAGGGCCGCGGTCGGAATGAGGCGCGGGAAGTCGGGCCCCACCAGCGCGCGCGCCAGATGCGGCACCACCAGCCCGACCCAGCCGATGATGCCCGAGGTGGCGACGCTCGCCGAGGTCACCAGGGTGGCGGCGGCGACGATGGCGATGCGCAGCGGACCGGTGGCGAGCCCGAGCGCGCGCGCCTCGTCCTCCGGCAGCGACATGACGTTGAGCCGCCAGCGCAGTGCGAACAGGACGGCGGTGCCGAACGCGACCGGACCGAGGAGCGGAACGAGGTCGGCGGCGGTGGTGGCGGCGAGCGAGCCAAGCAGCCAGAACGTCATCGCAGGCAGCTGGTTGTAGGGATCGGCGAGATACTTGACGAGCCCGACGCCGGCGCCGAGCAGGGCGCCGATCACCACGCCGGCGAGCACCAGCACCAGGATCGGATCGCGCGACTGCAGCAGCGAGCCGATCACGTAGACAGCGGCGACTGCCAAAAGCCCGCCGGCGAAGGCCAGCGCCTCGATGCCGATGACTCCGAGCGAGAAATAGATGCCGAGCACGGCCCCGAGCGCCGCACCCGAGGAGGCGCCGAGGATGTCGGGCGAGACCAGCGGATTGCGAAACAGGCCCTGGAACGCCGTGCCTGCCACCGCGAGCGCGGCGCCGACCATGAGCGCGGCCGCGACGCGCGGCCCGCGCACCAGCAGCACCACGTTCTCGACCGCGGGCGATGCCGTGGTCGGCCGTCCGGTCAAGCGCGCCGCCAGCACCTCGATGAGCTCGGCGAGGCTGACCGGATAGCGCCCGACGGTGAAGGCGACGAGGAGGCCGAGCATGAGCACGGCCAGCGCAACGAGCGAGGCCGGGCAGGAAGCGCCGGGTCATCGGCGCCATCAATCCCGGCCTGCCAGCACGCGCTCGAGCTGCGCATCGCTCATCTGCACGTGATAGAAGCGCGCGTAGAATTCGCGCGTCAGCGCCCTCAGGTCCTCCGGGAACAGGTCCGGGTAGAGGATCTTCGCGAGCCACCACAGGCCGATCAGCCGGTTGACGCAGGGCGGGAAGTCGACCCAGCCGAACGGCAGCTTGGGGGAGAGGTGCACGCGCCCGTCGCGCACCGCCTTGACCGGCGCCCACGCCGGGTCGCTGCGCACGCCGGCCGCGAAATCGAGGTCGATGGTGATGACGACATCGGGATTCCACAGCAGAACCTGCTCGATCGATACGCTGGCGAGGCCGCCGCGCGTCTCCCCGGCGACGTTGCGAGCCATGAGCTCGATGGTCTCGACGTTGATCGAGCCGCCGAGCCCGGTCTCCAGCCCGCGCGGGCCGCGCGCGTAGTAGACCCGCGGGCGGGAGCTTCCCGGGATCGCCGCGATCCGGCCGGTGATGGTCCCGATCGTCGCCTCGGCAAGGCGCGCAAGGCTTTCGCCCTGCTCGCGCCGCCCGATCAATGCGCCGAGGGTGCGGTAGCTCTGCGCAGTGCCGTCGAAGCGGCCGTCGAGCAGCGCATAGGGGATGCCGGTCTGCTGCTGCACGCGCTCGGCGAGGGAGACGTAGGTCTTGTTGATGCTGCCGACGTCGAGGATGAGGTCGGGTTTGAGCGCGAGCACGACCTCGAGATTGGCGGTGTTGCCGCGCCCGGTGATGCGGCCGACCTCCGGCCGGCTGCCGATGTCGGGCAGCAGGAACTCACGCTCCGCCGGCCTGTTGGCGCGCGGCCAGCCGATGAGGAGATCGGGGGCGAGCGTATAGGTGAGGATTGCGGCCGGCGGTCCCGCCGGAAACACGCGCGAAACAGTCGCCGGGACCGGCACCGTCCGCCCGGCGCCGTCGATCACCGCCGCGCCATGACTCGGGCGCGGCGCCAGCAGGGCGGCGGAAAGTCCGGCGACGGCCTGGCGGCGATTGAGCGCGATCAAACCCCGATCATGACGTCGGACGCCTTGATGACGGCCCAAGCCTCGTCTCCAACCTTGAGGTCGAGATCGGCAACAGCTGCGTTCGTGATTGCGGACGTTATGACGATCCCGTTGCCGATGTCGATGCGAACATGCGACGTCGTCGTGCCCTTATTCACCTCGATTACTCTGCCCTTGAGTTGGTTGCGCGCACTCAGCTTCCTCATGGTGCCTTCCTCCGAGATCCCACTCTACTGCGGCAAGGCCGGCGCCGCGAAGCCGTATTTGGCGAGCACGCGCTGTCCTTCCGGGGAAAGTATGAACAGCGCGAATGCGTAGGCGCGCGGCGGGGCACCGGTCAGCACCGTCAGTCCGTAGTCGGCACCGACCGCCAGCTCGTCGGGCAGCGCCACGATCTGCTGGCCGGAATGCTGCTTCTGTGCCTCGCGCGCATTGGTGCAGTAGGTGAGGAAGATGTCGGCCTTGCCCTCGGCCACCAGCATTCCGTAGACGGTCTGCCCCGCCGGCGCGGCCGGGCTGTTCGGTCCGCCGGTCAGCAGCAGCGCCTTCTTCTCCAGGGCTGCGAACGCACCGGGCTGCAGCCGGTCGGCCTTGCGGAACATCTCCCAGGCATAATCGCCGGCAGGGTCGGCGCGCGGTGTCGAGGTGCCGAGCTTGACCTCGGGGTCGAGCATGCGCTCGAGGAGCGTCGCGGGTGTGATCGCAAGTCCCGGCCGCACCAGTGCGCACAGCCGGTTGCGGGCGAACAGTACGACCGCGCCGCTCTTTCCCGCGCTCGCCAGCGCCTGTGGATGCTGCATGTTGGCGGAGGCGAACACCTCGGCGCGCGCCCCGCCCGCGATCTCGTCCTTGAGCGCGCCGGAGGGGCCGAACTTGGCCTGCACCTTATGGCCGGATGCGGCCTCGAATGCGGTCGCCACCTCGGTCAAGGCGGCGCGCAGGCTGCCGGCGGCGTGCAGCAGGACCGGCTCGGAAGCGAAGACCGGGGTGGTCATGGTTGTGATCGCCGACAGCAGGACGGCTTCGGCGCGCCTTCGAACGTGGGCCATGTCACGCCCCCGGCACCGTGGCGTTGGGGAAGAACAGCTGCTCGCCGCCCACCTTGAAGTCTGCGATCGCCTTCTGGCCCTCCGCCGACACCAGCCAGTCGATGAAGGCCTGACCCTGCTCCTTCTTCACGTGCGGATGCTTGGCCGGATTCACCAGGATGGTTCCGTACTGGTTGAACAGCCTGCGGTCGCCCTCGACCAGGACGGTGAGGTCGCCGCGGTTCTTGAACGACAGCCAGGTGCCGCGGTCGGTGAGCACATAGGCGTTGGCCGCGGAGGCGGTGTTGAGCGCTGCGCCCATGCCCTGACCGATCTCGCGATACCACGATCCCACCCCCTCCCTTCCCTCCCCCGCTTGCGGGGGAGGGTTAGGGTGGGGGCCGACGCCAGCCGCCTTCCACAGCGCGAGCTCCGCCGCGTGCGTGCCCGATTTGTCCCCGCGCGAGATGAACGGCGCCTCCCGGCCTTTGATTGCCGCCAGTCCCGCGACGATGTCGTTGCCCTTGGCGCCTGCGGGATCGTTCTTGGGGCCGACCAGGATGAAGTCGTTGTACATCACCGGATGGCGCTTCACGCCGAACCCGTCGGCGACGAACTTCTCCTCCTGTGGCCTGGCGTGCACGAACACCACGTCGGCATCGCCGCGCCGGCCGGTGTCGAGCGCCTGCCCGGTGCCTTGCGAAACCACCTTCACGTCGATCCCGGTCTTGGCCTTGAACAGCGGCAGCAGGTGGCCGAACAGGCCGGAGTCCTGCGTCGAGGTGGTGGAGGCAACCACGATCGATTTGTCCTGCGCGAGCGCAGGCGTTCCCATCAGCGTGGCGGCGACCGCGAGAATGACGAACCTGCGGCGTTCGAGCATGAATCATTCCTCCCTGTGTGTTCGCGATGATCAGACCAGCAGATCGCCGGCGACGAACCGGCGCGCCTCCTGCGTGCGCGGCGCCGAGAAGAACGCGTCGGCGGCGCTGCTTTCGATGACGCGTCCGCGATGCATGAGCACGATCTCGCCGGCGAGCCGTCTCGCCTCGCCGAGATCGTGCGTCGACATCACAACCTTGATGCCGCGCACCGCGACCGAACGGATCACGTCCTCGACCGCCTTGGTCGCGGCAGGATCGAGGCTGGCGGTGGGCTCGTCGAGAAACAGCACCTGCGGTTCCTTGGCGAGCGCGCGCGCGAGCGCGAGCCGCTGCTGCTCGCCGCCCGAGAGCCGGCGCGCCGGCCGCTCGCCCAATCCGGGAAGGCCCACCAGGGCGAGCAGCTCGGCCACGCGTGCTCGACGGGCGGCGCGAGGCACGCCCGCGGCGGAGAGCGCATAGTGGATGTTGCCGGCGGCGCTGCGGCGGAGCATTGCCGGGCGCTGGAAGACGATGGCGCGGTGCACCGGCGCCACGTTCTCGCGGCCGCCCCAGGTGACATGTCCCGCTGTCGGCGCAAGGAGGCCCATGGCGAGACGAATGAGCGTGGTCTTGCCGGCGCCGTTCGGTCCGACCAGCACCGTCGGCGCTCCCGCGGCGAGCGCGAGCGAGACGCGGTCGAGGATGACCGCGCTGCGCACTCGGCAGGACGCCTCCTCGAAAACGATTGGAAGGTCGGAAACGGGCGCGCGCATGGTCATCCCGCGAGCCGCTCGCCGGAGCGCCGCAGTCCCCAGGCCGCGGCGTTGACCAGCACCACGATCGCGATCAGCACCATGCCGAGCCCGATCGCGAGCGGCAGGTCGCCCTTCGAGGTCTCGAGCGCGATCGCGGTCGTCATGGTGCGGGTGAAGCCGTCGATATTGCCGCCGACGATCATGACGGCGCCGACCTCCGCGGCGGCGCGCCCGAAGCCGGCGAGCAGCGCGGTGACGAGGCTGAAGCGCCCGTCCCAGACCAGCGTTGCGATGCGGCGGGCCGGGCCGACATCCATGGCGGCGAGCTCGTCGCGATACTCCACCCACAGATCCTCGATGGTCTGACGCGTGAGCGCCGCAATGATCGGGGCGATCAGCACGGTCTGCGCGATGACCATCGCCTGCGGCGTGAACAGGAGGCCCCAGGATCCGAGCGGTCCCGAGCGCGAGAGCAGGAGATAGACCGCGAGCCCCACCACCACCGGCGGCAGGCCCATCAGCGCATTGAGAATGACGATCGCCGCCTCGCGGCCGCGAAAGCGCGTGAGCGCGATGGCGGCGCCGAGCGGAACCCCGACCAGCGCCCCGAGCGCGACCGCCGCCAGGCTGACCATGAGCGACAGCCGCACGATCGCCATCAGCGCCGGATCGGCGGTGATGACCAGTTGCAGCGCGGAGACGTTGTCGGGCATCAGGCCCGGGATGTTGCATCTCGGGCGGAAATGGTCAATTTTCGTAGCTTGTTCATATCTGTGCAGGGCTATGCATATGCCGGATCTGCTGACCACCGACGAGGCCGCGGCCTATCTGCGGCTTTCCGAGCGCAAGCTCTACGAGCTCGTGGCGCAGGGAGCGGTGCCCGGCACCAAGGTGACGGGCAGGTGGCTGTTTCCCAGGAGCGCGCTCGATCGCTGGCTTTCGGCGGGCCTGATCGCCACGGGCGGGATTGCAGCGGCCACGCCGCCGCCGATCGTCGGCGGCAGCCACGATCCGCTGCTGGAATGGGTGCTGCGCGAGAGCGGCAGTGGACTGGCCAGCCTGCCCGAAGGCAGCGAGTCCGGATTGCGGCGGCTCGCTCGCGACGAGGTCGCGCTCGCGGCGATCCATCTGCACCGCCTCGACGGCGACGACGAGCAGGCCAATGCCGAGGCCGTGGCCGGCGCCTCCGGACTGCACGATGCGCGTCCTGATCGCCTTTGCCCGTCGCGAGCAGGGCCTCGTCGTCGCTCCCGCCAATCCCCTGCAGCTCGGCGACGTTGCCGCCGTCGCCGGCCAGCGCGCGCGGCTGGCGCAGCGGCCGGCGGGGGCGGGGGCCCAGCTTCTCCTGCACGCGCTCCTCGCCCGTGCCGGACTTGCCCTCGAAGCCGTGGCCGTGGCCAGGCCGCCCTGTCCGACCGGGGCCGACATCGCGCAGGCCGTGCGCTCGGGCCGTGCCGATTGCGGCATCGCCACGCGCGCGGTCGCGCAAGCCGCCGGGCTCGACTTCGTGCCGCTCGTCTGGGAGCGCTTCGACCTGGCGCTGCGCCGTCGCAGCTATTTTCTGCCGGGCCCGCAGGCCCTGTTCAGGTTCATCGGCACCGCCGCCTTTCGCGAGCGTGCGGCGGAATTGGGCGGCTACGACGCGAGCGAGGCGGCCGAGGTGCGCTGGCTGAATTGACCGTCGCCGCCGCCCGGTGAATCGCATCGCACTCCGTCCCGCACGCACGCGAGCCCTGGCACGGCACGGGTGCGAGCATCGGGTTGTCACTCGACCGTTGGCGACTATATTGCCGGTCCGTCACGTCCGCGGAGGGATGGCCGAGTGGCTTAAGGCGCACGCTTGGAAAGCGTGTATACGGGAAACCGTATCGTGGGTTCGAATCCCACTCCCTCCGCCAGATCACCGTCCGCAGCCGTCCGCCTACGTCCATTAAGGCCATATAAAATCGTTTGTTTTTGGCGAAATTGTCGTTGCCACGTGTGCGCACGTGTGCCATAATCCGGGACATGAACGTTGGTATGTACGTTGGTTTGCAATTCGATTTCCGGAGAGCGCAATGCCGCGAACACTGCACCGATTATCACCCGTCAAAGTGAAGAATACGAAAGACACTGGAATGTATGCCGACGGCGGCGGCCTCTATCTCCAGGTCAAGGCCACGGACAACGGCACCATCAATAAGAGTTGGGTGTTTCGCTACGCTATTGCAGAGACGCACGAGAATGGTCGGCAGAAAGAGCGGCAGATGGGGCTGGGCTCGTCCCACACGATCAGCCTCGCTGACGCACGGGAGAAGGCCCTCAAGTGCCGAAAGTTGCGGGATCAAGGAATTGATCCGATCGAAGCTCGACGGGCCGACCATGCCAACGCTGCGCTCGAAGCCGCCCGCGTTATGACCTTCGATCAGTGTCGAGATGCGTTCATCGCCGCGAAACAGGCGGGGTGGCGAAACGTCAAACACGCGGGGCAATGGCGCAACACCCTTGCGACCTACGTCAGTCCGGTATTCGGGAAGGTGTCCGTCGGGGCTGTCGATACTGCGCTGGTGACAAAAGTCCTTCAGCCGTTGTGGACGACAAAGCCCGAGACCGCGAGGCGCGTCCGGGGACGGATCGAGGCAATCTTGGATTGGGCGAAGGCGCGCGGTTATCGGCGACGGCGAGAACCCTGCTCGGTTTCGCGGCCACCTCAAGCATCTTCTGGCCGACATTCCGGAGGTTCGCCGGGTTAAGCACCACGCGGCGCTACCTTACGTCGAGATCGCAGCGTTCATGGCGGAGCTTCGGGAACGGCCCGGCATCGCAGCGCGGGCGCTGGAGTTCACGATCCTGACCGCCGCGCGGACCGGCGAAGTGATCGGCGCGCGGTGGGATGAGATAAACCTCAAATCGAAGGTGTGGACTGTTCCGGCCGGGCGGATGAAGGGTGAGCGAGAACATCGCGTGGCGCTGACTGATGCCGCGGTGGCGGTGCTCGAAGCGATGCGTCAGCTTCGTCAGAACGAATTTGTGTTCCCGGGGGATCGTCGGGCCATGATGAGCAACATGGCGATGGAGATGCTCCTGCGACGGATGGGCCGCGCTATTACTGTGCATGGGTTTCGATCGACCTTCCGCGATTGGGCGGCCGAGCGGACGAACTTTCCGAGCGAGGTAGCCGAGGCGGCACTCGCGCATGTTGTCGGGGACAAGGTCGAGGCCGCATACCGTCGGGGTGACCTATTTGAGAAGCGTAGGAGGCTGATGGAGGCGTGGGCGAAGTACTGCCAAAGTGACCGGAGGGCGGGGTTGTTGTGCCACCGAGAGAGCTGCGTCATGAAGAGACTGGTCTTGGCTGAGAACTTCCCGGATGCGCGTCAGGGCGTACGTGATGGAGCGTGGCGCTAAGTGACGGCGCGGCTTGCACGTTCTGTGTGAGGAATGCGATTGTCAAGGAGGTGCAGTGCTTTCTTCGCAAACAAGCTTGCCGGAGCAGATGGACCGTGCCGCCAGAACCGATTTATGATGGCTGGAGCCCGCCGATTTCGATACGAGGATTGGCACGGTGCCATCATCGATCTCGACAAGGCGGTCGAATGTCCGATACGGCATTGAAAAGCATCCCGAGCGGCGGCCGTCAGAACGCGCGCGCCGAATGGCGGGGCCTACTGCACGAGTGACCTGCGCGATGTAGTGATTGAGGCTTGGACAGCCGTGCACGGCAAGCGACGCGTGGCCGGTCACAACGAAGCATCGGAGAGATATGCGGAAAATATTGGCGTGCCTGCGGTGGAATTCGGACTGGCAAGGAAGGGGACCCTGCAGAAATTGGCGCCGGCCGATGAAGGAAGCAATTGCTCGATCAAAGCGGTCTTCGCCGTTACGTACACAGCGAATTGCAACGCTGACGGGACAAAATCCCCCCCAAAATATTGGTAATTCCGTGCCGTGACACGACGGGTGTCATCCGGCATCGTACGTCCATTGCGCACACCGCGCGCATGGACGGAGCCGATACGATGACTTCCACGACTCCTTTCGAACCTGCGCTCGTGAAGATCGAGCCGGCCTGCAGATACCTCGATGTTGGCCGATCCAAACTCTACGAGCTGATCCGCGAAGGCAAACTGGAGGCCGTCAAAATCGGCAAGTCAGCACGCATAACTACCGCAAGCCTCAAACGGTTTGTTGAGAGCTTGCCGGCCAGCCCTGGCGGTTCGCCGATAAAACGCGCTGACACCCCCAGCCTTGAGGACCTGGGTCTGAAATGACGCACGGTGGCGCACAGTTTCATCGCCAAAACCGTCCCAAGAGCGCGCTCTAAAACGAGGTTGGAAAGCGGGATGAGTAAGCTTGTGAAATCGTTCTTCCCGACCCTGCTGATGGGCGCGGCGCTCTCGGACGGAACATTAAGGGAGGAAGAAATGACCTCGAACGCTTCGACATCGGCTTCGGCAAGGTCACCTACGCGGCTGGCGCGCCGAAAAACCTGCCGCGGTGGTTATGGATCTGCCGCTGCTCCGAGTGCGAAGAAATAGAAACTAGCAACAGGATCCACGGACTCTTTAGGACGCTACGCGAGGCGGAGCGCGACGTTCGAAGAGGTGATGGCCCTCGTCACTGACGGCGGCACGCCCCACGACCCCCAAAACCGGCGCGTCGCGCAGCGCCCGGCAGAACACAGGCTGGCGATTGAAGGGGCGGAAGATCTGGGGGAGGCCGGCGACGAAGTCGACAAGACAAACAGAAGAGAAGTGGTGAGTAAGAGCGACCCGCTGGACCGGCCTGCGACGCCCGAAGAGATCGAAATGGTGGAGCGGGGCTGAAGTGGACTCGGCCGGGGGAGAATGTGGTCCCGCTACCGAAGGCGCGGCTGGTGCGAAAGCGTTACGTTTGGCCCGAGGAGAAAATCGATGCCTGGCTCGAGAAGAAGCGTGAGGCAGCGCGCGAGGAGGCGATGGCGCGCCATGGGGCGATCGCGCGCGTACCGAGCTAGCCAAAGAATGATGACGATCACGTATCGTGAGCCCGATCCGGCGCTCAAGCGTCTGATGGAGGCGACACCGTCAGGCATGGCGCACTGGTCGGGCACGGGTCCGTCCGGGACCGTGTGCGGGCAGTGCCGTTTCTATGGATCCAGCACGCAATACCGTAACAGTTGTAGCCGCTATTACGAGATCTTCTGGCAGCACGGTGCCGCGTTTCCGGCCGAGAGTCCGTCGTGTCAATACTTCAAGCCGTGAGCGCCGGGCCGCGATGAAATACTGGGGCAGTGAGAAGTGCAAAGGAAGCCGCAAGCGATCCGCTCGATGCGATCGATCGCGCCGGAAACTCACGATCCTGGGGGCCTCGAAGTGATCGAAGCGCTGCCACGCTTTCCGTGCAGCTTGGATAAGCGACCACTCACGGCCAGAGGTCATCTCGACGCAACCAGCAACCCGATCGACGAGTCCCGATGGCCGCTGACCGGAGTCCCCACGGGCACCGCTTCAGGCCTCGACGTGCTTGACGTGGACGCCACCGAATGGCTCGACGAGCACTATTCGCGCCTTCCTGCAACGCGCGCCCACGAGACCCGATCAGGCGGACGACACTTTCTCTTTAGGCACGCCCAGGGGCTCCGGTGCAGCGCGGGCCGCGTCGCGCCCGGCGTCGACGTGCGGGCTGATGGGGGCTATGTGATCTGGTGGCCGCGCGCGGGGCTTCGAGTGCTCAGCGATGCGCCGATAGCACCGTGGCCAGAGTGGTTACTCGCGATTGCCCACAAAAAGCCGACGCCACGAGTGCCCCATGTTATTCGCCACCAATCACAGCAACATGGAACACTTGTGGCCAATGAACTACCAAAGCCCCTCTATTTCGCAATTGTCCGCTGCACGCCACCAAATGCTCATGAGCAGCGTCGAGTCGTCGGCATTATCAAAGATCTCATTAACTGCCAGTCTTTGCGAAATAACAGATTGAACTGGGCTGGCCATGCGCTTCGAGAATTTCGCTTGTGGCTGTCGCACCATGTTGCATGGCGCCTGCTTGAAGCCGCTTCGCAGTTGAACGGCTACCAGGAGAAGGACGGCATTTCCGCAGTGAGGGCAACAATTTGGTCCGCCCTCGGACCGCGGGAGGAATGGAAGCAAAGCTGCCGGGGGAAGGGTGATGGCTAACGAGAACAAGGAAGAGGATTGGTCTACAAGTTCGCCGCCGGAAGCTCAAGAAAACAAGGCAACCGGAGGCAAAGTTGTCAAATTACGATACTAAAATTGTCAAACTGTCTGGCAATCGCACTGCAACGATCTGGGAAAGTGGGAGGGCCAGATTTTCCGAGGAGAGAGGTGCGGAGGAAGAGAAGGCCAAGCGGCGCCAGGATCAAACGAAGAAGGGGGCCGCAGGATCGACCGCTGCAAGTGTCCAACGCCGGAAGATTACGATAGTCACTGGCGACGAATATCAAGCCGTGACTGACGCCGAACGGGCATTGATCGATGGGGGTGCGGAAATCTACCAGCGGGGCCTGCGGCTGGTTCGTCCCATCACTGTTGATGCTCTCGCGGCCGATGGCAAGCACACCAAAGTTGGTCAGCTTCTACCGCTCAATTCTGATTTCGCGCTCGACATCTTATCTGGATACACGGCTTGGTTTCGATGGAGCCCAAGTAAAGGCACTGAGAGCCGGATAAGTCCGCCCTTTGAGATTGCCAAGATGCTGCTTGCCCGGAGTGGTTATTGGCGATTTCCGAGGGTCTCTGGCGTGATCATGACTCCGACGCTGAGACCCGATGGCTCTCTTTTGATTAGACCCGGATATGATGAATCGACGGGCCTGCTCTTGATGAACCCTCCGCCCTTGCCTCCAATATCAATGGAGCCGACCAAGGATGAGGCCATTGCAGCGCTTACACTTTTGAAATCGCTTCTCGTCGATTTTCCTTTTGTTGACGAGTCAAGCCACTCGGTTGCACTTTCAACGCTGATCACTCCAGTTGTTCGGATAGCTTGTGGCACGGCCCCAGCCCATGCAGGAACGGCACCCGCAGCGGGAACTGGAAAGTCCTATCTGTATAACATCGCCACGGCGATCTGCATTGGCGACCGCTGTCCTACGATGACAGTGGCGAGGTCTGAATCGGAGACCGAGAAGAGGCTTGGATCGGCCATCATTGCAGGACAGCCAATCATTTCACTTGATAATGTCGATGTCCCGCTTAGCGGGGCGTTTTTGTGCCAAGCAATTTCCGAGAAAATGGTCCAGGTTAGAAAACTCGGCTTCTCGGAACAACTCACCTATCCGAACAATTGGGTAGTTTTCATAAACGGGAATAACCTGGAGCTGCGCGGTGATTTAACGAGACGGGTATTGATGGCCGAGGTGGATGCTGATGTGGAGCGGCCCGAACTTCGAACTTTCAGTGGTAATCCGTTCGAGAGGGTGTTGGCAGATCGTGGTCGGTTTATCGCGGCTGCCCTGACGATTGTTCTCGCTTACCGTGCCGCCGGGTCTCCGGATCGATTGGCGCCGCTCGCTTCGTTCGAGGTTTGGTCTGATTTGGTGCGGTCGGCGCTGGTGTGGCTTGACGAGGCCGATCCCGTTAGGACCATGGAAAAAGTTCGGGCCAAAGATAGTGAGTTGCGGACCATGCGTCAGATCATTGTTGGTATGTCGAAGCAGTTCGGTTTGGGTGAGAAGAACGGAAAATTCTCTCATGAGATTATTCAGGCCGTTATGAGCCCCGAGGCTATACTGAACTCAAAACCCTCCGAGCCCAATATGCTCAGGGAAGGCTTGAGGGCCGTCGCGGGCCATCGAGAGATCACTTCCCTCATCCTTGGAGTTTGGCTTAGCAGTAAGGTCAACAGGGTAGTTGACGGACTCCGGTTGAGGTCGCGTCTAGATTCGCATCTCGGGAATAACCGTTGGTGGGTAGAGAAAGGTGAAGAGGAGGACATATAAATGGGGGAGCCCTGCAGCGGGAGCTGTGGGTTAAAACGCATTTGTTCCCTAGGCGCGTGCTCACCCGCCGACCCGACGTTCGCACCCCCGCCACCAACAGCAGCCACAGCAAACCCGCATGGAATGGGCATTTCCGATGCCGTGGGTGTCGCGTTTCACCCACGGCAACCCACAGCAAAACTGCGCGGGATTTCCCCAACAACCAAATCCAGTATGGGCCGCTCGCAGCTGCTTGGGCCTTCGGCCCTTATCGAGGGGATGGTATGTATGTTTGGCTGCAAAAAACTAGGGAGGTTGAAGCGCCCCACCAAAGAATTTCTTTTTTAGTCCCCCCGGCTCCTTGAGGCGGGCAGCAATAAACGACTCAAGCCTGACAAAACAAAACACTATTAGTGCTGCGTTAGTGCTCGACTGTTTCGATGATCAGAGCGACCGTAATTGCACGGCATCGCAATGGTGCGGCCGAAAACCAAATGGAAGACGAACAATGTTAGTGGCTATCGGGAAGGGAATTGAACTCGACGTCGATGTGACGCGGTTCAACTGCAGAGGTTCACGATCACATCGTTCGCACGGGTCTCCGCAATCTGTTGATGGACGCTCATGCGTCCGCGACTGCGAAGGCTGACCCAGAGGGCTATGTCAAAAAGTCCCGCGAGTTGGCCGAAAAGAAACTGGCCTCGTTGTATGCGGGGATCGTCAGGGTGCAATCAGTCGGCGGTGTGGCAAAACCGACTGATCCAGTCAGCGCTTGTCATTGAGGCTGGCGCGGAGGGCGATCCAAAAGGAAAAGGCCTCGGATATCGCGGCTGCGCCGAAGGATCAGCGGCTGGCACTTATCAATCGGTTGGCTGCCGAATATGCACAGTCGCATGATGTGGCATTGAGGCCTCGGGCGCAGAAAAATCGTCGCGTTGGAAAATGTCGAGGCGGAGCCTCTGCCGGTGAAAAAGGCCGAGCCAGTGCCCATGAAAAAGGAAGAAGGCCGCCTGACTTTCAGACTTGCAATAATGGGGTCCGCGACTTACCCCGGCTCCATTATTATTTGGCCGTGGCGTGGCGCGTGGTGCGCGCGATCCGCGCGGCGGGTGTCGTGGTGCCCGACATTATTACGGTCGCATGGGCGGCCATTTGTAGGGCACCGGGACGGCGTCATATCAAACCGGGACCGAACTCGCGTCGGACGCACGGCCGATTGTGCATTAATCAAAACATACGCACACTACCGTTGACCCCGATTTTATGCGGAGTTATGTATGTGCGAATGATATGTGCGAAACTCGAATCATAGGGAACACAAATGACTGTCTATGGTTACGCGCGCGTCAGCACCATCGGCCAAACGCTGGCCGCGCAAGAGGCCGCCTTGCACGAAGCGGGCGCAGCGAAAGTATTCAAGGAAAAGATCAGCGGCGCGGCAAACCATCGCGCTCAACTCCACCGGCTGCTGAAAACCATCGACGCGGGAGACATTGTGATCGTCACAAGGCTTGATCGGCTGGCCCGGTCAACGCGGGACCTGCTCAACATTCTCGACAAGATCGCGAAAGCGGGCGCGACATTCAAATCACTCGGCGACGCTTGGGCCGACACGACCACGGCCCACGGCCGACTGATGCTGACGGTTCTTGGTGGCCTCGCGGAATTTGAACGGGAGCTAATTCGTGTGACGGACTGGCGAGGGGCGCGTTCGCGCGAAGGCCCGAGGCGTCCATATGGGACGACCGTTCAAGTTGAACCGACATCAGCAACGCGAAGCGATTGCGCGACGAGAGGCGGGGGAAGCGCTAACGGATATCGCCAGGACGTTTGGAGTGCATCACACTACGATCGGCCGATTGCGGGCCTAACAACAGGGCAACGCGCAAATTGCGTGATGGCCCGAGCCCCGCCACGCCTACGGTTTCCTATGTTAATCCCTATGAAACGCTACATTGCCTTGATTGCTGTGGGGTCCGGCGTTTGGGACGTTTCGGGGTTTTGGAGCCATACGTGTCGGTTTCCGATACGTACGGCTCGAAGTCTTGGACGGACCGAGAGCGCGGGTCATTTGTCTTTCATTTTGTCATCGAATTGGACACTGATGCGCCATTCCGCTTTGCCTATCTAAACTGGATGTGGGCAAGACGAGCCATACGTATGGCTGAGTCGGTCACCGACCGAGCCATACCCAGTCGTTTGATAACAATGATTTTAGGGAACTTATGGCGCAAATAAAATCAATCAAAGATGAACTACGCAATCGAGTGCGTGAACTCGGCGATTTGAGTTCACGAAGAAGCTGTTTTTCTTATACCCCCAACTGCGGACTTTGGTCGGCGTGGCGGGCGGGTCTCTTCCGGTCGGTAGGGACACTCATTGCTGAGTGCCCCCGCGCAGATTCGTACTTGCGGCTTTCCCGCATACGGCTCGTACCTCGGGTCCAAACGGCAATTGGCGTGCCGCAACTGGCTGACTGCTCGCGGATTCTGGTACCGCCGGAAGAGGGATCATTTGGTGTAAGGTTTAAGTGGGAGTCGCAGGGGGTGACTCCGTCTAGTGACTTTATTCGCCAAGGGGGCGAGTTCAGGAGAAGTCCGAACTCGGGACAGTATGCTTCTTCTTATTGTGCTGATCTTGCTGTTGGGCTCCATCGCCGTTGTAGCTTAGCGCGGTGATCACGGGGGCGAGGGTCATCTGTGCCATTTGGCCCTCCTACGGGCTGGCGGACGGGCGACGTAAGGGCAAGACCGTGAACCTTCACCGGGGGAAGACTGTCGAGCGTTCGGCTTCCTTTGCGGCTTGCTCAAACTCCTCCTCCAGCCGTTTGGAAACGCCGGTCAGTCCTTCGGATACTCTGCGAGCCCACTTGACATATTCAAGCCGTCGCTTGACGGACCAATCCGGGGGAGGGCTTGCCGCCACATCCCTTAGATTGCTTGTCTTGTCCGCGAGTTTTAGAATCTTTGCCCGCTCTGACTTCTTGTGAGCACTCTTGATTTGCAGGCGCTTTCGCTGTTGCTTCGGCAGGTTCTTGTCATCGGTTACCTCTTCGACAAGCTTCGCTACCCCGTTTCCGAAGGTCTCCGCGATCACGGAACGCGGCACTTCCTGGTCTTCGATCGCATCGTGCAACAATGCTGCGATCACGAGTTCGGGGTCTTTGCCATCTGTCGCCTCTGCCACGAGGCTCGCGACTTCAAGCAGGTGATTGATGTAAGGCTCCTCGGCAGCGCCCTTTCGGCGTTGATGGACATGCCACCGCGCCGCAGCGTCGGCGGCTCTGAGAACTGCGATCCACTCTTTTGCCATGGCTCCCTTCCGACGGATCCTCAACATGACTCTCGCTGATGTGAGCGTGACGAGCCATACGTATGGCTCAATCCGCCACGGATACAGCCATACCCAGTCGTTTTGCCGTCCGGCGTCCAATCTCCAGCTCCGTGGCGATATCGTCGAAAAACGCGCTGCATGTGGGATCAAACGGCACGACGCCTCGAGCCCAGGGGTGTCTGTTAAAACCACGGCAAATAAAGAAATCAAATTGCAATCAACAAGGCACAGCACGCTATCGCTTGAGCCGCAAGTCGGGTCGGTCTAGGAACTGCGGGCACGAAACGTTTCAATACGACCATGGGCCATGCCGTTTTGGGCGATCGGCAACCTCAGTGCAAGTCGCCGGCCATTCATGGTCTAGCCCCGCTTCGGCGGGGCCCACTTTCTGCGGCCGGTGGCGAGCTCATCCCACGCTTCTATGTCTCTCGGGTTCTTATCGATCCGGTCGAGTAGTTGTTCACCACGCGGCTTTGTCGGCGGGGCGTTCTTTTTCCGGCCGGGACTCTTCTTCGGCTGCACTCTCTTTACGCTGCGAGATTTTGCCATGGCCTGCCCCTGGGATAAATCCGCTTCTACTTCATTATAAACCCCAAGTAGAAGGAAATCACTCGAACTTGGTCGATCGACTGCAGCACCGGTAGTTCAGCCAGCTTTGAGGATACGGCCGCGGCCGGAATAGACGCCGAGCTGCCGGTAAAATGTCCGCCAGGCTCGTCCCCGTAACTCATCAGCCCGCCGGCATCGCAATGCAACGCTCGAACGTGGTGGTCTCGAATTTGATTCCCAATTCGCGGGCGCGGCGCCAGGAAGTATCGAGCTCCGCGCGCGTCGGCCGGCGAGCGATCTCGGCATATTTGTCCCGGTACTTGGCGCTCGCCGGATCACAGAAATTGTCGGGATGGAACTGCGCCATCACATTCACCGGCGCTGCCGGCACCCGCTCGGCAATCCATTCCAGCACCGGATACGTGCAGCACTCGACGTGATTGGGCATCACCAAGTGGCGGATAGAAAAATCCTCGCCCCAGTCGGCGAGCAGCGCAACGTTGCGCGTCACCGTCTCCCAGTACCATGGCGTTCTCGCCAGCGTCATCGCGCACCGGCCAGGCCCGAATTTGAAGTCGGGCAGCCAGGCATCGGTGAGTACGCGCAGGATCTTCATGCTTTCGAGCGTCATGAAGAAGTTGCTGTTCCATAGCATCGGCGCATTGAACTTCTCGTCATAGACCGCCGCGCCAGGCACCTCGTCAAACCACAAGAAACGGTCGGCCTTCGTTTTGCGTGCCCGCGTCAGCTCCTCCGGCGTCGGCCTGTAGTCGCCACCCAGCAGCGCGATGGCGTCGACGATGGCATGCAGGTGAATGACGACCTCGCCGCCGACCCAATTGATATTGTGGCAACCTTCGCTTCGCAGCGTCCACGCCATCGCTGCCAGCGCGCGCGGATCCATCTCCTCACCGTTGTCTTTATCGGTGCTGATATCGCCGTTCTGGCAGAAGGCACACCGCATGTTGCAGGAGGTGAAGAAGATCGTGCCCGAGCCTTGCGTGCCGCGATAGAACAGTTCCTCGCCGGTGTGATGGAAATGCGAGCTGACTCGTGAACCGGCGGCGAGCTTGCAGGCGCCGAACTTGGCGCCCGCCATTCGGTCGACGCGGCAATTCCACGGACAAAAATTGCAGTGGGCGAGCATGCGGTAAGCAAGTTCGCGGCATAGCTGCAGCAGGCTCGCCCCGTCCGCCGCTTGCGGCAACGACGCGCCCGCCCGGATTGCCTGCCAGCGCGCGAGAAAAATCGGCGTGAGGCGGTCGAGCTCGGCCCACAGCGCATCCTCGCTGCTTGCCGCAGGATCGAGCTGCGTGGCGATGGTCGCGGCAATGCGGAACTTGGCTGGGCGTCGGTTCTCCGCAACGTCCAGGTACCACGACAGCGCGCCGCGGATCGCTGGATCATTCCAAATTGTCAGCTTGCCCAGGTCGCTCATGGGCCGGCTCTAAATGTCGTAATAGAGATGGAACTCGTAGGGATGTGGGCGCAGCCGGATGGCATCGACTTCCTTGTCCCGTTTGTAGCCGAGCCAGGTTTCAATGACGTCCTTGGTGAAGACGTCGCCGCGGAGCAGAAACGCGTGATCGGCTTCGAGCGCATCCAGCGCTTGCTCCAGCGAGCCCGGGGTGGACTTCACCTCCTTCGCCTCAGCGGGCGGCAGGTCATAAAGGTTCTTGTCAATGGGCTTGCCCGGATCGATGCGATTCTGGATGCCGTCGAGGCCCGCCATCAACATCGCCGCGAACGCCAAGTATCCATTGCAGGAGGGATCCGGCGAACGGAACTCGACCCGCTTTGCGCGCGGATTGGGCGAATACATCGGAATCCGACAGCAGGCGGAGCGGTTACGTTGCGAATAGACCAAGTTGATCGGCGCCTCGTAGCCCGGAACCAGGCGACGATAGGAGTTCGTAGTCGGGGCGCAAAGCCCGCATAACGCCCAGGCGTGTTTCAGCAAGCCGCCGATGTAATAGCGACCGAGCTCGCTCAGCTCGGCATACTGAGTGCCGTGGAAGAGGTTGGTTTTGCCCTTCCAGATGCTCTGGTGGACGTGCATGCCCGAGGCGTTGTCTTCAAACAACGGTTTGGGCATGAAAGTCGCGGTCAGGCCGTGCTTACGGGCCACGTTCTTGACCACGTACTTGTACATCATCAGGTTGTCGGCCATGCGCGTCAGCGTGGTGAAGCGCATGTCGATTTCGGCCTGGCCCGCGGTCGCGACCTCATGGTGGTGGGCCTCGATCGGGATCCCCAGCGACTCCATGGTCAGCACCATCTCGGTGCGGAGATCCTGCATGCTGTCGACAGGGGGAACCGGGAAATATCCCTCTTTCTGGCGCGGCTTGTGGCCCAGATTGGGCCCCTCCTTTGTGCCGGTGTTCCAGGTGCCTTCCTTTGAATCGATTTCGTGCATGGCGTAGTTTATGCCCTGCCCGTAGCGCACCTCGTTGAAGACGAAGAACTCCGCCTCCGGACCGAAATAGGCAGCCTCACCGATGCCGGTACTCTTCAGATAGGTTTCGGCCTTCTGGGCGACGTGGCGGGCGTCGCGGCTGTAGGTTTGGCCGGTGACCGGGTCCCTGATGTTGCAAATCAAGACCAGCGTCGTCGCCGTGACGAACGGGTCCAGGAAGGCCGTGGTCGGGTCCGGGACGACCAGCATGTCGCTTTCCTGAATCTCCTGGAAGCCACGGATCGAAGAGCCGTCAAAACCGATGCCCTCGTCGAGCGCATCAGCATCCACCGCGCTCGGCGGGACGGAAAAATGCTGCCAGATGCCGGGCAGGTCGGTAAATCGCAAATCGATCATCTGGACCTTCTGGTCCTTGATCGTCTTAAGGACGTCTTCGGCCTTGGCACAGTTTAGAGCCATGAGTTCCTCCCGCGTGTAAGAGGCCTCCCTGGATGACGTTTGCAGCGCTGGTCAGCCCTACCAAGCAGCGCAGAAGTTTGGTCTCGGCCAGCACCGCGGGAGTTCGGCGCTCGCCTGCGAGCAAATCTTACCGCCCATCGGCCGCTACTTCAGCTTTCGTGCGGGCCACGCATCTGCTTCAGAGCCGCTTCAATGTGCCGCCAGGTTTCGGCTTGTTCGTTGTCGCCCTGCTTTTCGAAGGCACAAGCCTTTTGAGCAGCCTCGGCAACGGCCTTGTCACCGTGTGCTTCCAACAATTGCCGCGCGTAGTCGTGGATTTCGATTTCTTGCATTCTCATGGCGTCATGCTCCTCTTCTGCAGCACGACTGAACACGCCAATCGCGTCCGATCCGCATCTTAGCACGTCGCGATCGCCAGAGTCCGCTCTGGGTCGCTGTGACCAACCTGATCCGCGTCTTGCCGCTGGCACGGCGGCGGCGCTCGCTACGCGATTGACAGAGGCGGCGGCTCGAATTGGGCACGGTGGTACAAGAACGGACGCTGAGCGCATATTTTCGCGATGCAAGACATTGTGCGACGCCGCGAAATTCACCTTTCTGTGATCAGGAGCGGAGTGCGGACCGAAGAAATCTGTCTTGATTACGTCATCAGACGGGTGTCTATTAACTCATCTCTCGACAGCAAGAACTATTGGTGGCCGGACGAACCCGGTTGCTCGCAGCCTGTGATCCAGGTGAAGGGAGGCGGAATGACGACGCTCGCAGCATTCGATCACGAGGCGACCGCGGCTATGGCGGAGGCTTACGAGAAGGCATGCCGATCCATGCACGACTGGGGGCAGCCGGACGCCATCAAGAAAATTATTGCCAAGCGTATCATTGGACTGGCAGGCAAGGGCGAGTACGACCCCGATCAACTTTGTGACCAAGCACTGAAATCGTTGGGCTTCAGCGAGAGCCCTAGATTGTAGCCGCGCAAGATCGGCGTCGGCCCAGCGCCAGCGATGACGCTGGCAGCCTTCGTAGCCCTATGTTCGGCGCCATTGGCCAAACCGCTTCAACAGCACATGGTCGTTCCGGGCAGTATGAGTTTGGGCGAAACGGTCGTGCCGGTCGAGAACTTGGCAGAGGCGCTGCAGGTCACCTTCGACTCGGGGAGCCAAACGGATCTTACTACGGGAAAATTGTTTTCGCCAAGTTCCAGATGGAGCGCGGGTGGATGCGGGCTCATCGCGTTACAAGGCGCCGAAAGTAAGCGGTTACGGCAAAAGCTCGCCGCACGCCGAAAAACCCCAATGAACGGAGAACCGACATGAGAGAGCTGCTTGTTGCGGTTGCATGTGCCGCCACCTTGCACGGCGCAGCGGACGCGACCGCCCAGACCTATCCGTCCCGACCCATTACGGTCGTGGTGCCGTTCACCGCCGGTGGTCCGACCGATGCACTCATGCGCGTTCTGGGCGAGCGCATGCGTGTCTCGCTCGATCAGCCACTGGTAGTCGAGAACGTGACCGGCGCGGCGGGCACCATCGGCGTCGGCCGGGTCGCGCGAGCGGCGCCCGATGGCTATACGCTCAGCGTCGGTCACTGGAGCACGCATGTCATCAACGGTGCGATCTACCCGCTTCCGTTCGACCTACTGAAAGACCTCGAACCGGTCGCGCTGCTCACCAGCTATCCAATGCTGCTGGTTTCGAAGAACGCCGTCCCGGCGAAGGACTTAAAGGAACTCATCGTCTGGCTGCGTGCGAACCAAGACAAGGTGTCTGTTGGCAGCATCGGCGTCGGCAGCGCGGCGCACATCGCCGGTGTGCATTTCGAGAGCCTCACCGGTCTGAAGCTGCAATACGTGCCCTATCGCGGCGCAGCGCCTGCGCTGCAGGATCTGATGGGGGGACAGATCGACATTCTCTTCGACCATCTGGCGCATTCGCTGCCGCATGTGCGCGAAGGCAAGATCAGGGCTTATGCGGTCACGGCGCCAGCCCGCTCACCCTCGGCGCCCGACATTCCGACGGTCGACGAAGCCGGCGTGCCGAAGCTTTACGTGTCCATCTGGTACGGGCTGTGGGCGCCGAAGGGCACGCCGAAGGACGTCGTCGCCAAGCTTAATGCCGCCGTCATGGATGCGCTGGCCGATCCCGGCGTGCGTCAGCGGCTGGCCGACCTCGGCCAGATCATCCCACCGCGCGAGCAGCAGACGCCCGAAGCACTTGCCGCACACCACAAGGCCGAGATCGAGAAGTGGTGGCCAATCGTACGGGCGGCCAACATCAAGGTGGAATGAGTGCGATTCTGAGGGTCGGTATCTTGCCAGCTACCGCTCTTGCCGTCTGTTGGGACATTATGGCCGCTGGCGATCATTCGTGACCGCGATGCGGTTGGCGTTGAAGAACCCGCTGAATTGAGCGGCCCTGCCGGAGGATCACTCGATCGCGCGCGCTAACTCCGGTTTCATTATCGCTGAAACACGCGCGAAGCGCAGCCCGGAACGCGGGGCCGGCGAACTCGTCGGTCCTGCCGGGGTGCACCACGTATCCGGGAACCACCGATTGGGACGGTCGCATGCACGTGCGGCAAAAAGCCAGCGCGCGACGAATTGCAGGTGTGCGATCGGCGGCGAGAACAGCGGCCACATCCGTGCTATGGTCGCGCCCGGTCCGATCACCCGATCGCGGCCAGCTGGAAGGCTCCACCGCCGTTGCCGTGAACCGATCTTCGGCAGCAGGATCGGATTGAGATGCGGTCTCTCGGTGCTCGCAAAATTGCGACGAACCAGGGAGGCGGCGATGACGGCTTATGCGTTTCGGATGATCGTGACGGCGGTGCTGTGGCTCGCTCCGCTCGCAGCGTGGGCCCAGGCACCCCAGCCTGCGACCGCCCCAACTCAACCGTTGCTCAAGGCGGAGGAGCTCGATCAGCTGCTGGCGCCGATCGCGCTCTATTCCGACCCGCTGCTGTCTGAGGTCCTAATCGCCTCGACGTACCCGCTCGAGGTGGTGCAGGCGGACCGGTGGGCAAAGTCCAACACCAAGCTCAAGGGCGACGCTTTGACCGCTGCGCTCGCCAAGCAGAGCTGGGACGACAGCGTGAAGTCGCTGGTCCAGGTTCCGACCGCGCTGACGATGATGGCCGATCAGCTTGATTGGACGCAGAAGCTCGGCGACGCGGTGCTCGCACAGGAGGCAGACGTCATGGATTCGATCCAGCGTCTGCGGGGCCGCGCCCAGGCCAACGGCAAGCTCACCTCAAGCAAGGAGCAGACCGTCACCGTCAAGACCGAGGGGGACAAGCAATACGTCGTTATCGAGCCGACTTCGCCCAATGAGATCTACGTGCCCTACTACGAGCCTGCCGTCGTCTACGGGGATTGGCCCTATCCCGACTATGCGCCGTACTACTTTTCCCCTCCGTACGGTTACGTTGCCGGTGCCGCGCTCGCAACGGGCATCGCATTTGCAGCCGGCATCGCCGTTCGTCATGCTTTCTGGGGCAACTGCGACTGGGGACGTCGCAACCTCAACGTGGTCTCCAATCGGTCGGTCGACATCAACAACATCAATCGCGGCAAGTGGGAGCACAACGCAGCTCACCGTCACGGCGTGAAATACAACAACGCGGATGTACGCCAGAAATTTGCCAAGACCGACGTTCAGGCGGGCAAGGCAGCGCGGCAGGATTTTCGCGGAAAGGATGGCCAGAAGGTGCTCAGTCCCGATCGCGACCGTCCAGGCGCTGGCGATCGTGACCGTCCAGGCGCGGGGGGAGACCGTGATCGTCCTGGTGCGGGCGGCCGCGACCGTGCGGGTGCCGGCGACCGTGAGCGTCCAGGCGCGGGCGGCGATCGTGGCGGCCGCGACCAGCGCCCGGAGTCGCGACGGCGCTCGTCGAGACGCGGCCGACCGGGGTGGCGGTCGCGACGGTTCCAGGCAAGCGGGTCGGTCACCTGGTGCGGACCAGAAGGCAAGCCAAAGGCAGCAGCGCCCGGCACCCCGTGACACCGCCTTCTCGAATGCTCAATCGGGTCGGACTGCCCGCGCGCATGCCGACCGTGGTCGTCAGAGTTTCAACGCCGGAGGAGGAGCACCGCGCGTGGCAACACGTGGGGGCGGAGGACAGTTCGGCGGCGTACGTCCCGGCGGAGCACACCTCGGCGCGGCACGTGGCGGCGGAGCACGCTTCGGCGGCGGTGGTCGCGGTGGCGGCCGACGGTCCGATGTTGCGCTCAAGCACGACATCGCTCTTCTCGGCCGGCTCGACAATGGTCTTGGCTTCTATCGCTTCACCTATAATGGCGGAACCCAGGCGTATGTCGGCGTCATGGCGCAGGAAGTGCAGGCGATCGCGCCGGAGGCCGTGGGACGCGGGCCGGATGGCTACCTCGAGGTCTTCTACGAAAAGCTCGGCTTGAAGTTCCAGACCTACGACCAGTGGATCGCATCGGGAGCGCGGATTCCGATGCTTACACGCACCGGGCATGGATCGGCTGCAGGACGATAGCTGCGGCAGAAGCAGACGGCTCGACGTCAGGACAACTCAACGACCGATCAAGCTGCAATCGAGGATGCCATGACAATCCCCCTCTCTCATCTCATCCCGTCCCTGGCGAGGCGGGCCGTTCTGGCCGCGACGGTGCTCGTTTTCGGGATGGCGTCCGGGGCGGACGGCCAACAACCGTTCAAGACCACGGAAGAGGCCGCTGATGCTTTGGTGAGCGCGATTAGGAGCGCCGACCGGAAAGGCATTCTCACCGTGCTCGGGCGAGAGGGCGCCGACATCGTGTCGTCCGGGGATCCTGTGGCCGATGCATCGGCCCGCCAGCGCGTGCTGGAGGCCTACGATGCCAAGCACCAGGTCGTGCCGGAGGGTGCCGACAAGGCCGCGTTGATCATCGGCCGGGAGGACTGGCCATTTCCGATACCGCTCGTGCGCAAGGACGGCAGCTGGCGGTTCGACACGGCAGCCGGTCGCGCGGAAATTCTTTACCGCCGTATCGGACGCAACGAGCTCAGCGCAATCCAGGCCAGTCTCGCCTACGCCGATGCCCAGCACGAATATGCAGAGAAGGGCTTTGCCGGCAACGGTGTCTACGCGCGGCGTATTGTCAGCCGCCCGGGGAAGAAGGACGGCCTCTACTGGCCGGCGCGATCCGGCGAGGACGAGAGCCCGCTCGGCGAGCTCGCCGCCGGTGCCGCGGCGGAAGGGTACCGCGCCGGCCAGGGGCGCATGCCCTACCACGGCTACTACTATAAGATCCTCACGCGCCAAGGACCGAATGTGCCTGGCGGTGTGCTCGACTACATCGTGCGCGGCAAAATGGTCGGTGGGTTTGCGCTGGTGGCCTATCCGGCGCAGTACGGCAATTCCGGCGTGATGACGTTCGTCGCCAATCACCAGGGGACCATCTATGAGAAGGATCTCGGGCGGCGCACCGCCGCGATCGCCTCCGGCATGATCGGGTTCAACCCCGATGGCACCTGGCGGCGGAGTATCCGACGCGGACCAGTCCTCGACGGGAGCGCGGTGAAATTGCCTCCGATCCGACGATTCCTGCGTGCAACTCAGGATCCACGCAAGTGGTCACACACGACGCACGCTAGTCGGCGCAGAGTTGAACGATCAATCCCTCATCCCCAGCGACAATCCGCGCATCGCAACGCCGCGTTTCTAGGACTGGATCCACACTCCCCGCCGCCGGGCAAAAGTTCACGCCCAAGCACTCTTTTGCCACATCATGCGAGGTCGGGCGTGAGGCAAACATCAGCGCTCGAGGCGCGGTCGGCGAGCGAACTCCGCGAGCACGCGGTAGCCGCTCTTCATAAGGTTTTCGCTGATTGGCAGACCGATCTTGCCGACACCCACGATGCCGATCATCGCCATGAGTTCCCTCTTCGATCTGTTTCACTCATCCGATGCCCACCAGCTGGTGGGAGAAGCTCACCCGAGACAGAGCCCACCTTCCATCACGGTCCACTCGCGCACGTATGAAATCGCATTCGCGCCCCGCACAAAAATTGCGCCATCACCGCGCACGCGCCTTGTCGTAGTATTGCAGATCGTAATATTTGGCCGGCTCGCCTAGCGGCTTGCGCGGCTCAGCATATTCGCTCCGGAGTTGAAGCACCGTCTTCACGCCTTCCCCGTCGAGCTCGGCGCGGCGTGTGAAACCTTTTGTCGGATGTAGCAGAATGTCATACGACTTGTTCGCAAGATCCTCTGACATATTCGGGAAGATTCTTGCGGAAGACGGCGAGAGCTTCCAATTTATTCGCCGGATCGAAAAGCCAGTCCAGCGCAGCAACATAGGCCCGTATATATCCGACCAGATCTTTCTCGTTGTCCTTCGCCCAGCTACGGCGCGAGGCGCCGACAAGGCCTTGATAGCGCCCCAGCGCTTCATCTGCATTGGCGAGCCGGTTAAATCCTCTCGCTTCCGCGCTGACCTCAAAGGAGAAATCAGCAGCGTTCCGGCATGCTTCTTCTCCAGTAAAGCCTGGAACCGCTGCATCACCCCGCCAGCGCTGACGAACTCGATCTCGCTGGGCTTCAATCCGCCCTTCTCCACCAATTTGCGAAGGACAAATGCATAGCCCGTCGTCATGGCGTCGACCGACAATTGTCTGCCTTTGAGCTCCTCATAGGTCTTTACCTCCGGGATGGTGACGAGACGGAGAAAACCGTTATCGGCGCCCATGAACGCAAGAATGTCCGGTGTTTGGCTCGTGGGCGCTGCGCCCTGCCCTTCCATATAGGCGATCACATTATCGATCGCCGTCATGGCGATGTCGAACTTGCCGTCGATCAGGTTGGTGAGTTGGAATTTGGAATCCGGTGTCGGTGTCACGGTAACCGCGATGCCGTTGCGATCAAAGAGTCCCTTTTCCTGCGCAACCCAAATCGGCCAGTTGAAGCCGCCAGGAAAAACGATCACCGAGATGGGTTTTGGCTGTTGGGCAACGGCTGGTGCTGGCGCCATCATTAAACCCGCCAGACACATAGTGAAGCAGAACAACCACGGCCTGCCAGATAATCTAAACATTTGTATCTCCTGTACTTTCTGCGGCGCCAAGCTAAGCATTTGAACCGCAGTGATTGCATTAAAAGTGCCAACTGGGAGCGACCGGCGTTGGCGCTGAGCAAGGCCTTGGTGGCAGATATAAAGCCTTGCTTGATTTTTTGGCCCCCACTCGAAACACGTTTCAACACGATGCAAAGGGACCCGATTTATCCAAAGCGGTTAGAACCCGGCGTGCCTGGCAGGCATGCCCAGTAGATCAGGACAAGCGTGCCGATGACTGTAGCCCCGATCAAGACCCACCAGCCTGTGCGATCGATATCATGCAATCGTCTGACCGAGACGGCCAGGCTGGGCAGAATCAAAGCCAACACGACCGCCATGGTGACGTAGCTAAAGGGGCCCATCTCTAGCGGCCCCGGATAAAGGGATTCATCGATTGCACCAAACACAATTAAACAATGGCTACGAAAAGATACCAGTACCAAAATTCCGAACGAACTGCTCGACCTGAGAAGTTGGCATAATTGCGGAAGCATGAGCTGATCGCTTCTACATAATTCATGGGACGCCTCTTCGGTTTGGCCGCGGCTCGCATCGGCTGCGGCCTTTCGATTGCTGATTAGACTAGCAGCATTGCACAAGGCCTTGTCATCCGCAGGAATGCCAGCGCGATGCCCCTGATGCTCCGGACCGCTCCCCGTTTGCTTTTTACTTCTTACGCGCGACAACGGCCGCTATTGCGGCCTTGCAATCGTCGCTGAAATTGGTGAGGGCCTCACTGATGCAAGCCACTTTCTTGATGCGCCGACGTTCGGTACCGCATTGCTTCTCTACGTCCGCCCGGCATGTTTTTCCGGCCGCCGCGACCTCGGCCAACCTTGCCTTGCACACGTCGGAAAGGTCTGCGAGACGCTCCTTGAGGCAAGCGGCAATACGGAGGTTTCCAGGTTCGATGTTGGCGCAGACTTTTGTGATATCCGCCGCGCAGGCACCGACACCCGATTGCGCCATCGCGCTCGACACGAGAAGGAATGATAAAGTAGCGCAGATCGACAACGTTTTCAGCATTTGACTTTCTCCCTTTCCGGGCCCGGGGAAGAACCCTACCGAATTTGCGAGGATCCAACCATCTCAATTGTGCCACTCCCGGAGAGGGTAATAAGGGCCCAGCCGCTTGCTCAACCGAAAAACCTTATTGATTTTTTTGGCCCCCGCCGCTTTACCGGCTCGCGGTCTCGCTGATATGGTTTTTGAGCGCGTTTCGTGACGGTATGCGCGAGCTCGAATTTGACCGGCTGTCCTACTTGAAACGGCGCGCTTCGAGATTGATTTAAAATCAAATATTCAAGCTAGGCATTGTAGTGTGCGGTAAAGCTGGCGATACAGCTGGATCAAGAACAGGCGATCGTTGTTCGTGAGGCGGACGCGGTTCTGGACCTTACGCCGCAACACGATCAGCTGATGCCGGAGCGCTGCGTTCTCCGCCTCAAGCCGGCTTTTCGACTTGAATGGCGAGGCCAAAACGCCCAAGACGAAACATAGCAGCGCGATCATGGTGCGCCGAAGTTAGATGATTCCTTCAGCTATTCAATGCGGACAAGGTTTTCGGTACACACAGCATCTATATCCCGGCGGGAACGCGCGCCTGGCAGGATACCGAATTGTCCGCGATCAGTCAGCGGGTGCGCAAAGCATTTTGCAACCGACTAGCGGGGCGGAGGTGCGTCTGGGTCATCCTCGTCGTTTCCACGGTGCCCACGCGTGGTCCGGTCTACCCCTAATTGCGGCTGTGATGCTGCATCGCCGCCAACGGTCGAATCGTGCCAATAACGGCCGTGCGGTAGCTGCCTGGCGAGTCTCGTCTCGCACCTCGGACTAAGCCCGCGATTTGCATGCGGAGGTCGCCGTCTCAAGCATTGTCGAATATGGGGGCGGCGTCATTTAGCGAGACTACTTTGCCCAAGCAGCACGCTCAGCATCGACCATAAAATCGCGTGTGATCGGCACTGCATCACGCTTGGTCGACAGTAGCAATTGGAACACCATGTGCGAGCCATGCAGGAATTCCAATTCAACGGCAGAGAGATAGAATTCCCACATCCGACAGAACCGCTCGTCGTATAACGCGGCTGCCCGGGTTCTATTTTTGGCAAAGCGTTCACGCCAGTGTTTTACTGTGTGGTAATAATGGAGTCGCAGCACTTCCATATCGTCGCACCACAGCCCACAACGTTCGGTGGCAGCGAAGGTCTCTGACAGAGCTGGCACATAAGCCCCGGGGAAAATGTATTTGCGGATGAATGGGCCGGTAGTGCCGGGCTGCGACATTCGGCCGATGCAGTGAATGAAGGCATAGCCGTCAGATGTGAGCAGCTCGCGAATCTTTAGGAAATACTCGTCAAAATGTCCGATGCCGACGTGCTCCATCATGCCGACTGAAACCACGCGGTCAAACTTGCCGGTGAGGTGGCGATAATCCAACTCGCGAAACTCAACGCGATTTGCAACGCCGGCAACCTCGGCATTGATGCGCGCTGCGTTAATCTGTTCGGGTGAAACGTTGACCGCGGTAACATAGGCGCCCGTTTCGCGTGCCAGATGAATGGCGAAACCGCCCCAGCCGGAGCCAATCTCGGCGACCGTCATGCCGGGCTTTAGTTGCAGTTTGCTAGTGGCGTGGATCAGCTTGTTATGCTGCGCTTGTTCCAGCGTTTCATGCTCGGGATCACGAAAATAGGCGCAGGAATATTGCATCTGGTCATCGAGAAATAAGCGATATAGTTCGGTCGAGATGTCGTAGTGGTGGCGGGCATGGGCAGCAGCAAGTCCGATCGGATTGGCTTGATGCCAACGGCGCAGGCCGCGCCACACCCGCCGCATTAACTTCTGTGAACCGTACGAATAAAGTCCGGCGCGGTTGACTGAAAATAGGAGCAGAAAGTCATGGATTGCGGCACCGTCCTCGAGGGTCAGGTTTCCGTCGATGTAGGCTTCGGCGGCATATAGTTCCGGATTGATGAATAGTCTGGTGTACAGTTTGCGATCATGCAGGTGGACCGAGACGTTGGGCCCAGGCAAACGATTGCCGAATACATGGACGCTGCCGTCGACGTCACGGACACGCAGCGTGCCGTGGCGGATGAAGCGCCGAAGCAGACTGGACAGTGGACGCATACGCGTCAGCCCCCGCCGTTTCCAATCTCGTACAGCAACGAAATTGGTCCCAGATGTATCTTGCCGCGGAACTGCTAGCGACATTTGTCGCAGTTAATTAATCCTAAGCAGTCCCCATTTCCCTTATACTCCGATATCTCAAGTTGCGAGCGAGGCATAGGAAATGGACAAAACCGCAATTGGCAATGCGCGCTTTTTTGACCGCGCCGGCCCACACTCTCTTGCGGTTGTTGCACAGGCAGCATGCGGGGTTGCTCCGAAGAGTAATCTACAGATCGAAGGTCTTGCACCCCTGCAAACAGCCGGTCCGAATGAGGTGAGCTTTCTGGACAACCGGCGTTGCCTATCGGCACTTAGGCAGACGCAGGCTGGTGCTGTAATTGTGCATCCCGACATGCAAGCGTGGGTGCCAAAGGCCACTATACCTATTCTCACACCTGCACCCCACGTCGGCTGGGCCAAAGTTGCAGCGTTGTTTCATCCTGTGCGTCGTGTGACCCCCGGAATTCACCCATCCGCGGTTGTTGACGAAAGTGCCGTGGTCGATCCGTCCGCCGAGGTCGGCCCGCTGTGCGTGATCGAGGCTAGAGTGGAGATTGGTCCCGGCTGTCGGATCGGGCCGGGTGCGGTGATCGGAAGTGGCGTAATCATCGGGCCTGATTGCCGGATTGGGGCACACGCAAGCTTAAGCCACGCGCAATTGGGGGCGCGCGTGTACGTCTATCCTGGCGCACGAATCGGACAGGAAGGGTTTGGATTTGCACCGACCAAAGCTGGATTTCAGACTGCGCCCCAGCTGGGCCGGGTAATTCTCGAAGACGATGTCGAGGTTGGCGCCAATTCGACGATCGATCGAGGATCGTTGCAAGACACTGTGATTGGCGCCGGTTCGCGTCTCGATAACCTTGTGCAGATCGGACACAACGTTGTTCTAGGCCGGTGCTGCGTCATCGTAGCCCAGGTCGGCATAGCCGGTTCGACTG
>CAWIZJ010000008.1:0-16433 GCA_963840535.1 uncultured Alphaproteobacteria bacterium
GCAAACATCTCTTCGATCGTCACCACCCGTGTCGCCAAGCCCTGTTCGAACGAGTAGCGCGCCATCGTTTCCAGCGTATGTCGATTGCTGTTGATCCCGTAGGACCAGAAATCCGACCCCATCACGTGCCGGGTCAACTCGAATTCCGCCGTGACCCACGGAAGCCCGACTTTCAGCGCCGTCGTTTCCGCGAACTCGGCCTCCGCGATCGCCTTCGCCTGGGCAAAGGCCTTGAACGTGCTCGCGGCGAGCCAGGGATGCTTGTCCAGCACATCACGACGGATGCCGATGGCGTGCATGATCGGAAACAGCCGGGTGCGCCGGTAATACTCCTGCTCGACCGCGCGATAATTCGGGAACAGCCGCTGTACACTTGGGTGGCCGGCCACGAAGCAGGACGGCCGGCGCGCCGACATGATCGCGTCGAGTTCGCCGTCGGCCAGCATCTGCGATAGCGCCTTGTCATGAACGGTCGTCAACGGAAAGGTTGCGGGCAGGTTCAACGGGAACTTGTCGCGGCGGCCCGGCGTCTCAAGCCCGCCCTGCACCCATTGGATATCCTTAGCGGCTATGCCGTGCTCGTCGTGCAGACAACCGCGAAACCACAGGACCGCCGACATCTGATATTCGGGAACACCGACACGCCTGCCGCGCAGATCGGCCGGGCCTTCAATGCCGCGGTCGTTGCGGATGTAGACCGCGGAGTGGCGGAAGGTCCGCGACAGGAATGCCGGCACGGCGACGTAGGGCGCGATCCCGCGCGACAGCGCGATCAGATACGGGCTGAAACCGATTTCGGCAATTTCGAACTCGCCGTGAAAGTAGGCGCGCTCGAAGCACTCCTCGACCGGCATCGTGATGTAATTGACATCGCAACCTTCGAGGCGGACGCGCCCGTCGACCAGCGGACGCACGCGGTCGTAATCCCACGTGGCAACGGTCACCGACAGCCGGCCCATCGCATTCCTTCTGCCGGACGCCCGGATTTCATCCGGGCTACCCGTAGCCCGCATGAAATGCGGGCTGGCCAAGGTTTTCACTTCCCGTGTCGAAAGTCGATACTAGGTCCAGCCTTGCGCATGTCGCGGATCGGCGCCGCGCACATGGGGGCTTCATGTCCGGTCAACTTGACACCATTCATCCCCAAGCAGACAATAATTCGATCTGTGACACATCATTTATCCGGATAATCAAATGGAGGCCTGCATGGTGGGCATTCTTCGCGCGCTAGCCTTTCTAGCAATCGCACTTGCGTTTGTCGCGCCGCCACCCGCGAGCGCACAGGCGCCGCTCAAGAAGATCCGCGTGACCATCCCCGTACCGGCCCTCACGTTCTATCCGCTGTATGTGGGTCGTGACAGGGGCATTTTCGCCAAGCAGGGTTTCGACGTGGAAATCATCCAGACCTCCGGGGACGGTCCCGATGTCGACGCTCTTATTTCCGGGAGCGTTGAGTTTACGGTGTCCACGCCCAACCGGCTGTTCATGGCCGCCGAACAGGGCAAGCCGCTGCTCGCGGTGGCGAACCTCGGCAACCGCATGGCGATCGAGTGCTGGATGAACAAGGAAGTCGCCACCCGTCTTGGCGTGTCCGTGAATTCGCCGCTCGAGCAACGGATCAAGGCCCTCAAGGGCCTCACCGTCGCCGGGACCAGGCCGGGGGCGTTCACTTATCTTCTTCTGGTCGAATATGCCAAGCGCTTCGGGCTGGTGCCGCAGAAGGACGTCCAGATCATCGGAATCGGTGGGCCAGCCGCGATGATTCCCGCAGTCGAGAACAACCAGGTTGCCCTCGCCTGCACCGGCAGCCCGGCACCCGAGCTCGCCATCTCGCGGGGCAAGGCGGTGGCGTATACCAACAACATCAATGGCGGCGACCCGTCGTACGACAAATTCCTGTTCGAGCTGCTCTATGTGAGGCCGGAGTTCGCCAAGAGCGATCCCGATGTGGTGAGGCGGATGATAAGCGGGCTTGTGGAGGCGATCGCCTTTATCCACGACGGGTCGGACGCCGACCATCTGGTCGTTCTCAAGAAGAATTTCAGCGGGGCGCCCGACGATATGCTCCTCGCGGCGATGAAAAACATGCGGCCGATCTTCAAGCGCGACGCCAGCATCACCGAGGAGTCCGTGACCAAGGCCGCCCAGTTCATGGTTGCGACCGGCGTGGTGACCCAGACCCCGGCTTGGACCGCCATTTCGTCCAACGAGTTTCTGCCGAGGTGACAGCCGGACGGCAGGCGGAGGGCGCTCGTCTGGCTATCGACGGCGTCGGGAAGCAATTCCAGGCGCGCGATCGGGTCGTCAACGCGCTGGAGGCGACATCCCTGACGATCTCGGACGGCGAGTTCGTCACGCTGGTCGGCCCGAGCGGCTGCGGAAAGTCCACGCTCCTCAACATCATCTCGGGTCTGACACCCGCGAGCGAAGGGTCGGTGCTGCTGGACGGCAACGCGATTGTGGGGGTGAACCGGCGAGTGGGTTACATTACCCAGCAGGATAACCTGTTCCCCTGGCGCACGCTGCGAGAAAACGTCGCCTTGCCGCTTGAGCTGGCCGGCGTCGCGCCGAAGGAGCGGCGCGACAAAGCCGATCATTGGCTTGCCCGTACGGGTCTGCAAGGCTTCGGTGACGCGTACCCGCACGAACTGTCGGGCGGGATGCGCCAACGCGGAAACATTGTGCGCACTCTGATCTACGAGCCGCCGGTGATCCTGATGGACGAGCCCTTCGGACCACTCGACGCGCAGACGCGCATTGTGCTCCAGGACATGCTCTTGTCGATCTGGGAAAACACACGAAGCACCATCGTCTTCGTCACGCACGACCTGACCGAAGCCATTGCGCTCGCCGATCGGGTCCTGCTGATGAGCGCGCGGCCGGGACGCATCGTGCGTACCGACCGGGTGGACATTCCGCGTCCGCGCAACATTTTTCAGATCCACGACGATACCGCGTTCCGGCGCCTTTACAGCGATATCTGGAACGAGCTCCGGCTGCAGGTACAGGATGCAAACACGCTCCGGCAATGACGCCCCTCAAGTCAGGCGCGCGTCGGCCGCCAGGCGCGCCGCGAACCGGCTTTTCGACGCCGACAACGCCTGGTCGGTCAACGGCGGACGCCTGATCACGCTATTTGTGCTGTTCGCGCTCTGGGAAGCCGGCGCAGGCTGGTTGTTCGACGTTTTCTATTTCAGCAAGCCATCGCTGATCGCCGAGGCGTTTGCCAAGGAGGTCGTCGATCCGGACTTTTACCGTGACCTGGGCACCACCATGCTTGAGCTGGTCCTCGGGTACTCGAGCGGCGCCGCTGCCGGGATCGCGCTCGGCATTCTGCTGGCGCGCTGGCGTTACGCGGCCAGGATTTGCGATCCTTTTCTGCTCGCTCTCAACAGCGTGCCACGGATCGCGGTCGCTCCGATGCTGATCGTGTGGTTCGGGATCGGCATTGCCTCGAAGGTTTTCCTTGCCGCGACCCTGGTCTTCTTCATCATGTTCTTCAACACGCTCTCCGGTATCCGCGGCGTCGACAAGGCGCTGTGCGACGTGGCTCGCGTGCAAGGCGCGAGCGAATGGCAGATATTCACCAAGGTCATGATGCCGCACGCTTCGGCCTGGATCCTCACCGGGCTCAAGATGAGCCTGCCGTTCGGCCTGGTGGGCGTCATTTTCGGCGAGTTTCTGGTCTCTTCTCAGGGACTTGGCTTTCGCCTGAACAGCTATGCAACGCAGTACAATACCTCCGGCGCAATCACGATGATCCTGATGATGATGTTCCTCATGATGGCGCTCACGGCAGTCGCCGACCGGATCGACGCCCGTATCCTTCGCTGGCGTCCAAGCGAACGCGAAGCCGGGGGCGTCGTTCCCAAGGCGTAAGGAGAAGAGCACCATGCCGATCAGCCGCAGCATCGTTCCGCCGCCCACCCCCGGGCTGGACATGGCCGCACAGTTCGGGTGGCCGCAAAGCTCGGCGGTGCGGGCCGGTGACTACGTGTTCGTCTCGGGCATGACCGCGATCGACCCAGGCAGTGGCGAACGCATGCAGGGCACCGTGACCAGCGAGGCCCATCGCGTCTTCCAGAATCTCAAGCTGGTCCTCGAGGCGGCGGGATCGTCGCTCGATCGCCTGGTCCAGGTGCACGCAGGACTCTACGACCGCATCGAATACGACGCGCTCAACCGCGTCTACCGGCAGTACGTGCCGGAAGGCCCGCCGGCGCGAACCGTATGGAGCATTCAGATCATCGACGGTTTCAAGGTCCAACTCGACGCCATTGCCGTCATCTAGAGTGGTCGCATTTTCTGCGGAAAACCGGTGTCCACTTTTCCGGAAAATGCTCTAACTGACGACTGGAGAAAAACATGCCGCTCACCCGCGAAATCATCCAGCCGAAAAACGACAATCTCAACGTATCCCGAAACTTCAAGCTTCCGCACAGCCCGGGGATCAGGGCCGGCGAGTTCATCTTCCTTTCCGGCATGGTGTCGGTTGACCCGAAGACCGGGGAGCGCAGCCTGGGCACCGTCGCGCACGAGACCCGCCAGATTCTTTCGAACATGGCGCACATGCTCGAGTCGGCAGGATCCTCGCTCGAACGCGTCGTCAAGATCAACGTTCTGCTCTATGACATGCTCGAGTTCGAGAATATGAATGCGGTCTACCGGCAGTTCTTTCCGAAGGATCCCCGGCCCGCACGACCTGCGGCGTTCAGCTCAGTGGCGGGCTCAAGGTCGAGATCGAGTGTATCGCGCTCGCAGGCTGAGCCGGCTGACCGCATCAGGAATCTGCAAGCTCGCGCAACAAAGCCAGATTGCCGGGGCCAGGTTTGAGGTCACCACGCTCGATGCGGTGAGCAATCTCGACGACGGCCGCATTGACCGGCGCCGCGCCGCCGCGCTTGCCTCGCTCGACAACCACGAGGCCATTGAGGTCGTCAACCTCGCTGCGGCGCCCCTTGATCCAGTCCTGCAGGACCGTCGTCTTCGTGTGAGGGAGCACGAACCCTTCGAGCAGTGTGTCGAGCAGCGTCTCGACCAGGCGGTTCGTCTGGCGCACGTCATCGGGCGTCAGGCCGAAAATCGGGAGCACCCGATGCCCGATTGCCGCTCCCGTATCGAATGCCTCCTGGCCGGATCGCAGCATGAGCTCGCGCATCCCGGGCATCTTTACGGCCTCGAGCATCGGCACGCCGAGGATCGCCGTCGTCACGAGGGTCGTGGCGTTGCTGACCAGCTTCATCCATTTGGCGGCGCGGATGTCGTCGACGATCTCGACAGCGCCGACGAGCCTCAACAGATCGGCAATCTCCCGCTCGCGGGCGGCGGTCGCCGGAGCAATGCTGCCGACGGCGAACCATGACCGCGGCGGCGGTGAATGGCGCTGCACGACGCCAGGGTCGAACATCATCGACGAGATCTCGATGACGCAGCCCATGGTACGCGCCGGGCCGACCACATCGGCAATGACATCGACGGTCATGCCATTCTGCACTCCGACGACGAGGCCGTCGGTCTTGAGATAGGGCTCGATAAGCTGGCACGACCAGCGGGTGTCATAGGCCTTGGTCACCAGCAGCACGATGTCGAACCGCTCGGTGAAGGTGCAGACATCGCACAGATTGCAGGCGCGCACAGGCAGATGCAGTGTCTCCTCCGGCATCTCGATGCGCAGGCCGTGCGTCCGCATCGCCTGCACGTGCTCGGGCCATTGATCGATCAGCACGACGTCGAGCCCGGCTTTGGTGAGATCCGCGCCAATGGATGCGCCGTTGGCGCCGGCACCGAGCACGGCGATCTTGCTTTGGGTCAACAAAGTGTCACCTCGATCATGTCCGAGCTCCTGTTGACGGCCCGCTCGAAATTCCCAGGAATTCTTCCGCCGTACGATAGAGGAGGTTTTCCTCATCTCTTTCAGTGAGTTTCGCTTCGCTGATCAAAGCGCGTGGGTGCGCAATACCCATGTCGAACGGATAGTCGCTCGCGAGCATGACGCGATGGCTTCCAACCCGTCGGCACATGAATCCGATCAGTTCCGGATCGTGCGTGATCGAATCGAAAAAGAGCCGATGCAGATAGGTGCTTGGTGGCCGGCTGATGGCAACCCTTGCCTCCGGCCGAACCGAGAAGCCGTGGTCGATACGCGCAAGCAGAGGAAGAAAGCTGCCGCCGCCATGCGAGAACCCGAATTCGAAGTTTCGGAATCCGGTCGAGAACGCCGCCGAAGATCAGCCGTGCGATCGCCGCCGCTGTCTCCGCCGGGAGCGCGACCATGTGTGGAAGGTAATAGGCCTTCAGTCGGTCTTCGCCGAACGCGTCCCAGGGATGCACAAAAACGGCAAGGCCAAGTTCCGACGCCGCTTCCAGGACTTCAACGATGGACGGATCGTCCAGATAGCGGCCCATGACGTTGGTCCCGACCTCGGCCGCTTGAAAGCCCATCGCCGCAATGCGTTCAAGTTCCTTGATGGCGAGTTTCGGAGCCTGCAGGGCTACGGTGCCAGCCGCCAGGAACCGCTCCGGGTATTCGGCTACGCATTGCGCGATGAAATCATTCTGTATCCGCGCGAACTCAGCGGTCGCTTCAGGCGCGCCCCAATAACAAAAGAGGACCGGGATAGGCGACAGAAGTTGCCGATGGACGCGCTCTACGTCCATGTCGGCGATCCGCCGCGTCGGGACAAAGCATTGGTCCGTGACCTCACGAAATTCGCGGTCGCCAAGCATGATGCAGGCGGAGCAGGCAGAATGCTGCTTTACCCAGGGCCAGCCGGCGATACCAAATCGTGACGCGAGATCCTCCCACCTGGGCGGCATGATGTGGGTGTGGACGTCGATGGCACGAGTTCGCGTTGGGGTCTGGCATTATTTCTTCGTCAACTTGGCAAGCTCGCCGCACCGAAAGCCGACGAATGCCCGGAGACGCGTCGGGCCATCAGCGGACGCTGGCGGGTGATCGGCCGTTACCGGCGTTCCTCGATAATGCCGCTGCCTGAATGGCATCGACAGCCACGATCAATTCATGATCTGCCGAGCCGCCGCCACGAACTCATCGTCGGTCGGGAACTTCTCCAAGCCGGCGAGCCCCTCTTTCGCGCCCTCGATGTTGACCCAGCGAACGATGCCGTCGCGATCGACAAGAAACTGGCCGACCAACTGGCCGCCATGGCTATCGGACCAATCCCGCCGCTCCTTTATCTCAGCTTCCACCGGGACGAAGCCATCGCGCTTGCAAAGCGCGCTCCGGATCTCCGCCATATCGGTCGTCGGGATTTGCAGCTCGCCCGCTAAACCAAGATACTTCGATGAAACCTCTTGGACGATTTCCGGCGTGATCGGCGGCTGCGGCACGCCATAGGCGCGATGCGTCACCAATTCAGGATCGGCCGCTACTGGGACGCTCACCGGTCGGTATCGGTAGTACAGTCGCAATCGTTCCGCTGGCATGGCGACGATTGCCAGCACCTCGACACCGAGCGGAGCGAGCTTCTGGCGGGTCGAGGCGAGTTGGGCGATATGGCGCCGGCAGAAAGCGCAGTAAAGTCCTCGCATCATGGCGAGCAACACCGGAGTTTTCCCCCGATAATCGGCCAACGACACGGTGCCATCCTGGTTGACGCGCGAGAGCACGAAGTCCGGGGCCCGCTCGCCCGGTGCAATCGGCGGCCGCCGCTCGGTCATGGCCATCTGCAATCCTCCGCTACTGCCGTTAACTGAGAAACGGCAGCACCATCAGTCCTTCAGGCTCAAGCCCGGCTCGCTCGCACAGCTCTTGCGATTTTGCCAGATATTCTTCGGCTAGGGCCTGATTCCCCGCATCGAGGTGCAACGTCGCGAGGCCGTCGTAGCACGGAAACAGGAGCTGTGGTTCGCCGGCCTGCTCGGCAAGACGCAACGCCTCCTCGAAGGAAGCAAAGGCGGGCCCTTGATTGCCCGAACACTGGTAAATCTGACCCAGCACGATCAGCGGCACCGCTAGATGGTCGAGCAGGCCCAGCTTGCGGTCAAGGTCGATGGCAATCTGCGCCGCCTCCACGCCCTGAGCCTCGCAGCGGTCAGTCAGCGCGCAGTACGAGACGGCAAGGTTGGCATAAAGCCGCGATTGAAAACCGAGATCGCCCACCTTCTTCGCGGTCTCAAGCCCCCGCAGGCAGGTCTCGATGCTCCGGCTCGGCTGGAGCGAGCTGTACAACACGCCCAGATTCGCATAACCGCGGCAGGCCGCCTGCAGGAGCTCGTTGGCCTCGGCCAGCTCGATGCTGCGCTCGATCTGAGCGACCGCCTCCGTCAAACGTCCGGTGCGCGCGAAGGCGATGCCAAGTGTGTTGTAGACCTGGGCGCGCATGGCGGCCGCTTCCCGCTGGCGTTCGGGATCGATGCCGGCCCCTCGTCCGTCCGCGACTTCTGCCAGGGCTCGTTCGGACCATGAGACGGCTGCCGCATTGTCGCCCGCGCGAAACGCGAGCCGCCCCATCTCCTGATACAGATGGGCGCGCTCGATCGGATCGCCGCCCTCGGCAAGCCGTTCGAGACCTGCCGCGAAGGCGGCGGCGGCCCGTTCGCGGTCGCCCGCGTCCCAATGCAGTCCGCCGATCTTTCGATGCAGACGCGCGACGCTCGCCTTGTCGCCGGTTGGCTTGAACTCGGCTAGCACCGCTTCATAGTGAGCGAGCCCCTCGGCGTGCCGGCCAGTCAGTCCCAGGAGATCCCCGAGCCGCTCGCGCGCATTCCGCAACTCGCCGCGGTCCTGGCTGTCGCCGAGCGTGCGGAGCGCGCGCTCGTAGTGCCGGATCGCATCTTCATTAGCGTAGACCGCCCGCGCCCGATCGCCGGCCATCAGAAGATAGCGCGCACCTCTTGGTTTGTCCGCGCTCAAACTCCAGTGGTGTCCAAGGGCTTCGAGGTCACTGAGCCTTTGGGGATGCGGACCCACGATGCGTTCAATCTCGCGTGCCACGAGCCCGTGCAGCTCGGTACGACGCGCCAGAAGCAGATTCTGATAAGCCACTTCGTGTATGAGCGCGTGAGTAAACCGGTAGACGCTGTCCTCGCGCGAGCCGCTAAGAGGCTGGACAAGGTCGGCTTCAACCAATCGATGGAGCCCGGTCTCTTTCGCACTGGAGATGTTGGTGACGGCGCGGAGCAGAGTTTCCTCGAACTCAGCGCCGATGACGGCGGCCTCCTGCAGCAAACGCCGGTCCTCCGCGGGCAGCCGGTCGATTCGAGACAGGAGCAGGCTTTGCAATGTGGTTGGAACGTCGTGCGTTTCGAAGGCGGCGGTGCATGTCCAGCCATTGCTTTGGCGCGATCAGCACGCCCTTGCCGATCAAACTCCGAAGGATCTCCTCGACGAACAGCGGATTGCCGCCGGAGCGTACAGCTACGAAATCCTGGAGCGCTTTCCTCGCGCCGTTCAGCGAGGGACCGAACAGCCCGACGACAAGCTCACGTGCCTCGTCCGAGGATAGTGGAGCCAGCCGGATGACCGAATGCTCGGCCCGCTCCACTTGTGGCGAGCGCACGTCGGGCCGGTGCGAGAGCAGGAGCATGAGCGGCCGATCCGGAAGCTGATCGATGACTCCGCGCATCAGGTCCACCGAGGCAATGTCAGCCCAGTGCAAGTCTTCGACGATGATGAGGAGCGGTTGTTGCGCAAGCCGCCGCTCCAGCAGGGTGCGAGCGGCTAGAACGATTTGCCGGTGCAGTTGCTCGGGCTCGACATCGTGCGGCGCAATCTCTTCGGCACCGAGCACGTAGCTCAGCATCGGCGCGATTGTCTCCGCCTCCTGCTCGTTCGCGCCGAGCGCGCGTAGCCCAACCATCAGTTTGGCGCGGGCTATATCCAGAGAGTCGGCGGAATCGATGCCATAGCCTTCGCGGAAAATCGTGGCAAATACACCATACGTCGGTTCTCCCAGAGACGAGCACGCAACCCGCCGAAGGGTAATGCCGGTGAGTAGGCCTTCGGCCGCAAGCCGATCCAGCAGTTCGGCGATGAGCCGAGACTTACCGGTCCCTGCCTCGCCCATGACGCTCACGAGCTGCGCGCGGCCGCCCTGCATTCGATGCACGGCGCTTAACAACTGACGGAGCTCGTTGGCGCGCCCGACGTGCGGAGCGATCAACCCAAGCGCCACGAGGCCGCGCGACGATTGCGGGTGGGTAAGGGCGCCAATAAGGCGGTGGACCGTGATCGGCACGGCTTTGCCGCGCAACGCCACTTCGCCGGCAGGCTCGAAGCCAAAGCGATGCCGCGTGGCGACGTAAATGGCCTCGGATACGAGGATCGTTCCTGGCGCGGCGAGCGAGAGCAGGCGGGAGGCGGTATTTACGGTGTCGCCGGTCACGTCGTATGCCGCACCCACGGCCTCAGGGAGGCTGCCAGCCACAACCGGGCCGGTATGGACGGCAATGTGCAACGTCACCGGCTGGCCAAGACGCGCGGCCCACAGCTCGCTCAAGCGCGCACTGCGGGCCAGCATGTCCAACGCGCTATCAAGGGCACGCTCCGGGTCGTCCTCGTGGGCAACCGGTGCGCCAAAGATCGCCAGCACCGCGTCGCCCATAAACTTTGCGACGAAGCCATCGAAACGCGTGATGGCCTCTGCGAGCGTCTCGAACAGCGCGTTTTGAAACATTCGCACTTCTTCGGGATCGAGACGCTCGGAGAGCGCCGTGAAACCGCAAAGGTCAACGAAAAGGATAGTGGCGTGGCGACGGTCGGCCTGGCGCCGAAGCGCATTCGCCTCGGCGACCAGGCGGCGCCACCGCCGCTGAGGCCATGCTCCGCGCGACGCCGCACCGCGGGCAAAAGACGAAATCCTCTTCGCTCAAATACCCACAAGCAAAACAGCGACGCGATTGACGGATTCCGCATCGCGGGCAGAATGCGAACCCCGGAGAGAGTTCGTAGTGGCACCCGATGCATGCCATAGCCATGCATTGTACCTTATCAAAAGAACATCATAGCAGTCCGGTGGTTGACCATATCCATGAGCGTGTCGCGCACGGCTTCAGGGCTGATGTGTCGCGCAGCCCGCTCATAATCGCGATCACTCATGCGGAGCCTCGGCGGTGCTGGATGAAGGATTTAAGCGCCTGGATCGCAGCAAACAACAAAGAGGAGATGATTGCGAGCACAACAATCGAGGTCATGACCAGATTCATCTGGAAGATCTGGCTGCCATAGGTGATGAGGTGACCAAGACCGATCTTGGCGGCCTGGAACTCGCCGACGATGACCCCGACCAGCGTCAGGCCGATATTGACCTTCAAAGTTGCAATCATGGTCGGGACACTGCCGGGAAGCACGACTTTCGTCAGCGTCTGCACCCGGGAAGCCCCAAACAATTGCACCAGCCTGATCTTGTCAGGATCGATCGCCTGAAACCCGGTGTACAACATGATGATCGTGACGAAGACGCTTACGGTGATTGCCATTGCATAGATTGATGTGAGCGGCCCGAGCCAAATGAAATAGATCGGCAGAGAGTTGTCAAGAGAAGCGCGCCAAGTACGGTCGAGATCATCGACTGTGAAATCATTCGTGTGCTCCGTCATGGCCCTGGTGCACGCTCGCCTTGCTCGCGCCGATGACCAGAGAGTTTGGATCGTCGAGTCCCATTACTGAGCGTGATGCTATTCGGCTTGCCGAGGCCCGCTCAAGCGTGAGTGCGGGGAAACCGGCACGGAGACATTGCGCGTTGCCTCTTGCGTGGTTCGCATTCAGAGGGGCAAACTGGAATCATGCAAAGCTTCCCTGCTGCCTGCTACGCCCGCGCGCGATGAGCGAGACCCTCGCCGCCGCCGCTCCGCTTGCCCGCCACAGGATCGCCGGCCTGCGCTGCCTGCGGTGCGACGCACTCTACCCGCCGGATCACTTCGTCGCCGACTGCCCCGCCTGCCGCGGCACTGCGCCCTCCAACCTTGTCGTCGAATATCGCGGCGATGTGCTCGACGGGGTCACGACGCAGTCGCTGGCGGCAGGCCCGCGCTCGATCTGGCGTTATGCGCACAGCCTGCCAGTCGGCTCCGAGCAGGGCGTTTCGCTGGGCGAGGGATTGACGCCGCTCGTCGAGCTGCCGCGACTCGCTCGACAACTGGACCTCGGCAGCCTGCATGCCAAATGCGAGTTCGCCAATCCGACCGGCTCGTTCAAGGACCGGCTGGCCTCGGTCGCCGTCTCTACCGGCCGCGCACTATTCGGCGCCCGGGTGATTGCATCGAGCTCCTCCGGCAATGCCGGCGCGGCGGCGGCTGCCTATGCGGCACGCGCGGGCCTGCCCTGTATCGTCTTTACCTTCCTCGGCACTGCCGGGCCGATGGTGACGCAGATGCAGGCGTATGGCGCCATGGTCCTCGGCGTCGAGGACAAGGCGCATCGCTGGACGCTGCTCGAAGCGGGCGTGCGCCGGTTCGGCTGGTTCCCGACCTCACCCTTCTTCGGCCCGGTCGTGGGCAGCAACCCCTACGGCATCGAAGGCTACAAGTCGCTCGCCTACGAAATCGCTGAGCAGCTCGAGTGGCGTGTGCCCGACTGGATCGTCCTGCCGGTCTGCTACGGCGACGCGCTGCTCGGCATGGCGCGCGGCTTTGCCGAGCTCCTTCGCCTGAATTGGATCAAACGCCTGCCGCGGCTGGTGGCGGCGGAAATCTATGGCTCGCTGTCCCAGGCCGAGCAGGAGCAGCGCGACGACCCGCCGTCCATTCCGCGCACCTACGACACGGTCGCCGTCTCGATCGGCGCGCAGCAGAGCACATTCCAGGCGCTGAAAACGGTGCGCGAGACGCGCGGCGCCGTCATGCGCGTACCGGACGACGCGCTCCTGCACTGGCACCGCGAAGTCGCGCGCAAGGAGGGGCTGTTCGTGGAGCCGTCCGCTGCGGCCTCGATCGCCGCCGTCGACCTGTTGCGGCGCCAGGGCACGATCCAACCCGGCGAAGCGGTGACGTGCCTGATTACGTCCGGCGGCCTGAAGGATCCGGCGACGGCGGCCAAATCCATCGCCCCGATTCCGAGGGTGCCGCCTGACCTCGATCGGGTGCTGGACGTGATGGCGCAGGTCTACGACGTCGATACGACGCGGTTGTCGAGCCCGCAAGGAGAGAGAGGAATTACATGATCAACTTGCGATGTTTCGTCCAGGCCGCCGCCACGGCACTCGTCGGCTTGGCCGCGCTCGCTGGCGCGCCGGTTTTGGCCTTTCCCGACCGGCCGATCACGATGATCGTGCCGTGGGCGCCAGGCGGCAGCACCGACCAGACCAGCCGCGTGCTCGCGCGCGGCGCCGAGAAGCATCTCGGGCAGCCGATCGTGATCCTCAACAAGCCCGGCGCATCGACCATCATCGGGATGCGGGAATTGTCGCAGGCCAAGCCGGACGGCTACACCATTGGCACGCTGTCGAGCTCCAGCTATCTGGCGCCGCTCACCGGCCAGGCGGCGACGTACAATATCCTGCAGGACTTCACCTACATCTCCTACTACGGCGACAACCTGATCGGCATCGCCGTTCTCAAGGAAAAGCCGTGGAATTCGCTGCAGGACCTGATCGAGGACGGCAAGAAGAACCCCGAGAAGATCAACTACGGGACCGGCGGGGCGAACACCACCCAGCATCTGATGGTCGAGGCGTTGTCGCGCCGGACCGGCGCCAAGTTCGTTCACGTGCCGCAGCGCGGTTCCGCCGGCTCGGTTCCGGCGCTGCTCGGCAACCATGTCGACTTCATCTCGGAGGTCTCGGTCTGGGCCCCGTACGTGGAGACCGGGCAGGCGCGGCTCCTCGTGCTGAATACCCCGAAACGGGCCGCCGCCTATCCTGACGTGCCGACCTATGCCGAGTTCGGCTTCGAATATCTGCGCTCGGTCCAGGCCATCATCGGGCCGGCGGGGATCCCCGAGGACATTCGCGGGAAGCTGGAAACGGCGTTCCGCAAGGGGCTCGAGGATCCGGGCTTCAAGGAGGTCATGGCGAAGCTGCAGATGGAAATTTCCGATCTGGCCGGGCCGCAGGCGCGCGACGTCGTCGCCGCCGAGATCGAGAAGGCGAAACGCGTCATCGCCATCGTGGAAGCAAAGTGAGCCCCCACCCATCCCTCCCCCGCCCCTCCCTAACCCTCCCCCGCAAGCGGGGGAGGGTAGGGTGGGGGCAAGCGGGGGGAGGGATGGGTGGGGGGAGCAATCGAGAACCCTCCGATGCTGATGAATGTGCAGCGCCTGTTCGCGCGGATGCGGCGCGACGGCCTCGACGCGGTCGTGGCGACATCGCCGGAGAACGTCACCTATGCGAGCGGCTTCTGGCCCATGAGCCAGTGGATCCGGCGCGGGCCGCAGAATTACGTGCTCGTGCCCGGCGAGGGGGGCGGCGCGCCGTGCATCGTCGCCAGCACCGGGCTCATCGACCTCATTGCCGATCGTGTCTTCGAGGTGGAGGTCGCCATCAACGACGTGCGGCGTTACGGCCTGTTCGCGGTCGAGACCGATGCGGGCGCCAAGCTCGACCCGGTCGAACAGCGGCTGGGAACCATGCTGGCCGAGCGCGACTATGGCGACGCGGTCGCGGCGCTGGTGGCGGCGATAAGCGAGCGCGGACTGGAACGCGCTACGATCGGGGTCGACGATCTCGGCATCCTTCCGGCGTACTGGGACCGGCTGGCCGAGGCGCTGCCGCAGGCAAAGCTGATCCGTGCGACCGACGTCTTCCGGCATGCCCGCGCCGTCAAGATGCCCGCCGAGGTCGAGCGCCTGCGCCGCGCCGCGCACATCGCCGAACATTCGATCGAGGCGGCGCTCGCCGTCGCCACGGAGGGCGCGACCGAGATCGACATGGCGCTCGCGTTCCACGGCTGCACCGTGCGCGAGCGGGGAACGCCGGTGCTGGGCTGCCTGGCGGCCGGCCCGCATACCGCCTTCGCCAACGTTCAGCCCTCGCCACGTCCGATCCGGCGCGCCGACATCATCCGTTTCGACGTGGGCGGGCGCTACAACCATTATCGCGCCGATATCGCGCGCAATGCCGTGCTCGGCGAGCCGTCGCGCAAGCTCGCCACCTATCATCGCGCCATCCGCGCCGGCTTGCTGCGCGCCATCGAGATGGTAAAGCCGGGGGCGCGCGCGGCGGACATCTTCGAGCAGGCGGTGGAGACGGTTCGGCGCGAGGGGATTCCCCACTACAAGCGCAACCACGTCGGCCACGGCATCGGGCTCGACGGATACGACGCGCCGGATTTCACTCCCTCGAGCAAGGAAGTACTGGAGCAGGACATGGTGGTCTGCCTGGAGACGCCCTATTACGAGCTCGGGTTCGGCGGGCTGCAGGTCGAGGACATGATCCGTGTGACTGCCGACGGATTTGAATCGCTGATGAGCACCGGCAGCGAGCTGCGGATTTTATGAGAGAATGTAGGGTGCGATAGCGGAGCGTATCGCACCTATGCGGCGGCGGAATACGCTTCGCTATTCCGCCCTACGACCTCTTCTCGAAGCGGTACGAAGCCTTGTCTGAGCTCAGCATTGCCTCCGATGGTCGAGATGCGCCGGCCGCGTTTCTCGGCAAGGTGATGGTGGCGGATCGCGCCGGTTGCAGCCGGATCTGGGTCGCCAACCATCTGTTCCAGCGCGACCCCATGGCGCTCGCCGCGACCGCGCTCGGTGCCAGTCGCGATCTGCGCGTCGTCCTCATGGCGATGAGTTCGTACACCGTTCACCCGGTGCAACTCGCGATGGCGGCGGCGACGCTCGACGAGTTCCATCCCGGACGCGTCGGACTTTGCCTCGGCTCCGGCGCTCCCGCCGACCTCGCCTCGGTCGGCATCGACAATTCCCGCCCGCTCGGCGCCCTGCGCGAGGCGCTCCGGCTGGTGCGTGCTCTGCTTGCCGGCGAAACGGTAACGTTCCAGGGCGAGACCTGGCGGGTCAGCGCGCGGCGGCTGGCCAACGGCGCCCGAGCCGTGCCCCTGACGCTTGCGGCATCCGGGCCAAAGATGCTGGAAATGGCGGGAGCCGAAGCGGATGCGGTGCTCATCTCCGCCGGCAGCTCGGTCGAGTTCGTGCGCTGGTCGCTGGACCAGGTCGCGCGCGGAGCGGGCGGCCGCGCGGTGCGCAGGGTGGGGCTGGTCTACGCGGCGGTCGACGGAGACCCGAGCCGGGCCCATGACAGGCTTCGCCGCATCCTGGCGATCACGCTGCGGGGCCCGCATCATGCGCACAATCTGCAGCTCGCGGGCAACCGCCTCGCCCAGGATCGCCTGCGCGCGGCCGTGGCCGCCGAGGATTGGACCGGCGCCGCCGCGCTCGTTACCGATCGCATCGTGGAGACGCACGCCGCCAGCGGCACGCCGGCGCAGCTGGCGGCGCGGCTTCGCGCCTATCGCGAGGCCGGGCTCGACGAGATCGTCATCAGCGGCGTCGCCGACCCGGACCACCTGGAGCGGAT
>CAWIZJ010000009.1:0-14240 GCA_963840535.1 uncultured Alphaproteobacteria bacterium
GGGTGTCCGGGTTCAATGCAGTTGGGACGGCGGGGGGTATCCGGCTCGTGAATTCAGATCGTCGCTCCGCACCGGCCCTCGCCGCGAAACGCCTTCAGGCTCGAAGCGGCGAAACCGTGAGTCCGCGCTTTTCAGCAGCAGGCTCAGCGACGAGCAGAAAAGCGTCCGCCTTGGGATCACAGGCCTGAAGGGCTGCCCGCACATCACGGGCCACTGTTCGTTTGTTCAATTTTCCCAAAAAAATCGGCCCGGTTGGCGAATAGACGGAACTGCCAAATCACCGTAAAGGTGGTCATGGTGACAGGCAATTTGCTTCCATTCTCAACAAGACAGAAATTCACCAACACTTGATCGCTGGAGCTTGCGTCATGCCCAAGATCGCTTCTGGCGATGGTTACATCTATTACGAAACGCAAGGGACCGGGACGCCCGTCCTGCTCGTGCCGGGGCTCGGGGGCGTCGGCAGCTACTGGATGCCGAACATCCCCGCCTTCGCGCAACGGCATCAGGTCGTCATTCACGATCACCGCGGTACCGGGGAGAGCAGCCGGTCGCGCATCCGCTATTCGGTCGACCAGATGACCGACGATCTGCTCGGCGTGATGGACCATCTCGAGATCGAGAAGGCGCACCTCGTCGGGCACTCGACCGGCGGCGCCATCGGACAGACGCTCGCCGCGCGGCACCCCGAGCGTCTGCTGAGCCTGACGATCTACGCGAGCTGGACCAGGGCCGACCCGTTCTTCCGGCGCGTGTTCGAGGCGCGCCGCGCGCTGCTCATGCAGGCGGGAGCCGCCGCCTATGTTCGCTCGACCGCGGTTTTTCTCTATCCCGACTGGTGGGTGAACGAGAATGTCGCCCTGCTGGAGGAGCGCGAGAAGCTCGTCATCCCCGCCTTTCCGCCGGCCGAGATCGTCGCCAGCCGGATCGATGCCATCGTCGACTTCGACCGCACCGCCGATCTGCCGAACATCAGGACGCCGACCCTGGTCATCTGCGCGAAGGACGACATCCTGACCCCGCCCTATTTCAGCCGCGAGCTCGCGCGGGCGATCCCCGGCGCCGAGTTCGTGGAGCTCGAGCGAGGCGGACATTGCGCGTCGGAAGCGAACACGAAGGCGTTCAACGATGCGGTGCTGGGGTTCATCGCCCGGCATTCATGAGACGGCGTTCGTGCGCAACTCCGCCGCCGAACTGCTCGGGCGCACCGGCGACATGGCGGTCATGAATAGAGCGCGCCCATGATCCCCAGCTCGTCGCATCCGGGCTCGCGCTGGGCAGCATCTATGCGCTGCTCGCGTTGTCGCTCGTGCTCATCAACAAGGCCACCGACGTCGTCAATTTCGCCCAGGGCGAGATGGCGATGTTCGGCACCTTCATCTGCTTCGGCCTGCTGACAAGGACCGGACTGCCGCTCGCCGTCGTCCTGGTCCTGGCCGTGCCGATCGGGGCGCTGCTCGGCATGGCCACCGAGCGCGTCGCGATGCGCCCGCTGCAGGCGGCGCCGCAGGTCAATGCGCTAATCGCGACCATCGGCCTGTGGTTGATTTTCCACCATGCCGCGGGATGGATCTGGGGCTACGACCCGGTGCGCTTCCCGTCGCTCTTTCCTCCTGAGCCGGTCGACATATTGGGCGCCCGCATCGCTCAGAACAGCCTCGGCATCATCGGCGTCTCGCTGGTCGTCGTAGCGCTGCTCTATCTTTTCTTCGAACACACGCGAATGGGCATCGCGATGCGCGCCGCCAGCATGAACCGGCGCGCCGCCCAGCTCATGGGGGTGAACATCGACCGCGTCGCGCTCGTCGCCTGGGGGCTGGCCACGGCGATCAGCGTCGTTTCCGGATTCCTCGTCGCCCCGCTGACGTTCCTCGATTTCGAGATGATGTTCGCGGTGCTGCTGAAAGCCTTTGCCGGCGCCATCCTGGGCGGCTTCAACAGCCTTCCCGGCGCGGTTGTCGGATGCCTGGTGATCGGGGTCGTGGAAAACCTGTTCGCCGCCTATGTGTCGACCGCGTTCAAGGACACGTTCGCGTTCGGGATCATCATCGTCGTGCTCATGTTCCGGCCGCAGGGCCTGTTCACGCGCCGGATCGCGAAGAAAGTATGAGCATCAACCCGCGCACGATCGCAGCGTCACTCGTCCTGCTGATCCTCGTCGGCCTGCCGCTCGGTCTCGGCAACTACGGCTACTACATCCTCGCGATCATCATGATCTACGCGATGGTGGCGCTCGGCCTCAACGTGTTGATCGGCATGGGAGGACAGATTTCGATCGGGCACGCGGGCTTCTGGGCGCTGGGCGCCTACGCTTCAGCCTTGTCGGTGATCAAGCTCGGCCTGCCGTTTCTGTTCGGCGTCGCCGTCGGCGGGCGTGGTGGCTGCCGCCTTCGGCGCGCTCGTGGCGCTGCCGGCGCTGCGCGTGCAGGGCCACTACCTCGCCATCGCGACGCTCGGCTTCGCGCTCGTTCGTCCAGCAGGTGTTGTTCGAATGGGAGTGGCTCACCGGGGGACGGCAAGGACTGTTCGTGCCGAGGCCGTCCCTGTTCGGAATCGAGCTGTCAAGCGATTTCAGCTACTACTACCTCCTGCTCGCGCTGTTCCTGCTGCTCGCATGGATGACCGGCAACTTTGCCAAATCCCATACCGGCCGGTCGCTGATGGCGCTCAGGATGAGCACGATCGCGGCGGAATGCTGCGGCATTCCCCGGCCCAAGCACATCATCATCGCGTTCGCCATCAGCGCGTTCTTCACGGGCGTATCCGGCGCGCTCTACGGCCACCTCCTGGGGCACCTCAGCACCGAGACGTTCTCACTCGCTGCGTCCCTGTCGTTCCTGACCATGGCGGTGATCGGGGGCCTGCATTCGCGCGCCGGCGCGCTGCTCGGGGGAGCATATCTTGCGCTCGCGCCCGAAGTGCTGCGCGAGTTCAAGGACGCGCAGATGGTGATCTACGGCGTGACGCTCATCCTGTTCATGCAGTTTCTGCCGGGCGGGCTGATCAGCCTCCCGGATGTCGTGTGGCGCGCCGTGCGGAGGATCTCCCGTGGCGCTGCTTGAGATCGCTGGTCTCTCGCTGTCGTTTTCTGGCCTGCGCGCATTGGCCGACGTCTCCTTCGCCGTGAACGCTGGAGAGATCGTCGGCCTGATCGGCCCCAACGGGGCCGGCAAGTCCACGCTGCTCAACTGCGTGTCCCGGCTCTACCGGCCCGAGCACGGCACCATCCGCTTCGAGGGCGAGGATCTTCTCGGCCGCACGGTTCACGAGGTCGCGGCCATGGGTATCCGCCGCACCTTCCAGAACCTGGAGCTGTTTCGCGAGGCGAGCGTGCGCGAAAACGTAACGCTCGGCTTGGCGTATCGCTACAAGTCGAGCCTGTTGAGCGACCTCCTGGACCTGCCGTCTGCGCGCGCGATGCGCCGGGCGGCGCAGGAGGAGGCGAACCGGATCATCGCCTCGTGCAGGCTCGCGGAGGTGGCGGATGTGCCGGTGTCCGGCCTGCCCTACGGCCTGCAGAAATCGGTCGAGCTCGCGCGCGCGCTCGCCGGGCGCCCCAAACTGTTGCTGCTCGACGAGCCAGCGGCTGGGATGAACCCGGAGGAAAGCCGACGCGTCGCCGAGACGGTGCGGCATCTGCGTGATGGCGAGGGCATCACCGTCCTGCTGATCGAGCACGACATGCGCGTGGTCATGACGGTGTGCGACCGCGTCGTCGTGCTCGACCACGGCGAGAAGATCGGCGAAGGATCGCCGGCCGAGGTCAGGCGCGCTCCCGAGGTGATCAAGGCCTATCTGGGCGACGAGTCCGCGCATGCTTGAGATCTCCGGTCTGTCCGCGAAATATGGAGCCGTCGCCGCGCTCGCGGATGTCACGCTTACGGTGGAGCGCGGGCAGATCGTCTCCCTCCTGGGATCGAATGGCGCGGGAAAGTCGACGCTTCTCGGCTGCGTGACCAACAGCGTGCCCTGCCGTATGACGGGATCGATCAAGCTCGAAGGGGCCGAGATCTCGGGCCTGTCCACCGATGCGATCATCGCGCGCGGGCTCGTACTCGTTCCGGAAGGTCGTCAGCTCTTTACTGAACTGACGGTTGAGGAAAACCTGCGGATGGGAGCCTATGGCTTCGACCGCGGCCGAAAATGGCGCTCGGACCTGGAGCTGGTCTATAGATTGTTCCCGCTGCTGGTCGAACGGCGCCGGCAGCCGGCGGCCACGCTCTCGGGCGGCGAGCAGCAGATGGTGGCGATCGGTCGCGCGCTCATGGCGCGGCCAAGCATGGTATTGCTCGATGAGCCCTCGTTGGGACTCGCGCCCATGCTGGTGAAGGAGATTTTCACGTTGATCCGGGACATCAACCAGCGGGCGGTGACCGTGCTGCTGGTCGAGCAGAACGCGCGGCAGGCGCTGCGCATCGCAAATCAGGCCTATGTCCTGGAAAAAGGACGGGTGACGCTGACCGGGCCGGCGGAGCGTCTGATGACGGACCCGCATGTCGTCGAGGCCTATCTGGGTGAAGGGTGATCGCATGATCGAGGAGAAGCAATCATGAAGGACGTTCGAAGGCCGTTGCTTGCGCTGCTCGCAGCAGGTGCCGCAGCGGCGATGCTGCCGGGCGCGGCGCAGTCGGCCGATCCGGGGGTGACGGGCGACAAGGTCATCCTCGGCTCGTTCTTGCCCTTGCAAAGCGGGCTGGCCGCCGGCGCGACGCAGATGAAGGAAGGCAACGACGCCTATTTCAGATCGGTCAACGACGCCGGCGGCGTCAACGGCCGCAAGATCGAGTGGATCGTCGAGAACGATTCGTACAATCCGCAACAGACTGCCGCCGTGGTGAAGAAGCTCGTCGACCGCGACGGCGTGTTCGCGCTCGTGTCCACGCTCGGCACGGTGACCAATCTCGCCGTCCTGCCGTTCCTGGCGCAGCGCGGCGTGCCCATCGTCAATCCGGCGGGCGGGCACATGCTGCTCAACAAGCCCACCGACAAGAACGTCTTCGGCATCCTGCCGCTGAGCTCTGAGATCGGAGAATCGATGGCGGACTTCGCGGCCACGCAAGCTCGGCGCCAAGCGGGTTGCGATCTTTTTCCAGAACGACCAGTTCGGCAAGGATCAGCGCGACGGCGCGGTGGAGGCGCTTGAAAAAGCAAAACCTGCAGCCGGTCGCGGAGGCGAGCTACGTCCCGAGCGACGTCGACATCAGCGCGCAGGTGGTGGCGCTCAAGCAGGCCGACCCGGACGCCGTGATCCTCGGCATCATTCCCAAGCATGCGGCGCTGTTCGTGAAGGAGGCGCAGCGGCTCGGGTGGAAGCCGAAGGTCGTCGGCCACAACACGGTGGCCGATCCCGTGGTACTCGATCTCGCCGGCGGCGAGGCGCTGGAAGGGGTCTACGTCAATCTGATGACCGCGGTGGACAGCATGGACACGCCGGCGGTGAAGAAGGCCAACGAAATCCTGGCGAAATACTATCCGCAGACCAAGCCGGGCTATTATCCCTATCTAGGCATGGCGGGCGGCATCATCATCGTCGAGGCGATGAAGCGGGCCGGCAAAGATCTCACCCGCGCCAAGCTGATCACCTCGCTCGAGTCGCTCGGCCATTTCGAGCCGGGCGTGTTGCCGCCGATTGACTGGAGCACGGCCTACCACGGCGGACCGAAGACGTTCGGCTACGCGCAATGGAAAGGCGGCAAGCTCGCGGTGCTGCAGGGCTGGTGACGCAACGCCTATGGGCCCGGCCGGCCTTACGCCGCTGCCGCGCCGCGCACGCTCGATGCTGAAATCGGAGTTTGATCCATGTCGTGCAAGGTCATCGTTCCGAAGGGCTCCGCGCCGCCGCTCGCCCCTTATTCGCCGGGGACCAAGGCGGGCAACGCCGTCTACGTGTCGGGGACGCTCGCGCTCGACAGCAACGGCAAGCTGGTCGGCAAGGACGACGTGAAGGCGCAGACGCGCCACATCCTCGAGACCATCAAGGCCGTGCTCGAGGCGGCGGGAGGATCGATGAAGGACATCACCTTCAATCACATCTTCCTCGCCGACATGCGCGGCTACGCCGCCATGAACGAGGTCTACCGCGAATACTTCCCGGAGAATCCGCCGGCGCGCTATTGCATTCGCGCCGACCTGGTGCGGCCGGAATTCCTGGTCGAGATCGCCTCGGTCGCGCATCTCGGCAAATAGACCTGAGAAGTATGCACTGGCCTCTCGGGGGTACCCTTTCCTGAGAGATGAGTGACGCCTGCGAGGCACGCCACCATCTCTCCGACCCTGACCTCAGTCGACCCATTAACGAGGTTGTAGCGGCGTTACTTAACGCTACGTCCCGGTGGTGTTCAACACCGGCGCCGATCCCGTGAAAAAAAGGAACGTGGCCCGCTGACCGCCGGCGCGTTTTCAGAGGTCGAGCTACGAGCAGCACAAATCGGCTGGAAGGGTAAAGCAGACCTACTAGTGCTTTCGGACCAGGCCTGCGAGATCATTGACTTTAAGACCGGGGCGCCGGACGCAGCTCACAAATTTCAGCTGCAAGTCTATGCGCTGCTCTGGAGCCTTGACGACCAACTCAACCCAACGGGTCGGCTCGTTGACCGCCTTGTCCTGGCGTACGAAGGTGGGGACGTTGAAGTCGCGCCGCCAACGGCTGCCCAACTCGCGGAATTCGAGAAGGACCTGATCGCGCGCCGTGCTGCCGCACAGGTTTTGCTGTCTGCGCGCCCGCCCGAGGCGCGCCCAACCCGGAAAACTGTCGTTACTGCGGCGTTCGACAACTCTGCGACGAGTACTGGATGGCGGACAGCCGGCGGGGAGGTGGGGCGGACCCCAAACCGGTCTTCAGTGACGTGGAACTGACGATCGGGCGCCAGCACGGGGCAACGAGTTGGGGCGCGACGGTTGTGCTGTCATCAGTTACACGCGCCGGCAAGCCGGCGCTCCTCCGTCTTCCGCATCCAATTGAGCTTCGGCCAGATACACGTATCCGCGTCCTCGACGCCGCGGTCGCAGTCGATCCCGAGAGCGACGACCAGCCGGCGATCGTCACGCTCGGAATGTTTAGCGAGATGTTCGCCATCCCCTAGCAAGCATGGCGCCGCCTGTACTGCGGCAACCTGCAGAGATGTGTAACCACCGGCGCAGCCGGGTTCTTGCTCTTGAGCCAGTCGGGCGAGCGGCCCGAGCGGTACGTCGAGGTCTTCCGCTTCGAGACGATGCCCTCGAGGCCCATCTTGCACGCGTGGGCGAACACGGTCGGACCGTCGGCCTCGATGTGGTCGTTGAGCCGCAGGCCGGGCGCGGCCTTCGCGAGCACCGAGGCGAGCGTGGCCTTCCGCACCTCCAGCGGCTCGCGGCGCAGGTCGTCGCCGTCGAGCTCGATCAGGTCGAACGCATACAGGAACACGCTGGCGTCGTGATGGCGGTAACGAATGCGGTCGAAGCTCGGCATGCCCTTGTCGTCGCAGGCGACCGCCTCGCCGTCGATGATGCAGGAGCGCGAGCGCAGTCGGGCCAGCGCCTCCACGATCAGCGCGAACCGGTGGGTCAGGTCGTTGCCGGGGCGGCTGTAGAGCCGGACGCGGTCGCCGTCCTTGCGGGCGACGACGCGGAAGCCGTCGTGCTTGATCTCGTGCAGCCACGCGTCGCCGGTCGGCGGCTGCGGTGCTTTGGTGGGGAGGCACGGCGGGACGAAGCCGGGCGGGAGGGGCATGGCACGGCTATAGCGCGGGTGGGGGCGCGTCGAAAGGCGCACCCCGACCGGGTCGGCATAACTTTAATGTAAGAACGCCCGCCCGAACCGCTGCCGACGCTCCGCGCGGTTGCGAAGCCCGGGCGGGTGCTGATCAGAGCGTAGGTAATCGCTCGCGCCAATCGCGCCTTTCCTGAAGAAAGTATCTCCTGAGCTGCTGACGATCACTGAACTGCGCGTCCTTCTCCGAGAGGGAGGGTTTGTCCGGTTGCGGCACGTTGAGCGGGGTGCCGGTGGCACTGAGCCCAACAATCGCCACTCCAAGAGTAATCACCGCTCCGATGGTCAATCGCGTAGTGCTCCTTGGCATGATCGCCTCCATGCCCTGGACCACGCGCCCGATGCGGCACCGCGAGTGTGAAGTAGCTCACACTTTGCGACAAACATTCTTCGTACTCGCATTCCCGCTCAACACGCTGGCCAAGACAGAGGCATTCGAGCAGATCCCCAGACGAGGGAGCCCGTCGTTCGCTCTGAAGGCGGTAGGAGGAGGGTCCCACGACAACCTTTCTCCCGGCGGGCTCCACGTCTCGATGCAGTGGCGATGGCGGCGTACCGCCCGCTATCTCCGCGCGAGCGTGTCGCCGTATGGCCAGCACCGGGTGACGTTGCCTAAGGGTGACGTTGAGGCGGTCGTCTAGGCTGCTCTCTCGAGTTCAGGTAACGTGGGCTCGGCAGCGCTGGGACGATACGTGCCCAAGTTGCATGGTTGCTTTCGCCCCGTTACCTGGGACCGTTACCTTGGTCGAATTCGTACGGTCTTTGGGCAGGGTGCTGCTCCTGGCTGCCGGTGGCGTTTACAAGACCGAAAAGTGTTGAGTTTGGTGAGTTGCTTCAGCAGGTGAAACCGGGGTATCTATATGAATATCCATGAGAAATCTTCGCCAGCTTCGGCCATGTCCTCCGACGAGTGGCAGGCCCGTATCGATCTCGCCGCCGTCTACCGGCTGGTCGCGCATCACGGCTGGGACGACGTGATCTACAATCATTGCTCCATCCGCGTCCCCGGGGAAGACGGCAAGTTCCTGATGAAGCGGCATGAGCTGCTCTGGACCGAGGTCACTGCCACCAACCTGGTCAAGGTCGACATGCACGACGACCTCGATGAGCGGGCGGGCGTCAATCGGCCGGGCTTCACCTTGCACGGAGGCGTGCTGCGCGGCCGACCCGACGTCAATTGCGCGGTGCACGTCCACACCCCGACCGGAATGGCGATCGCCGGCCTCAGGAGCGGGCTGCGCATGATCTCCCAGGAAGCGGTGCGCTTCTACGGCAGCATCGGATATCATCCCTACGAGGGCATCACCGAGGATTTCGGCGAGCGCGAGCGCCTCGTCGCGCATCTCGCCGACAATCGCGCCATGATCATGCACAATCACGGCGTGCTGACGGTCGGCAGGACCGCGCGTGAGGCCTTCATCCTGATGAAGCATCTGCTCGAGGCCGCCGAGATCCAGTTGGCGATGGAGGCGACCGGCGGCGAGCTCATCGAGATTCCGCCCGAGATCTGCCGGAAGACCGTGGCCCAGTACGAGACCCACGACAGCGGGCGCGGCTCCGCCGACTGGCCGGCCTATCTGCGCATGCTCGACCGCATCGATCCGAGCTATCGAACCTGATCGCGCGCATACCGAACCAAGGAGCTTCGAATCATGCTCGACACCCCCAAGCGATCCCCGGCGACACCGGCAATTCCGTTCGACGCGGATCGGCTCGACCGCCTGATGGACGAGGCCGGCATCGACGTGCTGCTCGCGACCTCCAAGCACAACGTGCAATACCTGCTCGGCGGTCATCGTGCGTTCTTCTTCGAGTCCATGGATGCGATGGGGTTGAGCCGCTACCTGCCGGTCCTCGTCTATCCGAGGGGAATGCGGGAGAAGGCGGCCTATTTCGGCCATCGCATGGAGGGATTTCAGAAGGAGAACCGGCCGTTCTGGGTATCGGAGTCGCAGACCAACACGTCCGGCTCGGTCGACGCCGTGCAGAAGGCGATCGACTATATCCGCAAGACCGGCCTGAAAACGCGGCGCATCGGCGCCGAGCTCGCGTTCCTGCCGGTCGATGCCGGTACCGCGTTGCGCAGCGCGTTCCCCGGCAGCGATATCGTCGATGCCCTGTTCGTGCTCGAGCGGCTGCGCGCGGTGAAGAGCCCGGAGGAATTGCAGAAGTTGCGCATTGCATCGGAGCGCGTGATCGAGTTGATGCTGACGGTAATCGCCAATCACGGTCCCGGCACCACCACGCGGGAGCTGACCGAGGCGCTCCGCCGCGAGGAAACCAGCCGTGGCCTGGTCTTCGATTATTGCCTGATCACGGCCGGCACCAGCCTCAATCGCGCGCCATCCGAGCAGAGATGGGGCGAGGGGGACGTGCTCTCGCTCGACAGTGGCGGCAATTATCACGGCTATATCGGCGATCTCTGCCGCATGGCGATCCAGGGCGAGCCGGACGCCGAGCTCGAGGATCTATTGGGCGAGATCGAAACGATCCAGCGGGCCGCGATGAAGCCGATCAAGAGCGGCGTTCTCGGGCAGCGCGATCTATGGCGCCGCCGACCCCCTCGTCCACAAGTCCAGGCACCACAACCACATGCACTTCCTTGCGCACGGAATGGGCTTGGTCAGCCACGAGGCGCCGCGGCTCACCGCGACCGGGCCGGTTCCCTACGACGCCTACGATGCCGACCGTCCGCTCGAGACCGGAATGGTCGTTTCGGTCGAGACCACCCTGCAGCACCCGCAGCGCGGATTCATCAAGCTCGAGGATACCGTAGTCGTGAGCGACGCCGGCTTCGACATCTACGGCGAGGGCGGCCGGGGGTGGAACCGCGGCGGCACCGCAGCCCGCGGCTGAGCGCGGCGGCTCCGGAGCTTCGCGGCTGCGGAGCGGACGTACACGCCGAACGGCGCTCGCTCTGGTCGAGCGACCGTTTCGATGTGGATAATCCGGGGAAGATCAGCTTGATTGACCGGGTCAGGCTAGGCAGCCTGATCGGAACCCACCGGGGCCGCAATCGAGCGACAGCAGCGCGCAACGAACCCGGCAGCAGCGGCGGTCCGTAACCGCCGGCTGTTGCCGAACAGCTTCGTCAGATGCTGATCGCGAGCAGCGCTACCGCGCCGATGCCCAGCACCAGCACCACGAGCGCGACCGGGTCGTAGTCGAGCCAATGCCCACTTAGCACACGCATGACGCACCTCACCTTGAGAGACGAAATTGCCGGCCACTCTTCGTTGGCCTGGGACCGCTGGTGGCTTTCTTCGTATTAGTCGCGCACAACCCCCAAGTGGTTCAAAGCCGTCCGCACAGCGTTGCGGTGGCCCGCAACCCGTCTGGAGGACGATTGTGGATCTTTGATCGATTTCAGTGGTAAACCTTTGGCATTATTGGAGTGTTCGTCACCAGCCGGGCGTGTTTTCCAGGCGAAACCGGCGCTGGCGGCGCTCCGCCATTAACCGTGTTGCGATGCGGTGCCCGCCCGCGGGCGGACGCGCAGGGCGGCTACGCCGTCACTGCATGAACCAGCCGTGGCTCACGACCAGGGATTGCCCGGTCAGGGCGTTGCTCTCGAAGGAGGCGAAGAACAGCGCAGTCTCTGCAACGTCGGCAACCGTGGTGAACTCGCCGTCGACCGTCTCCTTCAGCATCACGTTCTTGATCACCTCCGCCTCGGAGATGCCGAGCTCCTTGGCCTGCTCGGGGATCTGCTTGTCGACCAGCGGGGTACGCACGAACCCGGGACAGATGACGTTGGCTCGCACGCCGTGCTTGGCCCCCTCCTTGGCGACCACCTTGGCGAGGCCGATCAACCCGTGCTTGGCGGTCACGTAGGGGGCTTTGAGCGCCGAGGCCTCCTTCGAGTGTACCGAACCCATGTAGATGATGCTGCCGCCGGAGCCCTGCTTGTACATGTGCCGGAGCACGGCACGGGTGGTCAGGAAGGCGCCGTCGAGATGGATGCTGAGGAGCTTCTTCCAGCTCGCGAACTCGAACTCCTCCATCGGAGCGACGATCTGGATGCCGGCATTGCTCACCAGAACGTCGATCTTGCCGAACGCGTCGACCGTGCGCGCGACGCCGGCATCCACCTGCTGCTCATTGGTCACGTCCATCACCATGCCGATCGCCTTGCTCGTATCGCCGAGCTCGGCGGCGGTCGCATCGGCGCTCTTCTGGTTCAGATCGGCGATCATCACCCGGGCCCCTTCGCTTGCGAAGGTCCTGGCGATCTCCTTGCCGATACCGCTGGCGGCACCGGTGACGATGGCGACCTTATTTTGGAGACGCATCTCAAGTTCCTCCGGTGCCGGCTCGAGCGGTGGACGCTTGCTCGCGCCGAGGTGCGGTCGACTTTAGGTAATCGTGCACGACCCTGCCAAGTCCCAGCGTGAGATCGCACACCATGTGCAGGGACGAGACCACCTCCAGCACCGGCAGCTCGGCAACCGGTGCGAGCGCGTGCGGGGTGAGCGAGAGCGCAGCCGGCCCGGTCCAGGCGCCCTTGAGGGTGAGATCCTCGAGATGGTACTCGACCAGCTCGCAGATGCGCGGGCTTCCGTCGACGTGGGGAATGATCTTGAGCAGGAAGTTCGGAGCGGCGAGGGAGGCGAGCACCGCATCCCGATCGGCGCTCTTGTGCTTGTATCCCATGGTCGCGGTCGCGACCCGGACCGGGCCGTAATCGAGCGTGCCGACCAATTGATCGATCTCGAGGTGGAGCGTCGGGTTGGCGAGCTTCTTCGGGAAGCCCCAGAGCTCGCGGCCGCCGGCGATCGGGGGCTCGTCGTTCAGGAACATGCAATGGGTGTATCCGCCCTTGCGGCCTCTGTACTTGACCGGGATGACCTGTCCGGTCTCGGTGTAGTCGCCGAAACCAGTGGAGTCCGGCATGCGGATGAACTCGTACTTGACGAGCGGCTCGTCCACCTCGAGCGGCTCCGGGACGACCGCCCGCAGCCTGTCGATGTCCGTCCGATAGGTGATGATCATGAATTCGCGATTGATAAAGCGATACGGGCCCGGCGGGTAGGCCGGATTCGTCAGCGGCATCGCAAACGCCCGTGCCTTGACCTCCGCTTCCTGCATGCTGCCCTCCTTGCGCCTTCTCGACGCGGTTCTGGAACTTTCGCGATGATTGTGGCTGCCGGTCTCGGTCCTGCCGGGGTGCCGTGGCTCGGCTACTCGCGGCCGTTGACGGCGAGGTCGAAGGTGGCGACGCCGGTGCGGTCGGTGGGGCGCTGCAGCGCTTCCGGATGGCGCAAGGTGCGGATGGCGTCGTTGTAACCCGCCTGCCAATGGTCCTTCATGCTGGCGCGCGAGAACTCGTAGTCCTTTGACTGGCCTTCATAGTTCTTGGAGCGGTAGATCAGGTGCACGATCTTGTAGACACGGTGATCCGCAACCGCCTGGAGGATCCTGCCGTCCTCGCTGTCGACAAGCTCGGGCGGAATATGGCTCAGGATATTGGCAAGGGCGCACCGCACGCTCTGGAGCATCCTGAATTGATCGGTATTGGCGCGTGTCCTGCTCGAATACTGGATCTCCTTGTGCCGCACCATGACGTCGCTCAGGTCACCCGGCACCTCGCCGCGTGCGCTCCACAAGTCGATCTGGAACACCAGCGTGTCCTGGCGTGTGTCGCCCGCCACCACCCATTGCAGCGGTGTGTTGGAAACCAGACCGCCGTCCCAATAGAGCTCCCCTTCGACCTCGACCGGGGGAAAACCGGGCGGCAGGGCTCCGCTCGCAATCACGTGCTCCGGCCTGATGGTGTGAGTGGTCGAATCGAAATAGACGAAGTTGCCGCTGCGGATGTTCACCGCACCAACGCTGAAACGAACCTCGCCCGAATTGATGCGGTCGAAATCGACCAGCCGCTCCAGCGTGCTGCGCAGCGGCTTGGTGTCGTACCAGCTCGTGGCCTCGACCGTGCCCGGCGGGCAGAGATAGGGCGGCGGAATTCTCGGCGTGAAGAACCCGTCGGCGCCCCTGATCAGGGCACCTGCCGCATGCAGGCGATTGACGAAGCGGCGGGCGATGTCGCCGCGCAGCGAATGCTCACCGATCCCGAGGAAGTCGATGGGCTGCGGAGCGCTCACCTGCTCCCAGAACGCGCGCAGCTTGTCGAGACGCGACTGCGGCGGGTTGCCGGCAATGAGAGCGGCGTTGATCGCGCCGATGGATATGCCGGAGACCCAGCCCGGGTGGAGATCCGCCTCGGCCAAGGCCTGGTACGCGCCGGCCTGGAACGCCCCGAGCGCGCCGCCGCCCTGCAGCACCAGGGCGACGCATTCGAACGGCGGCCGCGGCAGCCCGCGATGGCTCTTGTGCAGTGGCGATGCACCCGTTCGCATCGGATCCTTGACCGCTTGCGAGGGCCGCGGCTTGGCCTCGCTAGGGGCGGTCGGGTGGAGCGCCGTGGCTGCCGATATGGGAGCAATCTTGGCAGAGCTCATGGGGTTTCCTTGTCTTGGCCGGGTTCGAGCGCGGC
>CAWIZJ010000010.1:0-17580 GCA_963840535.1 uncultured Alphaproteobacteria bacterium
TCCGGGTGTTCTCGATTGCGATGACGGCCTGGTCCGCGAAGTTCTGGACCAACTCGATCTGCTTATCGGTGAAGGGGCGAACCTCGCGGCGGTAGATAATGATGGCGCCGATGAGGTCGGCGTTCTCGAGCATGGGCACGCCAACCATTGTGCGGATGCCGGCGACATCGCCCGCGGTAACCGGCAATTGATGGCCATCGAGATACGCCCGTGTCTCTCTGATGTCGGCAACCTGAGCTGGCTTCCCGAGACTGGGCAAGGGGGCCAAAAAAGTACCGCAAAGTCCACGGGTACCGTTGCGCTCCGCCATATTTCGATGAATTCCGCCGGTAGGGCACCGTGGAACGCAGCGTTCCGGAAGGCATTTCCTTCGCGGAGCCACATCGCGCCGTAACTAGCCTCGCAAAGCTTTATCGCATTTGCGAGCATCGGCTGAAACACCAAGCTGCAGGTCGCCCGGGTCGCTCGAGATGACGCGCAGCACCTCGGAGGTGGCGGTCTGCTGCTCTCCAGCGCCTCGGCAAGGCTGGTCCCGCGCGTCAGCTAGCTCGCTGGTCCGCTGGTCGAGCTGCTGGTGGAGATTGGCCGCTGAGGCCCACCATTTCATACAGCCCTCCAGCCTTGCCCGCCACGGGTGCCCGAAAGATACCACAACCCGCGAGGATGGTGAGCGGGGTCCCGGCGGACAGCGACGCCATTGACGCGATCACGCTCATCGCCGCGTAGCGGCGACGTGGCCGCTCGCTGGAAGCGCAGCAGGCTGGGCAAGGAGTCTGCCGACTATCGGGTTCTTGGGCCAGAGCACACTTGCGGCGGAGAACCAGCGGCTGGCGGCGTTATTGTACCGGCCGCAGGCATGACGCCGTGTAGTCACGATGGCAGCTCATCAGGAAGTCCACTATGTCCGGAATGGGATGGTCCGGCCGTGCTCCCGCCCTACCAGCAAGCGAAGCTGGCAAGGGGCAAAGACAAGGAGCACGCCATGTCAGAGAAGATCAATACTGGAATAGCCGTGGTCGGTATCGATATCGGCAAGAACTCGTTCCACGTCGTGGGACACGACAAGCGCGGTGCGATCGTACTTCGGCAGAAGTGGTCGCGTGGCCAGGTGGAAGCACGGCTCGCCAACCTGCCGCCATGCCTGATCGGCATGGAAGCCTGCGTCGGCGCGCATCACCTGAGCCGCAAGCTGGCATCGCTTGGTCATGATGCCCGGTTGATGCCGGCCAAGTACGTCCGCCCGTATAGCAAGCGGCAGAAGAACGACTTCAATGATGCCGAAGCGATTGCCGAGGCGGTGCAGCGCCCGACGATGAAGTTCGTGGCGACGAAGACCGCGGAGCAGCTTGACCTGCAGGCGCTGCACCGCGTGCGTGAGCGGCTGGTCAGCCAGCGTACCGGCATCATCAATCAGATCCGCGCCTTCCTGCTGGAGCGCGGCGTCGCGGTGCGCCAGGGTATCCGTTTCCTGCGCGCCGAGTTGCCGGGCATCCTGGCGACGCGCAGCGATGTTCTCTCGCCCCGCATGCTGCGGGTGATCGAGGACCTGGCAGGCGACTGGCACCGGCTGGACGAGCGCATCGAAGGGCTATCCAGCGAGATCTCGGTGCTGGCCGATCAAGATGCAGCATGCAAGCGGCTGATGACGGTGCCCGGCGTCGGGCCGATCATCTCGAGCGCGATGGTTGCGGCAATCGGCACTGGAGACGTGTTCTCCAAAGGCCGCGACTTCGGCGCTTGGCTTGGACTGGTGCCCAAGCAGATCTCGACCGGAGACCGCACCATCCTCGGCAAGATATCGAAGCGCGGCAATCGTTACCTGCGCGTCCTATTCGTGCAAGCGGCGTGGGTCGTGCTGATCAAGCCGAAGAGCTGGGAACGCCACGGGCTCAAGCCCTGGATCGAGGCCGCCAAGAAGCGGCTCCATCACAACGTGCTGGCGATCGCGCTCGCCAACAAGCTGGCCCGCATCGCCTGGGCCGTCCTCAACAAGGAGCGCAACTTCGAATGCATCAGGACGGACAAGATGGCGTCCCGATCGGCTTGAGCGTCGCGCCGTGCTCGCGCCCGTCAAGGCGTGGCCTGGAAACGCCGGAGCCAGAGGCGAGCCAAGCGCGACGGCCAGCCTTGACGGCCTCCTGCGCGCGGCGCCTGCGCACAAGCGCAGGCCGGGACGAAGGAACGACCCCACGGCACGAACAAAGGAACTGCACGAGATGAGGAGCGATCAATGACGTAGTCCTACAACCTGTTTCCCGCCGAGGTCTGCGAGAGGATGAGACGAGATGGAGGATCGGTCTTCCCGGCGCATGCGAACACTGGTGACCCGTTTGGCCCAGTCGAGGCCTGTCCGGTAATGAGATCGCACGCGCGCTGATATCCATGATGGTCGGGAGCCACAACGTGCTCCAATCAGAGACCGGATACATTGATGCAAGACCGCATCCGCCGGATCGAGGAAACCTCTTGCGACGCACGGCCGGACCATACAAATGGGTCATTCCGTCTTTTCCTCACCGTGCTGTCCGGCCTGAAATCGGGAGCCATGTTGCTCGCTAAATCTGCTTTAGCCGCCGCCTCTACCGTGCGCGCAATTTAGTCGAGCGGTTCTTCAACAAGATCAAGCAATGTCGCTGTGTCGCCACCCGCTACGACAAGCTCGCCGCCAATTATCTTGCGTTCATCCAGCTTGCATCATCAGGCTATGGCTGCGCGTTAATCGGTCCGGCGTCCGAGACGGCCTCACTGCTTCAACTCATGGGGCAGGAGCTGGTCGCCGTCCGCAAGCGCTCGCTCGGGCACGTGCTCGCATGCGTCGCCGGGCGAGCGCGATGCGGTCATCGCCGCGCTCGATTCTCTGTTCACGGGGTTCTGGGCGTCAGAAGTAGGCGATGCTCCGCCCGCAGGCGGCGACCGCGATCCAGACTACCAGCGAGATCAGCCCGACCATCCGCGCTTGCGCCGGCATCGCCACCCCGGGCACAAGATCCTCGATCGTTCGCTTGGCGGCGAATTCGTAGAGCCCGACATTGACGAGGGCGGCGCCGATCAGCGCCACCTTCAGCTGGAATACCGGATTGAGCGAGACGTGGCTGGCCTCGGCCGCGAACAGCATGAAACCGGTGACCGCCATCGCCGCGAGCGCGGCGATGGCGAACCGGCGTGCCCGGGCGATCACGCGGCCCGGCGCGGTCGCCGCCAGGCCGCCGAGCAGCCGCACATCCATCACCGTGACCGCGCCCGCGAGGCAGAACAGCGCGACGATATGGCCGACATTGGCCACGGGATAGAGCCAGATCGATTGGCGTATCGCGGCCGCGAACCCCGATTGCTCGAGCGCGACGAAGATCGCCGGCGCCTGATGCTCCATCATCAGCGCATCTCGATGGTCTTGCCGTCGACGGTGATCCGCTCCGCCCGCATCTCGTCCTTCTCGGCCGTCGAGGGATAGCCGTAGGCGGAGATGTTCTTGCCGACCGCGACCATGGCGACGAGCGCGCCGCGATTGACCATCCGCGAGGTCGGCGCCAGCGTGACCGTCCAGACCTTGTCGCTGCCCTGCACGGTGAGCGTGACGTGGGGATTCTCGTACTTCGAGGTCAGGATCGGTCCCGCGACGGTGATCGGGCTTGGCGGCGTCGTAGCTGCCCCAGCCGTGATGCGCGAACGCGGCGCCGGTCAACAGCGCGAGGGTGGCGGTGACCGTGACCATTCTCTTCATGGGTTGTTCATGGGAGCCTCCGATTGTTGCCGGCCGCCATTACGTGACCTCCGCCTCGAACATAGCTCCGATCTTGCGGGGGCAAGCTGCGCGACGTCCCTCGATCCGCTAGCGCACCACCCCGGAAATGCAGCACGGCTTGCGCACCGGGCGGGTGATGCGGTTCTTGAGGTAGCAGACCGCCGAGGACCCGACGTAGCCGGGGCGCACATAGGTCCAGGCCCGGCAGTTCTCGTCGGCCTCGCAGGCCGAGCTGGCATCTCCTGCCGGTCGGCTCGGTCGCCACCTCGAGCTGGCGGTAATCGCCGCCGAAGCGATCCATGCCGAACTCGATGCGGCCCCCGCGCGGCTCGATGACGCCGGTCCCGCGCACCCCGGATGCGCAGCACGGGGCCGTGATCCGCGGCGTGACCCGGGACTTGAGCCAGCACACGGCATTGGTGCTTTCGGTTGCCGGATAGGAGAATGCCCACGCCCGGCAGCGCTGGTCCCGCTCGCAGCGGGCGGCGCACAGCGCCGGGATCGCCGGTGCGCATCGGAAAAGCTGGCGAAATCTCCACCCGGGCGGTCGAATCCGACCTGGGCGCGCGCCGGCAACGGCCGAGCAGCGCGAGCAGCGGCGAGCAGCGATCGGCAAGCGCGACGATCGCTTCGAGCCAGTCTCCGCCGATCCCGCCTTCATGTCAGGCATTCCGCCTCCGCCGCGCACCGTCATCGCCGGTCCAGACGCACGCGACATGTTAGAGAACCGGACGATCCATGCAGGCGAGTGCCCGGTATCCGGCATCAGCCGGAGAACCCGGTGATGAGCGCTCCGCGGCCACGGCGCTATCGAGTCGCGACCGATCCGATACCTCACAGTCGCGGAAACAGCCATGGAACATCAGCAACACGGCGACCTCGGCTTCCTGACGTTTGGCCTGGTGCTGCTCATCGCCGCCGTGCTGAGCGTTCCGATCGCGCGCCGTATCGGCCTGCCGGCGATCATCGCCTATCTCGTCGCCGGCATCGTCATCGGCCCGTTCGGCCTCGCCGTGTTCGCGACGCCCGAGAGCATCGTCGCGGTGGCGGAGCTCGGCGTGGTGATGCTGCTGTTCCTCATCGGGCTCGAGCTCGAGCTCGGACGCCTGCTGGCGATGCGGCGCGACATATTCGGTCTGGGGGCCGCCCAGCTGGTGCTGACCGCGATCGCGATCGGCGCGCTCGCTCTGTCCGCCGGACTCGTCGATTGGCGCGGGGCCGTGGTCGCCGGCGTGGCATTGGCGATGTCGGCGACCGCCATCACGCTGCAGATCCTGCAGGAGCGCGGCCACCTGCAGCAGGATTACGGTCAGCGTGCGTTCGCCATCCTGCTGTTCCAGGACATGGCGGTGGTGCCGCTTCTTGGCCGCGCTGCCGTTGCTGGCGCAGGGGAGCGGAAGCAGCCACGCCGACCTGCGCGAGGGGGTGCAGGCGGTTGCGCTCATCGCCGGCGCGACCGTGCTCATCATCCTCGCCGGGCGGTATCTGCTCAATCCGTTCTTCCGGCTGCTCGCCCAGACCGGAGCGCGCGAGGTGATGACCGCGGCCGCCCTGCTGGTGGTGCTGGGCGCCGCCCTGATCATGCAGAAGGCCGGCATGTCGATGGCGCTGGGCGCGTTTCTCGCCGGAGTGCTGCTCGCCGAATCGAGCTACCGGCACGAGCTGGCAGCGGATATCGAGCCGTTCCGCGGCCTGCTGCTCGCCCTGTTCTTCATGGGTATCGGCATGAGCATCGACCTTGCCGTCGTGCGCGCCAATATCTGGCTGATCGTCGCCGCGACCGTCATCATCACCGTGCTGAAGGCCGCCATCGTATGGCTCCTGTTCCGCGCCACCTGCGCGCACCGCGGCGACGCGCTGCGCGCCGGATCGGTGCTCACCGGCGCCGGCGAGTTCGCCTTCGTGCTCATTCCGCTCGGCGCCTCGCTTGCCGCACTCGATGCGCGCCAGGCCAGCATCCTCGCGGCGATTGCGGCTGCCACCATGCTGCTGGGCCCGCTGGTCGCCGCCGTCGCCGAGACCGGCCTGCGACGTTTCGCGCGGGCGGCCGATCGCGAGCCCGACGACTTCTCGGGTGCCCGCGGCCCGGTGCTGATGATCGGCTTCGGCCGCTTCGGCCAGATCGTCTCCCAATGTCTGCTCGCCGAGGGCATCGATGTCACGACCATCGACAAGGACCCGGAGATGATGGAGAGCGCGGCCCGCTTCGGCTTCAAGATCTACTACGGCGACGGCACGCGCCTCGACGTCCTGCGTGCGGCGGGCGCCCACGAGGCGAGGCTGATCGCCGTATGCGTCGACGATCCCGAGGCCGCGAGCCGCATCGTCGATCTCGTCCGCTCGGAATTCCCGGGCACGAAACTGTACATCCGCTCCTTCGACCGCCGCCACACCTTGCAGCTCATCGGCAAGAGCGTCGACTTCGAGGTGCGCGAGACCTACGAGTCGGCACTGGTATTCGGCCGCAAGACCCTCGAGGCGCTCGGCTTGCAGTCCGAGCGCGCCGCAGCCGTCGAGCAATTCGTCCGCGACCGCGATCTCGATCGCCTCGTCCTGCAGCAGGCCGAGGGCCTCGCCGCCGGCCGCGATCTCCTGCGCACCCGCATGGTGCACGAACCGCTGAGCAAGCCGGCGCACGAGGCGCAGCCGCTCAACCCGGAGGCGCAGGAGATCATCGGTCGCCGGCCGGCCGCACAGTGACGCGCCGACCCACGCCTCAATAGGCGTATTCCCGGAACACCGGCTCGACGCTGCCGTGCCAGTCGCCGTTGAACTTTCCGAGCAGCTCCGCGGCCGGCGTGATGCCGCGCGCCACGTAGTCCTCGATCGGCCGCAGGTGGCGGCTTTCGTCGTGGCCGCCGGTATCGAGCCGGCGACGGCGCACCAGTCCGTTCGCCGCCAGCGCCAGCGTCGTCCTTCGCCAGCTCGAGCACGCTGCGGCCGCGGATCACCGCCGCGAAGCCGAGCTCCGGAACGTCGTCGCGCAGCTTCTGGCGCTCTTCCGCGCTCCAATCCTTGACCAGCTGCCAGGCCGCATCCAGTGCATCCTCGTCGTAGAGGATGCCGACCCAGTAGGCCGGCAGCGCCGGCAGCCGCCGCCACGGACCGCCATCGGCGCCACGCATCTCCAGGTAGCGCTTGAGCCTCACCTCCGGAAAGATCGTGGAGACGTGGTTGGCCCAGTCGGAGATGCTGGCGCGCTCTCCCGGCAGCCCGGGCAGCTTTCCGTGCATCAGGTCGCGGAACGATTGCCCGGCGACATCGATATAGCGGTCGCCGCGCTTGACGAAATACATCGGCACGGACAGCGCGTAGTCGACGTAGCGCTCGAACCCCATCCCCGGCTCGAACGCCCACGGCAGCATCCCGGAGCGATCGCCATCCGTATCGCGCCAGATCTGCGAGCGAAACGAGAGATAGCCGTTCGGCCGTCCCTCGGTGAACGGCGAATTTGCGAACATCGCGGTCGCCACCGGCTGCAGCGCCAGCGAGACCCGCAGCTTCTTCACCATGTCCGCTTCCGACGAGAAATCGAGGTTCGTCTGCACCGTGCAGGTGCGGTACATCATGTCGAGGCCGAGCTTGCCGACCTTGGGCATGTATGCGGTCATGATCCGGTAGCGGCCCTTGGGCATCATCGGGATCTCGGCGCGACTCCAGTTCGGCGTCATGCCGAGCCCGAGAAAGCCGATGCCGAGCGGGCGCGCGACTTCCTTGACCTGCGCGAGATGCGCCATCAATTCCGCGCTGGTCTGGTGGACCGTCTCCAGCGGAGCGCCGGAAAGCTCGAACTGGCCGCCCGGCTCGAGCGAGATCGCCCCGCCACCGGTGACGTCGAACAAGCCGATGATGTTGCCGTCCTCGACGATCGGCTCCCAGCCCAGCAGGTGCTGCATGCCTTCCAGCAGCGCACGAATGCTGCAGCGTCCGTCGTAGGGAACCGGCCGGTGACCCTCGATCGTGAAAACGAACTTCTCGTGCTCCGTGCCGATGCGGAACTGCGACCTCGGCTTGCTGCCCGCTTCGAACCACGCGATCAGCTCGTCGCGGGTTTCGATCGGTGTCATGTCGACTTGGTCACGCGCCATGCGGGATTCCGGCCGGAAGGGGCCGCGACCATACACGGCAGCTGCGAGGGAGGGCAATCGGCTCGCGCCCTCGTGCGGATCGCCCGCAGGCAGCGCGCGCGTGCGTGCTGCAGAGGCTGGTCAGCCACGCTCCACCCGCTCGCGCAGCGGCGCATGGCCTCTCTCTCTCCGCCCTCGTACCGAGGAGGCGCGAAGATCGGCCGCTACACCCGCACGAAATTCTGTCCCTTGATCATCTCGCGCAGCCCGTAGAATTCCTGGTTCACGCTCGACCAGCTCGGCAGCTTCTTCATATTGGCGAGCCAGCGCTGGATGTTGGGATAGGGAGAGAAATCGCAGCCGATGAGCTCGCCCAGGGTGACGATACCGGCCCCGAAGTAGTCGGCGATGGTGAGCTGATCGCCGCACAGGTACGGCTTCTGCCCGATCCAATGGTCGTTGAGGAGCTTGAGCCAGTTCTCCGAGTTCGTCCGGCCCCACTCGATTGCGCCCGCCTGCGCCTCGTCGCTGCGCCGCTTGTGCGTGGGAAATATCTGCGGATAGGCGAGGCCGTAGCCCCAGTCGCGATAGAAGTTGGTGTTGATCCAATCCATCATCTCGTTGACCTTGGCGCGCTGCTTCAGGTCCTTCGGGTAGGCCGGCGAGCCGATCTTGTCGGCGAGGTACTTGAGGATCGCCGAGCTCTCGGTGAGCTTGAGATCGCCGTCAACCAGCATCGGCACCAGGCGGTTCGGATTGAGCGACGCGTAGGGCTCCTGGTGGTGCGCGCCCTTCATCAGGTCGACCATCTCCTCGTCGCAGTCGATCTTGTTCTCGGCGATGAACAGGCGGACCGGCCTCGACGTCATCGATACCGGATGCATGTAGAGCTTCATGGCGGCGCCTCCCTGGAATTGGTGCCCGTCGGTCGCACGGCAGGCGACCGGTCGCAAGCACTCTATCGCATTTTTCCGGCAGGATCGCGCCGGCCGGCCACCGGCCGCGCCTGCGATCGCTGCCCGCACGTCATGCCGCCGCGCGGGCCCCGGCGAAGCGGCCGTAGAAGGTCTCGCCGTCGGCCGCCATGTCGATCAGCAGCGACGACGGCGTAAAGCGCGCGCCGTGCGAGCTCTCCAGGCGCCGGCAGAGCTGCACGAACGTCCTCGTCCCCATGGTGTCGATATAGGAGAGCGTGCCGCCGGTGAACGGCGCGAATCCGAACCCCAGGATGGAGCCGACATCGGCCTCGCGCACGTCGGTGATGACCCCCTCCTCGACGCAGCGTGCCGTCTCCAGCGCCTGCATCGCGAGCAGACGCCGCTCGAGCTCGCCGACATCGATGCCGGAGGGAGCGAGCTTGCGCGGCTGCAGATCGGCGAGACCGGGCCACAGCCGCTTCGGTCCGCCCTGCGGGTAGTCGTAGAAGCCCTTGCCGTTCTTGCGCCCGAGGCGGCCACGCCGCTCCACCATCTCCCCGAGCAGGGCCTTCTGAAGCGGATCGACGGCGTCGGCGCCGAGATCAGCCTCGGTCGCCTTGAGGATCTTCCAGGCGAGATCGACGGCGACCTCGTCGTTGAGCGCGAGCGGACCCACGGGCATCCCGGCCATGCGCGCGACGTTCTCGATCATCGCCGCCGGCACCCCCTCGCTCAGCATCAGATGACCTTCGCGCAGATAGGTGCCGACCACGCGCGAGGTGTAGAAGCCGCGCGCGTCGTTCACCACGATCGGCGTCTTGCGGATCGCGCGCACGTAGTCGATGGCGACCGCCAGCGCCGCGTCGCCGGTCTTCCTGCCCTTGATGATCTCGACCAGCATCATGCGCTCGACCGGCGAGAAGAAATGGATGCCGATGAAGTTCGCCGGACGCCGGGCGATCTCGGCGAGCGAGGTGATCGGCAGGGTCGAGGTGTTCGACCCCAGCACCGTCCCCTCCCCGATCGCCGCCTCCGCCGCGGCGATGGCCTGCGCCTTCACCGCCCGGTCCTCGAACACCGCCTCGATGACGAGATCGCAATCCGCGAGCGCGCCGTAATCGGCACCTGCGCTGATGCGCGCGAGCACCGCGTCGCGCTCGGCGGCGCTGACGCGGCCGCGGCCCATCTCCTCGTTCATCAGCTTGGCCGAATGGGCCTTGCCCTTGTCGGCCGCTTCCCGGTCGCGGTCGATCAGCACGACATCGAGCCCTGCCCTCGCCGTGACATGAGCGATGCCCGCCCCCATGAAGCCGGCACCGAGGATGCCCACCGTCCTCAGCCTGGTGGCCGGCGCATCCTTGGGCCGGCGCGCGCCCTTGTTGAGCGCCTGCGTGGAGACGAAGAGGGTGCGGATCATGGCTGCCGCTTCCGGCGAGCGCAGGATCTTCAGGAACCAGCGCGAACTCGACCCGCAGCGCGACGTCCATCGGAAGCTGCAGGCCTTCGTAGACCACGTGCATGATGGCGCGCGCGGCGGGATAATTGTCGTAGGTCTCGCGCCGATAGATCGCATTGGCGGCGGGGAAGGTCGCCCGCCCGGCGCTGGAATAGACCGGCCCCCCCGGCAGCCGGAAACCCTCGCTGTCCCAGGGTGCCGCGGCCTTGCCGCCGGCCTTGATCCAATCCTTGGCATGGGCCACGAGATCGCGGCGCGGCACCACCGCGTCGATCGAGCTTCAAGTCCTTGGCCTGCTCCACTCGGAGCTGATCGCCCTTGAGCAGGAAGCGCAGTGCATCGCCGGCCGCCATCATACGGGCGATCCGTTGCGTCCCGCCGGCGCCGGGAAACAGTCCGACCTTGATCTCGGGGAGCCCCAGTCGGCTGTGGATGTTCTGCGCCGCGACGCGGTAGTGGCAGGCGAGGCAAAGCTCGAAACCGCCGCCGAGCGCGGTGCCCGGGATCGCCGCCACCCACGGCTTGCCGCAGGTCTCGAGCCGCCGGTAGAGCAGCGAGAGCTTGCGGCTCTCCTCGAAGAGGACGGCGACGGCGGCCTCGTCACCGCGCGTCTCCCTCCGGTCACCCGGTCCGGCACGCGCTGGAGGATCGGCGAAAGTGTCGCGACTGAACGCCTCCAGCATGGCGAGGTCGGCCCCGGCGCAGAACGCGTCCTTGCCCGAGGTGATGACCGCGCCCTTGATCGCGGCCTCGCCCGCCACCTGCTCGACGATATCGGAGAGCTCCGCGAGGACCGTGCCGGTCGATGACGTTCATCGAGCGTCCGGGTGCGTCCCAGGTGACCAGCGCAATGCCGTCGGCGTCGGTCTCGAGCCTGAAGTTGACGAGGGACATCGACTCAGGGCTCCCGCGGATAGGGCGCGCCGGAACGGTGCGAGAAACGAGCACCGTGCTCGTCGCGATCCAGGACCAGATCGATATCGGGATAATGGGCACGCTCGCGCCTGGCGCGGGTGCCGATCTCGAGGTAGAGCGCGTGGCGCGCCGACTTGTTGACGAGATGATGGCCGTTGGAGACGCCGGCCTTGAAGCCGGCGGCGTCGCCGGGCCGCAGGATCGTTTCCCCGCAATCCTCGATCAGCGCGATCTCGCCTTCGAGCACGTAGACGAGTTCGTCCTCAGCCTCGTGCCAATGGCGCAGCGCCGAGGCGGCGCCCGGCTCGAGCCGCGTGATGTTGACGCCGAACTGGGTGAGCCCCGCCACCTCGCCGAGCACCGTCTTCTTGCGGCCGTCGGTGACCGCGCGCCAGGGTTGGGGATAGATCCCGGCGGTGCGCACTGCCGCCTTGCCGATGTCGATCTTGGGCACCTTCGCCTCGCTAGTGTGCTGTCTCTAACGGTCGTGTCCCGGCTGCGATGCAGCGCGAAGCTCTTGCGGAGCGGTGCAGCGCTGAGCCGGGACCGCTCCAGCGGTGGAGTTTGTAACGGTCCCGGTTCTGCAGCGCACCACTTCGTGCTGCGCTGCGCCCGGGACACGTGCGATGCAAGCGTCAGAGTCACTGCACTAGTACCGCCGCTAGTCGCGGATGCGCTCGCCGGACTTGCGGAAATAGCGGCGTCCGCTCCCGTCGCGCTCCATCAAGAAGTCGACGTCGGGATAATGCACACGCTCGCTGTCGGCGCGCGTGCCGACCTCGAGATAGACGGCGTCGCGGCCGGTGCGGTTGACCAGGCAGTGGCCGATCCCGCTGCCGGCCTTGAAGCCGGCGGCATCGCCTGCCCTCAGCACGGTCTCGCCGGCATCTTCCCGCAGCACCAGCTCGCCCTCCAGCATGTAGATGAACTCGTCCTCCCGCTCGTGCCAGTGGCGCAATGCCGAGGCCGACCCTGCCTTGATGCGGGTGATGTTGACACCGAACTGGGTGAGCCCGGCGGCATCCCCGATGCGCTGCTTCTCGCGCCCCGAGATGACCGGCGCGAACTCCCGGGGATAGGACGCGACGTGCTGCGCCGCTATCGATGTGATGTCGATCTTGGGCATGGCTCACACCCGCTCTATGATCGTTGCAGTCCCCATCCCCGCGCCGATGCAGAGCGTGACCAGCGCGGTCGAGCCGTTGCGCCGCTCCAGCTCGTCGATCGCGGTGCCGAGGATCATCGCCCCGGTCGCGCCCAGCGGATGACCCATGGCGATGGCCCCGCCATTGACGTTCACCGCGGCGGGATCGAGATCGAAGGCCTGCAGATATCGCAGCACCACCGACGCGAACGCCTCGTTGACCTCGAGGAGATCGATGTCGTCGAGCGTCATTCCCGCCTTCGCCAAGACCTTGCGCGTCACGTCGATCGGCCCCGTCAGCATGATGGCCGGCTCGGAGCCGATATTGGCGAATGCCTTGATGCGTGCGCGCGGCTTCAATCCCGCGCGCTCGCCCGCCTCGCTGCTGCCGATCAGCAGCGCAGCAGCACCGTCGACGATGCCGGACGAGTTTCCGGCGTGATGCACGTGGTTGACCGACTCGAGCTCCGGATGCGCCTGCACCGCCACGGCATCGAAGCCGGCCGTCTCGCCCATTGTCACGAACGAGGGACTGAGCTGCGCCAGCGACTGCATGGTCGTATTGGGCCGCATGTGCTCGTCCCTGGCCAGGATCGTGAGCCCGTTCACGTCCTTCACCGCAACCACCGATCGCGCAAATCGGCCCTCGTCCCAGGCGGCGGCGGCGCGCCGCTGGCTTTCCACCGCGTAGGCATCGACGTCGTCGCGCGAGAAGCCGTACTTGGTGGCGATGAGGTCGGCCGATATGCCCTGCGGCATGAAATAGGTGTCGATGGCGATGGCGGGATCCATCGGCCAGGCACCGCCGGAGGCGCCGATGCCGACCCGGCTCATGGACTCGACGCCGCCGCCGACCGTCATCTCGTGCTGTCCCGACATGATCTCCGCCGCCGCGAAGTTCACGGCATCGAGCCCGGAGGCGCAATAGCGGTTGACCTGGATGCCGGGCACGCCGTTGCCGTACCCGGCCACGAGGGCGGCGGCCCGCGCGATGTCGCCGCCCGCCTCGCCCACCGGATCGACGCAGCCCAGCACCACGTCGTCGACCACGGCGGGGTCGAGGTGGTTGCGCGTCTTCAAGGCCGTCAGCGCCTGCGCCGCCAGGGCGAGCGCCGTCACCTCGTGCAGCGCTCCATCGGCCTTGCCGCGCCCGCGCGGGGTGCGCAGGTGATCGTAGATGAAGGCGTCGGGCATGGTTGATGTGTCCTTCGGCGGTCCTTCTGCGTCGTCATGGCCTGCGGCGGGGCCGCCTACAGGCTTCGTGCGATCAGCAGCTTCATGATCTCGTTGGTGCCGGCGTAGATGCGCATGACCCGCGCGTCACGGTACATGCGCGAGATCGGAAACTCCTCCATGTAGCCGTAGCCGCCGAACAGCTGCAGGCATCGGTCGATGATCGTGCCCTGCAGATCGGTGATCCAGTACTTGGCCATCGAGGCGGTCACGGTGTCGAGTGCGCCGGCGAGGTAGCGCTCGATGCAATGATCGTGAAACACCCGTGCGATCGTCGCCTCCGACTTGCATTCCGCGAGCACGAACTGCGTGTTCTGGAACTCGATGATCTTCTTGCCGAAGGCCCGGCGCTGCTTGACGTAGTCGATGGTGAGCGCGAGCGCCCGCTCGATCATGGCCTGGGCGTGGACGGCGACGATGAGCCGCTCGCGCGGCAGATCGTTCATGAGCTGTGCGAAGCCCTGGCCCTCCTCGGGTCCGAGCAGGTTCTCCGCGGGCAGCTTCACATCGTCGAAGAACAGCTCGGAGGTGTCGGCGGCGTCCATGCCGAGCTTCTTGAGCTTGCGCCCGCGCCGGAAGCCGGGCGCGCTGTCGGTCTCCACCACCATCAACGAGACGCCCTTGGCGCCTGCGCCCGGATCAGTCTTTGCGACCACGATGATCAGGTTGGCGTGCTGTCCGTTGGTGATGAAGGTTTTCGAGCCGTCGAGCACGTAGCCGTTGCCCGACTTCTTCGCCGTCGTGCGCACGCCCTGCAGGTCGGATCCGGTGCCGGGCTCGCTCATCGCGATCGCGCCGACGAGCTCGCCGGTCACCAGCCCGGGAAGCCAGCGCCTGCGCTGCTCGTCGGTGCCGTAATGCAGGATATAGGGCGCGACGATGCCGGAATGCAGCGGTGCGCCGAACGAGTCGAAACCGGCGAGGCTCAGCTCCCGGATGATCACCGCCTCGTGCGCGAAGGTGCCGCCGGCGCCGCCGTATTCCTCGGGAACCGCCGGGCACAGCAGGCCGGCCGCGCCGGCCTTGGTCCATACCTCGCGCCCATACGTGCCTTCCTCGCTCCAGCTCTCGAGCTGCGGCACGTATTCGGCAGCGATGAAGCGCCGCGCCTGCCCCTCGAGCAGCACTAGGTCCTCGGTCATCCAGCCGGGGCGGGGAAGATTGAGCGCGTCCATGACGGTTCCCGTTGCCGGCCCAACTTACAAGGCGCCGCGGCGTAACGCGAGCGCGGGCATTGACAGGCGGGCGGCACTTTCACACAAGACCTGCGCGGAGGAAAACGGGTGCATTTTCATTCGTTTCACGAGCTCGCGGCGGGACATTGTGCGCTCGCGCGCGGTCACGGCATCCTGAAGCGGGCGCAGCGAGCGCCGGTGCTCGCGTTGCGCGCGACGATCCGGCATTGACGCCTTCCTCGACATCGCTGGCGGCAGCGGCGGCGGGTTTCGCCCGCGCCTTGCCCGGCGTTGCGCTCGCGGCGGCGATCGCCCTCGCCGCAGTGGTCGCCGCCCCGCCGCTCTCCGCCGTCGCCCCGATCCCCGCCATGGTGATCGCGCTCGTGATCGGCATCGCGCTCAATCCGGTCGCGCAGCAGCCGCTGTTCCAGGCCGGGATCGTGTTCTGCCTGCGGACGATCCTGCGCTGGTCGGTGGCGCTGCTCGGCCTGCGCATCGCGCTCGGCGAGATCGCGGCGCTCGGAGTAGTGACGGCGATCCTGGTGGTGGTCGCGATGGCGGCCACGCTCGCCAGCGGGTTCCTGCTCGCACGGGGTTTTGGGCTCGCGCGCGGGTTCGGAGCACTAGCCGGCGCCGGCACGGCCGTCTGCGGCGCCTCGGCCACCCTCGCAACCTCGATCGTGCTGCCCGACTACAAGGGCAAGGAGACCGACGTCGCGTTCGTCGTGGTCGCGGTCAATGCTCTGTCGACCGTGGCGATGGTGCTCTATCCGCTCGCCTGCATCGCTCTCGGCTTCGACAACCAGGCCACCGGCGTGATGCTGGGGGCCACCATCCACGACGTGGCGCAGGTCGTGGGCGCCGGATATGCGGTGTCGGAAGCGGCCGGCAATACCGCGGTCGTGGTCAAGCTGTTTCGCGTGCTGCTGATGCTGCCGGTGGTTCTCGCCGTCGGCTGGCTGTTCGCGCAGCGCGCGGTCGCGACCACCGCCGCCCAGGTTCCGATTCCGGTCTTCGCGCTCGTGTTCGTGGGCTTGTGCGCGCTCAACAGTCTCGCACCGGCGCTCCCGGCGGTCGCACCCGTTTTTGCCGGGATCAAGGCGCCGCTGGTCGAGGCGTCGACCTGGGGCCTGCTCGTTGCGATCGCGGCGCTCGGTCTGGGCACCTCGCTGACCGCAATCGCCGCGCTCGGATGGCGTCATGTCGCGACCATTCTCGGCACCACGCTCGTCATCCTGGTGGTGGCGAGCGCCGGTCTCCTGCTCGTGAAGTAGGCTGATCGGAGAGGTACGCTTCCGATAAACCGGAAACATTTGCTCACTTCGAGTTTGACCCACCCGTATGGTCCGGCCGTGCGTTGCAAGGGGTTCGTTGACCTGGCGGATGTGCGGTCTTGCATCAATGTATCCGGCCTCTGATTGGAGCGTGTCGTGCTCCGGGCCACCATGGACATCAGCGCGCCCGGGTCGCCGCGAGGAGCAGCGACATTCGCCCTTTAACCGCGCCTCTAGCTCCCACACAGCCAAGCCACGATGTGATAGCCTGCGGCCCAACGGAAACGAGCTCCCGAGGAGGGGATGAGACGACGCGAGTTCATCACGCTGCTCGGTGGCGCGGTGACCGGGCCGATGGTGTGGCCACGAGTTGCACGCGCGCAGCAGCGTGAGCGGGTGCGGGGCATCGGCGTGCTCCTGCCCGCTGCCGCGGACGATTCGCGATTTCAGGCCTGGTTCGGGGCGTTCTTACAGGGTCTGGCGCTCTTGGGCTGGACCATCGGTCGCAATGCGCGAATCAATGCGCACTGGGCCACGGGCGATCCCACTGAAATCCGCAAACACGTGGCGCAATTGGTCGCGCTCGCGCCCGATGTCATCCTGGCTCATGGCGCCTCGACCGTGGGTCCTTTGCTGCAAGCGACCCGCACCATACCGATCGTGTTCCCGGTCGTCGTCGATCCGATCGGCGCCGGCTTTGTCGATAGCCTGGCACGGCCGGGCGGCAATGCTACCGGTTTCATGAGCGTCGAATTCAGCATAGTTGGGAAATGGCTGGACTTGCTCAAAGAGATTTCGCCAGGCGTGACGCGAGCAGGGGTCCTGCGGGATCCCGCCAACCCGTCCGGCCCCGCCCAGTTCGGGATCATCCAGGCCGCGGCGCCGTCGCTCAGGGTCGAAGTAACTCCGCTCAACATGCGTGACGCCAGCGAGATCGAGCGAGTCGTCGCGGCCTTCTCGCGCGGCCCGAATGGCGGTCTGATCCTGACGCCGAGCGGGTTGGCGAACGTTCATCGCGATCTGATCATCATGTTGGCGGCCCAGCATAAGCTGCCTGCAGTCTACTACGAGCGCTTTTTCGTCGCCGCCGGTGGCTTGGTCTCATATGGGGTTGATTATGTTGACCAGTACCGGCGTTCAGCTGGCTACGTGGATCGCGTCCTCAAGGGCGAGAAGCCGGCCGACTTGCCGGTGCAGAATCCGACCAGGTTCGAGCTCGCGATCAACCTCAAGACTGCCAACGCGCTCGGGCTCGATGTGCCGCCCTCGCTGCTCGCGCGCGCCGACGAGGTGATCGAGTAACTGCGCAACCGCACGCCTCATTGCTGGGTTGCGTGAGTCCGTTCATGGCACGAAGCGTAAGAGCGATTGGGAATGGACCCGGCTGAGACTTAGGGGACTCAGAGTTACTCAAGTGCAAAGACCACCCGCGGTTTCGCAGGTCGCGGATTTCTGCTTTGATGACCTGGGTTGAAAGTACAACGCACTTGGCAAGGTGGAGCATTTGCGAGCCACAAACCGAGTGGATGAATGCCTGCCGAGGAAATTGAATGCGCATCGGCGTGCTCGGCGGAGGCAACGGTTCGTTTGCGGCCGCCGGAGATTTTGCGCTCGCAGGTCATGAGACCCGCCTATGGCGGCGCGACAAGGAATTGGT
>CAWIZJ010000011.1:0-128703 GCA_963840535.1 uncultured Alphaproteobacteria bacterium
GTTGAGCCGGCCGATGATCGACTGCGGCGTTCCCGCCGGCGCCACGATCCCGTATTGCAGCACGACCTCGAACCTCGGGAGCCCGGCCTCCGCCACCGTGGGCAAGTCCGGGAACGCGGCCGAGCGCTGCGATCCGGTGACCGCGAGCGCGCGCACCTTGCCGTCGCGCACGATCCCGATCGCCGACGGCAGCGACGACATGTACATCGCGACGTGACCGCCGATGAGATCGGTCAAGGCCGGGCCGGTCCCCCGGTAGGGAACGTGGGTGATCCTGATGTCGGCCATGTGCTCGAACAGGATCCAGCCGAGATGAATGCCGCTGCCGACCCCCGCGGAGGCATAGTTGAGACTGCCGGGCTCCTTCTTCGCGAGGTCGATCAGCTCGCGGATCGAGCGCGCCGGCACCGACGGGTGCACCAGCACGACGAGCGCGCTGGTGCCGATCAGCCCCACCGGCGCGAAGTCCCGGCGCGGATCGTAGCCGGCATTGGCGTAGAGGGTCGGATTGACGGCGAGAGTACCGGTCCCACCGATGACGAGGGTGTAGCCGTCGGGTGCCGCCTTGGCGACCTGGCGGGTGGCAATGTTGCCGCCGGCGCCGGGACGGTTGTCGACCACGAGCTGCTGTCCGAGCGTCCTGCCCATCTTGTCGGCGACCGTGCGTGCCATCACGTCGTTGCCGCCGCCCGCCGCGTAGGGGACTACCAGTGTGATCGGCCGACTGGGATAGTCCTGCGCCGGCGCCGGTCTTGCGGCAGCAGCCGCCAGCGCGATCAGCGCCAGCCTGATTGCAATCCTGCACATCGGGATCCTGACCTCACTCCACCTTCAGGCCGATCGACTTCACTCGGGCTTGATGCCGACCGTCTTCACCAGGTCCGTCCACATCGTCACCTCGCGATCGATGATGGCGGCGAATGCTTCGGGTGTGGTCGGCTGCGGCTCGGCGCCTTCGACCGCGAGACGGCGGCGCACCTCGTCGCTGGCGAGCGCACCGTTGAGCGCCTGGTTGAGCTTGTCGATGACGGCACGCGGGGTGCCGGCCGGCGCCGCCAGGCCGTAGCGCAACGGCACGTCAAAGCCGGGCAGCCCGGCTTCCGCGAAGGTAGGGACCTGGGCGAGGAGGGCAGACCGCTGCGTGCCGGTCAAAGCGAGCGCATGGATGGTCCCGGCCAGCACATGGCCGTGGGCGTTCGGGATCGCGCTGAACAGGACCTGAATGTGGCCGCCGAGCAGATCGTTGAGGGCCGGAGCGGCGCCCTTGTAGGGAACGTGCGTCAGCTTGATGCCGGCCCTGTGTGCGAGCAACTCGCCGGTGAGATGATTGAGCGTGCTGACCCCGGGCGAACCGTACTGGATGGGCGAGGACGACTGCCTGGCGATCCTGATCAGGTCGGCCAGCGTGCGGGCTGGAATGTTCGGGTGCACCAGCAAGAGGTTGGGCGCTGCGGCTATCACGCCGATCGGGACGAGATCCTTGCGTGCGTCGTAGCCGAGATTGGCATAGAGCGCCGGCGACGTGCCGACCGTGCCGCTGGTCACCACCAGGAGGGTGTATCCGTCGGGTGCCGCTTTCGCGACGGCGCGCGTCGCCACCGTGCCGCCGGCGCCGCCGCGATTGTCGATGACGATCTGCTGGCCGAGGATCCCGCTCATCTTGTCGGCGACGCTGCGTGCCGCCGTGCTGGAGCTGCCACCCGGTGCGAACGGGACCACCAGCGTGATCGGTCGCTCCGAAAAGGCTTGCCCAGCCGCGGGACCCGACATCGCCAGTGCCCCGGAGGCCGCGAGCAGGGCGAGCATCCCGCGCAACATGGCTATCCTCCTAAAGCCTCTCGCGCCCGTTCGCCCCGCTTGCGACACGGCGACATCGGGCCGTCGCATCGGCTCGTCGAGCCGCATCCTCGCATTCCCTGCCATCTTTGCAACCGGGCGACGGATAGGCTAGGGGTCACGAGTCGGACGGCCGGTGCGCGAATGACTGGGAATGCGGGGCGCCGCTCGACATGCAACCGACGAGGGGAGAGACGATAAGCCGATGCCCTGGGCGGACGGCATTCTCCGCACGCTGAAGGACAACGAGGTGAGGCTCGTCACCTATGTCCCGGACAATGTGCTCACTCCCCTGATCGGGGGCGCCGCGGCCGACAACTACTTCATGCCGGTTGTTGCCACCCGCGAGGACGAAGCCATCGGCACCTTGACGGGCGCCTACATGGGCGGCTTGCGCGGCGTGGTGCTGATGCAGACCAGCGGCTTTGCGCTCGTGGTCAACGCGCTCGCGTCGCTGGTCGTGCCGTACCAGATTCCGGCCGTCATCGTGGTGTCGGAGCGCGGCACCATGGGCGAATTCAACAGCGGTCAGGTGCTGGTCGCCCGCACCATGCGGCCGGTGCTCGATTCCATCGCGGTGAGCCACCATACGCTGACCGACGAAACCACCATGCCCTTCATCCTGGACAAATCCATCAAGCAGGCGTTCACGACCCAAAGTCCCGTGGTCTTCATCCTGTCGCCGCTGCTGACCGGGGGCAATCCGGCAGCGGTCGCGAAACTGAAATAGGGGCTCGCAGCGTGGCCGCTCCCGCTCCGGCGAAGCTCCTCAACCGCGCCGACCTGACCAGGCGCCTGGTGGCGCAGCTCAGGCGCGAGGAGGCCGTGGTCGCCGGCATCGGCAACGCCAATTTCGATCTTTATGCCGCAGGTCACCGCCCGCAGAACTTCTACATGCTCGGCAGCATGGGCCTCGCCTGTCCGATTGCGCTCGGCGTCGCGCTGGCCCAGCCCATGCGCGGAGTGATTGCACTCGAAGGCGACGGCTCGATTCTGATGGCGCTCGGGTGCCTCGCCACCATCGGCATGATCAAGCCGCCCAACCTGACCATCGTCATCATGGACAACGGCGTCTACCAGATCACCGGCAGGCAGCGGGCGGCCACCGCACATGCCGCCGATATCGTGGCGATCGCGAGCGGCGCCGGTATCGACAGCCAATGGGTGCGCGACGAGGCGCATTTCGAGGAACTGATCGTGCGCCGCTTCGACAGCGGCGGTCCGATACTGCTGGCGGCCAAGATCGACGATCAGCCCGGGGTCGCGCAGACGCCGCGCGATCCGCCGCTGATCCGCCACCGCTTCATGCAGGGGTTGGGGACGGGCCGGGCGAGCGCATTGGATCGATAGCCCCCTGTCGCTGCGAAAGACATCGAGGATGGACGGGTTCCATCCGCCACCGTGACGCTCCGCGGGTTCATCCGCAACGCCACCGAGGTCGAGATGCCGCCGCCGTTCGGGCAGCAGCAGTCCGGCGACGCGCGCGACGCCACCGCGCCGGTTGAGGTGCTTCCGATCACGCATCCGCATCGCCCGCATAACCCGTAGTTATGACCTGCGTCTCGGAAACCAGTGATCCGCACCGGAGAATGCGATAGATTTTGCGCAGGTCTCGCTCGCCGCCCCGTATCGTGGAAATCCGCCGGCGAGCGTCCGGAGGACAATGGCCATGGCCGACAGCTTGCGAAGAGTGACGGTGGCCCCGAAGGGCATGGGGCTCTACGACTTCGTTGCCCATCAGGAGGGCTTCTTCGCCGCCGAGGGGCTCGACGTCGAGCTCGATTGGAAGACGTTTCGCGGCACGCAATCGAGCTGGAAAGGTCTCGAGTACTTCCAGCGTCCGCAGGACCGTCCCTATACCGAGGACAAGCGCGCGGTGATCCAGGGCGCCTGCGTCTGGGGCACCATCTGCAACGCCAGCGCCGGCATGGGAAAGATGGTGCCCGATGCCTACGGAGTCTCGCCGTGGGCGATCTTCGTGCGGCCCGACTCGAAGATCCGGCGGCCGGAGGATCTCAAGGACGTGCCGGTCTCGGTCGGGATGCGCGCTGGCAGCCACTTCAATGTGCCCTACCGGCTCGAGCGGTATCTGCCGCTCGCGAACATCAAGGTGGTGAATACCGGCGGTTTCGGCGCACGGCTCAAGGCGCTCATCGACGGCGAGGTCGAGGCGGCGAGCCTGTTGCCGCCGCAGATTGCGATGGCCGAGCAGCTCGGCATGCGCAGCATCATCGAGGACACGTTCAAGACGCTGTGGTGGGTGCCGGACCATTTCGAGCCCCGGCTCGTGCGCGGCTATCTGCGTGCGCTGGAGCGCGCCGAGAAGGCCATGGACGCCGACCTGGCGAAATATCTCCCGCTCTGGAAGCTCGCCGTCCCCACCGAGTTCGAGAATTTCCATGCCTGGGACTTCACGAAGTTCGGCCGCGGCGAGCGCTTCTACTACCAGACGCTGCCGCGCGAGGAGTTCGACGACACGCTCAGGCAGGTCGAGCGCTGGGGGCTCGATCAATTCCTCAAGGATCGCAGCTACGAGAAGCTGAGCTACGCAGCCACGCCTTGACCGCGCGTCTCGACTCGCGTGGCCTGCATGCCTCACGCCGCGCGCAGCAGACTCGGGACGGAGATGTCCTCGTCGACGTCGGGCCGGTGGATGCCGTGTCCACGCCCGATGAAGCGCCAATTACGGCGTGGCCTCCAACAGACGTGTGGCAATTGGCGATTGAGGACATCGGTGAAAGCTGGTTAGTTGTGAGCTCCGCCACCGCCGCCGCGACCGATGAAGAACATCAATCCCAATCCTTTCACCACGCGCCCCGAGATCGAGGGTACGTTCGGCGTCGTCACCAGCACGCACTGGATTGCCACCGCCGTCGGCATGGCGATGCTGGAGCGGGGTGGCAACGCCTTCGACGCCGCGGTCGCCACCGCCTTCACCCTGCAGGTGGTTGAGCCTCATCTCAACGGGCCGGGCGGCGACGTGCCGGTGATCCTCAGCGACGTCCGCAAGGGCAAGGTCGAGGTGATCTGCGGACAGGGCCCGGCCCCGGCGGCAGCCACCATCGCCCATTACCGCGGACTCGGCCTCGACATGGTGCCGGGCACCGGCCTGCTCGCAGCCTGCGTGCCCGGCATGTTCGACACCTGGATGCTGCTGCTGCGCGACTACGGCACCATGCGGCTCGCCGACGTGCTGGCGCCCGCGATCTACTATGCGCGCGAGGGCCATCCGCTGGTGGAGCGTGCGAACGCCACCATCGCTACGGTCGCGGAGCTGTTCCGCGAGCATTGGCACACGTCCGCTGCGGTCTATCTGCCCGGCGGCAGGGTGCCCGCAACCGGTACCCTGTTCACCAACAAGACGCTGGCGGAGACGTATTCACGCGTGCTGCGCGAGGCCGCCAGCGCGGGTGGCGATCGCGTGCGCGAGATCGAGGCCGCGCGCAAGACCTGGTCGGGCGGGTTCGTCGCCGCGGCGATCGATCGCTTCTGCCGCACCCAAGAGGCCATGGACGTGAGCGGCGAGCCCCATCGCGGCGTGCTCACCGGCGACGACATGGCGCACTGGCAGGCCTACATCGAGGCGCCGCTCTCCTACGACTACGGCCGGTACACGGTCTGCAAGCCGGGCCCCTGGGCGCAGGGCCCGGTGATGCTGCAGCAGCTCGCCCTGCTCAAGGGCTTCGCCCTCGACGACGCCGATCCGGTGAGCGCGCAATTCGTCCACACCCTGGTCGAATGCTCCAAGCTCGCGTATGCCGATCGCGAGACATTCTACGGCGATCCCGATTTCGTCGAAGTGCCGATGGCGACGCTGCTCTCCGATGCCTACAACGATCAGCGTCGCAAGCTGGTCGGCGATGCCGCCTCGCTCGAGTTGCGCCCCGGCTCGGTCGCGGGTTTTGGCGCGGTGGTTCCGCTGCGCCGGGAGGACGGACGGCGGCGCGCGGTCGGCGGCATGGGCGCCGGCGAGCCCACGATCGGCCGCGTCGGCGAGATGCGCGGCGACACCGTGCATTTCGACATCATCGATCAGGCCGGCAACGTGGTGTCGGCGACCCCGTCGGGCGGCTGGCTGCAATCATCTCCGGTGATCCCCGAGCTCGGCTTCTGCCTCGGCACCCGCGCCCAGATGTTCTGGCTGGAGGAGGGGCATCCTGCGTCGCTCGCACCCGGCAAGCGCCCGCGCACCACGCTTTCGCCGACGCTGGCGTTGCGCGACGGCGAGCCCTATCTGGCCTGGGGCTCCCCCGGCGGCGACCAGCAGGATCAGTGGACCACCCAGCTGTTCATGCGCCACCTGCATGCCGGCATGAACCTGCAGGAAGCCATCGACGCACCCGCCTGGCACTCCGAGCATTTCCCGATCTCGTTCTGGCCGCGCACGGCGCGGCCGGGGGTGCTGGTGGTGGAAGGCCGGCTGCCGGACGCGACCGTGAAGGAGCTCGGGCGGCGCGGGCACATCGTCGAGATCGATGCCGACTGGTGCGAAGGGCGTCTCACCGCAGCGGCGCGCGACGGCCGCCGCCGCCGCGCCGCCGCCAACCCGCGCGGCATGCAGGGCTACGCGGCCGGACGGTAGTATCGACGACACTGCCTGGAACCGTGCGTTCAGGAGGCATTGGCACGTTCGATCACCGACGGATCGATCCTCGAATCGGGCCATCACAGGCTTGTCGGTTGACTGTTATTTGGCAGAAATAAACGCGCGGGAGGATGAGACGGTATGACGAGTTCCGGTCCCAAGGTCTCAATTCTCATTCCGACCTACAATCAGGACCAATTCATCGAAACCTGTATCATCAGCGCGCTTGGTCAAACCTACGACAATCTGGAGGTCATCGTTTGCGACGATGCTTCCGACGATGCGACGGAAGCGATTGCGCGCAAGTTTGCGGCCACTCCCCGTCTCCGATACGAGCGCAATACAACAAATATCGGTCGCGTCAACAACTATCGTCGGCTCCTCAACGAGCTCGCCTCCGGGGAGTGGGTCCTCCTGCTCGACGGCGACGACTGCCTCGTCAATCCCAATTACATCGAGCATGCAATCGAGTTGGCGCTTTCAGCACCCGACGTCGTACTTGTATTCGGCAAGATCCTGCAAGGAGCAGACCTGGCGACATCGAACGTTGTGTGCAGCGTCTCTGAGCTGCCATCCTTGATGGACGGAACGCAGTTCTTCCTGCAGCATCCGCCGTTTTATGACGTCATTCCCTACCATCTGACTTCTCTTTTCGAACGTGGCGCTGCAATCAGGATTGGGTTCTACCGGCACGATATTCTCAGCACGGATCTGGAATCCCTTTATCGGCTGATGATCGGACACAAAATCGGATATCTCGATGAAGTGGCTGGCCTCTGGCGTCAGCACGAGGGAAACGTCTCGAGAAGCCCCTCTTATCACGTGTGCGGGAAAAACCTGGCTGTCTTTACCAGCCTCCACGAACACGCAAGCTCGCTGGGTATCTACTCCAGATCCGAGCTCGACGACTGGCTCCGAAAAGGTGCTGCGCGATACGTCCTGTTCTATCTGGGACGGATGCTGGCCGACGCTCGATTCCTCGATGCCCTGCGTCTCGGCGGATTTGTGACGACGATCGATGTCGGCATCGTGGGACACGTCGTTGGCCGCGCAGTCAGACGGATGCTCTGACAGTAGCGGTTCGACGAGATTGCAGTCGACTTCGAACGGGTGGCGAGAGCGGGTTTTGATCTTTCTAGATGCAGAATGAAAATATGGGAGGCTGGCGTGTTCGGCTACCGCGCACTATGTGGCGGTCAGCCTGATCACGATGAAGGCCTGGATCACGCCAATGGATGATCTCAAAGATGTCAAAACTCATTTTGCCTTTGGCAAAAATTGGGCTTCGTATGCCGCGCTGATCGACAAAGCGCAGATTGAGGAAGCAAAAAGAGGGCTGCTACGCCTGATCCCCGCTGAGGCGCTTCGAGGCAAGTCATTCCTTGATATCGGCTGCGGATCCGGTTTGCACGCACTCGCTGCTGCCGAGCTCGGCGTCGGTCGCATCATGGCTATCGATATCGACCCTGACTGCGTTGCGACAGCCCGCGCCCTGCTTTGCGACAACAACATTTCAATTCCTTGGGCAGTCGAAACGCTGAGCGTGTTCGATCTCGACGCAAGGCACCATCGAGCGTTTGATATTGTGTATTCGTGGGGGGTTCTACATCACACCGGCAGCATGTGGGAGGCAGTTGTCAAGGCTGCATCGATGGTCGCGCCAAATGGACTTTTGGCGATTGCTCTGTATCGCCGGACACATATGGATCCGTTCTGGAAACTTGAGAAGCGTTTGTACGCTCATGCGCCTAAGGTAGTCCAACGTATGGTGAGTGCGAGCTACATTGCGATGTTTCGTCTTGCTATGCTTTCGCGGAGGAGAAGCTTCGGCCAGTACGTCGCGAGTTACAAGTCTTCACGCGGCATGGACTTTTATCATGATGTCCACGACTGGCTGGGCGGCTATCCGTATGAGACGGCGCTTGCGCCCGAGATCGAAGCCAAGCTTACGCACCTCGGTTTCGAAGCTGAGCGTGTCTTCGCGCTACCCGTGCAATTGGGCATTTTTGGATCTGGGTGCGATGAGTATGTGTACCGTTCGCGGCGATAACGCTTTAGCTGACAATCGTCGGTGATTTTGACCGCATGAGATTCAGATCGCGGAAGGGGATCGAACTTGCGATGAAGGCTCTGCGCGGCGCTCCCGGTTCATATTAGTTAAGTTAGGCCGCCGGTTGATACGAGCATCAGCCCTGTTCCCTTCGCCGGGGAGGCCCGATAGGGTGTAACCATCATGTCCGTATCGACGCAGCACGCGCCCCGGGGCGCTCGCGAAACGGGTGGCATAGCCCGCGGGATCGCGATGCTCGCCGAAGGCAAGCTCTACGCCCTGCAACACCCTTATGCGCTCGACGGCCGGGTCAGTTCCTATCCGGCCAGCGCGCGCGGATTTTCGGTGGCGAACAGCTACCTGCTGACGCAGAGCGACGCCGCCATGCTGATCGACACCGGCTTCGGCAAGGACGAGCCGGTGATCCGCGCACAGATCGAGTCGCTGATCGCGCCCGGGCTGCCGCTGTCGCTGTTCCCGCTGCGGCTGAACGAGTTCATGTCGATCAACAACGTCGAATCCTTCGCCGGGCATTTCAACGTCGTGCAATGCTATACCAGCAATGTCGATGCGGCATTGTGGTTCGATTTCGGGGCCGAAGCGAATGGCCGGAGCATCCTGGAATCGATGCAGGTCAATGCGGTGACCCGGTCGGACACGATCCCGCTCGGAAAAAGAGACCGGCCGATCGATGTCATGCAGGCGCCGATCCGCCTGATCGCCACGCGCTGGCTGTACGATCGCGCGACGCGGACGCTGTTCAGCTCGGACATGTTCACCCATGTCTGGCGCGCTCGTGCGGACGGACCCTGGATCGTCACCGACGACGACGACACGACCTCCGCGCGCAAGCTCCGATCGTTCCTGCTGAACACGCGCTACTGGTGGCTGGAGGGCGCGCCGACCGACTCGATCCGGCGCGGCATCGGGAACGTGTTCGACAAATACGACGTCGAGACGATCGCGCCCGGCTACGGCTGCGTGCTGCGCGGCCGTAAGGTCGTGGCGCACCATTACAAGATGCTGGACGAGATTCTCAAAGGCCTGGACAAGAGCGTGGCGGTGTCGCGCTACGTCTTTCGCGACGAGGAGCGCTGAGCCATGGCCAACAAGTTGCCTCGCGAGATCGCGCCTGGCGTGTTCTGGATCGGCGATTGCCTGGCGCAGCGCCACAAAGGCAAGGTCTATCACGGCTACAACGCCGCGTTCGTGATCGCCGGCGAGGCCGCGTCATGCCTGGTCGAAACCGGCCACCCGAAGGATTTTCCGGTCATCGAGCGGCACATGAACGAGCTCTTCGCCCGCGGCATGGCGCCGCTCAAATACCTGTTCGTCACCCACCAGGAGACCCCGCATTGCGGGGGCCTCGGCCGCGTCCTCAAGACCTTTCCCGACGCGGTCCTGTGCGGCGACGTCAGCGACTATCACTTGGCGTTCCCGCAGTACGAGCACCGCATGCGCTGGATGAAGGAGGGCGACGAGATCGATCTCGGCGGCAGGTCGCTGATGGCGGTCGAACCGGTGATCCGTGACCTGCGCACGACCTGGTGGGGCTTCGAGACGCGCGAGCGCGTGCTGTTCCCGGGTGACGGCTTCGCTTACAGCCACTATCACGAGGACGGCCACTGCGGGTTGGTGGCCGAGGAGGCGACCTCGCTCGACCTGCCGGACGTGTCGGCGGTGTTCGCGGACCTGGCGTTGTTCTGGACCAAGTTCGCCAACATGGATGCCTATTGCGATCGGCTCGACCACCTGATCGAACAACTCGGCGTCAAGACCATCGCGCCGACCCACGGCCTGCCGATCACGGACGTGAGGCTCACGGTGCCCAAGGTCAAGGAAGGGCTGAAGTTTGGCGCCCGGGTTCCCGAGTCGGGAACGAACGAGAAGGTGTCGCCGACCGGCGCTGGCGCAGCGATGCCGGCGGCTTGAGCCGCGAACCACGGCCGGTTCCTCTTCAACGACGACCGGCGAGGCTCACTGCTGAGCCGAGATGTTGTTGGCGCGGATCACGTCGCCCCAGAGCTTGAGCTCGCTCTTGAGCAACGCGCTCGCGGCTTCCGGCGTCTGCCGGTCGGGCGGAAACAGATCCATGCCGCCTTCTTCGAACGTCTTGCGAACCCTGGCATCGGCGAACGCGTGGCGCAGCGCAGCATTCAGCCGATCGACGATCGGCCGCGGCGTGCCGGCAGGCGCGAACAGCATGTGCCAGAAATCGAGATCGAGCTTCTTGTAGCCGACCTCCCCCATGGTGGGGAGGTCCGGCAGGCCGGCGAACCGGGATCGGCCGATGATGGCGTAAGCCTTGAGCTTGCCGGCCTTGACCAAGGGCCCGGCGACCACAGCCGATTGCGAGCTCAGGTCGACGTGGCCCGCCAACAGATCATTGAGCGCCGGGCCGGCGCCCCGATACGGAATGTGCGTGACCGTCCCGCCGATTTCCTGGGCAAGCAGCACGCCGGCCAAATGACCGAAAGAGCCGACGCCGGGATGCGGGATCTTGGTGTTCTGTCCGGGCTCCATCATCCAGCGCACCAGTTCGCCGATATTGTTCGGCGGCAGTGTCGGGCGTGCCGCAACGGTCGAAGCAGCGGTGTTGACGAGGCCGATGGTGACGAAATCCTTTTCGGCATCGAATGCCAGATTCGAATAAAGCGTCATGCCCGCCGCCATCGCGACTTGATGCAGCAGCACCGTATAGCCGTCGGGCGCGGCCCGGGCGGCGCGGGCGGCGGCGATCATGCCGCCGGCGCCGCCGATGTTTTCGACGACGATCTGCTGCCCGAGCGATTGCGACATGCTGTCCTGCACGATCCGCGCGATCGCATCGGTCGCGCCGCCGGGCGGGTACGGCACCACGAGGGTGATCGGACGGCTTGGATAGGTCTGCGCCGATGCGGCGTCGGTTGCCAAAATACAAGCGGCGAGAAACGGTGCCGCCAGCGCGCGGGCGAAAATCATGATGCCTCCCCGGGCCGTCTATCACTTTCGTCCGGCAGCGGCCTAAACCGGGATCCCCGGATGAATCCCGAATTGGCTCAGATACTCAAGCTTTTCCGGCCCTCCCGCAAGACAGCCGCGAGGGTGTGCGTGGCTTCCGATGCGAATATTGTCCCGCCGGACGTGGTGGGTGGCTCAGCTCAATAGCGGCCTTTCATTGCGACGGGCTCACAACAAGGGCGTCGAAGAAAACGCGCCAGAAGCTTGGAAAGCGCATGCCGGATCTGCGCAGGAAGGCATCGTTTTCGACGCGCGGACCAAGCGGTGCAGCAGGGCCTTGATCGGTCCACGCCTTCAGTCGATCATGGCGCAGTGGCCGGCGTTCGAGACCGGCGGCAGGGAGGCGATCATGGATTCGAGCAGCAGACGTCATTTTCTCGGCGCGGCCGCAGGTGCGGCGGCGCTGTCGATGGTCGGACATCGTCCGGGCCTGGCGCAGCAGTTTCCCGCCCGCGGGATGCTGGTGATCGTGCCCTATGCCGCCGGCGGCGGCAGCGACGTCTCGGCGCGGCTGCTCGCCAGGGATCTCGAGCCCATCCTCGGAAAGCCCGTGACGGTCGAGAATCGCGCCGGCGGCGGCGGCTGGATCGGCTGGGGCGCGCTCGCCGGCTCGAAGCCCGACGGCTACACCATCGGCTACATCAACGCGCCGAGCATGTTCGCGGGCTACCTCGACAAGAAATCAGGGCGGTGCGCGCAAGGAGAACCTGGAGAGCTTCACGCCGCTGATCAACCACGTCGTCGATCCCAATCTCTGGGCGGTGCGGCCGGACAGCAAATTCAAGACCGTGAAGGACGTCATCGACGAGGCCAAGCGCCGCCCAGGTACGGTCACGCTCAACGGCGGCGGCCACGGCACCGACGATCACGTCGCGGCGCTGGGCATCGGCGCCAACAACGGAACGAGCTTCCAGATGGTGCATTTCCGCGGCACCCCGGAAGGCAAGACCCAGGTGCTGGCCGGCAACATCGAGGTGCTCGCCTGCAACGTCAGCGAGGTCGCCGAGGACGTCAAGGCCGGTCAGTTCCGCATCGTCGGCGTGATGTCGGCCGAACGCTCGCCATACATTCCCAACGGGCCGACCTTCCGCGAGCAGGGCTTCAACGAGGTGTGGGCGGTGTCGCGCGGCATCGCCGCGCCGGCCGGCCTGCCGAAGGAGATCGAGACCGCCCTGATCGGCTACCTGGAAAAGACCATCGGATCGAAGGAGCACAAGGCCCGGGCGGAGGCGCTGGCGCTCGACCCGCAGATCATCAAGGGCGAGGACTACCGCAAATTCCTCAAGGACAACGAGCAGGCCACCAAGAAGCTGATGAACTGGTGATCCGCAGACCGCGGATCAATCCGTCTTCCACGGAATGGCCCAGCGCTCGACCTCCTGGAACAGCACCGAGGTGATCAGGCCGAGGATGCCGATGGTCACGATGCCGACGAACATGATGTCGACCTGCAGCAGCTCCCACGAGTTCCAGATCAGGTAGCCGATGCCGCTCTTGGTGGCGACGAACTCGGACGCCACCAGCACGATGAACGAGACCGCCAGCGCGATGCGCAGCCCCGCGAAGATGGTCGGCAGCGCGCCGAAGAACACGATGCGCGTGAACATCACCGTCTGGCTCGCGCCGTAGTTCCTCGCCACGTCCCAATAGATCTTCTCGATGTTGGCGGCGCCCACGTAGGTGTTCACGATCACCGGGAAGAACACCGCGATCGCGACCAGCGCGATCTTGGAGGCGTCGCCGAAGCCGAAGGCGAGGAGCAGCAGCGGCATCAGCGCGATCTTCGGGATCGGGAACAGCGAGGCGATCAGCGGATCGAAGAAGATCCGCACCGGCTTGAACATCGCCATCAACAGTCCCATGGCCACCGCCGGCACCACGCCGACGACGAAGCCGACCAGCACCCGGTAGAGAGTGACGCCGACGTGCAGGGCGAGCTCTCCGCTCGCGGCGAGCGCCCAGAAGCGCGCCGCGATGTCGGTCGGAGCCGGGATGAAGCGGCGGTCGCCGAAACCCAGCATCAGCAGGATCTGCCACAGCACCAGCAGGCCGATCGGCGAGATCAGGTAGAGCAGGCGTTCACGCGCCTTGCCGGACAATCCGCTCATCGCTCCGCCTCCGCCCGCGCGCGCATGACCTCGTCCTCCAGCACCCGCCAGATGTCGAGCTTGAGCTTGCCGAATTCCGCCGATGCCGACAACGTCATCAGGTTGCGAGGATGCGGGAACGGCACGTCGATGATCTGCTTGATGCGGCCGGGCTGCGCGGTCATGACCACGGTGCGGTCGCCGAGCAGCAGCGCCTCCTCGATCGAGTGCGTGATGTAGACCACCGTCTTGCGCGTCTGCTCCCAGATGCGCACCAGCTCGGCCTGCAGGATCACCCGGTTCTGGGCGTCGAGCGCGGCGAAGGGCTCGTCCATCAGCAGCATGCCGGGATCGGTCACGAAGGCGCGTGCGATCGCGCTCCTCTGGCGCATGCCGCCGGAGAGCTGGTGCGGAAAGTGCCGGCGGAACCGGGTGAGGCCGACGAGCTTCAGGGCGTCCTCGACCCGCGCCGCCGCCTCGGCGGCGGGTACGCCACGGGTCATCAGGCCGAAGGCGACATTGGCCTCGACGCTCATCCAGGGAAACAGGCCGCTCTCCTGGAACACCATCGCGTTCTCGACCGACCACCCCGGCGCTTGCACCTCGAAGCGGCCGCCGGTCTCCTTGTCGAGGCCGGCGAGGATGCGCAGCAGCGTCGATTTCCCGCAGCCCGACGGACCGACGATGCAGACGAACTCGCCCGGGGCGATGTGCAGATCGATGTCGTCGAGCGCGAGCACGCGACCCGCAGCGCTGACGTATTCCTTGCGCAGCCCGGCAATCTCGATCGATGCGCCGCGCCGCTCGACGGCCATCGACGTCACCGGCAGCCCGGCAGCTTGCTGTCCTTGTTGTCGACCACGAACGGCCCGAGCTTCTGCACGGCGAAATCGGAGTATTCCCGGGTGGCGAGGCGCTCGGGAGGGAATTGCGACTGCGAGAGGCCGGCCTTCTGGTAGAACGACTGGATGTCGAGCAGGCTCGCCATGTTGAATCGCCCGTTGGGATCGCGCGCCTGCCAGGGATACTTGTACAGCAGCTCCTGGCGGCGCTCGACGCCGGTGCGGACGGCGATGTCGATGACTTCCTGGCGGTTCGCTCCGTGGTGATAGGCCTGGCAGTAATCGCGGATCCCGCGCACCAGGGCGACGAAGAAGTTCCGCGCAACATCCGGGTTCTGCTTCGCCCAGTCGGTGTTGATGAAGGCCACGGCGATGTTCATCGGAACCGCCTTGACGTGGTCATCGGGGTCGGCCAGCACCGTCCCGATCCCCTGATCGATCACCTGATGCACCCAGGGCGGAATGACGATGGCGCCGTCCACCGCCTTGTTCGCCAGCGCCACGCTCATCTGGGGAAACGGAATCACCTTGAGCTCGATGTCCTTCAGGGTCAGGCCGGCGCTCGCCAGAATATGACCGATCTCGTAGTTGGTGACCGATGCCGTCGCGTTGGTGGCTATCACCTTGCCCTTGAGATCGGCGATGGTCTTGATCCTGTCGGTCAGGTCGGGTCGGATCAGCAGCTTGTGGCCGATAGGCGAGGCGACGCGGTCGATGGCGATAGTGATGGGGAAGTTCTTTTCCAGCGCGTTGAAATAGCCGGCCGTCACGCCCGCTTCCATGATCTGCACGAGGTTCTGCGCCAAGTGGCACCAGAGCGGTAGTATCCACGTCACTGATCTCGGCCCTGATGCCGTATTCCTTGAAGTAGCCCTTCTCGATCGCGATCATCGTGGGGGTCGCCGACAAGGCGCGCACCATTCCGATGCGTACGGTGTGCTGCTGTGCCGCCAGCCGACGCGGTGCCGCCGGCAATCGCGATCGCAACCGTCGGAATGAACATGCGCATGATCCGCTCCTGTCCGTGCGGGGCGTGAAAGGCGTGCGTCTCACCGGCAGCCCGCGAGCGCGCTCGCCTTGTTCTCCAGGACGAATGGCCCGAGCCTTGCGTTGGCATGGTCGACGTAGCTGCTGTCGAGCAGCCGATTGACCGCAAATTTCGCGCGCGTGAAGTTGTTCTGCAGGTACCAGTCCTGCACGTCGATGAGACTCGCGATATTGAGGTTGCCTGCGAGGTTGCGTGCCGGCCAGGGATATTTGTGCAGCAGCTCCGGCCTTTGCTCGGTGCCGGTCTTGACCAGGAGATCGATCATCTCCTTGCGGATGGCGCCGCCGTGATAGGCCTGGCAATAGTCGCGCACGCCGCGCATGAGTGCGACGTAGTAGTTTCGCACCAGCGGCTGGTTCGCCTTTGCCCAGTCGGTATTGGTGAGGTTCACCGCAATGGTCATCGGGCTCGGCTCGACGATATCGTCGGCCTCGGCGAAGGGGAGCGCGATGCCCTTCTCCTCGAGATTGTAGGTGAATGGCGGGATGGTCAGCGCGGCGTCGACCGCCTTGTTGGTCAGGGCGACTGCATATTGCGGAAACGGGATGTTCTTGACCTCGACGTCGGCGAACGAAAGTCCCGCCTTGGCGAGGATCTTGCCGATCTCGTAGGTCGAGATCGATCCCGGCGCGTTGCTGGCAACGACCTTGCCCTTGAGGTCCTTCACCTGCTTGATCTGGTCTTTGAGATCGGTACGGATCATCAGATTGTGGCGGATCGGCGTGGTCACCCGGTCGACCGTGATGATGATCGGAAGGTCCTTCTCCAGGGCATTGAAATAGCCGGCGGAGACGCCGCCTGCGATGATGTTGAGCTGGCCCTGGGCGAGGCTCGCCATTGCCGTGGCGGACGACTGCAGGTCCTCGAGCTGCACCCTGACGCCGATCTCCCTGAAATAGCCGCGCTCCATCGCCATCAGGATGGCGGCGTTGGCCATCGAGCGGACCACGCCGACCTTGATCACGGTTTCCTGGGCGTGGCCGGCGGTGCTGATCGCGAGGGTTGCGGCGAGCACGATCGGTCCGATTCGGTTCATGGTCGAGATCTCCCGTATTCACCTTCCGCGTTGCGAGGAACGCTCGCGGCAGGCTCCCTGCGTCACTGCGTGACCGATGCCGATGGGATGGAATAGCGGCCCTCGTCGTCGCGAGCGAGGCCTTTCTGCCGCAGCGTGTCGAGCGTGCGTACGATCTCGCGCCCGTCGCGGCTACCCACCGCAGTCATGAGCTCCTCGAAGAATTTGGGACCATCGGCGAGGGCGGCCTCGACGGATGGAAAGCGCGCGCCGACGAAGCGCGGCGGCTCCGGCACGCGTGTCTCGATGCGCGTGCCGGTGCCGAACGGCCAGGTCAGATCGAATCCGGCCTTGGCGCCGGTGCGGCTGCCGGCAAGCGAGGGATCGAGCGGCACCGTGCGCAGGCCTTCGGCCACTACCAGGTCGCGATCGGGTTGGAACCGGGTGGCCAACGCCCAGTCCATCTGCGCGTCGGAGAAGATGTCGATGTCGGGATCGACCACGAACACGTTCTTGACGTTGACCAGCGCCCCGAAGCAGGCAGCGATGGCGTTGCGCGCCTCGCCGGGAACCCGCTGGCGCAGCGCCACCCGCAGGTTGAACATGCCGCCGCTCGAGGCGGTGGCGTGGACCGCGACCGGCTCGCGCACCGCGGTCTCGAGCGCGCGCCAGATCATGACCTCGGTCCGCAGCGCGTTGAGCAGCGCGGTGTCGGTGCGGCCGAGCGACCAGCCGCCGATGGTCGAGGTCTGGAACAGGCCGTCGCGCCGGCGCGTGACGGCGGTGAGATGGAACACGGGATTGCGCTTGAGTGCGCCGTAGTAGCCGAGGAACTCGCCGTAGGGGCCTTCCGGCTCGACATGACCGCGCGCGTCGAGATAGCCCTCGAGCACCCACTCGGCATCGGCCGGCACCCGGATGTCGTTGCTCACGCATTTGACCACCGGCAGCGGCGCATCGCGCAGCGCCGCCACCAGCCCGAGCTCGTCGACCGGTAGCCGCATGACGGCGGCGATGTGATCGATCGGGTGGGCGCCGACCACGAAGCTCACCGGCAATGGCTTGCCGGCGGCGACGCTTCCCTCGTAGATCGCCCGCAGATCGCTGGGCGTGACCAGGTCTATGCCCGCTTCCCGGCGGCCGCGCAGCATCAGGCGGCGCACGCCGACGTTGGTCCAGCCGGTCCTCGGGTCGACGACATAGTCGATCGAGGAGGAGATATAGGGACCGCCGTCGGCACCGTGCCCGAGATGCACCGGCAGCACGGTAAGATCGGCATCCTCGCCGGTGAGCACCACCTCCTGGACCGGTGCGTCCGCCTGGGTCACCTCGACGATGCCCGGCTTGTTCCGGAGCCGCCGCATGAGCTCGGGCAGCAGCGCGTCGGCCTCGACACCGAAGGCGCGCGCTATGCGCGCGCGGCTGCCGGTGACGTTGCCCACCAGCTCCTGTCGCTCGGGGCCCACCGCACGGAACAGGACTGCTTTGGGATTGCCTTCGAGGATCGCCGCCACGTCGGCGAGGTCGGTCGCAGTGCTCACCGTCTGCAGCCTCGCTCGCGCCGGCGCCATTCAACGCCTCGACGAAGCGCCGCAACCGGAAGCGTTCGCAATCCGCCGCCGGCGCCCCCGTCATTGTCCGAGTCTTCTCGAAGATGCCCATGCTGTCCGATACCTGACGGCTGTCCGCGGCGCGCCGGACTATAGCGGATACGGGAACGGCGATCATCAAGTGCCGGCCGCGGCCGATTGGCAATGGTGTGCTGCCTGGATAGGTTTGCCCGGCGAACGACATGTCGAGGGCAGCGGGACGGGAACGCATGAGCACGATCGAGGAGGTCTCGAGCGCAGCCGCCGGCCGGCGCGGCCCGTATATCGGCCGCCCGTTGCCGCGCCTCGAGGATCTGCGGCTCGTTCGCGGCAACGGTCGCTACACCGATGACGTGTCGGTGCCCGGTCAGGCTTACGCCGTATTCGTGCGTGCACCGCACGCCCATGCCGACATCGTCTCGATCGACAGTGCGGCGGCGAAGCGCCGCCCGGGAGTGCTCGCCGTCTTCACCGGCGAGGATTACGTCGCCGACGGTCACGCCGGCATCGCGCATCATCCCAATCCCGCCGACGCGAACGATGTCCGGATTCCCACCTTTGTGCCGAGCGCCGGATGCGGGATCCTCGATCTCCGGCAGCCTCCCCTCGCGGTTGGCCGCGTACGCCATGTCGGCGAAGCAGTGGCGGTGGTGGTGGCGGAGACGTTGATGCAGGCGCGCGACGCCGCCGAGGCGGTCGCGGTCGAGTACCACGTGCTGCCGGCGGTCACCGACGTGACCGACGCGCTTGCCGACGGCGCGCCCACGCTCTGGCCGGCGGCCCCCGGCAACCGCGCCCTCGACAATGCGTTCGGCGACCGGGATGCCGTCGAGACCGCGCTTGCGCAGGCCTGCCTCGTGGTGGAGCAGACCATCCGCAGCCAGCGCACGCTCAGCGCCTTCATGGAGCCGCGGGCGGCGGTCGGCAGCTACGACCCGACGGGGCGGCAATACAATCTCGTCTCCGGCTGCCAGGGCGCCCATCGCCTGCGCAACGATCTGGCCAGCTGCCTGAAGGTGCCGCCGGAGCGGGTGCGCGCGGTTTGTCCGGACGTCGGCGGCGCCTTCGGATCGCGCTTCAATCTCTATGCCGAGCAGCTCGTGGTGGTGTGGGCGAGCCGCCGCGTCGGTCGGCCGGTGAAATGGACCGGCGACCGCAGCGAGTCCTTCCTCACCGATTATACCGCGCGTGACGTCGTCACCCATGCGCGGCTCGGCTTCGACAGCAACGGCCGCATCCTCGCCCTCGCCCTGGAGCTCACCGCCAATACCGGGGCGCATACCGTGTCCTATGTGCCGCTCGGCAATGGCTACCGCGTCGCGCCGACCGTCTACGACGTGCCGATCGCCTGGGTGCGGCTGCGCGCGGCCATGACCAACACGGTGCCGACGGCGCCGTTCCGCGGTGCCGGGCGGCCGGAGGCGATCGCAGTCATGGAGCGGCTGCTCGACATCGCGGCGAAACGGCTGCAGATCGATCGGGTCGAGATTCGCCGGCGCAATCTGATCCCGCATGAGAAGCTGCCCCATCGCACCGCCACCGGGCTCGTCTACGACAGCGGCGATTTCGCCGGCAACCTCGAGCGTGCGCTGCAGCTGGCGGACTGGGACGGATTTCCCGCCCGCCGCGCCGAGGCGAGGCAGCGCGGGCGCCTGCGCGGCATCGGCGTCGTGAACTACGTCGAGACGCCGGTCGGAATGCCGCACGAGCGCGTGGCAGTCGAGGTGCTCGCCGACGGCCGTGTCGATCTCATCGTGGGCACGCAATCGACCGGGCAGGGGCACGAGACGAGCTTCCGGCAGGTCATGGCCGACCGGCTCGGCGTCGAGCCCGAGGCGATCAACTTCATAGCCGGCGACAGCGCCAAGCTCGCGTCGGGAGGCGGCACTCATTCGGACCGCTCCATGCGGCTTGCCGGCTCGCTCATGGTCGAGACCGCGCGCACGGTGATCGCCAAGGCGCGACGCATCGCCGCCGTCTTGCTCGACGTCGCCGAGGCCGATATCGACTATGCCGATAGCCTGTTCATGGCGCCGCACAGTAATCGGCGGGTCAGCCTGTTCGATATTGCCCGTGCCATACCCGATCTGCCGGCACTGCCGGAGGACCTGCGCCAGTTGCGCGGGGAGGCGACCTTCATCGGCCGCATCCCCGCCTATCCGACCGGAGCGGCGGTGTGCGAGGCGGAGGTCGATCCCGAGACGGGCGCCGTCGCGCTCGTCCGCTACACCTCGATCGACGACGGCGGCCAGGCGATCAATCCGCTGATCCTGCACGGCCAGGTGCACGGCGGGGTGGCGCATGGGGTCGGTCAGGCGATGATGGAGGCAGCGGTCTACGAGCAGGGCTCGGGCCAGCTTCTGTCCGCGAGCTTCCTCGACTACGGCATCCCGCGTGCCGATGATTTCCCGCCCATGGAGGTTGCCCTCACCGAGGACCCCACCAAGGGCAACGAGCTGCGCGTCAAGGGCGGCGGCGAGGCCGGCATCACGCCGAGCTCGGCGGTATTGATGAACGCCGTGATCGACGCCCTCTCCGCGTACGGGATCGAGCACATCGACATGCCCGCCAGCCCGCAGCGCATCTGGGCCGCCATCCAGGTTGCGCGGAAATCCACGCGCGTTCGATCGCTGGGCCGATGATGTCGAGCTCATCGGCTGGAGCATGGGCACTCGCTCATTGCGGGTCAGTCGCCGCGGCCATCCGGCATGGTAGTATCGCTGCGAAGGAGACCCGCCATGCCCGAATGCTTCGTGGCCAAGGCGTCCGAGCTGGGGGACGGCGACCGCCGCATCGTCGTCGCCGGCAACGACGAGATCGGCGTGTTCTTCAAGGATGGCGACTACTTCGCGTACAGCAACTATTGCGTCCATTCCGGCGGCCCGGCCTGCGAGGGCGTCATGATCAACCGGGTGGTCGACGTGATCGCGCAGGACCGCACCTATCAGGGCCAGGCGTTCTCCGACGAGGTGCATTTCGTCTGCCCCTGGCACGGATACGAGTACGAGTTGAAGACCGGCGAATGCGTCGGTGACCGGCGGCTGAAGCTCAGGAAGTACGACGTGGTCCGCCGCGGCGACGATATCTTCGTCGTCGCCTAGCGACGGCGCGCCGGAAAACGCGTCGGCCCAACAGGCACGGAGAGGGCACCCCATGGACATGGCCCGCAGCGAAGTTCGCAAGCTCGTCGGCGACGACTACTCGACCGCCAAGCACCTCGAGCACGCCTCGGCGCAGGCGCGCGAGCGCAACTACCAGGACTTCCTGATCGTCGACGTGGACGCGCACCACTACGAAAGCGAGTCCTACAAGGAGGTGTTCGAATACATCGAGAGCCCGGTGATCCGCCATCAGGCGCTGGAGTCGTCCAAGCGCGGCCAGCGCGCATCGATGCTCGGCGGCACGGTCGGATATCAGGACATCAGCGGACGCATCACCCGCCACGATCTGCGCCGCCACGACATCCGCCGCCACGACGCCGGGCCGCGCCATCGCGACATCGCCATGACCCTGGAATGGATGGACGCCATGGGCGTCGACTATTCCTGCCTGTTCCCGACCCCGATGCTGTTCCTCGGGCTGCATCCGCAGGTCGAGGTCGAGGTGGCGATGTGCCGCGCCTACAACCGCTGGCTCTGCGAGCGGATTCTCGCGGTCGAGCCGCGCATCGTCTCGATGCTCTATCTGCCGTTCAACGACCCCGAGGCCGCCTACCGGACCGTGAAGGACTTCGGCGACAAGAAGGGCGTGGTCGGGTTCATGGTGACCTCGCCGCGCTACAAGCCGGTGCACGACAACGCCTATGTCAGGACCTATGCGCTGCTCGAGGAGATGGGCAAGCCGATCGCCTTCCACGCCGCCTACAATTGGAGCGACCAGTCGTTGTCGCTGACCAACCGCTTCATCTCCGTGCATGCGCTCGGGTTCATGTGGTTCAACATGGTCCATATGACCAACTGGGTGATCAATGGCCTGCCCGAGCGCTTTCCCAGGCTCAAGGTGATGTGGATCGAGAGCGGGCTCACCTGGGCCTATTGCCTGATGCAGCGCCTCGACCACTCCTACATGATGCGCACGTCCGACTGCCCATCGCTCAAGCGCAGGCCGAGCGAATACATGCGCGAGATGTACTACTCCTCGCAGCCCATGGAGAAGCCGCGCGACCGCACGATCCTGGAGGCGACCTTCAAGATGATCAACGCCGAGACCCAGCTGATGTGGTCTTCCGACTACCCGCACTGGGACTTCGACCTGCCGAGCGTGGTCTACGACCTGCCGTTCCTGAGCGAGGTCGGCCGCCGCAACATCCTCGGCGGCACTGCCGCCAGGGTGTTCGGCCTCGATCCCAAGCCGGTGAAGAAAATTCCGTAAGCAGCGACGGGCGAATATCGAATAACGCCATTGTCGATCTCTGATAGAAGCTGCTCGCCATACGCTACACCCACAACGGAGAAGCCCCTTGCGCCTCGGAATGTTCATGATGCCGCTGCACCCCGTCGGCCGGCCGATGCACGCCTATCTCGCCGAGGATACCGAGAAGGCGCTGCTGCTGGAGAAACTGGGCTTCGACGAGCTGTTCATCGGCGAGCACTACTCGGCGGCGACCGAGCCCTATCCCTCCCCGCTGATGTTCGCCGCGAGCCTGCTGCCGCGCACCGAGCGGCTCATATTCGGCACCGGGGTGATCAACGCGCCGCTGCATCATCCCGCGATGGTCGCGGCGGAAGCCGCGCAGTTCGACCACCTGAGCAAGGGACGCTTCATTCTCGGCATCGGCTCGGGCTCGACGCCGACCGACAACGAGATGATGAACGTGCCTGCCGATCCGCGCGAGCGCGGCCGCATGCTTGCGGAAGCGATCGACATGATCGAGCGCATCTGGGCGAGCGATCCGCCCTACGAGCTCGCCGGCAACTACTGGACCATCCGCATCAAGGACACCATCAATCCGGGGCTCAATTTCGGCTGGCTGCCCAAGCCCTACCAGAAGCCGCGCCCGCCGATCGCGATTCCGTCGTCGTCGCCGGATTCCGCCTCGGTGAAGGTCGCCGGCCGCAAGGGCTGGAGCGTGATCTCGAGCGGGCTGCTTTCCAATGCGGATCTCGCCCAGCACTGGGCGCTCTACCGCCAGGGCTGCGAGGAGGCGGGTCGCATCCCGAACGGCGACGATTGGCGGGTCTGCCGGTCGGTCCTGGTCGCCGCCACCGACGAGGAGGCACGCGCCCGCGTCTATGCCGCCGAAAGCGGCTATCGCCATTTCTACGGCCACATGCACAAGGTCTACAGCCAGCTCGGCCGTCTCGGCGTGCTCAAGTCCAGGCCCGACATGCGCGACGACGAGGTGACGGTGGATACCTTCATCGAGCAGCGCACCATCTTCGGCTCGCCGCAGACCGTGCTGTCCGAGCTGATCGCGCTGCGCCGGCAGGCGGGACCGTTCGGCACGCTCCTGCTCAGCGCCGTCGACTGGGCGGGTCCGAACGCGGCATGGGAGCGCGAATCCCTGACCCGGATCGCGCACGAGGTGCTGCCTGCCCTGCGCGAGAAGACCGCCGCGGCGTAGCTCGCACCTTCGCGTCGCTACCGGCACCTGCGGCAGGCCGGTCGTCGCCGGCTCGAAGGCCCGCCGACACGTCGGCAGAGATGACCAACAGGCGCGGTTGCCGCTGTCGGGATTCCTTCTATGCTGCCCGCATCCGCATTCGCGTCCGCCGGAGCGATCATGACCGCACCCCGATGGTCCGCCGCATCGCTGGCTTGGTTGCTTGCATTCGCGCTTCCTGCCGCCGCCGATCCGGTGGCGGATTTCTATCGCGGCAAGACCCTGACCATGCTGGTCGCGACTTCGCCGGGCGGCGACTATGACCTGCGTGCGCGGCTGTTGGCGCGTCATCTGAGCCGGCACATCCCGGGCGAGCCGCAGATCGTCGCCCGCAACATGCCCGGTGCGGTCGGGCTGCAGGCTGCCAATTGGCTCGCCACCCAGGCGCCGCGCGACGGCACCGTGTTGCACGCCATCATGCAGAACATGTCGGCGCATCAGGCGCTGGGCGGCGGCAAGGTCGAGTTCGATACCCGCAAGTTCTTCTGGATCGGCAATACCACCGACAGCCCCAACGTGGTGAACTCCTGGCACACCACCGGTATCCGCACCATCCAGGACGTCCTGGCGCGCGAGCTCGTGGTCGGGGCACCCGGCACCGCCACCTCGTCGGTCTACTACCCGAAGGCGATGAACGCGCTGGTCGGCACGAAATTCAAGATCGTCGTCCGGCTATCCCGGCGGCAACGATGTCAATCTGGCGATGGAGCGCGGCGAGGTCGGTGGGCGCGGGTCCAATTCGTGGGCGTCGTGGAAATCGACCAAGCCGCATTGGCTCGCCGAGAAGAAGATCTACATCCTGGTGCAGATCGCGCTCAGGCGGCACCCCGAGCTCGCCGACATTCCGCTGATGACCGAGCTTGCCCGGAACGAGGACGATCGCAAGGTGCTCGAATTTCTCTCCGCCGATACCGGCATCACCCGCGCCTTCGTCACCACCCCGGAAACCCCTCGCGAACGGGTCGAGGTCCTGCGCCGCGCCTTCGATGCCACCATGAAGGATCCGCTGTTCCTGGCCGAGGCCGAGAAAGCCGGCATGGACATCAGCCCCGCCACCGGCGAGGTCGCTCAGAAGGTGGCCGATTCCATTGCCGATACGGCGCCCGCCGTGCTCGTTCGCGCCAAGTCGATCCTCGAGATCGGCCCCTGAGGGCCGCTGGCCTGCTCGCGAGCGAGCCATGTCCGCTACTGGAACGCGCGTCAAATAATCATCGTTGCCTGCCAAGCCGATTGGGCGCTAACGTGTCGCGATGAAGCAACCGATTATTTCCCGCAGCGTCGACATCATGGGCGGCGCCGCAGTATTCCACGGGACGAGAGTACCCGTGCAGACCTTGCTCGACTATTTGGAAGCGGGCGAGACGATCGACGACTTTTTGGAAGGCTTCCCCTCCGTGACTCGGCCACAGGTCATTGCTTTCCTGGAGGAGGCGAAGGACCGATTGGTAGAAGCGACTTTGTGAAGGTTCTTCTCGACGAATGTGTCGATTCGCGCCTGGCGCGAGACATCGTCGGCCACGACGTCAAGAGCGCGCATCGAATGGCTTGGTCTGCGATCAAGAACGGCGAATTGCTCGAGCTCGCGTCGGGCAGCTTCGATGTGTTCGTAACGGTGGATCGAAACCTGTCGTTTCAACAGAACCTCACATCGTTCTCGATCGCGGTTATCGTCCTTCGGGCCAAGACAAATCGGCTCGCCGACCTCCGGTCCTTAATTCCCGGGCTTCTATCGGCCATCGAAGTGGCGAAGCCTGGCATCGTCCAATTTGTGAGCGACCAGCCGATAGAGTGAGCCTGGAATCGTCCAAGAGATCAGGCGTGCACCGAGCAAGAAGGTCGGCGAAATCGTGGTGACGGCGCTCAGCTTCGGTACCGTCGTCCGCAAGGGAGCGGGTTTTGCCTTCGAGCCTGACGCTTTGCGATGCTCACGCCTCGCGGGTCGAGAGGTGGCCGTCGGATTTCACCAGCGGCAGCGAATGGACATCGGCGCTGGGAGGCGGCGCGGCACCCTTCGGCCAGCGGAAGCTCAAGGGCCGATTGGCGGGGAACGGCTTGATGTTCACCGCATCACTCTGATTGCCGCCGAGGCACATCAGGTTGCCGTGCTGGTCACGGCCGACGACGATCGCGATGTGGCCGCCGCCGTCGCGCTTCATCGGCGCGAACGCACCGACCGCCGGCCCAGCGAGCCTGGCGCCCCAATTGGACCAATCGAGCGCCCACAGCGTCTCCGTGCCTTGCAAGCCAACCTTGGTGAGCACCATGTTGGCATACAGTGCGCACCACGGGATGGAATCGTGCTTGTAGCTCCTTGCGATCGCGCCGCCCTCCTCGCGTGCCCAGCGCAGGATGTCGGGATTGTTCGCGGCGCCCGGCCCCTCGCCGGTGTCGATCCATCGCAGACCCTCGATAAGCCAGATCGGTCGGCCTGCCTCGTCCACGGGCGCGGTTGGCACGGTGGGCGCACCCCTGCCGTCGCCGCCCGCGATGGCCGCATCGATGGCGGCAGCGGTTTGCGGTCCCACCTCGCCGTCGACCTCCAGGCCGCGGGACTGCTGGAAATGGGTGACGGCCGTGTCGGTGGCGCCGCCGAATGTGCCGGTGCCCGTGAGATCGTACCCGAGCTTGGCGAGAGCGAGTTGGAGCGCTCGTACGAGATCGCCTTCGCTGCCGATCCGCAGGATCTCGTCGCCGAGAAGGGCGGACAACGTCGGGGCTGCAGGAGGTGTCGTCGACGGTTGCGTCGGCGATGATGGGCGTCCGCCGTCGGCGTCTTGCGGTATGCGGGATCCATTACCCGGGCGGGTCAGCGCGGCTTCGATCGCCTTGGCGGTTTCGGGACCAGCCTCTCCGTCCACCTCGAGACCGTGCCGGGTCTGGAAGTTTGTGACCGCGCGCTCGGTGTTGAAGCCATAGTAACCGGTTCCCCTCAGATCATATCCGAGGCGAGCGAGGGCATGCTGGAGCGCCCTGACGCGCTCGCCTTTGCTCCCGCTCTGCAAGGTGTCTTCGCCGATCAGAGCGGAGAGCGTCGGCTGCATTGGCGACGTGGCGGGGGGTGAGGGCCTTGTCGCCCGCGCCGGAGCTTGCGGCGCCTCGTCGGCATCTTGCGCCATGCCGGGCACGCGCGCCAGCGCTGCGTCGATCGCCTCGGCGGTTTCCGGCCCGACTTCCCCGTCGACCTCGAGGAAATGTCTTGCCTGGAAGTCGGCGACCGAGGTCTGGGTGTTGATGCCGTAGGTGCCGGTGCCTTTCAGGTCGTATCCGAGCTGAGCGAGCGCGCGTTGAATCGCCGCAACGACGCCGTCCTCGTCGCCAAAGCGCCAGATCCGGTCGGCGACGATATCGGCGATCTTGGTCAGCGTGACGCCCGCTTCGGGTGGTTGCGCAGGAAGGGGTTGCGGCTGCGGCCGGGGAGCGGTCTCGAGGAACTCGACGCGGTCGATCAATGGGCGGATCTTGGCGAACCAGGCGATACGATCCTGCATGCCGTTGGGGATGTGCCGCGTGCGCGGATTGCCGATGTTGATGGCGCGCGAGATGGACAGGATGTCGTTGCAGTCGGCGAATAGGTTCAGGTTCGATTCGGCCCACTCCGCGAGTGCCGGCTTGAGCGCATGCTCGGCCGAAACGATGAGCTCGGGAAGTGCTTCGAAATTGACGCCGCACCGTTCTCCCATGCGCCGGTAGTTCTCGCGCCCGGTCGTCTGCAGGAGACCGCCGCCGCGATAACGGAAACCGTCGCCCTGCAGCGTGTTGCCGAGCGCGTGCGCCTTGCCCGGATTGCCGAGACCATAGACCCGCTCCGCGATGGCCTCCTGCTTGCGCGCGAGTGCCCGCGCTTCTCCCGGCGTGAGTGACGCGGAGTGACGTCCCGCGCCGAATATCTGCAGCAGGCGCCTGGCGCCGTAGTTCATGCTCTCCCATTCGAGCGTGAGCGCGCCGCATTCGTGCAGAACCTGCGCGAGGAAATGCGCCATCCGGTCGGGTGTGATCAGGCCACGCGCGATCAGCAGCGCGTCGCCGTTCTCGAACGCGGCAAGATAGCTCGGCCTGGCTTTGGGGGCGACCCGACGGACCACATCGACTGCGCGCGCCATCACATCCTCCCGTGCAAGCTTGTCGGCAGCGCGCGCGTTGTAGCACCGCGCGGCTTGGCGGTTGGTGACGGCCGTCACACAAAAGCTCGGCTCCGGTACGGATCGGTTGTGCTGGAGGGCGCCATCCCTGCGAATCCGCACTTTTGTGACGGCGGGCACATCCGCTGGGCGCGCTGACCGCGGCAGTTGTCCGTTGCCGCCATGCGGGGTTTCGCCTATCGTTCGGATCGTTCGGATCGAGAGACGATCGTAGAACAACGGCCGCCCGCTACGGCCGATAGGGAGGACAGCCATGACGCGGACGCGATTGCCGCTCGCATTTGGCGCCGCCATCGTGGGCGCGGCGCTCGCTCTCGCTGCGCCGGCTGCGGCGCAGACCATCACGCTCAACGGCGCGGTGCAGTTCAATGACGATCATGCCTTCACCAAGGCGCTGGTGAGGTTCGAGGAGCTGGTGAAGCAGTATTACGGCAAGCCGGTCAATTTCACGCTGCACAAGAACTCTTCGCTCGGCCTCGAGAAGCAGTATTTCGAATACATGGCGCAGGGCAAGGCGGTCGACTACGCCATCGTATCGCCCGCGCACATGTCGACCTTCTCGCGCGCCGCTCCCTTCATCGATGCACCGTTCCTGTTCCGCGACCTCGATCATTGGAACAAGGTGCTGGACGCCGATACGCTCAACCCGATCGCCGACGAGATCGCGCAGAAGGCCGATGTGATGCTCATCGGCTATGCCGGCGGCGGCGTGCGCAACATCTTCGCCAACAAGCCGGTGCGCAATCTCGCCGAGATGAAGGGGCTGAAGGTGCGCGTGCAGGGCGCGCCGATCTGGAGCCGCACCTTCCAGGCCGCCGGCATGGCGCCCACGGTGATCGCCTATAACGAGGTTTACAACGCGATCCAGAACGGTGTCATCGCCGCCGGCGAGAACGAGGCCGCCGGCGTCGAATCGATGAAGTTCTACGAGGTCGGCCCCAATCTCAACATGACCGAGCACGCCATCACGATCCGGCCGATCTGCTTCTCGGTGAAGGTTTTCAAGGGTCTGCCGTCCGACCTGCAGGCGGCGATCCTCAAGGCCGGCAAGGAGGCGGGCGCGCATGGTCGCCGCATCGAATCGTCCGAAGATGCCCAGAAGCTCGAAGCGCTCGAGAAGGCCGGCAAGCTCAAGCGCATCGCCTTCGGCGACCGCGCCGCGATGAAGAAGCTGGTCGATCCGGTCATGGCGGGCTACGCCAAGGAGATCGGCGCCGAGAAGCTCTACGCTCAACTCGACGCAATCAAATAGCTCGGGCGCGAGAAGGTGAAGCCGCGGCCGAAGGCCGACCTTCGGCCGCGCCTTGCTGTTCGGGGAGAGGGATGACCGACGTTGCAGCTTCGGCACCCGGCTGGTGGCGCAGATTGACCCGCTGGTACGCCGCCTTCCTCTCCGGTGCCCTCGCCATCGGCATCGCCGTTCTCGTGATCCCGGTCTCGCTGCAGATCTTCTCGCGCTATACCGAGCTGATCCCGTCCTACATCTGGACCGAGGAGATGGCGCGCTTCCTGTTCGTGTGGACGATCATGCTGGGCGCCATGGTCGGGGTGCGCGAGTCGACGCATTTCGAGGTCGACGTGTGGCCGCCTTTGTCCGCACGCCCCGCTGCGGCCCTGCGGCTGGTCTCGCGCCTGGGCGTGCTGGCGATCGCGCTCGTCTTCGTCTTTGCCGGCATCGAGTTCACCCGCTTCGCCTGGCACCGGATCTCCGAGTTGGCCGAGCTTCCGCTATGGCTGATCCATCTGGCCTGGCCGGTGGCCGGCTTCACCTGGCTCGCCTTCCTCGGCGAGCAGATGTGGGACGACGTGAAGGTGCTGATCGGGAGCCGCCCATGACCGGCAGCGTGCTGACGCCGGGAACGGCCGCGCTCATCCTGTTCGGCCTGTTCTTCCTGTTCATGTTTCTCCGCGTGCCGATTGCGTTTGCGCTCGCGCTCGCCTGCCTGCCGATCCTGCTGATCGAGCCCAGGCTCTCCGCCATGACGCTCGCGCAGGAGACCTTCAATGCCTACAACTCCTTCATTCTGCTGGCGGTGCCGTTCTTCCTGCTGACCGCGAACCTGATGAACGTCGGCGGCATCACCGACCGGCTGGTGCTGCTCTCGCGCACCATGGTCGGGCATTTCCCCGGCGGACTCGCGCAGATCAACGTGGTGCTGTCGATCTTCTTCGCCGGTATCTCCGGATCGTCGACTGCCGACGCCGCCAGCCAGTCGAAGATCTTCATCGAAGCTCAGCGCAAGGAGGGCTACGACGACGGCTTCTCGGTTGCGATCACCGCAGTGTCGGCGGTGCTCGCCGTGATCATTCCGCCCTCGATCCTCATGATCGTGTGGGGCGGCATTTTGACCGTCTCGATCGGCGCTCTCTTTCTCGCCGGCATCGTGCCCGGCCTGCTCATCGGGCTCGTGCAGATGGCCACGGTGCATGTATATGCCAGGCAGCGCAATTATCCGACCTATCCGCGCGCAGGCTGGGGCGCCTTGTTGCAGGCTCTGCTGGTCTCCGTGCCCGCGCTCACCACGCCCTTCATCATCGTCGGCGGCAAGGTATTCGGCTGGTTCACTGCCACGGAATCGGCCTGCATCGCCGTGCTCTATGCCGCTGCGCTCTCGCTCTTCGTCTATCGGGAAATGGACTTGAAGGGCCTCCACCATGCCCTGCTCGAGACCGGCAAGCTCGCCGGCGTGGCGCTGTTCTGCGTCGGCACCGCCTCCGCTTTCGGCTGGCTGCTCGCCTACTACGAGATTCCGAAGGCGATCCTCTCCGGGGTGTCGGGCTGGGGCATGGGGCCGATCACCACCGGTTTTTTCATCGCTTTCGTGTTCCTGGTGGTCGGCTGCTTCCTCGACGCCATTCCGGCGATCATCATCGTCGGCACCATCCTCGATCCGCTCGCCAAGGCGGTCGCCATGGATCCGGTGCACTTCGCCATCATCGGCATCATTTCGCTCGCCTTCGGGTTGGTGACGCCGCCTTATGGGCTGTGTCTGATGATATCCTGCGCGGTTGCCGGCATACGCGTCGTCGATGCATTGAAGGACACGATGATCATGCTGATCCCGATGCTCGGCGTACTGGTGCTGGTGATCGTGTGGCCGGACGTCGCGTTGTTCCTGCCCAGGTTGATCTCGCCCGAGTTTCTGCGCTGATCACTGCGCCCCTCCGGATCGGAGATTGGCCGGACCAACCGGTTGCCCGCCCAGCGCTCCGCCGAGCACTGCGTGGGCCTTCCCGTAGATCCACCATCGCGGCGTTTGCGCCGCAGCAGCCATGAGCCCTCGAATGGCTCGAGGCTTGGCCGGTTTGCCTCGGCGGTGCAACGGCTTAAGACATGGGCCGGGCAGCCGTGCACTTGGCGCGCGTGCTCGCATAGCCGTTGCGCGGTGGGGGCTCGCCCAATTAGAGTGAGGCAACGGCCGAACCGATGCGGCCCGCCGAACGGCTCTTCCAACGAAGGGTGGAAACGATGAACATTCGCGAAACCGCGCCGCGGATCACCGAGCTGGAGAAAATCTCCACGCGTACCGACACGCGCGAGTATCTGGCCAAGGCCGCCTCCACCCGCGAGAAGCTCAAGGACTGGCTGGTGGTCGACGTGGACGCTCACGTCACCGAAACCGCGTTCTGGTCGGAGATCACCGAGCGCATCGACAACGACGTGCTGCGCTACATCGCCGAAGCGTTCACCGAACGCGGGATGCCGGGCGGAATGCTCTACGCCAACGGGCCGCTCTACCAGGATCTCGCCGGCCGCATCATGCATCAGCAGAAGCAGAACGAGCCGACCCCGCCCGGGATTCATCGCCAGGTGCAGCTCAGCCAGCGCGCCATGGACGCCATGGGCATCGACTACATGGTCGTGTTTCCGACGCCGATGCTCTCGCTCGGCATGCATCCGCAGATCGATGCCGAGGTCGCGCTCGGCAAGGCGTTCAATCGCTGGATGGTCGAGCAGGTCCTGCCGCAGGACAAGCGCCAGATGGCGCTGCTCTATCTGCCGTTCAACGATCCCGATGCCTCGGTCGAGGTGGTCGAGGAGTTCGCGGACAAGCCGGGCGTGGTCGGCTTCTCCATCGCGTCGACGCGCCACAAGCCGGTCTGGCACAATTCCTACATGCGGCTCTACGGGGCGCTGCAGGACTGCGGCAAGCCGCTCGGCTTCCATGCCGGGTTCAGCTGGAGCGATCCGTCGTTCCAGCAGCTCAACCGCTTCATCGGCATGCATTCGCTCTCGTTCGTGCACTTCAACATGGTGCATCTCACCAACTGGGTGCTCAACGGGCTGCCCGAGCGCTTCCCCAAGCTCAAGCTGATCTGGATCGAATCGGGCCTGGCCTGGGTCCCGTTCATCATGCAGCGGCTCGATTCCGAGTTCATGATGCGCACCTCGGAAGCGCCGCTGCTCAAGCGCAAGCCGAGCGAGTACATCCAGGACATGTACTTCACCAGCCAGCCGCTCGAGCGCAGCAACATGAAGCTCACCCAGGCGACCATGGAGGCGATGAACGCCGATACGCAGCTGCTCTATGCGTCGGATTGGCCGCATTGGGACTTCGACGCGCCGAGCGCGATCACCAAGCTTCCCTTCCTCGACGAGCAGGCCAAGCGCAACATTCTCGGCCTCAACGCGGCGCGGCTGTTCGGGCTCGAGGTGCCGGCGGCCAAGTCGGGCGTGAAGGCGCCGAAGCAGCCGGTCCCGGTTCCTGCCGAATGAGCTGGTCTCGCCGGCGAGGTTGGCATGAGAGCATCCGCGGCGAGCGGCGACGCCGCTGATCCGGTCGCCGCGTTCTGCGCATCGGTCGACGATGCGCTGGGCAGCGGCAAGCCGGACGCGATCCCGGACGAAAGCCTGCAGCGGCTGATGTCGGCGGCGGTGCGGCTCTACGCCGCCAAGTCGGAGGACCGCGCGCAGGAGCTGGCGCCGTTCGGCGACCGGCCCGTGAACGCGACCGAGGCCGTCACCGCCATCTGTGCGATCATGCGGGCGGCCGATCTCAACTTCTTCGACCTGGCGATGTGGTATCGCCGCGGCAGCAACGAATGAACGGAACCGGCAACGGGGTGAAGGGATGAGCGAGATCATGATCGGAGAGCTCGCGGAATTTGCCGATGGCGATTACCGCGTTCTGCGAGTGGACGATTTCGAGTTCGGCGTGTTCCGGCAGGGCAACCGGATGGTGGCCTACGAGAACCACTGCCCGCACGACGGCGGCCCGGTGTGCCAGGGCAAGGTCATTCCCCGGGTCGAGGAGGAACTGGCGTCCGACCAGACCAGCCGCGGGCTTCGGTTCTCCAAGAGCCGCAACGTCGTGTGTCCCTGGCACGGCTGGGAGTTCGACATCGAGACCGGCCGGCATTGCGGCGACGGGCGCTGGCGCCTGCGGCCGGTCGACATCGAGGTCCGCGACGAGCGCATCTATGTGACGCTGCCTGCATCCAGCTGAGCTCGTTTCGACGTGAATGCATCGCGACTGGAGCTCAGCATCGCGCTCTCCGACAACGAGCGCACGCGGCCGCTGATCGAGGGCCGGGTGGCGCCGCAGGGGATCAGGCTCGTCCCCACCGTGGTGCATCCGTCCGAGATGTTCTGGCGGCAGCTGCGGTTCGCCGAGTTCGACGCGTCCGAGATGTCGATGTCGTCGCTGATCATCGCGACCTCGCGCGGGGACACGCGCTGGGTGGCGATCCCGGTATTCACCATGCGCCGGTTCTTCCACACCAGCATCATCGTGCGCAGGGATTCGGGCATCGTCGCACCCGCCGACCTGCGCGGCAGGCGCATCGGCGTGCCGGAATATCAGCAGACCTGGGCAATCTGGTCGCGCGGTGTCCTGCAGCACGAATTCGGCGTGCACGCGCGCGAGATCGAATGGTTCATGGAGCGCAATCCCGACAAGAGTCACGGCGGCGCCACCGGCTTTGCCGCGCCCGACGGCGTGCGCGTCAACCAAATCCCGCCGACGACCAACATCGGCGAGATGCTCGTGCGCGGCGAGCTCGACGGGGCGTTGCACTATCTGGTCGACAGGAACCTGGTCGACCGTAGCACCGTGGATGTCTCCGCCGTAACCCGCTTCCTGTTTCCCGATCCGGCCGCGGAGGGTCGACGCTTCTATGCCAAGACCGGGCTCTATCCGATCAATCACACCGTGGTGGTGCGCCGCTCCCTGCTCGAGAGCCATCCCTGGCTCGCGCTCAATCTCTACTCCGCCTTCGTGGCCGCGAAGGAGGAGATCGCGCGCTGCGGCAGGTCGCATCTGCAATGGTACTTCGACGCCGGACTACTCGACGACAGCGTCCGCCGCACCCTCGCCGACAACGATCCGCTGGCCTACGGCTTCAAGGCCGCCCGCGCGGTGCTCGCGACCATCGCGCAATACGTCCACGAGCAGGGATTGAGCGAGCGCCGCGTCGAGCTCGAGGAGATCTTCGCACGCAGCACGCTCGACGTCTAACGCCTCGTCGTGCAGGCGACGCGTCCCGGACGACGGTGCCCGAGGGGACGGCATGAAGATGAGAAAGGGCTACGACTACGTCATCGTCGGCGGAGGCTCGGCGGGCTGCGTGCTGGCCAACCGGCTGAGCGAGGATGGAGCGGCGAGCGTGCTGCTCATCGAGGCGGGCGGGCGCGACCTCAATCCGCTCATCCACATCCCGCTCGGCATGGGCAAGATGCACGAATACGGCATGTTCGACTGGGGCTACCGCACCGAGCCCGAGCCGAACATGGACGGGCGCAGGATCGAGGCGATGCGCGGCAAGGTGCTGGGCGGATCGTCGTCGATCAACGTGATGGCCTATACCCGCGGCCATCGCCGCGACTACGACCGCTGGGCGCAGAAGGGTGCGCGCGGCTGGTCCTACGCCGATGTGCTGCCGTACTTCAAACGCTGCGAAACCTGGCACGGCGGCGAGGATCGCTGGCGCGGCGGCGCGGGGCCGGTCGGCACCGAATTCGCAAGGACCCGTGATCCGCTCTACGACGCCTGGCTCGAGGCTGCCGCGGCAGCGGGCCTGCCGGTGACCGACGACTACAACGGCACGCGGCAGGAAGGCTTCGGGCGCGGTCAATACACCATCCGCGACGGCTATCGCTCGTCGGCGGCAAGCGCCTATCTCAGGCCGGTGCGCAGGCGCGCCAATCTGGCGATCAAGACCGGTGCCCATGCCACCCGCGTGCTGATGCGGGGCACGCGTGCCACCGGCGTCGAGTTCGCCGGAGCGAATGGCGTCGCGACACGCGTCGAGGCCGGTCGTGACGTCATCCTCGCGGGCGGTGCCTTCAACACGCCGCAGCTCCTGATGCTGTCGGGCATCGGCCCGGCGGCGCATCTCGCCGAGATGGGCGTCGAGCCAAAGGTCGATCTGCCGGTCGGAAGAAACCTGCAGGACCATCTGGCGGTGACCATCTTCTTTCGGCGGCTGACCGGAAGCACTTTCCGGAAGGAAATGCGCTTCGATCGGCATGGCGGTCGGCATGATCCGCGCCTACTTCTTCGGGACCGGTCCCGGCACGGTGGTGCCGGGCGGGCTGCACGCCTTCATCAAGACGCGCCCCGAGCTGGCGGTGCCGGATATCGAGTTCATGTTCCGCGGTGCGCCGGAGGGCGCGCGCCTGTGGTTTCCGCTGATCCGACCGGCCTACGCCGACGGCTACGGCATCCGTCCCACGCTGCTGCATCCGGACAGCCGCGGCGAGATCCTGCTGCGCTCGACCGATCCACGCGACCCGCCCCGCATCGTCTACAATTTCTTCTCCGCGCCCAACGATCTGCCGACCCTGCGCGAGGGCTTCAAGCTCGCCCGCGACGTCGCCTGTCGATCGCCCATGGATTCCTTTCGCGGCCCCGAGACCGCGCCCGGCGCCGAGGTGAGGACCGACCCGGAAATCGATGCCTTCATCAGGCGGACAGCGGTCACGGCGCACCACCCCTGCGGGACCTGCGCGATGGGCATCGGGCCGGACGCCGTCATCGACCCCGAGCTCAGGGTGCGCGGGGTCGAGCAACTGCGCGTGGTCGACGCTTCGGTGATGCCCGATCTCGTCTCCGCGCACATCAATGCCTGCGTGCTGATGATCGCGGAGAAGGCGTCCGACATGATACGGGGCAGACAGCCGCTTTCTGCGCCCTTGTCAGACTGAAGCCGGCCCTGCCGTTACGGCGGGACCGGCGCAGAGGTCAAACTCGAAGCTGGACTGGACGCGGCTCAGCGGAAGGGGTTGAACCCGGCCGAGGCGTGACGTCCGGCGGCCGGCAGCACCACGACCTTGGTGCCGACCTTGACGCGGTCGTAGAGGTCGACCACGTCCTCGTTGACCATCCGGATGCAGCCGGAGGTGGCGCGACTGCCGATGGTCGAAGGGGCGTTGGTGCCGTGGATGCGGTAGAACGTGCCGCCGAGATACATGGCGCGGGCGCCGAGCGGGTTGGTCACGCCGCCGGCCATGAAGCGCGGCAGATAGGGCGAGCGTGCAATCATCTCCGGCGGCGGCGTCCAGTCCGGCCACTCCGCCTTGCGCTCGACGGTCTTCACGCCGGCCCAGGTGAAACCCTCGCGGCCGACGCCGACGCCGTAGCGGATCGCCTGGCCGCCGGGAAGAACATAGTAGAGGTAGGTGTTCGGCGTATCGACGATGATGGTGCCCGGCGCCTCGTTGGTCGGATAGTGGACGACCCGGCGACGCAGGTCGGCGCGGGCCTGGTGACCGTTATCGGTCGCTCCGAAACCGAGCCAGGCGAATGGATTGGCGGATGCGTCCGTGACGAAGGTGCTCGCGGCCAAGGCCACGGCGGCGGCAGTCGCAAAGCGGCAGAATTTGTTCATGATAGCCCCCTGTCCCTATCGATTAGTCGGACGAGGGGGCGCCCAGGTTCAAAACCCGAAAGGATTTTTCGCCGGGCGGACGGCCGCGGAGGCCTGTCCACGGTCCACCGAGCCGGATCCGCGGTCTGCTGAGGCCGCCGGCGCGGGTGCGGTGATGACGACCCGAGCCGGGCAACGCTCGTGATGCCGTCCGCCAATGGCCCCGGGCTTGCGCCGGCCGTAAGCAGGGATGCACCCAGGTGCGCGCCGGCACACTACGGCCTGATCGCGCGGCGAGCCATCGCGACGAGCTCCTTCGGCGCGGAGTAGAGCTTCTCCACGAGCTCCTGAACCTTTGCTCCGGATTGCGGCGCGATGTCGATGCGCAGCTTCTCGGCATCGTCCAGGAACTGCTGGTCGCCCATGGTCGCATCGAAGGCGGAACGCAGTGTGGTGAGCGCCTCGGCCGGCGTGCCGGGCGGGGCGATGTAGGAGCGCTGGAAGACCTGCTGGCTGATCACCAGCTCGACGACCTTGCGGTCGTTCTCGTTCTTCACGTACTTGAATACCGACGGGACGCCCATGCGCGACAGCTCGGGATTGGGCTCCAGGCCGACCTGCAGCAGAACGTTGACCTTGCCGTCGCGCAACCAGTCCGGCTTCTGCGCCTTGAAGCTCGACCAGTCCCAGCCGCATACGCCGTCGATCTCGCCGCGCTCGATTGCCAGCGCAATGTCGGGCGTTCCCCGATAGCCCGATACGACGTCGTACTGCGCCCCCGCCGTCTTCTTGTGCAGGAAGCCGTATTCCTGGGTCGAGTCGTTCGACGAGACACCGCCGAACACCGCCTTCTGCGTCAGAAGGTCGTCGAACGACTTGATCCTGGAGCTTTTCAGCGTCACGCAGACGCGCGTGCCGTTGTTGGCGGTGCCGAGATAGAGAACCTTGGTCGGGTCGAACAGCGCTTCGGCCTTTTCGTCGAGGAGCGGGCCCATGATCGCGCCCGGCATGACGGCGCCAAGCGCGGTGCCGTCCTTGGGGGCCATCGTGCTGATGAAGCCTGCCGCCCGCGCACTGCCGGCGCCCGGCATGTTCTTCGGCACGATCGCGGGATGGCCGGGAATGTGGCGGCTCAGGTGCTTGCCGACGACACGGGCATAGATGTCGTAACCGCCGCCGGGCTGCGCTCCGATCAGCAGCTCGATGCTCTTGCCGGCGTAGTAGTCGGCGGCGAAAGCGACCGTTGCCGCCAGCGTCGCGGCGGCGAGCGCAAGCAGCCCGGCATGGGGCAATGCTGGCTTGTGCGACATCGGACCCTCCGCTGTGTCGGCAGGAAAATCGAGGAACGGCGAAATCAACCCGGCGCAACGAGCAACGCGCGCATCACTGCAACGGGACCATCGACGGAGACCGATGCCTCTCACGCTTCCTTCGCCTTCTCGCGCAGCTTGAATTTCTGGATCTTCCCGGTCGAGGTCTTCGGCAGCTCCGCGAACACCACGTAACGCGGGCACTTGAAGCCCGCGAGATTGCTGCGGCACCAGGCGATCAGCTCCTCGGACGACGCTTCGCGCCCCGGCTTGAGCTCGACGAAGGCGCAAGGCGTCTCGCCCCATTTCTCGTCGGGCTTGGCCACCACCGCGGCGGCCTGCACCGCCGGGTGCTTGTAGAGCGCTTCCTCGACCTCGATCGAGGAGATGTTCTCGCCGCCGGAAATGATGATGTCCTTGGAGCGGTCCTTGAGCTGGATGTACCCGTCGGGATGCATCACCCCGAGATCGCCGGAATGGAACCAGCCGCCGGCAAAGGCCTTCGCGCTCGCCGGCTTGTTCTTGAGGTAGCCCTTCATCACGACATTGCCGCGGAACATCACCTCGCCCATGCTTTCGCCGTCGCGCGGCACCGGCGTCATGGTGTCGGGATCGAGCACATCGAGCGCCTCGAGCGGCACGTAGCGCACACCCTGGCGCGCTTTCCTGGCGGCCTGCTCGGAGGGAGCGAGCGCGTCCCATGCGGCGTGCCATTCGTTGGTGGCCGCGGGTCCGTAGGTCTCGGTCAGACCATAGACATGGGTGACGTTGAAGCCGGCCTCCTTCATGGCCGCCAGCACCGCTTCGGGGGGCGGGGCGGCGGCGGTGAAGAACTCGACCACGTGCGGCAGTGGCCTCTTCTCCGCCGCCGGCGCGTTGAGCAGGGTCGCCATCACGATCGGCGCGCCGCAGAGGTGCGTGACCCGGTGGGTGGCGATGGCGTCGTACATGGCGGCCGCGCGAACCTGGCGCAGGCATACGTGCGTGCCGGCCACCACCGAGATGGTCCACGGAAAGCACCAGCCGTTGCAGTGGAACATCGGCAGCGTCCACAGATAGACGCAGTGCTTGCCCATGGTACCGGTCAGCACGTTGCCGATCGCGAGCAGGTAGGCGCCGCGGTGGTGATAGACCACGCCCTTGGGATCGCCGGTGGTGCCCGAGGTATAGTTGAGCGCGATCGCATCCCACTCGTCGGCGGGCATCCGCCAGGCGAAGCCGGGGTCGCCCGATGAGACGAAATCCTCGTATTCGATCGTCCCGATGCGCTCCCCCGTCCCGGTGAATTCGGGATCGTCATGGTCGATGACCAGGGGCCTCGCCTGCGTGAGCCCCAGCGCATCCTTCGCCAGCTTCGAGAATTCGCGATCGACGATGAGCACCCTGGCCTCGCCGTGATCGAGCTGGAAGGCGATGGTGGCGGCATCGAGCCGGGTATTGATGGTATTGAGCACCGCGCCGGTCATCGGCACCCCGTAGTGGCATTCGAGCATCGCCGGCGTATTGGCGAGCACGACCGAGACGGTGTCGCCTCGGCGGATGCCATGCCGGGCCAGCGCCGAGGCGAGCCGCCGCGCACGCGCGTAGAACTCGCCGTAGCTCCGGCGCAGCGGTCCGTGAATGATCGCGGGATGATCGGGAAATACCGACGCCGCCCGCTCCAGAAACGACAATGGAGTGAGTGGCTGGAAGTTCGCGGCGTTGCGGTCGAGATCGATGTCGTATGGCGTCATGTCCGGCCTGTCGGATGAAGCTTAGCGAACGGCAGGCTGTGCGATCAATCGTCCACGTCGGCCCAATGCATGCGCGTTTGCCCCGCCAGGAACGGCGGCCAAGGCCGCCCATGCAGCCGCAGGACGGTCGGGCTCAGCGTGCGGAAACCGGCGGCGGCAGCGGCATGTCCTTCTCCGCCATGACCGCGCGCAGGCGGTTCGGGTAGTCGGTGATGATGCCGTCGACGCCGAGGGCGATCAGGCGCTCCATGTCCGCGGGCTGGTTGACGGTCCACGGCAGCACCTTGAGCCCGAGCGGTCGCGCCTGCGCCAGGGCCTGCGGGGTGAGATTGCGAAACAAGGGGGACCAGACCGCGCAGCCAGCGGCCGATACGAGGCGGGGCGTCGAGCCGCCGAACTCGTCGATGTCGAGGCCGGCGGTCCACGGCGAGATGCCGGGCCGGCCGCGCTGCAGGGTGTCGCCGTTGCCGCCGTCGATGGTCAGGCACACGCGCTCGATCTGCGGGGCGATGCGGCGCATGACCGCGAGCGTGCGCCAATCGAAGGATTGGACGCTGACACGGGCGGCCAGACCTGCCTGCTCCACCGCCGCCGCCACGGTGGCGGCGAAGGATTCCGGATCGGGCGTCTCGGCCCCCGAGGTCGGCGTGAGCTTGGTCTCGATGTTGAATTGGACATGATCGGCCTTCACCCGCCGCACCAGGTCGAATACAGCGGCGAGCGTCGGGATGCGGACGCCGTCCATCCCCTGCTGCTCGGGGAAGGCCGCGACGTAGTTCGTGCCGGGCTTGAGACGGCCGACATCGTAGCGCTCGAGCTCGGCCAGGCTGAGTGAATGGATGGCGGGTCCCGGTGCATCGAGAAACCTGCCGTCCGGGCCACGGGTGTGATCGGGATTGAGACGGCGGTCGTGGCTCACCACCAGCACCCCGTCCCGCGTCATGGCGAGATCGAGCTCCAGCGTCGAGACCCCGATCGACAAGGCGAGCGCGAAGCCTTCGAGCGAATTCTCGGGCGCCAGCCCGCGGGCGCCGCGATGGCCTTGCAGGTCGAAGGCATGGGCGGCCGTCGATGCCATGATGCACCCGACTAGGACTGTGGTTCCGATGCCCTGGATCATGAGAGCGACGTCTGCGATCGTATGTACTCGAATAGCATGGCGTCGGAGCGAGAAGCCATTACGGCGTGTGGCCGAGTGGAGGGCCGAGGCGTGAGCAGCCGCTCAGGAATTGAGGATTCCGCTCGCGCCCTGCCATATCAGGCCGAGCGAGATCACCAGCATCAGCAGGTAGGCGATCTTGTAGAACAGCTCGGTCGGCGTGCGACGTGCGAGCCAGAGGCCCATGATATTGGCCGCGACCGCGAGCGGCAGCAGCACGGCGGAGGTCGCCAGCGTACGGGTCGAGAACTGGCCGAGTGCGGCATAAGGCACGATCTTCATGACGTTCACCAGCGCGAAGAAGACGATGGTGGTGCCGATCAGCGTGAGCTTGTCGAGCCGCTGCGGCAGGATGTGCACCTGGAAGGGCGGGGCGCCGACCTGGATGATGGTCGAAGTGAAGCCCGCAAGCGAGCCCCAGAACACGCCGGCCGCCGTGCTCGGCCGGCGCGGCTCGATCGGGGCGTCGGGCGAGAAACGTGTAGAGCGCGAAGCAGACTCCGGTGATGCCGACCGCGAGCGCGACATAGGCGTCTGCGACATGGGCGGCGAACAGCCAGGCGGCGCCGACCCCGACCACCGAGCCCGGCAGCAGCACCTTCAGGTTCCAGGCGCTCCACTCGCGACGATAGAACCAGACCGAGATGGCGTCCTGGATCAGGATGATCGGCAGCAGGATGGCGGCCGCCTGCAGCGGCGGCACGGTGAGCGCCAGCAGCGGCGTCGAGATCATGCCCACGCCGGCGAAGCCGCCCTTGCCGAGACCCAGCGCAACGATGGCGGGAACGGCGAGCAGATAGAACAGGGGGTCGGCAATGATGGTCATATGCGTGTGTGGGCGGCTCGGCCGTATAGAGCGGAGCCGCCGGCCGCACCACCCGGTTTTGTGCATGGCGGCCTCGCAGCAGCGGGTCAATGCGCCAGCAATTCGGAGAGCGAGCCGCGGATCAGCTCGACCGCGATCATGAACATCAGCACATAGGCGATGCGGTAGAACAGCTCGGTCGGCGTGCGTCGAACAAGCCAGATGCCGGCATAGTTCGCCAGCACCGCCACCGGCAGCAGCACCGCGCCGATGGCGAGATTCTCCCGGGTCAACTGACCGAGCATCCCATAGGCGGGAATCTTCAACAGATTGCTGACTGCGAACAGGATGGTGAAGGTGCCGATATAGGTGAGCTTGTCGAGCTGCTGGGGTAGCAGGTGCATCTGCCAGGCCGGCCCTCCGGCATTGGCCAGCATCGTGGTGAAGCCGCCGAGGGTGCCGAAGAATACGCCGCTGAGCATTCCGGGGCGGGGCGAGAGGAGATGAAAGTAGCCGCCGAGCCAGTGCCGGGTCACGAAGAGGCCGGCGATGAGCCCGATGGCCAGCCGGATGTGGGCGGCGGTGAGCGATGCCGCGAACAAGCCGGCCATGGCGATCCCCGCGGCGATGGCCGGGATCATGATTTTCAGGTTCCAGGCACTCCGGTTTCGCCGATACGTCCACACCGTGAGCGCGTCCTGCGCGAGCACGGTGGGCAGGATGATGGCGGCCGCCTGCAGCGGCGGCACGTAGAGCGACATCAGCGGCAACGCCATGACGCCGAGTCCGAAGAAGCCGCCCTTGGAGAGGCCGAGCAGAATTACGGCAATGATGGCCAACGGAAGAAACAGGGGGTCGACGATCATTCTTCCTCGTCATGCGCAGCCCGTGTGGGGCATCGCGTATCGGCCAAGCGTGGCTGGTAACGAGGGCAGCGCCGGAGATGAAGAGGTCGGAGCTGCTGAATGGCCGCGTTCGCACCGTGCCGAAGTGGCGACGCATAAAAGCGCACGCCTCGCTCCGGCGCCAGCGTCTCGCATGGCCGGATTGCCGTTCCTGCGCGCTTGCAAACGCAGCCGGTGGCCGCAGAATGCGAGCCAACGACGGACCGGCGGATCGCCACCCCTGGGCTCGACTTGGCGGAGGCCGTGCAGGGACGTCCGACACCATAGGAGAGGGCGCGATGGATGCCCGCACCAGCCGCTATCACGAGGTCTATGCCCGCTGGCAACGCGATCCGCAGGGCTTCTGGGCCGAGGCCGCGCAGGAGATCGACTGGGTCGAGCCGGCGAAGCAGGTGTTCGATCCCGGCGCCGGCGTGTACGGGCGCTGGTTCGTGGGCGGCGTCTGCAATACCTGCTGGAATGCCGTCGATCGTCACGTGATGCGCGGTCGTGGCGATCAGCCCGCGCTCATCTACGATTCCCCGCTCGCCGGCCAAAAACGCACGCTGACCTACCATAACCTGCAGGTCGAGACCCAGGTGTTGGCTGCGATCCTGCGCAATCTGGGCGTCGCGAAAGGCGACCGGGTCGTGATCTACATGCCGATGGTGCCGGAGGCGGCGATCGCCATGCTCGCCTGCGCGCGCATCGGTGCGGTCCATTCGGTGGTGTTCGGCGGCTTCGCACCCAAGGAGCTCGCCACCCGCATCGACGATGCCAAGCCGAAGGTCATCCTGACGGCGAGCTGCGGGATCGAGCCCGGACGCATCGTCAAATACAAGCCGCTGCTCGATGGGGCGATCGCGCTCGCCGCCCACAAGCCCGACGCCTGTCTCATCCTGCAGCGTCCACAGGAGGAGGCGGCGCTGGTTGCCGGTCGCGATCACGACTGGGCCAAGCTGCGCGAGGAGGCGATCGTGTTCGCACGCTCGGTCTACGACTGCGTGCCGGTCGCCGCCACCGACCCGCTCTACATTCTCTACACCTCGGGCACCACCGGCATCCCGAAGGGGGTGGTGCGCGACAATGGCGGGCACATGGTCGCGCTCAAGTGGTCGATGAAGAACCTCTACGACATCGAGCCAGGCGAGGTGTACTGGGCCGCCTCCGATGTCGGATGGGTGGTGGGCCACAGCTACATCGTCTATGCGCCGCTCCTGCACGGAGCGACCTCGATCCTCTATGAAGGCAAGCCGGTGGGCACGCCGGACGCCGGTGCGTTCTGGCGCGTCATCGCCGAGCACGGTTGCGTGAGCTTGTTCACCGCGCCGACCGCGTTCCGGGCGATCAAGAAGGAGGACCCGCAGGGCAGGTTGCTGGCGAGCTACGACCTCTCCCGGTTCCGTGCGCTGTTCCTCGCCGGCGAGCGCGCCGACCCCGACACCGTCGCCTGGGCGGAGAGGCTGCTGAAGGTTCCGGTGATCGATCACTGGTGGCAGACCGAGACCGGCTGGTGCATCGCGGGCAATCCGCTCGGCCTCGGCCAGTTGCCCGTGAAGCACGGCTCGGCGACGGTGCCGATGCCCGGCTATCATATCGATATCGTCGACGAACGCTCGACGTCGCTGCCGGCGAACAAGATCGGCTCCATCGTGGTCAAGCTGCCGCTTCCTCCCGGCAGCCTGCCGACGTTGTGGCAGCAGGACGATCGATTCAAGGAGAGCTACCTCAGCGAGTTTCCCGGCTACTACAAGACCGCCGACGCCGGCTTCCGGGACGACGACGGCTACGTCCACGTCATGAGCCGGACCGACGACATCATCAATGTGGCCGGTCATCGGCTCTCGACCGGCGGCATGGAGGAGGTGCTGGCCGCGCACAAGGACGTGGCCGAATGTGCGGTCATCGGCATCGCCGACACGCTCAAGGGCGAGGTGCCGTGCGGCTTCATCGTGCTCAAGGCCGGTGTCGATCGGCCGTCCGCCGAGATCGAGCAGGAATGCGTGGCGCTGGTGCGCGACAAGATCGGTCCGGTCGCGGCCTTCAAGCTCGCAATCACGGTCGGGCGGCTGCCCAAGACGCGCTCGGGCAAGATCCTGCGCGGCACCATGAAGAAGATCGCCGACGGCGAAGCCTGGACCGCGCCGGCGACCATCGACGATCCTGCGATCCTCGACGAGATCGGCGGCGCCCTGAAGGGGAAGGGGGTCGGCGCCTGACTGCGGACACGTGCCGATCGAGAATGCCGGAACGATGGTGCCGAGGCGCTGATCGGTGAGAGCATCGTCGCACGAGCTCCGCTACTGGGCGGGACGGACGGTGAGACTCGATGACTGGGAAGAGCAGCTTGCGCATTCGCGCCATGCGGCCCGAGGAGATCGCCCTTGCCGCCGATTGGGCGGCGGCGGAAGGCTGGAATCCCGGCCTTGCGGATGCCGGGTGCTTCGCCACCGTCGACCCGCTCGGCTTTCTCATCGGCGAGCTCGACGGATCGCCGGCCGCCACCGTCTCCTGCGTCAACTACGACGAGCGCTTCGCCTTCCTCGGCTTCTACATCGTGCGCCCCGATCTGCGCGGCCGCGGCCACGGCTTGCGCATCTGGAATGCCGCCATGGCGCATGCCGGCGCGCGCACGGTTGGCCTCGACGGCGTGGTGGCGCAGCAGGACAACTACCGGAAATCGGGCTTCCGGCTGGCCTATCCGAATGTGCGCTACGGCGGCACCATGGCTTCACCGGCGATGCCGCCCGGGGTTGCGTCACTCGCCGAGATCGCATTTGCGATGCTCGAGGCCGACGACGCCACCGTGTTTCCGGCCCCGCGCAGCGCGTTCCTGCGTGCCTGGATCGGTACATCCGGTCACGTCGGGCGCGCACTCGTCCGCGACGGCCGCCTCGCAGCCTGGGGCGTGATCCGCCCCTGTCGGAACGGCGCGAAGATCGGCCCGCTGGTGGCCGACGATCGCGCCGCAGCCGAAGCCGTGTTCGCGGCGCTCGTCGCGGCGCACGACGGCGGTGAAGTCTTTCTGGACGTGCCGAGCGTCAATCGCGAAGCGGCGGCGCTGGCGCAGAGCCACGGCCTTGCGCCGGTATTCGAAACCGCCCGCATGTATACCGGACCGATCCGCGCGCTGCAGCTCGAGCGCGTGTTCGGCGTCACGACCTTCGAACTGGGTTGAGGGCACTCGGCTCCGACCCGAAATGCGACTTAGAGCGTGCTCGAACGGGTTACCAGCCCCGCAGTGAGGGGCGGCGCGGCACGGCGCTTTCGAAAATGCGCTTCCTCGGCGTCGTCCGCGCAGAACTCCGAACAAAAGTGATGGCCGGTGGACGTCCGCCAAAATTCAACATATCCGTCGCGGGGACAGAATGGCTCGCCGCAAAACGTGCAGCGGATGGGGCTGCCGTTCAAGAGATACCTGCTGCTCGTGAGCATCGGAATCGCTCCACCGAGTGAAAATGGCCAACACGGTGCTGCAATTCGAATTGTGCGTTTCCATTCGTTAATGCTTGGTTAACTTGCCGATGCCCGGCCGCCCTCGGGTCACGAACGGCCCAAAACGAATCGTCCGCGGTTTACCCCCAACTGCGGCCGTGGTGCTGCAGCGCCGCGAATGGTCGAATCGTGCCAGGAAGCGACATATGCACCGCAGCAACCAGCATCTTTCGTGCGATCGCAGCGTTGGACGAGTTGCCGGGATTCACCAAGATGGCCACGCGGGAGACTTTTGGTGTAACGCTTAGCAACATTTCCACGACCAGGTTGTTTAAGTCGGCATGAGCAAACCCTAGTCAATGAGTGGACGGCGCTTGTGCCAGTCGGTCACTTGCTGGAAGGCGTGGCCGGCCCGAAGAATCAACGCCTCTTCCATATGTCGACCAACAATTTGGAACCCGACCGGAAAACCATCGGCTGTTTTACCGCCGGGCAGTGTCAGCGTCGGATGGCCGCTCATATTAAACGGTGCAGTGAAGCGGATCCGGGCTTCACTTGCTGCCGGAGTGCGCCAAGCGGGAGCCATGTTGTCAGCCAAGGTCGGCGCGGCGACGTTCATCGCCGGCATGATCAGGAGGTCAACATCACAGAAGAGAGCATTGAGCTGGCCGCGAAACGCCTCGCGCCGAAGCAATATCTTGGTCACCGCAAGACCATCGAGGCCGCGGCCGGTTTCCAGCAATCCGGCCAGCAGCGGGCCGTACTCGGCGCCGCGCGATGGATAGGTCGCTTCGTGCGCAACGGCGGCCTCGATGCCGCAGAGAGTTCTCGCATCACGCACAACTGCATCGGGCGAGGGGAAGCTGATCTCGCACAGCAAGGCGCCGATGCGCGCCAGCACCGCAGCCGCCTCCTCGCTCGCGCATACCATGTCAGCGTCAGCGCCAGCAGCGATTAATCCTCGGTCGATGCCGATCCGTATTCCGCGCACCCCACCGTCAATGTCGGCAAGATAGTTAGGCACGGTTTCATGCGCAGCGGTGGGATCTTGAGGATCGGCACCCGCAATGGCACCGAGCATAGCCGCGGCGTCGGCCGCGCTGCGCGTAATGGGCCCAACATGGTCCATGGACTGAGCGAGCGCAAATACGCCGGCCCGGCTGACCCGTCCCCAGCTGGGCTTCAACCCGGTGACACCGTTCATGGTCGAGGGAAAGCGGATTGACCCGAGCGTATCAGTGCCAAGCGATCCGTAACACAGCCCTGCAGCGGTCGCGACGCCCGAGCCACTCGACGAGACCCCTGTCCAGTGCGCGGCGCTCCATGGATTAACCGGTGGATCGATCAATGGGTGATGCTGAGTATAGGCCCCCTCGGTCAGCTGCAGCTTGCCCAGGAGCACAGCTCCGGCTTCACGCAGCCGGGTAACGACCGTCGCATCCTTTTCGGGACGGTAATTCTTGTAGATGGCCATTCCGCCCGCGGTCCGAATGCCCTTGGTATAACAGAGGTCCTTCACCGCGATCGGAACACCATGCAGGGGACCACGAATTGCGCCGTGTGCGATCTCGGTGTCAGCTTGTCCGGCCTGCGTCAGCGCCAGGTCGGAGGTGAGCGTCGCATAGCTTTTCAAACGGCCATCGAATCGCGAGATACGATCGAGAATTGCTCGCGTCACTTCGACGGAGGAGACTTGCTTTGCTTGAATGCGGGGTCCTATCTCAACGAGATCGAGGAGGCAAAGATCACCCGATGCCATGGCTACGCCTCTGGGCTGTCCCGTGAGAACCGCCGCTCCCATAAATACCAACTATGTCGTCCACGAGCGGCCACGCCGCCGCTGCGCCGCCGAGAAGCGAGACGAACTCACGCCGCCTCATGTGCTGATGTCAATCCGAGGATTGCACACTACCACACTGGGGTGGGAAAATGCCGCGTTGTGCACCACAGCAAATCTAGCGGCCAATGTCCCAGTTGGGTCAACAACAAACTCCTGCACCGCAGCAAAATCCACGCTTATTCGATCACCTCGTCGGCGCGCACGAGCAGTGAAGGTGGAATGGTGATGCCGAGCGCTTTCGCAGCCTTCATATTGATCAGTAGCTCGAATTTAACAGGCTGCTGAACGGGCAGGTCGGCGGGTTTGGCCCCCTTGAGAATCCGGACCACGTACTCCGCGCTGCGCCTGCAGCTATCCAAGTAGTCCACGCCATAGGATATCAACCCACCGACTTCCGCGTACTGTCGCGAGCTGTTCACGGTGGGCCAACGGTTCTTGGTCGCCTCATCAATGAGCGACCTTCGATGATAGAGAAACAGGCCGGTCTCCACGATGACCAGAGCGTCGGCCCGCCATTCCTTGAGCCTGGCGAATGCTCGTGAGAACTCTTCGGCGGAGTTCACCTCGAGGACCAGCACTTCCTTGCCAAGTGCCTCAGCGGCTTTTTGGATATGGGGCAACTGCGCCGCGCTGGCAGGCTCGCCCGGTTGCGCGAGAACGCCCAGGCGTCGGACGCTGCCACGCACTTCGAGCAGGATCTCGAGCCGTTTCCCCCACATTTCGGACGACAACAGCGACAGGCCGGTCATGTTCGTGCCGGGAGAAGCGAGGCTGCGGACGAAACCTGAGTGCACCGGGTCTGAGACAATCGCGAACACGATAGGTATCGCTGCTGTGGCCTCGCGCGCGGCCTGCGCCACGGTCGAGCCCGGCACCCAGATCAAATCTACCTTCGCCGCCGCGAGCTCGCGCGCATTGCGTGCCAACTTTTCCGGGTCCTGGTCGGAATAACGGACCTCAAACCGAACGTTCTTGCCGTCCTGGTACCCGCGCTCTGCCATCCCCGTGCTGAACGCGTGCACGTAGCGGCCGAACTCCGCTTCGCCCACAAAGACGAGCACTCCGATCCGCGGCATCCGCTCGGGCTGCTGGCCGCCTGCACTGAACGGCCACGCGACCGCGCCGACAAGTGCGATGAGTTCCCGCCGCTTCAACCGATCGAAATGCATTCGGTCCCCTGCCAGCCAGGACGAGATTGCAGGATATCGAATTGGCAAAGATCAGTCAGCGGGCGCGCTAGGCATTTTTGCAACCGGCCAGCCGATGGAAGTCGGCCGGGTCAAAACCGGCAAGGCTCAGAGCGGGCAAATGGACCGCTACTGATGCGCGACCGAGGCCGATGTCTCGCCCGGGGGCGCCGTCGCCGCTGCGAGGAGCTTTCCCAGCAGCACAGCGAGGCGAGCGGCCTCGTCCTCGCTCAGCTTGGCGCCGACATGGCGCGCTATGGCGGCCCGGTATGTCGGCCACATTCGTTTGATCAGCGCACGGCCGGAACCCGTGATCGCAACGATTTGGCCGCGACCGTCGTCCGCGCACGGCCGCCGTTGCACATAGCCGGACTTCTCCAGCCGGTCGAGCAACCGAGAGAGGCTGTATTGCGTGAGCAGGACCTGCTGCTCGAGCGCGAACGGGCGTAGTCCCTCATCGCCTACTCGCGACAGCTCCAACAGAATGTCGTACCAAGCCAACGGCGGGAAGCCGGAGACCTTGAGCTCCAACTCGACCGCCGAAAGGACGGCCTGCTGCGCCAGGACGAGGCGCGCCCAGGCGCGAATCACGACGTCTGACGGTGGGCGTTGCGACATGATCGCTATCTTTCATATAAATGCATATGCATCAAGATTGACATATCAATGCAGCCGCATCTATATTCATGCATATGCATGTAAACACCAAGTGCGCACCGGAGACGATCATGCCGAAACTAACGCTGATCAGCCACGACCTCTGCCCGTATGTGCAGCGCGCCGCCATTGCGCTCGCGGAGAAGGGAGTGGCGTTCGACCGTATCTATGTCGATCTTGCCGACAAGCCCGATTGGTTCCTCGCCATCTCGCCGCTCGGCAAGGTCCCGCTGCTCAAGGTCGGGGACGCGGTGATCTTCGAATCTGCGGTGATCCTCGAATATCTCGAGGAGACGCAGCCGAACCGGCTCTATCCGGCCGACGCGCTTGCGCGCGCGCGGCACCGAGGGATGGTCGAGTTCAGCTCCGCGGTCCTGTCCGAGATCTGGGACCTCGAGATCGCGCCCTCGCGCGAGGCAGCGAGCCCCAGGATCGCGGCGCTGACGCAGAAATTCGCGCGCCTCGAGCGCGATTTCGGCGACGGGCCATGGTTCGCGGGCAGGCGGTTCGGGCTCGTCGATGCAGCATTCGGGCCGGTGTTCCGTTATCTCGACCTGTTCGACCGGCTGCTCGAGGACGGCATGCTCGCCGGCAAGCCGAAGCTTGCGGCTTGGCGGGCGGCCCTTGCGACGCGGCCGTCGATCCGGCAGGCGGCCGTTCCTGACTATCCCGAGCGGCTCGAGCGTTTCGTGGCCGAGCAGAACGGCTACCTCGCCGCGCTCATGCCGAAACGCGCGGCGTAGCAATACGCCAGCAACGGCCGCACCGCGGTGCACAGGCCCGCATTCCCGGTGTTGTCCTCGACCGCACCGAAGCGGCGCTACTCCGGCTTGCCGCCGATCTGCTTGAGCTTGGCGAACACCGCGTCGACGTTGAGCTCGTCGGCGCGCCGCTTCGTCTCCTCCGGCTCGGGCTCACGGCGAATGGTGGTCTCCGATGCAGGGAGCAACGTTGCGCCCTGCGCCTCGACGTCGACCGGCTTTTCCTTGGCGGCACGGTGCACCTCGAGGTCGAGATCGATCTGCGAGCACAGCCCGAGCGTCACGGGGTCCATCGGTTGCAGGTTGGAGGCATTCCAGTGGGTGCGCTCGCGGATCGCCTGGATGGTCGACTTGGTGGTGCCGACCAGACGCATGATCTGGCTGTCCTTGAGCTCGGGATGGTTGCGCACCAGCCAAAGGATGGCGTTGGGGCGGTCCTGGCGGCGCGAGACCGGGGTGTAGCGCGGGCCCTTCTTCTTCTTGGCCTCGGGCAGGCGGACCTTGGGATCGAGCAGCTTGAGCCGGTAGTCCGGGTCGGTGACCGCCTTCTCGATCTCCTCGCGACTGAGCTGGCCGGTGAGCACCGGGTCGAGCCCCTTGATACCCTGTGCCGCATCGCCGTCGGCGATCGCCTTCACCTCCAGCGGGTGAAGCTTGCAGAAATCGGCGACCTGATCGAAGGACAGCGCGGTGTTTTCGACCAGCCAGACGGCGGTGGCTTTGGGCATCAGCGGTGTTGCGGCCATGAGTAAATCTCCTCTGTGCTCCGACCGCCCTGGGAGGCGAAGCCTGCTGTCATCGGTGGTGACGGAAGTAGCGGAAATATAGGCACTTCGACCGGTCCCGGCAATGGGCTCTACCGACATGGGCTCTACCGACATTGCGCTTGACCGCAAGGGCTCCGATGCGCGGGTTCTGCAGCGCGCCTGATGGGCGCCGTGCGCACCTGCACACGGGCAAAGCGTGAGCGCAGCCGTTTGTTCGAGCCTTCCCGCCATGTGATCGTGCGCCAGGCATGTTTCGGCAGGCCCAGCGCCAACTCCTTGACGCTTATGCGCTGCTCTGCCGCACCACGATCGGACACCACACGCACTTTGACCGTCGCTACGATGCCAGCCACATAGCTGAGCCCCAGCGCGCTGACGTTGGTGCGCAGCGCGCTGTTGGAACCGTAGCTCGCATCCATCAGCAGGACACCGCGCGGCACGCCCGCCGCGCAGGCCTCGCGGATCTGCTCGAGCGCGATCAGCGGCTTGGTCTTGAACTTGATCGCCTTGGGAACATGCGCCTTCTTGCGACGGACCCCGTCCTCGGCCCATTCCTGCGGCAGATACAGCCGATAGGCGATCGGCAGGCTGGCATGATGATTGGCGATCGACAGCGTCACCACCACCTGACAACTGGCTGCTGCTAACCCAGCGTCGGGTCGAGCACGATCTTGCCCGTCGACTCACCGGATTCGACCAGGCGATGCGCCTCGGCTGCCTGCGACAATGGCAGAATGCGCTCGATCTGTGTCCGCACCCTGCCCTGTGCGACCGCGGCAAAGCATCTCGCAACGTCGGCCGGGTGGTAGCCGGGCCGGCCCTTGATGGTAATCCGCTTGTGGTAGAGGTGTGCGAAGTCGATTGTCACATTGGGACCCCCATGGGCCCCGGCGGTGACCAGCCGTCCGTCGAATCCGAGGGTCAGGAAGGCGCGCGGCAGCACCTTCGGATTGGCGATGTTGTCGTAAAGCACGTCGACGCCGCGGCCGGCGGTGAGCTGCATCACCTCCGAGTATAGATCACAGAGCGTATAGTCGACGGCGTGATCTGCGCCCAGCGCGAGGCCGATTTGCACACGCTCCGCGGAGCCGGCAGCGGCAATCACCTTGGCGCCGATCACGTGCTTGGCGATCTGGATGCCGATTGATCCGAGGTTGCCGCCGGCACCCATGATCAGCACGGTCTCGCTTGTCTTCAGCTCGGCGACGTTGAACAGCAGGTTCCACGCCGTCGGCACGTGACGCATCGCCACCGCGGCGTGATGCAGGTCGAGGTCCGCCGGCAGCTCGACCGCCGCGCATGCCGGCACCGCAACGAGCTCGGCGAAGCCTCCGGGCCGCTTGATGCCCATCATGCCGGTCGTTCCGGCATAGCCGGATTTGTCTTCCGTACAGACCTCCAGCGGCATGATGCCGGCGGCGGCGACGCGCATGCCGGTCCGCCATCTGGTGACGCCTGGCCCGACCGCGTCGATAATGCCCGCGCAATCGACGCCCGGAATGAGCGGAAGCCTCGCCTCGCGCGCCAATTCCCTGCCGGCGCGCAGGTTCACGTCGAGCACGCGATTGACCGTCGCGGCATGAACCCGGATCCTGATCTCGCCTTCGCGCGGCGTGGGATCGGGCACATCCTGGTAGGTGAGAACGTCGGGCGGGCCCCAGCGATGGATCACGATCGCCTTCATGCAGCCCCTCGGGTTGGCAGCCTGCGCGGAGCGGAAAGCGGAATGCAGGAAGCCTTGTAGTGAGGGCACGGCCGATCGGGATTTCGCTGCCGCTTCATTTGGGGTCGAGACCAGGCTGCACGGGCCGGGGTTCATAGCAAGCCGAGAGTAAAATGACCAATTGCGGTGTCTTCGCGCGCCGTCTTAATGTGAGCCGTCACGCTCGAGACAAGGCGGTAAGGGACGGCTTGATGGACGACAAGCATGCTTGCGCCGAGCTGATCCAGGCCTGGGGACTCTATCGTGATCAGGGCAAGTGGCCGCAGCTCCTGTCCACCTTCACCCCGGATGGCCAGATCAGCGTGTCGTGGTTCAGCGGGAGTTTTTCCGAGTTCGTGGATCGCTGCCGCAAGGGCTTCGAGAGTGGACAGCGCTCCAAGCATCAGATCTTTCCGTCCGTGGTGCGAGTTGCGGCGGATCGTGCGGTGGCGGAAACCAATATCGTCATCCTGGTGCGTCAGAAGATCGAGGGCGTGCTGGTCGATATGACCTCCTATGCGCGCTTCCTCGATCGTATGGAGCGCCGGAGCGGATCCTGGGCCATCGTCGAGCGCACCGCCGTCTACGAGCGTGACCGCCTCGACCCGGTCGAGCCATCCGAGGGCTTCGAGAGGTTGTTCAAGTCGACCGACCTTTCGGTTTATCCCGAGGCCTTCCGCTATATGGCAGCACGGCTCGTCGCCGCCGGCCGAGCGCTGGCACCGATCGTCTATCGCGAGGGCTCCCCGCAAACTGCCCAGCTCTACCTGCGCTACGAGGCGTGGCTGGAGGGAAAATAGCGCCCGGGCGGGCGCAAGCAGCGATCGTACGGCAGATCTGCTCGCGCTCGCTCGCTTGACAGACGCAGGCCATCGGGCCATGTCGAATGCACTGCGATCACGCCCAACCGAGGTCCCGATGGCCGCTCCCGACACGCGGGGAACCGACCAGAAACCGCCCTTGAAGGTGCTGCTGTGCTCACCGCGCGGCTTCTGTGCCGGGGTGGTACGGGCGATCGACACCGTCGAACGGGCACTCGCCCGCTACGGCGCCCCGGTCTATGTGCGACACGAGATCGTGCACAACCGCTATGTGGTCGAGAGCCTGAAGGCCAAGGGCGCGGTCTTCGTCGAGGAGCTCGACGAGATTCCCGATACCACCGCACCGGTGATTTTTTCCGCTCACGGGGTGCCGAAATCGATCCCGGCCGAGGCGCGGAAGCGCAACTTCTTCGCGCTCGACGCCACCTGTCCCCTGGTCACCAAGGTCCATCGCGAGGCCGAGATTCACCACAAGCGCGGGCGTGAGATCGTGCTGATCGGGCATGCCGGCCATCCCGAGGTGGTCGGAACGATCGGGCAGCTTCCGCAAGGAGCCATCGCTTTGGTGCAGTCGGTCGAGGAGGCCGCGGGATTTGCGCCGCGCGATCCCGGCAATCTCGCCTATGTGACGCAGACCACGCTGTCGGTCGATGACACCGCCGAGATCGTGACCGCGCTCAAGGCCCGCTTCCCGCAGATTCACGGTCCTCACAAGGAGGACATCTGTTACGCCACCACCAATCGCCAGGAGGTGGTCAAGAAAGTGGCGCCCATGGTTGCCGCCATGGTGGTGGTGGGATCGCCCAATTCCTCCAATACCCGGCGCCTCAAGGAGGTCGCCGAGCGCGCCGGCTGCACTCGCGCCGCGCTGGTGCAGCGTGCGACCGATATCGATTGGTCGCTGTTCGGGGCCATCGAAAGCCTCGGCGTCACTGCCGGCGCATCCGCGCCGGAGGTCCTGGTCGAGGAGGTCATCGACGCCTTTGCCGAGCGCTATGCGGTAAGCGTCGAGACCGTCACCACCGCCGACGAAGACATGTTTTTTCCGCTGCCGCGGGTGCTGCGAGGGACCGAGGCGGCGGAATAACCATGGCGGTCTACACGGACGTCGCGGCGGAGGACCTCGCGGCCTTTCTCGCCGGCTACGACATCGGCGACTTGCTCGCCTACAAGGGCATCGCGGAGGGGGTGGAGAATTCCAATTTCCTGGTCCATACCAGCCGCGGCTATTTCATCCTCACCCTTTACGAGAAACGCGTGGCAGCCGCCGACCTGCCGTTCTTCCTCGGCCTAATGGAGCATCTGCACGCGCGCGGCATCACCTGTCCTCAGCCGGTAAAGAACTTGAAGCACGAGGTCTGGGGTTGGATCGCCGGCCGTCCTGCCGCCATCATCACCTTCCTCGACGGCATGTGGATCCGGCGGCCATCGCCGGGGCATTGCGCGGCGCTCGGCGAGGCGTTGGCACGCCTGCACCTCGCCGGGCTCGACTTCGAGATGAGTCGCGCCAATGCACTCTCGGTCGAGGGCTGGCGCCCGCTTTACGACATTTGCAGTGCCCGCGTGGACGAGGTGCAACGCGACTTGAAGCTGTTTCTCGCAGCCGAGCTCTTGCACCTCGAGCGGGAGTGGCCGCGGCGGTTGCCGCAAGGCGTCATCCACGCCGATCTGTTTCCGGACAACGTATTCTTTCTCGGCAACAGGCTATCGGGCTTGATCGATTTCTATTTCGCCTGCACCGACGCGCTCGTCTACGACGTCGCAATCTGCCTCAACGCCTGGTGCTTCGAGAGCGACCACTCCTACAACGTGACCAAGGGCCGGAGCTTGCTCAACGCCTACACGCAGGTGCGCCCGCTGTCGGATGCGGAGCGCGGCGCGCTGCCGCTGCTCGCGCGCGGAGCCGCCCTGCGCTTTCTCCTGACGCGGCTGGTCGACTGGTTCGACGTTCCGGCCGGCGCGCTGGTGCGCCCGAAGGATCCGATGGAATATTACCGCAAGTTGCGCTTTCACCAGGCGGTGAAGGAGGCAGGGGACTACGGGATCTCGGGATGAGCGAGCCGCACGTCGTCATCCACACTGACGGTGCCTGCTCCGGCAATCCCGGTCCCGGGGGTTGGGGTGCGATTCTCGCCTTCGGGCAGCACCGAAAGGAGATCAAGGGTGGCGAGACACACACGACCAACAACCGCATGGAGCTGATGGCGGCGATCGCGGCGCTGGAGTTGCTCAAGAAGCCCTGTCTGGTCGATATCCACACCGACAGCCAGTATCTGCGCAACGGCATAATGACCTGGATCGCCCGCTGGAAGCGCAACGGCTGGCGCACTGCGGAGAAAAAGCCGGTCAAGAACGTCGATCTGTGGCAACGCCTCGACGCGGCGCTCGCGCGGCACCAGGTACGCTGGCACTGGGTACGCGGCCACGCCGGCCACGCACTCAACGAGCGCGCCGATGAGCTGGCGCGCGAGGGACTGCAGCAGGCACGATCGGGCGGCGCCGCCAAGCGCGCCCTATGATTGGCTCGGGCCCGGGATTTGGAGGTCGCCTATTCCCGCTGGCTGCTATATAGGGTGTCCGGATGCCGATTTGTGGGATGGGGACAGGGTGCGCCGTTTCCAGCTCGTCCTGATCAAGCCGTCGCACTACCATGATGACGGATATGTCATCCGGTGGTGGCGAGCGCTGATTCCGTCGAATTCGCTCGCCTCGGTGTACGGGCTGGCGCTCGACTGTGCGCGCCGCAAGGTGCTCGGTCCCGACGTCGAGATCGACATCGAGGTGATCGACGAGACCAATACCCGCGTCAACATGCGCAGGCTGGTCCAGCAGTTCCGGCGGCACGACAATTTCGGCCTGCTCGCGCTGGTCGGAGTGCAATCGAACCAGTTTCCGCGGGCCCTCGACATCGCGCGTCCCTTCCGCGAAGCCGGCGTCGCGGTGGCGCTCGGCGGATTTCACGTCTCCGGCTGCCTGGCCATGCTCGACGGCACCGCCATCGACCTCGATCGCGCGCGCGAGATGGGCATTTCCATTTTCGCGGGCGAGGCCGAGGAGCGTCTCGATGCCGTGCTGCAGGATGCCTCGCAGGATCGGCTCAAGCCGCTCTATAACTTCATGCAGGACCTGCCTTCGATCGGCGGCACGCCGATACCGTTCCTGCCGCTTCAATTCGTGAAACGCACGGCCGGCACCAATACCAGCTTCGACGCCGGACGCGGCTGCCCGTTCCAATGTTCGTTCTGCACCATCATCAACGTCCAGGGCCGCAAGTCGCGCTACCGGACGCCCGACGACATCGAGAAGATAGTGCGCGAGAACTGGGCACAGGGCATCTCCCGCTTCTTCATCACCGACGACAATTTCGCCCGCAACAAGGAATGGGAAGCGATCTACGACAGGCTGGCCGAGCTGCGCGAGGTCGACAGGATCCCCCTCGGCCTGATGATCCAGGTGGACACTCTCTGTCACAAGATTCCGAACTTCGTGGAGAAGTCGAAGCGTGCCGGCGTCACGCGCGTCTTCATCGGGCTCGAGAACATCAACCCGGACAACCTGGTCAGCGCCAAGAAGAAGCAGAACAAGATCACCGAGTACCGCAAGATGCTGCTGGCATGGAAGGCGCAGGGCATCTTCACCTATGCCGGCTACATCCTCGGCTTTCCTGCCGATACCCCGGAGTCGATCCGGCGCGACATCTCCATCATCCAGCGCGAGCTTCCCCTCGATATGCTCGAGTTCAACATTCTCACCCCGCTGCCCGGCTCCGAGGACCACAAGGTGCTGTGGGGGAAAGGCGTCGACATGGACGCCGATCTGAACAAGTACGACCTCGAGCATGCCGTCACCGATCACCCGAAGATGACGCGGGAGGAGCTGCAGGCGATCTATCAGGAATCGTGGTCACTCTACTACACGGCCGAGCATATCGAGACGCTGCTGCGGCGAGCGGTGGTGACCGACATCCCCCTGTTGAGCTTCATGAAGGTGCTGGTGCAATTCACCATCATGATGCAGGTCGAGAAGGTGCACCCGCTGCAGAGCGGATTGCTCCGGCTCAAGCATATCGATGAGCGCCGTCCCGGATTGCCGGCCGAATCCGCCCTGACTTTCTATCCGCGCTACATCGCAACCACGATCGCCAACAACGTGAAGCTCGTCTCCACGATCTGGTGGATGTACCGGCTCAAGCGTCGCGTCGAGCACGATCCGGACCGGCATTGTTACACCGATCAGGCGCTCACCCCTGTGCGCGACGACGAGGAGGAGACACTCGATCTCCTGACCAAGACGGCCGGTGCCAAGGCCGCTATCGCCCACCTGAAGAAGGTGGAGCAGCTCACCCATGCACCGGCCGGGTGATCCCGGCGCTACTCCCCGGCCTGCGCGCGCGTGCCGATGAGGGCGATGCAGGGGATCAGAGCTGTTTGAGCAGGGCGTCGCCGCCGCTGACCTCGACCTTGCCGGGCGCTTCCTCGATGCTGAGGCTCTTCACGACGCCGTCGTCGACCACCATGGCATATCGCTTGGAGCGCATGCCGAGCCCGTTGCCCGAGGCGTCGAAGGCGAGATCGATCGCCTTGGCGAACTCGCCGTTGCCATCGGCGAGGAACTCGAGCTTGTCGGCGGCGCTCGCCTTCTTCCAGGCGTCCATGACGAACACGTCGTTGACCGCGGTCACTGCGATCGTGTTGACGCCCTTGGCCTTGATGGCGTCGGCGTTCTGCGTGATCGACGGCACGTGCATCTTGTGGCAGGTGCCGGTGAAGGCGCCGGGTACCGCAAACAGCGCCACTTTCTTGCCCTTGAAGATCTCGTCGGTGGTTTTCCAAGCCGGCCCGTCCGATGTCATCACGCGGAACTTCGCCTCGGGCAGTCGATCGCCGACCTTGATGGGCATGATTGTCATCCTCTCGCTTGCTGTTGCAGCTCTCGATGGGCGCGCCGCGATGACTCGTCTATCGCTGGACAACCTCGCCCGCACGTCCGGAAGGACCGGCCGCACGGGAAACCGGCGCCCAAGTTAACCCCCTGTGCGGAATATACCAGGGGCCGTCATGCCCCCTGCCTGCAGGCATCCGACGAACATCGACGAGGAATCGGGTCGAGGCACTGCCGAGCATCGGCCCTGCAGCAACCGGGTTGCCCGGCCTCGCAGGCGATGGCGAGCGGCAATGATCACTCGAGTTGGGCGGTCACCTCGACGGCGTCGGTTCCGGACACCGCCGTGAGCGTGATGGAAGCGCGTTCGAATGTCGCTCCCGGCGGCGCACCATCGAGATCGAAGGCGAAGCGTTGCAGGCCTGCCGCCGCGCCTTCGACCGGCGCAGGAACCGGCAGAGCCCAATCCGGCGTCGGTCCTTCGACGAACAGGGTGGCTCCAGGTGGGCCGGCGACCTCGACGATGACGCGCCCGCGCGTCGCACGATCCTCGCGCCGGATCGAGCGGACCGCGAGCGTCGAGCCTTCTCCGAGCGCGAGCCGTTTCGGCACCCGCGCTTCTGCGGCTCGGAGTGCGGCCTCGTGCGGCGACGTGCCGCCCGCGAGCAGCAGTTCGGCCTTGCCCTCGGCCGGCACACACAGTTTCTCGCAAACGGCGTAGTCGAGCTTGAGCCGCAGCGTAACCGGCAGCGCGTGGTCATGCGGCACGATGGCGAGCGGCAGGACCACGTCGGCGGCGTATCCGATCGCGATCAGGCCTTGCTCGGGGATGCGCCGCGGCGCCGGCCACAATACGGTGACCGATTTCGACGTTCTTCGATCCGGCGAAGTCGAAGCGGGGCGGAACCCCGGCGTCACCGGGATAGCGCCAATAGGTATGCCAGCCGGATTTGAGCCTGATCTCGAGGCCGGCGCGGACAGGCGCCCCGGCGCGCGCGGAGCCGGCGATCAGGCGCATGGCGCTACGCGCATCGCCGTCCCAGCGTGACGCGGGCTCGCCTGCGATTGCACCATGGGCACCGGCCAGGAGGCCGACCGCGCATAGCGCCGCACGGGTTGGCGGCGTGACAGGCTGACGCAGCAGCTTGGGGCCGGTGAACATGACGCATCGATCTAGGGATGAAATGTCGCGCATGCCATTGAATTCATCGTGATTGGGCGAGCAGACCCGCGAGCCATGGCATGGATACACGAAACGAGCTCGCATCCAACTCGCTCGGAGTGCGCGTCGGATGATGGCACGAAGGATGCATGCTCCGGCGTCGATGACGCTGGGAACAGCGAGCTTTCGTAACGCCGCTTTGTTTGCATTCGCCACCCGATCGGGTACCATTCGATTCATGAAAGTCGGTCGCAAGACAGGAATGCGCGACAATGGCGAAGCTTCCGGCGACGGCGTCGCCGGAGCCCGACGCGCGGGGCAGGAAAAAGCCGGGCGAGCCAGGGTGCATTCGCGCAGGACGGCGAAGCGTGGCTACCTCGACGGACAGATGCTCATTGCGATGCCGTCGATGGGCGACGAACGTTTTGCCCGCAGCGTGATCTACGTCTGCGCCCATTCGGGCGAAGGTGCCATGGGCATCATCGTCAACCAGCCCGCGGCGCATATCAGCTTTTCCGACCTCCTGGTGCAGCTCGACGTCATTCCGGCGGCTGATCTGATCCAGCTTCCCGGGCGTGCCGGCGGCGTGAAGGTGCTCAAGGGCGGCCCGGTCGATACGCAGCGCGGATTCGTGCTGCATTCGAGCGACTTCTTCATCGAGAATTCGACCCTGCCGATCGACGATGGCATCTGCCTCACCGCCACGCTCGACATCCTCAAGGCGATCGCGCGCGGAAACGGCCCGCAGAGCGCGATTCTCGCACTCGGGTATGCCGGCTGGGCCCCGGGGCAGCTGGAGAACGAGATCCAGCATAACGGCTGGCTGCATTGCCCGGCCGACGCCGACCTGATCTTCGGCCAGGACACCGGCGGCAAATACGAGAAGGCGCTGCGCAAGATCGGGATCGCTGTCGGCATGCTTTCGAGCGAAGCCGGCCACGCCTGATCTCGTTCGAGCCGGGCCGTTGGTCAGCCGTATCGGGCGCTACTGGACGCTGCGCTTTCGTGCAGCCTGGAGGTCGCCGTGGTCATGCCCGACTTCCGCCTGCAGCAGGCTGCGCGCCTCGTCGGCGCTCATCGGTTCGCCGAAGTGATGGCCCTGCGCGTATTCGCAGCCCAGCTGGTATAGCTCGACCGCGTCCGAATCGGTCTCCGCGCCCTCGGCCACCACCTCCATGCCGAGATCGTGCGCGAGCGCGACCATCGATCGCAGAATCACCGGGCGGGCTCCCTTGCCGTTGGCGCGCACAAACGACTGGTCGATCTTGATGGTGTCGAACGGAAAGCGCTGCAGATAGGCGAGCGAAGAATGCCCGGTGCCGAAATCGTCGAGCGCCAGCCCGGCACCCAGCTCGCGAATGCGCTGCAGCATCTGGGCGGCGTGCTCGGGATTCTCCATCACCAGCGATTCCGTGAGCTCGAGCTTGAGCGTCCCGCGCACCACGCCGGCGCGCGCGATCACGGTGCGGAGGTCGTGGATGAGGTCCTGCCGCAGCAGTTGCCGCGACGACAGATTGACGCTGGCGAACAACGGATCGCGCTGACGCACGGTACGTTGCCAGCTGGCCAGCTGCCGGGCGGTGCGCTCCAGCACGAACATGCCGAGATCGACGATGAGGCCGATCTCCTCGGCGATGGCGATGAACTCGGAGGGCGAGGTGCGGCCCATCCTGGGATGATCCCAGCGCGCCAGCGCCTCGAAGCCGGCGACCGATCGGTCTTCGAGCCGCACGATCGGCTGGTAGAGGATGGTGATCTCGTCGCGCTCGAGGGCTCGACGCAGCTCCGATTCGAGCGTCAGGCGATCGGTCTTGCCCGCCCGCATCGATGGCTTGAACAGCTCGATGCGGTCCCCGCCGATGCGCTTGGCATGGTACATCGCCAGCTCGGCATCCTCGAGCACCTCCTCGTTGCGGTGCGGTTGGCCGTCGGCGAGTGCGATCCCAATCGATGCGGTGAGGAAGATCTCGCGGTCGTTGAACGTGATGGGCGCGCGCAACGCTTTGCGCAGCGTCTCGGCGAAGGCGATGATGCTCTCGGATTCGCGCTCGGAGAGCAGGATCAGCGCAAACTGATCGCCGGCCAGTCGCGTGAGCGTGTCTTGCGGCTTGAGCAACCGTCCCAGCCGTCGTGCCAGCGTCAGCAGGATCGAGTCGCCGACCGCGACGCCGACGGAATCGTTGACCTGCTTGAAGCGGTCGAGATTGATCACCATCACGGTCGGCTTGATCGCGGGATCGGCTTTGGCAAAGGCCAGCACGCTGTCCAGGCGATCCAGGAACAGCTCGCGATTGGGCAGTCCGGTCAGATTGTCGTGCACCGCGTCGTGCAGAAGCCGCTCCTCCGCATTCTTGAATTCGGTGACGTCGGTGAGCGTCCCGACCAGACGCACCACCTCGCCGTCCGATCCGACCACCGGCCGTGCCTTGAGCGCGAACCAGAGATAGTGGCCGTCCGGAGTACGCAGCCGGAAGTCCTGCGTGAGGCGGCCGCGGCGCTGCTCGAGCACGCTGTCGAGCACGGCGCGGAAACGGTCGCGGTCGAGCGGGTGCAGGACGTCGAGCCAGCGCGCCGCCGGCCCTTCGAGCGAGCCGCGTTTGAGCCCGAGCAACGCCTCGGTCTCCGGGCTGGTGTAGACCTTGTCGGACGAGACATCCCAGTCCCAGATCATGTCACCGGCGCCGGTGAGCGCGAGCGCACGGCGCTCGACGTCGGATACGATGCCGGTGGTTACGCCGCCGGCAAAGGCGTGCTGCATGACGGTGAAGCCGATCAGCATCACGATCAGGACCAAGCCGCCCAGCAGCGCCGGGCCGACGATGTCGTTGGTGAGAAACCCCATCACCGCCATTGCCGACGCCGTTACCCACACCAGCAACAGCAGCCAGGTCGGGATCAGCAGGACGGCGCGGTCGAAGCCGAAGAACGACAGATAGACGACCAGGCCGAAGCCCAGCACCGCGACCGCCAGCAGCGAGATACGCGCAATGCCCGCGGCGATCGGCGGCTCGTAGAGCGCGAGTGCCACCAGCGCGGCGAGGAAGGCGAGCCAGCCGAGCGTGATGTGGGCGTAACGCACGTGCCAGCGATTGAGATTGAGATAGGCGAACAAGAACACCACCAGGGTGGCGGCCAGGATCGCCTCGCTCGCCGCCCGCCAGATCTGCTCCGTATCAGCCGACAGTGCGAACACCCTGCCCCAGAATCCGAAGTCGAGGCCGATATAGACGAGGACCGCCCATCCGAGCGCGGCGGCGGCAGGGAACATGATCGAGCCCTTGACCACGAACAGGATGGTCAGGAACAGCGCCAGCAATCCTGCGATCCCGATCACGATGCCGTGGTAGAGCGTGATGCTGTTGACCTTGTCCTTGTAGGCTTCCGGTTCCCACAGATAGAGCTGGTTGAGCTTGTCCGTGCGCAGCTCGAGGACGTAGGTCATCACGCTGCCGGGATCGAGCGTGATGCGGAAGATGTCGGCGGTTGCGCTGTCCTGGCGGTCCGGGCGCTCGCCGCTCGACGTGATGCTGGCGACCCGCGAGCGGCCGAGATCGGGCCAGAACACGCCGGAGCCGACCATACGATAGTGCGGCACGACGATGAGGCGCTCGATCTGCTCGTTGCCGGTATTGGAGAGCGCGAACACCGCCCAGTGGGTGTTGCCCTCCCGCGCGCGCACGTCCATGCGCCGGATGATGCCGTCGGCGCCGGGCGCCGCCGTGACCAGGATGCGATCGCCCTCGGTACGATGGCGCTCGGCGGCGTCGGTGAGGTCGACGGCCGCGGCCTCGCTACGGACGTTGACCGCCTCGATCGCGCGTGCAGGCGAGGGGCCGGCCAAGACCAGGGCCAGCACCATCGCCGTCACCCGGGCACCGACGAGATGCAACCGACGTCCCTCCAGCTCCACCCCAGTCGACCCCTCCGCCGAGCTTCGCCGGACTGACGCAATTCCGCGAGCGTGCCGAAGCTAGCCAACTTTAAGTCGATTTCGCGGCCCGGGCGATCCGAGACGGTCCGCAAAGCGCTGGAAATGACTACCTGAGCAGAGGAGAAAGGGCAAGAAATTCAAATGATTAACAGCGCGTCGGGCAGGCGTTGGTCGCTGTCCCGCACACGCACGACGCAACCCGAGCCTCAGAGCGCGAGCACGATCTTGCCGATATGGGCGCTCGCCTCCATGCGGGCGTGGGCAGCGGACGCCTGTGCCAGCGGGAAGGTGCTGTCGATCAAGGGACGCACCTTGCCGGCGGCGACGAGCGGCAGCACCCGCTCCCCAACGGCATGCGCGATCGCACCCTTGTCGGGGACCGATCGGGCGCGCAACGTAGATCCCGTGTGGGTCAGCCGCTTGAGCATGATGCGGCGGAAATCGACGGTCGCCTTCGGGCTGCCCTGGAAGGCGATTTGCACGACGCGGCCGTCGACAGCTGCCGCCTCGTAGTTGCGTTCGATATAGTCGCCGCCGACCATGTCGAGAATGACATCGGCGCCCTTGCCACCGGTCGCCGACTTGGTCGCAGCGACGAAATCCTCGGTTCTGTAATTGACGGCGAGGTCGGCGCCGAGCTTGCGGCAGGCGGCGCACTTCTGTTCCGAGCCCGCGGTGGTGATCACGCGCGCGCCGAACGCCTTGGCGAGTTGAATTGCGACAGTACCGATACCCGAGGAGCCGCCGTGCACCAGGAGCGTTTCGCCGGACTTCAGGGCGCCGCGCTCGAAGGCGTTGTGCCAGACCGTCAGGAACGTCTCGGGAATGGCGGCTGCCTCGGCCATCGTCAGTCCGGCCGGTATCCGGAGCGTATGGCTCTCGTGCGCCGGACAATATTCGGCGTAACCGCCCCCGACCACCAATGCCATCACCTCATCGCCGAGCTTCCAGCGCCGTGCGCCGGCACCGAGTGCGACCACCTCGCCGGCGATCTCGAGGCCGGGGATATCGGTGGTACCCGCGGGCGGCGGATAGAGCCCGAGGCGCTGCATCACGTCGGGCCGGTTGACCCCGGCGGCGGCGACCTTCACCAGGACCTCGCCTTCTCCCGGTTGCGGCAGCGGCCGCTGCTCCGGCACCAGCATCTCGGGGCCGCCGGGGGCGCGGATCTCAATTACGGTCATGTGGTCGGGGAGTGCCGGCATCGGGCCACCTCGTATTATTTCCTCAGCTATGGTTTAGGGGCAGGCCGGGCCTGTGACAACGACGGCATTCCCCGCTATTTTCAACGGGTTGTTGTGGAGGCAACGATGCCGGCGATGGACGAGGAAGACCGCCCCAAGAAGAAGATCGTGCATGAGATCGGGCAGGATCTGGCGCTGCTGTCGGTCGAGGAGCTGACCGAGCGGATCGCCGTTCTGCGCGAGGAGATCGGTCGGCTCGAGCTCGCGGTTGCCGGCAAGCAGGCCTCACGCAACGTCGCAGATCGGTTTTTCAAGAAATAGCCGTCGGAATCGGCAGCTACCCGGCTCCAGATTCCGACAAGAAAGTTAAAACTCTTAAGATCTTGTTAAGCTTTCTCGATCATTACTGGGACCGTCCATCTTCTGGACATTGAGTGGCTCCTGTCCACTCTGTTTGACGCCTCCCTGTTAGAACTTCGAGCCGCCGGCAACGGCGGCTCTTTTTTCAGGCGAAGGCCCATATAGGCGGCCGATCGATCGCAACACCGCCGCGCGTTACCGCCGGGTCGTTCGCCATGCCCCGATAGCGTGTCCTCGCGGCAACTATGTTCGAAGCTTTGCTGGACGGGTGCTGGACATGTGCTCGTGCGCTGCGCGATGTTTCGGCTCGCCAGCGTGGTACATTCGGTGCTCGCCATTGCTGGCAAAGTGCGCGAGCGTTTTGTGGCGTGAGACGCGATATGTCCGAGAAGTCGGTCAACGGGGCCGTTTCCTTCGGCGAGAGGCTTGCGAACTCGCAGGTTTTCGCGGACCTCTTCCGCGATGGCATGGCGCTGGTCGAGGAAACCGCTGCCTATCTCGACGGTCCCGGGCGACTGGAATCGAAGAAGCTGGAGCGTAATGGTGCGCTCGCCTATGCCACCGAGAGCATGCGGCTCACCACGCGCTTGATGCAGCTGGCGTCCTGGCTTCTCCTTCACCGCTCCGTCAAGGAGGGCGAGATGTCGCTGGCGCAAGCCAGCAAGGAGAAGGCCAAGGTCAAGCTTGCCGTCGGCGAGCACAACGACGAGCAGAATCTCAAGCTGCTGCCGGAGCGACTGCGTGTCCTGATTCAGCGCTCCAAGGCTCTGCAAAGCGCGGTGCGCCGGGTCGATGCGTCCATCCACGCGCCGCCCGTACGTGCCGACCGCGGCAATCCGGTCGAGCATCAGCTCGGCCTGCTCAAAGCCGCCTTCGAGCAGGACTGAGGTCAGCTGGACAGGAACGACTGCACCCGGATCCAAGCACTATTTCTTGAGACCCAAACCTGCGAACTTCTTCTGGAAACGTGAAAGGCGTCCGCCACGATCGACGAGTTGCTGCTGCCCGCCGGTCCAGGCCGGATGCGACTTCGGATCGATGTCGAGGCGCATCGTATCGCCCGGCTTGCCCCAGGTGGTGCGGGTAGCGAATTCGGTGCCGTCGGTCATCACCACTTTGATGGTGTGGTAGTCGGGATGGGTATCGGGCTTCATGGCATTGGATCCTGCACGCCTCGGGCGCGCGTGGCTGAAAGTCGCGGCTCTATAGCGCAGGCCCATACGGGAAACAAGCCGTGCCACGTCTGCCTGTGCCACGTCTGCTTGTGCGACGTCTGCCGTGCCGCTGCTGCGATTGCCAACCAGCCCGCCGCCGGGGCATTGTCGCGCCGGCTTCGGCTCGAGTTCGAGTTTTGCAGCTCGAGGATGACGTGGGATGAACATCGCCGAGCGAGACGTCGTGCGTGCCTCCGGGACCGAGGTCGAACCGGCGACCGGCTCGGCTGAATCGGCCGACCGGCGGTGCCGGGCTGCGGCCGCTGTTGTCGCTCAAGCCCTATCTCCTGCGGTATCGCGGACAAGCGCTCTCGGCGCTGATTGCGCTCCTGGTCGCAGCGGTCACCACCCTGGTGGTGCCGATCGCAATCCGACGCATGATCGACTTCGGCTTCTCGCGCGAGAGCACGAGCCTCATCGACAGCTATTTTGCGGTGTTGATCGGGGTCGTGGCCGTGCTCGCTCTGGCCAGCGCGGCGCGCTTCTACCTCGTCACCACGCTGGGAGAGCGCATCGTCGCCGATCTGCGCGAGCAGGTGTTCGCGCCATCTGATCTCCCTTTCGCCCGCCTTCTTCGATCGCGCCAAGAGCGGTGAGCTGATCTCTCGGCTCACCGCCGATACCACCCAGATCAAGGCCGCGGTGGGCGCCTCGATCTCGATCGCATTGCGCAACCTGGTGCTGTTCGTCGGCGCCGCCGTCATGATGGTGTTCACGAGCCCCCGCCTTTCCGCCTTCGTGCTCGCTGTCATCCCGGTGATCGTCCTGCCGCTGTACGGCTTTGGTCGCTCGGTGCGGCGGCGCTCGCGTGTCGCGCAGGACACGCTGGCCGACGCCACCGCCTATGCCTCCGAGCTGATCGGCGCGGTGCGGGTGGTGCAAGCCTCGACCAACGAGAAGGTCGCAGCCAGCCGGTTCGGTGCCGCCGTCGAACGGGCGTTCGTGGCGGCGCGCGATTCGATCCGGGCGCGGGCGGTACTGACTGCGATCGCCATCTTTCTGGTGTTCGCGAGCGTGGTCGTGGTGCTCTGGGTCGGCGCCCAGGACGTTCTCGACGGGCGCATCAGCGCTGGAAGGCTCTCCCAATTCGTGCTCTATGCGGTGTTCGCCGCCGCCGGGCTCGGTCAGCTTGCGGAAGTCTGGGGCGAGGTTTCCCAGGCGTCCGGCGCGGCCGAGCGGCTGTTCGAGATCCTCGAGGTGCGGCCGGCGATCGTACCGCCGGTGCGGCCGGTGATGCTCCCGCAGCCGCCGCGCGGCGAGGTCAGGTTCACCGATGTTCGCTTCGCCTATCCGACGCGGCCGTCGACCGCGGCGCTCGACGATGTCTCGTTCGCGGTGCGAGGAGGCGAGAAGCTCGCCATCGTCGGCCCGTCGGGCGCCGGCAAGAGCACGGTTTTCCATCTCATCCTGCGGTTCTATGATCCCACGTCCGGCGTGATCGAGGTCGACGGGGTAGCGTTGCCTGATGTTGATCCGCTGGCGCTGCGCCGGCGCATCGCCTTGGTGCCGCAGGATGCAGTCGTGCTGGCCGCCAGCGTGCGGGAGAATATCCGCTTCGGCCGTCCCGATGCCAGCGACCTCGAGGTCGAGCGAGCTGCCGGGCTCGCGCACGCGCTCGAATTCATCGACCGGCTGCCGCGGCGGTTCGATACGCCGGTCGGCGAGCGCGGGGTCACCCTGTCGGGCGGTCAGCGCCAGCGCATCGCCATTGCACGCGCGATCCTGCGTCAAGCCCCGTTGCTCCTGCTCGACGAGGCGACATCGTCGCTCGATGCGGAAAGCGAGACCCTGGTGCAGTCCGCGCTCGAGCACCTGATGGCGGAGCGCACGACGGTTGTCATCGCGCACCGGCTCGCGACCGTGTTGTCGTGCGATCGCATCCTGGTGATGGAAGCCGGCCGCATCGTCGAGGAAGGTACGCACCAGAAGCTCGTCGCCGCCGGCGGGCTCTACGCTCGTCTCGCCAGGCTGCAATTCCAGGCCTGACCTTTTTCAAGGCCTCCAGCTCATCTTGTGGACGGGCGCGCCCGAGCGCCAGTTGATCGCCTCGCCGGAAACGGCGAAGCCGTGCTTCTCGTAGAAGCGAATGGCGCGAGCATTGTCCTTGTTGACGTGCACGTCGAGCCCATGGGGCGAGATCCGCTTGGCCTCCGCGATGAGAGCGGAGGCGACGCCTATGCCCCACGCCTCCGGTGCCACCACGATCTGATCGAGGTCGAAGGTGGCTGGATCGACGGTCACGAAGCCCACCATCTTTCCGTCCGCCTCCGCGACCGTGATCGTCACCCTCGGCACGAGCTCGTCGCGCCAGCGTTGTCGCCACCAGTCGAGGCGCGCAGCGAAATCGATCTCGGGATAGGCGAGCTGCCAGGTGCGCCGCCACAGCTCGATCGCCGCGTCCTCGTCGGCGGTCGCGTAGGAGCGCAGGGTAGGAGATCCGCTAGCCATCGAACCGGCCCTTCGCGCGTGCCAGGGAGAAGCGGCGTCGCTCCCCCGCGTCACCGCTCCGTCAGCTTCAGCTCGATGCGTCGGTTGCGGGTAAAGGCCTCGTCGGTCCGCTCGGTATCGATCGGTTGAAACTCGCCGAAGCCGGCGGCGACCAGCCGCTGCGGGGAGACACCTCTGCCGACGAGATACTGCACCACCGATATCGCGCGTCCCGCCGAGAGCTCCCAGTTGTTCTTGAATTGTGGGCTGTTGATCGGTCGAACGTCGGTATGGCCGTCGACCCGCAGCACCCAGGCGATCTCACCCGGGATGCGTCGGTCGAGCTCGAGCAGCGCACTGGCGAGCTTGTCGAGCTCGGCCCGGCCCTCGGCCTTGTCGAGGGTGGCCTTGCCGCTGTCGAAGAACACTTCCGATTGGAACACAAAGCGATCGCCGACGATCCGGATGTCGGGCCGATTGCCGAGGATGGCCCGCAGGCGCCCGAAAAAGTCGGACCGGTAGCGCGAGAGCTCCTGTACTCGCTGGGCGAGGGCGACATTCAGCCGTTGGCCGAGCTCGGCGATGCGCGCCTGGGAGTCCTTGTCCTTCTTTTCCGTGGCGTCGAGTGCCGCTTCGAGCGCGCCGAGCTGGCGACGCAGCGCCGCGATCTGCTGGTTGAGCACCTCGACCTGTGCCAATGCGCGCGCACTCAGCCGTTTCTCGGCGTCGAGCTGACCGCCGAGCTCGGTGAGCCTGCCCTGCGCGCCGGCCGCCCCGCTGCCGATGCCGTCGTAAAGACCCTTGTAGCGGTCGCGCTCGCCTTCCGTGGCGGCCAGGCTCGAATGCAGCGCAGCCAGCTGCTCCTCCAGGCTGACCTTGCCGGTCTTTTCCAGCGACAGCAGCTCGGTCAATTGAGCGATCTGGGCAGTGAGGCGGGAGAGTGCGGTGTCCTTCCCGGTCACTTCCTGCGTCAGATAGAACTGCACGACCACGAATACGGTGAGCAGGAAAACGATGCCCAGGACGAGCGTCGACAGGGCGTCGACGAATCCGGGCCAGTAGTTCATACCGCCGTCGCGGCGTGCGCGTGCAATGGCCATCGGGTCCTACCAGGGGCTCCTACTTGTTGACGTCCTCGCGCACCAGAATCTCGAGCAATCGGCGGATGTCACGATGTTGCTGGGCCTGCGAATCGACCCAGTCGCGGATCATCTGCTGCTCCGTGCGCATGTGGTGGACCAGCCCCTGAATAGCTTCGGCGAGATTGGCCATGGCGGTCGTGGTCGCCCTGCTCGAGCCGCCCTCGGTGATGGTATCGCGCAGCCGCTCGATCGCCGTTTTCAAGTCGCCCGGGATCGGGCCGGTGGCAGGCAGGGCTCCCGCCGCCTCGCGCTCGCCGCCGAGATCGCGCACGGTGGTGGAGAGCCAATCCTCGAGATCGGTATAGAATCGGTTCTGGGCCTGGCTGGTCTGCAAATCGAGGAAGCCGAGCACCAGCGAGCCGGCCAGCCCGAACAGCGAGGACGAGAATGAGATTCCCATGCCGCTCAGCGGAGCAGCGAGACCCTCCTTGAGGGCGTCGAATATGGCGGCGGCATCGCCTCCGGGCTTGAGGGTATTGATCACGTTGCCGACCGAGCCGACCGTCTCGATCAGGCCCCAGAACGTTCCCAGCAGTCCGAGAAAGACCAGGAGGCCGGTCATGTAGCGTGACATGTCGCGGGCCTCGTCGAGCCGGGCCGCGATCGAATCGAGGATGCCGCGCATCATCTGCGAGGACATCGCCATGCGGCCGATGCGATCGCGCAGCAGCACCGCCATTGGTGCCAGCAATACCGGCGGGCGCTCGATCGCGAGGCCTGGATCGGCGAGCCGAAAGCCGTTGACCCAGTTGACCTCCGGGAACAAGCGGATGACCTGACGGAACGCGAGCGCGATGCCGATGGCGAGCACGCCGAGGATGAGCGCATTGAGTCCCGGATTGGCGAGGAAGGCGGCCCAAATCTGGCGGTAGAGAACGACCACCACGAGAGCGCACAGGATCAGGAACACCAGCATCCGGACGAGAAAAATCCGGGGCGAGGAAAGCTTGAAAGGATCGATGTCTTGCGCCATGGCGTCGGATCAGCGCCCCTCAATCAACTCACAATACGGCACCGGCGCGGCGGAAGGAAGAACCGGGCTTGCCGAGGGGGAAGGGCGGTGGTCGGACGCCGGATCCGAGATCCGGGCTGAACCGCCCAAAGGACGCTGCTGCCGAGGAAACCTGGCGCGCATTGCGGTCAACGCGCGTGCGCTAGGCCTTCCCTGCCTCGTTGACCGCCCGCAGCAGATCGCGGTGGATCGCTTCATTGCCCGCGACGATGCCGCCCAGCGTGAGCATGGCCTCGCCTCCCTCGAGATCGGTGACGAAGCCGCCGGCCTCGCGCACCAGGGCGATGCCCGCAGCCATGTCCCAGGGGGAGAGGCTGCGCTCCCAGTAGGCGTCGAGGCGGCCGGCTGCCACCCAGGCGAGATCGAGTGCGGCGGCGCCGAACCGACGCAAGCCCGCCACCTTCTCCTGCACCGCGGTGTGCTCGCCGCGGGAAAGCACGACGTCACCCCGCCCGGGATGCGGCAGCGCGCACGCGACCACCGAGTCGGCGAGCCGCTTGCGAGCCGCCACCCGCAGCCGCGTGTCGTTGAGGAACGCGCCCTTGCCGCGCTCGGCGGTGAACAGCTCGTCATTGGCGGGATTGTAGACCACCCCCGCCACGATGGTGCCATCGCGCTCGAGCCCGATCGAGATCGCGAAATGCGGGATGCCGTGCAGGAAGTTCAGCGTGCCGTCGAGCGGATCGACGATCCAGCGATGGGTCTGGTCGCTGCCCGCGCGCGCGCCGCCCTCCTCCCCGAGGAAGCCGTAGCCCGGCCGTGCGAGCTCGAGCTCCTCGCGAAGAATTTCCTCGGCGCGCCGATCCGCCGCGGTCACGAAGTTGGCCGGTCCCTTGAGCGAGACCTGCAGATGCTCGACCTCGCCGAAGTCGCGCTTGAGCATGCGGCCCGCCTTACGGGCGGCCTTGATCATCACGTTGAGGAGGGCGGAGCGGAGCATCTGCCTGCACGAGCGGACGCCATCAAGAGCGCGACTCGCGCGCTTCCTTGATCGCATCGAGCCAGGGCTTTGCCGCCTTCTCGGCGGCGGCGCGGGTTTCCGGCGACTGTTTATGTGCGAAGCTGTCGAGCGGGATGTCGCTCACGCCTCCTGCCTTTGCAACGATGTGCCACTTGACAGCCTCGACCGGATCGGCGGCAACACCGCGCCCGATCGCCAGCACATTGGCAAGACGGTTCTGTGCGACGGCATTGCCCTTGCGCGCCGCCTTTTTCAATAGTTCGGCAGCGGCGTTTTCATCGCGGGTGACGCCGGCGCCGTTGTACAACGCAATGGCATATTCCACCTGCGCTTCGGTGTGGTCGGCGACCGATGCCATGGCCAGCAGCCGTGCCGCCTCGGCCAGGTCCTTCTGTACGCCGCGCCCTTCCTTGTAGAGCGTGGCGAGCGCGTACTGCGCCTCGGGACTTCCGGCCTGTGCGGCGCTGCGGAACAGCTCGGCGGCGCGCACGAAATCCTGCGGGAACATCTGGCCCTCGATATAGAGGAGGCCGAGATCGTAGGCAGCAGCGACGTGTCCGAGCTTGGCGGCAGCGGCGAGCAGCTTGGCGCCCTGCTCGCGATTGACCGCTCCGGTGCGTCCGGTGAGGTGAAGCATCGCAAGTGCGAACATGGCTTCGCGGTCGCCGCGATCGGCGGCAAGCCGGTACCATTCGGCGGCCTTCCTGTCGTCACGCTCGACGCCCAGGCCGTTGGCATAGAGCTCGCCCAGCAGGGTCATGGCCTTGACGTCGGTCTTCTCGTTGACCCGGCGGGTCGCGATCGCGAAGGCGGTCATGTACATGCCGCGTTGGAACGCGCCGTAGGCCAGATCGACCTCGCGCCGGGAGGTGGTCTGGGCAGGGGCCGCTGCGGCCGGGGGCTTCACGTTTGTCGCTGCCGGCTCGTGCTGCGGCGGCGAGGGCTTGCGCGGCGGTGGCTTTGCGGGAACAGCCTTGGGTGGAGCCTGCGGTGCCGGCGGAGTGAGTGGTCCCGGCGCTTGCCCGCTGGCAGCCGCGGGCAGGCAAACCGCCAGCGCAGCCGCCAGCAAGCCCGCTGTCGCATGTCGGCCCTTTCTCATGCCGCCGTCTCCGCGGCGGCCAGTCGCCGCGCGGCGTCGGCCATCGCCGAGGCGCAGCGGCGACCGTCGCCGAACACGCAATCGCCGACCGCGACGAAATCGGCGCCGGCGGTGGCGAGCGGCGCCACTTCGTCGAGCGCTGCGGCAAATCCGACACAAGGGATCTCGAACAGGTCGGCCCACCAGGCCACCCGTTTCGTCACCGCATCGAAAGCCGGCCGCCGACCGGCGGCATCGGGTTCCCCGAACATGACGTAGTCGGCGCCCGCTTCGCCGGCGAGCATGGCATCGTGCCGGGTGGGAAGCCCGCCACAGCCGGCGATGCGAGCCGGCTTGAGGGTCGCAAGCGCAGCTTCGAGCGCCGGCAATCCCTCGAGATGCGCGCCGTCCGCCCCCGCGCATACGGCAAGATCGGGATGCCCGGCGAGGAGCAGCGCCGCTCCCTTGTCCTGAACCGTGGGCGCCAGCCTCCGCGCGAGATCGATGCGGATGCTGTCGTCGGCCGGCGGCAGCCGCAGCAGGACGGCCGCCACGTCGGCGGCGGCGAGCAGCTCCGATAGCTGATCCACCAGCCCGTCAGCGTGCTGCGGGGTTACGAGATAGAAGCGCGGCGCGGGGCGCCGCGGCTCGGGCGGGTACGCTCGGGACGCCATGGCATGCTCGATTGCCCGCCCAATCGGGCGGAAATTGGGGCGTTTGTAAACTCTCGACCCTACGAGACGGTAAAGAGCTCGCGGGCCTCCACGGCTCGATTCTCATTGCGATCCCGCCAGCCCCAATTGCCGCACCAGCGCACCCCACTTCTCGGTCTCCGCCTTGATGTAGTCCCGAATGCCCTCGACCGAAGCCGTCTCGTGGGGGATAAGCCCGATATTCAAGACCTTCTGCTGCATCTCGGGCGCGGCCATGATGCGCTTCATCTCGTCGTGCAGCCGGTCCACGATCTCGCGCGGCGTGCCGTTGCGGGCAAAGAGCAGGTGCCACGAGACCGCTTCCAGGTCGGGCAGCGCCGCCGCTTCCGCGATCGGCACGACGTCGGGGAGCGAGGGAAAGCGCGTGGTCGACGTGACGGCGAGCGCGCGCAGCTTGCCGTCCTTGATGAGCGGCAGCGACACCCCGGCCTCGGCGATCGCCGCCGCCACGTGCCCGGCGGCGACGTCGGCAATGGATTGCGGACTGTTGCGGTAGGGAACATGGGCGATGTCGATCCCGAATTTCTGCTTCAGCAGCTCCATGGTGAGGTGCGGTGCGCCGCCGATCCCGGAGGAGCTGTAGCTCAGCTGTCCCGGTCGCTCCCGGGCATACCTGACGAAGTCGCCGACGGTCGCGACCGGCAGCGACGGATTGACGATGAATACGAACGGCGACTTCACGTAGTGCGCGATCGGTACGAAGTCCGTCAGCGGGGTGAACGGCCGCTGCTTGAACAGCGTCGGTCTGATGGCCATGATCGCGCTCGTTGCCACCGCGAGCGTGTAACCGTCGGGCGCTCCCTTGGCGATGGTCTCGCCGGCGACGACGCCGGCGCCGCCCGGCTTGTTTTCGATGACGACGGGTTGGCCGAGTTTTTGCGACAGCTTCTCGCCGTACAAGCGCACGAGGGTGTCCATCCCGGTGCCTGCCGCCAATGAAACGACGATGGTGACGGGACGGCTCGGATAGTTCTGCGCCTGGGCGGAGACGTGTGTGCCGAGCACGATCATCGCCAATGCGGGCGCGATCATGAGTGCGCGCGTCGAGAGCCGCGACATTGCTTCCTCCTCCGGTCCGCCGCTGCGGCGGACATCCCGCCTCCTCGCGCTCAGCGCGCGTACATGGCCTCGGGGCTGCGCCGTGCCGGCTCTCCGGGGACGACGCCCGTGAATGCGCTTGCCTCCTGCAGCCAGGTCGCCGGTGGCTGCGTCCCCCAGCGTCCGATGGCGAGGTCGGATGGCTGCCAGCGGATCGGCGCGTCCTCCATGTCGATGGTCTGATAGTGGTTGGTGAACAGCTCGACGCGGTGGCCGTCGGGATCGCGCAGATAGACGAAGCGGGCATAGCCCGGACCGAAGTGGCGACCCGGTCCCCATTCCACGCTCGTCCCGAAGCCGTTGCGGCCGAGCAGGTCGCAGATGTACATGAGATGGTGGACTTCGGGGATGGTGTACGCGGCGTGGTGCAGGCGCGGACCGGCATTGTCGATGAACACGATGTCGTGCGGATTTCCCTTGCGCTGCAGGAACACGGCGCGCAGATCGTCGCGGCCCTCGTGCACGATGTACTCGGACAGGCGAAAGCCCATCGCCATGTAGAACTCGCAGGCTTTGCTTACCTCGGGAGTGAGCACCTGGAAATGGTCGAGCCGCTGCGGGCAGGCGCCGTGGAACGCCTCGAAGTGCATGATGCGCCGCGGCTTGGTCTGCATGGTGGCGCAAAGCTCGAGCGGGGTACCCACGGCGTCCGCGGTGTGGAGGGTGCGGTCCTGGAACGGCACCTCCACCCATCTCGTCGGCATGCCGCACGACGCGAAATGCGATTGCGCGAGATCGAGATCCTCCTCGGTGAGCACGCGCATTCCGACCCGCTCGCAGGCGGGTGCATCGCCGGACTTCAGCACCAGGCTGTGGTGGCAGCCCTCTTCCAGGCCGCGCAGGTAGAGCGTGCTCGCGTCCTCGTCGCTCACCACCAGGCCGAGGGTGTCGACATAGAAGGCGCTGCTCCTTTTCAGGTCGCGTACTCTGAGCACGGCGTGACTGGCACGCGTGATGGCGAAGCGGGGTCGGAAAACCGGGCTGGGTATGGGCATGTGGGTCCCTCTGGCAAGGCCGCCGACATTCCCACGAGGCACGATGCACGGCAATCCGGGAAGGGGTGCTCGCCGGGCGGCGCCTCAGCGTTCCCCCCGCAAGCGGCCGCAAGCGGGGGAGGGAGCCGGCAGTGCGTGCGCCGGGCGCGCCCACGAGGGTGGATCAACAATCCGCGCTACTTGGGATTACCTGCCGGAAACGTCTCTGGCCGGCAGATAGCGACTTAGGGCGTAGACGGCTTGTCGGCTGCTCAGGCCGCCTTCCTCTCGAGGTCCTGCCGCCACTGGCCGAGCGCGGCGAGGCCGTTCATCATGGCGCGGTGAGCGAAGGCGCGCTGCGCCGCTGCGACATTCTCGTTCTTGCCCGACCACGCCTTCTGTGGCGCTGCCTGCAGCGCGCGGCCGTAGCTGAAGGTGAGCTTCCAGGGGCAGCCGCCGATCCGGTTGATGGCGTCGAGATGAGCGGTCGCCTCCTCGTCGGACTGGCCGCCGGAGAGGAAGGCGATGCCGGGCACGGCCGCGGGCACGCAAGCCTTGAGCAGCTTGACGGTCTTCTCCGCCACCTCCTCGACACCGGCGCGGGTCTTCGCCTTCTTCCCCGCGATCACCATGTTGGGTTTGAGCACCATGCCTTCGAGCTTGACGTTCGCGTAGTAGAGCTGCTGGAAGGTCTCCTTGAGCAGCCATTCCGTCACCATGGCGCAGGCGTCGATGTCGTGGCCGCCGTCCATCAGCACTTCGGGCTCGACGATCGGCACGATGCCTTCGTCCTGGCACAGCGCGGCGTAACGCGCGAGCGCGTGCGCGTTGGCGTTGAGGCAGTTGTAGCTCGGGATGCGCTCGCCGATGTCGATGACGGCGCGCCACTTGGCGAACCTGGCGCCGAGGCCGCGATACTCCACCAGCCGCTCGCGCAGGCCGTCGAGGCCCTCGGTGATCAGCTCGCCGGGTGCGAACGGCAGCGGCTTGGTGCCCTTGTCGACCTTGATGCCGGGGAGCGCACCCGTCTTTTCGATCACGCGGACCAGCGGCGTGCCGTCCTTGGCGTTCTGGCGGATGGTCTCGTCGTAGAGGATGACGCCCGAAATGTATTTCGACATCCCCTCGGTCGAGCGGAACAGGAGCTCGCGATAGTCGCGGCGGTGATCCGCTGTCGATTCCACCCCGATCGCGTCGAACCGCTTCTTGATGGTGCCCGAGGACTCGTCGGCGGCGAGAATGCCGCGGCCGGGCGCCACCATGGCCTCGGCAACCTTGTTGAGCTCAGCGAGGTTCATCGCAGCCTCCTCTGTCGGTTCTTCGCTCTGACCTGCGATTTTGCCGCCTCCGCCCGCCGATGGCAAAGGTGGGACGACGTCACTCCCGATATTCGTTTTCACAATCCGGCCGCGTCACTCGGCGCGCAGGACCTCCACTCCCGGCAGCGCCTTGCCCTCCAGCCATTCCAGGAAGGCCCCGCCGGCCGTCGAGACGTAGGTGAAGCGGTCGGCGGCGCCTGCCCGGTTGAGGGCGGACACCGTGTCGCCGCCACCCGCGACTGCAATAAGCTTTCCCGCGGCGGTGAGTTCCGCCGCCGCTTCCGCGACCTCGACGGTGCCGGTGTCGAACGGCTCGACCTCGAAGGCGCCGAACGGGCCGTTCCAGACCAGGGTTTTCACGCGAGCGAGCACGGAGCAGACACGCTCGATGCTGCGCGGGCCGATATCGAGGATCATCTCCGCGCTCCCCACGCCGTCCACCGCGACCACGCGCGTGGGTGCGTTGGGCTCGAGCTTCTCGGCTGCCACCGCGTCGACCGGGAGCACGATCTCGCGCCCGTTGGCCTTGCCGGAGCCCATGATCTCGCGCGCGGTGGACAGAAGGTCGGGCTCGTGCAGCGACTTGCCGACGCCGTGTCCGAGGGCGGCGAGAAAGGTATTGGCCATGCCGCCGCCGATGACCAGAACGTCCACCTTCGAAAGCAGGTTGCCCAGGAGCTCGAGCTTGGTCGACACCTTGGCGCCGCCGACGATGGCGGCGAGCGGCCGCTTCGGAGCCTCCAGGACCTTGGCGAGCGCATCGAGCTCGTCTTGCATGGTGCGGCCGGCATAGCTTGGCAGCTTGCGCGCCAAGCCCTCGACCGAGGCATGGGCGCGGTGCGCCACCGAGAACGCGTCGTTGACGAAAATATCCCCGAGCGCGGCGAGCCGCGCAGCGAAATCGGGGTCGTTGTTCTCCTCGCCGCGGTGAAACCGGAGGTTCTCCAGGCACAGGATGTCGCCGGGGCGCATGGCGGCGACCGCCGACTGCGCCTCGTCGCCGACGCAGTCGGCGGCGAATGCGACCGGTCGCCCCAGCGCCGCGGCGATCGCCGGGACGAGCGGTTCGAGCGACTGCGTCGCATCGAACCCTTGCGGGCGTCCGAAATGGGAGAGGAGGATCACCTTGCCGCCCTTGTCGGCAATCTCCGCAAGTGTAGGAGCCACGCGCTCGATGCGGGTCAAGTCGGACACCCGGCCGTTCTCGACCGGCACGTTGAGATCGACGCGCACGAGCACGCGCTTGCCGCTCACATCGACCCGATCGATGGTGCGGAAGGAGCTCATCGCCTCAGCGGGTCAAATCAGCTTTCCCATCGCCACCGCGGTGTCGATCATGCGGTTGGAGAAGCCCCATTCGTTGTCGTACCAGGACATCACCCGCACCAGCGTGCCGTCCAGCACCTTGGTCTGGTCGAAGGCGAACACCGACGAGCGGGCATCGTGGTTGAAGTCGCCGGAGACGTTGGGCGCCTCGGTGTAGCCGAGAATACCCTTGAGCTGCTGATCGGCCGCGCGCTTCACCGCGCTGTTGATCTCGTCCTTCGAGGTCTTGCGTCGGGCCACGAACTTGAAATCGATGACCGAGACATTGGGCGTCGGCACCCGGATCGCAACCCCATCGAGCTTGCCGTCGAGCTCGGGCAGCACGAGCCCTACGGCTCTCGCCGCGCCGGTCGAGGTCGGGATCATGTTGAGCGCAGCGGCGCGCGCCCGGTAGAGGTCCTTGTGCACCTGGTCGAGCGAGGGCTGGTCGTTGGTATAGGAATGCACCGTCGTCATGAAACCCTTGTCGATGCCGACGGCGTCGTTGAGCACCTTGGCGACCGGCGCCAGGCAGTTGGTGGTGCACGATGCGTTGGAGACCACCTTGTGGTCTCTGGTGAGCTTGTCGTGATTGACGCCGTAGACCACGGTGAGATCGGCGCCATCGGCAGGCGCCGAGACGATCACCCGCTTGGCGCCTGCACTCAGGTGGGCGCTCGCCTTGTCCTTCGAGGTGAAGATGCCGGTGCATTCGAGCGCGATGTCGACCCCCAGATCCTTCCACGGCAGCGCCGCCGGGTCCTTGATCGCAGTCACCTTGATCGCGCCGTTGCCGACGCTGATGGTGTCGCCCGCCACCTTGACCTCGCCGGGAAACCGCCCGTGCACGGAATCGAAGCGCAGCAGATGGGCATTGGTCTCGACCGGGGCGAGGTCGTTGAGCGCCACCACCTCGATGTCGTTGCGCTCGGCTTCCGCAATGGCGCGCAGCACGTTGCGGCCGATGCGACCGAACCCGTTTATGGCGATCCGAACTGACATTCCCGGCTCCTCTCGACTTTCGTCAGGCGTAGGGTCGAGCCCGGCCGTGACGACCTATCCCAGCTTGCCCAGCGCCGCCTGTGCCACTGCCCCTGCCGTAATGCCGAAGTGCTCGTAGAGTTCCTTATATGGTGCGCTGGCCCCGAACGTGCTCATGCCGACAAAGGCGCCGTCGGAGCCGATGATCTCGTCCCAGCCTTGGCGCACCGCCGCCTCGACCGCCACCCTGACCTTGGCGGTACCGATGATGGTCCTGCGCTCGCCGTCCGGCAGCGCGCGGAACAGCTCGAAACAGGGTACCGAGACGACCCGCGCGGCGATCCCGTGCTCGTCCAGCAGCTTGCGCGCCTCGACCGCGATCGACACTTCCGACCCGGTGGCGAACAGCGAGACCTCCGCCGCCTTCGGCGCCGGCACGATCTCGTAGGCGCCGGCGGCGCAGCGGTTGGCCGCGTCCAGCGCGAGCCGCAGTTGCGGGAAGGTTCTGGCGGGTGAGCGCCAGCACGCTCGGACCCTGCGCGTGCTCGAGCGCCAGCTGCCAGCACTCGATCGTCTCGACACTGTCGCAGGGACGGAAGACCCGCAGGTTCGGGATCGCGCGCAACGCGGCGAGGTGCTCGACCGGCTGGTGGGTGGGGCCGTCCTCGCCGAGCCCGATCGAATCGTGCGTCATCACGTGGATGACCCGCGCCCCCATCAGTGCGGCCAGGCGGATGGCCGGCCGGCAATAGTCGGAGAACACCAGGAAGGTGCCGGAATATGGAATGATGCCGCCGTGCAGCGCCATGCCGTTCATGGCCGCCGCCATGCCGTGCTCGCGCACGCCGTAGTGGATGAAGCGGCCGGCGTAGTCGGACGCCGACAAGACCTTCATGCCCTTGGGGCGCGTATTGTTCGAGCCGGTGAGATCGGCGGAGCCGCCGATCATCTCCGGAACCGCCGCGGTCAGCGCTTCGAGCGCGCTCTCGGATGCGGCGCGGGTCGCCGTCGTTTTCGGCGCTGCGGCGAGCTTCTCCTTCACGGCGCGCACCGCAGCGGCGAGCTCGCGCCTCGGCAACTCGCCGCCGATGCGGCGGTCGAGCTCGGCGCGCCGCGCCGGCGGCAGCGCCTCGAGCCGTTCGCACCAGGCCCGACGGGCGGCCTTGCCGGCGCGAGCGGCGCTGCGCCACAGATCGCGAGCATCGGCAGGAACGACGAAGGCGGGCTCCGCCCAGCCGAGCCGTTCGCGCGCCCCCGCGACCTCGTCCGGGCCGAGCGGAGAGCCGTGGCTTTTTTCCGTGCCGGCCTTGCTGGGCGCGCCGAAGCCGATGGTGGTGCGGCATGCGATCAGCGATGGCCGCCCGCCGCCTTGCGCCGCGGCGACCGCCGCGGCAATGGCGTCGGGATCGTGGCCGTCGACGCGCATCGCCGCCCAGCCCGCCGCTTCGAAGCGTTTCACTTGGTCGACCGAGTTGGCAGCGCGAGCGGACCGTCGATGGAGATGCCGTTGTCGTCGAACAGGACGATCAGCTTGCCGAGCGCGAGGTGGCCGGCGAGCGCGATGGCCTCCTGGCTCACTCCCTCCATGAGGTCGCCGTCGGAGGCGAGCACGTAGGTATGATGATCCACGATCTCGCGGCCGAAGGTGGCAGCCAGATGCCGCTCTGCGATCGCCATGCCGACCGCGTTGGCGAGTCCCTGGCCGAGCGGGCCGGTCGTGGTTTCCACGCCCGGCGTGAGGAAGTTCTCGGGATGGCCCGGTGTGATCGAGCCGAGCTGGCGGAAGCGCTTGATCTCGTCGATGGTCATCGCCTCGTAGCCGAGCAGGTGCAGCAGCGCATAGATCAGCATCGAGCCGTGCCCGGCCGACAGCACGAAGCGGTCGCGATCGGGCCAGGCCGGATGCGCCGGATCGAACTTCAGGAAGCGCGCGAACAGCACGGTTGCGATGTCGGCGGCGCCCATCGGCAGGCCCGGATGGCCGGATTTCGCCTGCTCGACCGCGTCCATCGCGAGCGCGCGGATGGCGTTGGCCATGCGGTCGTGCTGCGCGCGCGTGGCGCGCATCCGCTCGGCGCCGAGCGGTGGCGGACGGCGAGGCGACCGCCGCTGCGGCGGCGAGGGAGGACTTCGGACTGGTCATGGCTGGGCCAGGCGGGTTGCTCGGGCGAGCCTCTAGCACGGGGGCAGGACGAGTCAAAGAATGGCGGCCGCCCGCTCCGCGCCGCCGGTGCCGCCATGCACAAGGAATGCTGCGAAATTTCCGGCGAGCGTTGACGGGAAACCTGCGATGAACGTAAACTTCCGTCCCTAACCGGCTGCCGACGCAAACAATTCTCGTCGCCTTACGGCTGACGAATCCGGGGGTTATTTGCCGGCAATGACCGAGCCGAGCGCCATCGAAGCCGCCAGCAAGCGCCTTGCGCTAGCACTCGACGCGCTGGCGGCGGCGGTCGAGCGCCGGCAGGAGGCCGATCGCGGCCAGGATCGGCTCGCTACTCAGGTGCAGGCGCTCGGCACCGACCGGTCGCGGCTCGCCGCCGAGCTCGATGCCGTCGCGGCGCGCGCCCGGGCGCTGGAGACCACCAACCGCGAGGTTGCCACGCGGCTCGATGCCGCCATCGACACGATCCGTTCCGTGCTCGCGGCCGACGAGCGCTGAAATGCCGTCAACGTCGCCCGGGAATGCCATGCCGCAGGTCAGTGTCACCATCAACGGCCGCCAGTTTCGCATGGCGTGCGAGGAGGGCGAGGAAGCTCATCTGATGCGGCTGGCGGAGGATCTCGACACCCGCATCTCGCGGTTGCGGACCCGCTTCGGGGAGATCGGCGACACGCGCCTCACGGTCATGGCCGCACTCACCGTTGCCGACGAGTTGTCCGAGACGAAGGAGAAGCTGCAGCGGCTCGAGCCGGAGGCTGCGGTGTTGCGCGACGCCAGCGTCGCCTCGGCGGAGCGCGCCGACACCACGCAAGTGGCGATCGTGGCCGCCCTCAATGCCGCCGCCGAGCGCATCGAGATCCTCACCCGCCGGCTCAAAGAAACCATCCCTGCCGCCGGCGTCCCGCTCGGATGAGGAGGTCGATGGAGGTCGATCGTGTGGCTGGCACTGCGGCGGCATTCCCATTACATTGGCGGTCGCGGGGCTGCGCGGTGCGTCAGAAGCCATATCCCCGGGGCCTTATCGATCCGCAAGGGAGCTGTCCCTGACCGGGCTCGTGGGCTCGGACACATGGCGCCCACCTACTTTCGTAGGGAACCCGGGATCGATGCTTCGACGGCCATCGCGGCTCCGCACTCTTGCTTTCATCACCACTGTCATTCGATCCTCCGGCCGCCGTTGAAAGGTGGATGCCCCGCCCGTGCCGGCACGACGAAAGGGCAATGTCTGCAATCCCCACTCCGTTCCGGAGCCGTTGAAGGCGAGATTGCGGCGGGAAGCGCTCGCGCGCCGCGACGCGCTGCCGGCCGGAGAGCGCGCCGCCGCCGCGCAGGCGATCGCCGCGCGGACGTTTCCCGTCGACGTGCCGGCGGGCGCGGTCGTGTCCGGCTTCGTCCCTCTCAAGAGCGAGATCAATGCGCTCCCGCTGATGCGCAAGCTGGCGACGGCGGGGGCTCGCCTGGCGCTGCCGGTGGTGGTCGGCCGCGGCCAGCCGCTGATCATGCGCGCCTGGGCCATCGGCGAGCCGCTGCGAGCGGGCGTCTGGGGCATCGGCGAGCCCGGCGCGGACGCGCTCGAGGTTTTCCCCGACATCCTGATCGTGCCGCTCCTGGCGTTCGATCGCCGCGGCCACCGCATCGGCTACGGCGCCGGCTACTACGACATGACGATCGCAGCGCTGCGTGCCCGCAAGACCGTCGTTGCAGCCGGGATCGCCTTTGCCGCCCAGGAGATCGCCAACGTGCCCGACACCCCGCGCGACGCCCGCCTCGATCTCGTCCTCACCGAGCGCGAGGTCATCTCCTGCAATCCGATGTCGAGTAGCAAACAAGGCGTGGATGGCCGGCACGAGGGCCGGCCATGACGACCGATCGATTCGATTCGAGCGGAATTCGCCTTATTCCCCGGATCTGATCCAGAGATTGTGCCGTGCAACACCCGTCATGCGCGGGCTTGTCCCGCGCACCCACGTCTTTGTTGCCGCATGCACGCCCTGTATGACCGGGAGTTCGAGACACCTCCTGCAAAGGGCCGCCCGGCGTCAAATCCGCAGATCGTCGAGGACCTCGGGGGCGGGCTCGACGCCGGTGATCAGCAGGTGATCCCTCGCCCGGGTGCAGGCGACATATTCCACGATCACACGTTCGGCTCTTCTTGGTTCTTTCACTGCTTCGAATCGTGACCCATGGCGCGCAGGCACTTCTTTTTTGCAGTTTATAAGAACGGAATAAACTCGATAAACTCCCTCAAAACGGGGTTCGGAAAGCCACCGCCTAGACCCGAAACACTTTCATAACCTCGTCGCCCAGGTGGTTGATCACCTTTGCGGCGATGCGTCCCTTAGCCGGCTTGCCGAAGGGGCGCGAGGTGTCGCTGTGGAGCGTCGCCCACGCCTCGGGATCAATCTCCGCCCTGCGGTGCCTCCCAAATCGCGCACACTGATGATGTGAGTCCACAACGATGTCAGACAACCCGGAGGCCAACATGTCCTTGCCCCAGGATGCCCTCGATGTCTTGCAGGACCCGCGGCGGAATATTCCGGCCATCGAACCACGCGACGCCGTGACCCTTATTGTTGGCTCCGTCCAGATATGCATAGGCCAGTCGGTTGCCGTGGCCGATGCTGAGGGAAAACAGTCGATTGCGCGACGGAATCCAGTCGATGGAAATTGAACCGTCGGGCTCGAGGGCGAACTCCGGAAGTGGCAAGCCATCCGGCAATGCGCGTACGAAATGCTCCGCCCAAAAAACCGCAATGGGGTCGACTGCGGCGGCCTCTTCCGCGTCCCAGCCCTTTTCGGCACAATCTCTTGCCAGCGCCGCCAACTGTGAAAGCGCCTCGGCCTTTTCACCGAACAAGGCAATAGACCGCTCGATAGATTCGACGACTTCGCGGATGGCCTTGTGGACCGCAAGTGCTTCCGGCGAAATTGCGCTACCCTCGCCCAGGGCAAGATTGTCCGAAGCGCCTACGACTGGAAAGTTTGCGCCCATTTCGACGTGCACATATGAAGAGAGATACAATTTTCCAAGTTCCGCAACAATATAATGGTAGCAAATGGCAAGCCCTGATCCATGTAGGGGCGACGATTAACTGCCGTTCGATCTCCGGCAGTAGTCATAGAGACCGGTATATGGGCCAGCCAGCCAATTAGTTGAACGGAAGTCCTGCACGCACTTGGCGCACGTCGCCTCTCGTCCTGGAAGACTAATCGGGCGGATTGCTGAATTGATGGCGTCTTTCGTCCTGACAACACACGTTGTCGAATCTTCTGGCCGCATGATCGCAAATCTTGCTTGCGATCCTTAAGGAAGCCCCGCAAAACCTGCTGCCCTGCATTCGGCACGCGCCGAGCGGGCGAGGCATCTACTGCCGGGACGGATAGCGCATGCGAATTCTTTTTGTCGGCGACATCGTGGGACGCAGCGGGCGCACTGCGCTGCTCGCGCGGCTTCCAGGCCTGATCACCGGCTGGCGGCTCGATTTCGTCGCCATCAACGGCGAGAACGCCGCCGGCGGCTTCGGCATCACCGAGGCGATCTACCAGGAATTCGTCGATGCCGGCGGCGATGTCGTCACCGGCGGCAATCACTCGTGGGACCAGAAGGAGGCGCTGGTCTTCATCGAGCGCGCGCCGCGGCTGCTGCGGCCGATCAATTTTCCCGCCGGCACGCCCGGCCGCGGTGCCGCGCTCCTGGAGGCGCGCAACGGCGCGCGCGTGCTGGTGGTCAATGCCATGGGCCGCATCTTCATGGACCCGCTCGACGATCCCTTCGCCGCGGTCGAGCGCGAGCTCGCGGCCTGTCCGCTCGGGCAGGCTGCGGATGCGGTCATCATCGACATCCACTGCGAGGCGACCAGCGAGAAGCAGTCGATGGGTCACTTCTGCGACGGCCGCGCCAGCGTCGTGGTGGGCACCCACACCCATGCTCCGACTGCCGATCACCAGATCCTGCCGCACGGCACCGCCTTCATCTCCGATGTCGGCATGACCGGCGACTACAACTCCGTGATCGGCATGGACAAGGAGGAGCCGCTGGCGCGGTTCGTGCGCAAGATCCCGGTCGCGCGCTTCGAGCCCGCACTGGGCGAGGCGACGCTGTGTGCGCTCGCGGTGGAGACCGACGATGCGACCGGGCTGGCGCGGCGGGTCGGCGCGGTGAGATTGGGCGGCCGGCTGGAAGAGTCGCGCCCCGCATTCTGGGATTGATGGTTGTTCCGCTGCCGCGCCGGCAGCGCCGGGCGCGGTTCTGGATTTTGCCGATGGCGCGTCATATAACGCGCTCGCATCAATTTCAGTATTCTTCGGCTTCGCAGAACGCGCTCGCGCCTGGCGCGAAGGGACGATCGAGGAGTGCGGCATGGCCGGCCATTCCCAGTTCAAGAACATCATGCACCGCAAGGGGCGGCAGGATGCGGCGAAATCCAGGCTGTTCGGAAAGCTGGCGCGCGAGATCACCGTCTCCGCCAGGCTCGGGCAGCCGGATCCGGCCATGAACGCGCGGCTGCGTGCGGCGGTGCTGGCGGCGCGCGCCGAGAACATGCCCAAGGACAATATCGACCGCGCCATCAAGAAGGCGAGCGGCAGCGATGCGGAGAGCTACGACGAGATCCGCTACGAGGGCTACGGCCCCGGCGGCGTGGCGGTGATCGTCGAGGTGCTCACCGACAACCGCAACCGCACCGCCGGCGAGGTGCGCGCGACCTTCACCAAGGCAGGCGGCAACCTGGCGGAGACCGGGGCGGTCTCGTTCCTGTTCGACCATGTCGGCGTGGTCGAGTACGACGCGTCCGCGGCGAGCGGCGATGCCATGCTCGAGGCTGCCATCGAGGCCGGTGCCGAGGACGTGGTCTCGCACGAGGGCGGGCACGAAATCTATTCCACGCAGGATTCCCTGGCGCAGGTGGCGAAGGCGCTGGAGGCGAAATTCGGCGAGCCGCGCAAGGCGGCCCTGGTGTGGAAGCCGCAAAATACCGTTGCGGTCGACGACGAGCAGGGCGAAAGGGTCTTGCGGCTGCTCGAGACCCTCAACGAGAGCGACGACGTGCAGAACGTCTACGCCAATTTCGAGGTCTCCGATTCCCTGATGCAGAAGATGAGCGCGTGAAACCGGCGCGAGCTCGCCCGGCGGCCTTGCAGCGGCCTCTGCGATGGAGCGTCGTCACGCCATCCGTAGCGGTCATCCCCCGTATTCCAGGATGAACAGCCCGGCGTTGTAGTCGGTGCTGTAGACCAGGCCGCGCTCGTCCACGAACACGTCGGCGGACTGGATGACGCGGGCGCGGTTGGGCCGCTGGTCCATCATCCGCGTGGGCGCCGGCGGCACCCAGGCCGCGACCTCGCTCGGCCGATACTGGTCGGCGATGTCGAATACGCGCACGCCCGCGTTCTGGTAGGTGGCGAAGATCAGCTCGGAGCTCACGAAGCTGCCGGGGCGGTTCTCGTGAATGTTGTGCGGCCCGAAATGGCCGCCCTTGGCCGCGTAGTCGGCCTCCGCCGGCGTCGGAAAGGTGGCGATGCTCACCGGATTGGCGCGTTCGCGGTTGTCGAAGATCCAGATCAGCTTGAGGCCGTCCTCCTGGTGGTCCAGCACGGCCTCGTCGAGGACGACCAGCAGCTCGCGATCCGGCAGCGGCAGGCAATTGTGCGTGCCGCCGCCGAACGGCGGGCACCAGTTGCGGTGGACGACGAGCCTGGGGCGTTCGCGGTCGGCGACATCGAGCACCACCATTCCGGCGTCGCGCCAGGCGGCATAGGCCGTGTCGCCATGGACGATCGCATGATGCAGGCCGTACCGGCTGCTCGCCGGCCAGCTCGCGGTCTCGCCGGCGGCGAGGTTCATTCCGGGAAGCCACCAGCGGCCGGCGGCGCGCGGCCTGGTCGGGTCCGCCATGTCGATCGTCATGAAGATGTAGTCGGTGAAGCCGTCGAGCAGCGCCGAGACGTAGGCCCAGCGTCCGCCCACGTACCAGATGCGGTGGATGCCGCCGCCCTCGACCGGCATGAACCCGATGCGCTGCGGTCTCGCCGGCTGCGAGATGTCGTAGACCGCGAGCCCGGCGGTCCATTCGCGGGCCGCGGGCTGCGCCCGCGCGGTGCCCACCACGGTGCCGAGCTGGCCGCGGTAGTAGGCGTGCTCGTCGGCGAACTCGGCGGCCGCGAACATGTCCTTGGCGTTGATCACCAGCAGCAGATCGTCGTGGGTCTGCAGATGGATGTTCCAGGTGCCGGGCGGCGCCGCGAGATAGCCGACCGCACGCGGCTTGCCGGGGTCGCGCACGTCGATCACGCTGAACCCCTTCGAGAACATGTGCCCGACATAGGCATGGCCGCGATGCACCATGACCTGCACGCCGTCGGGCCGGCCGCCCTGGTCGCAATATCCGACCAGGCGCATGTTGTGCGCATGGTCGGGCCTCGGCAGATCGTCGCCGCTCATCGGTACGCCGCCAGGAAATTCGGCACCGCGATCCAGTCCATCATCGCCTCGTGCTCCTGCAGCAGCTTCCACATCCGCACATCCTCGTCGGTCTTGAGATCGACGCCGAGATGGGTGCCGAGCTTGCGGCCGTGCAGCATGATGCGCTCGCCGATCGGCTGGCGCTGCGCATCGTAGGCGGCGAGCCCGCGGTCGATGTCGTCGTCGGCAGCGAGCGCATCCGCCAGCGCCTGCGCGTCGCCGCCGGCCTTGGCCACCCCGAATCCCATGTGCGGGCGGGAGGACGAAGCGGCATCGCCGACCAGCGCCACCCGACCGAACACGAGTCGGGGCGAGGAGAAATCGTAGATCGGCGTGAAGAACGGCTGCTCGATGTTGCGCAGGCAATCGACGAACACCGACGGCATGATGCGCTCGGCGTCGGCGCGCATCTGCGCGACCAGATCCTTGCGGATCAGCGGCGGCGGCACCGAGTATTCGTGCTGGCGGCCGGCGTCGTCGACGCACATCTGCCGCAGCGTCTGCGCGTCGCCGACCCGGTACCAGATGAAATTGTAGCGCCGGCGGCCGGGCCGCAGGTCGTTGTCGAATCCCGAGATCGGATAGCCGATGACCTGCTGGCGTTGCGGCAGGAAGAAGACGAAATGGGGAAAGATGCTTTGCAGCGTCTCGGGGGCGAGGTCGGCCTCGTTGGGTGCTCCACGCCAGATGTAATAGCCGGAATAGATCGGCTGCACCTGCGGCGCGACCTGCGCGCGCACGCCGGAGCGGATGCCGTCGCCGCCCACCAGCAGATCGGCGTGCTCGACGCGGCCCTCGGCGAAGTGGACGCAGACCCCGTGCCCGTCCTGCTCGACGCGCTCGAAGGTGTGGCCGAGATGGTAGCGCGCGGGATCGATGGTCTCGCGCAGCAGCCGCTGCAGCCGGTCCCAGGAGGTCAGGATCTGCCGTAGCGGACGCTCGCCGATCACGCGCCCCTCGCGGTCGATGGTGATCCGCTTTTCCACCTCGATGCCGAGATCGCGGGTGCCGGCGCCGCTTTCTTCCAGCGCCTCCAGCAGCTCCGGATGCGTGGTGATGCCGGCGCCGCGGCCGACCAGCTCGACCGGGGAGCGTTCGTACACATCCACGTCCCAGCCGATCCGGCGCAGGAACGCGGCGGTGAACAGGCCGGACATCGATCCGCCGACGATGACGGCGCGCCGGCCGCGGCGGCGCGGGGAAGCTGGCATGGGACGGCCCCGGAATTCGATGGGTCTCGATGTTAGCCGGGAGGCCTCAGCGCAGCCAGCGGTCGAGCAGCGGCATGCCGATCAGCCCGGCGACGGTGATGATGCCGAAGGCGATGCGCCGGTAGGTCCGCTCGCGCGCGAAGCGGAACAGCCGCGAGCCGATGTACTGCGAGAGCACTTGAACGGGTCCGATCAGCACGGCGAGCGCGGTCGCCTCGGCGGTCAGCAGGCCCTTGACCGAATAGGTCACCATCATCCCGCTCGCGAAGGTCGCGAAATAGCAGATGAAGTTGGCGCGCACCGTGATGGCGTCGCCGGCGCCGCCGAGCCAGTAGAGGATGACGGGCGGACCGTAGATCTGCACCGCTCCCCCCATCAGCCCCGACAGCAGGCCGACCATGACGGTGACGGCCAGGTGCGGCTGGCCGTGGTAGCGCCAGCCGGTCATCAGCACGCGCCACGACCGACAGCACGAGAATCGAGATTCCCCAGCGCAGGGCGATCGGGTCCGCGTACTGCAGGACGAGCGAGCCGAGCTGCGCGGCGACGAGAGCCGCCGCCGTGAGCGGCAGAATCTCGCGCCATGCCGCCTGCCGCCACAGCGTCGACATGAAGATCAGCCCGGTGACGAGATCGATGACCAGAAACGAGGGTGCGGCGATGCGCGGCCCGTAGACCGCGCTCATCAGCGGCACATAGACGAGCGCGGCGCCGAAGCCGGAAAAGCCGCGCACCATGCCCGACAGCACGGAGATTGCGACCGCGATCGGAAACCGGCGATCGGCGACCACCGCCGCGAAGGTGGTGCTGTCCGGGATAGAAATCGATCACGGCGGGCGCCTTGCGAAGGAAGGCTTCCTTATCAGGTGGCGCCGCCGCAGGCGACCGCGCTCGCCGCGGCGATCTATGCGCGAATCGCCGGCTGGGATATCAACGCATGATCATGCGCCGCCCGATTCGCATCCTCGGAATCGATCCCGGGCTCCGCCGCACCGGTTGGGGCGTGGTGGCGATCGACGGCAATCGGCTGTCCTTCCTCGCCTGCGGGTCGCTCGCCACCGACGGCACGGCGACGCTGGCGAAGCGGCTGCTCGCCATTCACGACGGCTTGCAGCGCGTGGTCGAGATGCACGCCCCCGACGAAGCCGCGGTCGAGGCCACCTTCGTCAACAAGGACGCCGCCGCCACGCTCAAGCTCGGGCAGGCCCGCGGGATCGCGATGCTGGTGCCGGCGATCGCCGGCGTGCCGGTCGCCGAATATGCGCCCAATCTGGTGAAGAAGACCATCGTCGGCGCCGGGCACAGCGAGAAGGTGCAGGTCCGCATGATGATCGGTGTCCTGCTGCCGAAGGCCGATCCGCAGACCGACGATGCCGCGGATGCGCTCGCGATCGCGGTGTGTCATGCCCATCATCGCAAGCGCGCCGTGCTCGCGGCAGCGGCGGGTTGATGGGCCTGCCATTTGCTGCGGATCGAGCCGATCCGCTCCCGCGCGGCGACTGAGGCCGGTCACGTTCGACTAGATTCTAGATTACGGTGTCTGCGCGGGAACAGCGGTCATGATCGGCAAGCTCAACGGGCATCATCGACAGCTACGGCGAGGATTTCATCGTGCTCGACGTCGGCGGGGTCGGCTATCTCGTGCATTGCTCGGCGCGCACCCTGCAGGAGCTGCCCGGGACCGGGCAGCCGGCCACGCTCGCGATCGAGACTCACGTGCGCGAGGATCAGATCCGATTGTTCGGTTTCCGCACCGACGTCGAGCGCGAATGGTTTCGCCTGCTGCAGACCGTGCAGGGCGTGGGCGCCAAGGTCGCACTCTCCGTGCTCGGCACGCTCAAGCCGGCCGATCTCGCCTCCGCCATCGCCATGCGCGACAAGGCGATGGTCGCGCGCACGCCGGGGGTCGGGCCCAAGGTTGCCGAGCGCATCGTCACCGAGCTCAAGGACAGGGCGCCGGCTTATGCCGGCATCGATCCGGCGATCATCCGCCTTTCCGGCGCGATCGAGGACAGGCGCGCGCCGCAGCCGGTGGCGGATGCGGTTTCAGCCCTCGTCAATCTCGGCTATGGGCAGCCGCAGGCCGCCGCCGCCGTCGCCGCGGCCTCCCGCGATGCCGGCGACGGGGCGGATGCCGCGCGACTGATCCGGCTCGGCTTGAAGGAGCTGTCGAAATGACGGATTGGTTTCGATGCTGAGCGAGCGGGACCGGGAGTTGATCGCCGCCGCCGGCGACGCCATCAAGCAACGCTACCGCAACGACTGGCAGGAGGTCGGTGCCGCGATGCGCACCCGCGACGGCCGCGTCTATACCGGCGTCAATCTCGACGCCTATCTCGGCCGCATGGCGGTTTGCGCGGAGGCGGTGGCGCTGGGGCGGGCGGTGACCGAGGCCGGCGAGACCGGGATCGAGACCATCGTGGCGGTGCGCCATTCCGAGCCCGGCGAGCGCGAGCAGGTCATCGCGGTCGTGTCGCCGTGCGGGAGCTGCCGCGAGCTGATCTGGGACTACGACCGCAACGCCCGCGTCATCGTGCCCGGCCCCAGCGGTCCCGTCATCGCCGCGATCGGCGAATTGCTGCCGAACAAGTACAGCCGGGAGCGGACCCTGTGACGACGACGCCCTCGAGCTCGACGCCCCGCCGCCTGGTGACAGCCGAGCGCCGCGACGACGACGCGGCCGAAGGCTCGCTGCGCCCGCAGCGCCTCGTCGAGTTCGTCGGCCAGCAACAGGCGCGCTCGAACCTGGCGGTGTTCATCGAGGCTGCGCGTGCCCGCAAGGAAGCCCTCGACCACGTCCTGTTCGTGGGGCCGCCGGGGCTGGGAAAGACCACGCTGGCGCAGATCGTGGCGCGCGAGCTCGGCGTGAACTTCCGCGCCACCTCGGGTCCGGTGATCGCCAAGGCCGGCGACCTCGCCGCGCTGCTCACCAACCTCGAGGAGCGCGACGTCCTCTTCATCGACGAGATCCACCGGCTCAATCCCGCGGTGGAGGAGATCCTCTATCCCGCGATGGAGGACTATCAGCTCGACCTCATCATCGGCGAAGGGCCGGCGGCGCGCTCGGTCCGGATCGATCTCGCGCGCTTTACGCTGGTTGGCGCCACCACGCGCGCGGGCCTGCTCACCAATCCGCTGCGCGACCGCTTCGGCATCCCGGTGCGGCTCAACTTCTATTCGGAGAGCGAGCTCGAGGAGATCGTCAATCGCGGCGCGCGCGTGCTCGGCATCGGCATGACCGCCGAGGGCGCCAACGAGATCGCTCGCCGCGCCCGCGGCACCCCGCGCATCGCCGGGCGGCTGCTGCGCCGCGTGCGCGACTTCGCGCTGGTCGACGGCACCACGGCGATCGACCGTGCCGCCGCCGACCGCGCCCTCATCGAGCTCGAGGTCGATGCCGCCGGGCTCGATGCCATGGACCGGCGTTACCTCGTCACCATCGCGGAAAACTACGGCGGCGGACCGGTCGGCATCGAGACCATTGCGGCGGCGCTGTCGGAGCCGCGCGACGCCATCGAGGAGATCATCGAGCCGTTCCTGATCCAGAAGGGCTTCCTGCAGAGAACGCCGCGCGGACGCCTGCTGACCTCGCACGCTTTCCGTCACCTCGGTCTCGCCGAGCCCGCCCGCGATCCCGCGCAGTTCCGCTTGTTCGGGGAGGAAACCGACGAGTAGAGAGCACCGTTTCCGGCAAACCGGCCGGTCCGGAACCGGGCATGATCCGGACGGCATGTCAAAGGTGGCGACGACGATGCGCAAGACCATGGACGGCGGCTGCCATTGCGGACGGGTGCGTTTCCGCGTCACCGCCGATCTCGATCAGGTGACGGAGTGCAACTGCTCGGTGTGCACCAAGAAGGGAATCCTTCACCTGATCGTGGCACCGGACCAGTTCGAGCTGCTCGCCGGCAAGGACGACCTGACCACCTACGAGTTCAACACCAGGATCGCGAAGCACACGTTCTGCAGGCACTGCGGCATGCATCCGTTCTACGTGCCGCGCTCCGATCCCGACAAGGTGGACGTCAACGCACGCTGCCTCGACGGCATCGATCCGGCCGCCCTCGCCCCCAAGCGGTTCGACGGAAGGAACTGGGAGACGGCGATGCGCAAGGACGTGCCGTGGCGATGATCCGGCGCGCGCTGCGCCCGCGGCCGTGTCGCGCTCGCCGGGCGCACGCCCGCTCCGGCGCAATTCGATGAGGACGCGGTTGCAGCCGGACAGAGTCATGAATTCGCCTCTCGACGGGCAGATCGGCAACGGTCGTCACGTCATGCCGGTGCGCGTCTACTACGAGGACACCGACTTCACCGGCATCGTCTATCACGCCAACTACCTGCGCTACCTGGAGCGCGGACGCTCGAACTACCTGCGGCTGCTCGGTGCCGATCAGCGCGCCCTGTTCGATGAGGCGGAGCGCGAGGCGCCCGGTTTCGCCTTCGTGGTGCGCTCCATGACCATCGATTTTCTCAAGCCGGCGCGCATGGACGACGTGCTCGAAGTCGTCACCGTCTACGAGGAGGTCAAGGGCGCCTCGATCGCCTTGCGCCAGCGCATCGTGCGCGGGGACGAGCCGCTGGTCGAGGCCAGGGTGAGGGTGGCGTTCGTCTGCGCCGGCCGGGCGCGGCCGATCCCGAAGGCGCTGCGGACGGCCATGCGGACCCAGCACGATCGCGCCGCTGGAGTTGACGCGGCTGCACGCTTCCGGTCCCACGTCGATCGGGTCGACGCGTGGCCGGGAGTCATGTAAAGGGTCATCACATGAGCTGGTCCAAGCACGGCGGTCGCTCCGGCGACCGCGGCTATCACCATGGCAACCTGAAGGAAACCCTGATCCGAGCTGCGCTGGAGTTGATCGCGCAGAAGGGACCGGCCGGCTTCACCTTCGCGGAGGCTGCCCGCTGGGCCGGGGTGAGCCCGGCCGCACCCTATCGCCATTTCCGCGATCGCGACGAGCTGTTGGCCGACGTGGCCCGACGCGGCTTCGACCAGTTCGAGGCGGTGCTCACGCGCGCATGGGACGGCGGCCGACCCAATGCCTCCACGGCGTTCGACCGTGTCGGCAAGGCCTATCTCAAATTCGCCAAGGACGAGCCGGCCTACTATTCCGCCATGTTCGAAGCCGGGATTCCGCCGGAGGTGAGCCCGGAACTGCACGCCGCCGGCGAGCGCGCCTTTGCGGTCCTGCGCAACGCCACCGAGCACCTGGTGGCAGCCATGCCGGCCAAGAACCGTCCGCCGGTGCTGATGATGGCGCTGCACATCTGGGCCTTGTCGCACGGTATCGCCTCGCTGTTCGGCCGCGGCGACGCCGCCAGGCGCGCGCTCCCGATCGCAGCCGAGGAGTTGCTGGAGGCGGCCGTGCTGATCTATCTCCGCGGCCTCGGCGTTCCGCAGGCTGCGACCACAGCTCCAGGATCCAGCTAGATCACCGGAGCCGTTGGCGGCTGCTGGATTGTTGTCGGCACGTCTGGGTCCGCGCTTGACATCCGGACAAAAGCGCTCTAGTTATGTAAATGTTATTAACATTCACAGGGTGAGGCTCAGACATGCCTATCGTTGCAAAGCTCGACGAGTTGGGAAAACCGGCCTGGATCGCGCTCACGATCCTCGGCTTCGTAACCTGGTGGCCGTTGGGTCTTGCCCTTCTGGTCTACATCTTCGGGAGCGGACGGATGAGTTCAAATGGTCGCGCCGTAGCCGCTTGGCAAGGCGGCGTCACGCCTTGGCAAGTCGGCAGCGGCCCGATGCGCAATGCCGGGACCTGGTGGCAGCCCTCGCGGTCCAGCGGAAACCGGGCCTTCGACGATTATCGCCAGGAGACCCTGCAGCGCCTCGAAGAGGAGCAGCAGGAGTTCAAGGACTTTCTGCGCCGCCTGCGCATGGCCAAGGACAAGGCCGAGTTCGATCAGTTCATGGCCGAGCGGCGTTCGCGACCCGGCTCCTCGCCGGCCCAGGACACCGAGCCGACCTCGTCGTTTCGGAGCTGACATCGCCGCTTTCACGGTCGAGGCTGCCGGGCCGTCCACTCGCCAGGGTGGGCGGCCCGCGCGCGTCTTGGCCGGCTCTCGCCCAGGGTGCGATCGACCCGATCGATTCGCGAGCTTGCGCCGATCATGATCGCGATTCGCATCGCATGACACGGATAGCTTCGACGAGCGCCGGCAAGCAGAGATCGATTTCGGCAGCGCCACTTGGTCGCCGGATCGGCCGCGGGTCGCGCCCTAGTTTGGACACGTTTGGCGAGGAATTCGGTACCCGTACCGGTGGGGGCCGGTCATTTCTCGCATTTCCGGGTCTGCGGCAGCGGCGCTGCCGGGCATCCGTTTCCTCGATGCGATCCGCCCCGGTCTCGACTGCGGGACTTGGACTGCCGGAAAGCTTCGATTGCCGGAAGGAGATGACATGCCGCCGTCGGCTACGCCGCTTTCGGGAGCTGGTTTCCCAGGCCGACCTGGTCGTCAAGGTGGTGATGGCCGGCCTGTTGATCGCCGCGCTCTGGGTTTGGGCGATCGCGGTCGGCAAGTTCCGGCTTTATGCACGCACGCGGCGGGCCATGGACAGCTTCGAGCAGGCGTTCTGGTCGGGGCAGTCGCTGGATGAGCTCTACCAGTCGCTCGTCTCGCGGCCGAACCACTCGATGGCGGCCCTGTTCGTTGCCGCCATGCGCGAATGGAAGCGCAGCCTGGAAGGCCGCACGCGCTCGTTTGCCGGCCTGCAGTCGCGCATCGAGCGGGTCATGGACGTCACCATCCAGCGCGAGATCGCGCGGCTCGAGCGCGGGCTGCTGGTGCTGGCCACCGTCGGCTCGGCCGGCCCCTTCGTCGGCCTGTTCGGCACCGTCTGGGGGATCATGACCAGCTTCAGCGGCATCGCCATGGCGAAGGATACGTCTCTCGCCGTGGTCGCTCCCGGCATCGCCGAGGCCCTGTTCGCGACCGCAATCGGCCTGATCGCCGCCATACCGGCGACTATTTTCTATAACAAGTTCGTTTCCGACGTGAACAAGCAGGCCCAGCGCCTGGAAGGGTTCGCGGACGAATTTGCCGCCATCCTGTCGCGGCAGATCGACGAACGGGGATAGGGGATCGGCATGGCGACGAGCGCAGGCACCGCGGCCGTCGCCGGCAGGCGACGTCACCGCCGCCGGCCGGTCATGTCCGAGATCAACGTGACGCCGATGGTCGACGTCATGCTGGTGCTGCTGATCATCTTCATGGTGTCGGCGCCGCTGATGGTGCATCTCATTCCGGTCAATCTGCCCGAAGGCAGGTCCGGCAGTCCCGCCTCCACCACCGAGCGGCAAATCGCCGTCACCCTCAAGAGCACCGGGGGCGCCTGCACCAGCCAGACCGCGCTTTATTTCAACGAGAGCGACGTCGCGATCACCCTGGCGGATCTCGAGACCAGGCTGAAGGATGCCAAGAGCTCCGGTGCGGCCGAAGCGGGCAAGAACATCCGGGTGCGCGCCGAGCGCGACACCTGCCACGCCGACTACAGCCAGGTGCTGGATCGGATCAGGTCGGCGGGTTTCGGCGCCGACGTCGCCATCCTGCCCGAAAAGGACGCGAGGTAGCGTTGCGCGCGGACGGGCGACATTGGCAGACTGGGCGATTTCGATTGTCGGCCACATCGCAGTCATTGCTGCTGTGCTCGTCACGACTACCGGACGCAGCCCGCCGGCGCGCGAGATGACGGACTACATGCCGGTCAATATCGTCGCCGATACCGCCGCCACGACCCAGGTCACCCGGGGGGAAAAGACGGCGGAGAAGGTCGAGGCACCGACGCCGCTGGCCGAGAAGGTCGACGAGGCCAAGCCGGTCGAGGACCCGACTGCCAAGATCGTGGAGAAGAAAGAGGTCAAGGCCGCCCGCGAGACGCCGCCCGCGCCCGAGGCCAAGCCGGCCGAGCAGGCCGACAAGCCGGTCGAGGCCAAGCCCGATCCGATCGCGGAGGCGCTGGCCAAGGAGCAGGACAAGAAGCCGGAGCCGAAGAAGGCGGAGGTCAAGCCGCCCCCGACGCCGCCGAAGAAGCCGGCGCCGCCGGCACCCAAGTTCGATCCGAAGAAGGTCGAGGCGCTGCTCGACAAGCGCGATGCGACCAGGCTCGCGGCAGCAGGGCCGGTTCCCAACTCGGCGCCCTCGCTCGGCATCCCGACGGGAAAGGCCACGCAACTGTCGCTGAGCGAGCTCGACGCATTGCGGCAACGGCTGGCGCAGCTGTGGAGCATTCCCGCCGGCGCCAGGGACCCGCAGGAGCTGGTCGTGGTGTTCAGGATCAAGCTCAAGCGCGACGGCAGGCTCGACGGATGGCCGATCCTGGTGTCGAGCGGCAAGACGCCGCTCTCCCTCGCCGCCCGCGAGAGCGCCGCCCGCGCGATCAACCGCGGCCAGCCCTTCGACATGCTCCGGCCCGAGAACTACGAGCTGTGGAAAGACATCGAGATCACCTTCGATCCGCGCGACATGATCCGGCAATAGCAACGCCGCTGAGGCACGAAACGAGCGAGCCATGATCGAGACCTCGGCAACCCGATTGAACCGCCGCCGACTGATCGTGCTGGGCGGCGGCGTTGCCACCGGCGCGCTCGCGGGACTGGTGCCGCGACCGGCGGCGGCGGTGCTCAAGCTCGACGTGACCCAGGGCACGGTGCAGCCGTTGCCGATCGCGATTCCGGACTTCGTCGGGGTCGCAACGCGCGACCCCGCCGCCGGACGCAACGTGAGCGAGATCATCACGGCGAACCTTCAGCGCTCGGGCCTGTTCGCGCCGATCGATCAGGCGGCCTTCATCGAGCGGATCACGACCATCGATACGGTTCCGCGCTTTGCCGACTGGAAGCAGATCAATGCGCAGGCTCTGGTCACCGGCCGCGTCACCCAGTCCGAGGGCCGCCTGAAGGCCGAGTTCCGGCTGTGGGACGTGTTCGCAGGCCAGCAGCTGCACGGCCAGCAATACACCACCACGCCCGACAACTGGCGGCGCATCGCCCATATCATCTCGGATGCGATCTACGAGCGGCTCACCGGCGAGAAGGGATATTTCGACAGCCGCATCGTGTTCGTCGACGAGTCGGGCCCGAAGAACAGGCGCATCAAGCGGCTCGCGCTCATGGACCAGGACGGCGCCAACGTGCGCTACCTGACGCGCGGCGACGACCTCGTGCTCACGCCGCGCTTCTCGTCCTCGCCCGACACCATCACCTACATGTCCTACGGCCAGGGCGATCCCAAGGTCTATCTCATGAATATCGAGACCGGCCAGCGCGAGATCGTCAGCAACTTTCCCGGGCATGAGCTTCAGCCCGCGCTTCTCGCCCGACGGCCAGCGCGTGATCTTCAGCCTGCAGCGCGGCGGCAACTCCAACCTGTTCGTGATGGATCTGCGCTCGAAGTCGACGACGCGCTTGACCGACACGCAGGTGATCGACACCGCGCCCTCGTATTCGCCGGACGGCACACGCATCTCGTTCGAATCCGATCGCGGCGGCAAGCAGCAGATCTACGTCATGTCGGCGAGCGGCGGCCAGGCGCAGCGCATCAGCTTCGGCGACGGCTCCTATTCGACGCCGGTATGGTCGCCGCGCGGCGACTAGATCGCTTTCACCAAGCAGACCGAGGGCCGGTTCGCCATCGGCATCATGCGCACCGACGGTTCGGGCGAGCGCATCCTGACCGAGGGCTATCACAACGAGGGGCCGACCTGGTCGCCGAACGGACGCGTGCTCATGTTCTTCCGCGATCCCGGCGGCGAGGGCGGGCCGTCGCTCTATACCGTCGACGTGTCCGGGCGCAACGAGCAGCAGCTGAAGACGCCGAGCTACGCCTCCGATCCGTCCTGGTCGCCGTTGCTGCAGTAGAGTCACGACCATGCGTCCGCCGGAACGAACCGGCGGAGGCCCAGAAGGCGCCGCATTCACCTGGCATTAACCACTCCAGGGGGTTTCTGCTATTTCTTGCATTCGAGCGATCCCGGCAACACCCGGTCAAGGATGACAAGAACTTTCGCTTAACCACGCACCTGCTAGACCTGCGGCATGCCCGGTAACGACGCAACAAGGGGAGCACCGGAATGACGAATGTCATACGTGTCGTCCGCGCCGCCGGAATCGCCGGTTTTCTCGCCTTGGCGCTGGCTGCGGCCGGCTGCGCGAACAGGCACAACGATCCGACCCAGGCCTCCGCCGGCACCGCCGCGCCCGGCAGCCAGCAGGATTTCGTCGTCAATGTCGGCGATCGGGTGTTCTTCGAATCCAATTCCTCCGAGCTCACGTCGCAGTCGCTTGCGACGCTCGAGAAGCAGGCGCAGTGGCTGCAGATCTACAACCAATACATTTTCCTGATCGAAGGCCATGCCGACGAGCGCGGCACGCGCGAATACAACATCGCGCTCGGCGCCCGGCGCGCGCAGGCCGTGCGCGACTATCTGGCCTCGCGCGGCGTCAATGCGAAGCGCATGCGCACGATCTCCTACGGCAAGGAACGTCCGGTTGCGGTCTGCAACGATATTTCCTGCTGGTCGCAGAATCGGCGCGCAGTGACGGTGCTCAATGCCAGCTCGTGAGCGAGGGATACGGGGGACGGGGAGAACCGGCGCCCACGGGGCGCCGGTTCGTTTGTTGTCCGGTCCGCCCTCGGCGGCTCGGAGGAACCTGTCGTGAATCGGCAGTCACAATTTGGACGCACCGGTTCGTATGGTGCTCTGAGCGCCTCAACCACACCAAGCCTGATGGCACGCCTCGCATTCCGCGCGTCGATCGCACCTGCGCTTGCCCTTCGTGCTGACGACGGCGGCGATCGCGGCGCGCGATGCGGCCAGGGCACAGGAAGGCGAGCGGCCGGTCGGATTGTTCGATCGCATTTTCGGCGGCAGCGAGCGCCTGAGCGGCGGCGGCAGCGAGCGCGCGGCGGCGCCGCCTGCGCCCAGGATCGAACTGCGCAAGTCTCCGGCTCCGATCTTCTGCTTCGCCTCGACCGGCTGGAAGCGCAGATCAGGCAGCTCACCGGCGTGGTCGAGCAGCTGCAGCACCGCAATCAGCAGCTCGAGGCTTACATCCGCCGCATGCAGGAGGACAGCGAGCACGGCAGCAGGAGTTCGGCGCCAGGGGCGCGCCGCGCCCGCTCCGTGCCACCGCGCTCGCGCCAGCGCCGCAATCGGTACCCGCGCCGCAGCGCCGGCCGTCGCGGTGATGCATTCGATCCGAGCCAGCATCCCAATGCGCCGGGTGCCCCGCAGACCCTCGGCTCGATCGACAGCGCAAGCGCTCGCCGCCCGCTGCTGGCAATTCAGGCGACGCGCCGGTCGGCGCGCCCGGCGGGCGCGCGGCCGGCAGCCCGCTCGACCTTGCGACGATGTCGCCTCCGAGCGGTCCGCTGCCGGCGACCTCGCCGCCGCGCTATCCGGGCGCCGGCAGCGCGCATGCCGCAACGCAGCCGCCGACACAGCTGCCGAAAGACGAGTTCGATCTCGCCTACGGCTACATGCTGCGCAAGGACTACGCTCTCGCCGAGGAGGGCTTTCGCCACTTCATCGGCAGGCATCCCAGCGACCGGCTGGCAGGCGATGCCGACCTTCTGGCTGGGAGAAAGCTTGTTCCAGCGCCAGCTCTACCGCGACGCCGCGGAAACCTTCCTCAACGTCTCGACCAAATATCGAATCCGCCACCAAGGCGCCTGACGCGCTGCTGCGGCTCGGACAGTCGCTCGCCGCGCTCGGCGAGAAGGAAGCGGCCTGCGCCTCGCTCGGCGAGGTCCTGCGCAAGTATCCGCGCGCATCAGCGGGTGTGAAGCAGGGCGTCGAGCGAGAACAGAAGCGTGTCCGCTGCTGACGACGCTTCGCCGGTCTCGCGCCGCAGAGGCGAAGGCGCTGTTTGCTCCGCTCGCTCACGCCGCCGCCGTCGTTCTCGCGATCTCCGGCGGTCCCGATTCGACCGCACTGCTGCTGCTGGCGGCGCGCTGGCGCCGCGCGTTGCGCAAAGGGCCGAAGCTGCTCGCCGTCACCATCGATCACGGACTGCGTGCGCAATCCGCCGCCGAGGCGCGTCAAGTGAAGCATCTGGCCGGCCGGCTCGGCGTCGCTCATCGCACCCTGCGCTGGCGCGGCGCCAAGCCGGCCACCGCGCTGCAGGAAGCGGCACGCGAGGCGCGCTACCTGCTGCTCGCGCGTGCGGCGCGCGCGGCGCGGGCCGATTGCATCCTCACCGCGCATACGCTCGATGATCAGGCGGAGACGGTCTTGATCCGCATGGCCCGCGGCAGCGGCCTCACCGGCCTCGCCGCCATGGCGCGAGTGTCGCCGCTTCCCGTCGAAGAATTCGAGCGTCCCGGTATCCCGGGGAAAACGCGATCGTTCGGCGGCTCCGACAAGGACGGCCGATCCTGCTCGTGCGCCCCTTGCTCGACATTCCAAAGCGCGGCTGATGGCGACGCTCGAGCGGGCAAGGATCGCCTTTGCCGATGATCCCTCGAACCGCGATCCGCGCTTTGCCCGCGCGCGTCTGCGCGAGCTGATGCCGATGCTGGCTCGCGAAGGGCTCGATGCCCGCCGGCTCGCGCTGCTGGTGGGGCGGATCAGGCGCGCCGAGGCGGCGATCGAGACGGCCGTCGCCGCTGCGCGTTCGGCGTTGTCCGAGGCGCCATGGCCCGAGCGCGGCGCCGATCCGCTTTCGCGCGGAGCAGATTTGCCGCGTCTGCCCGCGGAGGTGGCGCTGCGGCTGCTCGGCCGCGCGGTCGCGCAGGTCGGAGACGGCCGGTCGCGGCTCGGCAGGCTCGAAGCGCTGTTCGAGGCGCTCGGCAGCTCCTGGGCGCGCCGCGGGAGCGAAAGCCTTGCGCTTACGCCGCACATTGGGAGGGCAGCTGGTGACCTTGACCGCGGGCCGGCTTATGGTCGAGCGGGCTCCTCCGCGCGCCCGCAATCGCTACGTTCTTCATGAACCACGGCGAAATCAGGGCGTGTGCCGGCGCCCGCAATGGAAGCGACCAGGTAAATAGGGTGGTTAGCCGGCCGGGTTCCCTTGGCAGGGGCCCGTGCGGCCCCTAGATTGTAGCGGGACGGACGTGAATCGGCCGCAAGTTGCGGGCACCATGAACGGGCCGGGTCACCGTCGGCCATGTAAGGACACGGGATGAACGCCAATCTGCGCAACTTCGCCCTCTGGGTGATCATCGTCCTCCTGCTGCTGGCGCTATTCACGCTGTTCCAGAATCCGGGCCAGCGCACCACCGCGCAGGACATTTCCTTCTCCCAGCTCCTCAACGAGGTCGACCAGGGCCGGGTGCGCGACGTCCTCATCCAGGGACCGGAAATCCACGGCACCTTCACCGACGGCCGCAGCTTCCAGACCTATGCGCCGAGCGATCCGAGCCTGATCCAGCGGCTCTACGGCAAGGGCGTGTCGATCACCGCCCGCCCGCAGCAGACCGACGTGCCGTGGTTCGTGTCGCTGCTGGTGTCCTGGCTTCCATTCATCGCGCTCATCGGCGTGTGGATTTTCCTGTCGCGGCAGATGCAGGGCGCCGGCGGCAAGGCGCTCGGCTTCGGCAAGAGCCGGGCCAAGCTTCTGACCGAGGCGCACGGCCGCGTCACCTTCGAGGACGTGGCCGGTGTCGACGAGGCCAAGCAGGACCTCCAGGAGATCGTCGAGTTCCTGCGCGATCCCGGAAAATTCCAGCGGCTCGGCGGGCGCATTCCGCGCGGCGTGCTGCTGGTCGGGCCGCCCGGCACCGGCAAGACGCTGCTCGCGCGCGCGATCGCGGGCGAGGCCAACGTGCCGTTCTTCACCATCTCCGGCTCGGATTTCGTCGAGATGTTCGTCGGCGTCGGCGCCTCGCGCGTGCGCGACATGTTCGAGCAGGCGAAGAAGAATGCGCCCTGCATCATCTTCATCGACGAGATCGACGCGGTCGGCCGCCATCGCGGCGCCGGTCTGGGCGGCGGCAACGACGAGCGCGAGCAGACGCTCAATCAGTTGCTGGTCGAGATGGACGGCTTCGAAGCCAACGAGGGCATCATCCTGATCGCCGCCACCAACCGGCCCGACGTGCTCGACCCCGCGCTGCTGCGGCCGGGTCGCTTCGACCGCCAGGTGATCGTGCCCAATCCGGACGTGGTCGGCCGCGAGCAGATCCTCAAGGTGCACGTGCGCAAGGTGCCGCTCGCGCCCGATGTCAATCTCAAGACCATCGCGCGCGGCACGCCCGGCTTCTCCGGCGCCGATCTCATGAACCTCGTCAACGAGGCCGCCTTGATGGCGGCACGGCGCAACAAGCGCATGGTCACGCAGATCGAGTTCGAGGACGCCAAGGACAAGGTGATGATGGGCGCCGAGCGCAAGTCGCTGGTGATGACCGAGGAGGAGAAGCTCCTCACCGCCTATCACGAAGGCGGCCATGCCATCGTCGCTCTCAACGTCAAGGCGACCGATCCCGTGCACAAGGCCACCATCATCCCGCGCGGCCGCGCGCTCGGCATGGTCATGCAGCTGCCCGAGCGCGACAAGCTCTCGATGAGCCTCGAGCAGATGACCTCGCGGCTCGCCATCATGATGGGCGGGCGCGTGGCCGAGGAGCTGGTGTTCGGCCGGGAGAAGGTGACCTCCGGCGCCGCCTCCGACATCGAGCAGGCCACCAAGCTCGCGCGCATGATGGTGACGCGCTGGGGGCTGTCCGAGACCCTCGGCACCGTCGCCTATGGCGAGAACCAGGACGAGGTGTTCCTCGGCTACCAGGTGGCGCGCCAGCAGAACGTCTCGGAGGAGACCAGCCGGCAGATCGACGGCGAGATCAGGCGCCTGGTCGAGGCCGGCTACGACGAGGCCCGGCGCATCCTCGACGCCAGGCGCAACGAGCTGGAGACGCTCGCCAAGGGTCTGCTCGAGTTCGAGACCTTGACCGGCGACGAGATCAAGGACCTGCTCGCGGGCAAGCGGCCGACGCGCGAATCCGTGATCGAGCCGACGACGCCGCGCGGCTCGGCGGTGCCGCCCGCCGGCAAGCCGCGGCCGCGCCCCGAGACCGGCGGCCTCGAGCCGCAGCCGCAGGCCTGATCTCATCCACTCTGAGTGATCGCGCAATCGTCCGGGTGTAGAGACGGGCGGTCCCTTCGGGCCACCTCCGTCATTCGATCACCTCGTCGGCGCGCGCAAGCAATGTCCGCGGCACCTCCAGACCGAGCGCCTTCGCGGTCTTCAGGTTGATCACCAGCTCGAACTTTATCGGTGCCTGCACCGGCAGGTCGGCCGACCTGTCACCTTTCAGGATACGGTCGACGTAGGAAGCCGCGCGACGGAACAGATCCGCGGTATCCGGCCCGTAACACATCAGCCCGCCACTCGTCACGTCCGCACGGAACGAATGGATCGCCGGCAGCCGATGCCGTGCCGCCAGCGCGATGATCAGATCGCGGTGCACGACCGTGGTCACATCCGTGGGGAGCACCAGCCCGGAGCTCGGCTCGCGCACGAGCCTGTCCACGGCATTTTCGATGTCGGCGGCGTCGCGCACGGGAAGCCAGACCGGGAGCACGCCGAGGGATCCTGCAACAGTCTCGATCGATCTCTGGTAGCCCGTTGCGCTGATGTTCTCGGGATTGAAGAGGAGAGCGATCCTTCCAAGCTGCGGCGCGATCTCCCGGAGCAGCTCCACAAGCTTGCCGGCAACCGAGACCTCGTAGAGCATGAACCCCGTGAGATTGCCGCCGGGATGCGCGAGGCTCTCGACGAATCCCAGTCCGACCGGATCAGAGGTTGCGATGAAGACAACGGGAATTTGCCGAGTGGCCTGTCGCATCGCATTCAGCACGCGGACCGAGTAGACCAGGATCACATCCGGTCTTGTGCTCACCAGGTCAGCGGCGCCGGCGCGGATCTGATCGATGTCGGCGCCCCCCCAGCGCACGTCGATCTGGACGTCCCTCCCATCCGCCCAACCGAGCTCCTGGAGCTTCTGCCGAAACCCCGCCATCCACGCCTGTCCTTGAGGATCATTGCCGGCACCCACGAGCACTCCAATCCGCCGCACGCGCTGCTGCGCGTTCACCGGGAGCGGCAAGGCGGCGACCGCGCCGCCGAGGAGAGCGACGAATTCGCGCCGGCGCATGGGATGAACTCCGAACGGGACCGAAGATGACATCTAGCAAGTTTCGGCCGGTTGACCAACAGATGCGTCGGGGGTGCCCCCGTCAGCCGACGTGTCCCATGGCCGACCGCATGGCCCGCCCGGCGGTCGCCGCCGCACTTCCAGACGCTGGCTGACCCCACGCGCCGCCTTGTGGTCGAAGCACTGCGGACCGGCGAGAGGCAGGTCGGCGATATCGTCGAGCAAGCGGGATCCACCAGTCCGGAGTCTCCCGCCATCTGCGCATCCTCCACGAAGCAGGCTTCGTCTCGATGTGACCGGATGGGCAGCGGCGTCTCTACTCTCTGAGGGCGCAGCCTTTCCACGAGCTCGACGAGTGGATCGCGAAGTACCGCAACTTGTGGGAAGCACGCCTCGACCGCTTGGGAGCCGTGCTCGAGAAGCAACGAAAGCGCAGTAGAGCCACGCACAGGGTGAAACGCACATGAGCGACAAGAGCAAATCCGTAGTCGAGGCGAGCCGCCCGAAGGTGGTTTTCGAACGTACCTACCGGGCGCGGGTCGAGGAGCTATGGGAGCTGTGGACCACCAAGGCGGGCTTCGAGTCGTGGTGGGGACCCGAAGGCTCCCGCGTCGAAGTCCACACTCTCGAACCGCGCGTGGGCGGCGCGCTGCACTACGACATGATTGCCGATGTGCCCGAGCAGATCGAAGCGATGAAGCAGATGGGCCAGCCAACTTCCCACGAGACGCGTGGCAGGTTCGACGAAATCAGGCCGCAGGAACGATTGGCGATCACGCACGTGATCGATTTCCTGCCGGGGGTGAGGCCCTACGAGAGCACGATGGTGGTGGAGTTCTTCCCATCGGACGAGAGCGTGCGCGTGGTGATCACGCTGGATCCGATGCATGATGAAGAGTTTACGAAGATGTCGAGGATGGGCTTTACGAGCCAGCTGACGAAACTGGACAAACGGTTCGGAGGTCAGAAGTGATAAAAAACGTGCCGGGGTGGCCATGGGCCGGGAGAGCGAACCCGGGAAGCTGGCAAAGGGTGCTCGGCCAGTCATAAGCGACGGCGATGTGCTTGTTCTGGCGGCCGCTCCGGCCGGCTTCGTTGCGCCAACGATGCAAGACCAACGAGCCTCAAAGATGGAGGACACCGATCCTTGCGGCATGGGCGACAGCATCCGTGCGGCTCACAGCGTCAAGCTTCTCCAACAACGATGCGACGTGATACTTGGCCGTGTGCGCCGAAATGCCGAGCCGGCGGGCAATCAGCTTGTTCGACGCGCCCTCTGCCAGCAGCGCAAGCACTTCCAATTCTCGGGCGGTGAGCTCAATGTTGGCTTCCAGCTCAGTCGCCGCTCCGAGCGCGGCGACGACAAGCGCGTCAGGTTCATCGTCTTTGCCGACCAGCTCGAGCCCTTCAACGTCGGCCAGAACGGACGCGATCCGATCAGCGAAAGCGGGGTCAGCCACGTCGATCGCCAGCCGTAACGGATCTCTCGCGCGCGGGTCTCTCAAGCCGCTGGCCTTTCACCGATTTGAAGTTTTGTCTGGTGCGATTGGCCGCCTCTCCGCAGCTCGATCGCCACCAGCTTTCCAACGCTGTCAGGACCCAACGATCTCAGCAACGGTTGCAGCTTGCTGATGGGCTTGCCGTCCCAGCTCACGAGAACATCTCCCTGATGAATATTGGCTGCCGCTCCGGGGCCCTTAGGGTCCACGCTCATCACCATGACGCCTGAGCCACCGCCCTCGATCGTCACCGGTTGCAGGCCGAGACCCAAGTAGCCGCGCGGAATACGCCCATGGGTCTCCAGCCTCGCCGCGATGCGGCCGATCGTGACCGAGGGTATCACCAATACGCGCCGACGTGGTCCGAACACCGTCATGCCGAAGGCCTGCCCCGTGGCGTTGACCGCAAGACCACCCTCTGCCGTCGACCGCAAGCGGGTATCGAGCTCGACGCGAGCGTCTATTTCGCCACCGCGCATCGACTGCCAGGGTCCCCTGCTGACGGAGACCAATCCGAGGGCTGCGGTCGGCGCACCGCCCTCCGCGCCCAAGGCAAGGACGAGAGCGCCGGGCGAGGGTATGGTTGCAGCCATGGCGACGGGTTGCAAATCAGGCCGTTCAAATCTTGAGCAAGGCGATGGCGGTGCTCGGATCGCGCCCAACGGGATGGGCGACGGTGCTCTCGCCGCCAGGCAGCATCACACGAACTTCGCCCTCCTCGGCAAGTCCCTCGTCCGAGGTGACGATAAGCCCGGCGCGCCAAACGAAGCCCGACGCCTGCATGCGATGGGAAATGACCGAAACGAGGCTCGGCGCCAAACCCCCAACCATGCCTTCCAGTGCGGTGGAAACGTCTTGTATGTCTCTGCTCATGGGACCTCCGGAATGGATGCTGTAGAGATGTCCCGGGACCTGCGCTTCGTCCACTAGCCAGATGGGCAGGCGCGGTCAGCATCAGACCGCCTGCAGGCTCAGGCAGGTCAGCCTTCGAGAGTTGGTGGATCATCACCGCGGCAAACAGCATCGTTATTTCGATCACCTCGTCGGCGCGCGCAGCAGCGACGAATGGGGAATTGCCAGCCCGAGGGTCCTTGATGACCAATTCGAATTTTGTAGGTTGCTCAACAGGATGTCTGCCGGCTTGCCGCCATGCAAAGTCTTGATCACAAAGGTTGCAGCGTCGCCGGGCGTGCTCGCGTCGAGCTCCCTCGCAATTCCGCTCGTGGCAGGTCTTGCTACCAGTACGTAGCCAACACTTCGGCAGCAGTCGTCATGCCGCTTCAGAACCGCGTGGATCCGTTCGGCCGTCTGTTCGCCGATTCCGCCCGTGGCCTTTTCCTCGGCAACCGTGGCGGGCGCCTGCATCGTGACGACCGCACGCTCGGCCCCCGCCGATGGATATCGCCGGCATGGATCTGCTGCCGCCTCGAATTCAAGGGGCGTCGCCGCCAGGTATGGGGAAGAAGTTACAGCGAGCTGTTCTTTCTGGACGAGCCCACCGCGCTTGCCGCCGGTCATCGTCCCTGCTTCGAATGCCGGCGCGCCGACGCGCGCGCGTTCGCCGCCGCCTTTGCGGCGGGGACCGGACGCGGCGCCACATCCCGCGCCGGGGAGATCGATCGCGTGCTCCACGCGGAACGTCTCGACGGCGGCGCCAAGCGCCGGCATCGGCTGACAATCGACGATCTGCCGGACGGCGCCTTCCTCGTCCTCGGCGAAGAGCCGGGCGGCGCGTTCGCGGTCCGGGGACGCTCCCTGCTGCGCTGGTCTGCGCGCGGCTACGTAGCGCCGCTGCCGCGTCCGCGCGCGATTGCGGTCGACGTTCTTACTCCGCCCGCGAGCCTGGCCGCGCTTGCCGCCGGCTACCGGCCGCTCTGGCATCCCAGCGCGGAAGACTGATGCCGGTCGTTTCTAACTCACCGCCGGGTGAATTAGGGTTAGCGGAACCCGCCCATGCTTACGATAGATTGAGAAGTCGGAATCAAGCGTGAGCACCGCATGTTGCTCATAGATTTCGGCCATCCGCACGACGCAGGCATCGGCAAGCGACATTGGCCGGTCTCGATATTTCTGGTGTAGCATCCGGAGGGCCGGAACGTGCTCCTCGACTCGAAACGCGATGCTGAGCGCTCCGTTTTCGAGGAGCCTAAAAATAGCATCTTGCGCTTTGGAAAACCGTGCCAGCAAATACATTGCCTCAGCCAGCACCGGCTCGCAGACGAGCAGCGGCGGGTCCAGCTCTTCGACCCGCTCGATCACCCAGCGATGATGGCGCTCCGCCCGGTCGAGAAGAGCGACCAGCGGACCCGTGTCAGCGATGGCGGCGGGCATCGCGGCCGAAGCCTGCCAGATGCTCGGAGTTGGATGCGAGGTCCGGGGTGCCGGAATCCACCACCCCGCGCGCGTCCTTCATGAGACCGGCGAGGCTCGGACGCCGCCGCTTCGACTGCGGGGCTGCGAGCACGAGACGCAGGCCCTCCTCGACGAGGTCCTTGAGCTTGCGTCCGCTCAGCGCCGCCTCCGCCTTGGCGCGACGGTAGAGATCGTCTGAAACTTCCACCGTCGTCTTCACGATGCGGCTCCGATCCTGCAGATCACCCATAAAACCATATTTACGGGATCGCTCTGTTGGGCGCAAGTCCTCTTTTGCCGCGCGAGGATCAAAAGGCGCTAGCCGTGGGCTGAGGCAGTGCCAACCGTCATCTCCTGAACCGATACTCGTTGTGCCAACTCAGCGCAGTGGGATCGGGAAGCTGCGCAGTCTCCTTCGGCACGCGTGCAGTGCGTAATAGTGCCTGCCGTTGTCGAACTCTTCCTTGATGCGGCGACTGACCTCCAAACGGAGGTTCGGCGTCACCGTCACATAGCCGGCATCGAACAGGCTGTGGATGTCACGCCGCAAAAGCAGACCATTGCGCGCTTCGTGGACGCCGCCGTCGCCATAGGGGCGAATGTGCGCGGCTTCGAGTGCCGGCAACGTGCGTTCCTGCGTCACGGCACAGCGTCGCTGATAGATGTCCGTCACCAGCACGCGGAACGCCCCTTGTCCGAGACGCGGCCGGATGAGATGCGGCTCGCCGAAGCGAGCGGGGGCTTCGGCCATGCCCGTAACCGGCGACCGGTTCAGGCCGTCGTTGACGGCTTCCCACAGCGCCAAGCCCTCGGCATCGCCGGTGTTGTAGGTCTTGAACGAGACGATGTTCGGCGACCAGGTGGGCGGAACGGGTATCCAGTCGCGTTCGTCGAAGAAAAACTGTTGGGTCAGGATCCGGCAGCCGATCTCGAAGTCACTGCGATCGCTCGGATCTGTCCTCCGATAGCGGGCGATGCGTGCACGCATCTCCTGAGCCGAACGCGCGCCGTTCGCTTCTCGGAAAGCTTCCCAGGCGAGAGAACAGGGCAGCGTGTTGGCATAGGCGAATACGCCGCCGCCGCCGATCACGTTGCGTGGCGCGTGCAGCTTGAACAGGAACAGCTCACCGGGTTGAAGTGCGCGGAAGCTCGCGGCCGACGGCGCCCAGAAGTTGACCTCGCCAAGATTCGGCTGCTGGCGCAGCATCTCGAACCAATCTCCATCGGTGACGGCGATGACCAGGTTGATGCCCATTATTTACCTCCGCCCGAAGGCGGCCGAGTTGCCCGTCATCGCAGGTCGCGCAACCCCGCCTGCCTGACCAGCGGATAGGTCACATCGCGGAATTCGCGCATGCCGCGTTCGAAGCGCGGCCAGGCCAGCAGGACACCATCGAGCCCGGCGCGCGAGAGCGCCTGCAGCCCGTCCACGATCTGCTCCTTGGTGCCGATCAGCGGAAATCCGCCCCAGCCCGCCAGGAAGGCCTCCTGGAACGCCTTCAGACGTTCCGACGGAATGTTGCGCGCATTGATCTCGAGCGAGAACACGTCGATCATGTTCCTCGCGGCTTCCCAGTCGCCCTTCTCGTGGACATAGTAGCGATAGAAATCGCGCGCTTCCCGCTCGGTCTCGCCCTGCACGATATTGGCGAGCGTCCAGACCCGGACCTCGCGGCCGTATTCCTCGCGCGCCAGATTGTGATAGGCCTGCACATGGGCGCGGCATTCGTCGAGGCTGCCGGCGCGGATGACGGTGTAGACCAGGTCGCAATGCTTGGCCGCGAAATGGCGCCCGCGCTCGGAGGCGCCGGCGTTCATGATGGCGGGATAGGGTTTCTGGATCGGCTTCGGCTCGAGATAGCCTTTCGTGATCTTGTAGAAGCGCCCCTCGTGGTCGAAGGTAGTGTCCTCGGTCCATAGTCGTTTGACGATCGCGAGCCATTCCTCGGCACAGGCGTAGCGGTCGGCATGCCCGAGCATCGCGCTGCCGAACATGTCGATTTCCGGCTGGTTCCATCCGGTCACGATGTTGAGCGCGTAGCGCCCGCCGGAAATGTGGTCGATCACCGTCGACTGCTTGGCGGCCACGATCGGGTGGTTGAGCGATATGTGCGAGGTCGCGAACACGCACGGTCTGGTGGTCGAGGCCGCGATGCCGGCCGCCCAGGTATAGGCCTCGAAGCCGGCGCCCTGCGGGTTGGTGGCGCCGCCGAAACCGTGCCAGCGGGCGACCGGCACGATCGCCTCGAACTCCATCTCCTCGGCGAGCCTGGCGAGCGCAACGGTGTTGGGCCAGGTGATGTCGAGCCGGCCATCGAGGTCGGACATCACGCAGCCGCTGTCGAGATTGGTCTGGAAGGTCCCGAGCTTCAGCCTGCGGCCGCCGAACGCCGGGTTGGTTTCACGCCGGTCCCTTTGATGGTCGCGTGACGCCATCGCGGCGGCTATCCCGTCATCGCGGCCTTGATCGCCGCCACGCCGCCGCCGGCCTTGGCCGCTGCGATGATGCTGGCCTCGCGCGCGGCGAGCCCGTCGAGCGCCGTCTTCATGGCGTCGATCCTGTCGGTGGGAACGACCACCGCGCCGTGACGGTCGGCGTGGATCAGGTCGCCGCTGCCTGACCGCCATGCCGTGGACGTTCACGTCGATCCCGTAGTCGACGACGTGGACGTAGGCGTGCGACGGCACGATCGAGCCGGCCAGCATCTGGAAACCCGGCGCGATCATCGGGATGTCCCGGATCGAGCCGCTGGTCACGACGCCGAGGCAGCCCAGCGCCTTGTGCACGTTCGACTGCACCTCGCCCCAGAACGCGCCGTAGCCTGCATGCTCGCCGTCGAGATCCTCCATGATCATGATGGCGGGCTGCGGTGGGCCCGCGACGTAGTCGAGGTAGTCGAGCCGCTTCTGCATGTAGCCGGCCTGGCCGAGCGGAACGGCGTCCCTGGCCTTGAAGGTCACGGTCCTGGCAAAGCCGACCATGGGTGGAAGGTCGGGAAACGGGCAATGCAAATGCCTGACGGTGTAGCCGTGCCCGCGGCGCTCAGGCGCGACGATCTCGACCAGGTTGCACACCGTGGGAGTATCGATCGACTGCAGGAACTCGAATTGGCTCTGGGTCGGTACCGTCATTTGTTTCCCCTGCTCTCGTGCCTTTGCCGACCGCGATGACGCCATGCGGTGCCGCGAAGGCGAGAGCCGCAATCAACGCCATCGCGGCGCGCATGGCAACGCCGGTGCGCCGCTCTCACGGGCGATCCTGGCGACGTAGCCGGTCCACCGGCGAGGGAAAGGCGATTGATCCATTCCCTTCGGGATGCCATGGCCTCATGACCTCGAGGCAATCACAAGCGAGCCGGGAGAGATTTGCACATCGGGCACTTCAATCACCTGATCCCGCGCATTGCGCAGTAGCTCGGGGAGCCGCCGAAAGGCTGGTCCAAATCTCGTTTTGCGCCGTGGGAAGAATATCGAGCCGGGGATCAAGCAGCTGGGGCATCGAACGATCTCCGAGGCGGAGCCTCGGGCAGCGCCTTGCCCAGGGCAAGCGACAGGCGGCCACGCCAGAGCTCCCAGGAGCGGTCGCTGAACCAGCCGGGGGCGGCGCCGCGCATGACCTCTGCAAGCCGATGCGGTCCGAATGTCCGCTCGAGCCGGCGGATATCGTCGAAGGTCCCGAGGTTCATCGCCTGAGCGATCACGCGTTCGCGGGCTGGGCGCCCGCCGTCGATCGGCTGCCACCAGAGGTACTTGCGCTCGAGCTCCGCGATCAAGGCGTCCGGGTCGTCGCCTGCGTGCGCGCAGTCCGTGGCAGCGGTATCGCTTCGGGGTGTTCCCATTCCGGCCCTCGGCAGCCGACCCCCACGGGGGTCGGCGCGGACGAAAGCAGCGCCAGACCAGCCATTGCCGCGCCGGAGGTGCCGGCTCCGGCAGTGCGGCTCACGCGTCCACGCTCGCGGTCAGCGCATTCTGCTGGATGAAGTCGCGGCGCGGCTCCACCAGGTCGCCCATCAGCTCGGCGAAGATGTTGTCGGCTTCCTCGCCTTCCTTGACCCTCACCTGCAGGAGCGAGCGCGCATTGGTGTCGAGCGTCGTCTCCCACAGCTGGCCCGGGTTCATCTCGCCGAGACCCTTGTAGCGTTGCAGCGACGCGCCCTTGCGGCCGGCATTGATCACGGCCTCGAACAGGCTGACCGGACCGTGGATCGGCGTCTGCTCGTCCTTGCGTCGCAGCACGCCCGGCTTCGGATAGACGGCCTGCAGCGACGCCGCGTGCTCGTCGAGCTTGCGGGCGTCGGCGGAGCCGAGCAGGGCGTGGTCGAGAACGGCGACCTCCTTCACCCCGCGAACCATGCGCTCGAACCTGAAGCCGTCGCCTTCGGCGAACCGTCCGCTCCAGCCGCGCTCGGTCTCCTCCGACAGGGCGTCGAGCCGCCGTGCGATGTATTGCGCGGCCTCGGCCGCCTTGGCCGGATCGCCGAAAATGCCGGGCGTGAGCACGCCCGCGATCGCCGCCTGCTCGACCACCCGGCGGCTGTACCGGTTGTGCAGTCCGTTGAGAACGTTGCGGATCACGCGTGCTTCCTCGACCAGCGTCCGCAGATCGGCGCGGGCGCGCTCCTCCCCGCTCGCCATGCGCAGCACGGCATCCTCGAGACCGGAGGCGATGAGGTAGTCCTCGAGGGCGCGCTCGTCCTTGAGATACTGCTCCGACTTGCCGCGCGCGACCTTGTAGAGCGGGGGCTGCGCGATGAAGAGATGGCCGCGGTCGATGATCTCCCGCATCTGGCGGTAGAAGAAGGTGAGCAGCAGCGTCCGGATGTGGGAGCCGTCGACGTCCGCGTCGGTCATGATGATGATCTTGTGGTAGCGCAATTTGTCGGCGTTGAACTCGTCGCTGATCCCGGTGCCGAGCGCAGTGATGAGCGTGCCGATCTCCTGGCTCGACAGCATCTTGTCCATGCGCGCTCGCTCGACATTGAGGATCTTTCCGCGCAGCGGCAGCACCGCCTGGAAGGCGCGGTCGCGACCCTGCTTGGCCGAGCCGCCGGCGCTGTCGCCCTCGACGATGAAGAGCTCGGTCTTGGCGGGATCGCGTTCCTGGCATTCGGCGAGCTTGCCGGGCAGCGACGCAAAGTCGAGGGCGCCCTTCTTGCGCGTGAGGTCGCGCGCCTTGCGTGCGGCTTCGCGCGCTGCGGCGGCCTCGACCACCTTGCCGACGACCACCTTGGCTTCCGACGGGTGCTCCTCGAACCAGTATTGCAGCGCCTCGTTGATGATGTTCTCGACCACCGGGCGCACCTCGGAGGAGACCAGCTTGTCCTTGGTCTGGGACGAGAACTTCGGATCCGGGACCTTGCAGGACAGGATCGCGGTCAATCCCTCGCGGCAATCCTCGCCGGTGAGCGCGACCTTCTCCTTCTGGGCGATGCCTTTTTCGGCATACCCGATGACCTGGCGGGTCAGCGCACCGCGGAACGCGGCGAGATGGGTGCCGCCGTCGCGCTGCGGAATGGTGTTGGTGAAGCAGTGCACGGCCTCGTGGTAGGTGTCGTTCCACCACAGCGCGCATTCCACCCCGATGCGCTCGCGCTCGCCCTTGATGATGATCGGGGCGTCGATCAGCGGGGTCTTGTTGCGGTCGATATACCGGACGAAGGCTTCGACGCCGCCGTCGTAATGCAGCTCCTCGCGCTTCTCGACCGCGTGCCGCATGTCCGAGAGCACGATCAGCACTCCCGAATTGAGGAAGGCGAGCTCGCGCAGCCGGTGCTCGAGCGTCGCAAAATCGAAGTCGACCATGGTGAAGGTCTGCGGGCTCGGCAGGAAGGTCACCTCGGTGCCGTGCTTGCCGTGGGAGGGGCCGATCATCGCCAACGGGGCGAGCGCCTCGCCATCGCGGAACTCGATGAAGTGCTCCTTGTCCTCGCGCCAGATGGTGAGCTTGAGCCAGCTCGACAGCGCGTTCACCACGGATACGCCGACGCCATGCAGGCCCCCGGAGACCTTGTAGACGTTCTGGTTGAATTTCCCGCCGGCATGGAGCCTGGTCATCACGACCTCGGCGGCCGAGATTCCTTCGCCCTTGTGGACGTCGGTCGGAATGCCGCGGCCGTCGTCGCTCACGGTGACCGAGCCGTCGGGATTGAGGGTGACGACGACCTTATTGGCATACCCCGCGAGCGCCTCGTCGATCGCGTTGTCGACGACCTCGTACACCATGTGGTGCAGACCCGAGCCGTCGTCGGTATCGCCGATATACATGCCCGGCCGTTTGCGCACGGCCTCGAGGTTCTTGTAGACCTCGATCGAATCCGAGCCGTAGTCGGAGCCAATAGAAGGGGCTTGGCGGGCGGGTTCGGCCATGGAGAGCTTCGGTTCTGGTTGCGTGGAATCGCGCCGACGCGGTGCCCTGGTTTGGCACGAAAAGGGGGTGCCGTACAGGGCAAACTGACATGAGCTAATATATTGATTTGTCGGTAAATTTAAAGGCCGGCGGAGGACGAGAAACGGGCTCGGAGATCGCCGTCCAAACCCCAATTGCCGGTGCCGATGGGCTCGATCCCGTGCTCTTTTTGAACCCGAAGTTCGCAATCGGATTTGCGCCACGGTTGTGCCAATTTCGGGCTCTGCGCACCGCCCGAAGATTCGCCATACGAACCGCCCGGAGATCTGCAATGCCGCTCGACTATTGCCATCCCACAGCGCCGCACCGGAAGCTTCATGCGCCCGAGTGGTTCGTCTCGAGCCTGATGATGGACCGCGCGCTCGATGCCGTGGTGCGCCGCGCCAGGCACCTCGATCGCACGCACGACATCCCCTACCTCGCCGGCTACAGCAACGACGGCAGGATCATCTATATCGACCGCCACATGCCGCGCATCATGAAGCTTGGCGGCCGCGAGACCGCGACCGATCGGTTTCTGATCCTGCACGAGGAGGTCGAGAAGACGCTGATCGACCACCTCGGCCTGCACTATCTGCACGCCCATCAGATTGCCACGCGGGCCGAGCAGGCGGCGGTCCGGGCCGCCGGCATCCGCTGGCGCGACTACGACCGTTTCATGCAGAAGTACGTCAAGCGGATCGGCGACGAGCGGTTGCGCAAGGTTCCGGCCGATCTCGATCTCAAGCCCTATCGCGACGAGCACGATCTCGATCTGTTGAAGCGTATGCTCGAGTCGGTCGAGCAGGGCAGGATCCCGAAGGGGGTGGACGGCGAACGGATCAGGCGGGCGCTGGACCGTCACGCGCCCGAGCTCAGGCAGCGCGTGCAAGACGCCGCTGGCCGGCGCCGCTGAGGCGGGCAATCGACCGACGGCCGCGTTCGGAAAGTCAACGAGGACACTTTTGATTGTGAAATGCCGTCCGCCCGTGTCGCGAAGTCAGCCGCCGCGGGACAGGCGCGTCAATGGGGCGGGTACTTTCTCAGTGTGATGGGCGTGGAAATGGAAATTGGCCTCGCAGGTCTCGTTTCCGGATCTTTCGTCATTTTTGACGCGGGGCACGCAAGCCGGCGTGTGGCGGCTTCAGCTCTCCACTGCGCAGCAGCTTGACGGCGGCAATGAGCGAGCGGGCGGCATTCCTCACCTCCTCTTGGAATGCCGTGTCCTCGTCCAAATCGTCGTGGCTCGTCGCATAAGGTCGCATGTATCCGACGTAAGCGCCGACCTGCGACATGTTACCGGCGTCAATGAGCTCCATGTCGGTGAGCCAGTTAGCGAGTCCGCTGCGAAGGCCGTCTACGCCCGCTGCATCGCCGTGAACGACGACTGAAAATACGCGGCCGGAAAGGTGACGCGGATAGGCCCAGCCATCGAGCTCGAGTTTCTTGGCACGCTCGGCATCCTTGCCTTGAGTCGAGGTAGGGTCTGGATTGCCACCATCGGCGCAGACCAGGCGATCGATCATGAGCTTGAGCGACGACGGTGCCTGATACCAGTTGACCGGGCAGATGATCATGATGCCGTGCGCGGCGACCCACATCGGGTAGATGTCGTTCATCCAGTCGCCGACCTGTCCCATGGCGTGGTTCGGGTAGCAGGAGCACGGCCAGTGGCAGAGCGGCATCGCGGTCGAGACGCAGGTCTTGCAGGGATGGATCGTGCGGCCGTATTCCGATGCCAGCCGACTGAGGTCCAAGACTTCGATCTCGAAGTCTGCTTCGCGCACGAAGATCTCGTATGCAATCATGGCGAGGCGCCAGGTCTTCGATGTTTCACCGGGGCAGGTGTGCTCGCTGCGTGTTGCGCCATTTATCAGCAAGATGCGAGGTGGTGACGACGGGTGCTTCTGTCGCTGCTCGGCGTCCTGTACTTTTCGGCTGGCTGCGCGCCATTCAATCGACAATTCGTAGTCGGGATCGGCAAAGCCGGGCCCGGCACGCTCTGTTCGAGGGGCCTTGCGATAGTTGTCATAGGCGTCCCAGGCTGCGTCGGCCAAACGCTCTATTTCCTCTTGCAGCGGAGCGAAGGCCGGATCGTAGAAGCGTTGGCGGAAACGACGCTTGAATTCATCCTTGGCCAGGGAAACATCCGGCATTTCCCTGCGGATCCCGGGCATCAAAAAAATCTCTTGTTTAAACGCCGAGGGTATAGGCCCGGCACGATTGTCACCGGCCAATTGCACATGTCAATCCGAGACGGGACCGGAAGCTCCTCGGCGGCACGGTCTAGACGGAGCGTCCGGCTAGCCCACGCGCACCACGATATTGCCCATTGCACCGCCGGCTTCGACCGCTTCGTGCGCAGCGACGATATCGTCGAGCGTGAAGGTCTGCGCCACGTTGTGGACGAGCTCGCCGCGTTCCAGCATCCGGGTGATATCGGCGGTTGCCCGTTCGCGCAGATCTTTCGGCATCAGGTAGACCAGGAAGAACTTCAACGCGATGCTGTTCTGCAGCAGGAACTGGAACGGGATCGAAGCCTCCGGTGAGCCGCTGCCATAGATGGCTACCACGCCGTTGGGTGCCAATACCTGCGGCAGGAGCCCGGCGTTGACGGCGAGATCGACCTCGATGACGGCATCGACACCGCGATTGCCGGTGATCGACATGACCCGCTCGCCGACATTCTCGCGCTTGTAGTCGATGACGTGATCGGCGCCTGCGCGCCGTGCGATCGCGGCCTTGGTCGGTGAGCTCACAGTGGTGATGACGTTCATCTTGCGATGCTTGGCGAACTGGATGGCGTAATGGCCGACGGCCCCGGCTCCGGCGGCAACCAGGACGGTCGAGCCCTCACGGGCGCCGGTGAGGAGCACGCCCTGATAGCCGGTATAGGCGGGAATCCCGAGGCAGGCGCCGGCCTCCATGCCGATATTGGCGGGCAGCGGCACCGCCTGCTCGGCGGGCAGGGTGACCGACTCGGCGGCGGTACCGAACGCACGCCGCCATTGCCCGTTCCACACCCAGACGCGCTCGCCCACACGAGCCGGCGATACGCCCTCGCCGACGCGGTCGATCTCGCCGGCGCCGTCGCTGTGCGGAATCACGCGTGGAAATGCGATCTTGCGGGTCAGGCCGGCGCGGCTCTTGACGTCGGAGGGATTGACGCCGGATGCGAGCAAACGGACCCGCACCTCGCCGGGGGCCGGTTCCGGCAACTCGATCTCGGCTATTTGCAGCACCTCGCGGGCCGCTCCGTTCCGCTCGTAGATGGCTGCGCGCATCACTTGCCTCGCTTTCCGATCCGACCCGGGCCTATCAGTAGCATGTCGGTCCTCTCCGCGAGTGCGGCAAACGCCGAGGCGTCGGCGCCGGTCATCCAGGTCTGTGCCCCGAGTTGGTCGAGCTCGGCGTAGAGCGCGTCGCGTCGCGTCGGGTCGAGGTGGGCGATCACCTCGTCGAGCAGCAGCACCGGCGCATACCCCGCCATCTCGGTGAGCAGCCCGGCGTGGGTCAGCACCAGGCCGATGAGCAGCGCCTTCTGCTCGCCGGTCGAGGCCTCGGCGGCGGTGATGCCCTTGGCCGCATAGGCGACGGTGAGGTCGCTCAAATGCGGCCCGTCGAGGGTACGGCCGGCGGCGGCGTCGCGGGCCCGGTTGTCCCTCAGCACCTGCCGATAACGGTCCTCGATGACGACCGCGGGATGAACCGGCACCAGTTTCTCGAGCCAGCCATCGAGCGCGATCTCGGCGGCCGGAAACGTCGAGGCGTCTCGGCGATCGGCGAGCACCGCCTGAAGGCGGCTCACCGTTTCCACCCGCAGGGCCGTTACCGAGACCGCGAGCTCTGCAGTCTCGTGCTCGATGGCGTCGAGCCAATGCAGATCGGGACGGGTATCCTCGAGCAGCCGGTTGCGCGAACGCAGCGCCCGCTCCAGGGCATTGACCCGGCTGCTGTGCTCGGGATCGATCGCGAGCACCAGTCGGTCGAGAAAGCGTCGACGGTCCGAGGCCGGTCCGTTGAACAATCCATCCATGGCGGGGATGAGCCAGACGATGCGCAGGTGATCCGCGAAGGCGGCGGCGGAGGAGACCGGCTCGCGGTCGACGCGGCACTTGCGCGTGACCGGGGCATCCTCCGACGGCGGTTCGATGCCGGTTCCGAGCGTTGCCAGCCCGAGAGCGCCCTCCACGTTTGCCGACACCGCCCAGCCGCCGTCACCTTCCGAGAACGCGACATCCTCGAGTGTCGCACGCCGCAGCCCGCGTCCCGGCGTGAGAAACGAGATCGCCTCGATCAGATTGGTCTTGCCGGCGCCGTTCGGACCCACCAGCACCACCGGCCCCGCTCCGACATCGATCTGGGCGGCGTGATAGCTGCGGAAATTGGTCAGGGTCAGTCGGCGAATGCGGGCGGCGGGCATGGGCGGGCAACGAGCGACCGAGGACGAGGGAAGACCGAGGCGATTGCGCGCGCCACGGGGTCGAGCCGTTCCACCGGGACTGCCGGCGACGCTCCTGTGGTCACACCCGCATCGGCATCAGCACGTAGAGCGCGTCCTTGGTGTCGCGGTCCTGGATCAGCGTCGGCGATCCGGGATCGGCGAGCTTCAGCACGGCGGCCTCGCCATCGAGCTGCGCTGCGATGTCGAGCAGGTAGCGGGAATTGAATCCGATATCGAGCGCCTCGGCGCCGTACTCGACCTCGATCTCCTCGGTCGCGCTGCCCGAATCCGGATTGGTGACCGACAGCACCAGCTTGCCGTTGGAGATCGACAATTTGACCGCACGGCCCCGATCGCTCGATACGGTGGAGACACGGTCGACCGCCTGCTCGAATTCCTTCCTGTCGACCGTGAGCTCCTTGTCGTTCCCGAGCGGAATGACACGGGCATAGTCCGGAAACGTGCCATCGACGAGCTTGGATGTGAGCACGATCTCGCCGAGCGTGAATCGAATCTTGCCCTGCGACAGCTCGACCGCGATTTCCGCCTCGTTATCCTCGATCAGGCGCTGCACCTCGCCAACCGTCTTGCGCGGGACGATGATGCCGGGCATGCCTTGGGCGCCGGAAGGCAGCGGAAGCTCGAATTGTGCCAGGCGATGCCCATCGGTCGCGACCCCCCGCAGCATCGGCGCCTTCGCGGTCCCGGCGGTGTGGAGGTAGATGCCGTTGAGATAATAGCGCGTCTCCTCGGTCGAGATCGCGAACTGCGTCTTGTCGATCAGGCGCTTGAGGGCCGCGGCGGGCAGGTTGAAGCTGTGGGTCATCTCGCTGGCGGCGAGATCGGGAAAGTCGCTGTCGGGCAGGGTCTGCAGAGTAAAGCGGGAGCGGCCGGCGCGGATCGCCAATATTGCACGCTCACCGGAAGCTTCGATCACGATCTGGGAGCCTTCGGGAAGCTTGCGCACGATCTCGTAGAACATGTGCGCGGGTACCGTGGTAGCCCCGCCCGCTGCTCCCTCGGCCGCGATCGCCTCAGTGACCTCGAGATCGAGATCGGTGGCCTTGAAAGCAAGCTTCGCGCGATCCGCCTTGATCAGCACGTTGGCGAGAATCGGAATCGTGTTGCGGCGCTCGACTACGCGGTGGACGTGGCTGAGCGATCTCAACAGGGCGGCGCGCTCGACGGTGACCTTCATGCTCATCTCGCCTGATGGCGTCGGGCTCCAGGGGGCCAAGAAAGTGGCGCGTGCGAGCGGTTTTCGCAAGGGGACTGCCGCCGAGGCAACCACTTACCCAAGGAATTCGCCCGCAGCTTCGGGCTGGAGCGCCGGAGAGGGGGGCGGCGCCAGACGGAATCGATGCCTCGCCCTCTGCAGGAACGGCTGGAACGCGGTCCTCGAGGTGGCCGAGCGCGCCGCTTCACTCCTGCAACTGTCGCTTCAGCAGCTCGATCTCCTCGGCCAGCGCGCCGTCGGTGCTCACGAGATTCTCGATCTTGCGCACGGCGTGCAGCACCGTGGTGTGGTCGCGGCCGCCGAAACGCCGTCCGATCTCCGGCAGCGAGCGCAGCGTGAGCGTCTTGGCAAGATACATCGCCACCTGTCGTGGGCGCACGACATTGGCGGTCCGCCGTGATGACAAGAGATCGGCGCGGCTCACGTTGTACTGACGGGCGACGACGCGTTGAATATCCTCGATCTTGACCCGTTTCGGCTCCTGCGGGCGGATCAGGTCGCGCACCTCTCGCTCGGCCATCTCCAGCGTGACCGGCTGGCCGGTTAGCTTGCTGTGGGCGAGAAGCCGGTTGAGCGCTCCTTCGAGATCGCGCCCGTTGTGGGTCACGGTCTTGGCGATGAAGGTCAGCACCGGCGTTGGAACGTCGAAAGCGGGATGATGCTGCTTGGCGGCTGCCGCCCGGCACGTGAGGATCTCCAGACGCAGCTCCTCGCCCAGCGATCCCATCTCCACCACCAGCCCACCCGCGAGCCGCGAGCGCACGCGTTCGTCGAGGCTCTCGAGATCGGAGGGCGGTCGGTCGGCGGCGACCACGACCTGGCGGCCGGCGTCGATCAGCGCGTTGAGGGTGTGGCAGAACTCGGCCTGGGTCGATTTGCCCTGCAGGAATTGCAGGTCGTCGATCACTAGGACGTCGATCGCCCGCAAGGCTTCCTTGAACGCGAGTGCATTCTGCGCCCGCAATGCGGACACGAAGCCATACATGAATTTCTCGGCGGTGAGATAGAGCACCTTGCGCACGGAACAGGCATTGCCGGCCCAGGCCAGCGATTGCAGCAGATGGGTCTTGCCCAGCCCGACGCCGGCATGCACGTAAAGGGGATTGAACATGACGACGTCGTCGTTGCGCGCCTGCGCGACCTGCATGGCGGCGGCATGGGCCAGTGTGTTGGAGCGCCCGACCACGAAAGTCTCGAACGTCAGGCGCGGATCGAGCGGGGAGCCGCCGAGCGCTTCGTGCAGGCTCGAGACGGGTCCCACCGGATGGCGGTGATCGCCGCCACCGTTGACCTTGATCTCGCGGATGTCGCGCGGCGCCGGCTCCGCCGGCTTGGCTTTCTGTGCCAAGGTGCGAATCACCGATGAGCGCACCATCAGCTCGATGCGCAACAGGGTCGGCCGCTCGGCCTGCCAGCAGGTGAGTACACGCTCGACGTAGTGGGACTGGATCCAGCTCTTGAGGAAGCGCGTGGGCACCGACAGCCTGACCGATTTCAGCGTCGATGCCATCGAGCTCTATTCGGGCAAACCAGCTCGAATAGACGTCGTCGCCGACCTCGGCGCGCAGGCGTTCTTTCACGCGCATCCATCGGTCCTGATCCATGCTCGTCATTACGGTCGCCTTCCTCGGTCGGCAGAATGGGACGGGTGGAACGCGAACAGGACGCGATACTTCCAGATGCCCGACAGGGCCGACGCGAACGATGACAAGAGAGAGAGGATGGGACTGCGGCTGGGCGCCCCGGTTACGGCACGCAAACGCGGCAACGATCTGCAATCGGCACCCGCGGCGGAGCGGCGGCGCCTCCGCGCCAGCGTCCGGTGATGAAGAGAGCTGGAGGTCCGTGTTGCGGACAGCCTGCGGCGTTGACCTGGTATCTGGCGACCGGCCTTGCGACAGTCATGGTGCCCCCATGTCATGCCCGATGCAACTCGCAGCGGGCGATGTACGATTTAGATCAGGGATGTATTTGGATTCTGCTTATGCCGCTTTGTCACTACAGACTCGATGCCACCAAGTGTTAAACCCAAGTCGATTACGCCGAACTCTGACGAAATCGAAAGCGAGACCGCGAAAGATCGGACATATTTCTCCAATCTCCACTTTCGATGGAGTTCGAATTCAACTTTTTACTTGAAAACCACCGGCAGTCCGGCGGCGATTTGAAAATAGCACGCTCCGGCCCCCCTGCAACGGTACGCAAGCAGTAACTTTGCGCTATTCGATCGCATGCCTCACCCGCGACGCCGGCATGCGGGCCGAGTCGATTGTCATAAAGTTTTGAATTGGCTGACATATTCATTTCGCAGGAGCGGATTGCCAGAGCTTGCACGATTGCTGAAATTGCGACCGGGCAATTCGCCGTTGCCCGCCGGTATCCGTCAAAATCTAAGTCCCGCCCGCCACTTTCCCCTTAAACTCTTGTGGGGTAACAGAATTCCGTGCGAGGAATTGGCGGGTAACCCTCCGCCCGCACGGACGGCCAGCCCGACTCTTTGTGACAATTCGACAACACGCGTGAAGACAGTCGTCGAAGCGAACCGCACACTTTAATGTCAGCTCATGTGCGGGCGTGACGCTGTCGCCGATCGCCCGCAAGACAAAGCGCCGACCGACGCTCTCCGCGCTATCCGATCGCGAGGGCGGGACAAGGACGGGAATTGGAGCCGTATCGGGTGCTACTTGCCGAGCCCGGCGACCCTGTGGTTCAGGCGGGACACCTTGCGGCTTGCCGCGTTGGGATGCACCACGCCCTTCTGCGCCGAGCGCATGATCACCGGCTCCGCCTCCTTGAGAGCAGCCAGGGCCTGGGCGCGATCGCCGGATGTGATCGCTTCCTCCACCTTGCGCAAGAAGCTGCGCATCTTCGTGCGCCGCCCCTTGTTGATTTCGGTGCGCCGCGCAATCTTGCGGGCAGCCTTGCGGGCGGAACTGGTGTTTGCCATGCCTCTAGCTCGTCTGGGCGCGTGCGCGTTCTGATCCTGCCGATATCGCAGAACAAGCGAGCGGCGGCGAAAGCCTCACTGCCCACCTGCCGCTGCTTATAGGTGCCTCGACCAGGAGCGTCAATCGACCGTCTACATCGTGTCGATAGCACGCGCTAGGCCACCCGTTTTGCACGCACCCCGTCGTATCCGGCCGCGACCGATGTCTGGTCGGCTGCCGGGAAGGGGCTCAGCGGCGGCTGCACCCTGGCCCAAGCCGGATCGCGATGGATGTGAGCAAGCAGCGCCTTGACTCCCGCAACGAGCTGCCTGCCGTCGAAAAGCTTGCGGATCGTGACGGCGGCGTCGAGCGCGCCGGCATCGCTGCTGCGCCAGGCCCGCGCGCAGAGGTCGCAATTGAGATTGGCAGTTGCCGAGATGCAGCCGGCGAAGATGCCGGCGCGCGCGTCCATCAGCGCCGCTTCGGTCGATGGGAAAACCTTCAAGCGGGGCGAGATGGCGGCCACCTCGCGTGCGTAGGCCATGTCGCCGGAGGAATCCTTGAGGCCCGCGATGCGTGTGCCGAAGGTCTCGACCAGACGCTTGACCAGCCCGGGATGCCAGGACAATCCGGACTGGGCGGGAAAGTGGTAGAGATAGATCGGGATCGGTGGCTCGGCGGCGGCGCTGACGATCGTTTCGACATAGGCCACGAGCCCGTCGTCGGGCACTCCTTTGTAGTAGAACGGCGGCAGCACCAATGCGCCCGCAAAACCGAGGTCGGCGGCATGGCGCGTCAGCGTTACTGCGTCGGCGACCGCCGCCGCGCCGGTGCCGACCATCAGACGATCGAGCGGCAGCCCCGCATCGCGGTAGGCAGTCATCACGTTCTTGCGCTGCTCGAGGGAGAACGAGGTCGCCTCGCCGGTCGTACCGAGCACGTTCAATCCGTCGCAGCCATCGGCCAGCAGGAACCGGGCGAGCTTGGTCGAGCGCACGCAATCGGGCGCGCCGTCTTTCCCGACGGCAGTTGCGATGGCGGCGATCACGCCGTGAAGCTGATTGCTCATGCTGTCATCCGCTTACGTTGAATGCCGCGAGCGCGGCCATATTGACGAGCTGGGCGTCGTTGGCCGAAAGCGGCACGATCTGCACCGGCCGATCGAGCCCCACCAGGATTGGACCGATCACCGTCGCACCGCCCAGTTCCTGCAGCAGCTTGGTGGAGATCGAGGCGGAATGGAATGCCGGCATGATCAGAACATTGGCTGGCCCCGACAACCGGCAGAATGGATAGGCCTCGCGCTGCTCCATGCTCAGCGCCACGTCGGCGGCCATGTCACCGTCGTACTCGAAATCGACCCGGCGCTGGTCGAGGATGCGCACGGCGCCCTGCACGTGGGCGGCGCGTTCCCCGGGCGGATGACCGAAGGTGGAGAACGCCAGCAGCGCGAGCCTCGGCTCGTAGCCGAACCGGCGCGCCACGCCGGCAGCCTCTACGGCGATGTCGGCGAGAATCTCGGCATTGGGCATTTCCGTCACCGCCGTGTCGGCGACGAGCACCGTACGGCCGCGCGCCAACACCAGCGAAACGCCCATGACCCGGTGGCCGGGCTTGGGATCGATGCAATTGCGGACGTCCTCGAGCGCCACCGAGAAATTGCGGGTGACCCCGGTGACCATGGCGTCGGCATCGCCGAGCGCGACCATGCAGGCGGCGAAATGATTGCGATCCTGGTTCACCAGCCGTTGGCAGTCGCGCTGGAGAAATCCCCGTCGTTGCAATCGCTCGTAGAGATAGGCGGCATAGGCCGCATTGCGCTGCGACAGGCGTGCGTTGATGATCTCGATGCTGCCGCCGAGCTCGATGCCGAGATTGCGTGCGGTCTCGCGGACCCGGTCCTCGCGGCCGACGAGCAGCGCAGTACCGAGCTGCTCGTGGACGAAGGTCGCCGCGGCGCGGATGACCTGCTCTTCCTCGCCTTCGGAGAAAACCACGCGCTGCGGTCGCCGTCGCAGCCGTTCATAGACGCGCTGCAGGACGCCGGCGACCGGGTCCCGTCGCGAGCGTAGCTGCGCCCGATAGGCATCCATGTCGACGATCGGGCGCCGGGCGACACCGGTATCCATGGCGGCGGTAGCGACCGCGGGCGGAACGAAGGAGATCAATCGCGGATCGAACGGTACCGGGATGATGTAGTCGGAGCCGTATTTCGGCCGGCTGCCATAGGCGACCGCGACCTCGTCGGGCACGTCCTCGCGTGCCAGGGCGGCGAGCGCATTCGCAGCCGCGATCTTCATCTCCATGTTGATGGCGGTTGCGCGCACGTCGAGCGCACCGCGGAAGATATAGGGGAAGCCGAGCACGTTGTTGATCTGGTTCGGGTAGTCGGAGCGACCGGTCGCCATGATGGCGTCGCCGCGCACCGCGGCAACCTCTTCTGCGCTGATCTCCGGATCGGGATTGGCCATGGCAAAAATAATGGGCTTGGCCGCCATCGACTTGACCATCTCCTTGGTCACCGCTCCCTTGACGGAGAGCCCGAAGAACACGTCGGCGCCAGCCAGCGCCTCCGCCAGCGTGCGGGCCGAGGTCTTCGTCGCATGCGCCGACTTCCATTGGTTCATGCCGTCGGTGCGGCCCTGATAGATCACCCCCTTGGTGTCGCAGAGGATGATGTTGTCCGGTGTGAACCCTATGGCCTTGAGCAGCTCGAGGCAGGCGATGCCCGCCGCGCCCGCGCCATTGCACACCAGTCTGGTCGTCTTGATGTCCCGGCCGGTCAGATCGAGCGCGTTGATCAACCCGGCCGCCGCGATGATTGCGGTACCGTGCTGATCGTCGTGGAACACGGGAATGTCGAGCAGCTCCCGCAACCGCTGCTCGATGATGAAGCACTCGGGCGCCTTGATGTCCTCGAGGTTGATGCCGCCCCAACTCTTGCCGAGCAGCTTGACGCAACCGATGACCTCGTCGGGATCTTCCGACGATACTTCGAGGTCGATGGAGTTGATGTCGGCGAAGCGCTTGAACAGCACCGCCTTTCCCTCCATCACCGGTTTCGCCGCCAGCGCGCCACGATTGCCGAGGCCGAGTATGGCGGTGCCGTTGGTGATCACGGCGACGAAATTGCCCTTGGTGGTGTAGTCGTAGGCGCGTCCTTCGTCCTCGGCGATGGCCAGCACGGGCACCGCGACACCCGGCGAATAGGCGAGCGACAAATCGCGCTGGGTCGCCATCGGTTTGGTTGCCACCACTTCGAGCTTGCCGGGGCGGCCCTGGCTGTGGAACAGCAGCGCTTCCTGGTCCGTGAACGTCGGTCGAGCCGAGCGGCCGTCATTTTTGGAAGACATCTCAACCCCTTACCGACACTCTGCTCGGTTTTACCGGGCACGGCTCCAGTGCAATCGGTGGCCGCGCATGCCAACATCGGCCGGACGCGCTCCTCGGCCACGACACGGTTTTCCTGCTTCGCAGGGAACCGCTATACCGGATCGAATGCGGACCGCTCAAGTCGGGCCGGGGCGGTCGCGAAATGCCGGACGCGTCGCGGGGAACGGCGGGTCGCGCATCACAGCGACAGTCGTGCGTATCTTCGGTGATTGAACGAACAGGGCGATGGGGCTAATCCGGTAGCTGGGCGACGCAATTACCTTCACTGTGCATGTAGAGCGCCATGATCCGCTTTGTTCTTCGATTCATCGGCCTGTTGCTGCTCGCCCTGGGCTTCATCTTTCTGATCCACGACGGCACAAAGTCCATTGCGGACCAGACCTTCTACCTGAGCAGCGTCGGTGCCACGTGGTCGAACATCCACCAGGGCTCGCTTGCCGCGCTGCAGCCTGCGGTCGAGCGCCTGCTCGGAGCGTGGGCCTGGCAGGGCGTGATCCAGCCGTATTTCCTCGATCAGCCGGTCTCGCTCGTGTTCGCCATAGTCGGTGCGGTGCTGATCGTGCTGGGGCGCAAGAGGAAGCCGTTGATCGGCTACGCGCGCGATTGACCACGCCGGCGGTTCGGCCGCGCGCCTCCGCTTCGACCTCCTTCAGGCGGCTCCGCGCTCTCGGAAGGACCCGAGAACGCGGAGATATGGATTTGCTTCTCGCCTGGTCGGCAAACCGTCACTTGACCGCGTTGGCCCCAGCCTGCGCAATCTGAGCGTCATCCTTGGATGCCACCCCGGAGACGCCGATGCCACCGACGATCTTGCCGTCGACAACGATCGGGAGGCCGCCCTCGAGCGGGGTGAGGCCCTCGAGCGCGAAGCAGTCGTAGGCCCCCCCACCGGCGGCGACCGTGTCTTCCAGCGCTTTGGTCGGTCGGCGGATACTCGACCGCGGTGCGCGCCTTGCCTTCGGCGATCCGGATCGACGCATATTGGGTGTTGTTGCCGCGCTGCATCATCGCCAGATGGCCGCTGGCGTCGACAATGGTGATCACGACGTTCCAGTTGTTCTTGACGGCTTCTGCCTCGGCGGCCGCCATCGCCTTCTTGGCTGCCTCCAGAGTGATCGATGGCCCATAG
>CAWIZJ010000012.1:0-19911 GCA_963840535.1 uncultured Alphaproteobacteria bacterium
TCGGCAGGATCAAAAGGAAGGTGGGGATTAGCCCGGTCCCCTGGGACTGTACGGTGACGAGACAATCACCGCTTGCGCCTGGATCTCCGGTATCACGGGGCTTGGCTTCGTCGTGCGCAGCCTCACCTTCGCCCGGCCGGTGATCGATCCGCGAGCGCTCGCCATCCGCAACTTCTCTCTCGGCTGGTGGGTCTCCTTCGTCACCGGCATCGGCATTTTTACGACCGTCTATCTGACGCCGCTGTTTCTCGGCAGCGTGCGCGGCTTGCCGCGCACGATGACATGGATATGAGACCGCCGAGTCCGGGCTGTTCGGAAGCCGACCGCCTTTGTTCATCGAAGACCGTTCACATATCCGGCAGTCGACAACCTGTTTGCGCCAGACGTACAGGCAATCCCATCGGCGCCAAGGGCTCCGTTGGCTGAACCAGGACTTCAAATGGAGATCAATTCCGGGCCCCTGAGCAGGCGCGACCTCCACCGGCTTCTGAACGGTATGGTCGTGCCGAGGCCCATGTCATGGGTCACCTCGGTTTCGACCGCGGATGTGTGCGCTGATGGAAGCGGGCGTCCGACGCGCGCCCGGCGCCAGTCGTCACAGTTTCGAAGCCGTTGCGGGTCTGGATAAGGGGGTCGGAGACTTATTCAGCTAGATTAGCATGGTGTCGAGCGGGGCGAATTCGCTCGCGACGACGGCGCGCAGCTTCTCGCGCAACTGCGAGGCTTGCTTACCGCCGTACACACCCTCGAATCGCCTTTGCGCCTCTGCCCAGCGCTTCTGAGCGCGCTGGAAGCGCGCGTCGCCGGCCTTGGTCAGGCGCAAGATCTTACTGCGCCGGTCGGAAGGATCCGACTCAATCGCGATCAGGTCGTCGCGTTCGAGGGGCCGGATATTGCGGCCAAGCGTCGTACGATCCACCACCAGCTCGGCGGCGAGCGTGTTGATCGACATCGGGCCGTGACGCTTTAGCCTCGCGAGGATCCCGTACTGGGTCGTGCGCAACCCCGCGGCCGCCAGATACCGATCGTAGAACTGCGTGATGTAGCGGGCGGCCTGGCGCACGGCGAGGCAGTTGCAATCGGTGGGATTTGGAAGCGGTCTCGTGGCCATGGGCATCCTTTGGGCGACAAGACCGTGCTACGCGTGACGCTGATCTCGTGTGCATATACGACCCTGCTATGTCAATGCTCAAGTCCGGGTCTCACCAAACGACGGCCTGGGCGCTCCGAACCGCAACGACGGCGTGCGACAATCGACAGCTTCGTCATGCATCCCTTGCAGGCCTGGGCGTCCGTGCGGCATCGATCGGCATCCATTGACAAACGTGCATATGCGCCTAGACTAGGCGGCATATGCACGCATGACAACAAACTCGGCTGAGGCATGACGGGAGGCTGATTTATGACGAACATCGTTCACGTCGATGATGCGCAGGCGCGTATCATCGAGACCATCAAGCTCCACCCCATCGTTCTCTCTTATGAAAGAGCAGCCCGTCGCGTCCGCAATGCGGCTTCTCAGGCCGCGAGTTGGTCGGAACGCTGTGCGCACTACGGCGTGCCGTTGCACGCCGTCGATGTCGCCGGCAGAGCCCGCCGGTCCGCCAGGCGATGTCAAGAGGTTCTCGAGGCTGGCCCACGGTCCGCCAGCTCTACGTCGACGGCGCCTGCGTCGGAGGCCTGCGACGTAGCGTCTTCGGGAATCCGCACGAGACAGCGTGAGCTCGCGGAGGCGCTCGAGGCTCCATCGCCGCCGCCGCCGTCATCGTGTCCGTCTCCTGCGCGGTCTCGGCGCCGTGACCGAACCGGCCGACAAGAGTGCCCAGACGATCGAGCTTGATGCCCTCGCTCATGATGGCGCCCCTTGTGCCAACGTTGAGGATCGGTGCGCCTGCTGACGAGATCCTGATCGTCCCGGCGCTTGCGGCCTGCGGGCAGAGCCAGTCGCAAACGCAGCCCGGCGCCGCCGCCCCCGCAGGTCACGGTCGCGAAGCCGACCAGCAAGGTGATCGCCGACCAGGACGAGTATGTCGGCCGCTTCGTCGCCGTCGAATTCGGTCGAGGTGCGCGCGCGCGTCTCCGGCTATCTCGAGGCCATCCATTTTCAGCGACGGGCAGATGGTGAAGAAGGGCGATCTGCTGTTCACCATCGATCGCCGGCCGTTCCAGACCGCGCTCGATCAGGCGCAGGCGAACCTCGCGCAGGCCAAGGCCAATCTCGCCTTCGCCGAAAGCGATTTGGAGCGCGGCCAGAGTCTTCGTCGGCACGGTGATCACGCGGCAGACCCTGGACCAGCGCACGCAGGCCAAACGCGTCGCGAAGGCGGCGGTCGCCGCGCAGGAGGCGGCGGTGCGCCAGGCGGCGCTCGATCTCGAATTCACCGAGCTGCGCGCGCCGGTTCGCGGCCGCATCGGCGACCGGCGCGTCTCGCTCGGCAACCTCGTGACCGGCGGGACGACGGGAACACGACCCTGCTCGCGACCATCGAATCGATCGATCCGATCCGCTTCGAGTTCACCTTGGACGAGGGTTCGTATCTGCGCTACGCGCGCCTCGCCAAGAACGGCGCGGACATCGCCGACCGCGGACTGACCGTGCCGGTGAAGCTCAAGCTCATCGACGAGCCGACCTTCGCCCACGACGGCAGGCTCGACTTCGTCGACAACGCCATCGACCGCTCGTCGGGCACGATCCGCGCGCGCGCCGGTGTTCGCCAATCCGGACGGAACGTTCACGCCCGGCATGTTCGCGCGCGTGCAGATGGCGGCCGCGCCGCCCGAGCGAGGCGCTGCTGGTGCCGGAGGCCGCGATCGGCGACCGAGCAGGCGCGCAAGTTCGTGCTGGTCGTCGATGCCGAGAACGTGGCGCGGCCGAAATACGTCACGCTCGGGCCGGTGGTCGACGGCCTGCGCGTGGTCGAGCGGCATCGCGCCGGACGACAGCGTCATCGTCAACGGACTGATGCGGGCGCGTCCGGGCGCCAAGGTCGCGCCGCAGGCAGCAGGCACCGCCGCCGCAGCGGCCGACGCCGGCGCGCCGGTCAAGGCCAACTGAGGGCCGGAGCCAGCCATGCGCATCTCGCATTTCTTCATCGACCGGCCGATCTTCGCCGCGGTCGTGTCGATCGTGTTCGTGATCGTCGGCGCGGTGGCGTTCGGCGCGGCTGCCGATCGCGCAGTATCCGGAAATCGCGCCGCCGGTGGTCAATGTCACCGGGCAGTATCCCGGCGCGAGCGCCGACGTCGTCGCCGCGACGGTCGTCGCGCCGCTCGAGCAGCAGATCAACGGCGTCGAGAACATGCTCTACATCTCGTCGAACTCGACCGGGGACGGCCGCTTCACGATTGTCGGTGACCTTCGATCTCGGCACCAACCTCGATATCGCGCAGGTGCAGGTGCAGAACCGCGTCGCCATCGCCCAGCCGCGCCTGCCGTCGGACGTGCGCAACATCGGCGTCACCGTCGCCAAGAGCTCGCCCGACCTGATGATGGTCGTGCACCTCTATTCCCCGGACAAGTCGCGCGACACGCTGTTCATCTCGAACTACGCCAACGACCAGGTGACCGACGTGCTGAGCCGCATCTACGGTGTCGGCTCGATCACGGTGTTCGGCGGCCGCGACTATTCCATGCGGGTCTGGCTCGATCCGGACCGCCTGCAGTCGCTTGGCCTGACGGCGGGCGATGTGGTCACGGCCCTGCAAGGCCAGAACGTGCAGGTCGCTTCCGGCGTGCTCAATCAGCCGCCGGTCGCGCAGCCGCGCGCGTTCCAGGTCGCGGTGCGCACGCTCGGCCGCCTCGTCGACCCGAACGAGTTCGCCGATATCGTCGTCAAGCAGAGCGCGAACGCGGTGGTTCGTCTCAAGGACGTCGCGCGGGTCGAGCTCGCCGCGGTCGACTACACGACCAACTCCTATCTCGACGGCGATCCCGCGGTCGCGCTCGGCATCTTCCAGTTGCCGGGATCGAACGCGCTCGCGACCGCCGACGGCGATCAAGACGACCATGGATGAGCTCGTCGAAGAGCTTTCCCGACGGGCCTCAAATACACCATCATCTACAACCCGACCGAGTTCATCCAGCAGTCGGTCGACGCCGTCGTCGAGACCATCGGCGAGGCGATCGTGCTCGTCGTGCTGGTGGTCGTCCTGTTCCTGCAGACTTGGCGCGCGGCCGTCATTCCGATCGTCGCCATCCCGGTGTCGCTCGTCGGCACCTTCTTCTTCATGGCGATGTTCGGGTTCTCGCTCAACAATCTGTCGCTGTTCGGCCTGGTGCTCGCCATCGGCATCGTGGTCGACGATGCGATCGTCGTCGTCGAGAACGTCGAGCGCAACATCGCCGCCGGGCTTTCGCCGCGCGAGGCCGCCAAGCGGAGCATGGACGAGGTCGGCGGGGCGCTGATCGCCATTGCGCTGGTGTTGTGCGCAGTGTTCGTCCCGGCCGCGTTCATCACCGGCATTTCCGGCCAGTTCTATCGGCAGTTCGCGCTCACCATCGCCGGCGCGACGGTCATCTCGCTCATCGTGTCGCTGACGCTGTCGCCGGCGATGTGCGCGCTGCTGTTGAAGCCGCACACCGAGCATCGGCGCGACCGGTGGTGGGCGCGCCCGATCCACGGCTTCTTTCGCGCCTTCAACTTCGGCTTCGATGCGCTCGGGCGCGGCTACGGCTGGCTCACCGCGCGGGTGGTGCGCTTCGCCGTGCTGATGCTCGTCGTCTATGCCGGCGTCATCGCCTTCGGTCTCAACGAGTTCCGCAGGACGCCGGTCGGCTTCATCCCGCAGCTCGACCAGGGATACCTCATCGTCGTGACGCAGCTGCCGGCCGGCGCCTCGCTGACGCGCACCGACGAGGTCAATCGCCGCGTCGTCGGAACTCGCCCTGCAGGTGCCCGGGGTCGCCCACGCGGTGAATTTCGTCGGCTTCTCCGGCGCCACCTTCACCAATGCCCCCAACTCCGGCGCCATCTTCGTCGTGCTCGAGCCGTTCGAGGAGCGGGCCAAGGATCCCGGCAAATCGGCGCCGGCGATCCAGGCGCGCTGCTCGCAGAGGCTCTCCGCCATCCAGGAAGGCCTCGTCCTGGTCATCGCGCCGCCGCCGGTCCGCGGCATCGGCAATGCCGGCGGCTTCCGCATGATGATCGAGGACCGCGCCGGGCGCGGGCCGGAGGAGCTGCAGGCCGCGGTGTCCGCCATGATGGGCCGCGCCGCGCAGACGCCGGGCCTGACGCAGGTGTTCTCGCTGTTCGAGACCTCGACGCCGCAGCTCTACCTCGACATCGACCGCACCAAGGCGCAGATGCTCGGCATCAACGTCACCGACGTGTTCAGCGCGCTGCAGACCTATCTCGGCTCGTTCTACGTCAACGACTTCAACCTGCTGGGACGCACCTTCCGCGTGACCGCGCAGGCGGAGAGCAGCTATCGGCTCGACCCCAAGGACGCGCTCAAGATCCGCGTGCGCAACTCGAACGGCGACACGGTGCCGCTCGGCTCCTTCACCACCGTGCGCGACGTAGCCGGGCCCTACCGGCGTGCCGCGCTACAATCTCTATCCGGCCGCCGAGCTCGACGGCGCGCCGGCGCCCGGCTACTCGCAGGGCCAGGCGATCCAGATCATGCAGAAGCTCGCCGCCGAGACGCTGCCGGAGGGCTTCAGCTACGAGTGGACGACGCTCGCCTTCCAGCAGATCCGCGCCGGCAACACCGCGATGTTTGCCTTCGTGCTGGCGGTCGTGTTCGTGTTCCTGGTGCTGGCCGCCCAGTACGAGAGCCTGACGCTGCCGCTCGCCGTCATCCTCATCGTGCCGATGTGCCTCATCGCCTCGATCACCGGCGTGCTGCTGCGCGGGCAGGACAACAACATCCTGACCCAGGTCGGCTTCATCGTGCTGATCGGGCTCGCGGCGAAGAACGCGATCCTGATCGTCGAGTTCGCCAAGCAGCTCGAGGATCAGGGCCGCGACCGCTGGGCCGCGGCGGTCGAAGCCGCGCGGCTGCGGCTGCGGCCGATCCTGATGACGTCGCTCGCCTTCATCTTCGGCGTCGTGCCGCTGGTCTGGGCGATCGGCGCCGGCGCCGAGCTCAGGCAGGCGCTCGGTACCGCGGTGTTCGCCGGCATGATCGGCGTGACGGCGTTCGGGCTGATCTTCACGCCGGCCTTCTACGTGATTTGCCGTTGGCTCGCTGCCCTCGGCCGGAAGGCGACAACCGGCTCGGTGGCGCTGTCGGAGCCGGCCGAATGAACCAACTGAATTTGCTGAGGTCTTGGAATGCGAGGGACTCGATTTGCCGAGCTGAGCGCCTCCGTCGCAGCCCGGACCTGCTGTGCGCTGAATGCGCGAACATCCTTTGGAAAAAGGTCAGGAAGCGCGAGTTCTCGCGTGACCTCTTCGAGGTTGCCGCACGCTGGACCGATCCAGCCGATCGCAAAGGCAGGGCCCTGCAACCCTACGGCCGTCAAGCCGAACAAAAGACGCTTGAACTGCTCGAGGCGGCGCTGAGCGGTGTCCCGACCGGATATCGTTCGCGGTACGTCGCCCTGCCGCTTTTCGTCCCTCTACGCGCGAGCGCGAGTCTTCTTATCGGTGGCGTTTGGGCCTATGTTGGGAGCCGTGTCGCACTCGTCTGATTCACATGCGAGAAGGTTCATGAAAGCACAACATTTCGCAAGTGCAGGAACGCCGCGTGTCTTCGTGATCCATGAGAATGACGCCTGGGTCGAACCGCTGCGCCGCGAGTTGGCCATCCTCGGAGTGCCGTTCAGCGAGTGGTTCCTCGATGAAGGTATGCTGCATCTCGCGATGGCGCCGCCCGAGGGCATCTTCTACAATCGTATGAGTGCCTCCTCGCACACTCGCGGCCATCGCTACGCCCCCGAGTTCGCGGCGGCCGTGTTGGCTTGGCTTAAGCGCCACGGCCGTGTGGTGGTCAACGGCGAGCGTGCCCTCCAGCTCGAGCTCTCAAAGGTTGCTCAGTACGAAGCCCTCAAGGCATTGGGAATCACAACTCCAGACACGATTGCCGTGATTGGTCGCGACAACATTGCCGATGCAGCCGAGAAGATCGGGTTCCCCGTGATCCTCAAGCACAACCGCGCCGGCAAGGGGCTCGGCGTGCGCCTGCTGTTTTCGGCGGCGGCACTCGTCGAGCATGTCGGCAGCTCAGACTTCGAGGAGTCAAGAGATGGCATCACGCTGGTGCAGCAGTACATCAAGGCGCCGGCACCGTTCATCACGCGGGTCGAATTCGTGGGCGGCAAGCTCGTCTATGCCGTGAGGGTCGATACCTCCCAAGGCTTCGAGTTGTGCCCGGCCGACGCCTGCCAGACCGAAGCCGTCTCGAGCGCATGCCCCACGGTGGCGGCCGGCGACAAGTTTCAGATCCTCCCCACGTTCGAGCATCCGTTGCTGCCGGCCTGGCAGGCGTTTCTTGCCGCGAATGACATCGACATTGCCGGGGTCGAATTCATTGCCGATGCGGCTGGCCACGCCTTCACGTACGATATCAACACCAACACGAACTACAATCCGGACGCCGAAGCAAAGGACGGCCGCAGTGGCATGCGCGCGATTGCGGCCTATCTCACAAGTCTGCTCACAGAACGATATCGTCCAACTTCGCAACCTGCCTCGGCGGCTTGAAGTGTTTCATGCGCTCGATGCCGGGCGCAGGACGCAGCGGCTTTCAGCCGGCTTGGCGCTTTCGATGGACAGGGCTTGCGCCGTTGAGTATCGAGGGCGAGCTGATGCAGCGCTAACCCCTCAGATTCACCCGCGTCAGATAGCCTTTGGCGGTCTTCCTGCCATTCCGAAAACCTCCTGACCCGTCCGATCCCGAGGTGTTCGCCGATGATGTCCGCTGTCTCCTGCAGCTCGGCCCGCGTGCCTCGGAACACCACCGTTCCGCGGCTCACCACGAAGAACACGTCGCCTACCGACAGGGCCATTCGAAGATTTTGCTCGACCAAAAGAATGGATACGCCGCGAGCGCGGCTCTCGAGGATTCCGGCGCGGATCGCGCTGACCATGCTCGGCGCAAGTCCCTCCGTGGGTTCGTCGAGCATGAGCAGTTCGGGTTGACAGGCCAGCGCCCGCGCGATCGCCAGCATCTGTTGTTGTCCGCCGCTCAGGTTCTTCCCGAGACTTCGGCGTCGCGCCAGCAGGTCGGGAAAGAACTCGAGCGCCTCGTGGACGCGCCGCCCGGAAGCGGACCGACGCACGGCCTGTGCGGCAACCCGGATGTTCTCTTCGACGGTCAGCGAACCGAAGATCCGGCGTTCCTCCGGAACCCAGGCCAGACCCAGCGCCGCCACGAGGTGGGGCGCGCGCCCGTCGATCCGCTCGCCACGGAACGAGATGCTGCCGCCGCTCAACGGCACGATACCCATGATGGCCTTGAGCGTCGTGCTCTTGCCCGCCCCGTTGCGTCCCACCAGGCAGGCGATCTGACCGGCCTGCACCTCCAGCCCGACCCCGTGCAGCACGTGGGCCGAACCGTAGTGCGCGTGAACCTCCTTGAGCACGAGCACTACGTGAATCCCCGCGTCGACAGCACCGAGATAGGCATCCTGGACGATCGGGTCGCGGGTGACGGCGTCGGGTGTCCCGCTTGCGATGACGCGCCCCTGCGTCATCACGGTGATTTCGTCGGAAATGCCGAGAACCATTTCCATGTCGTGTTCGACGAGCAGGACGGTGGAACGCCTGGATATGCGACGAATGAGCGCTCCAATGCGCTCCGTTTCGCCCGGCGACATTCCGGCGGTCGGCTCGTCCATCAGAAGCACCCTTGGCTCAAGCGCCAATGCAATGGCGATCTCGAGTATCCGCTTGTCTCCATGCGCCAAGTGATCGGCATTGGCTCGGGCCTGCGCGCCGAGACCGAGCATATCCAGAACCTCGTAGGCGCTGCTCCTGCGCCTCTGCGGCGCTTTGCGCGCTATCCCACACCCGGAGATTTGCGCCGAGACGGGACTGGGCTGCCAGCACCACGTTCTCCAAGACCGTCAGGTCGCCAAAGATCTTTGTGATCTGAAACGTTCTGGCCAGTCCGGCGGCGACGAGCCGATGCGGCGGCCATGCAGTCACGTCCAACCCGTTCAAGATCACTTGGCCGTCGGCCGGTTGCAGAAATCCAGAAATGCAGTTGAACACCGTCGTCTTGCCGGCCCCGTTCGGACCGATCAGTGAGTGCACGTGGCCGTCCCCGACCTCGAGGTTGACCCCGTCCACCGCGCGCACGGCACCGAAATTCTTCGACAAATCGCGGACTACGAGCGAGCTCGCCACGGCAACATCCAGACGCGAGAGACAAGTCCGGCCAAGCCGGAAGGAAATAGCAAGACGACGACGACGAAGACAACACCGAATGCGAGCTGCCACACCTCGAAACCGGTCGTCAACGCGTCGCGGAGAAACACGAACGAGATCGCGCCGATGATCGGACCGAACAATGTGCCGAGGCCCCCGAAGATCGCCATGATCAGCACGTTCCCCGACTCGATCCAATACAACGACATCGGCGTCGTGCCGGCCTTCATGAAAACCATCAAGGTGCCGCCGATCCCGGCAATTGCCCAGGAAATGACGAACACCAGCCACTTGTGCAGCCCAACATTGATGCCGATCGAGGCCGCGCGATCCTCGTTGAGTTCGGATCGCTCCGAGCGTTCGTCCGAACGGTGACCGCACAAGCTGGTGGAGACCGAGACAGACCACGGCCGCCGTCAGCACCGCGAGCAGGTAGAACTCGGTTCCGGCATGGATCGTCACGCCGAGCATTTTCGGCAGCGGGACCCCGACAAGGCCGTCCATGCCTTCGGTGACGGATCGCCAGGCAACGGCGATCTGGAAGAAAACCTGCGCGATGCACAGTGAGACGATCGCGAAGGCGGCGCCAGAGAGACGGATCGCGACAAAGCCGATCGGGACCGCGACCGCGAGAATGACAAGCTCGGCGACCAGGAGCGAAGCGAAGAAGTCGGCGGTTACCTCGCGCGCGAAGTAGCCCGCGGCGTAGCCTCCAAGACCGAAGCCCGCGGCATGGCCAAAGCTGAGCATCCCGGTGTAGCCGGTCATCAGGTCCAGGCTCATCGCCCAGATCGCAAAAATCAGCGCCTCGGTAAGAAGGGTAATGGTGAACGCGGGCACCCCGACAAAGGGCAGCGCGGCCAGCAGCGCTGCGCCGGCGACGATCAGGATCGCCGTAGCCCGCCGGTTTCGCGTCTCGGCCTTCATCGCAATGGCGCGACCTGCCTCGGTCTCGGTCGTCATTTGAGTTCAGGCCACTCGTCCGCGACCGAAAACACCCGTCGGCCGGATGACGAGCGCTACCGCGACGACCAGGAACAGAAACGCCGTGGACCACTCCGCGAAATAGGCACCTCCGATGGACTTGGTGAGGGAGACGAAGAAAGCGCCGATCACCGATCCGGTCAGGCTGCCCAGGCCGCCGAGAACCACGACCAGAAACGAGTTGATCAGGATGTTCATCCCCATCTCGGGATGGATCGCGAAGACCGGCGCCCCCAGCGCGCCTGCCAGTGCCGCGAGGCCGGCGGCGCCACCGAACACCAGCGTGAGCAGCCGCTTCCTGTTCACGCCGAGCGCTTCCGCCATGCCGGGATCGTCGGTGATCGCGCGGATGCGCAATCCGACCGGCGTGAACTGAATAATCGCGAGCACGCCGGCGGAAACGAGCAGCGAGACGCCTGCGGCAACGAGCCGGTACAGCGGGTATTGGTTGCCGAATATGTCGACAATCGCGGCAAAGGGAGATGGAGGCGGAAGCAGCTTGGTGCCGGTCCCCCACACGTACTCGATTGCTCCCACGATCATGGACGACAAGCCGAAGGTGACCAGCAGTGAATCGACATCCGGCCGATGCCGGATCGGATCGATGGCGATACGCTCGATCGCCATCGCAATAGGTATGACCAACAGCGGGGCCACGACCAACGCCAGCCAATAGCCAGCGCCGACCCCGTGCATTACGGCGATCAGAGCGTAGCCCCCCATCGCGTAGAGGGCGCCATGCGCGAAGTTGACCACCCGGCCGAGGCCGAACACCAGGCTGAGCCCGAGGCTCGTCAGCAGCAGAAAGGACCCGTAGACGACGCCATTCAGGATGTTGACGAACAGAAAATTCCAGTCCACGACGACGCAGCCTCCCGGGCAGGCAAGCGACGGGGTCGGCTACAGCTTGCAGCCATATTCGGCGGCGGATTTTGGCAACGATTTGCTCGCTGGGAACGGGTCCGCTCGTTGGGCGTATGCGGCACCGTATCTCGGAGTGTCGAGCTTCTCGTAGGGTCCGAGGAACAGGGGCACCAGCGCCTGGCGGCCGTTGGACTGAAACTTCAACGACCCCACCGGGGTGTTGACCTCGACGGTCTCCAGCGCCCGGACAATGGCCTCGGGATCGGTCGAGCCCGCTTTGCTCATGGCGCTGTAGAACATCCGCGCTGCGCTGGCGGACTGCAGCGACTGCATTCCCGCGACCCGGCCGTGCATCGCGTAGAACGCCTCGTTGAACTCCTTGGTGGCCGGCCAAGTTTCCTCGTATCGCCAAGCCGCCCAGGAGCCCGCGGATATGACGTTCGTCGATGTGCTCCCCAGCTTCTCGACCAGCCAATCGGGAAGCCCTATCGGCGACACGAGCACGGCCGTCCCGGTCAACCCAAACTCGTTCGCCTGCTGGATGAATTGCAGGAGCGGGACCCCCAAGGTGACCGGCATGATGACGGCGGTCGCGCCGGCCGAGCGCGCGCGTGCGATAAAGGGCGCCCAATCGGTCGTGTCGAGCGGCGCGAAAGTCTCTCCCACATATTGCAGGTCCTTGACGCCCTTCACCGAGCCGGCGACCAGCCGGCTCCACGGGTAATCGTGGCCGATCGTGAACCACTTCGCCTGTTGCAGCCGCGGTGTCTCCTTGACGAGCTCCTGCAGCGACTCGACCGACATGAGATCTTCGGCGTTGGTCCGAAATACCCACCTGTTGCAGCGATCGCGCGTGATAGCGGCCGAACCCGAGTTCGAAGTGATGATCGGAACCCCAAGCCGGTCGGCAACCGAAAGCAGCGCAAGTGTTTCGATCGTGCTGGTGCCAAGGATGCCGGCCACCTTGTTCTGCTGAACGAGCTTGGTCGCCTTCGTCACCGCTGCCTGTGCATTGAACAGGCTTTCCTCGACCACGAGCTCGACCGGTCGGTTGAGAACCGGACCGTACATCTTGGTCGCGGTCTCAATTCCGGCGAGTATGTCGTCGCCGATCGGCTTGGCGGGGCCGCTTCGGATCGTCAGAACGCCGACCTTGATGGCATCTTGCGCGACGGCCGAGCCGCTCGCGCTCAAGCAGAGGACCGATGCCAACCAACCCAAAAGGGCAGACCGCAATCCCCTCATGTCCGTCTCCCTTAGGTGCAAGCGATCGAAATCTTCACAATTGATCTTGCAATGATTTCACCCGTCTGTTCAAGCTTCAACGAGGAGGCGCGTTGCGTCGAGCCGCGCGTGTTGCGAGACCCATGAAGCGCGGAGAGGCCGATGAATCTGGAAGCCACCTGACATTCGAGGTTCGATGTCCTCCAAGACCGCCCGAGAATGGGTCGAGCGGGCGCGCGCATTGAAGCCTCTGCTGGAAGCGAGCGCCGCGGAAATCGAGACATCGCGGACGATACCCGGCCATGTGCTGGACGCGCTGCATGATGCGCAGATGTTCCGCACGGTGATGCCGCGCTCGGTGGGCGGGGCGGAGCTCGATCCCGCCACGCATGCGCAAGTGGTTGCAGCGATCGCCGAGGGCGACGCCAGCGTTGCCTGGTGCATTGCCCAGGCGGCCTGCGCCTCGATGGCTTCCGCATACCTGGAGCCGCGCGTCGCGCAGGAGGTATTCGGCGATCCGCGCGCGGTGTTTACGTTCGGCTACACCAGGGGCGAGCCGCCGTGCCTGGCGGCTCCGGTTGACGGCGGCTGGCGCATCAACGGAACCTGGACCTTCGGCAGCGGGAACCGGTCTGCCACCTGGCTCGGTGGGCATTGTCGGCTGTGCGACGAGAAAGGCAACCAGCTCAAGCATCCCGACGGCCGACCCGTGGAGCGTACGATGATCTTCCCCCGTTCCGCGGTGACGGTGGACCATGAGAGCTGGGACGTGATGGGGCTTTGCGGTACCGGCAGCGACACGTACGCGGTGTCCGATCTCTTTGTGCCCCGTGACTACAGCGTCGTGCCCCGCGTCAGTGCCCGCGATCATAACTTGCCCGAGGGTGCGGTGGCGGAGCCCGAGCCGGAGCGGCGGGAGAGCGGGATCCTGTATCGCCACTCGATGCAATTGGTGGCCTCCTGCGGTCTCTCCTCGGTCGCAATCGGAGCGGCCCAGGCGATGCTCGATGCGTTCATTCTGCTGGCGAAGAAAAAGACTCCATCCAACGCGATCGCGCTTCGCGACGATACCTGGGTGCAGGCGCGCGTCGCGCAGGCCGACGCCAAGATCAGCTCGGCCAAGGCATGGCTCATTCAGTTGCTGCACGAGGCGTGGGAGGAGTGCGCGACCAATGGTGCGGTGAGCTTCCCGCTGCGGATCAAGCTGCGCCAGGCGTGCACGCACCAGATCGATTCGGCGCTCGACGCGGTCGACATCCTGTTCAGGGAAGCGGGCGCGACGGCTATCTTCAAGAGCAACGCATTCGAACGACGCTTCCGGGACGTGCACACGGTATCCATTCAGGTGCAAGGCAGCATCGCCCGCATGCAGTCGGTAGGACAGGCCCGCCTGGGACTGACGCCGCAGCAGCTCATCCTCATTCCGTGACGTCGGCGCGGCAAGCGCTCGCATCGGCCACAAGCTGACTTCAGGCACGTCAGCAGAGAGGCCCGTCGCAATCCTTCGGCTGCGATCCGCGAGCTACGACCCCGGCAGGTAGGTCTGGCGCGCATACCAGGGAAGCGAGGTGACGCCGACCAGCTGCTCGGAGCCATCGAACAGAGGTGCGAGCTTCGGACCGGAGGCCTTGAAGACGATCTTCTGAACGCGGTCGGCGCCCGCGCCGCGCACCACATCGGCCGACTGCTCGTAGCGATAGATGCGGTAAAAATCCGGCTTGACCGCCGAGTAGAGCAAAGATTCCGCCTTTGCCGGCGCGGGCGCGCCACGCACATATTGGATCTGCAGCTGGAGCGAATTGCCGTCCGGGGCCTGGAACTGCCACGACTCCTCGACCACCGCGCTGCCAGCCGGATCGGTCGCGACCTTTCGTTCCATCTTGGTGTCGGCATGGACGGAGACGCCGTAGGGACCCCCGCTGCCGCCCGAGGTGTAGATGGCAAAGAGCATGGTGCCACGCGTCTGCGATCCCTGCTTTTTCGCCGGCACGCTCAGTGTCACGGTACGAACGGGAGCCACCGCCTTGCCCTCGGCATCCTGCGCGGCGAGCCGATCAATGAAAGTGACGCGGAGATTGACGTCCTTGGCGGGGCTGGTCGTGGCCACGTCAAGCTCCCAGCCTTCCGGCAGGAACTTCTTGATCGCGGCGTCGGCCGCCTTGAAGGCCAGGATCGTGCGGACGTCGGCGTTGCTGCCGACATACTTGTCGGCGGCGAGCGCAGGCCCAGCCGCAAGCAGCAAGAATCGAAGAAAGAATGCGCGCATGGAGTCCTCCCTCGTTATTGTGATGACGAATGATAGCAGGATGATCGACTTTCGTGAACGAGCGGCATTCGCACGACCTTTTCCTGTCCGTAGTCACTAGCCATGCAGGGGGCGTTCGGTGCCGGCCGTAGAGAGCATGGTTGATCACGTAATTGTGCGATGCAAAATTTATGCTGCATCGCAATAATCGACGATGTTCAGGAAACTTCCGTCAAAAGCCGTCCTGGCGTTCGCCGCCGCCATCTGCTTGGTTCTTGCTCTGGTGCCACCGGCGGTCGCGCAGGCCGCTCCCGCGCGAGCAGGCCGGATCAGCGTCGTCTATGTGCCGCCCAAGAATCCCGAGCATCGGACGATCTACGAGCTCTTGAAGGAGCACGGCGCCCTCGAGAAGTTGCAGGAGCTCCTCAGCCCGTTTCGCCTGCCGCGGCCAGTGATGATGCGGCTGGAGGAATGCGACGGTGACGCCAATGCCTGGTATGAGGACGATATCGTGACCGTCTGCTACGAGTATATCCAGGACATTTGGCAGAACGCGCCCGAGGAGACGACGCCGGCCGGCGTCACGCCGATCGACGCGGTTTGTGGACCGCTCTACGACGTTTTCCTGCACGAGCTGGGCCACGCCCTGTTCGACGTGCTGGACGTGCCGTTGTTTGGACGCGAGGAAGAGGCCGCCGATCAGGTGTCGGCCTACATCATGCTGCAGTTGGGCAAGGCGGAGGCGAGACGACTGATCATGGGCACCGCTTACGCGTACCAGCGCGAAGTGGAGACATCACCCGCGCCGGTCACATTGAAGCAGTTCGCCGACCAGCACGGCACGCCCGCGCAGCGCCTCTTCAACCTATGGTGCATCGCCTATGGAGCCGATGCGAAATTGTTCGCCGATATCGTGCAGAAAGAATATTTGCCGAAGGAAAGAGCGCAGGGTTGCGACGACGAATACCAGCAGGTCGAGCACGCCTTCCAAAAGCTCATCGATCCGCACATCGATCAGGTGCTCAAGAAAAGGGTGCTCAAGAAGAGCTGGCTGCCTGACGTGAGCACTCGGCTGGCGCGTCCGTCCGGCTCGGCACGGGCGCCGCAATCGAACTGATCCAGAACCGATCCGAAGAGGGACAGCCGATGCCTACTACATGGGCCTGCAAGCAATCTCGACGTGAGAGCCCGACCGGGCTCGCCGGACCGGGCAGCCGATCGATGGGCCGAAAGCGGGCTCGACCCAACCTACCGCGAACCGCGCATTCGTTGTGTTGGGTCTCGCAAGAGCTCGACCCGACCTACGCGAAACCGGCATTCGTAGGTTGGGTCGAGCGCAGCGAGACCCAACGTTCCCGCGCGAGGCTGGCACCGGGCGTGGTGCCGATAGGCCACAGCGGTAAAACGGGCGCCCCGGAATTGTCACAATTCGGCAACATGTTGTAGAAAAGCATCAGTGGCGAACGTCCGTCGCATAAGGGGGGCTCGCCCAGCGCGGGTAAATTGATCATCCCGAATTCCCGTTGGGCGAGATCAGTCGAATGACCCAAGTGAGCCAGGCCGCTACGGCCGAGCTGGTGAGCGCCGCCGCTCCCGCGACGGGCTGGATGGCGCGTTCGCTGGGCATCGTCGCGGTCGCGCTCGCGCTGCTGTCGGCGCTCGTCACTTTCGTGGTGCTCGCCGGCCTCACTCCCATTGCCCCCACCCACGAGGTGGTGGTCTCGCTGCTCGCCGCCAACGGCATCACCATCCTGATCCTGCTCGCCGTCATCGTGCGGGAGGTGTGGCGCGTGGTGCAGGCGCGCCGGCGCGGGCGCGCCGGGCGCGCGGCTGCACGTGCGCATCGTCGCGCTGTTCTCGGTCATCGCCGCAGTGCCGGCGGTGGCGGTCGCGGTGGTGGCCAGCGTCACCCTCGACCGCGGTCTCGACCGGCTGTTCTCGCAGCAGACCCACTCGATGATCCAGAACTCGCTGATCGTCGCCGAAGCCTATGTGCGCGAGCACGTGCAATTCGCGCGCGCCGACGCCATCGCGGTCGCCATCGAGCTCGCGCGCGCCAAGCCGCTGTTCGATCAGTCGCGCGAGCAGTTCCACCAGTTCCTCACCGTGCAGGCCTCGATCCGCGGTCTGCCGGTGGTCCTGCTGCTCGACCGCGAGCTCAAGGTGATCGACCAGGTCGAGGCGCAGCCCGGCCGCAGCTTCGTCACCCCTTCGCCCGAGGTGCTCGCCGGCATCAACGACACCGAGCCGCAAGTGGCGATGTTCCTCGACGCCAATTATGTCGCCGCCATCATCAAGCTGCGCGGCTACGACAACATCTATCTCTACATCGCCCGCCTGCTCGACCCCCGCGTGCTGGCGCAGTTGCGCGCGACCCAGGCCGGGGTGGCGCAGTACGCCGACCTGTCGGCGCGCCGCATCGGCATCCAGATCGCGTTCGCACTGATGTATACGGTGATCGCGCTGATCGTGCTGTGCTCGGCGGTGTGGATCGCGCTCAACTTCGCCAATTACCTGGTGGCGCCGATCCGCCGCCTGATCGGCGCGGCGCAGGTGGTCTCGACCGGCAACCTCTATGTCCAGGTCCCGATCCGGCGCGTCGGAAGGCGATCTCGCTCAGCTCGGCGAGACCTTCAACCGCATGACCCAGGAGCTGCGCACCCAGCGCGACGACATCGTGCGCGCCCGCGACCTCATCGACAGCCGCCGCCGCTTCACCGAGGCGGTGCTGGCGAGCGCCAGCGCCGGCGTCATCGGCATCGACGCCGACAGCTCGATCACCATCCTCAACCGCTCGGCCGAGAAGCTGATCGATCGCAGCGAAGCCGAGGCGCTCGGCCGCCCGCTCACCCAGATCGTGCCCGAGCTCACCGACATGATCGCGGCGGCACGCACCGGCGGCCAGCGCCTGGTGCAGGGCCAGGTGACGATCAATCGCAACGGCCGCGAGCGCTTCCTCTCGGTGCGGGTCACCGGCGAGCAGGCGGGCGCCGGCGAGCGCAGCTTCGTGGTGACCCTCGACGACATCACCGAGCTGGTCAGCGCGCAGCGCACCTCGGCCTGGGCCGACGTCGCGCGCCGCATCGCCCATGAGATCAAGAACCCGCTCACGCCGATCCAGCTCTCGGCCGAGCGCCTGCGGCGCAAATATGCCGGCGTGATCAACGACGACGGCGGCGTGTTCAAGCAATGCACCGATACCATCGTGCGCCAGGTCGACGACATCAAGCGCATGGTGGACGAGTTCTCGCGCTTCGCGCGCATGCCCAAGCCGGTGATCACGTCCGAGGACGTGGCCGACACCGTCCGCCAGGTGGTGTTCCTGCAGCGCGTCGGCAACGCCGACATCGACATCGATGTCGAGATCGCCGAGGACCCGATGCCGGCGAAGTTCGACCGCCGGCTGATCTCGCAGGCGCTGACCAACATCATCAAGAATGCGACCGAGGCGATCGCCGCGGTCCCGGCGGCCGTGCTCGGCCGCGGCCGCATCCGGGTGCGGGCGGAACGCGAGGGCAAGGACATCGTCATCGACGTGATCGACAACGGCATCGGGCTGCCGAAGGAGAACCGCAGCCGCCTGCTCGAGCCCTACGTCACCACCCGCGAGAAGGGCACCGGGCTCGGTCTCGCCATCGTCGGACGGATTCTCGAAGACCACGGCGGACGCATCGAGCTCGGCGATGCCTCCGATCGGATCCCCGGTCAGCGGGGAGCCTGGATGCGCTTGCGCTTTATGGCCGAAGTCGCAGGCGAGCCTGCGCGATCATCCGAGACCCATCAACTCGCAACCAGTGTTTGAGCCATGCCAGATGACATCCTGATTGTGGACGACGAAGCCGATATCCGGGAGCTGGTGTCCGGGATTCTCCAGGACGAGGGCTATATCACCCGCTCGGCGCGCGACAGCGACGACGCGCTGGCGCATGTCGCGAGCCGGCGGCCGAGCCTGGTGTTTCTCGATATCTGGCTGCAAGGCAGCCGGCTCGACGGGCTGCAGCTGCTCGACGCCATGAAAGGGCAGCATCCGGAGCTGCCGATCGTGATGATCTCCGGCCACGGCAACATCGAGACCGCGGTCGCCGCCATCAAGCAGGGCGCCTACGACTTCATCGAGAAGCCGTTCAAGGCCGACCGGCTGGTGCTGGTGGCCGAGCGCGCGCTCGGAAACCTCGCGCCTCAAGCGCGAGGTCAAGGCGCTCAAGCAGCTGTCGCCTTCGGCGGTGATCGGCAAGTCCTCGTCGGTCAACCAGCTGCGCAAGGCGGTCGAGAAGATCGCGCCCGCCAACAGCCGCATTTTGATCGTGGGCCCGGCCGGCGCCGGCAAGGAGCTGGCGGCGCGCGCCATCCATTCGCATTCGGCGCGGGTCAACGGCCCGTTCATCGTGATCAACGCGGCCGCCATGATGCCGGAGCGCATGGAGGTCGAGCTGTTCGGGGTCGAGCAGCCGACGACGGCAAGGGGCGCAAGATCGGCGCCCTCGAGGAGGCCCACGGCGGCACCTTGTTCATCGACGAGATCGCCGACATGCCGCGCGAGACCCAGAACAAGATCCTGCGCGTGCTGGTGGAGCAGACCTTCACCCGGGTCGGCGGCACCAACAAGGTGCAGGTCGACGTGCGCATCATCTCGTCGACCGGCCGCAACATCGAGGCCGAGATCGCCGCCGGCAAGTTCCGCGAGGATCTCTATCATCGACTCTCGGTGGTGCCGCTGCGGGTGCCGCCGCTGGCCGAGCGGCGCGAGGACATCCCGATGCTGATCGATTATTTCATGGAGCAGATCTCGATGGCGACCGGGCTGCCGCGCCGCCTGATCGGCGAGGACGCCATGGCGGTGCTGCAGTCGCACGACTGGCCCGGCAACGTGCGCCAGCTGCGCAACAACGTGGAGCGGCTGATGATCCTGGCCGGCGGCGATCCCGATGCGGTGATCAATGCCGACATGCTGCCGCAGGACGTGGGCTCGATGGTGCCGTCGATGCCGGGCGGCGACGGCGGCGAGCACCTGATGGGCCTGCCGCTGCGCGACGCCCGCGAAGTGTTCGAGCGCGAATACCTGACCGCGCAGATCAGCCGCTTCGGCGGCAACATCTCGCGCACCGCCGAATTCGTCGGCATGGAGCGCTCCGCGCTGCACCGCAAGCTCAAGGCGCTGGGGATCGACTGAGCCGGTCCGCCGTCATGCTGAGGAGGATCGCAGCGCATCGCGCTGCGATCCGTCTCGAAGCATGGGTCGCGCAGGTCAGCCTCCCATGCTTCGAGACGGCGGCACGCCCC
>CAWIZJ010000013.1:0-64324 GCA_963840535.1 uncultured Alphaproteobacteria bacterium
AATGCTGTCACCTCTGTTCATGTCCCCCTGGCACGCGACACGAATGCTACTGGAGGCACAGCGCCGCGTGACCGTCAGCGTCTGCGCTTATCGGGGGGAGTCCATACCCGGTCGAAAGCACCTCGCCTGGCCCATCGGGACATCCCGGATACAGCAGAGAAACCTCTCATAGCTGCCCCCCTACAGCAGAGGAACGTCTCACACCCAAGCGTCCCAAGACGCTAGCAGCCCAGAGAACCGCTGGGGTTGACCAAAGCGCGTTCGACCGAGAACAAGCGTTCCAAAGCCAAGGGACGAACCAAAGCCAAGGGAAGAACCAAAGCCAAGGGAAGAACCAAAGCCAAGGAAGAAAAAGCAAAAGTCGATAGGGATTCTGCGTCGCGTATGGGGAGGGCGACTTTGTTCACCGAGGTAGGCAAGAGATAATCAAGTGTTCAGCTCGTGGGTCAAATTCGCCATTGGGGGCGTACAGCTCGGCCTGGCGGTGCAAAAGAGCTCGAACTCATGAGATTGGCTGCAGGTGGCATTCCCGGTCGTTGGCAGGTCGGCTGGCTTCTGCCTTTGAGGATGCGATCAACGTAGCTGGCAGCGCGGCGGTACATATCGATCTGATCAGCCCCTAGCAACGCCCGCACAGGCCCGCTGCCATGAGCGAGAATGACGTCGGGCGCGAGCGAGGCCAATTCCTCCGCATGTCTGCGAATTTCGGCGGCTTTGGCTCCGGCCCAGCGGGTGTCGGTCCGCAAGTTGCTGCCGATGTTCCAGCCCAAGAGAGCCAACGCCTGCAGGAACGCTCCGACGCGGCCTGATATTCCGCATCGTCCGTGGTTGCGGGCAGGAGCACCCCGGTGCGCCGAGTGCGCTCCCGCTCTGCGCGTGCGCCGCGAGGGGCCACGTTGCTGCCGCGCCACTGATGAGCGTGATGAAACCGCGCCTGTTCATTCGATAACTTCGTCGGCACCGTAGCTCATCAGGCCGCCGTCTTCGACATGCTCCCGCAAGCCGTAGATGACCGGCAGCTTCAACGTTTCGCTTACAGCAGCTATCCGTCGGCGCTCTGAGTAAAACACCGGATCGGTATGCACAACCGCGAGCTGAACGCCCTCGTTTGCCAAGGCTCGAAGCGCTTTCTCAACCTCGTCCTTCGTGCGAACCTCGATCGGAATAAGCTGCACGCGCAAGGCGGCGGCGACCCTCTCAGCGTCCCGCTGCTCAATGACGCTGACCACCGAAGTAACACTTATCGGCGCGCCCACTTTTTTGACCCCAGGCAGTAATTCGACGCCGAGTTCGAGTTGTTTGCCCAAGAGCGTATCGAGCGATACCAATATCCCGGTCAGGTTTCCTCCCGGGTGGGCATGGCTCGCCACCAAGCCCCTCTCCACGGGCTCGATCATGGCTGCCGAGACAATAGGAATGATGAAGTCGCCTTCGTCGCGGCAACCGCCGCGGTGGTGTTGCTGGTCACGATGATGTCTGGCCTGAGCCGGATCAATTCGCCGCGAGCTCCGGCAAGCGCGTCAGGTCGCCTTCGGCAAACCGGGATGCCACGTCATAGTCGCGGCCTTCGACGTAGCCGAGCGCCTGCATTCGCGGGGAAAACGCAGCTAAAAAGCGTGAGGAAATCAGCGGCGATGACCCAAAAAAGGAACGCGATCAAGGCCGTTGGGCCCGCGTCTGCGCGCGCGCCGCAAGCGGCCACGCCGCCGCGCCGAGTAGCGTGGCGTGCCGCCGTCTCGAAGGACGGCGGCGGCGCGGTGCGCGGCTCATGCTTCGAGACGCGCGCACGCTCCTTCGAGACGCTCGCTGCGCTCCTCTTCAGATGAGGGCGTGCGCTCCTCAGCATGAGGGCAACGGCAATCAAATCCTGTCCTTGACCTCGGCTGATGCCCCGCGAAAGGAGCTGGTCTGCGAGTGCGCCCTTGACCGACCGGCTGAGGATCCGCTCGGCGGCGGAGACCGCGGCCTCGGCTGCGGCCGCGCGCACGTCGGCGAGCGCCTGCGCTTCGGCCTGGGCGATCTTGCCTTCCGCCATCTTGGTGCGCCGCGCGACCAGTTCCTCCATCTTGACCGCGGCTTCGGCAGCAATCGCTCGGCCTCGGCCTCGGCGCTCGCGATGATGGCCTGCGCCTCGCGTTCGGCTTCTTCCCGCCTGCCCTGGTATTGCTCGAGCAAGGCTTGCGCCTCCGCCTTGAGGCGGCGGGCCTCGTCGAGCTCCGCCCTGATGCGTTCGCGACGTTCGTCGAGGCGCTTGATGAGCGCCTTGTGCACGCCGAAATAGCCGAGCACGCCCAAAAAGATGACGAAGGCGACGGCCACCCAGAATTCCGCCTTGAACATCGCGATCCTCAGCGTTCGAGCGCGTTGCCGACCGCCTCGGCAACATCCCGGTTGTCCGGTGCAACGCCGGTCAGCCGTTCGACGATCGCCGCCGCCGCATCACTCGCGATGCTGCGCACGTTGGTCATCGCGGCGGAGCGCGTCGCGGCGACGGCGGTCTCGGCTTCAGCGACTCGGGCATTGAGATTGCCTCGATCTCTTTGCGGCGAGCCGGGCTGCGGCGGCAGCCTTCGCCTGCGTCTCGCTTGCGAGCGTCTGCCCGCGCGCGCGTGCCTCCGCCAGGGCGGTCTCGTAGGCTACGATCGCAGCGTCGGATTCGAGCTTGAGACGCTGCGCCTCGGCAAGATCATCTTCGATATGGCGCCGGCGCGCCTCCAGAATCGAGCCGATGCGCGGCAGCGCCAGTTTCGACATCAGGAGGTAAAGCGCCACGAAGATCAGCACCAGCCAGAACAGCTGGGAGGGAAAGTTCTGCGCATCGAACGGAGGAAACCCGCGACCATGCTCGCTCGCGGGGAATATGCTCGACTCGAGGTGATTGGCTGTGCGCTCTTCTGGGCCATGGTCAAGGTCCGGCACAGCGGGCGGGTACGCCTTCGGCTAACCCGCCGACGGCTCACAGCGCGAACAGCAGCAACAGCGCGATCAGCAGCGAGAAGATGCCGAGCGCCTCGGTCACGGCAAAGCCGAAAATGAGATTGCCGAACTGGCCTTGCGCGGCGGATGGATTGCGCAGCGCGGCGGCGAGATAGTGTCCGAAAATGGTGCCGACGCCGACGCCGGCACCGCCCATGCCGATGCAAGCAATGCCGGCGCCGATCATTTTTGCGGCCTGCGCATCCATGAGAGAGCTCCTGTTTCGAGGTTGACGGGCAGGGTCAATGACCCGGGTGAATCGCATCGTTGAGATAGATGCAGGTGAGAATGGCGAACACATAGGCCTGGAGGAACGCAACCAGAAGCTCGAGCGCAGTGAGCGCCACGGTGAGGCCGAGCGGCAGGATTGCGCCGAGCCAGCCGAGGAAGCCGAGGGTGCCGAGCATGGTCACGAACCCGCCGAAACCTTGAGCGTGATGTGACCGGCCAGCATGTTGGCGAACAGCCGCACGCTGTGAGAGACCGGGCGCGACAGGAACGACAGCACCTCGATGAACGTCACCAGGGGAAGGATGTAGACGGGGACCCCGCTCGGCACGAACAACCTGAGGAAACGCAGCCCATGCTTCCAGAAACCGTAGATGATGACGGTGAGGAAAACCAGCAGCGCCAGAGAGACCGTAATAACGATGTGGGTGGTGACGGTGAAGGTATACGGGATCATGCCGATCAGGTTCAGCGCCAGGATGAACATGAACAGCGAGAACACCAGCGGGAAGAACTTCATGCCCTCCGAGCCTGCGGTGCTTCGGAGCGTCGTGGCTACGAACTCGTAGGTCATTTCGGCCGCCGACTGCAGGCGGCCCGGCACCAGGGCGCGCGAGGCGGTCGTCCCGAGCATGAAAGCGAGGATCAGGGCGAGCCCGATCAGCATGAACAGCGCCGAGTTCGTGAATGCGATCTCGACGCCGCCGATGCGCACGATGGGAAAGAAATTCTTGATCTGGAACTGATGGATGGGATCCATGATCGAGCAGGTCCTTGGTCCGCCGGCCGACCCCCTCCCTAACCCTCCCCGCAAGCGGGGGAGGGAAAGCAAGAGGGTCTCATTGTTTCGGGCCGGGCGGGCTGATCCGATTGACCGGAATCACCCCCGCTGCCCGCATCACGTTGAGAACACCTGCGGCAAAGCCGAGCAGCAGGAACACGATCATTCCCAAGGGCGAGATGCCCAAGCAAGGTCGATCAGCCAGCCTATCGCGGCCCCGAGCAGGACCCCGGCCACCAGCTCGACCGACAATCGAAAACCGCGCGCGATTGCCGATGGGTCGGCGGCCTGCAGTTGACCCGGACCGCTTTCGCCGGGAGGGGCGGGATGGACTTGGCCGAGCCGTTCGCCGAGACGTTGCAACCGCGCGGAGAGCGCGGCCTCATCGGCCGATGGCCTCTTGCGATCACCCTGCTTGCGCGCGCCGTTCGCGGACCATGAAGTTTCGACACCCGCGACCGTTGCGCCGAGATCGCGACGTTTCCGCCGCCCCGAGACCGAGGGGACCATAGTGAGCGGGTCACCCAAGTCAAGATCGTGCCGTGTGCGTTAATGACTTGAGACCATTAGCGAAAAGCCCTTATCGTGCGAGCCGGGACCGGTCCCGGGCGACGGGGTCGCCGGCCGGCTTGGATCGATGCGCGGGGATTGGCGGGATTCTCCGGCGTGGACAACGGGACGCTGCTGCCTTTTCATCGGCATGGAGCGATCAGCCCATCGCTGCGTCAGTTCGGCAGCGAGAATCCCGATTCCGTCGTCCGCGGGCAGCCACTCCGGTGCCAGCTCCGGACTAGGAAGGGACACGGGCGAACCTCAGTTCGTAGGCAGCCGGCGATGATCGCAGGCATGCTGTGTGCGGCGTTGTGGCGTGCTATGGCGTGAGACGATACGCTGCCCGGCACGATCGACCGAGCGGAGATGAAACGGGTGGGCGATCCGACACGTTTGGTCATTGCCGATGACCATCCGCTGTTTCGCGGGGCCTTGCGCGAGGCGGTCTCCGGCCTGTTCGAGGACATCGAATTTCCGAGGCGGGCTCGTTTGACGACGTCAGCAGGATTCTCGAGCGCGGCGCCGAGGTCGATCTCATTCTGCTCGACCTTACGATGCCAGGGGTGCGTGGCTTCTCGGGGCTGATGTATCTGCGCGCGCAATACCCGAGCGTGCCGATTGTCGTTGTTTCCGGGCAATGACGATCCGGCCGTCATCCGCCGTTGCATGGATTTCGGCGCCTCCGGTTTCATTCCCAAGACGCTCAGCGTGGACGCCATCCGGGGGGCGGTCGCACATATTTTCGAGGGCGGGGTGTGGACGCCGCCCGACATCGATCTGGGAAAGGGCTCGGGCGCCGAGACCGCCGACCTGATGGCGCGGCTTGCATCGTTGACGCCGCAGCAGGTGCGGGTCTTGATGATGCTCTCGGAAGGCCTGCTCAACAAGCAGATCGCCTACGAGCTCAAGGTCTCCGAAGCCACAGTCAAGGCCCACGTTTCGGCGATCCTGCAGAAGCTCGGGGTCGAGAGCCGGACCCAGGCGGTGATCGCGGCGTCAAAAATCGAGCTGGGTCAATGGCCTCAGTCGGCCTCGGTCGGCCCCTAGGCGGCAGCCCTCCCGCTTGGGGAACCTTGATTTTACCTTCACAGGGCTGCCGCGATTCGGGTTATAATGCTAGAAGCCCGTGACCCTCCCCGACTGCGGCGAGTCCGGGGGATTGGCCGATTTTACGGGGATCAATGCCGTCATCGGCACTCGGCAAAGGCGGGGAGGGGCCGGATAGCGGGGGACTGCAACATGGCTGATCAAACCAGCATGCACGGGGACTGCCGCGGCTCGACGAATTCGACCAGGAGTTCGGACACGAGCCGGGCACGATCACGCTTGATCATCGGCGCAAGATCAGCTGGCCGCTGTTGGCCGGAGCGGTGGCGGGCGCCGTTATCATCAGCTTGGCGGCGCTGGCGTGGCTGAATGCCGATGGGCTGCGCGCGCTCGCACCTTCCGGTACCATGACGCTGCAAAGCGCCAGCCGCGAAGCTTCGGATGAGCAACTGGCCCGCCTCGCGCGCGAGATTGCGACGCTCAAGCGGGAACTCGGCGCCCTCGCCCGCGCCCACCAGCAGGCGATCGAGCGCATCGCATCACTGCAGGCCGATCAGCAATTGCGGGATTCGGCGCCGCCCTCATCCTGGTATTCGGACATAGCGGCGTTGAGCTTCGAGAGCGCCAGCCAACCCAGACCGTCGTCACTTCCATCCCCGGTGCGCCGGGCGGTGACCGCGCGCCCGGAGGCGCGTGAAATTCGCCGGGGCGAGACCCCCGTGCCGCTGTCCTTGGAGGCCCCGCAGTAGGGCTACTCCGCGGCCGCGACGCGCTGGACCCGCCACTGCGTGAGCAGCGCGCGAAAGGCGGCGGGCTTTAGCGGCTTGTTGAGCACCTGAATGGCCTGCGCGCGGGCGTCGTCGCGCACGTGCGGACTTCGATCGGCGGTAATGAGGATCGCGGTGAGGTCGGCGCCGAACCGCCGCCGCAGCTCGGCGATGGCGTCAATGCCGTTGCCTTCATCGAGATGGAAATCGACCAGCAGCCCGTCCGGCAAGACCTTGGCTTCGCTCACCGCGCCGATTGCGGATTTGAGGTCGGTCGCCTTCAGCACCCGGCACCCCCAGCCGTGGAGCAGCGTTTCCATGCCATCGAGAATGGCAAGGTCATTGTCGATGCACAGCACCGTGATGCCGGTGAGGTGGACCCGGTCGGCCGCGCGCGCATCGCGCTGATAGCTGCTGGGGGGAACGGGCGCGGACATCGGCATCTCGACCGAGAACCTCGATCCGCGCCCGACGGCGGAGGTGAGCGTGACCTCGTGGTCGAGCACGCGTGCGATGCGCTCGACGATCGACAGGCCGAGGCCCAAGCCGCGGGCCACTTTCGCGCCCTGGTCGAGGCGATGAAACTCCTGGAATACGGCGCGCTGCTTGGACCGCGGGATCCCGAGGCCGGTATCGTAGACGTCGATGCGCAGCCGGCCGAGATGGCGGCGACAGCCGATGAGAACACGGCCCGCGGGCGTGTATTTGATCGCGTTCGATACCAGGTTCTGGAGCAGCCGCCGCAGCAGTCGCCGATCCGATTGCACCGCCAGCGAACAGGGCACGAAAATGAGCCGCAGGCCCTTCTCCTGCGCCAGCGGCGCGAACTCGACTTCCAGTTGGCGCAGAAGCTCGTCGATGCGGAAACCGACGATCTCCGGTTTCATGGCGCCGGTATCCAGCCGCGAAATATCGAGCAGGGCGCCGAAAATCTCCTCCACCGCATCGAGCGAGGCATCGATATTGCCGACCAGCTGCCCATCACTGCCGTTGCCTTGCCGCTCCACCAGGCTGGTCACGTACAAGCGCGCCGCATTGAGCGGCTGCAGGATGTCGTGGCTGGCCGCGGCGAGGAACCGGGTCTTCGAGATGTTGGCCTGCTCGGCCTCCGCCTTCGCGCGTCCGAGCTCGGAATTGAGGCACATCAGTTCCTCGGTGCGCTCCTGAACCCGGCGCTCCAGGGACTCGTTGGCGCGCTCCAGCTCTTCCGCAGCCTTTACCGTCGGCGTGATGTCGGTGAAAGTGGTGACGATGCCGCCATCCGGCATGGGATTGGCACGCACCTCCATGACCAGATCGCGCTCGGCGAATCGTTCGAGGAACGGCTCGGCGCTCTCGGCATAACGCGTCAGACGTTCGCGCACGAGGGCATCGATCGCGTCATTGTCATAGGTGCTGCGCTCGACATTGAAGCGAAGAATCTGGTCGAGCGCAGTGCCTACGCGGGTGAGCTGCGGCGGCAGGGCGAGGATCTCCCCGAACTGCCGGTTCCAGCAGACCAGATGAAGCTCCTTGTCGAAAACCGCGATGCCCTGGCGGACGTGATCGAGCGCGGTCTGCAGGATCTCGCGATTGTAGTGGATGGCGGCACTGGCGTCGTCGAGCAGCTTGAGCGCGGCCTTGGTCGAGACCGTGCGCTTGCGCAGCAGCAGCGACAACACCAGGCGCGACGAGGCGGCGCCGATTGCCGAAGCGAGCAGGTGCTCGGCATAGCGCATGAGTTGAAAATCGGCTTCGCCCTTGGGCTCGATGCTGATGCCGCGGCTCAATGCATAGCTGTCGAACGAGCTGCGGGTGCGCTCCTCGCCGAGATAGCGCGAGACCGTGGTGGTCAGCTCCTCGACCGTGACCGAGGAGCGCCAGAGCCGGAAGCTCGGCGACATCGGAGTGAGGTCGGAGGGAACGAACAAATCGGCTTGCAGCCGCTCGATCGATGCCGGTGCCCGCCCGAGCGAGAACACCACATAGGCCAGGACGTTGAGCGAGAGGCTCCAGATCACGCCGTGGGCGAGCGGCGGCAGATCGAGCCAGAACAACGCCTGCGGGCGCAGCGCCGCGATTCCCCACGGTCCTTGCGACAGCAGGCTCTGGCCGACGATGCCGGCATCGGCAATGCTCGGCAGCAGCAGGGTATAGACCCAGATCACGATGCCGACCGTCATCCCGGCCATCGCTCCGCGCGCGGTGGCGCGACGCCAGACCAGGGCGCCGAAGAATGCGGGGGCAAGCTGCGCAACGGCCGCGAACGACAACAGCCCGATCGAGGCGAGCTGAGCGTCGCCCGCCAGCCGGTAGTACACATAGGCCAGAAACAGAATGATGCAGATCGCCATCCGGCGCACGGTGAGCAGCAGGCCGCCCACGTTCTCGCGTCCGGTGATCAGGGTTTCTCGCCGCTGCAGCACCAGCGGCATGACGATGTCGTTGGAGACCATGATGGCGAGCGCCACCGATTCAACGATCACCATCGCGGTGGCCGCGGACAGGCCGCCGATGAATGCCGCAATCGTGAACAAATCCGAGCGCGCCGCGAGCGGCAGGGCGAGCACGAACATGTCGCTGTCGACCTGACCGGCCGGGAATGTGAGCAGGCCGGCGAGCGCGATCGGCACCACGAAGAGGTTGATCAGCACGAGATAGAGCGGGAACAGCCAGGCGGCGCGCCGGATCTCGTCTTCGCTCTTGTTCTCGACCACGGTCACGTGGAACTGCCGCGGCAGCAGCACGATCGCGAAGGCGGCGAGCAGGGTCATCGCGACCAGGGTGGCGAACACCGGTTCGCGCGTCACCAACGCCGCGGTATCCGGGCGTTGCAACGCCTGGGCGAACAGCGCAAGCGGGCCGTCGAACATCCAGAAGGTCACAAAGACCCCAACCCCGACGAAGGCCACGAGCTTGACCAGCGATTCGGTCGCAATCGCCAGCATCAGCCCGTCCTGGTGCTCGGTGGCATCGATATGACGGGTGCCGAACAGCACCGCGAAGATCGCCATCGACGCCGCCACATAGAACGCGATGTCCCCAGGACCGGCAGCATTGCCCCGCTTGCCGGCTCGATTTGCGCGAGAATGGTCGTGAGCGACGTTGACACCGCTTTGAGCTGCAGCGCGATATAGGGAATCGTGCCGACGATGGCGATCAGCGCGACGCCGGCCGCCACCGTTTGCGCCTTGCCGTAGCGGGCGGCGATGAAATCGGCGATCGAGGTAATGTTCTGGGCCTTGGCGAGCCGCACGATGCGCGTGATCAGCGGGGAGCACAGCCCGATCACCAGGATGGGGCCGAGATAGATGGTCAGGAAATCGTAGCCGGTGCGCGAGGCGAGGCCGACCGAGCCGAAGAATGTCCAGGAGGTGCAGTAGATCGCCAGCGAGAGCGGATAGATGAACCGCCGCCAGGGGCTGCCGCTGCCGAAACGCCGGGTCTGGTCGCCATAGCTCGCAATGACGAACAGGAGACCGATATAGCCGAGCGCAAAGGCGATAACGACCCAGCCTTGCAGCATGACCGCTCCGGCGGCTCCTGCGGGCACCGGCCCGATGCTGCGCAATCTATCGCAGGGAGCCGGCGAAGAGAACCGCGTCTGTTTCGGCCAGAGGCGCTTCAATCAGCGGTTCGATTTGGGTGTATCCTGGCGATGATCTCTAAACTCCGCAGGTCCTTTGAGGAGTCGCCGTTTCCGCTGTTGCTGTTCTTCGTGGGTCGCCGATGCGTCAGCGAGTTGATCGATTTGCTGGGCTGCCATGTCCGAGGCCCGCGCTGCGGCTTTGGGGCTTCGCGTCCCAATCGGTCCCGAGCGGCCGAGCCCCGCTTGACAGGCGGCGAATGGCTTCCGCAAGGGAAAGTCCGGTGCTTTGGCGCGCGGCCCATCTTTCAATTCGCGAAACAAGAGATGGCGGAAGCTGCACCCGAATGACACGCTCGCGGCCCGTTCCCGGTCGGGCCTTCCTTTTTGATCTGAGCTTAGTCGGTGGCGCCATGATTTGGCTTTACCGTGGAAGCGAGCGGAAAGGAAGCAACTTCCCGCACTTGATCCGGTCCTGCAACGTCCGACTGAGCGGTTACCACTCGAGGTCCCAGGGAACTTTTGGTTCGAGCTTCTGTTGTTCGTGGCGCCAGACAGTCGCAGCAATCCTTCGGCAGGGCGTCCTTCGAGACACTTCCCAGCTTCGACCGGGAAGATTTTTTTCAGGGTCACCGTGGCAAAACCATCGGGCAGATGGGCAAGAAGGCGGCAACGAAAACGAGGCAGTAAAAGGCCGGAGGCGAAAAGTAGCGCTGGTGGGCCGACCCAGTCACGGCTGTTGCGGGTGCTGGGTCCCGGCCTGATCACCGGCGCCTCGGATGATGATCCCAGCGGCATTGCCACCTACTCGCAGGCAGGGGCGCAGTTCGGGTTTTCGATCACCTGGACGATGCTGTTCACCTACCCGCTCATGTCGGTCATTCAGGAGATCAGCGGCCGCATCGGGCGCACCACCGGGGCTGGGATCGCCGGCAACATCCGCAAGCACTATCCGAACTGGCTCCTGCAGGCGCTGGTCGGAATGCTGATCGTTGCCAACACGATCAATATCGGCGCCGATCTCGGCGCCATGGCGGACGCCGTGAGGCTGCTGGCCGGCGGCCCGCATCTGCTCTATGTCGCTCTGTTCGGCGCGTTCTGCGCGACCCTGCAGATTTTCATGCAATATGCACGCTACGTCGCGGTGCTGAAGTGGCTGACGCTTGCGCTATTTGCCTATTTTGGCACCGTCCTGGCGGTGCAAATTCCCTGGTCGGAAGCGGCTCGCGGCTTCTTGATACCGACGTTCACGACGGATGTGACGTTTTGGACGACCGTGGTCGCGATTCTCGGCACCACCATCAGCCCCTATCTGTTTTTCTGGCAAGCTTCCCAGGAGGCCGAGGATACGAAGGAGGAACCCGAGCGCAAGCCGCTGGTCAAAGCTCCAAGGCAAGGTCCAGATGCGATCGAGCGCATTCGCCTCGATACCTATGTCGGGATGGCATTTTCGAACCTGGTCGCGCTTGCGATCATGGTGACGACTGCTGCTACGTTGCACGTCGCGGGCGTTCATAACATCGAAACTTCCGCGCAGGCAGCGGAGGCTCTCAAACCTGTCGCCGGCGAGTTTGCATTCACTATCTTTGCGCTCGGCATCATTGGAACCGGCCTGCTTGCCGTACCGGTGCTCGCCGGCTCGGCCGCCTACGCGCTGGGAGAGGCGCGCAGGTGGCCGATTGGGCTCGCACGGCGGCCGATGCAGGCGAAAGCCTTCTATGGCAACCATCGCAGTCGCGACCTTGCTCGGAGCCTTGATCAATTTCTCCCCCATCAATCCGATCAAGGCGCTGTATTGGAGCGCGGTACTCAACGGCGTTGTTGCCGTGCCGGTGATGACGATGATGATGCTGGTCAGCAGTGATCAACGGATCATGGGCAAGTTCATCATCGGTCCTACCATGCGCCTGGTCGGCTGGACGGCCACCATGGTGATGGCCATCGCCGTGGCGGCAATGGCCGTGACGGCATTGCGGTAACCGGATTTGGCGTTGCAGCTGGCCACCAGCGGCGCGGGAGAGCTCCGTCAAGCTATGGCTATTTGATGGAATGGCTCTATATTGGCGACTCACCCCAACAGGAGCATCGAATGGCACCGCGAGTTATCAAGCTGCGCGAGCAGGAAAAGACTGAGCAAGAGAACGAAGCGCCAGTGACTGCCTCACAACAAAGGACGCCGCTTGCCCGATTTCCTGCTTCAAGTCGATCGGCAAACGAAGGCGTCGTACGCCAGCGCTGACGTCGCTTTAGCGGCCGGTCTCGTGATCAAGAAGGCCCACCCGGTTGTCCAAGTGGCCGTTTATGACAGAGAGGAAAGCAAGCACATGCTGATTCAAGGAACCACAAGCCCGGTTCAGGGTTGAATTTTCCGCTTGCGCGCCTTGCCGAGTGCCGCGGCGTCCCATCGTCTTGCAGCATAGCTCTGCCTGTATCCGTCCGGTAAAGGCCGCCTCGCCTGCCTCGAGACGGGTTGGTCGTCGAACCGACTGCGTTTAAGTCATCACATCTCTGCTGCGTCGCCGCCGCTGGAGGACGGCGAAGAAGGAGCGGCCTGGTAGCGGATCGCTGCCAGCCGGGGACTACGCGTGTCGACGGGTTGCTCGTACGCTGGGTCGCTGCTGCCAGGCGCAATGATGTGCAATCTCTGCTCATTTATCCGTTGCATATGTGCAATCAATGCACTATATTTCGCGTTGTAGGTCCGAACGATGCCAGAGGTCGTTCGGCTAAGTAACTGTAGGATATGCATTTATGTGCGTGGAGAGCACCCTCCTCCTCATTTCCACGTCTGGGGACCGGATTCCAGAGGCTCGGTAGAGATCGCGACTCTTGAGCTGCGAGCAGGGCATTTATCAAGGAAGGATTTCAAGGAGGTGCGAGATTGGGCATCGGTGCCCGAAAATTTCATGCTGCTGGTAGAAACTTGGAGGCGGCTCCATGAGCGCGAATGATATGGAGACCAGCGGAATTCTGCTCCCTCGGATGTCTCAAATCCAGGCTCTTCCTAAATTCCGTCTAATCGTCACCTGGGCAGATGGTTCGCGCGCTGGAAAGACCGATACCGTTGATCTTGCTCCAGTGATTAACACGTACAAGTTTTATCGCCCTCTCCGAAAAAACGAAGAGCTGTTCCAAACCGCTCACTTGATCGACGACGGTCATGCGATCGCGTGGGGCGATGATTCGATTGATATGTCGGCCGAGTTGTTAGATGACATAGCAAGAGAGGTGATGACCCCTCAAGCTTTCACCAAGTTTCTGGAGAGAAACAAGCTCACTCAAGAGGCCGCTGCTGCACTTCTAGGGTACAGCCGACGCCAAATCGGCTATTACGTCAGTACTGGCCCCATTCCGCGCGTCGTAGCTCTCGCATGCTACGGGTACGAAGCACGCAGCGGCGCTAATGAGGAACGTCAGTCTCGGAATGAGGCCATGCACAGCATCTACGAGCAGGCGACGGAAGAGGCGCATGCGATGCTCTCGCAGGCGGCGCAGCGCTTCGCCGAAGTCCTCGAGGAGCTAAAGCAGATGAGCTCCGACATACGCCGTGAGCTCGACGCAACGCGCGCCGAGCTGCGCAAGGGCATTCTTGCATTGCCGCAGGAGGCTGCGGCTGCCACCCAGCAAATGCGGCGCATCATCGTCGATGAAATCGAGGCGCTGGCCGAGCTTAATCGCATTATCGCGCGCCACGGCCGCGGCCTCGACATCGTCGAGCCGACCACGCGAACGATGGGGCCCGCCGAGCCGTCGGCCCGTCGCGACGTAGCGCGCGAGGGCCATGCGCCCACACTCCGATCCCCTGGACTCACTCGCGCACGATGTCCACCGGATGATTGAACATGACGCCGTCGCCGATCTCTGGGACCGCTACAACCGCGGGGACCGCAACGTGCTCGCGCGTGGCAAGCTCTATACGGGGGAGGGCCAAAGGGCGTTCGAGGACATCCGCAGGAAGTTACCGCGCCGACCGCGAGTTCATGCGCACGGTTGACCGCTATATTGGCGAGTTCGAGCGTCTGCTCGAGGAAATCTCACGCGACGACCGCGGCCAGGCGGCTCGCAACTATCTCACCTCCGAGATCGGGAAGGTTTTACATCATGCTTGCCCAGGCGGCAGGGCGGTTCGATTGAATGCGGTGACGGAGGATGGAGTCTCCGTATGAAGACCGCGGCATGTGCGTCGGCGTCAGATCCGGGCTGAACTTCGCCGCGCCGTTACAGCACCCCAAATCAGCAGAACGATTATGGCTCCGACCACCGCGCCGATCAGACCAGCGCCTTCGCCGGGACCATACCACCCCAGGGCTTGACCCAGCCACGACGCGACGAACGCACCGACAATCCCAAGGATTGTTGTCAGGACGAAGCCGGAAGGCTCGTTGCCGCCGGGCGTAATAAGCTTCGCGATCACGCCCGCTACGAAGCCGATGATGATTGTCCAGAGTATGCTCATGTCCGCTTCCTACTTTGTTCGCAGCCTAGGAACGTGAGAAGTCAGCTTCCGTCGGGAGCCGCCCTTGCGGCGTGTACTTATCGACTGCCTCCGGGAGGTCGCGGCACAGTCTCGAGAGCAACTCGTCCCGCGACAAACCAGTGTGTTTCGACAAGGTGTCCAACACCTCGGGACCGAGCGCCTGCGCGAGCTGGGACGGCGTGCACGGTTTATTGGGACCGGTTTTGACCCAGGACTTCGCGGTGTCCCCTTGGCCGCTCTGCTTGAAGCGGTCCATGAGCTCGCCGAGGCCGCCGCTCAGAACCCCGCCGGCGCTGGCGCCGCCGACACCGCTTCTCAGCTGTTCGAGCAATCCGTCGAGGCCACTTTGCCCGGCAGCTCCGGGCTTACTCTGTCCCAGGCCACGGAGCATTTCAGCAATCTTGTCCCGGTTCTGGTAACCCGCGATGGCGAGCAGCCCCAGGAGGGCTGTCAGGGATGGGAATCCGCGGCTCATTGGGCTGCTCCTAATTCTGATCGGGGGGAACAGTGGGGCGAGGAGATAAGTTCCTCATGCATCGGTAGGATAGTGTGGTTGCAGCGGCACTATTCCGCCGCCAAAGCGCGTCCCTTGAGCGGGAGCCCGAGCCGGTCCCACACCTCGACCAGCGCCTCGGCGAGGGCGTCGATCAGAGCGTCCTCGTGGTAGGGGGAGGGCGTGATGCGCAGCCGCTCGGTCCCTTTCGGAACGGTCGGATAATTGATCGGCTGGATGTAGACGCCGTGCTCGGCGAGCAGGAGGTCGGTTGCCTCCTTGCAGAGCTCGGGATCGCCGACGAATACCGGCACGATATGGGTCGCGCTTGCCATCACCGGAAGCCCGGCGGCCTCGAGCACGGCCTTGACCCGCGCCGCGCGGTCCTGGTGCCGCTCGCGTTCGAAGCTCGAATGCTTGAGGTGGCGGATCGCTGCGGTTGCGGCGGCGCAGATCGGCGGCGGCAGCGCGGTCGTGAAGATGAAGCCGGGAGCATAGCTGCGCACGGCATCGACCAGTGGCGCGCTGGCCGCGATGTAGCCGCCCAGGCACCCGAATGCCTTGGCGAGCGTGCCCTCGATCACGTCGACGCGCGCATGCGCGCCCTGCAGCTCGGCCTGGCCGCCTCCACGCGGACCGTACATTCCGACCGCATGCACCTCGTCGGCATAGGTCATGGCGCGGTAGCGCTCGGCGAGATCGCAAATGGCCCCGATCGGTGCGACGTCGCCGTCCATGGAGTAGAGCGTCTCGAACACGATGAGCTTCGGCCGGTTCGGATCCGCCGCTTGGAGCAATTCCTCCAGATGCGCCATGTCATTGTGGCGGAAGATCTGCTTCTCGCACCGCGATTGGCGCACCCCCTCGATCATGGAATTGTGATTCCAGGCGTCCGACAGGATCAGACAGCCGGGCATGAGCCTGGCGATGGTGGAGATTCCGGTCTCGTTGGAGATATAGCCCGAGGTGAAGACGAGGGCGGCGTCCTTGCGATGCAGGTCGGCGAGCTCGCGCTCGAGCTCGACCAGCGGATGGTTGGTGCCGGCGATATTGCGGGTGCCACCGGCGCCGGTCCCCATGCGGGTGGCGGTCTCGACCATGGCTCCGATGACCTTGGGGTGCTGGCCCATTCCGAGATAATCATTGGAGCACCACACGATGACGTCGCGCGGACCATGCGGGGAGTGCCAGATTGCGCGCGGAAAGCGGCCGGCGATGCCGCTCCAGGTCGGCAAAGACGCGGTAGCGGCGCTCCTCCCTGAGCTGCGCCAGCGCCTGCGCGAAATAGCTTTCGTAGTTCATGAAATGCACTCCCCCCACCCAGGGGGGCCCCGTCCATAAGCGCGCACGCCTTTTTTAGAGGCGTTCCAGGGCTGTTGTCGAGGCCGATAATAGTGCCACCATTCATGGCCGTCCCACGGGAGGAGTGAATGGCTGAACCCACGCGCGGCTTGGAACACGGGCTCACCAATTATGGGGATCGCGATTTCTCGCTTTATCTGCGGCGTTCCTTCGCCCAATCCATGGGCTATTCGCGCGCGATGCTGGGCAAGCCGGTGGTCGGCATCGCCTACACGCCCTCCGGCTTCAACAATTGTCATCGCCATTTTCCCGAGCTGCTCGACGCGGTCAAACGCGGGGTGTTGGCGGCCGGGGCGCTGCCGATCGAATTCCCCACCATTTCGCTCGGCGAGGTTTTCCTCAGCCCGACCAGCCTCAAATACCGCAACCTGATGTCGATCGATACCGAGGAAATGATCGGTGCGCAGCCGATGGATGCGGTCGTGCTGATGGGCGGATGCGACAAGACCGTGCCGGCGCAGTTGATGGGCGCGGTGTCTGCCGGCCGTCCGGCAATCATGCTGGTGGCGGGCCCGATGATGACCGGCCGCCACCGCGGCGAGCGGCTCGGCGCCTGCACGGATTGCCGGCGATTCTGGGCGCGCTACCGCGCCGGCGATGTCGACGCCGGCGAGATCTCGGAGGTCGAGGGCCAACTCGCGGTCACCGCCGGCACCTGCGCGGTCATGGGCACCGCCTCCACCATGGCCTGCCTCGCGGAGGCACTCGGCCTCATCCTGCCGGGAACCGCGGCCATCCCGGCGGTGCACGCGGACCGCTTGCGCGCCGCGGAAGCTACCGGTGCGGCGGCGGTGCGTCTCATCGGGTCGCAGCGCACGCCTGACCGGATCGTCAATGACAAGACGGTGGAAAACGCTCTGCGCGTGCTGCTCGCGCTCGGCGGCTCGACCAATGCCGTGATCCATCTCACCGCGATCGCCGGGCGGGCCGGCGTAATGGTATCGCTGGAACAACTCAATCGGCTGTCCGAAACGACCCCGGTGCTGGTCAATCTCAAGCCGGTCGGAAACGGCTATATGGAGGATTTCTTCGCCGCCGGCGGGATGGGTGCGCTGCTGCGCGAGCTCAAGCCGCTGCTCCACCTCGACTGCATGACGGTGACCGGGGAAACGCTCATGCAGCGGCTGGCCGCGCAAGCGCCTCCTCAGAGGCTTCAGGGGGTCGATCGCTCGATCATCGCCGCCTACGACCAGCCGTTCGAGCGCAACGGCGGGCTCATCGCGCTGTTCGGCAATCTCGCGCCAATGGGCGCGATCCTCAAGCGCTCGGCGGCCGACGCGCGCCTGTTCGAGCACGAGGGCAGGGCGGTGGTGTTCCGCTCGCTCGCCGAGCTCGCGGCGCGGATCGACGACCCCGCCCTCGAAGTCACTCCGCAGGACGTGCTCGTGCTGCAGAATGCCGGCCCGCATGCGCCGGAATGCATGCCCGAGGCCGGCTATCTTCCGATCCCGAAGAAGCTCGCGCAGGCCGGCGTCAAGGACATGATCCGGGTCTCCGACGCGCGCATGAGCGGCACCGCTTTCGGCACCATCGTGCTGCATGTGACGCCGGACTCGGCGTCCGGCGGACCGCTTGCTCTGGTGCATGACGGCGACCGCATTCGGCTCTCGGTCAAGAACCGGCGCATCGACGTCCTGGTCGAGGAGGCCGAATTGAAGCGACGCGCCGCCGCGCTCCCGCCGGTGCAGAAAACCCCGGGGCGGGGCTATTCCAGACTCTACGCGCAGGAGATTCTCGGTGCCGACCAGGGTTGCGATTTCGCGTTTCTGCGTCCGGCGGGGCGGTGAACATGATCGGGCCGCGCGCTCTTCGGTTGCAAGTGTGCGCCGTCACCCTGAGGCGCGAGCCCGGCTTCTCAGCCGGGCGAGCCTCGAAGGGTGACGATTTGGCCATCCTTCGAGGCCCGCGCGCGAGCGTGCGCGGGCGCCTCAGGATGACGGCCCAGGTCGCGCGAGCGTGCGCGGGCGCCTCAGGATGACGGCTCGGATGTCTGATCCTCCTCTGTACCGTGGCGATCCCATCGCGTAATAGTGCGGTCAACGATCGGGTTCCGACACCACAGGGAAAGGGGCCGATGGCCATCGAGAGCATCTTCTATTCGGCATCCGGGCTCAGCTGCCGCGGGGCGCTGATCTGGGACGAAAGCGTCAAGGCGCCGAGACCGCTGTTGCTGATGGCGCCCAACTGGAGAGGCGTGATCAAGCCTGCCATCGAAACTGCGCAGCTGCTCTCGGGCGAAGGCTATGTCGTGTTCGTCGCCGACATGTTCGGGGAGGGCAACGGCCCGGTCGGCACCGAAGAGCCGATGGAATTCCTCAAGCCGTTCATGGCCGACGTTGCCGGCATGCGCCGCCGCGTCGCGGCCGCGCTCGACACCTTGACGCGGGAAGCCGACCGGCGCGCGATCGGCGACGTGACCCGTCGCGCCGCCATCGGCTACTGCTTCGGCGGCCTCAACGTGCTGGATCTCGCCCGCTCCGGCGCCGACGTGCAGGCGGTCGTGTCGATGCATGGCTCGCTCGGCACGCCGCAGCCCGCCCAGCGCGGCGATATCAAGGCGGCGGTGCTGGCGGTGCATGGCGCCGCCGACCCGATTGCGCCGAAAGCCGAGCGCGACGCGTTCGAGCAGGAGATGACGGCGGCCGGCGCCCGCTGGGCCCTGCTGACGTTCGGCGATGTGGTTCATGCCTTCACCGACCCGGCGGCGGACATGCCAGGCGTGGCCAAATGGCACGAGCCGGCAACCCGGCATGGCTATGCGCTGGCGCATGCCTTCATCGCCGACGCCTTCGCCGGCAAACTGTAGGATCGTCCGGCGAGCACACGGGAGGCTGTCATGCACAATCTGTCGATTCCGCAATCGGTCATCGACCGCGCGATCGCACGGCGTGGCCGCGAGCACATCTACGAGGACCTCGATCCGGCCAAGACCGCGCTGCTCGTGGTCGATATGCAGAACGCCTTCATGCTGCCGGGGATCGCGCATTCGCTGTGTCCCATGGCCGAGAAGATCGTGCCGCAGCATCAATCGTCTGGCGCAGGCGGTGCGCGCAACCGGCGGCACGGTCGTGTTCATCAAGACGACGTTCACGCCGGAGGCGCTGCAGAGCTGGTCCACGTATTTCGAGATGGTCACGCCGGAACTGCGGGCCCAGCGCATCTCCGCGCTCACGGCGAACAGCAAGGGACACGAGCTGTGGGCTGCGCTCGAGGTCGGTCCCGATGATCTGATGGTGGAGAAGACGCGCTTCAGCGCGTTCATTCAGGGTTCGTCCAACCTGGCCGAGGTCCTGCGCGACCGCGGCCTCGACACCCTGCTGGTCACCGGCACGGTCACCAATGTGTGCTGCGAATCGACCGCGCGCGATGCCATGATGCTCAACTTCAGGACCATCATGGTGACCGACGGCAATGCCGCGATGACGGACGAGGACCACAACGCTTCGCTGTGCGCCTTCTACCTCACCTTCGGTGACATCATGTTCACCGACATGCTGATCGCCTGCCTCGAGCGCAATGCGCGCGGGAGGCTGGCGGCAGCGGAGTAGGCGGTGGCGGACGATTGCGCCGGTCGATCGGAAAACCTTCCTCGCCCGCAAGCGGATGAGGCGAAGGGAAAGGCTGTGCCCGACCCGGGCGAGCTCGTCGCGCGCGCCCGCGCGATGATCCCGACGCTTGCCGGCCGTTCGCTGGCGGCGCGGCGGCAGCGCCGCACCCCCGAGGAGACCATCGCCGAGATGCAGCGCGCCGGTTTCTTTCGGGTGCTGCAGCCCAGGCGCTGGGGCGGCTACGAGCTGGAGCTCGACACCTTCTACGAGGTCGAGCTCGCGCTTGCCGAAGGCGACATGTCGGCCGCCTGGATCTACGGCGTCGTGGGCGTGCATCCCTGGTTCATGGCGGTGCTGGACGAGCGCGCCGCGCGCGAGGTCTGGGGCGAGGACACATCGGTCCTGATCTGCTCGTCGCTCATGCCGGCGGGAAAAGCGGTCGCAGTCGAGGGCGGATTCCGGCTCACCGGCCGCTGGCGCTATGCCAGCGGCTGCGAGCATTGCCACTGGGCCTTGCTGGGCGCGCTGGTCTCCGATCCGCCTCTACTGCGCCGGAGGCGGAGCCGGGCGGAGCGGCCCGCCGCCCGCGGGGCGCATCTTCCTGGTGCCGGCGACGCAATATCAGAGCATCGATACCTGGCACGTGTCCGGCCTGCAGGCGACCGGAAGCTGGGACGTCATGCTCGATGACGTGTTCGTGCCGGCCTATCGCTCGCAGAGCATGCTCGACAATTTCCTGCTCAAAGGGGCGGGCCAGGCCCTCAACACGGCGAGCCTCTACCGTCTGCCTTTCGGCCAGATCTTCGTGCGCGGCATCTCGACCGCCGCGCTCGGCGCGCTGGAGGGCATGCTCAATGCCTTCCTGGATTACGGCCGCACCCGCGTCACGCGCGCCGGCGGACGCGCATCCGAGAATCTGTTCGTGCAGCTCCTGTGCGCCGAGACCGCCGCGGCGATCGACGAAATGAAGCTGACGCTTCACCGCAACTTTCAGGCTTTGCATGCCTATGCCCGCCGCGGCGAGGTGCCGCCGCTCGACGAGCGGCTGCGCTACAAATTTCAATCGACGGCCGTGACCGAGCGCTGCACGCTGTTGGCCGCGCGCATCTTCAAGGCGGCGGGCGCCGCGGGGCTCGGCGACGAGCTTCCATTCGGGGGAATCCTGGCCGATCTCAATGCCGGTCGGCAGCATATCTCCAATCAATACGAATATGTCGGCAGCAACTGGGGCGGCGTGATGTTCGGGAACGAGAACAAGGATTTCATGGTTTAGGCTGGCCGATCTGAACGGCGCTTCATCTGCAATGTGCCGATTGTTCCTGGCTTTCTGCGCGGAACCTGCATCGCCCCTCGCTCGTTGTCATCGGCCAAGTTCGGCAACGCGGGGAACAACTGAGGAAGGAACCGTTCCAATGAGGAACAAGCTTTCTGTTGAGCACGGTGGCGCTGCTCGCCGGCATGACCCTGGCGTCGGCGCAACAGGGAGACGCGCCTGGTGGTCAGCCCGGTGGCGGCATGGAGCGTCAGGCACCGCAGACCCAACCCGGCCCGGAGGGTAAGCGCGGCAAGGACCAGCAGGGCCAGCAGGGTCAGCCGCAGCGCGGCAAGGACCAGACCACCGGTCAGCGCGGCGAGCAGGCTCCCGGGCAGATGCAGCGCGAGCAAGGCAAGGACCAGCAGGGCCAGCCGCCGCGCGCCAAGGACCAGCGCGGCAAGGATGACAAGGGTACCAAGGATGACAAGGGTACCACCGGGCAGGGCCAGACTCAGCAGCGCCCGGAGGGCACGCCCAAGCAGAGCCAGCCGCAGCGCGAGCAGCGCAGAGAGCAGGGCCAGCAGGGCGCTCAGCAGTCAAGGCGGCGGCGCATCACTGAACGCCGAGCAGCGCACCAAGATCCGGCAGCAAGTCCTGGTATCCGGCGCTCCGCGCGTGACCAACGTCAACTTCTCGGTCTCGGTCGGGACGGTGGTACCGCAGCACGTCCGGGTCGTCGGGGTGCCGGACGTGATCGTGGAGATCCACCCGCAGTGGCGTGGATACCTGTACTTCGTGGTGGAGGATCGAATCATCATCGTCGACCGCAACCACCGCATCGTCGCGATCCTGGTGGTCTAAGCCTTAGACCCGCGGATCGGCAGTCAGGGGCGGCCCTCACGGGCCGCTCTCTTTTTTGCGGGGCGTAGCCCGGATGGAGCGATCGCGCGTCGGCGCGATCGCGCAATCCGGGGGCGTCGCTCCCGCATTGCGCTGCGCTCCATGCGGGCTACACCGCGGGCTACGTTGGCCACGGCTCCGCCGTGCGGGCGGCGGCGTCGGTGCCGACCAATTCGTCGACACCGGCATGCCCGCCGCGGCGCAGCTCCGTCGCAAGTTCCGATCTGATGGCGGCGAGCAGCCGCAGCCCGTGAAAAATGAGCCCGCTGTAGAGCTGGACGAGGCAGGCGCCGGCCCTGATCTTGGCGAGCGCGGTCGCGCCCGAGTCGATCCCGCCCACGCCGATGAGCGGAAATGCGCCTTCGACCCGCACATAGGTCTCGGCCAGCATGCGGGTGGCGAGCGCAAACAGCGGCCGGCCGGACAATCCGCCCGGCTCCCGCGCCCTTGCCGGATCGCGCAGCGTCGGGGGGCGGTTGATCGTGGTATTGCCGACGATCATCCCGTCGACCCGGTGCTCGCGCGCGGCCGCGACCACATCGTCGAGCTCGGCCAGGGCGAGGTCGGGCGCGATCTTGATCAATAGCGGCGTGGTGCCGGCTTCCCGGCTGATGCGCGTGCGCGCCTCGACCACCCGCGCCAGCAGCTGGTGGAGCATGCTTCTCTGCTGCAACTCGCGCAGCCCCGGCGTATTCGGCGAGGAAATATTGAGCGGCGAAGTAGCTCACGACGGGAGCGAAACTTTCGATCAGCCGCACATAGTCGGCGATGCGGTCGGCGCTGTCCTTGTTGGCTCCGATATTGACGCCGACGATGCCGCCGGCCTGGGCGCGGGCGGCGAGCCGGCGCAGCACGAGGTCGGCGCCTTCACTGTTGAAGCCCAGCCGGTTGATCACGGCCTGGTCGCGATCGAGCCGGAACAGGCGTGGCCGCGGATTGCCGATCTGCGGCTGCGGCGTCACGGTCCCGACCTCGACGAAGCCGAAGCCGAGCCGGAGCAGGGCGTCGGGCACCTCGGCATTCTTGTCGAAGCCTGCCGCCATCCCGACGGGATTGGGGAAATTGAGCCCGAAGGCACGAACCGCGAGCCTGGGATCGTCCGCCGTGAGCTTCACGAAGGGCGGGATTTTCAGCGCCGCAATCGCCAGCCGATGCGCATCCTCGGCATCCAGCAATCGCAACAGCGGCCGCGCCAGCGACTCGAACAGGCCGATCACGGTGCAAGCTCCGGAAACAAGTGTCGCCCATCCTCGCCCAGCGGCAGCGGCTTTTGTAGAAGGTCGGCAGCGGGCGCGAGCTCGGCTGGCACGCAGGGGCGTTCCAAGGCTATCATTCCTAGAGCAAGATCAAATTCCAATCGCGCGGTGAACGGCGGCCATGCTGAGCCATGCTCAAATCTGGGCGGCACTCGATCGGCTCGCCGCAATGGCGGGGCTCTCGCCGTCGGGTCTGGCGAAGAAGTCCGGGCTCGATCCCACGACCTTCAACAAATCGAAGCGGATCGCGCCCGACGGCCGCCAGCGCTGGCCTTCGACCGAGTCGGTCGCCAAGGCTTTGGCGGCAACCGGCATGAGCTTCGATGGTTTCGTGCAGCTGGTCGGTGACGGCGGAGGTTCCGTGCCGCGCAAGACACTGCCCATGACCGCCTTGGCGCAAGCCGCCCAATCCGGCGCTTTCGATCCGTCCGGCTTTCCGGCCGGGCCGGCCTGGGAAGAGATCCGCTTTCCCGAGGTCAATGACGAGCACGCCTACGCGCTCGAGATTTCCGGGGACGCGCTGGCCCCGGCCTATCGCGACGGCACCACCTCGTGGTCTCTCCGGCCGCCTCGATCCGCCGCGGCGATCGGGTGGTGGTCAAGACCGCGGCTGACGAGTTCCTGGTGATGGAGCTCAAGCGGCGCACGGCGCGCACCGTCGAGCTGGGCGCGATCAACGCCGTGCCGGACGAGCGCGCACTTCTGGTTCGCGACGTGGCGTGGATTGCGCGGGTCGTGTGGGCGAGCCAGTAGGTTTCGTGTCGTAGGGTGGGCAAAGGCGCGCGCGCGCAGACAAGTTTACGCAGTCTGCGCAAGCTTGACTGCGCCGCGCGCCGTGCCCACGCGTGGCGTTGGCGACGAGCTTCGCGGTCATCGCGTGGGCACGGCGCTATGACTTTGGTGTGGTGAGCTCCGAGATTATTGACCGCGCCTTTGCCCACCCTACCACACGAGCCAGCAGCATCTACGGCCACAGCAGCCAGGCCGCGCGCGCGAGGTAGATTGCGCTGATCGCGAAGATGATCGCCCGCGTCCATTGCCGGAAGCCATGGTCGGTCATGCGCTCGATCACATAGGGCGCGAGTGACGTGCCTGCGATCGCGAGCAGGATCGCCGGCGCCGTCCAGCCGAGCGGCAGGTCCCCGAACCCGGCCAGCGTGCCGAAGTAGATTGCGCGCACCACGTGACTGAAAGTCTGTGCCACCGCCTTGGTTGCGTTGGTGGTCTTGCGGTCGAGCGTGCTCTTCTGGAAGAAGATGTCGAGGAAGAGCCCGCCCACCCCGGCCAGGATCTGGATCACCGTGGTCGCGATCCCGGTGAGCAGCGGCACCCCCCGCCATTCGATGTTCGGGCGCATCGCGGCCGGCAGCAGCTCGACCGCGAACGGCATCAGCCCGAGCATCAGGTAGACCGTGGCCTTGTCCGGCACCAGCGCGATCATCCACATGAACGCGAACGCGATGAGCGCGCCGACGACATACCAGCCGAAGATCGGCCACAGGACGTACGGCCGCCATTGCACCACCCGCCAGCCGTTGGCGAACAGCTGGATGATCGAGAACAGGATCATCCCGGTGGCGACATCGAAATAGAGCAGCAGCACACCGAGCAGCACCATTCCCCCGGCCATGCCGAAGATGCCGGAAATGAACGAGGAACAGACGATGGTGAGGCCGATGACGGCGAGCGCTGCGGCGGTCATTTCTAGCCGAGCCCGACTTTGTAGTGTGCGAGCAGCGCAGCCATGAAAACTGAAAATTCAAACTGATCCAAGAGACTGATTCCAACTGAGGCAGTCTCAGTCGCTGATGCCGTCACGTGTGTTGCGAAGTGGCAAATTTGCAGCGCGCTGTTCGGTTGCAGATCGAGCCTTGTCCGATCCTTCACCGGGTCGAGTGTATCCAGCCGAATCAGGTGTCAAAAATGCCACACCGTGCGGAGAAACCCCATTCTATTGGCGCTTCCCCAATCAAACGCCGAATATTTTGAGTATCATGGGGAGAGGGCGATGGAGGCGGTGGATCGGGAATTAAATGCGCGCCGTTTGAGGCCTTCAAGATTAGGAGCGAAGTCGCTCAGGGCCTGCGGCGATCTCAACCACCGGGAGATGTATTTACCGAGGCCGGGCGGCACAGCGATATCCAAATGTTAACGGCGATTACCGCGGCCCAACTCCAAGATGTGGTCTCCTTGTCCGACCGACTGTCTCGAGCGAGGAGAGCAACGGGTCACGCGCAATCACCAGATGAAGTCTTGCGCGACCCTGAGCGTTGGGAGCTAACTGACTATCTCTACTCGCTCAGCGACGAAGCTCGACGCGATCTAATTCTTCTGATGTTGGTTGGCCGCGGCGACGTTAAGCATGCTTCTGAAAGGGCAGCCGAGACATGCTTGAAGTACAGGAGCGCCGATGATCAGGTTGCCTATTTGATGAGTAAAAGCGTAAGGCTCGCTGAGTACTTGAAAATTGGTATGCTGGCATTGGTCGCAATAATTCATCGTCAGCATGACGCTCTTAGGGCTAAAACCCTCGCATCACGGCGCCGGTAGCGCAAGCGCGTGCCTGCTCGGTTCTACTGCCTGGTCAAACGCAGCGAGAATTCGCCGTTTCGGATGCGGCCGGCAAGGTCCTGGGCGAAACGCGCGGAGGCCTCCTCGCCATAGGTGGTCACCAGTTCGGTGAATGCGGTAAACAGGCACGCCTGCGCCAGGCAGTCGCCATCGATGCCCTCGATGCGGGCCTCGATCCAGGCTTCGCGCAGATAGCTCAGCGCCGCCCGTTTCTGCTCACGGTCCGATGCAGGCCCCGCAGCCTCGATCGCTGCGTATCGTCATCGCCCCGCGTCACTGCTATGGCCGCGGCGTGCGGCCTGCCCTCGCTCCCCAGGTACGTTAACATGTCAGAACCGCCTGGCTAGGCCGGGCTGCGGGCAGGGTTAATGCCCGCGAAAGGCAGCAAACGCCGTCAATTCGCGTAGCGCGCGGTCGTTTCGCGGGCGATCTTCGAGCCTTCTTCGAGGTAGCGGCGAATGACCAGCTCGGCCGCCGGCGTACAGGTGCGATAGCTCTGCGCAAAGCCGCGGTAGCCGCGATTGAAGTTCGCGATCATGCGCGCGCGCCGGTCGCCGCTCGGAGGCCTCGGCATCGATCAGCGCCTGCATCTCGTTGCGCCACTTCTGCCCCTCGTTGGCGCCGCAAATCCCGCGCAGATAGTGGAGCGCGCCCAGAATCTCGGCGAGGCGGTAGAGACTGCCGTCGAACGCCGCCGCCACCTCGGCCTGGGCCGGAGCGCCGCACGTCGCCAGCACGAGCGCGGTTGCCAGCAAGGCTCGTCGAAGCATGGCGGTTGATGGACCCTGGGCCGGGGCAGCTCAATCCGGCATTGTCCTCGGGCAACGCGACCGAAAAAAGGCGTTTCACCCGGCTTGCGCGAGCCGGTCGAACGCCGCCGCGACGATGTCGCGGAGGCCGGGAGTGGTGGGAAGGGCCGCGAGCTCGGCCTGATCGAGCCAGTGCGCCTCGCTGAGCTCCTCGTTCAGGACCGGCTCGCCCGCACCGCAGCGCGCGGCGAAGCAGAGGATCACGAAATGGCGTTCGACCCGCTCGCTCTGCGTCGCGCACGACGGTCTCGCGAAACCCCGCGAGCGCCACCGGCTCGATGTCGAGGCCGGTTTCCTCGCGCACCTCGCGCGCGACGGCCTGATCGAGGGTCTCTCCGAGCTCGACCACGCCGCCGGGCAGGGTGTAGAGCCCATGGGCCGGCGGCCGTGCGCGGCGGACCACGAGCACCTTTCCTCCCCGCACGATGGCGGCGCTCACCGCCAGGAAACGGTCGCTGCGGATACGCTCTTGGATCCGTCACTGCAGGCTCGGTCACGCGATGGGTGGGGCCGCGGGCTTGTGCAACCCGGGGGCGTGATCTTAATTGAGGGCCATGTGCGGGCGCTACCTCATCACTTCGGCGCCGGAAGCCTTCCGGCGGCTGTTCGGTTATCCGCGAGCAGCCGAATTTTCCGCCCCGCTACAACGTGGCCCCGACCGAGCCGATCCCGGTCGTGCGCATCATCGAAGGCGAGCGGCAGTTCGCCCTGCTGCGCTGGGGGTTGATCCCGCCCTGGGTCGAGGATCCGCGCCGCTTCAGCCTGCTCATCAATGCGCGCTGCGAATCGATCAACGACAAGCCGGCCTTCCGCAACGCGATGCGCCGGCGCCGCTGCCTGTTTCCGGCCGACGGCTTCTACGAGTGGAAGGACGAGCAGGGACGCAAGCGGCCCTACTGCATTCGGCCGAAGGACCGCGAACCGATTGCGTTCGCCGGCCTGTGGGAGAGCTGGGCGGGTCCCAACGGCGAGGAGATGGAGACGGCGGCCATCGTCACCACCGCCGCCAATCGCGAGCTCGCGCATCTGCACGACCGGATGCCGGTGATCCTGCCGCCGGAGGCATTCGATCTGTGGCTCGATTGCAAACGGGTCGACGCGCTGACCGCGGCTGCGCTGCTGGTGCCGGCGCGCGCGGGGCTGTTCGAGGCCTATGAGATTTCGCCGGCGGTCAATCGCGCCGGCAATGATGGGCCGCAGCTGATCGCCCCGCTGCCCTCGCCATCAACGCCGCCGGCCGCCGATCCGCCGGCGCGCCGGCCGGGCCGGCGCAAGCCAAAGGATGACCGGCAGTCGTCGCTGTTTTAGGGGCGCTGCCGCGCCGCCCCCGCACACCCGGGCTGTCATCCCGGCCAAGCGAGTGCCCCCACCCTAACCCTCCCCCGCTTGCGGCTAGGGCATGCACACAACTCGGTGCGACAGAATGACTCACCGCGAGTTTAGGGATTTCCAGCACCCTGATTCGTGTGATTCTGCCTGCGACACTTTCGGCAACCGGGAGTGTCGCGATGTCACTGGAAAACTTATCATTGGGCCGGTTCGGGGATCGTCGTCTCGACAAAAGGGGGCGACATTTCTCCAGGACATGGTTGCGCGTCCCACCGTCTGCCTGCGTCGGCTGGGGCGCGGCCGGCGACCGCAGGAGGTCGGGTTTGGGCGATTTCTTGCGAACCCTCGAGTGACAGTTGACCGGTTGATTGAAGGATGGAGTGATCAAACCACAGTGGCGGCCACGGGCCGACACGTGCTGGCCATCCAAGACACCAGCGAGATCAATTTCCACACCACACCGAATCGCCGGCGCGGCCTGGGCAAGATCGGCAAGGGAAGCGGCCGGGGATTGCTGTTGCACGGCATGGTGGCGGTCGACGCCAACAATGGCAGCTGCCTCGGCTTGGTGGCAGGACGGATCTGGACGCGCCGTGGCTTGGTCAAAATGGCGCATCAGAAGCGCTGTTCGAACAAGAAGGAGTCGCATCGTTGGACTACGACCGCCGAACAGGCCAAGAGCGTGCTCAAAGGTGCTGTCACGGTTACGGTGGTCGGCGATCGTGAGAGCGACTTCTTCGCTGCTTGGGCGACGGTGCCGGAAGAGAGCTTCCACCTGATTGCGCGTTCCATGCACGACCGGCGTCTGGCCAGCGGTGAGAGCCTTTACGCCACAGCAGAGGGCTTTGCCTTCACGACAACGCGCCTCATCGCACTGCCTGAGCGGGATCTCAAGCGTTCGGCGCGCTTGGCGAAGCTGAGCTTGAGGTTCGGCAAGATCGAAATAGCTCGCCCGTGCAACACTCCTGATCGTAAGCTGCCGAAGTCGGTGCCACTGACGTTCATCGAGGTGATCGAGCGTGATCCGCCCCGAGGCACTGCGCCGGTGCACTGGCGGCTTCTCACCACGCATGAGGTCGCTGACGCCGATGCCGCCTGGCAAATCGTCGACTGGTACAAAATGCGTTGGATCATCGAGCAATTCTGGCGGCTGCTGAAGCAGCAGGGCCTCCAACTCGAAGACAGTCAAGTCGAAACCGCCGACCGCCTGATAAAGCTCTCCGCCATCGCCGCCAAGGCTGCCGTCGTCACGCTTCAACTTCTTCAGGCGCGAAATGCGCCCGTATCCGAGCCCGCCACCATTGCCTTTGCAGCCGACGAATTGGCTGTGCTCGACAGCCTCAACTCGCAGCTCGAAGGCAAAACATCGCTCCAGAAAAACCCGTATCCCAAAGAAAGTCTTCCCTGGGCAGCCTGGATAATTGCAAAGCTCGGAGGTTGGGACGGTTATCCCTCTTCCAAGCCACCAGGTCCGATCACCTTCAAACATGGCCTTCAAGAATTCCATGCTACGGTCGCAGGATGGAAACTCAAAAATGTGTGCATGCCCTAGCCGCTTGCGGGGGAGGGAAGGGAGGGGGCCGTCGCGCGAGCCGGGATCCAGTACCCTCCGGCCGCGCAGCAACACGAGGGCCTATTGGTTACTGGATTCCGGCTCTCGCTCGCCGGGCAACGAGCCCGGCTTGCTCGGCCGGAACGACAATGGAGAATGTCGTGGGGCCCTACAGCACCTTGCCCGGATTGAGGATGCCTTTGGGGTCGAGCGTGCGCTTGAGGGTGCGCATCAGGGCGAGCGCCACCGGATCCTTCACCTTGGGCAGCAGCTCGCGCTTCATCACGCCGATGCCGTGCTCGGCCGAGATCGAGCCGCCGTGTCGCGCCACCACCGCGAACACCGCCGCGTTGACCTCGTCCCAGCGCGCAAGAAACGCAGCCTTGTCGGCATCGGCGGGCTGCGCCACGTTGTAATGGATGTTGCCGTCGCCGAGATGGCCGAACGGCAGCGGCCGCGCGCCCGGGATCAGCTGCGCGACGGCCGCATTGGCCTCCGCGATGAAGGCCGGCACGGCGGCGACCGGCACCGAGACATCGTGCTTGATCGAGCCGCCGGCGTGGCGCTGCACCTCGCCGAACATCTCGCGGATGCGCCAGAACATTTTGGTCTGATCGAGGCTGTCGGCGATGGTGGCGTCGGCGAGCAGCCCGCGCTCGAGGCCTTGCGCCAGGATTTCCTCCAGCTGCTCGCGCAATCCCGAGCGCGCCTGCGACGACAGCTCGATCAGCACGTACCAGGGATGCTTTTGCGGCAGCGGATCGCGGCAGCCGGCGCCGTGCTCAAGCACCAGATCGACGCCCAGGCGCAGCATCAATTCGAAGCTGGTGACGCCGCCGGCGGTGCGCTCGACGCGCAAGCCCGAGCAGGGCGAGCGCCGCCTCCGGCGAGGGCACGCCGACGAAGGCGGTTTCCACCGAGCGCGGCCGTGGCACCAGCCGCAACACCGCCGCGGTGATGACGCCGAGCGTGCCCTCGGCGCCGATGAACAGGTTGTTGAGATCGTAGCCGGTATTGTCCTTCTTGAGCTTGTTGAGGTTGTTGAGCACGCGCCCGTCGGCGAGCACGACTTCGAGGCCGAGCGCATGCGAGCGCGCGATGCCGTGGGCGAGCGCCGCGGTGCCGCCGGCATTGGTCGAGAGGTTGCCGCCGATGGTGCAGGTGCCCTCCGACGGCAGCAATTGCGGATAGAGCCGATCGACCGCGGCGGCGGCTTCCCGCGCCCGCTGCAGCGTCACGCCGGCTTCGCAGGTCATGGTGTTGGAGACCGGATCGACCTCGCGGATGCGGTCGAGGCGGTTGAGCGACAGCACGATCTCGCCGTGCTGCGGGATCTGGCCGCCGACCAGGCCGGTATTGCCGCCCTGCGGCACGATCGCGGTCGCGGTCTCGTCGGCGAGCGCGAGGATGGCGGAGACCTCGCCGACGCTGCCCGGCCGCAGCACCACCGGGGTGTGGCCGCGGAACATGTCGCGCATCTCCAGGAGATAGGGCGCCTGCGCCTGCGGATCGGTGACGGCGTTCTTGTCGCCGACGATCGGCGATGAAGCGGGCGAGCAGTGGCAGGCGTCGGGCGGCGGCGGGTGACTTCGAGAGCATCAGATCAATTCCATGCGATGGGTGTCGCCGGTCCAAGGATCCAACGACAAAGTGCGGTGCTCGAAGGATGCGACGACCTCAGGCCTGCAATCGGCAGTGCAACGGAGAGAACTCTACGTTTGGCTTCGCGGGCGATCAACGCGCCAACACGAAGCTCACGCCACGGTGACGATGCTGATGGCGATGTCGCTCGCATGGTTGGTTAGCGACTCAACTCAAGACCTTGGTACCGTTGGAGTCGTCCGTGACACCTTCGGAAACTACATTGGTGTCCGATAGAAGCCACACTCTCGATGTTCATACCTTATCGAAAAAATCTGTCATCAAAAATTTCGCGTCTGTTTATCAGCGAAAGGTCATTCCGAAGTCATTTGGTTCGAAATCAATGCCCTCTGTTGCACCGCGATACTTCTTCGAGCGTTCGACAAAACCAGCAAGGGTCGGCTCCTCAGCCACTTTTGGACGGATGTCGAAGCGTTCCGGGTCAACGATCACGACGGCTTTCTTGCCCCGGACCACAACCCGTTGCGGCTCGCCCGCCCGTGCACGCCGGACAAGCTCCGAGAAACGGGCCTTCGCCTCCTGAATCTTCCAAGTCTCAGCTTTTGCCATCGTGCGATCCAAACAATCTGACTAGATCGTTCGTAGATAGGCTCCTCCAGCTCACGAAGCAAGCCAAGCGACCGACTCTAGTATCAGCGCGGCGCAGCCGCCCGTTCCAGCCGGTCATTGATCGCATCGCCGAGGCCTGGCGCGGCACCGGCATGACCGCGATGGTCGCGGCGCCGCAGGCGTCGAGCGCGCGCAGGTGCGCGAACAGGTTGGCCGCCGCTTCGATCAGGTCGCCGCGCGACGACAGGTTCAGCGCGACGGTGGCGAGCTCGGCGCCGGCGGCCGGCCGCGGGCCGAAGGCGAGCAGGGCCTCGCCCGCGCGAATGCGGGTCGCCTCGAGCCGCAGCCGCGCCTGCGGCGCGTAGTGGGAGGCGAGCTGCCCGGGCGCGCGCCGGGCACCGTCGTCGGCAGCGGTCGCGGCCGGCGACCTCGTCGAGCGAGCGGCAGCACCCGCTCGATCTCGGCGCGCGCGAGCGCGCCGGGCCGCAGCAGCACCGGCCGGTCGAGACAGGCGACGATGGTCGAATTCCAGTCCCGATCGGCGCCGGCGCCGCCGTCGATGATCAGGTCGATGCGCCCGCGCAGGTCGGCGAGCACGTGCTGCGCGGTCGTCGGCGAGACGTGGCCGGAGCGGTTGGCCGACGGCGCCACCACCGGCCGGCCGAAGGCCGCGAGAATGGACTGCGCCACCGGGTGGCCGGCACCCGCACCGCGATGGTGTCGAGGCCGGCGGTGGCGAGTTCGGAGACCGGGCAGCCGGCGGCCTTGGGCAGCACCAGCGTGAGCGGCCCCGGCCAGAATGCCGCCGCCAGCCGCTCGGCCGCGGCATCGAAGCGCGCGAGCGGGCGCGCGGCGGCGGCATCGGCCACATGCGCGATCAGCGGATTGAACGAGGGGCGGCCCTTGGCCGCATAGAGCCGCGCGACCGCCTCGCCGTTGGTCGGCGTCGGCGCCGAGGCCGTAGACGGTCTCGGTCGGGAAACGCGACCAGGCCGCCTGCCTCGAGCGTGCGCGCCGCCGCGCTCAACCGCCGCGGCGTCGGCCGCGATGCACGTGTGTTGCTCGGCTGCGGCGCTGCATCCCGTGCTGACCTGTGCTTGCACTTTGACGGCGCGTGGTTATAAGACTGGCCGCCAGTCGGAGTGTAGCGCAGTCTGGTAGCGCACCTCGTTCGGGACGAGGGGGTCGCAGGTTCAAATCCTGCCACTCCGACCAGATATCTCACAACAGCATCCAGTACGGGGCCTGATATGGGAGACGAAACATCTCCACCTTTGGAACGGTCCCATGAACAGCAAAGACAGACGGAAGCCTGTCACAGCGGCCGAGCGTTTGTGCGATTAGTAAGCGTAGCCGGCGCCACGATGGCCGGCGTTGCGGGGCCGCGTATTGCGCGAGCCCTAAGGCCGGCAAGGTCGTGGCATGTAGGCGCAAGGCGTAGCCGATTGGGCTTGTGGCGCGCGCCTATATCCTTCACCTCCGTTGCGACCGAGTGTGTGCATCACAACGAACGACGCGAAAGGCTGGAGATCAGCCGCTTCGCCCACTACCTCGCCCGCTGGCGCGAGTACCGCCTATCCAACCTCGTGCGGCAGCAGCTCACGCAGGTGGTCGAAGGCTACACAGGTCCCTGCGACGAGGAGGCGGCGCGGCACGGCATCGAATGGATGCGCAATCAGTATCGGGCGCGGGGCGAGCGGCCGTCGTTCTAAGGCGTGTACCGTTAACCCGAAGATTGGAGGTCCGTTTTCGAGGATTGGATGTGAAGCCGCAGGTCGACTGTCATCTACGGTACACCCGCTCATACAGATTCCGAAGGATGATGGCTGTCGCGCCCCAGATTTTGCGATGGCCGAATTGCATGACGTAGGAGTTGAGGGAGAAGCCGTTCCAATCGAGGGTCTCACGTTTGTGATTTTGTGAGACCATCAAGACAGCGAGCGGCACTTCGAAGGCGTCCTCGACCTCGTCGCGGTTCAGCCGAAGCGCAAAGCCCGGCAACACGCGCGCCAGCACGGGCACAATCCGATGGCCGAACGGCGTTATGTGAATGTCGAGATAGCCGATCGGCTCGACGAATTCCCGCGCAAGCCCGATTTCCTCCTCGGCCTCGCGCAGCGCGGCGGCCGCTGGGCTCGCGTCGCCGGCATCGATCTTGCCGCCGGGAAACGAAATCTCCCCGCCATGGTCGGCGAGACGTGCTGTGCGCTCGGTAAGCAGGACGCTCGGCTCGTTGCGTTGGACCACCGGCACCAGCACCGCCGCCGGCCTGATCGGCCGCACCGCCGCGATGGCGGCGACCACGGCAGGATCGGCGTTGTGCGCGTCGGGGCGCGCAATGGCATCCGGATTGGTCAGCGCTGCCGGCACATCGAACGTCAGCCTTTCTTGCGCGCGGGAAAAGAATTCCGACCCAGTAACGAGGCGATTGTCGTGTTCGGCGCCGTCGGTCATTGGCATTCACGCGGCGATCAACTCGCCATATGACTCTGTTTCCGGCCGCGTGCTGGTACTGCGAAGTCGATGACCGGTCCGAGCGGCACCACACCCGTCGGATTGATGGTCGTGTGGCTCTCGTAGTAGTGGCGTCGGATGTGGTCGAGGTTAACCGTCTCCGCAATGTTGGGTAGGTTGTAGATGTCACGGGTAAAGCGCCAGAGCGCCGGATAATCGGCGATGCGCCTCAAGTTGCACTTGAAATGCCCGTGGTACACGGCATCGAACCGTACCAGCGTGGTGAACAGCCGTAAGTCGGCTTCGGTGAGCCGGTCGCCCGTCAGGAAGCGTGATCCCGACAGCCGCGCCTCCAGCCAATCGAGGGCCTCGAACAGCGTCACGACGGCTTGTTCGTAGGCGGCCTGCGTGGTGGCAAAGCCGGCGCGGTATACGCCGTTGTTGACGTCCCTGTAGATGCGCTCGTTGAGCGCATCGATCTGCGCTCGCAAAGGCGCAGGGTAGTAGTCGCCCGACGCCGCTTCAATGCCGTCGAAGGCGCTGTTGAACATGCGGATGATCTCGGCGGATTCGTTGGAGACGATGGTGCGACGCGCCTTGTCCCAAAGGACCGGCACCGTGACACGACCGTGTAGTGCAGATCCGCTGCAACATAGACCTGGCTCAGTGTCTCCGCGCCATTGACCGGATCGCCCGTCACGCAGGGGCCCGGAGTGAAGGTCCAGCCCCGCTCGCGCATGCGCCAGTGAACACCGAAAGCAAAACGGCGTTCTTTTGTTCGGCGCGGATAGTCATTGGTGTGGTAGCACCCTGACGTGGTCGCGCAGCCCTCATCTGGTTACCTTTACGACGTCTTGGGCCTTCTGGTAGCTCTCGATCACGGCACCGTAGTTCGGGGCCACGAGCGCATAGAGCTTTGCCAGCTCGGCCGCTTCAGGCCGGTTCCAGGTGCGATGAACTTCCGAGAGCACCGCATTGGTGGACGTCGGAATGACGCCCGCCTGGGCAAAGCGGGCGACGGTCGTGCGCGAAGTCATCTCGCTCGGATCGCCGGAAGCGTCAATGACGGCATAGACCTTAAATCCGGCCGCCCTGGCATCCAGCGCAGGAAACATCACGCAGACACTGGTCCAGACGCCGGCCATAATCAGCGTTTTCTTGCCGGTGGCGCGTACCGTTTCACAAAGTCCTCGTTGTCCCACGCGTTCACTTCGCCCTTGCGCGACACATAGACCGCGTGCGGTGCCAGCTGGTGAATTTCCGGCATCAGCGGTCCGTTTGGCCCGTTAGGCTCGGATGCGGTGGTGATGACCGGTATCTTGAGCAGCGTCGCCAGCTTGACCAGCATCGTTGTGTTCGCCCGCAATTCAGCGACGCTGATGTCCTTCACGGTCTGGAACAGGCCGGTCTGGTGATCGAGCAGTAGGATGACGGTGTCGGACGGGTCGAGCAGCGCTGCACCACCGCCGGTGGGCAGCACACTGGGAGCCCCCGCCCCCGGAATTGACTGGGCGAAGGCCTTCGGGCTCGGTGAGGTGCCGGCCACAATCAGAATGGCCGCCATGAGTGCGTGCAGAAGATGGCTTCTCAGCTTGGACATGAGACTACCTCTCATTCCGATTATTTTCGAGCAGCGTCTGCCGTAACCGCGAGCGCGGCTCCTGCGGCTTTTGCCTCGGTCCTCTTAAGCGTGGGTGCCGCGGAGCTGTTCGCTGGCTGGGAGGGCGATCTGAAGGCGCCACGCCTATTGGCGCAGCGCACCGTTTTCGCCCGCTCATCCGCGAGTGTGATCCTAGCATGCTGGCCTGTCCAGCGCACTTCTCCTTCAAGCCGGTCTGTCAGACGCTGTTCCGCGCTATTGTACCGTCCGCGACTGGAGCGGTGCGCCATGACCGATCTCGAGAAGCACCGTGATCACGCGCGCTCGTCAGGTGCATTCTGTATGCATCGATATTCTGCTGGGCACTTGCGAGGTCGAATGATTTAGTCTCGCTTCTTCTTGCAATAATCGAAAGTGCGGACGCAGCTGTCGACCGGTCTCTGGTTGGCACAACTCAGCCGTGGCAGCTTCGCACCGGTGCATCAGCTGCTGGAGATGGAGCAGCTGTTTGCCGGGGGCTGCTGGGAAGGAATTCAGCGTGATTCTAGAACCCGCGTGGGGTTCCCTCAATCAATGATCGAACGGGTCACCAAGATGGCGTGTGGATGTCGCCATTATCATGGTGGCTCCGCTGAAAGTTGCCGTGGTAGAGCTTTGCACGATTGACCGGGGCTGAAACTTCGGTTCTGCCCAAAAGTCGCGGTTCGCGAAATCGACAAAGACGGACTTGAAGAGATCTAGGCACGAAAACGGAGACGATACCAATGGATTTCCTCAGACCATACGCTCCGCAACTCTTGAGCTTGCTGCGCTTCATGTCGGGCTTGCTGCTCTTGCAGCACGGTACGACTAAGTATTTGAACTTGCCGGTCTCGCCGATGAACAATGCATCTCCCGCCACGATGTCGGGCGCGGCCGGGATCCTGGAACTGATCGGTGGAGTGCTTCTGATCATCGGCTTGTTCACGCGCCCGGTTGCCTTCGTTCTCTCTGGCATGACGGCGGTCGCGTATTTTTATGCGCACGCGCCGAGGGGCTTCTTCCCGATCCTAAACGGTGGTGAGCTTGCCGCCCTCTATTGTTTTGTATTCCTCTATATCGCATCTGCCGGCGGTGGTGCTTGGAGCGTGGATCGAATTTGGGCGAAGCGTGATGAGGGACAGCTTGCCCCCATCGATTGAGCGGAACACCTCTAACAACTCGTTCTCAGAGGTGTTTATACACCAGCGCCGCCAACAGCGATCTACCGCGCGTCACAAATTGGGAAGGTCTCAATCCTTTCAGATCGCCAGAGATGGCAATCTGAAAGCACTAAGGCCGCCCGCAATCCCGCGCTCTCCGCTTGTGGCACTCTCGACCAATTACGGCCGTTCAGCAACGGCAGCAATCGAAGTTAAACCGGACGTTCCTCGGAGGCGCGGGAATCAGCGCGCCTGACCCGTATGAGACATGCGGCGACTATCCGCCGCGCTCGCAATGGTGCACGCCGTGTGCCTATGCGCCACCGGCTTTCACGTAGCTGAGCCAACGATCCCGCGTAGCGCCCGCGTGCTGCCGATATTTTCGACCGTGGTGCCGGCCCGTTTCCGGGAGCTCCGAAATCCCTCAATCGCCTTTCAGGGCTTGGCGCCCTTGAACGTGATGAGGACATACCCGGACCCACTCCTTGCCTCGAACGCGGTGGGCCGACGCTCGTCCAGGTTTGGTGCGTTGTCGCAGGTCGTCAGCGTGTCGCCGTCCAGGCCATAAATCCCCTTCCACGCCTTGCCCTTTAGGACCCCTTCCGTATGCTCGAAGTCAATGGCCGCCGGCTTCGCGCTCGGGTCCACACGGACGGTTCCCGCGTAGAGGGGCTTGCCGTCCTTGGACTGGATCTGGAAGCGGTTGCCGGTAAAGGAGAGCCGATGTCCGACAACGTCATCGGCTGCTTTGCCGTCGCGTTCCGCCTTTGTTGCAATCCAGGTCCCTTGCAGTTGCTTTTGGGCTTGCTCGGCCGGCTGCGCGAGGACAAGCCCGGTCCCGAAAATCAACCAGCACATCGTCGAGATCAGCCGGTGCATAACAGTTCTCCTGTAATGAGGGGGGCGCTATCTCGCCCGACTTGCGAGCCACGTAGCCGAAACGAGACCACCACCGCCGCTCACGCAGTGATGCCGGAGTAACGGAGCATGCCACAAGGGTAGCTCTTTTTCCGAAGGGCTTCCAGGATACGGAGACGCCAGGAGACGCCAGCAGTGGGCGATGCCGAGGTCATGCTGCAGCTGGGGAGGACAGGTATGTTCATTAATAGCACTGCGTCCCTCGGCGCTCGCGTCTCCTTGATTCTTGTTCCGCTCGTCACCGCGCTAGACCCGACGGCCGCGCATGCTACGCAAAGCGGAGATTTCGCCGGCTTGGTCGACGTCGATGGTGGTCGCAAGATGTATCTGGAGTGTCGCGGCATAGGGCCCCCTACAGTCGTGTTGGTGGCCGGCCTCAGAGGGTCCGCCGAGGATTGGAATATCGCCGAGAAGCCAGCGCCGCGGGTGTTTCCCGACGTCGCCACGTTCACCAGGGTCTGTGCTTATGATCGTCCTGGAACTCCGGTCGGTGAGAAGCCCAGCCGGAGCGACCCGGTTCCGCAGCCCACCACGGCGGGGACTGCGGTCGCCGATTTGCAGGCCCTGCTGACTGCCGCTGGCGAGGCGGGGCCCTACGTGCTTGTCGCCCATTCTTACGGCGGTCTTATCGGCAGGCTTTATGCCAGCACCTACCCCGACGACGTATCTGCTCTCGTGCTCGTCGACGCTCTCTCCGAAGGGCTTCAGGATGCGGAGACGCCTGAGCAGTGGGGGATACAGCGAAAACTGATTGAAGGCGACGTCCGGGAAGGCGTGGCCCAGTACCCAGCCCTTGAAACCATCGACGTAGATCGCAGCTTTGACCAGATGCGCGCCGCCTCGCCATTGCGCCAACTCCCCCTGATCGTATTGTCTGCGGACCGGGGCTGGGGGCCACAAGTCCCGTCAATGATCGCGGCAGGCACGCTGCCGGCCGACGTGCCGCAGCATTTCGGCTACGTCACCGATGCCGCGCAGAAAGAGGCGCAGGAGAAGCTCGCCCATCTTGTGCCGAACGCAAAGCACATCACCAACACGAACAGCGGCCACGAGATACATAAGGAGCAGCCTCAACTCGTGATCGACGCAATTCGCCAGGTTGTCGACGCGGTGCGTGGCGGGAGCCGGCAGCAGGCGCGCTGAGGGCCGCGCTCTCGGTGAACGATGGCAATGAGGAGGGTGGCGAGGCACTCGAGGTCTGCTAATGGCACCAAGGCGAAGTGCCGGAATGTCCGCTCTCGCGCCGCTCCTGAGGGAGGAGCGGACCTTGGCCGAACCGCCGTCAACAAGCCGGATTTCGTGGGTACACGCTCTCAGCTACCGAGGGTGACTATCGTGAGCAATATGGCGAAGATTCACGCGGCCACGCATACCAAGAATGTTGGCGACCTCGGACCAGCCTCAATGAGTTTTTCCACTGGACGTCTTCGCAGCGGTGCTATGCCGGCATTGATCGAGATGGTCATTGGTGCGCGGCTGTTGCCCAGGGCGCGTGCGCTTGCAAAATTGTTCTTTGGATTTCTGGTTGCGACCGCGCTTCTAAATCTGGCCGCGCGGGCCGAGGACGGCGTTCAGCCGGCGATGCGATCGGCGCAGGTGCAAGGAAGCAGTCCGGTTGCGGAAGAGGAGGCCGCGAAGCGTCGCGCAGCCGAGACCGAACGCGAGCAACGCGCGCGAGCCGCTGCGGCGGCGCCGCGGGCCAGGGGAGCTGCGGATAGAGCGGCAGCAGCAGCCGAAGCGAGGCGCAGGGCGGCAGGCGCGAAGGCGAAGCCTAGGACGGGGGACTTCTGGAGACCGGGCGAATTCGAACGGATGCGGGGCGGTCTGCCCCCCGCCCAGCCAAGGCCCCGGTGACGAGCCCCCCTGACCCTCCCGGAACCCTTCGGTTGAATACGATATCAAAATCTGGAAATTCGCCCCCGGCTAATCGGCGAAAGTGACCCAGTACCCAGTCCGTCCTCGGCGCCTACCGCCCCAAACGTGCCTCGTTTGGTCATTTATCTCGCTTTAGGTCCCGATAACCCCTCTTCTCGGTAGCAAAGGGATGGCGGCGGACAGACTGATCCTTGGCGGCGGAAAATCGACCGAATCTCGCGCGAGTGCGGCGCCGGCGGTTCTTTGACATTTTCTGGGGTACATTGAAATCATTAGGGCCTGAATGTCGGTCCGCTCTGACGACCTGGTGGGCGGGGGCGATCCGACCACGACGCCGCCAGAACGGCGGCCGCGGTTTCGAGTTAGTCAAGCGAGGTGAAATCAATAGCTCATCGCCACAACCTCGAATCGAATCGGCACGCGGAGACTCGCTTTATGACAGCTTGTCAACCTGTCAGATTGCGAGTCTACTTGAAAGCCCTCAACTACAAAGCGCATCGATCCGGTTATGGCCGATACCGATTTTCACCCACCACTTGACCCGAAGATTGCGCGACATGTTTTATTGCTGAAGTCGGCGGGCGTAGAAACGTTCGAGTCCTGCGAGGGTGGCCCAGGCCATGCCTATCCCGAACCAACCATTCGATTTCACGGAAACAAGGCTGCGGGACTTAGGGCGCTTGCCGTTGCGATGGAGGGCGGGCTCGCCGTCGCAGCACTTCGACGGGTGTGGCCAATTATTGACGGCGAGCCTACTGGTCCGTGGTGGGAAATGACGTTCGCTGAGCAGAATCGACAGTCCGACCGAGGCAAATCAATGACTTAGCTGGGAAGTTTTCACTACATTTTTGGTGTAGTGCTGGCTCAGGCGGTGGCAGCGAGAATCGGCGCTTCGTGCGCAGCGAGGCGCATGCGCTTGGGCAGGATGAGGCCGAGGCGATCAAGAAGGGCGGCCTGCGCAGAGTTGGGCTGCGTCACGCAACGCAGACGAATCTGACCGTGTGTTGCGGTGGGCAATACGACGTCATGCGACTGGATGCGAGCGCATTCTTCGAGGATGGTGCGCGGCGAGTTACCGAGACCAGCGCGCTGCTGCCACATCTCGAGGCTCTTCCAGAGCACGAAAGCGAGAAAGCAAACGAGGATATGCGCCTGGACGCGATCTTCGCGCTGGTGCCAGATCGGACGCACGTTCAGCTGATCCTTCTGAATGCGAAATGCGGCTTCGGCTTGTGTCAGCTGAATGTAAGCCTTCCACAGCTGTTGATCGCTCCAATCGGTGATGTTCGAGCGCAGCAGATAGGCGCCCTCCGAGAGCGCCGCCCAATCGTCAAATGAGGCGTTGTAAGCAACCTGGAGGCGAAAGCCTGCCGGGCAACCATCCGGCTCCAGCGCTATGGTGAAGCGAGCGGCAGCACGCTGGTTTCTTTGCAGCAGGCGGCCGATCTGCCGGTTCACTGTCGCGCGGTCGAGCGGTTTCTTCGAGTGGGCGATACGAGCAGCCAAGCGCTCAAGCGCCTCTTCGATGCGCCGGCTGAACTTGTCGTGCATGGCCCGCTCTTTGCTGCGCCGATCGGCCGAACGACAGAGGATCACGGTCTCCTCAGTTTCAGGGTGGCGCGTGAGTTTGACCTCGACCCCTTCCTGGATTGTGCGCCAACCGTCCGCGGCGGCAAGCACAGCGGCGAACTTCTTCAGCTCCGACTTGGGCGCGCCAATGATGTAGCGCCGCCCGGTCTGGCGCAGCCAGGCAAGATTGGCAGCGCTGCCCATGGCGCGGTCGGTGATCCAGACGCGCCCCAGCACGCCATGCCGCGCCTCCATGGTGGTTACGATCGTCTGTAATGTCTGCGAATCATGGACATTGCCGGCGAACACCTCGTAGCCCAGGGGAAAGCCGTCAAAGGTCACCACAAGAGCGATGCACACCTGCTTGCAGTCAGGGCGATGATCGCGCGAATGACCGCGCTGGGCCTGCGGATTGGCTTCCGCTTGGCCTTCAAAATAAGTGCTCGTGACGTCGTAGAGCAGCACTTCGTTCTGGACTGCGAACAGCTCTCCGCAGCGCTTCGACAAATGCGCTTCGAGGATTTGCTTGTGCATGAGCAGGTGATCAAGGGCGCGATAGAGGCGATCCTTGTTGACCTCCTCCTCGCCAAGCTGAAGCAAATCGGCAAGCGCCGTGCGACGGTACCAATCCTCGGCAATGTGCAACTCGCTCGATGGCTCGCAGAATCGTGCCGTCACGAGCACGGCTGCCATCTTTGCCCATGCGATACGCTCCTTTCCAATCGGCAACAGCCGCTGGCACAGGTCCTCAAGACCGCTCCCGCGCCACAACGCCAGCGCCATGTACACGTCGCCAAACTGACGCGAGCGCTCGATTCGAATGCCCTTCAGGCGCACTGGAACCGTCAGGTGCTCGCTGCCATCCCTGAAAAGCTGCGCTTGCTCCGGAGTCCCAACCAGCTGGCGCGCTAGCGCACGCGCCTCCACGCGGCCGTCCTCATCGAGCTCGCCGAGATGGGCTACCGTTTGCTGAACGACGCGGCGGCCGACACGAACGCTGCGAACAAGGCACCAATAGCGGTGAACCTTTCCGTCCTTCTTGCGAATCACATGGCGCAGATACATGCGCCATCTGAACCAACCTGCGGCTCGGGAAAATACCCAAGGTCGTCACTACACGACCAAATCAGCTCAACACGCCACCTAACCGATTGATCTGATTCATGCCACGTCACAAAAAATCGTGAAAACCGCCCCTAATGTGCTCAAGTTGGGCTAACTAGCGACCGGCGAGATCAAGCCTTCGGCACTCTTCGCATAGCGGCTTGCCACCAGTACCTTGGCGCAGATACTGCGTTAGATGAAACACGAGGGCCGCCAAGTAAGGCGGCCTCCAAATCCTGGTGTGAACCACTACCTCAAGCGTATCTGACCGCCGTTGGGTCGTTGAAGTTGTTCATGTTGTGGTAGTCCATGTGAATCAGTTGCGTACGCCATGCGGCCAGCCACCCGCCGGTGGCGCTTTCCATCTCCTCGACGGTTAATTCGCGGATTTCAGTCGTCTCTTGCACGTTCATGTTCAGTCTCCGTCGTGTTGTCGGCGAACCATTCCGCCATCGACGCGGAGACTCTTGGCGCGAGGGCCTTGCGACTGACGTGAAGTAGTTCACACTTTCGGTGTGATGGCCATCACAGTTTGTCGGATTCGAGTTCGCGGCCGGCGCTGGCGGAGCGGTTGGAGTTTGTCCAGCCTCGCGACATTCGGAAGTTGATCGAGCGCAGCAGAGTTGAGTTGGAAAGCTATGGGTCAATTTGCGCCACGGTGGCGCAAAACGACGATCCGCTTGGCCGCGGTCGCCCCGGCACTGAGTATTGGCTGAACGAAGGGCAGGTGATTCTGATCTGCATGAAGTCGCGATGGTCAGATGGAGCTGGGCTCGGGTACCATCCGCGAAGTCGATCACCCACGCCGGCCGGCACCGTACAGTGACGTGAGTATGGCTGCCTGCTGCCGGCCACTCGCCTCAACCATTGCGGCCATCATCTGTCCGAGGTCGTCTAAAAGGCTTCCTCCCGAGACGATATTGAGTTCATCGGCAGTCAGCTCGCGCATCTCAGTCTGTGCGTTCATGATCAGTCTCCTTCGTGACGGTCGGGCGGTCCATTCCGCCATCGACGCGGAGACCTTCGGCGCAAAGCGGTTGCCGCTGACGTGAAGGGGCTCACACTTTCGGTGTGATGCGTATCACGGTTTGTCGGATTTCTCCTTCTGCCTGCGCGCTGAGCGCAAGGCCGGGCAACTCCTCGCCGAGCAAGACAAGTCCGCGCACAGTGGTGACCGCCGTTCAATATCGTCCCACGCGCGAGGCGGGAAAGAAAAAGGGTATGGCACATGCCATACCCTTCTCGGCGGACCGCGACCGCGTGCGACCGACACGCGGCCGCGACTTACCACCCGAAGTTACGGGAGAGGGCCTGTGATGATCCTATTGGCATGCGCTGCCGCCTGCTGCTGCATCCAGAGTCCAGCAGCCAACCCCAAAAACCGCCGGTCACGTGGTCCAGCTCAGTGGGGGTCAGCTCGCGAATTTCAGTCGTCTCATGCGCATTCATGTTCAGTCTCCTTCGTATAGTCGAGCGGACCCTTCCGCCATCGACGCGGAGACTTTTGTGCGGAAGCGGTTGCTGCCACGGTGAAGAAGCTCACACTTGGAGTGTGATGCCGATCACGGTTTGTCGGATTTCTCCTTCTGCCTGCGCGCCGAACGCAAGGCAATGCAGCGTCCGCTTTCGCCAACTGCGGACAAGCCGTCGCACACGCCTTGGGCAGCGATGTGCACAACTGCGGACTCATGCAGCGCAGCAAACCGCATCGTTACTCGATCACCTCGTCGGCACGGGCGAGCAGCGTCGGCGGTACCTCGATTCCGAGCGCCTTCGCAGTCTTGAGATTGAGCACCAGCTCGTATTTGGTCGGTGCCTGCACTGGCAGGTCGGAGGGCTTCTCGCCCTTTAGGATGCGGTCGACATAACCGGCCGCGCTGCGGAACTGGTCGACGAAATCAGGCCCATAAGAGATCAAGCCGCCACTGGCGATGAAGGGGCGCTCGTAATAGACTGCGGGCAGCTTGTACCGGGCCGCAAGGGCGATGATCAGATCGCGATGACGCTCCGCCGACCCGCTCCCGGGCACGATCAGGCCCCCATTCGGAGAGCGCGCGAAGTCCGCGACGGCGCGCTCAATGTCGCTGGCGTCGTGCATGTTGACTGGGTTGACCTCCACCCTAAACGCCGGTGCCGCGGCCTGGATGACACCAAATTGGGCGGGGCCCGAGGGAGTAAGCGGTTCCCGGAGGACCACCACACGCGTGACACCGGGCGCGATTTCTTTGAGCAGTTCTAGCCATTTCCCGCCCAGGCCGTATTCGAATAAGAGGAACCCGGTGGCATTGCCGCCCGGCCGCGCCAGGCTATCAACGAAACCGGCGCCGACTGGGTCGACGACACCTGGAAACACAATCGGCACGCTGCGGGTCGCCTGCATCAGAGCCCCCACGGTCGACGCGCCGAAAGCCAGAATGACGTCCGGCGCCGCCGCGACCAATTCGGCCGCATGTCTGCGAATGTCGGCGGCATTGGTCGTGGCCCAGCGCGTGTCGATGCGCACATTGCGGCCGATGCTCCAGCCCAACAGGGCCAGCCCCTGATGAAATGCTGCGAGGCGGGCCTGAAATACAGGATCGTCCGCGGCTGCGGGCTGCAGCACGCCGATGCGTCGCACCCGCTCAGGCTGCTGCGCACGCGCCGCAAGCGGCCACGCCGCCGCGCCGCCGAGAAGGCTAATGAACTCACGTCGCCGCATATCCGCACCCAAGCTCAGGGGCCAGCATTGTATCGGCTCAAACGAGTACTTTGATAGGGCTCAACTTGGCATCAAAACCATTGCCGCAGTGCACAGCCAATGTCGCTGATGGGTCTTGTGTCACGAGCATTGCCCGTCCACACGGCAATGCGCAACTGTACGGGAGATGAAGGAGGGCCCTTCGAGTTCGGCAATCAGGTGCTGATCTCAAGCCACTGCAAGCTGCTATCGTCAAAAGCGATGGTGGTGAACGTTGCGGAAACGTTGGGACATGATCCCAGCAGGCATGGTCGAGAGAGGCGAGCGTAAGCGAACCGCTGCAGAAGCGTCGAAATGCGATTAGGTGATGTCAAAACCGGGGGCTGACCCATCCTCCGGGACGAGCTCGGGGGATTGTCCTGAGACTGACCGAGCGGCATCCGGCGTGTAGGCGGCGCGAAGCTCGACCAGGCTCTTGTACGGAACGTGAGAACCTAGGCGGCGATGCGAAGGGAAAAGGCACAAGCGGCTCAAACCGCGAGGGAAAGTACCGATGCGCCGTCTAGGGGCGGACTGCTCCGTAGTAGTAAGGGGGTAATGGTGGAGGAAGGGGGGATCGCCACCGGCTTAACCGGCAACGGGAGGAACCCGATGTTCAATGGAAGGCGGCAGCCTTCGCGCGATGGCACGAGCCGGATGACTGCGAGAGTGTCAAGTCCGGACCTGTGAGGGGCTCGGGGTGAAATTCCCCGGGCCTACTCGGCATTCGCGTCATTTTGTATGTCCGGCGGTAGGTCTGCTTATGCGCCAACTCCGGTCGTATCGCTGCGTTGCCGCAAGTGACGCTGATTGACCCGAAGCGGTCTTTGGCCGGATTGAAATCCCGCATTGCAGCGAGCCCCCTGACTTGATCCTGGCCAATCCGATATGATGCCACGGAGTCCTTGGCTGGGGCGGCAGATGCAATTCGATCAATTGAAAGTCGCGAGTTATCACGCTGCTCGGTGGTGCGGCGGCGTGGCCGCTCGCAGCACGTGCGCAGCAGGCGGAGCGGGTACGGCGGATTGGCGTGCTGCACGGGCTCGCCGAGAGCGATCCGGAGGGCCAAAGCCCGCTCGGCGGCGTTCCGACAGGGGCTCCACGGCCTAGGCTGGACGGAGGGCCGCAATCTAACAAGATTTTTTTGGCAGTGGTAAGAGGCTTGATTTAGAATCAAATATTCAAGTTGGAATGCTTGGAAGTCTCGAATCCAATTCCGGGGTGGGGGCAAAAAATAAGCAAGAATTTTTTGGGGCTCGACCCTCCCCGGGGGATGCAGCACTTTAACATCCACGCCCCGCGCAAATTCGGGGGGGTTGGGGGTCTCGCAAACGTGCTCGACCCACCCAGAATAATTTACCGGTTGATGCCGTGGGATGGTCGCGGCGGCGATCTTCTTCCGCCGAAGAACAAGGATTCGAAGAACGACATGGCAGGAGGGGCTGCGGCCCTGCGGCGGCCGCCTGTGGATGCGACCTCCGCCGGCTTGCCATCAGGCGCAGGCTCGATGATGGCGCGCTCGCTCTTGACCGCAGCTATCAGGCGGCCATCGATATTGTAGACGTCGCGCCGGGTCTGCAGCTTGCCGGCGTCGTCGACGAAAGCGCTCTGGTACGTCAGATGCACCCAGATGGCCGCGGGCGGCAGCTGAATGTCCTGCTCGCCGGCGCCGAACATGCGCGTGACCCTCTCGACCGTCCAGTGCTCGCTGGGCCGCGCGAGGTTGAGCAGAACCTCGGCATATTTGGCGGGATGCTGTACGCGCATGCAGCCGTGGCTGTAGGCGCGGGCCTCGTGCGCGAACATGTGCTTTTCCGGGGTGTCGTGCTGATACACTATGAAGCGATTGTGAATATTGAAGCGGATCCGGCCGAGCGCATTGTCGTCGCGCGGCGCCTGGGTCAGCTGCACCGCGCCGCCGCTGTAGCTGACGGTCATGCCCATGCGGTCGAGCACCGTCGGATCCTGGGTGCGCAGCGCAAGATAGTCGTTCACCATCGACGGCGGCACGCGCCAGGTCGGATTGACGGTGATGGATGTCATGGCCTGCGACAAGAGCGGCGTCGGCATCCTCGGGTCGCCGATCACGATGCGCGTGCTCCACACCGGGGCACCGCCGTGCATCACCCTGAGCATGAACTCGGGATGGTTGACGATGACATGGGTGCGGCCGAGGTCGCGCGGATACCAGCGCCAGCGTTCCATGTTGGCAATGACGAGATCGATCTGCCTGTCCTTGACCGGGGCGTTGAGCGCCTTGACCGTGCGCGCATCGAGGCTGCCGGTTGCGGGCAGCTCGTTCGCCTGCTGGAACTTTCGCACCGCCGCCGCGAGCGCAGCATCGTAGGCGAGGTCGGAGGCTTCCGCGGAAAGTCCTAGCTTCTCGCGCAGGAGGGGCACGCGCGTATCCTGCACCGGAGCTTTCGGGTTGAGCTTGAGCAGTGGCCCGCCCGCAATCTCGACTCTGGGGCCACTCGACTTCGCGCGCATCTCGGCAAGCTTCGCCTTGAGCTTCTGATAGGCCGCATGAGGGGGGGCAAATTCGTCGAGGGCTTTGCCGGCGTCCCCGGCGTCGACCATCCGCGCGAGGATGGCGGCGGGTTTGGGCGGCGTCTGCGGCAGGTCGATGTTGTGGCTCAGGCGTGCGTAGGGAAAACGCCCGGCCTGGAGATGACGGGCGAAGGTGAGCACTGCCTGCGTAAGCTTGAGGTCAGCCTCCGCGAACGCGTCCGGGGCAAGCCCTGCGAAATCCGGCGTGCGATAATCGCTGGCATCGAGCCCATCGGCTTCGGCCTCCTTAAGGCGGGCAATCACGGCCTTCGCGCGTGCGTTCTCGATGCCCTTGTCGAGCCAGAGCGGGGCGAGGTTTCTCCCCTGATAGAATTTCTCGACGGCCGCTTTCTCGTTCTTGCTGGCAAAAATCTTGTCGGGGGTTGCGGCCAGTAAGTCGCAAATCTTTTCTGCCACCACCCGGTCTGTGGGATCGAGCGAAGCGAGCGGATCGGGTGCCGCAGTCTCCTCGGTTACGGCCGCCGGGGCGGCTGGCGCTGCGGGATCGGTGTTGATGCTCGCCGCGGGCGGTTCGCCCGCCGGAATTGCCGGAGGGGACGATGCCTCGGTCGCGGGTGACGCGATTGCAGGCGATTTGGCCGTTTCCTGCGCAGAGACGCCGAATGGGGCAGCTAGCAGCAAGGCAAGAGCCGTGCCCGCCAACATGCGGTCGCAACGAGGGCAGCTCATCAGCGATTCTCCCAATCTCGATTGATCTTTCTGACCGCAGCTCCCCCGGCCAAAGCCCTGTTGACCGTGCAATTAGCCAATCCGAATTTTCAGGTCGAGCTAACGGGCGAGTTTCACCTTAAATTTGGCGATTTTGGAGCACACGCGCGCCGTTTAAATGGTTCGCCGTTGTGGCTGATTCCCGAGCAGGCACGCCAAGGCCTTGCTACGCAGGTCATAAACTTCAAAATACTCAAGGCGAGCAACTCGACAACGCCAGTTTCGATTGTCACCGATGCGGTGCCGCCGACGCTGCTCGCGCTCGCCGACGAGGTGATTGAATAGACGTTGCAAGCGGCACGTCCTTTGCTGCGGTGCATGAGTTTCCTTGTGGCACTGAGCAGCGGTTCAAGGATGTCCGCTCTTATGTCGGCTCCTGGGGGGTAAAGCGGAATTGTTGCAATCGCGACCGATTCGACGCTCCTGACCCAAAGCGGTCATGGCGGACTTACTCGATCACCTCGTCGGCGCGGGCGAGCACCGTCGCCGGCACGTCGAGGCCGAGCGCCTTGGCGGTCTTGAGGTTGATCACCAGCTCGTACCTGGTCGGCGCCTGCACCGGCAGGTCGGCCGGCTTCTCGCCCTTGAGGATGCGATCGACGTAGCCGGCCGCGCGCCGGTACTGGTCGACCAAATCAGGCCCATAGGAGATCAGGCCGCCGCCGGTGACGAAGAGAGCGAACGGGGTAGACCGCGGGCAGTTTGTGCCGGGCCGCCAGCGTGACGATCAGATCGCGATGAGCGCCGCCAACGCGCTCGCCGTCACGATCAGACCGCCATTCGAGAGCGCGCGAAGGCGGTGATTGCGCGCTCGATCTCGCCGGCGTCGCGCATGTTGACCGGGGTCACCTCCACCCCGAGCGACGGCGCCACGGCCTGGATGGCGCCAAACTGGCCGGTTCCGGAGGCTATGGTGGGATCCCGAAGGACCGCCACTCGCGTCACGCCCGGCGCGATCTGCTTGAGCAGCTCCAGCCATTTCCCGCTCATGCTGTATTCGAAAGGCATAAAGCCGGTGGCGTTGCCGCCCGGCCGCGCCAGGCTGTCGACGAAGCCGGCGGCGACCGGATCGCTGACGACCGGGAACACGATCGGCACGGTGCGGGTCGCCTGCAGCAACGGCCCCACGGTCGCGGCGCCATGGGCCAGGATGACGTCGGGCGCGAGCGCGGCCAATTCCGCCGCGTGTCTGCGAATTTCGGCGGCATTGGCCGTGGCCCAGCGAGTGTCGATCCGCACATTGCGGCCGATGGTCCAGCCCAATAGCGCCAGCCCCTGCAGGAACGCCCCGATGCGGGCCTGAAATTCCGCATCGTCCGCGGCTGCGGGCAGGAGCACGCCGATGCGCCGCATGCGCTCGCCCTGCTGCGCGCGCGCCGCGAGCGGCCACGCCGCCGCGCCGCCGAGCGAGCGTGATGAACTCGCGCCGTCTCATGGACTCGCCCTCTCAGGCTCAGGGAATCGCAAGCTACCAGCATCCGCAAGATAGCAGATGTCGAGCGTCGGCCGCAGCAAATGTGAGCAGGCCATGTCCGCTGTGGGCGTGCGCCGTGACAAGGCGGCGCTTTCCAGTGGGTGCAAGTCCCACCCGGCAACCGCTCCAGCCGGAAGCAACCGGAGCAGTCATGGAGGTAACGAAGTGGCTGAAGCCTTCGGATAGCGTGTCACGATATACGGTGACAGCGCGAGTGTGCAGGCCGTAACGCGAGTGAACGCCGAGCAAACCTCGAAAAGGACAATGCGCAGGCCGACCCGACAGCCATATCGGGGAAGGCTGACACGGCTGGGGTGAATGAGCGAAGCAGTGCCCCCAGTCGCTGCGCCGGGGTAGTGGCGACAGCATGTACACAAGGAAAGCGCACGAAACACGGGAAGCCCCAAAGCGTGGTCAGCGACGACCAACCGGAAGCCCGTGAGGGACAGGCCGGGCGCTTTGGGGTGGCGGAGAGGTTCGTAGTACCGCTGAAGCCGGGTAATGCCGGTGGAGGGAAGGGACCTCAGTTCAAGACAGACGCAATACGTGGTGAAGGACCTGGAGATTGGGCAACCTATCAACTCCGCGAGTGTTCAGAAACTGCAGAAGGCGTTGCACGCGAAAGCTAAGGCGTGAAGTCTTGTCCGAGAGCCGGATGCGGGAGATCTGCATGTCCGGTTCGATGAGCGGGATGTGGAAACGGAGCCATGGCTGAACCACTAAGGCACCGCCAGACGAAAGAGGCGGCAACAGATATGTTCGACCTACAGCCACCGCGCCACATCTGGAGCCCATCCCGGAAGTGCCGGCACGGCTCGCTTACGTCGGCTATTGGGGGTCAAGCGGACATGCCCATCATGCGCTCGAAATGACGCGATTGACCCACACCGACCGTCTCGATGCCGCGGTCACATGCAACCGAGAAACAATCGCAGGCTGGTGGTGAGAAGATCAAGCCGACGGGGCCGACTGACGCCTCGCAGGAAGCGGCGGAGGACCGCGGATGACTCGAAACCGGTCGCGACGACTTCGTATGCGCGGCGGGTTTCGCGGTGTGCGCTGGTCTTCGCTAAGCATTCCGAGCGGGCAGTCCTGTGGGGTTGTTGGTATTCGGCAAGCCGCGCATCGCCGCGACGTCCGGAGAGGCACCAACTCGGGGTAGCAGGCCTACCTCGGAGGCCTTTATCTGCAGGGCGAGATACTTGGAGTAAATGCGGCATTGGGCGAAACTGCCGGCGATGAACCAGAGGCCGGGCTGCCTGGTGCGCATGAACATGTTGCGCAATTCCTGGTCATCGCCGAATCCCCAGATCGGGCCGACACGAGTGGCAACATCGACGCCAAACAGCTTGCTGACCAGATGTTCCTGGCCCTTGTAGCCGGTTGCCAGCACGATCAGGTCGGCACCGAGCGTGTCGCCGCTGCGCATCCGCGCTCCTTCCGCGACGAACTCGGCGATATCGGAAAATTGCACCAATCCGACCTCGCCTTTGACGATCAGATCGGAGCAGCCGACGTTGAAGTAGTAGCCGCCGCCGCGGCTGAGGTACTTGAACTGCCAGCCGGTTCCGTCCTCACCGAAATCAAGCTTGAATCCGACGCGCTCGAGCCCATCGAGCAGTTCCTTGTCCAGATTCCTCGCTTGTTCGGTCAAGAGGATGTGGCTCTTCCTTGCCAGTGAAAGCGGGATGGACGTCGTGATGAGGTCGCAGTCCTCCAGTGAAGGTCCTTCGTCATAGAGCGCATAGGGCAGTTGCGCGCTCGGCTCGACATTGACGATCAGGGTCGAGCTGCGCTGCACGAGCGTGACCTTCGCCCCGCTCGAATGCAGGTCCTGGGCAAGATCATGGCCGCTGTTGCCGGAGCCGATGACGAGGACGTTCTTGCCCTTCCACGCATCGCCGTCGTCATACTGGCTTGAATGCAGGACCGTGCCGCCGAAGGTGCGCAGCGTCGGGATGTCCGGCAGGCTCGGAATGCCGCTCACTCCGGTGGCCAAGACGACGTGACGCGGGTGCATCTCCCGCTTGGTGCCGTCGGCCCGGCGTAGCACAACGGACCATCGTCCGGCTTTCTCGTCGTAGGTGCCGCCCTCGAATTCGGTGGCCGTCCAATAATTGAGCTCCATGGCTTCTGCATACGCCTCGAACCAGGACGCAAGCTTGTCTTTGGGAATGTAAGCTGGCCAGTTCGGCGGAAATGGCATGTACGGCAGGTGGTTGACATGTACCTGATTGTGCAGGACCAGCGCGTGATAACGATTGCGCCAGTTGTCGCCGATGCGCGCTTCGCGATCCACGATCAGCGTGTCGACACCCAATTGCGTGAGGCGCGCGGCGGTCGAAAGTCCGGCCTGTCCGCCGCCGACAACGAGCACGGCCGGCTCGCGGTCGGCATATTCAGCGGCGGCGTTCCGCAGGTCGAGCCAATTGGGACCGCGAAAATCGCGCGAATAGGCCTTGCCCTGCGGACGCGATCTCCCGGCCTGTTCCTCGAACCCCTTGAGTGCGTCGAGAGCCGTGAGCAGCGTCCATGCTTTCAGCGTGGTGCCGTCGTTGGCATCTGGGGTAAGCCGCAGCGACTCCGCTACCACGACCGTCAGCGGTTTCAAACCTGAAGATCGCTTCGATCGCGTTGGTGCCCGCGCGCATGACATGGCGGGGCGCAGTCCGATTGGAAGCGATCCTGAAACCGGCCGGTCGGGCGCGGCCGACATGCGCTTTCAGCTCTCTCAGAATGGCGTTCGAGCCGTCGACCGTTTTGATGTTCCAGGTGAGCGCTACCACATCGCGCCAATAGCTGTCGGCATGAAATAGCGTCTTGAGCAAACCGTCGTCGGGCTCCGCAAGGGCCCTTTCGAACTGCGCAAGCCAATTCTCCGCAGCGGTCAGCGGCGGATTCTGTTTCTGTCTTTGCCAGCATTCGCGCCCCACATTATCGATCTGCGCGACATCTCCAGAATTTTCAACCTACACCGATTGAGGCCGGCGAGCGAGGGGCTGAGAACGAACCAACTTCCGGTCCTGTGAAGGTTTTCGGATGCCGGCCGCTCACGAAGGGTGCCGCGCACTCCGGCGGCCGGCGTACGAAAACCTCCAAGGGAAGAAACCGCGAGCTCGGCGGGTGCGGCGATGCCGTGAGGTGGCCGCGGGCGAGCGCGCCGCGGGCGCTATGGGGATTTGGCGGCGACGGATCGAGCGGCTGGGTGGGCGCCGAGGGATCGACGGCGAGCGTTGGGGAGGTTGGCGGGCCGCAGTGATCTGCGTTCGAGGGGCACGGCTGGATCAATGGGGGAAGATCGGCGAGCAAGAACTGGCGTCGATGGCCTATTGCTGCGAGCGCGCACGTGGCCGGTCGAGAACCCGCTGAGAAGACGAGTGGCTTTGCGGCGTCGTGGCTCGGGCGTCGTCGTCATGAGGTGTCGATCCTGATTGCGGGCGTGGGTGCCGTCGGACGGTAACGAGGCGAGCAGCCGCGCTGGAAGGTCTCGATGATGATCATGCGGCCGCCGCAGCACGGGCAGGGATGCGCGAGTGTTGGCGGCTCGCTCGGCATCGGTGCTGCCGGCATCGGCGGCTTTGCTCTGGGGCTTCGGCACGGCGAGCAGCTCGCGCGCTTGCGCGATGTTTGTCGGCTCGGTTGCCGTTGGCGAGCAGCCCATAGTGTCGGATGCGATGGAAGCCCTTCGGCAGCACGTGGATCAGGAACCGCCGGATGAACTCATCGGTCGCCAGCGTCATCGTCTTGTAGCGGCCCGGCCCCTCGATCCGATAGTCCTTGTACTTGAAGGTGACGCCGTTCTCGTCGGCGGACAGCAGCCGGCGATTGGAGATCGCGATGCGGTGGGTGTAGCGCGACAAGTAGCGCAATACTTTCTCGGGTCCGGCGAACGGCTCTTTCGCGTAGACCACCCAATCGATCTGGCGCAGTGGCGTTAGATAGGCCTCGAATGCAGCCTTGTCGGCGAGCCGCACATGATCGCCGAAGAACTGCAGGTGGCCGGCGTCGTGCGCCGCGACCAGCATCTCCAGAAACAGCCGGCGGAACAACGCCGAGAGAACCTGCACCGGCAAGAAATAGCGCGGTCGGCACGCGATCCACTTCGATCCATCCGGCGACAGGCCGCCACCCGGCACGACCATGTGCACATGCGGGTGGTGGGTGAGCGCGGAGCCCCACGTGTGCAGCACCGACATGAAGCCGATGCGAGCGCCGAGGTGCTTGGGGTCGGCTGCGATGGTGATCAGCGTCTCGGCCGAGGCCTTGAACAGCAGATTGTAGATCACGGCCTTGTTCTGGTAGGCGATGTCGGCGATGGCCGCCGGCAACGTGAACACCACATGAAAGTACGGCGCCGGCAACAGCTCGGTCTCGCGCTCGGCCAGCCATTCCTTCGCTGCCGCGCCCTGGCACTTCGGGCAATGCCGATTACGGCAGGAGTTGTAGGCGATGAGGGTGTGCGAGCACTTCTCGCAGCGCGCAACATGCCCGCCGAGGGCCGCCGTGCGGCAGCTCTCGATCGCCTACATCACCTTCATCTGGCCGAGGCTCACATGGCCGGCATTGGCTCTGCGCCACGCCGGTCCATGACCGCGGAAGATATCCGCGACCTCCAGCGCTGGACGCGACACGCGAGCCGCGCTTCAGGCGGGCGGCTCGGGCTCGTCTCGAGCTTGCCGTCGGCGATGATGCGTCCAGCGGGCTCATGACCTCGCGGATGGTCTTGGTGGCGACGCGCGTGTAGAGCGCCGTGGTATCGAGCCCGGCGTGCCCGAGCAGAACCTGGATCACTCTGATATCGGTGTCCTGCTCGAGCAGATGGGTGGCAAAACTATGCCGCAGCGTGTGCAGGGAGACACGCTTCTTGATGTCGGCCATGTGCGCTGCGGCATGGCAGGCACGGTTGAGCTGGCGGGTCGTCAGAGGGTTCACATGATTCTGGCCTGGAAACAACCAGCCCTGCGGCCGTGCTGCCTGCCACCAGGCGCGCAACAGCTCGAGCAGAAGCGGAGACAGCATGACGTTGCGGTCTTTGCGGCCCTTGCCCTGCTCCACGCGGATGACCATGCGCTTGCTGTCGATGTCGCCGACCTTGAGCGAAATCACCTCGGCGGCGCGCAGACCCGCTCCATAGGCCACGCTCAGCGCCGCCTTGTACTTGAGCCCCGGCGCTGCATCCAGAAAGCGCGCCACCTCCTCCGGACTCAGCACCACCGGCAGCTTGCGAGGCTCATGGATGAACGCCGTGTGCTCGATGATGGCAGGTCGCTTGAGCGTCACCCTGAAAAAGAACCGCAGCGCCGCCACGGTTTGATTACGAATTGGCGTGCCGGCGCCGCTCGTGGCCAGCTGCAGCTGAAAGCGCCGGATGTCCTCGAAGCTCGCCGTGTCGGGCGACCGGCCGAGGAAAATTGCCAAGTTCTTGATGGTCCGGATGTAGCCTTGCTGGGTCTTCGGCGATAACTTGCGGATCGTCATGTCTTCGATCATGCGCCGGCGTAACGGGCTCATTGCCTCGTCGGTCATGGGGATGCTCCTGTCTTGAGTGAGGTTGCGAACAACCCCTCATCTTCAAGACAGGACGCTCCCGTGCGCTACCGTATTCGCCGTGCCGCCTGCCGCAGCGACCTACCGCGCGAGCGGTTTAGTCCTTTGGGGGTAGAAGCCGGAAAACATATGCTCGATCTGAGCTTTACCGCTTTTGACCCAACCGGACATGACCGGATCGAAATCCCGCAGCGCAGCAGTCTCCTGTCCATACCGAGGTGTGCTATCCTTTCGGTCGGAAGCACGGGAGGACCGGGCAGTGAAACGGCGCGAGTTCATCACGCTGCTCGGCGGCGCGGCGGCGGCGTGGCCGCTCGCGGCGCGCGCGCAGCAGCCGGCGATGCCGGTGATCGGATTTCTCAGCAGCGCGTCGACAACCGCAGCTGCGGCATCGCGTGCACGCATTCCGCCAAGGCCTGAGCGAAACCGGCTATGTCGAGGGCCGCAACGTCGCGATCGAATACCGCTTGGCGGAGGGCCAATACGATCGACTGCCGGCGCTGGCGGCCGAGCTGGTCCGCCGGCAAGTGTCGGTCATCGTCGCGCCGGCGGCGTCCATGCGGCGCTGGCGGCCAAGGCGGCGACCGCGACCATTCCGATCGTCTTCGCGGCATGGCGGCGACCCGGTCAGATCGGCCTCGTCGCAAGCCTCAACCGGCCGGGCGGCAATATCACGGGCGTAACTATTTCACCACGGAGCTCGAGGCGAAGCGGCTGGGGCTGCTGCACGAGCTGGTGCCCCAGGCGACCGCCATCGCGCGTGCTCGTCAATCCGAACAATCCGAATGCGCAGAGCCAGTGCGAAAGAGCTAAAGGAAGCGGCGCGCGCACCTCGGACTGCAACTCATTTCGTGCAATGCCAGCAGCGAGCGCGAGATCGAGCGGCCTTCGCGACCATTGCCCAAACGCGCGCCGGAGCGCTCCTGGTCGTGCGCCGACCGTTCTTCATCAACCGGCGTGAACAGCTGGTCGCGCTGGCGGCCGCCACGCGATACCGGCGATCTATGAGTTTCGCGACGTATCGCCGAGGCCGGCGGCCTGATGAGCTACGGGACCGCATTTGCCGACGCCTATCGCCAGGTCGGCGTCTATACCGGCCGGATTCTCAAGGGCGAGAAGCCGGCCGACCTGCCGGTCAGCAGCCGACCAAGTTCGAGCTCGTCATCAACCTCAAGACCGCCAAGGCGCTCGGCCTCGACGTGCCGCCGACGCTGCTCGCCCGCGCCGACGAGGTGATCGAATAAGGGAAGGCGCCAAGCAAACTGGCGCGCTCAGCCGGTGCAAGTCCGGCCCAGGTAAGGCCGTAGCGGGCCGCCTGGAGGCGAGTGTTGCGTGAGGCGGCAGCGATGCCGAACACGAAGCGTACACAGCTGGTGCGTGGGGTGTGGGAGTGAGCCACGAAATGATGAATTCGCGGGAGCGGAGACTGTCCTTATGGTCGAACGCAACATGTGCAATGCCGTTACGCGAGGCATTGTCGTCCCGCCGGGGTCGAGGGCCACATCACGTGCACAAGGATCGCGTCGGAACTTGGGAGCTCTCGTGGCTGGCCGTCAGGCGTTGCGTGAGAGGGATGGTCCGCATCGGGAAGGCGAGGAGCCGTAGCCGATGATGCACGGGCACGAGAAGTCGGACTCCGTCATAGTAGCTGCGAAGCTGGCGAACAAAGCGGCGCATCCTGCCGTGGAGCAATCCACGCTCGGGCCAGCCGCGGCGGAGCCAGTGGAGCCAAGGGCGGAGACCAAGGGAAATGCGGACCAGCAAAGCACGTGCCGGGCGCAGAGCCGGGTAAGCGTGTCACAGGCGCTGGAACGCATACGGAAAGTCGCAAGGGAAAGGAAGAAGGAGAAGTTCACCGCGCTCCTCCACCACATCAGCGTCGACCTGCTCGAAGAGGCGTTCTACGAACTCAAGGAGAATGCCGCGCCGGGCGTGGATCGACTGACATGGACGGACTACGAGGCAGACCTCGAGCGCAGGCTCGAGGACCTGCATGATCGGGTCCAGCGAGGAGCGTATCGGGCACTGCCGTCGCGGCGGGTCTACATACCCAAGCCGGACGGCCGGCAGCGCCCGCTCGCGGTCGCGGCCCTGGAGGACAAGATTGTCCAACGGGCGGTGGTCGCGCTGCTGAACGCGATCTACGAGGAAGACTTCCTCGGAATCTCGTACGGGTTCCGGCCGGGACGCGGCACGCACGATGCGCTGGATGCGCTCTGTGTCGGGATCGACAGCAGGAAGGTGAGCTGGATACTGGACGCCGACATCCAATCGTTCTTCGACACGGTGAACCAGGAATGGCTCATCCGGTTCTTGGAGCATCGGATCGGCGACCGGCGCATCATCCGCCTGATCCGCAAATGGCTCACGGCGGGCGTCATGGAAAACGGGGTCGTAACCGTCAGTGACCGGGGGACGGGGCAGGGCGCGGTCATCTCGCCGCTCCTGGCCAACATCTACCTGCACTACGTGCTCGATCTGTGGGCCGTGCGTTGGCGACAGCGTGAGGCTACGGGCGACATGATCATCGTGCGCTACGCCGACGACTTCATCGTCGGGTTCCAGCACGAGAGCGACGCCCGGCGGTTCCTGGACGAGATGCGTGAGCGGTTACAGAAGTTTGCGCTGACACTGCATCCCGAGAAGACCCGGCTCATCGAGTTCGGACGCTTTGCGGCGGAACGCCGCCAGCGGCGCGGGCTCGGCAAACCGGAGACCTTCAACTTCCTGGGCTTCACCTTCATCTGCGGCAAAACTCGCCAGGGCAAATTCCAGATCAAAAGGAAGACCCGACGGGACCGCATGCGGGCGAAGTTGCTGAGGATCAAAGAAGAGATGTGGCGGCGCATGCACCTGCCGATCCCCGATCAGGGGAAGTGGCTGTGGTACGTCGTCCGCGGTTACTTCAACTACCACGCGGTCCCGACCAACTTCCGGGCTCTCGTGGCTTTCCGGACCGAGATCGCCAAACGCTGGCATCGGATACTTCTCCGACGCAGCGAGCGGACAAATCTCAACTGGACGGAGATGAAGCGACTGGTTGACGACTGGCTTCCCAAACCGCGTATCCTTCATCCCTGGCCCGACAAACGATTTGCCGTCTCATACCCGAGGTAGGAGCCGTATGCGGGAAAGCTGCACGTACGGATCTGTGCGGGGGGCACCCAGTAATGGGTGTCCCTACCGCGACGGCTGCCTTGCTGCGATTGCTCACAGCCGCTTTTGGCCCGGAAGCGGCCGGCTCTGGCAGGTCCGCCGATGGCACCGCAGTTGGGGGTGAGAGCGGACGTACCGTTCGGATCGATGCCGAAAACGCCGCTTTTGACCCGGTGCCGGACATAAGCTGGGTTGAAATCCCGCACCGAAGCAGTCTCCTGCCGTACCGACGTTGTGCTATCCTTTCGGTCGGAAAGCCCGCGAGGCGATAAGGCAGTGAAATCGACGCTCGTTCATCATGCTCCTCGGCGGCGCGGCGGCCGCATGCCCGCTCGCGGCGAGCGCGCAACCGCAGGCGAAGCTCGCCCGCATCGGATATTTGGGTCTGGTCTCCGCGTCGTGGCACGCCCCGCGAGTCACCGCCTTTCGCGCCGGGCTGCGCAGTCTCGGCTACGTCGAAGGCAAGGATTTCGCGATCGAGTTCCGCTGGGCCGAGGGGCAGTATGACCGGCTACCGGCGCTGGCGGCGGAGCTGGTGCGGCTCAATGTCGATGTCATCGTGACCCACGCGGCGCCCGGCGCCTTTGCCGCCAAGCAGGCGACCTCGACGATCCCGATCGTCATCACTGCCATCGCCGATCTGCTCGCCTTCGGTCTCGTCGAAAGTCTCGCGCGTCCGGGCGGCAACCTGACCGGATTGAGCTTCTTCAATGCCGAGCTCACTGGAAAGCGGCTCGAATTGCTCAAGGAGCTGGTGCCGTCGCTGGCCAAGGCCGCCGTGCTGTTGAATGCGGGCAATCCTGCCGGCAAGCAGATCACGCTCGGCGTGCTGGAGCCGACCGCGAAGGCATTGCAGGTGGAGTTGCTGCCCTTCGAGGTACGCGGGCCTGGCGATTTCGAGCACGTGTTTGCAGCGATGGCCGGTCAGCAGATCGGTGCCGCCGTGCTGCACGAAGATCCCGTGCTCAATGCAAACTCCAAGGCGATCGTGGATATCGTGGCCCGGCACCGGCTGCCGACATGCGGCTTCCCGGAATTCGTGGCGGCCGGCGGCTTGATGGCCTATGGCATAAGCTTTCCGGAGATGGATCGGCGCGCCGCGGTCTTCGTCGACAAGATTCTCAAGGGTGCCAAGCCGGCGGAGCTTCCGGTCGAGCGCGCGACCAAGTTCACGACCATCGTCAACCTCAAGACCGCCCGCGCCATGGGCATCGACATGCCTACGTCGATCCTGCTGCGCGCCGACGAGGTGATCGAATAATGACCCTTGGCGCACCCCGTTTGCTGCATTTGCTCACGTCGGTTCATGGCCCAACTGAGACATGCCAGTCGCGTTCGCCGATGTCCGCAGTTGGGGGTAAACCGGAAAACATATGCTCGCTCTGAGCCTTTCCGGTTTTGATCGGTTACACCTGCCCGGCAAGGACGCCGACCCTCACTCCGCCGCGGCACGCGCCGGGGCGGCATGCGCCGCGATCAGATAATCGACCGCCGCCTGCACGCCGCCCTTCTTGTGCGGGACGCCGGCGAGCGCCAGCGCCATCTCGGTGGTGGCGAGCGCCCCCATCAGGTTGCCGTCGTTGAGGTCGCCGAGGTGGCCGATGCGGAAATACTTGCCGGCATAGCGGCCGAAGCTCGAGCCGTAGGAAATGTTGAAGGCGTCGAGCGCGAGGTTGCGGAAGGCGTCGGCGTCGTGGCCCTCCGGCAGCATCACCGCCGTGATCGTCGGCGAGTAGTATTTCGGATCGCGGCACATGACCTCGAGCCCCCAGGTGCGCACCGCCTGGCGGGTCGCCTCGGCCAGCCGGGCGTGGCGGGCGAACACGTTGTCGAGCCCTTCCTCGTGCAGCATGGCGATGCCTTCGGCGAGCCCGTGCAGCATCTGGGTCGCCGGCGTGTAGGGGAAGAAGCCGATCTTGTTCATGTTGAGCATGTCGTCCCAGGCCCAGAACGACTTGGTCAGCTGCGAGCCCTTCGCCGCCGCCAGCGCCTTGTCGCTCAGCGCATTGAACGACATGCCGGGCGGCATCATCAGCCCCTTCTGGGCGCCGCCGACGGTGACGTCGACGCCCCACTCGTCGTGGCGGTAGTCGGTCGAGGCGAGCGAGGAGATGGTGTCGACCAGGAACAGCGCCGGATGTCCGGCGGCGTCGATCGCCTTGCGGATGTCGGCGATCGGCGACAGACACCCGGTCGAGGTCTCGTTGTGCAGCACGCAGACCGCCTTGATCTCCTTGTTCGTGTCCTTGTGCAGATGCGCCTCGATCGCCGCCGGGTCGGCGCCGATGCGCCAGTCGGTGTTGATGAGCTCGGGCTTGAGGCCGAGCTTCTCCGCCATGTTTTTCCACAGCGTCGCGAACTGGCCGGTCTCCACCATCAGCACGCGGTCGCCGGGCGAGAGCGTGTTGACCAGCGCCGCCTCCCAGGCGCCGGTGCCGGTGGCGGTATAGATGACGACCGGCTTGGTGGTCTTGAAGATCGTCTTGATGCCGTCGAGGCAGCGCTTGGCGAGCTTGGCGAATTCCGGCCCGCGGTGGTCGATGATCGGCGTGTCCATCGCCCGCAGGATGCGGTCGGGCAGCTGGGTCGGCCCCGGAATTTGCAGAAAGTGGCGGCCAACGGGGCGCGAGGAGTTCTTAGACATCGAGCCAAGTCCTTGTCAGAGGGGTTCTATGGAGGTCGATCGTCGCCAACCCGGCCGGGCCGCGGCTTGCCGCCATGAATGACGAATGGACAGTCAGTCAAGCTTTTTGGCGCAGCGTATGTGCCGTTGGCCGTGCCGTTGTGCCAATAACGACACGCGGCTCGCTTTCACCCTGCTCGTCCGTCGAGCGCCGGACCGGATTTCAAGGGAGCATAGCGTTGGAGATCGCTTCGATAATCGTGCTGGCGACGCTGATGGGCGGCATTTTTGTGGCCTACAACCTGCTGCACTACGTCTTGTTCCTTTGGCGACGCACCCGAAGGATGCCGGCCGCATCGGTCACGAGCTGAACGAGTTCGAGCGGCGCCAGCTGGTCGAATGGGTGCCGAAGGCGGGCGACTTCCTCAAGCATTACGATGAGTATCGTACCTACCACGACGTGTCCGGGCCGTATCGGGACGTGCTTCACAATTACAGTACTGCGTTTTCCCCGCGCGCGGTCTTCACGCAACCTTATGCATCGGACTACCTCTTGTTGCAGCCCCGCGACGGATGCGTCTGTTGGAGCTGGATGCGGATCGGCGCGGCAGCGGACTATCTTGCCAGCCGGTGCAAGGTCGACACCGCGCGCGCGACCAATCCTCCCGTGCAGGAGACACTGCCGGGGAAACTTGAGAAATGCGCCGGTCGTGTCAGGACATGGTCGCCGACTTCGACCGCTGAGCCTGCGGATCGAGCTTTGATGCAATCTATGCGTTCGAGTCGATCGGCTATTCAAAAGACGTGGACGCTGGCTTTCGCGCCGCTGGCGTGCGAAGCGGCGGACGCTGCTGATCCGTTCGCCGGGCTCGTTGCATTTTTGTCGCCTGGAAAAGCGATTATCGAAGCGTCACGGCCTTTCTCGAGAATTGGCGCTACAATTTTCTGGGCGCTAATGTCTTATATTCAAGTTGCGTCGGCCCGGCTTCGACCCGATACGCTATCGGCATTTCCGTTCGGGCCGGGGGCCTGACCTGGAGCTTCATTTAGCACCTGTCTTGCGGAAGTTTCGGCTGCGGATGCGCACCATGGTGGAGCTCGAAAAAATCATCTGGCGGACCTTCAAAGGCTTCCTGTTCTGCAATGGATACAACATCGTGCCGGCGATCAAGCCCGTCGCAGGGTAGCCCTCGGTTGCACTCGAGGATGCCGAAAGGCCCGCTGATCGGCGCTCGCTCCAAGATCGCCCAGGGCCGCGCCGTTCGTGTCAGATATGCTGACCTGATCGGGTCCTCCGTCATCCCTGCGAGCTTGATCGGCGCGCGGATCGTACATCTGTAGAGCGTACCCGTTGCGCGCCTTTCGCGTGCCGGCGGCGGTTCCGCTGTTCCGCCGCAAACGCCTGCAACGCTCAGGCATGGGGGCATTGTTTCGGCCGGCGACGCGCCCGAGCCGATACTAAGAAAGCCGGGATACGAAGCCGGAGACTCGGATATAAAGAGTAGAGTAGGGAGGCCGCGCCATGAGCACCCCGTATGCCAATATCACCTGCACCCCATCGAGCCCGCGACTGGCCGGCGTCGGCATCGCCGCCTCGCTGCTGCTGGCGTTCACTGCTCGCACTGAGGCCGACGCCCGCATGGGCGGAGGGGGTGGCGGCGGCAGAGGCGGCGGCGGCTTCAGCATGGGTGGCGGCATGGGGGGCGGCGGCGAGCGCTTCGGGGCGGCGGTGCCGAGCATGCTGCTTCGGCGGCGGCGGCGGAGGAGGAGGATTTGCCGTGCGCTCCAGCGCGGCTCGCGCTTCGGCAATGCCTGGATCGGCGTGCGCCCGATTGCGGGCGGCGGCAACCGGTTCGCCGTGGGCTCGTCGCGGGTCACCGGCGGTTCTGCCGCTCGGCTCGCCGGCACCACTCGGGAAATAAGGCTGTGCTCGTTGGCGGGACAGGCAATCAGGCTGCGGCCGGCGCGCCGGTCAGCCGTCTCTGCGGCGCTTCGGGCACGTTCACCACCACCGCCTCTGCGCTCCTCGCGGCCCGGCAATCTCAAATCTCGGCGGGGCCCGCGCGGCGCTCGGCAATCGCGTCATCGCCAATGCCGCGTTCCGCTCCTCGTTGGCGTCCGGCCACCGTATCCACGGCCACGGTATCCACCACGGCCACCACCATCACCACGGTTTCCACCACCACGCTTTCCACGGCAAGTTCCACCACCACTCGCATTGGCCATGGTGGCGCGGCGGCATCGTCGTCGGCTGGATCGGTCCTGTGCTTCCTGGCCCTACGCCTATAACTACTTCTTCGACTACGTGCCCTGTACCCGTATGCCTATGACGGCTTCTGGCCCTATGCCTACGACGACGTCTATTACGGCCTCTACGGCCGGTACGCCTACGTCCATCCCGCCGTGCGGGCAGGGCGCCCGCGCGGGCGCGCCCGTCGCCGGGGTCCGAGAAGCTCGGTCGCCGGCGTCTGCAGCGAGAACGCGCCCGAGCTGACCAGCTGGCCGATCGAGCGCATCACCGAGGTGGTCGAGCCGACCGAGGCGCAGCGCGCGGCGCTCGACGAGCTCTCGGAGCGCGACCGCCAAGCGCCGTCGAAATCCTCAAGGAGGCCTGCCCGAACGACCTGCCCAGCATCCCGACCGGACGCCTGGCCGCGATGGAGATTCGGCTGCAGGTGATGCTGGCAGGCGGTGCAGACCGTGCGCTGGCCGCCGCTCGAGCGGTTCCACCAGTTGCTCAGCGACGAGCAGAAGGCCCGCTTCACCGCGGTCGCGCCCACCGACACCGCGGCCGCGGTCGGCAAGGACCAGCGCGATCTCACCCACCTGTGCACGGAGCGCGGCGCCGGCGTCGCCGATCTGCCGATCGATCGCATCGCGCAGGCGGTGCGCCAAACCGAGGGCGCAGCGCGCGGCGCTCGACGAGCTGAAGCTCGGCGTCCGCCAAGGCCTCCGAGGGGCTCAAGGGCAACTGTCCGACCTACCGGGCGCTCACGCCCACGGGCCGCGTCGAGGCGATGGAGCAGCGGCTCGACGCCATGCTCGAAGCGGTGAAGACCGTGCAGCCGGCGCTGACCTTGTTCTACGGCGGGCTCTCCGACGAGCAGAAGGCGCGCTTCAACACCCTCGGCTCGACCGCGCGCCCCGGC
>CAWIZJ010000014.1:0-10464 GCA_963840535.1 uncultured Alphaproteobacteria bacterium
ACGCGACGACAAGCAGGCACAAACGGCGTCGCGCGAGATTGTCGAGCAGAACTTCGTCGGGCTGGTGGCCCGGCGGAGTCGGGGCCGACCCTAAAGCATGATCCCGAAAAAGCCTGCCCCGGACTTGATCATAAGTCTCCCCCCGGGGTGGGAACCGGTTTTCGGAAGAAGATCATTGCCCAACAAGAAGCTAGACCATGATCCAATTCAATTTGATCGGATCATGGTCTAGGCGGCCTTACTTGATGAAGGTGCCGTTGCGCAGCTCGGCGACCGCCTGCTGCAGCTCGTCCTGGGTGTTCATCACGATCGGCCCGTACCAGGCCACCGGCTCCTCGATCGGCTTGCCGGAGACCAGCAGAAAGCGGATGCCCTGCTCGCCGGCCTGCACCGTCACTTCGTCGCCGCGGTCGAACAGCACCAGCGAGCGGTTGCCGGTCTGCTCGCGGATCAGCGTCTCGCCGTCGTCGACGGCTTTCTCGGTCAGCACGCCGAACGGCTTCGAGGCGTCGCGAAACATGCCCGAACCCTCGAAGACGTAGGCAAAGGCGTGCCGCTCGATCTCGACCGGCAGCGTCTTGCGCTTGCCCGCCGGCACGAAGACGTCGAGATAGCGCGGATCGGCGGCGACACCCTCCACGGGGCCGTGCTTGCCCCAGAAGTCGCCGCACACGATCCGCACGCGCGTGCCGTCGTCGTCGACGACCTCCGGGATCTCGCGCCGCCGGGACGTCCTGATAGCGCGGCGCCGTCATCTTCAGCGACGACGGGCAGGTTTGCCCAGAGCTGGAAGCCGTGCATGCGGCCCTGCGGGTCGCCCTGCGGCATTTCCTGGTGCAGGATGCCGCTGCCGGCCGTCATCCATTGCACGTCGCCGGCGCCGAGCGTGCCGCTGGTTTCCCAGGCTGTCGCCGTGATCCACCGTGCCCGCGAGGACATAGGTGATGGTCTCGATGCCGCGATGCGGATGCCACGGAAATCCGGCGAGATAGTCCTCGGGGCGGTCGTTGCGGAAATCGTCGAGCAGCAGAAACGGGTCGAACTCGTCGGTGTTTCCGAAGCCGAAGGCCCGGCGCAGCTTCACGCCCGCGCCCTCCATGGTGGGCTGGGACCTCGACGATGCGTTTGACGGGTCGGATGGACATGGTGCCTCACACGTGCCTGGTCATGTTGCCGTAGCTTATTGGATTGACGCGTTTTCTACGACGAACCGGAAGGCCACTTCGCCGGAAAACGCTATCGTATGTAGGCGGCCGACCCCGGACCGTCGAGAGCACGGATGACGCATTGCAGAGGCGCGGCGGCGGCGCCTCAGCACCCCTTGCAGATCTGCAGGTCCTTATCGAGATCCTGTTGCGCCCGCGTCCTGCCACCGCCCTCCCCTTGTCCCTGGGTCCCGCCACCGCCTTCCTCCTCGCGCAAGACATTCGGCGGCAGGTCCGAAGGCCGCGGCTGACGATGGCCGACAGGCGCCTGCCAAGGACCCTGCGATTGCGGGGGTCGCGGGTCGAGAGCCTGCAAATCCAGTGGCCTCTGGGAGTTGCTCTGGGCCAGCGCCGCCATCGGCAGACCGGTCGTGATCAGCACTGCCAAGACCGCGAGGGACCTCGTCGCCGGCCTCCGGCTGCGCGTTGCGTCGTCCGTGTGATCTCGGTTCATGGCAATCCTCCGAAAGAATGAACGCCCATCCGGCATCCCACGCCTATCTAACGTGCGGTCAATTCCATCGGATTATCGCAAGCGGGCCTATTTTGCTAAAATTCGACGCGCCTCCCAAACTAATGCTTCTTCAAATACTCGACGATCGCCCAGCGTTCAGCCTCCGTGAGAGTAGTGCCGTAGACGTGCCCGCCATTGCCGTTGCCGTTGGCATTCGCAGGATCGGTCACGAAGGTGGCGTTCTTGAACGGCGATTGATCCGTGGCATAGCCGACATTCTTCGGGTCGAACGTGCGGCTGCCGACCTCGAAGGTGGATTTGCGCCGGTTCGGAGGCATCAGCAATTCCCACAAGTTCGGCACCGAGCCGTTGTGGAGATAGGGCGCGGTCGCCCAGATGCCGTGCAGCGACCGCAATTCATAGGCGGCGCCCGCATCGGCGGTGGCCGGCTTTCTGAACATGCCGCTGAGCTTCGCCTTGATGACCTCATGGATCCTCAAGAGCTCATCAGGTTTGAGGTCGCCGATTTTTTCGGCGTCCGCGCGCAGTGCGTTCAATACCCCGTCCCGCTGGGATGGTTTACCCCGAACCGCATCGATCAAGGTTCCGACCACGGCGACGGCCAGCACGTCGGGAGCCTCCGACGGGCTTTCCAGCTTCAGACCGATCGGCGGGGACGGCACCAGCGACCCCCTGAGGATCCCAGGATCGACCATCCGTTCCGCGTTCCTAATCATTTTCGGATCGGTGCCGACCGCCTTGACCGGCGTATCCCACGCGCCCAGCACGAGCTTGGACGGCTTGTCCGAGTGGCATTCCAGGCAGTGGGCGTTGAACAGCGACTCGCCTTGTCTCGCCAAGGCCTCATTGAATCCGAAGAGCTCGCTCGGCCACGGCGGCGGCCTCAGCTTGACGATTTGTTCCTCCAGGATTTGCAGTCCTGCCAGATCGGCCGAATTGTCGCCGTACCAGATGAGCGGGGGCGTCAAGAAGGTGCCCGGCACCCTGCGGTCGGGCGTGAGATCGGCGAAGACGCCGAACACCTCGCCGGTATTGCGCCCGAGTGCCTGGATGAAGAGCCCATTGGGCACGCCGCCGTTCCACTGCGTGCGATCCTGGCGAGACGCATTCCACAGGAACGGATAGCTGACCGGCGCGTCGGCGACCTTGAAGTTGCTCTTGATGCCGAGATCGTGGGCCGCCACCCGATTGAAGATCATGCCGAACGCGTCGAGCCGCGCCGGCCCCCACGGTGATGGCGGCAGGCTCAAGTCCATGAACTCGCCGAACACCCCGACCCACTTGCCGAAGTCGCGCTTGAGCGTGGCGGCCGCGTCCGGCGAATGGCCGGCGCCGAGCACCGCCGTGGCAAAGGCCGTGAAACGGTCATCCTGCTTCAAAGTCGCGCGCGCCGCGGCGGTCAGGTCGGTCAGGAACGACTGGAAATCGACGTTCGCCGGCGCACCATCGAGACGCAGCGCATGCAGTACGCCATCCTTGCGATATTCGAGCTGCGACGTGTGGCACGCAGCGCACGTCATGCCGAGCGCTCCCGTTGCCGCATTGCCGTCGATCACGAAGCCGACGGGCAAGCCTTCGGGATTGCGGATCGAGGGCGCATTGGGGAGATAGCCATAACGCTGCAACTGGTCGGCGGCGAACGGCGCGTCGACGTCCAGGCGCCGCAGCGCCTTGAACCATGCGTAGGGCACGATGCGGGAGCCCTGGCCGGTCGTATAGAAGATGTCGCGGTCGGCGGCTGTCCAGCCTTGGTCGGCATAGCTCACGACGGGTGCGGTGGCGGACACCGCCGGCTGCGCCCTGCCCTCGCGGACGCCCGACACGGGGACGAGCGCAAGGACGAATGCGAGCACGAACGCAGGCATCGCGCCCGCGAGCATGAGCGCCGAGCAGCCTCTGACGACGCGGTCGAATGTGCTCATGGCCCTGCACCTTCCCTGCTCGGAGACCGCCCGCGGACACGGGCTTGACGCCTCACTCATAACACGTCATGGTTGCTATGTCACGAACATACATCCTTTATTAGGTATCATGCTGCGGCTGCAAATCGGGCGGCGGGCGAACAATCACCAGGAAAGAGCGGTTCGGCGCTCCTGCTGAGGCACCCCATGGGCACGCAATACCTCGAGCAGTTCGATCAAACGCCGGCCGGCGCGCGCTGGCCCCTGGTGCGGCGGTGGATGTACGAGGAATCCTTGCCGTTCTTCGCGGAGGTCCGTGCGCGCCGGCCGATCCTGGCGACGCCTGAAGTCACCGTGCTGACCCGGTTCGCCGACTGCGCCGCCGTCCTGCGCCGCTACGATGCATTCAGCGTCGCGCTCTACAAGCCCAAGCAAGGCGATTACTGGATGGCGCAGGACGACACGCCCATTCATTGGCGCGAAAAGTCGATCATGCGGGCGATCATCGATCGCGAGCAGATTCCCAAGATCCGCGCCTATGTCGCGGACAAGGCGGCGGCGCTGCTGAACAATGCCGGCGGCGCGATCGACGCCGTCGGCGGTGTCACCCGCGCGGTGCCGATCGCGCTCGTTCAGGATTGGTTCGGCTTCGTCGACAGCGATCCGAAACAGTTGTTCGAATGGTCGTATTGGAACCAATACGATTGCTTCCACAACCAGCCCTTCGATTCCATCGTCAGGCCGGACCCTGCCGCGATTATCGCTCAGCGCGAGGCCGTCAACGAGAAAATGCGCCAATATCTCATCGCGCTGGTGCAACGCCGCGCGGGCGAGCTCAAGGCCGGGAAACTGAACGACGATCCGGTGTCGCGCCTGCTGCGATTGTCGGTCTCCGGTGCGCTGCAATTCGATGTCGCCCGCGTCGTGCTCAACGTCGGCGGGCTTCTCATCGGGGCGGTCGAGACCACCTCGCACGCCGCGATCAACGCGCTCGCCGGCCTGCTCGATCGCCCCGACGTGATCGGCGCCGCGCGCGCGGCGGCGGCCGCGGACGACCCCGCGGCATTCGATGGCTATGTTTTCGAGGAGTTGCGGTTTCGGCCGGCGTTTCCCTACTTCTTCCGAACCTGCGAGCAGGCGACGACGCTCGCCGGCGGCACCGATCACGCGACCGAGATCGCGACCGGCGCGACCGTGCTGGCGGTGACCCACGCCGCGATGTTCGACCCGGCCGTCTTCCCGGACCCCGAGCGTTTCGTTGCCAGCCGCGCCCGCGGCGACACCTTCCATTTCGGGCAGGGCTTGCACGAATGCCTGGGCCGGCCGATCGCGCAAGTCATGATCCCGGAAATCGTCCGCCAGTGCCTGCGCCGTCCCGGCCTGCGCGCCGCCGGTCCCGTCGATCGCCGCGGCGGTCCGGTCCCGGAATCCTATCCGCTGCGCTGGGACGTTTGATCGCGCCGGCGAGACATTGCGCCTGGTCAAAGTTGATGGGTGTAGCGTAGGCACATTGTTAAGGCTCCACCGAGCCTACCGGGATGCGTCTATTGCAGTGCATCGGCTCGAAGCGTATATCTGAGGTGTCGGCGAGGAGCTCGTCGATCATGCATCCATTCGAGGGAGTCTCGGATGACACGAGAATATGCCTACGACTTTGCGGTCTTTGTCGGCCGCTTCCAACCCCTCCACATCGGCCATCAGCATGTCATCGAGCGGGCGCTGGAACAGGCGCAGACGCTGATCATTCTGATCGGGTCCGCGGACAGCGCGCGGTCGATCCAGAATCCCTTCACCTACGACGAGCGGCGTCATTTCATCGAGGCGTGCTACCGCTATGAGATGGCAACCGGCCGCATTGTCGTCGCCAGCGTGTCCGATCGCTATTACAACGATGATGCCTGGATCGCCAACATTCAACGCATCGTCAACGCGCTGGTCCTCGAGATCGGCAATCATGGCGGCGTCGGCCTGCACGGCACGGCCGATTTCAAGATCGGGCTCGCCGGCTACAAGAAGGACGGCTCGAGCTATTACCTGAAGATGTTTCCGGATTGGGGCGCGATCGATGTCCCGTCGCAATACGGCACCTTCAATTCGACCGACATCCGCGACCACTACTTCCGGCGTTCGCCATCCTTGCCGCACGATATCTGCTCGCCTGAGGTGGTCGAAATCCTCAAGGATTTCCGGCTCACCCCGGAGTTCTCGTCGCTCGTCGGCGAGCGCGAATTCATGGACGACTACAAGGCTTCGTGGGCCGGCTCGCCCTTCCCTCCGGTGTTCGTGACGGTCGATGCGGTCACCGTGCAGAGCGGCCATGTTCTCCTGGTCCGCCGCGGCCAGCAGCCGGGCAAAGGGTTGTTCGCGATCCCCGGCGGCTTCGTCAATCCGGACGAAACGCTGCGGGAGTCCGCGGTTCGCGAGTTGAAAGAGGAGACGATGATCTCGGACGGCAAGGGCGAGATTCCGCCGGCCATGCTGCGATCGTTCATCGATGAGAAAGCAACCCGGGTCTTCGACTACCCCCACCGCTCGATCCGCGGTCGCGTCATCACCCATGCCTTCCTGTTCCGCTGTCCCGATCGCCGCACGATGTTCAAGGTCAAGGGAGCGGACGACGCCGCGTCGGCGGCCTGGTATCGCCTGGGCGACCTCAAGCCCAACGAGTTTTTCGAAGATCACTGGTCGATCCTGACGGAAATGATCGGCCTTTGACGACCCGTCCGAGGAGTTCGGACGGAAAACCCAGCGAAGAGGAGCTCTCGCTATGTTGACGAACCGTATTCTCGCAACCGACAGCTACAAATTTTCGCACGCTTGGCAGTATCCGCCCGGGGCGACGGAAGTCTCCGCTTATATTGAGGCGCGCGCCGGGGCCCGCTTCAAAGAGATCACCTGCTTCGGCCTGCAGATGTTCCTCAAGGAGCAGCTGTCACATCCCGTGACCAAGGAAAACATCGACGAAGCCGAGGCGCTCGTGCTTGCGCATGGCCTGCCGTTCAATCGCGCGGGCTGGGAGATCGTCTTGCAGGAGCATGATGGCATGCTCCCGCTCGAGATCCAGGCGCTGCCGGAAGGCATGACCGTTCCCCTCGGCACGGCGCTGGTCCAGGTCCGCAACACCGATCCGCGGCTGCCCTGGCTCACCACCTTCGTGGAGACGTCGTTGCTGCGGGCGGTCTGGTATCCGTCGACGGTCGCCACCGTGTCCCGCCAGGCGAAGAAAATCATCTACGCCGGCCTGCAAAGATCGAGCGACGATCCTGACGGGCAGATCCCGTTCAAGCTGCACGACTTCGGCGGCCGCGGCGTCACCGGCGGCGAGCAGGCCGGGCTCGGCGGTTGTGCTCATCTCGTCAACTTCATGGGCACCGACACCGTCGAGGGCCTCGTCGCCGCTCGTCGCTACTACGGCGCCGAGATGGCGGGCTTCTCCATTCCGGCGGCGGAGCACTCGACCATCACCGCATGGGGACGCGACGGCGAGATCGATGCCTACCGCAACATGCTCACGCAGTTCGGCGGCAAGGGCAAGCTGGTGGCGGTCGTGTCCGACAGCTACGACGTCCAGCATGCTGTCCGGAACATCTGGGGCGGCGCGCTCAAGGCAGCGGTTCTCGCCACCGAAGGCACGCTGGTCGTGCGCCCGGACTCCGGCGACCCGACCCGCCTCCCGGTGGAGGTTCTCAAGGATCTGGCCAATGCCTTCGGTACCTCCCGCAACGCCAAGGGCTATCTCGTCCTCAACCCGGCGGTGCGCGTGATCCAGGGCGACGGCATGAACCTCGAGACGATCGAGGCGCTCGTGCGCAACGTCATCGATGCCGGGTTCGCGATCGACAACATCGCGTTCGGCATGGGCGGCGGCCTGCTGCAGAAGCTCGACCGCGACACCATGCGGTTCGCCATGAAGGCCAACGAGATCGTGGTCAATGGCGAGCGGCGCGACGTCAGCAAGGCGCCGGTGACCGATCCGAGCAAGGCATCGAAGGCCGGCAGGCTGGCGGTCGTCGCCGGGCCGGACGGCTCGGTCATGACGGTGCGTGAAGCGTCGGCGGATCCCGCTCGCAATCTGCTCGCACCGGTCTGGCGCAATGGCCGGCTGCTGCGGGACTTCACCTTCGACGAGGTGCGCCGGAACGCGGCACTGACGGCACCGGCAGCCGCGAGCGCTGCCGCCTGACGGGTGGGATCGCGCCTCTCCCGGATCGGGGGAGGCGCTGCTATCCCCTATGATGGTTGCTTCTCCGGTTGCGAGCCGGAAGTACCCGCGTCACGAGGACGGTGGCGCTTGACCGCTTCGGGGTGCGTCGAGTCGGCACCCATGTAGACGCCGCGTTCCCATTGGCGTTTGAGCGGATCCGCGACCTTAAGCGACATCTTGGCGATGCCCTGGATTTCGATCTCGACCGTCTCGCCGTCTTGCAACGCGCCCAATCCCTCATGATTGGTGCCGCAGGCAATGATGTCGCCGGACAACATGGTCATCACGGTGGTCGCGAACTCGACCAGCTCCGGCACATGATGCTCCATATCGTCGGTGTTGTAGTTGTGCCGCAGCTGGCCGTCGTTCCAGAAGCGCACGAGCAGATCGTTGGGATTTGCGATCTCGTCAGCGGTGACAATGCACGGGCCGAGCGGCGCAAACGTATCGAATGACTTGCCGAGCCAGCTCATGGGCTGACTGGCGGGCCAGGTGCGCCGGCCCTCGCCGCGCGCCGTGACGTCGATGAAGCAGGTGTAGCCGAACACGGCATCGCGCCAGTTCTCGCGCTTGATCGTCTTGGATGGGCCTTTCATGACCAGCGCAAGCTCGGCTTCGTGCATGAATATCCAAGGATCGGTGTAGGCAGGCAGCTGGATGGTGTCGCCGGGCCCGATGACGGCGTCGGGATTCTTCATGAACATGTTGAGCGGGCGCGGCGCGCGCTGCGCATGCTCCCAATAGTTGGCGAGCGCGCACAGAATCTTGTGCGGCCGCGGCAGCGGAGCGCGCAAACGCACCGCCGGCAGCGGGAGCGCCGGCGCAGTCTGAGCGAGCTTCTCGAGCGTCGAACGCAGCTTCTCGAAATCGTCGATGACCCCTTCCATCACCAGCTGCGGCGTGTAGTTCGACCTCACCACGCCCGAGATGTCGACCACGCCGCGATCGACGAGCAGGCCCGGCAATTGCGGGCCAGCGTCACTTTGTTGGAACAGGACGAGCTTCATGGGCTACCTCTCGTTGACACATCGATGAGCGGTTGGTGGTCGATCCATCGTGCCAGATTGTCGTCGGCCAGCGGTCCCGCAGCAAGCGGGTGATGCGCGCATCGACGTGCGCGATCACATGCCGATGCATAGCGTCATGGTAACTTCCGGGACATTTGAGGTGGAGAAGAGCCTGCTCGGCCCAACTCATTCTCCCAATGCCTTTTCGAGCGCGGTGATCAGTCCCTCCAGCACCCGACGTGCTCTCTGACGCTCTTCGTCCGTGAGGCCGGCCAACGCGTCATTGCTCATCTGGGCGACGACGGTCTGAATTGCGGCGACCTTCCTTCGTGTCGCCGCTGTGAGCGAGAACAGGAAGCTGCGTCCGTCCTCAGGGTCCGGATGGCGCTCAATGATCCCATCCCGCTCCATTCGTGACAGCGTGGCCGCCATGGTCGGTTGTTCGATTCCAGCCTGCGCCGTCAGGGCTTTTTGCGACAGCGCGTCGGACGCCATCAGGGCGGTAAGCACTGGAAGGTGACCCGCGGACAAGCGGAGGGGCTCAAGCCGGCGATCTGCCAATCGCCGGAAAAGACGAGCGGTACGGTTTACAAGGAAGCCCATGGACGGTTCGGTTGGCATATTTATATCGCTTGCTATGTTTATATATTGCGTGCTATATAACTCCTGTAATCATTGCACGACAAGGGAGTGAGAACAGTGGGTATGAAGGTAAATCTGGCGCGCTATGGCGCCGTCGCGATCGCTGCGGTTCTTGCCATGCCCGGGACGGGTCCTGTGGCGAGTTTCGCCGCCGAGCCCCTGAGGGCGGCCCAGCCCGATTCGAATGGCAGCGTGTCCGTAAACGGCACTTTGACGATTTCGGAAAGCGCCGCGATCACGACCGTCATCGAAAGGTTTGCGGTCGCGCCAGAGCGACAGCACGATGCCATTGCCAAAGTGAAGGCGGCGTCCGTCAACTGGACCCGGGACAAGCAATTTCTCGGATTTGTGCTGTTGCGCAGCCGTGAGAAGCCAGGCGGCATCGCCATCTATTCCCAGTGGAGCCGGCGAGACAACGAGGTTGTCGCTGAGAAACCAGACGACACACGCTCGATGCGAAATCGTGCTGAAGGACTATGAACTGCTCGACTCCGACAACTTCGCGGTCGCCTTCACGGGGCAGGCTACGGCGCTCCAAGCGCCGAGCCAGGCGTCGCTTTCAACCACGCCGCTCGCGCATTTTGGATTGTTCCGGATCGCGCACGCCGACTACGACGAGTTGATTCGGCGCGCCAAGGCGTACGGGCCGAACTCTTTTCGCGTCAAAGGTCTCAGGGCCATCAATTTCCATCGCAGCGCAAGCGGTCGCTTCGTCGTGAACTTCGGCCTATGGGATAGCTTCGAGCACTTCGCGGATCTTCAAAAGGCTCCCGGCTTCGCCCAGCAGAACCAATACTACGTCGGACTGGCCGATTTTCGACCGGACTTCTTCGACGTGGTCGCTGTGGTGTCCAAGGACCAACGAGACTGAAACGGTTCAACTGCGAGCTATCTGGACACACCGCATGTCACGGTCGAACCGGGACACTAGGTCTTTACCTCGACGAGGACGTTGCGGTAATGCGACGTCCCTACGTTCCGAAGCTCATGTACCTCGCCGGCCTCTCGCCATACGACTTGGCCGATGACC
>CAWIZJ010000015.1:0-81718 GCA_963840535.1 uncultured Alphaproteobacteria bacterium
CGTCCGTCGTTGCTCACTGCCGCCGGCGCGAGATCACGTAGCTCTCATCGTAGAACCACAGGCCACTGTGCTCGCGCAGCACGTCGCGGGTGGCATCGAGATAGCGCCCGTCGGCGACCACGTCGGCGAGCCGGTCGTCCTCCACCTGCGCCACGTAGATGGCCGCGTTCCAGGCCGCGAACAGGGTCGAGGTGCCGATCGAGGACGCCTCGGTGATCTCGGTCGGCAGCGTGTGCATGTCGTAGCGGAACAGGGAGCGGTTGTCGGCATAGGCGTTGAAGTTGAGATCGCGCCCGGCGGGACCGAGCTCGTGCTTGACCGCCTTCATGATCTGGTGGCGGTCGTGCAGGAACGGATTGTCGCCCGGCCACATCTTGCGGATGATCTCCATGCCGGGATCGTCGCCGTGCGAATGGATCGCGATCAGCCGGCCGCCCGGCCCCAGCGACTTGGCGAGCGGCGCGATCACGCGCCTGGCCTTGAAGTCGAGCGAGGAGCGCGCGCGATAGGGCTGCGAGGCGATCACCAGGTCGTAGTTGGCGACGGTGCCGCCCGGCCGCGGGATGATCGGGTCGAGCAGGAACTTGTGGTCTTCGCGATAGACCACCAGCACCACTGGCCGGTCGTAGACCGGGTTGCCGGTCTTGGACGACACGCCCGCTTTCCAGTTCTGCGCCAGGAACGGGACCAGGTCGGTGATCTGCTGCTCGAACCGGTAGGCGGAGTCGCCCGCCAGCAGCACCTCGTGCCACACCATGCTGGAGGCGGCCGACAACGACTTCACCGCGAGCCACGGCGCGTCGGCATAGGCGAGGTTGGTCAGCACCAGCACGGTGGCGGGATGCTCGAAGAAGCGGTCGGACATCTTCTGCAGCGCGAGGCGGACGTCCTCGAGGCTGATCTCCTTGCCCACCACGTAGAACGGGGTGTGCGGGAAGCGGTCGTGCATGGCGCGCATCACCCGCAGCAGCACGGTGCCGTCCCCCACGCCGGCGTCGAACACGCGCAGGGCCGGCGGGCGCGGATGCAGGTTGGCGAGCTCCATGCCGACCCGGCTCGCGATCACCCACTTCTCGCTGCAGGTGTTCACGAACAGGAGATATTTCTGCCGATTGTCGAAGAAGCGGAAGTTGCGCTGCGGATCCCGCCCGTCGGCGGGAACGAGTGCCGGCGCCGCGGGGATGGCGGCGGGAGCTGTGGCGGCAGCGGGGCGCGGCTCGCGGCTGATGATGGCGGGGCGGGGGATGCCGGTCCTGTTGGTTTGCATGAAGGTGCGGATGCGGTCGAGGGTCTCGATGGTGATGCGGCCGCCATTGCGCAGCCGCTGCGTGAGCTTGCCGTCGTTGACGGCGCGGCGGCCGAAGGTCGATTCCGCGAGCCCGCTGTGGCGGCAATAGTCGGAGATTTCCTGCAGCAGTTGCTGTGCGCTCATGGCCGTCGCCCTGTTGCGGGCATGTCCCGTTCCATCGGAATCGGCACATGCTCCCTGTCCGAGCGGCGCATGTTCACGTCGGCGAACGGTGCCACGTCGCCGAGCATGCGCCGGCGCTTCCCGTCCTGCGCCCGGTGCCATTGTCGCGGGGGAGGCCGTCGCGGGATGCCCGGCAGGCGCCTCACCGTGGTGCAGGAACCGCTGCAGCGAACCAAGCGCCGGTTCCGGCGTCAACCACAAAGCAGCCCACTCGGTCGGTGGGACGTATAATGGGAAGTTGCCCAAGCAGCGAAAGCGCGGCTGTTTCCTGCACAATAGTCCGCTCGCTGTACCGCATCCCGGATCGCATGGGGGGTTGTGGGAACTGTCCCACAGGAGAATGGGCAAGGCACGCCGCTGTCGACGGCTGGTTACCCCGAGCTCCCTTACATGTCGAGCTCCCGCAACACCGCGGCGGCGATCGCCGCGGTGCCGTCGCGGCCGCCGAGCTCGCAGGGCGCAAGCCCCGCCGAGAACGCACGATCGACCGCCGCCTCGATCGCGCGTGCCGCCTGCGCGGCGCCGGCATGGGCGTGACGGTCGGCGAGCCAATCGAGCATCAGCGCCGCGGACAGGATCATGGCGGCCGGATTGGCGAGCCCCTTGCCCATGATGTCCGGAGCGGTGCCGTGGCAGGGTTGGAACACCGCGTGCGCATCGCCGATGTCGGCCGACGGTGCCATGCCCATGCCGCCGATCAGACCGGCGGTGAGATCGGAGAGAATGTCGCCGAACATGTTCTCCATCACCAGCACGTCGAAGTCCCACGGCCGCTTCACCAGCAGCGCCGAGCAGGCATCGACGTAGAGCCGCTCGGTCGCCACCTCGGGATGGCGCGCCGCGCATTCGTCGAACAGTCGGCGGAAGAAGGCATAGGCCTTGAACGCATTGGCCTTGTCGACGCAGGCGAGCTTGCCGGGTCGGCCGCGCGCCTGGCGCCGCGCCGCCAGGCGGAACGCAAACTCGAACAGGCGCTGCGAGGTCCGCCGGGTGATCACCAGCGTCTCGCGCGCCTCGTCCTCGGTCACCACGCCCTTGCCCATGGACGCGAACAGGCCCTCGGTCGATTCGCGGATCAGGACCAGGTCGATGCCGCGCTCGGCCGCACCCACGATCGGGCTCGGGATGCCGGGAACGAGCCGGCACGGGCGCACCCCCGCATAGAGGTCGAAGATGAAGCGCAGCTCCACCTGCGGCATGATCTCGGTGTTGTCGGGATAGCGGACGTGCGGCAGCCCGCAGGCGCCGAGCAGGATGGCGTCGGCCTGCTCGCACAGCTTCACGGTCGCCTCCGGCATCGACTTGCCGGTCGCCTGATAGTGGCCGGCGCCGGCCGGCGTCTCGCTGAAGCGGAAGCCGAGCCCGGAGATCGCGCGCCGCCGCCTGCTCGAGCACCGCCAGCGCCGGCGCCATCACCTCCGGCCCGATGCCGTCGCCCGGGATGACCGCGATATGGAAGCTGTCGTTGGCGAGCATGTGTGCTTTGCGTTGGTAACCCGACGGGGATCGCGGTGCAATGCGGGCCGGCGAGCGCGAACGCAAATCAGCGTCTGCATTGTCGGGCTTGTCTCGGCCACTGCTCCCTTGCTCTACTCGACCCATGCCGCGCTTCGCCGCCAATCTCGCCTATCTCTTCACCGAGCGTCCGCTGATGGAGCGGTTTGCAGCGGCGGCAGCGGCGGGCTTTCGCGCGGTCGAGCTGCAGTTTCCCTACGACCACGCGCCGGCGGCGGTGAAGAGCGAGCTCGCGCGCCACGATCTCACCATGCTCGGGCTCAACACCGCGCCCGGCCAGGGAGCGGCGGGCGACTTCGGGGTCGCCGCCGTGCCCGGCCGCGAGGCGGAGTTCGCCGCGCTGTTCGCGCAGGCGCTCGACTACGTCACCGCCATCGGCGGCTGCCAGATCCACTGCCTCTCCGGCAAGGTGCCGCCGGAGCAGCGCCCGGCGGCGGAGCGCGTGTTCATCCGCAATCTGGCGCGGGCAGCCGACCTCGCCGCGGCGCGCGGCATCACGCTGCTGATCGAGCCGATCAATCCGCGCGACCGGCCCGACTACTTCCTGCAGCGCGCGGAGCACGCCGCCAAGATCATCGCCGAGGTGGCGCGGCCGAACCTGCGCATGCAGTTCGACTTCTATCACGTGCAGATCGTGGGCGGCGATCTGATCCGGCGGCTCGAGAAGCATTTCCCGCTGGTCGGCCACGTGCAGGTCGCGGCGGTGCCGTCGCGCCACGAGCCCGACGAGGGCGAGGTCAACTACGCGGAGATCTTCGCCGCGCTCGAGCGCCTGGGCTATCGCAACTGGATCGGCTGCGAGTACCGTCCGCGCGCCGGCACCGAGGCCGGCCTCGGCTGGGCGCGCGGCTACGGCGTCGTCCCGCGCGCGGCTTGAGCGGGGCGGGCTCGGCCTGCTCATTGGCATCGCCGCGCTGATGCCGTTGCGCTGTGTGCAGCTTCGGGACCTGCCAACGCCCGCTAACATAGGGCGCGTGCATTTTCGTGCTGCAATCGCGAGGGCGCTTGGCCCTGGCCTCGAAGTGCCGCCGAAGGCCGGTGGTGTGAAGTTCGGCCGGCCATCCAGCGACTCGCGGAGAGCGTTACGCAGGCGGATGTATCGCGGGGCTTCGGCAAGCAGGAGACTTCCGCTAATGGTTGAGGCGGACGTTTGCATTTGTCCTGCCGGTGAAAAAGCTCGCCTACCACTACACGAACGAGGAAAATGGATTGGTCTGCGCCGCTACTGGACCACGCCTGCCAGAGCGGTGCCATCAGGCAAAGCTGCACCACCGGCATGACTGGATTGGCCAGCTCTCACACCACAACGTCGACCATCGTCAATTCAGACCTGCCGCCCTAAGTATAGCCTCAGTATCGGTAAGCCAGACCGCGTCGTCTTTCTTGAGGCGCGAGAGAACGCGCCGCATGGCGGCCGCGCCATCGGGCGTGCCGACCACGAAGGGATGTAGTCCGATGACTACCGTTGTGGCCTCGCGCGCTGGATTGGCGCGGGCCTCGCCGGCCAGTTCCGACACATAGTCCAGCCAGAGAGTCTCGATCTCGTTGGGCGACTTCATCCGCGCCAGAAACTGACCCATATCGACTGTGACGGTTGGATAAGGCAGCAGCACCAGCAGCCGTCCGGCGTCTTCAAGCGCGAAATGATGTCGGAATCCATCTGGTCGAGGTTATAGGTGATGCCCTCGGCGGCCATCGCCTGCATGGTGTCAGCGTTGGAATAGACGCTGGGACTTGACCAGCCGATCGGCCTGGCACCGGTCGTCGAGGCGACCAGGTCCAGCGTCCGGCGAACATAGGCTTTTTGCTCTGCGAGTCCGCGCCCGAGCGGCAGTATGTCGTTGCTGTTGTTCATGCCGTGAGCGATGATCGGTGCCTTCGGATGGGCAGCGCGGAACTCTTTCCACACTGAGGGATACGTACCAGGAAACGTTGCATTCAAGACGACGCTCAGGGGAATATCCGATTCCTTGAACAGCCGGCGCAACGCGCAGGTTGCCCCAGGTGACCGCGTATTGGCGGAACGCCTCGTTCACGAGGTCAGGATTTCGAGTCGCCAGATCCGGGCGGAAGACCGGGCCCTGGCCGAAGCCGAACACCTCGACGAATAGAGCGAAGCTGACGGCAACCTTTTTTCCGCCGGGCCAGGCGGAGACTTGAGCAGGCTCGCGCGGAAATTTGGTAACCCAGTCAGTTCCGTCCTGCGCAAGGGTGCCCCCGGAGAGAACATGACTGGCGACCAAAGAGTGCCAGCCCGGCCATAAAGCCGGGTTCCCAGCTTTTCCATCTCATCGTCTGACCCCTCATCACTGTATAGGCGGAGAAGGCAATAGAGGATGACCGCACTGATCACTGGGGCCCCGGTTCTGCGTCCATCGCCGACCTAGACTATAGACTAGTCGCATGTGATCTTCCGCTGTCGCACGGTGTTGGGCGCGATCAGCGTTGCAGGTGCAACACCCGCAGCCTCTCGGGATCGGGATCATTGCACAAGCCCCCTTCACCGCATCGTCAAGGCGACCCCTCGACCAAAATGCTGCCAGATCAGCTTTGCGAAAAGTCGCGATCCGTAGATTTTATTACATCGGACACGCCGCGCCGGTTCTTATCCATGCTTCGATCAGCGCGCCGAATTCCTTCTGCGTGCCGGGCGCCGGCTCGCGGCCGAATCCGGGAGCCCACGCCCAGCCCACCAGTGAGTCCGTGGCCATGTGCGTCAGGATCTGCTCGAGCGAACGGCCGCCGTTGCGCGCGGGATCCTTGATCTGCACGCAGATCTCGCCCAGCGTCTTATTCTGCCAGGCCATCTCCCTCGGGGCCAGGTGCCAGTGCGGATGGCCTGGAACGCCGGCGGGATCGAAGTTGGCACCGTGGTGGCACATTGCGCAGCGCATGGTCGCGCTGCCATGGCCATCGCTGCCGCGCGCGACCGGGGGCTGATGCAGCCGTCGCGCTCCCGTTTCGCCTTGCAGCGGCCGGTCGCCGGCGGGATGGCAGTTCACGCAGCGCGGAGAGGTCAGCACCTTGCCGGCTTCCGTGAACAGAGCTGTCGATCGGGCCGCCGTGTCACTGATACTGGCAAAGCTCTCCGGTGTGGCGAGCGCGGCGGGCTGTCCTGCGGAATCGACGCCAGTCGTCAGTGTCAAGGCCAGCGCCGCCATCAAGGAAACAGGTGAGCGCAAGGCGGCCGACTGGATTCATGATCTGATATCTCCCACCGCGTTGCATGCGGCATTCAGCGGCGCTGCGATCTAACTGAGATAGCGCTTCGGATCGGACAGGATCACATCCCGCACCGCCTGATGATATTTGACATACCCGGTGCAGCGGCAGAGGTGGCCGTCGAGCGCCTCGGCAATGGTCTTCTCAAGAACGGCCCGCGCGATCGGCTTCTTCGCCAGACGTTCGAGCAGCACCTGGCTCTCGTTCAGGAACCCGGCCGTGCAGTAGCCGCACTGGAAGGCAAAATGTTCGATGAACGCTTTCTGCAGAACTGAGAGCTCGCCGTTCTTCGCAAGGCCTTCCACCGTGCGGATCGACTTGCCGTTGAAGCTCGTCGCCGGAACGATACAGGTCGGGCTCGTGTAGCTCGTCCCGTCGGGACTATCGACGATGATCGCGCAACTCAGGCATTGCGCGGCCCCGCATCCGAACTTGGTGCCGGTCATCCCGAGATACTCGCGCAGAAAATCGTTCATCGTTAATTCGTCGCGCACGTCCCGCGGGCCGTAGCCTTTGCCATTGATGGTCACGGACAGCATCGTCACTTGAGCGCTCCCTTGATCATGGCTTGGGTCACCGGCAACGATCGAAAGCGTTGACCGGTGGCATCGTTAATGGCGTTGAGCAGCGCAGCGACCACGGGGATCATCACGACTTCCGCCATACCCTTCGGCCGCTCCGTGGGATCAACGGGTGGCAACACCTCGATCTCGAAATCGTGCAGCGGTAGGTCCGACCCGCGTGCGATGAGGTATCGCCCGAGGTTCCATTTCCCGTTGCCGGGTCCGTCCTCGTAAAGCGGCAGCGTCTCGAGCAACGCATAACCGACGCCCATTGCGAAGCCACCCTGCGCCTGTCCGAGCACGAGCTCCGGGACTAACGCCTGGCCGCACTCGAGCACGCTGTATGCCTTGGCGATCCGCAAGGCGCCGGTTGCGCGATCGATTTCAATGCGGACCACCGTGCCGCACAGCGCGGTATAGGTGGGTCCGCTTTGGTTGAGGTTGGTCGGGGGAAACTTCGCGCTCGAACGATCGACGCGAACAAATTTGCCCGCGCCCCGGCGCACGGCCAAAGCATCGATGTCGGCTGTCCATCGCTGTCCGCCGACCGCGAAGGTCGCTTGCGACCATGCCCAGCGACTGAAGGCGTGCGCCATCGCCCCGGTGACGCCATTGCGCACATGCGCTTTTGCGGCAATCGCAGGGAGAGCGAGCGGAGCCAGTCCCTGCATCATCAGTTGCCCGTCTTTCCACCGCGCCTTGTCCCAGTCCTTGGCCTTGGGATCGTTGGGCGCGATGCCCCACAACTCGAGTGCCGCCGGCCAGAGACCAAAGCGGAACACGATGCGCGCGGCCTCGGCTGCCGCGTGTGTCCCGACATGCGCGCCGCTCGAGGCGGCGGTCGCTGTACTGATCGAAGGCACCCATCGCGGATTGCGCGCCGCTGCGTCCTGCGATTTCTGAGTGATGGTGTAGGAGTCGCCGGAGGTCACGAGATCCAGCGGGGCGAATTTCTCGACTTGCTCGAGCGCGACTTCATCAGCGACGCCACCCAGATGCGCTGCGACCCGGTGGGCCACCGCTGTCCCAATACCGTTGCCCATCTCCGCGCCGTCGCAATAGATGGCAATCTGACCTTCGGGAGTGATTTCGACGGCTCCCAGCGAAGCGTCCCCTCCGGTGCCGTAGTTCTTGGTGACACACGCGACGCCAGTCCCGACGAGAATTCCCGCCTGCTGTCCGCGCGCCTTCTCTGCGGCGCGCGCTTTCCAAATCGGATGCTTCTCCAACTTATCGAGGATCTCCGGAGTGCGGATCGACACGCTGTAGGTGTTTCCTGCCAGGATCCGGCCGCCCGGCTTTAATGCATTACGCCGCCGGAACTCGATCGGGTCGAGCGGCAGCGTCGTGCAGATCTCGTCGACCAGCACTTCGAGCGCGGTCATAGCCTGCAGGGTTCCATACCCGCGCATCGAGCCCGCGGTCACGCCGCGCGAGTGGAACACATACGTCGTCACATCGACTTTCGGGACGTAGTAGATGCCGAGCGCGCCGTTGGCGGCGACGGTCGCCACACTGGGTGAAAAATTGGCGAGGCCGCCACCATCCAACGCATGGTCGGCGGCGAATCCGACCATCTTGCCGGTCGCCCGATCGACCCCGACCTGTATTTTGAAGTTGAAGGCGTGCCGTTTGATCCCCGATTGAAACTGCTCGAAGCGGTTGTTCGCGAGCCGGACTGGACGATTCGGGAAGAACATCCCCGCCAAGGCGACGTAAAGCGGGAACGGCGTGTGGTCGCGACCGCCAAATCCGCCGCCACAAGAAGCGAAATTGGTGTTGATGTGCGCCGGCTTAAAGTCCCCCGTGGCGTTGCCGAGCAGATACGCGACCGCCGCCGCGAGCTCGGCAGGCGACTGCACGCTGACAACGAGCTCGAGGTTTTTGCGGCCGGCGTCATACCAGGCAAGGCCGCTTTCCGGTTCGAGAGCCATCGGGTCGACTGATTGGGTCTCAAATTCGCGGTCCAGCACCAAAAGTGCCGGATTGTTTGCCGCGAGTTCCGCGCGGATCTTTTCGCCGTAGCTCGCGGCTTCCGCATAGGCCTGCCCGGTCGGCAGCGGGAGGCGCGTCCATACCGGGCGTCCGGTGCTCTCGAAGAATGCCGGACTAACCCAGCCGTTCTTGGACGGCGAGTAGATGTCGGGCGCCACAGGGGTCGGGCCTGCGACGCGGGTGAAACGAAAGGCCCCGTAGTTGGGCATCTTGAGGGGGCCGGTAAACTCACCGAATGTCAAAACATCTGCGTCGCGCAGGGCGAGCCGCGCCTGATCGAACGTATCGAAATCCTCGAAGATCAACATCGCTACCGGCTGACCCAGGTAGAGCGGCGTTTTGCCGACCGGGCACAGCAGGTCGCCGGCATAGAATTCGGGAACACGCGTGCCAATTTGCGCGAGGTCGGCGGCGGTCACTACCACCGAGGGCTTCAACGCACCGCTCAGGGGTGAAAGGTCGATGCCGGTCAATACGTGCGTCGCGTCCGCGGCGCGAATGAGCATGGCGTGCGACGTGGCCTGCGGCCAGCCGGGAAGATCGGCTGCGCGAAAATCGGAGGCGTAGAGTTTTGCGCCGCTGACCTTGGCGACGCCGTCAATGCGCCCGGCCCCGTTGGCGGCCGGATTCCAGTTCTGTCGTCCCGGCAGCGTCTCGCGCGTCGCGAATGTGAGCTCTTGCGCCGATGCCAAACGCGACAGGCTGAGCGCAATGCCGCTCGCCGTTACCCACTTGACGAACTCGCGTCTCGAAGACCGCATGCTCTCACCTTTTGGTCAGCGCCAACACAGTGCTGAGCGGAACACTCCAACTCCTTGAACAGCCGGCCGACACGCGCGATGCCCCAGTCGATCGCGTATTGACGGAAAGCCTCGTTCACGAGGTCCGGGTTGCGGGTCGCCAAGTCCGGGCGGAAGATCGGGCCCTGGCCGAAGCCGAACTCCTCGACGAATAGTGCGAAGCTGACCGCGACCTTTCTGCCGGCAGGCCAGGCGGCGACATGGACCGGGTCGCGCGCGAAACCAGTGACCCGATCGGTTCCATCCTGCGCCAAGGTTGAGGAGGGAAGGTGAACGGCGAGCAACAGTGCCATTCCGGCGACGAAGCCGGGGTCCAGGGCTTTCCGTGTCATGACCTCGACCGCGGTGCTCAGATTCATGGAAGGTCCGCCAAGCTCTTGGCACCGGGCCCGGGCGTGATCAGCGTCGGCCATTGCTTTGAGCCGAACGGCACAGCCGGAGGCAGGAACGCGCTCATTCCGTGCTTGGCAGTTTCGGCAATGATAGCGGCGCGTCCATCGCCGCCCATCAATTCGTAATCCATCAGGCGATCGTTGCCGAAGAACAAAGCCCCAACCGAGCGGTCGGCGACGACGCGCGTCAGAGCCTCCATCATGTCGTCCGGCGTCGTGGTGAATGAGATGGTCTCGATCAAGATCAGGCGGTCGTTGATGGCATCCGGCCCAAAAAACTGGGCCAGGATGCTGAACAACACGTTGTTTTGGCGGGCAACAAAAATGGTGTTGCTGGCTGCATAGGCCTTACCCCAATCATTGCCGAGCATCGTCTTCCACTGCGCGAGCACGCCCATCCAATGGGCGACCTGCCTCTGGGCCGCCCACGCGATGATCAGCTTCAGTTGGGGCCCCTGCTTCTTGGAGAAAGTCTCCAACGCAGCGAAGGAGATGGTGCCCTTGGCCAAGCAGTCGTCCATGAACGCGATATTGTTCTCCAGGATGACGCGATTGGCGTCTCGCCATTCCGGGGTGATCGGCGTCAACGCGAGACCATCGAGAGCTGACCTCATCCGGCTGCGATAGGCGAGCATGGGCGCGCGCCAGGACTGATCGGCCGGGTTGTCCAAGTAGGGTCCCACGATTTGCGTCAGGGCCATCGTGCTGTGACCCACGGATTTCAGCAACTGGTACTCGACGGGCACCGATGGCGCCTCCAGCGGCGCAATGCCCGGCCGATAGAGAATGAACCGCCCGCCCGCTCCTGAGAAAAGCCCGAGGATCACGGGATGCTTGCTCAGAAAATTCTTCCTGAAGATTTTGGCCGCATCATCGTACAACTGGAACATGCCGGTGTTGAGCGCCAGGACATTTTCCGTTGCGGTCTGGGCTGAGGTTGAGGCCGTGCGACCGGAGATCGGCTCCATATAGGACGGCAAGCCTTGGGCCGCTGCGGCTGTGGCCGGCATCGAGAGCACGATGGACGCTACCATCACGCAGACGTAGCGTTTCAGCAGGTATTCAGTTCGCATGGCTTCCTCTCAGGAGCAGCAGTGCTTCTGCTTGTGCGCGCACTAGCCCGGATATCTCACACCACATTTCAACAATTGAACCGCTCTGTGCAGCAATTATAAGCGTTGAGGTTGCGCGGGGGTCGCCTCACGGCGTCTCGCGCACATCGTTGATAGCTAGTGTTCCGTCGCTGACAGACGATTCACAAATTGGCGCAAAACTGCGAGTCTGCGCCGGTTGAGCGCTTCTTCGCCGAGATCACCCTCGCCGAGATCACCCGCAACCGCATCCGCCGCGGCGTCTTCAAGAGCGTTGCCGAGCTCAAGAGCACCATTATGGAATACTTGGAGAACCACAATGCCGACCCCAAGCCCTTCATCTGGACCAAGTCTGCGGGCGAAATCCTCGAAAAGGTCGCCCGCGCCAAACAAGCGTTAGAGTCACAACACTAGCTTAGCTACTTCCCGGCGCAAAATTGATGTTTTCGGGCCCTTGGTCAACGGCACGCAGCAAAGCAAAACCCGCCGCGATGAGCGGCGGGGGCTGAAGCAGCTGATGGCGGGGTGCGAGGTCTACGGGGCAGCTCGTCGGCTCATCACCCGACCGATGTTGACGAGATTATCGGAGATCACGCCGAGCCCGACCCAACGCTGCATTCCGATCTCGGTCTTGTACCGACAGCGGTTGAGCCCATGTCGCCGCTTGACCACGCTGATGCGTCCCTCGCATCCGGTGCGCCATTTCTGGCCGTTGCGGAACCAGCGTTTCTTCTGCTCGCGTTTGCGCTCGGGGCTCTTGCTCGAGCGATTGGGAACGCACACGCGCTTGACACCCATCGCTTTTGCCGCCGCCTCGTTCCTGCCGGAATAGAACGCGGCATCTGCCGCCACCAGTCGCGGAACGCGTCTCAGCTTGGCCTGGTGGGCTGCGATCGCTGGGATCAACAGGTCGGCGTCATTGGGACGACTGGCGTAGACTTCATAGTCGACGATGATTTGATTTTCGGCTTCTTGCAGCTTCACCATCTTGCCGAACTCGTTGGGCTTGCCGGCTTTACCCTTCCGAATGACCTCGGCAGATGGCTCGAACACGCTGACAATCTTGCCTTCGAAGTGGGTGTCGCCACGGAAGACACGCGCCCGGGTTTGCTGCATCACCCGCCGCACCAGAGGCACCATCCGGTCGAGCTCCGCCCGCAGGCCCTCCAGCGCAAGCTGCTGCAAGACGTCGGCAGAACGCTTGACTCCTTCCGATACTTCCTTCGAGAACCGCTTCGCCTGCCCGACAACCCGGCTCGTCGTATCGAGCAATCGGCGATAGCGCTGCTGCAATCGGTCCCGATTGAGCGGGCCTTTGGCGCGCGCTATTCGCGCGATCTCGAACAGCCGTAGCTTCACGCTCCGGCTGCGGTCGCGCAGCTTGCTTCCGACCGCGCCGACAATGTCCGTGACCTTTCTCATGGTGCGGATCAGCACCCGCACCCCGTCTCCCAGCAACGTGCTGTCGGTCGGATAGTGAATGTTGCTCTCCACCACGGTCGTGTCTACGCGCATCCGCCGGCCCGCAACGACGCCGTTGTCCTGCGCTATTCTCACCATCCGATCGTGGATCTGCCTGAGCACCTGGGGTCCGACCGCCAAGCCCCACCGCCCCATGGTCTTGGCGTCCGGCATCTTGCCGCCGCCCACGTGGGTGAAGTCGCGATATACGAGGTTGGCGCGCACCTCTCGCTCCACAGCGTCGTAGCTCAGGTTCCGGATGTGCTTGAGAACCAGCAGACGCAGAACCACCTCGGCCGGCGTGCCGCGCCGCCCGCGGCTGCGGCTCTTGGGCCACCGCTTCGCCAGCGCTTCGTACACCGCAGCCACAATCTGCTCGTCCGCCAGCACCTGATCGGCGTACGGCATCCAGTCTTCGCGCAGATCACTCACTTCCTCGGCGATCAACCCGTCGCCGAAGCTGAGTTGTGCCCGCCGCATCTCAATCATGTCGTCGCCCCGCGCGCCTTCGATGTGGCTCCGGACGCAGCAGTTCATGATTGAACTCGCAGATGCCTTCGATCGCCTGCTTCAGCTTCTGATAATTGTCGAGCCAGCGGCGAACCTCGGCCACCCGCTCGCGACGCACGCTGAACTGCTGCGTGCGCCCGCCGGCGTATGTCACGGTTAGGACGAACACCCGGTGTCCTTCACCGCGTGCGCATTTCGGGCAGTCCTTGGTGTGTCGGACAGTGCGCTCCAGCAACGAGCCGCGCAGCAACTCGCCGGTGACCGGCAGCTTGCCGACAAGCTTGTCGCGCGTGCGAATGGTTCGGTTGCGAATCATTTACTAGAATGAATCAGCGGCGACTGCGCGAGTCAAGCGCCGGTCCGTCCAGTCTTGCAGTTTTCCGCCAACTAGCCGATTCTGAACTCAGGCCGAGACAATCGAATTTTGCGCCGGGAAGTAGCTAGGCGACGACGAACCAATCCGCCGTCACGTCCGCCGCCTGCTGCCCGAGCAGCACCACGTGACAACCCCCGTAATCCATTGCTGCTCGCCTGCAACATCGTGGGCTGGAGCCAGCAGACAAGCGGCAACTTCCGCTGAATTGACCTGTATGACTTCCAACGACTGCGCCGCCGTATCGAAAGCCACTGTCAGGTCGTCTATGGCTATACTCCTATTAGGCGTGCCCGGGGGAAAGACCGCTTGGGCTTGCGCGAACTCTCATGCGCGCGCAGCAACGCATCGTTTGGTCAGAAGGAGGTCGTGCCGGCCGATGGCATTAGGCTGCCCATCTGACGGGAACGACGATTTCGACACTCGTCGTTTTTTTGGGCAGCTCTCGGATGGGTGTATGTCCGCAATGTCCGGTAGCGTACATCGGTAGGTAAGTCAATACTCTTCGTTTTTGGCAGGGGCCAACGCATTGAGCAAAAGGTCAGAGCCTGCTGATCGGCCCCGTTTGCAGTTCTAGGTGAGGGCTTGCTCAACGATTAATTCCTCGATTTGCGTCTTAGCCGCGGTCCCCGCGCTGCTGCCGTGTCGCCGATGTTGCTCGCGCACGCCGACGAGGTGATCGAATAGGTGCGCCAGGCAAAGCTGGTGCAATCCAGCCGGTGGAAGTCCGGTCCAAGTTAAGGAGCAGCGTCCGCTTGGTAGCGAGTGTTGCGTGGCCACTGGCGACAGTGGCTGCGAAGCGTACACAGCGATTGCATGGGGTGTGGGATTGAGCCACGAAAGATCAGACATCGCAGGGGCCGAGCGTTTTTATTCGCTCGAAGGCAACATGTGCGGCACCGCCATGCGAGGTGCTGACGCCCTGCCGGGGTTAAGGCCACATCACGTGCAAAGGGATCGCACCGGAACCTGGGAGGTCTCATCTCTGACCCATTGGCCTTGTGCCTCAACGGTCCGCGTCGGGAAGGTGAGGAGCCAACGCCGGCGATGTACGGAGGTGAGAAGTCAGACCGAGCCATAGTAGCAATGAAGCCTGCGAACAAAGCCGAGCAATCGGCGGCGGAGTGGGTGGAGCGAAGGGCGAGGGCCGAGGGGAATGCAATCCAACGCTACACGCGCGTCGGACACAGCGCCGGCGTAGGTGGACCAATCGTAGGACTGCGTGCGGATCGTTGATCCGCCACTACCCAAGGTGGGAGAAGCTATGGGGCGGGCGGCGGAGGTTGTGGCACCCTCATCGTCCATATGAACCAATGGAGGTTGCCCCGTGGCCCAAGTCAATGATCTCAGCCGAAGCCTGGCCTCGTTTGATCAGATCTCGACCTTGGTGGTGGTCGTCGAGATGAGCAAGGCGAGCTGGCTGGTGAGCGGCGTTGTTCCCGGCGTCGAACGCCAGCCGTTGAAGAAGCTGGAGCCGGATGCGACGGCACTGTTGCGCTTGATCGAGCGGTGGCGGAACGAGGAGACGCGTGCTGGCCGGTTGATCAGCCGGATTGCGCTGGCCTATGAAGCTGGCCGCGACGGCTTCTGGCTGGCGCGCTGGCTCATTGCTCGCGGGATCGAGGCGCATGTCATCCATTCGGCGAGCGTTGCGGTGTCCCGCGAGCGCAAGCGGGCGAAGACCGATCGTCTGGATGCGGCGATGTTGATGCGCGTATTCCTGGGCTGGTTGCGCGGTGAGCGGGGGCACTGCGGGATGGTGGCAATTCCGACGATGGAGACGCAGAAGCGCTTCCGCGATCCGCCGCTCAACGGCCCGCGCCCTTTCGGCACGACGAAGGGCATCTGACGAAGCGCGCGTCTTGTCGAGGCCGATCTTGCGGAGGTAGGCGCGAAACGTCTCGCGTCGAGACGTTTCAGTTTGTGGTCCCCGTCTCCGCTTCATCTTCGCCAGCAGCTGCCCGGAGTTTCCAGCGCATCAGCCGAAAACGAAAACACGCCGTGACCCAGGGGAGCCACGGCGTCGTACTGGTCCTTGAGGCATTGCCCAATCGCGGACACCAAGGGTCCAGCGCGCGCGACCCATCTTATCGAGGGCGGCTTTTTGAGAATACGAAGCTCCAGTCGTCAACCTCCTGGCTCGGCAGGCCTTTCTTATTCACCGCTCGGACTTCGTTGATGTCTATGCCCTGTTTGCGTGCCGACCTTATGATGCAATTTTGGACGTATTTCTGGCGCTTCCGCCAGTGCCAGCTGAACTTCATGCCCTTCGCCTCCGACTTGCATGCAGCGGTCGCCTTTTCTAGGGCAACTCTTTCAGCGTTGGACAGCTTCGCAGCCTCCGCGGGGGTAGGCACGAATGCAATGCCCCTAATCGCGACGGCGGCAACGGCAATCCAAATCAAATCGCGTTTCAAGTTTTTCATCCCTGTCCCTGCCGAAGCGGCGGCTAAGAGGCTGCGAAGAGGGTGACCAGCACAAAGCCGAATTGAAAACCGATCTCCGCGATGATGATTTGCCGGATCATCGTCGGGGTCTCCTTGAAGACACCGCACCGTTGCGGACAGTTCCCTCCCTGAAGGGACTAGCTGAAATGGCTACTCGCGTCTGTATAAAATTGCACATCCCGGAGCCCCTCGCCTGTCCCGATCTCAGAGGAAAAACCCTGCGGTACCCCGCCTGCCCGGTTCGAACGGGACGGGAATCGCTGGTTGCTTCCCTAGCCCCAACTTGGGGAAGCATCCCTCCAACAAATAATTGATGCTGCTTGCAATATTACGACGCGCCTCACGCGATATCGCGATCGGGGGTAAACCGGACTACATTTGCTCGCTCTGAGCCTTGCCGGGTTTGACCCATCTCGGTCAGGTGCGCGTTCGAAATGCTGCATAGCAAATTGATCATCTACCCCTATTTCGCCGGTCGTAATTTCTTGTTTTGATAGTTTGAGACGAGAGCGAAATTTGGCGAGTCCTTGACCTTGGAGGACGTAGTGCGACGACGCGAGTTCATCACCCTTCTCGGCGGCGCGGCGTGGCCCTTTGTGGCGCGCGCGCAGCAGCCGGTGCTGCCCGTCATTGGCTATCTCGGTGCGTCATCGCGTGAGAGCTACGCACCTACTCTCGCATCGATGCGTGAGGGTCTGAAAGAGAGCGGCTTTGTCGAAGGTCAAAACGTGACGATCGACTACCGCTGGGCGGACGGCCGCTACGATCGGTTGCCCGCGCTCGCGGCAGACCTCGTTCGGCGGCAGGTTGACGTAATCTTCACACCTTCCAGCACGCCCGCCGCCATGGCGGCAAAGGCCGCTACGGCGTCGATACCGATCGTGTTTACGCTCGGCAGTGATCCGGTTGCTGTCAGGCTTGTGGCCAGCCTTGCGCGGCCGGGCGGCAACGCTACCGGCGTATCCATCCTCGTCAATCTCCTCTCGGCCAAACGGCTCGAGTTGCTCCACACGCTTCTGCCCAAGGCCGGCATGGTCGCGGCGCTCATCAATCCAAACAGCCCCAACGTCTGGCCCGACTTGGAGGAAACGCAGGCGGCGGCGAAGAGGCGCGGGCTGCAACTTATCGTGCTGAAAGCCAGCACGGCGGTCGAGATCAATGCGGCCTTTGCGAGCCTCGTCGAACAGCACGCTGCGGCAGTCTTCGTCCTCGCCGATGCGTTCTTTCGGAGCCAGACTGAACAGTTGATCGGATTGGCAGCGCGCCACGCGCTGCCGGCAAGCTATCCCTGGCCCGAATTCGCCTCCGCTGGCGGCTTGATGGGCTACGGCGCCAACGCTGCGGATTCGTGGCGCCAGGGCGGCGTTTATGTCGGGCGGATTCTCAAGGGTGAGAAGCCTGCCAACCTTCCGGTGATGCAGTCCACCAAGATCGCGTTCGCGCTCAATCTCAAGACCGCGAAGGTGCTCGGCCTCGACATTCCGCCTATGCTGCTTGCGCTTGCCGACGAGGTGGTCGAATAGCGGTGCTATTGCTGCATCTGCTCACTTCCGTTCCTGGCACATGGCGGCTCAGGCGCATACGACGGCTTGTCCGCAGCTGAGGAAAGCTGACGCTGCACCCCCGACGCATCTGTTGGTCAATCGGCCGAAACCTGCTTTGACGCACGCGCACGCTGATCGGGGTTTGCTGTGACTTGCGTATCCGGCGGCGATCTCGGGCCCCCGAGATTGCCGCGACACGGGCGCTACGAGCTTCCGATCAGGATCCCGGCCAGGAACACCAGCACGCCGCCGACCACGACCTGGAACGCCGCCGACAGGAACGGCGTGTCCATCCAGCGGTAGCGGATATAGGAGATGGCGACGAGCTCGACTGCGACGACCATCACCGCCAGCACGGTCGCCGCCCAGAAATCGGGAATGAGGTAGGGCAGGGTGTGGCCCACGCCGCCGATGGTGGTCATCACGCCGCACACCAGGCCGCGCAGCCAGGGCGCGCCGCGCCCGGTGAGCGAGCCGTCGTCGGAGGCCGCCTCCGCAAAGCCCATGGAGATGCCGGCGCCGACCGAGGCCGCCATGCCGACCAGGAAGGTCTCCCAGGTGTTGTGGGTGGCGAAGGCGGCGGCGAACAGCGGCGCCAGCGTGGAGACCGAGCCGTCCATCAGCCCGGCCAGCCCCGGCTGCACGTATTGCAGCAGGAACACCCGGCGTGCGGTCTCGTCCTCCTCGGCACGCGCGCTCGGGGTGAGCAGCTTCTGCTCGAGCTTCTGTGCCAGGCTCTCGTGGGCGACCTCGGCCTCGGCGAGCTCGACCAGGAGCTGGCGCACCGAGGCATCGCGCGTGGTCTCGGCCGCCCGGCGGTAGAAGCGCGCCGCCTCGTACTCCATGTTCTCCGCGAACTTGCGCACCTCGTCGAGGTTGAGCGGCTGCGTGAGCCAGAGCGGCTTCTTCTGGATGAAGCCCTTGACGTCCTGGCGACGGATGAGCGGCAGATACTCGCCGAACTTGGAGCGGTAGAGGTCGAACAGCATGCTGCGATGGCGCACCTCCTCCTCCGCCATCTGGTCGAACACCTTGGCCGAGGCGGCGAACTGCCCGCGCAGCCCCTCGGCGAAGCCGCGATAGATGCGGCTGTCCTCCTCCTCGTTGGTGATGGCGAGCGCGAGAATCTCCTGTTCCGACAGGTCGGCGAAGCGCTTCACTGGACACTCCCGCGCCCAACGCAGGCGCAATCTCTTCATTAGAAATATTCTAAGCGGGAAAATCGGGCTTTTGACAAGCCGGACATGATGGGTCCTACCTGCAGCAGTCCTCGCGCGCCGGGCGGGGAGGGCATCTGGGAACCGAGTGTCCTCGGCGGGCGAGGACGAAAGAGACGACGCGCGCATGAAGCGAGCCGACCACGGTGCCGTGCGGAGCGCGCTCGAGCCCACCCTGCGGCGGGCGCTTCATCTCTACTGGCGGTTCGCACGTGCCATGACGCTCGGCGTCCGCGCCCTGGTGGTCGACGGCGAGGGACGCATTTTCCTGGTCCGGCACAGCTACGTGAGCGGCTGGCACCTGCCCGGCGGCGGGGTCGAGGCGGGCGAGACCATGACGCAGGCGCTCGCCCGCGAATTGCACGAGGAGGGCAATATCGAGCTGACCGAGCCGCCGCGGCTGTTCGGCCTATACTTCAACGACCGCGCTTCCCGCCGCGATCACGTTTCGCTCTACGTAGTGCGCGGCTTTCGCCAGCAACCGGCCCCGGTCCCTGGCCGCGAGATCGTGGCGCACGGCTTCTTCGCTCCGGATGCGCTGCCCAGCGATACCACCGCAGCAACCCGCGCCCGCATCGTCGAGGTGCTCGGCGGCGCGCCGGCCAGCGAGCGATGGTAGTCTGCTGCACACAGCGCCCGACGCGGAGCGACGGGCGGTCGCAACCCATTCGCGAATCGCTTAAGGTGGCGCCATCCAGACATAGTGTTCATTGCTCGGAACCATGGTAGCGTGCGCGTTGGCGGGGTGCAGCCGCGGATCGCGTCATGAGGCACCGACGAGCCAGAACAGGGATCGAGGCTGCGAACGACAATTTCGTGCGCCCGCATCGTTCCGGCGCACGCCGGGAGCCTGCGTCGGTGGTCCGCTTCCCCGGCGCCGCCTCCGAGCCGTTTCGCATCCGTCCGCGCTCGCTGCCGATCGCCGGCCTCGCCGGCCTCATCCTGGTCGCGCTCTCGGGTGCGTTCCTGTTGGGTCTCGCCGCCATCGGCCTGCTGGCGGTTGCCGTTCTTGCGGTCGAGCGCGCCCGTCCCCATGGCGGGACCCGCCTGCGCACGCTCGGCGATCGTGTCGTCAGGTGGGCGAAGGCGCGCAGCTAGTGCGGTGTCTTTGACGTTCCGATCAGTCTCGCGGCGGTTCCGTCATCGGAACGTCAAAGACAACCGCACTAGCACCATAGACTTGCTAGTGTCCCTTTGCTTCCGACGTTCGCACTCGAGCGTGCTGCAATGTGAAGCGAACGTCGGAAGCGGGACACTAGCGTTCCGAGCGCCGCGAATAGCCGTGTCCGCCCGCTTGCACGCCGTTTACCGGGTCCGCTGCGATGCCCGCTCGATCGAGACGCGTGCACGCGCGATCGCGGTCGAGCAGAGCGTCGAGATGCCGCTGGCGGCGATCGACGACGAATTCGTGCTCGCGAGCATCGTCGGCCGCGTCGAGGCGATCACCGAGCGGGAAGGCGGGGAGTTCGAGGTCCGCGTCGCGCTTGCGGGCGAGACCGTCGGCGGCGATCCCGGGCAGCTCGTCAACATGCTGTTCGGCAACACCTCGCTGCACGAGGACGTGGTGCTGGAGGACGTCGCGTTTCCGGGCGAGCTCGCGAGGAGCTTCGGCGGCCCCCGCCATGGACTCGACGGATTGCGGCGGCGGGTTGCCGCTGGCGAGCGCGCGATGACGGCCACGGCGCTCAAGCCGCAGGGCCTGCCGCCGCAGCGGCTGGCGACACTGGCGGCGCGCTTCGCACAAGGCGGCATCGACTACATCAAGGACGATCACGGGCTCGCCGATCAGTCCTATTCGCCGTTTGCCGCGCGCGTGGAGGCGGTCGCCGCGGCGCTCGGCGGCGCCCACGCGCGCTATGTGCCGAGCCTCTCCGGCGATCTCGACGCCATGCGCAGGCAGATTGCCGTCGCGCGCGCCGTCGGCGTCGACACCGTCATGGTGGCGCCGATGATCATGGGCTTCTCCAACTTTCATCGCCTGGTGCGCGAGCATCCCGATCTCGCCTTCGTCGCCCATCCCAGCCTGGGTGGGGCGGCGCGCATCGCGCCGCCGCTGCTCCTCGGCAAGTTGTTCCGCATGCTGGGGGCCGATGCGGTGGTGTTTCCAAATCATGGCGGCCGCTTCGGCTATTCCCGGGAAATCTGCCGGGCGCTCGGGCGCAGCGCGCTGGCGGAGCGCGACGGGCTGCGCCCCTCGGTGCCGGTCCCGGCCGGCGGCATGACCACCGACCGCGTGGCCGAGATGCTTGATTTCTACGGGACCGAGGTCATGTTGCTGGTCGGCGGTGCCCTGCTCGAGGCGCGCGAGCGCCTGGTCGAGGCGACCGCCGCCTTCGTCGCAGCGGTCCACGAGCATCGGTACGGATGACGACATCGGGAGCGTCGGGAATGGCGAGCCGCCCCATCCATCGCAAGGCCAAGGGCTGGCGCTGGGAGGGCGTCGACGAGTTGCCCTACAAGGAAGACAGCCGCGCGCTGTTCAGATCGATCACCCGCCAAGTGCTGTTCGCCGATCCCGATCTGGCCGGGGAGCTGCGCTATTTCGAGGTGGCGCCGGGCGGCTTCTCCACCCTCGAGCGTCACGAGCACATGCATGCGGTGCTGATCCTGCGCGGGCGCGGCCATTGCCTCGTCGGCGGCGAGGTCAAGCCGGTCGACACCCGCGATCTCGTCACCGTGCCGGCGCTGACCTGGCATCAGTTCCGCGCCACCAGGGGCGAGCCGCTCGGCTTCCTCTGCATGGTCAACGCCAGCCGCGACAAGCCGCAGCTGCCGTCCGCCGAGGACCTGGCCGAGCTCGAGCGGAATACCGGCATTGCCGCCTTCCTGCGCAACCAACCGGAATCATAGTTGCGACCCGTGCCGCGTCCTTCGCGACTGCTCCTGCTCTGACGACCTTCCTCGTCGCCACCGTGTGCGCGCACGCCGACACGGAGAGCCGCGACCGCCGGACCTTCCTCGACATCTACCGCGGGCTCGTCGAGATCGACACCACCGATGCCGCCGGCGACACCCTGCGGGCCGCCGAGGCCATGGCGGCGCGGCTGGCCGCCGGCGGCCTCCCGGCGCGCGACATCTCCGTGCTGTCGTCGGGACCGCGCAAGGGCAACCTGGTGGCGCGGCTGCGCGGCACCGGCGCACGGCGTCCGCTGCTGCTGCTTGCCCATCTCGATGTGGTCGAGGCCACGCGTGCGGACTGGGACTGCGAGCCGTTCAAGCTCACCGAGGTCGACGGCTACTTCCGCGGCCGCGGGGTGATCGATGACAAGGCGATGGCCGCGATCTTCGTCGCCAATTTCATTCGCTATGTGCGGGAGGGCTGGAAGGGCGACCGCGACATCATCCTCGCGCTCACCGCCGACGAGGAGCTGTCCGATTCCCCCCACAACGGCGTGCGCTTCCTGCTGCGGCAGCACCGCGAGCTGATCGACGCCGAGCTCGCCATCAACAAGGGCGGCGGCGGGACGCTGCGCAATGGCAGGCCGTTCCGCCTCGCTGTGCAGCACGCCGAGAAGGTCTATCAGACCTATTCGCTCGAGGTCACCGATCGCGGCGGGCACAGCGCCGCGCCGGGCCGGAACAATGCCATCTACCGGCTGGCCGAAGCCTTGCGCGTGCTCGCGCGCCACGAGTTTCCGGTTCGGCTCAATGCGGTGACGCGTGCCTTTTTCGAGCGCATGACGGCGAGCGAGGCGCCCCCCGTCGCCGATGCCATGCGCGCGCTGCTCGCCGGCCGCACCGACACCGAGACGCTGGCGCCGCTCACGAGCCGTCCGGACTACAACGCCCAGATCCGCACCACCTGCGTCGCCACCATGCTCGCGGCCGGACATGCCGAGAACGCCTTGCCGCAGACCGCGCGCGCCACCGTCAACTGCCGGATCCTGCCGGACGAATTGATCGCGGAAGTCTCCCGCACGCTGGCTCGCGTGATCGCCGACGAAAACGTCGCCGTCGTTCCGCGGGGCACCGCGATCGTGAGCCCGCCGTCGCCGATCGATCCGCAGCTCATGCAAACCATCGGTCGGCTCGCCCTGGAAATGTGGCTGGGCGTGCCGCTCAACGCCACCATGTCGGCGGGCTATACCGACAATCGCTGGCTGCGCAACGCCGGCATCCCCGCCTACGGCATTTCCGGCCTGTTCACCGACCCCGGCAACAGCGGGGTGCACGGGCGCAACGAGCGGGTCGCGGTCAAGGCGGTCCACGACAGCAGGGAATTCCTCGACCGCCTGGTCAAGCGTCTGTCCGGCGGCTCGTGAGACGGCGGAGCTTGCTCGATCCGGGAAACGCTGGGCTACCTGCCCCGAGACGGGCTGCAGAACGCGCGATGCAGCGCCTCGATGATCTCGCGCACCTCGGTTCGGGCGAGCGAGTAATAGATGTTCTTCCCGTCGCGGCGCGCTTCCACCAGGTTTTCGCCGCGCAGACGCGCAAGCTGCTGCGATACCGCCGGCTGGCGCAGCCCCAGCGCCTGCTCGATCTCGGAAACCGATTTTTCGCCGTCGATCAGCAGGCAGAGAATCATCAGCCGTGTCTCGTGTGCGAGTGCCTTCAGGAACGCACTCGCCTCGCTGGCATTCCGCACCAGCGTGTCGAGATCGATCTCGGGCCCCGGCGGTCGCGGACGACGCTCGGCATTGGCGCGACCTCTCATCGCTGCCCCCTCATCGTGTCGAGGGTGCGTCGGCAGTGGCCGCCGCGGGTTGCGGGAGCGGCGGCACCAGTGCTTTGAGCCTGCCCCAGAAGAAATCCTGCCCGGGATAGCCTTCGATCCTTGCGATTTCGCGGCTATCGTCGACGAGGACGAAGGTCGGCGAGAAGCGAACCGGGCTCGTCACTTCGATCTCGAGGTCGCCGATGCGATCGATGTCCACGAACCGGATCGGAACGCGCTTGCCGATGTCGGTCTTGGGATAGATCGGGGCGATCTCGAGATCCCAGGCCGCGCACCATGAGCAGCCCGCGCGCCGGAACATCAGGAGCTCCAGCGCCGTCGTGGCGCCGGCGGAGATCAGCAGCAGCATCGCCGCGGCAACGACGGACCGTACCATGGCAACCAAATTCCGTGTTCGCGCCGGACCGGCCCAAATATAAGTGAAATTGAATATGTCTGCGAGCGCAATCCGCCACGTCCGTGACTACGTATGCACGTGCCGCGAGGGTGGACGGCGGTCACCAAATGCTCACCCGACCTTGAGATAGGCGAAGCCCTTTCCTTGCAGCTCGGCCACCGTGGCGACGCCCGACGGCACGAACTTGAGGAAGGCGTCCTTGCGGGTCTTGGCGGGATCGATCTTCAAGCGCTTGTAGGTGATCTGGCAGAGAAAGGCCTCGGCGCCGTACTTGGTCAGGCCGACGAAACGCTGGTAGATGTCGGGGTCGATATTGTCCTTTTCCCACGGGGTGCCGGTGCGGTCCTCGAGGAAGAATTTGATCCCCGCGGCGTGGGCGACCACCACCAGCTTGAGCCTGAAGGTGTCGAAATCGTAGGCCGAATAGTGGTTGAGCATGTTCTGCAGCATTTGCGAGAAACGCTGCGGATCGCCGAAATCGCAGTGATAGACGCAGGCGACGTCGGTCTCCTTCTTGATGCCGGCGAGGTCGAGCGCAGCCGGATTGCCGCGCGCGCCGCTTGCCGACGCCAGCACCGCGCCGGACGCAGCCATGGCGCCGATGATCTCCCGTCGGTTCCTGGGCATGAGTGCTCTCCTCGATAGCTACTTGTTGACCGGGCTGTCCGGGCTCATCACCAGCGCCACGAGATCCTTGATCTGATCGACGGTCAGGATCTTGCTGGCGCCGAACCGCGGCATGTTGGAGCACGGAAGCCCCGCGTGTGAATTGTAGATCTTCTCGTACACCGCCTTGGTGTCGGCTTCGGCGAAGTTCCGCAGCTTGCCGTAGTTGAGCAGCGGCGGACCGAGCGTGCCGTAGCTGACTTCCTGCTTGGTCATCTGGTGGCAGGCGTAGCAGTTCCCGCCGTTCGGCCGTCGGGCCGGAAGGTCGGTAAAGCGTTGGCCGTAGCCGGACTGGGCGTTCTCCTCCCCCTTCCTCCAGTCGCCGATGTACTGGTGGTCGGACGGATGGACGATGCTCGCCCGTTCCCGCTGCTGGATTTCCTCGGCGATCGCCTTGGGCGGTGCATTGCGGTGGATCGAGCACTGGCGGATGGTCTCGTCGGGCACCAGGCGGGCTTCCCACCCGGACGGCAGAATGGGAAACGCCGCCTTGACCGCGGCATCCACGCGCGCGGGATCGGGTTTCTGCTGGGCGAGCGCTGGTGCGGTGCTCACCGCGAGGAGGAGAGCGCCGGTAAGGACGATCCGCATGGCTGCCTCCACGATCAACGCTTGAGCCCGGGAGCGGCGATCTCGCCGCCCTTGGCCTGGCTCGCGAGATAGGCGATCAGCGCCACGCTCACCTCGGAGCCGAGCTCCAGCTCCGGCATCCGCATCTGCCAGAAGCAATCGTAGAGGCGGTGCTGCATGGTCATGACGTGGGTGCTCGACACCCGGTAGGCCGGGCCATTCGCCCACGACCTTGCTCGCCTCCTCGCTGCTGGTCAGATGCGGCAATTCCTGCAGCCGGATGCGCAATCCCTTGGCGTCGTGGCAGGTCGCACAGGCGAAATCGAACGGTCCCGAGCGCCGGAAGAACAACGCCTCGCCGAGCGCGACGGCGTCCTTCTCCTTGGCGTGCTCGGCCTTGGCGGCAAACTTCATGCCGGACGACTTGCTCGCGACGTAGGTGGCGATTGCGCCGAGCTCCTTGACCGGCTGTCCGCCGCCGGGATGGGGCCGCTTGACCAGGTCGGCGCGGTTGAAGCCCTGCAGCTTCTCCATGCACCACAGAATGCGGGTCTCGGCATCCATGACGCGGTCCGCGTCGGCGAAATAGCGCGGCAGCTCGGCGAACGCGCCCTCCACCTGCCCGGGTCCCTTGCCGAGATCGCACTGCTCGAGCGAAACGTTTCGCGGTCCGCGTCTTCGTCGTCCACAGCGCCTCGCCGCGATCGGCATCGAGCAATGCCGGGTTGCTCCAAGGGTCTGCCTTGAGCATCTGCCGGTATTTCTCGATCCCCTTCTCGGTCTCGTCGTCTTGCGTGAACGCCGGTGCGATCGCAATCGCTGCAGTCGCCATGGCACGCGCCCACCGCAATGAGCAGGCTTCTCATCTGCACAGGATCATTCCTCCACGCTGGCTCTCGTCGATCGCAGCGCATCGCCGCCCCGAGCACGACGCTCTACGGCCGCGTCACATTACATGCCTTCTCCCGAATGAAAAGTCATGCGACAGCGGCAGCCGCAGGCTCGCACGGCCGGCGAAGGAGCCCTTGCCTTCCGCGCTGCTCCCGTCTAGATACTTGCAGATATCTGAATATGTGTGCGTGCGGACACGGGCACGTCCCCACCCGCGCTGCGGTCGGCGGGCTCTTTCCCCCGACCCACGTTCCCGCGTAAGTTCGTCCGAAATGACGTGCACCAGGTTTGTCGGTAGCCTAGGAGACCGGAAATGTCTTGGAACTTGAATCGCCGGACCGCCCTGGCGGTCGGCGTCGGAGCTGTGGCGGCGGCGTGGCACGGCGTTGCGACGCCCGCATTCGCGGCCAAGAACGATTCCGACGAGCTGATCCGGAAATTCACCGGCGGCCGACCGGCGGCCGAAGGTCGCATCCGGCTCGACCTGCCGGAGATCGCCGAGAACGGCAACACCGTTCCCATGACGGTGTCGGTCGAAAGCCCGATGACGGAACAGTCCTACGTCAGCGACGTGCTGATCGTGGCGGACGGCAATCCGCGCGGCGGTATCGCCACCTTCCACTTCTCGCCGCAGAGCGGTGTGGCGGAGGCCAATGTCCGGATCAGGCTCGCCGAGTCCCAGAAGGTCATCGCCGTCGCCAGGATGAGCGACGGCTCTTTTTTCACGGCCAGCAAGGCGGTGAAAGTCACGATCGGCGGCTGCGGCGGCTGAGGCCGGCTCGCCCGCTCACCCGCCGCAAGGAGAAATTGCAATGGCCGAAGTGAAGCCGCGCATCAAGCTCGACAAGAAGCAGGCGAAGAAGGGCGACCTCGTCGAGGTCAAGGCCCTGGTATCGCACGTCATGGAGACGGGCCAGCGCAGGGACAGCGCCGGCAATATCATCCCGCGCAAGATCTTGAACAGATTCATCTGCACGGTGAACGGCAAGGAGGTCTTCTCGGCCGATTTCGAGCCGGCGATCTCCGCCAATCCGTACATCCAGTTCAAGTTCCGGGCGGATGAATCCGGGGCCGTCGTTCTGACCTGGGTCGATGACGACGGAACCAAGATCGTCGGGCTGGAGTCGATCACGGTCACGTAACGGCGAGAGGTTCGCGTTCCAGAGCCGGTGATCGGCTCGCTGGACCGGCGCGCCGAAGGTCGGGAGCATCCGACGTCGGCGGGAAGTCGCAGCGCACGGCGCGGGGTTCCGGATGCTCTCGAGGCGCGATTTCCTCCAGGTTGCCGCGGCGACGGCGGCGCTCCTGCCGGAACGTCTCCACGCGCGCGCTCGCGCAGCAGCGTCTTACCCAAGAAGAGTTGCTGCGCTTCGAGGCGGTCGGCAACGTGACCCTCGTTCACATCGCCGATATCCACGCCCAGCTCGTGCCGCTCCTGTTTCGCGAGCCCGCGGTCAATCTCGGCGTCGGCGAAGCGAAGGGGCTGGTGCCGCATGTCAGCGGCAAGGCACTGCTCGACCTCTACCGGATCACGCCCGGCTCGGCCGCAGCCTACGCATTGTCGGCGGTGGACTTCGCGGCATTGGCCAAAAGCTATGGCCGCATGGGCGGGCTCGACCGCATCGCCACCATCGTCAACGCGATCCGTGCCGAGCGCGGCGACCGGGTGGTGCTGCTCGACGGCGGCGACACCTGGCAGAACAGCTATACCGCGCTGCTCGGCAAGGGTCAGGACATGGTCGACTGCATGGCACTGTTGCGGCCGGATGCCATGGTCGGCCACTGGGAGTTCACGCTCGGCCGCGACCGCGTGAAGGAGATCGCCGGCGAGCTCGGCTTCCCGTTCCTCGCTCAGAACGTGCGCGACACCGAATGGAACGAGCCGGTGTTCGAGTCGATGACCATGATCGAGCGTTCCGGCACGCGCATCGCGGTGATCGGGCAGGCATTTCCCTACACGCCGATCGCGAACCCGCGCTGGATGATACCGAACTGGTCGTTCGGCATTCGCGAGGACGACATGCGCGCCAACGTGGACAAGGCGCGCCGAAACGGCGCCGGCCTGGTCGTTGTCTTGTCCCACAACGGCTTCGATGTCGATCGCAAGCTCGCCGCGCGCGTTGCCGGCATCGACGTCATCCTGACCGCGCACAGCCACGATGCGCTACCGGACGTGGTCAGGGTCGGAAAGACCCTGCTGGTGGCGTCCGGCAGCCACGGCAAGTTCGTGTCGCGGCTCGACCTCGACGTGCGCGACGGCGAGATCAAGAACCATCGCTTCAAGCTCATCCCGGTGTTCTCCGACGCCCTCGCGGCGGACCCGCAGATGGCGGCGCGGATTCGCGCCATCCGGGCACCGCACGAAACGATGCTGCGCGAGGTGATCGGCCGCACCGGGACGCTGCTCTATCGCCGCGGCAATTTCAACGGCACGCTCGACGACCTGATCTGCGATGCGCTGCTGTCCGAGCGCGACGCCGAGATCGCGCTGTCGCCCGGGTTTCGCTGGGGAGCCTCGCTGCTGCCCGACGCCGACATCACGCGCGAGGATGTCTACAACGCCACCGCGATCACCTATCCCGCCGCCTACCGCATGACGATGTCCGGCGCCCGCCTCAAGGAGGTGCTGGAGGACGTCGCCGACAATCTGTTCAACGCCGATCCCTACTATCAGCAGGGGGGCGACATGGTGCGTGTGGGCGGCGTCGCCTACACCATCGATGTCGACAAGCCGATCGGGAGTCGGATCTCGGACCTGCAGGTGGTGCGCACCGGCCAACCGCTCGAGGCGGGCAGGGACTACGTCGTCGCCGGCTGGGCTAGCGTGAACGAGGGCACCGAGGGCCCGCCGATCTGGGACGTCGTCGTCGATCACATCCGGGGCAGGCGGGTGGTCGCTCCGGCGGAGAGCGCCCGTGTTCGCGTCGTTGGTCAGTAGCGCGATCATCGGATCGTTGCGCGTGCTCCGGACTCAACCAGCGGAGAAGCAGGAATGACGATCGACCATCCCGCGCAACGTGCGACCTCGCGGCGCGGCTTCCTGCGCGCGGCCATCGCGGCAGGCGGCGCGAGCGCGCTCGTCCTTCGGCGGCTGCCGCGCGAGGGCAAGGCCGCCAATCAGCCGCCGAAAATTGCCGATTGGTCGCGTTTCCTCGGCGACGGGGTCGCGGTGCGCAAGTACGGCAAGCCGTCGGCGCACGAGGCGAGCGTGATACGCCGCGACGTGGAGTGGCTCACGGCCAGTCCGCAAAGCTCGGTCAGCTTCACCCCGCTGCACGCGCTCGACGGCGTGATCACGCCCAACGGACTGTGCTTCGAGCGTCACCATGCCGGCATCGCCGAGCTCGATCCCGCCGACTACAGGCTCATGCTGCATGGCCTGGTGGATAGGCCGCTCATTTTCACGCTCGACGACATCAAGCGGATGCCGCGCGTCAACCGGGTGTATTTCTGCGAATGCGCCGCCAATTCCGGACATGGAGTGGCGTGGCGCCCAGCTCAACGGGGCGCAGTTCACCCACGGGATGGTCCATTGCGTGATGCATACCGGCGTGCCGCTGAGGGTTCTGCTCGAGGAGGCCGGGGTGAGGCCGCAAGCGAAATGGCTGCTGCTGGAAGGCGGCGACGCGGCCGCAATGACGCGTTCGCTGCCCCTGCACAAGGCGCTCGAGGATGTCCTCGTCGCCTATCGCATGAACGGGGAGATGCTCTACCCGGAGAACGGCTATCCGGTGCGTGCGGTGGTCCCCGGCTGGGAAGCCAATATCTGGGTGAAGTGGCTGCGCAGGATCGAGGTTGGTGACCGGCCGTGGCATCACCGCGAGGAAACTTCCAAGTACACCGATCTGCTCGAGAACGGCATTGCCCGGCGCTTCACCTTCGTCATGGATGCGAAGTCGGTGATCACCGATCCGAGCCCGCAGATGCCGCTCAATCACAAATCCGGCTTCACCGTGCTGTCGGGACTGGCCTGGTCGGGACGCGGCAGGATCGCGCGCGTCGATGTCTCGCTCGATGGCGGGCGCAACTGGCGCGCTGCCAGGATCGACGGTCCGGCGTGGGACAAGGCGCTGACGCGGTTCTATTACGAGCTCGATTGGGACGGGGGCGAGCTGCTGCTGCAGTCGCGCGCCATGGACGAGACCGGATACGTGCAGCCAACCAAAGCAGAGCTGCGCAAGCACCGGGGCGTGAACTCGATCTATCACAACAACGGCATTCAGACGTGGCACGTCCACAGGAGCGGCGAGGTCGAGAATGTCGAGGTCTCGTAGCCCCATGGTTGTTGCAGTCGGCCTCGTCATCACGGCGGGGCTGGCCGGTGCGGGTATGGTGGAGCTCGCGGCTGGTCAGAAATCCGAACCAGCGATGCAGGGGCAGCCTTCCCCATCCGCGCCGAAGCGGCTGGGTGTCGGGCGCATCGCGACGGCGGAGGAGATCGCGGGCTGGGACATCGACATCCGGCCGGACGGCCACGGCCTGCCGGTCGGCAAGGGGACGGTCAAAGAGGGCGAGCCGCTCTACCTGGAGCGCTGCGCAGCATGTCACGGCGAGTTCGGCGAAAGCGCGGGGCGCTGGCCGATCATCATGGGCGGGGCCGGCAGCCTGGCGAGCCACGATCCCGTCAAGTCCATCGGCTCATACTGGCCTTATGCCTCCACGGTGATGGATTACATCCGCCGCACGATGCCGTTCGGGAATGCGCAATCTTTGACCAACGACGAATTGTACGCCATCACCGCTTATGTGCTCTATCTCAACGACGTCATTACAGACGAGACGTTCGAGCTCAACGAGAGGAACTTCACATCGATCAAGCTTCCCAACGAGCGGAATTTCTCCGACGACGATCGCGAGATCGCCGAACGCGAGTTCTGGAGCCGGGCACCGTGCATGACCGACTGTCTTCCCGGTGCAGCCAGGATCACGGGACGCGCGCGCGCGATCGACGTCACCCCGGAAACCGGGACGGCGCCGAAAGTCGAGTAACGGTCGTGCGGGCGGCCCCGGTGTTCGTGCTGCTCCCCACACTCCTCGCCTCGGCCTGCGGGCTCGCGCGCGGGGAGGGCGACAAGGCGCTGGGTGAATACCTCTCCTCCGAATGCGTCACCTGCCATCAGCTCACCGGTCGCTACCAGGGCATTCCGCCGATCGTCGGTTGGCCGCCTCCCGTTTTCATCGCGATCATGGGCGAGTACCGCACCAGGAAGCGGGACAATCCGATCATGCAGACCATAGCCGGGCGGCTGTCGGAGGACGAGATTGCCGCACTGGCGGCGTATTTCGGCAGCCTGCCGCAGCGGCCCTGACTGTCGCTGCGGCTGCGCCGAATCGATGGTTTCCAGCGGTCGCCGATCGCGCCATGATGAATGGACGCAGTGCGCCGCGCAACGCATCGAGCGCGACGAAACCCGGAACGACGGCATGGAACACATCGGATTCATCGGAATCGGCGCGATGGGTTGGCATATGGCGACCAACCTTTCCCGCGCCGGCCATCGGGTCACGGTCTACGACGCCGATCGGGCGCGACAGGAGCGCTTCGTGCGCGAGCGGAACGGTCACGGTGCGCAGACGCTGGCCGAGCTCGGCGCCAGCGCCGATGTCGTCATCACCATGCTGCCGACCGGGCCGATCGTGCGACAGGTGCTGGAGCAGCAGGAAGGCGGTGCTCTGGCGAAGTCGCTGCGGTGCGGCACCATCGTCGTCGACATGAGCTCGTCCGAGCCCACCGGCACCCGCATGCTGGCGGCGAAACTCGAGCAGATCGGCGTCACGCTGATCGATGCGCCGGTCTCCGGTGGGGTGCAGGGCGCGGAAGCCGGACAGCTCGTGCTGATGATCGGCTGCGACGACGCAAAGGCGCTCGCGCGCGTGCGGCCCGTTCTCGACGTCCTCGGCAAGAAGCAGCTTCGTGGTCGGCGGGTCGGGTGCCGGGCATGCAATGAAGGCGCTGAACAACTTCATGAGTGGCACCGGATTTCTCGCCGCGATCGAGGCGCTGGTCATCGGACGAAAGTTCGGCCTCGATCCGGCCGTGATGATGGACGTCATCAACGAGTTCGACCGGTCGCAATTTCCACACTGCCAATGTCATGCGCCAGGATGTGATCAGCCGCAGGTTCGGCACGAAATTCCTGCTCGGGTTGCTGGCCAAGGACGTCAAGATCGCGGCCGATCTGGCGGAGGACTTGAAGATCCATGCCCCTCTGTGCCGGCACGGCCGCGATCTCTTCCTGCGCGCGCGCGAGGTCGTGGGCGCCGATGCGGACCATTCCGAGGCGGTGAAGTACTGGGAGATGCTGAACGGCCTTACGGTCGCGGCGCCTCCGGCACCTCCCCCGCCGGTGGAGGCGGGAAGGGAAGGCAACGGCGATGCGCTGAAGACAGCGGGCTAGCGGAAATGGCACCCACGGTTTGCCACGCCACCGCGCGGCCTCGGGTATAGGCCGGGGCTATCAGCGCATGCGTCTGGGCGTGTTCGAGCCGGTCCAGCGAAAATTGGCGAATGGACCGCACTCCGATAAGATGGGAGTGCGTGGTGCCTTCGTGTATCAAGCGCATGGCAACCCGCCCTGGGCACACCAGACGAGGGAGAAACCATCATGATTGGGACCAACCGTCGGCGCTTTCTCCACGGCGCGGCCGCGTTTGCCGCAGCCGGCTTTCCGATGCCTGCGCTTGCGCAGGCCAAACCGAAGCTCGCGGTGATCGGCGGCGGGCCGGGCGGTGCGACGATCGCCAGATACGTCGCCAAGGACTTCGGACGGAGCGGTCGAGGTCACGCTGGTCGAGCCGCTGCGGCAGTTCACCACCTGCTTCCATTCCAACCTCTATCTCGGCGGCTTCCGCACCTGGGAGCTCGATCAACCATTCCTACGATGTGCTGGCGTCGAAGCACGGCGTGAAGGTCGTTCACCAGGCGGCGCAGGCGATCGACCGCGACAACAAGAGCATCCGGCTCGCCGACGGGTCGCAGCTGCCGTACGATCGCCTGGCGGTCGCTCCCGGAATAGACATCAGGTTCGATGCGGTGCCCGGCTATTCCGAAGCGGCGTCGGAGACCATGCCGCACGCCTGGAAGCCGGGACCGCAGACCCAGCTGCTCAGGCGGCAGCTCGGTGCCGTGGAGGACGGCGGGGTGATCGTCATGATCGCGCCGCCCAATCCCTATCGCTGCCCGCCCGGACCCTACGAGCGCGCCTCGATGATGGCGCACGTGCTCAAGGCCAAGGGACATCGGCGCTCCCGCATCATCATCCTCGATCCCAAGGAGACGTTCTCGAAGCAGGCGCTGTTCCTGGAGGGATGGGAGAAGCACTATCCCGGCATGGTGGAATGGCAGGACCCGAAGATGCACGGCGGCATCAAGCAGGTCGACCCCTCGACCATGACGGTCACCACCGACCTCGCGAGCTACAAGGCGGCCATGGTCAACGTCATTCCGGCGCAAATGGCCGGCAAGATCGCCCGTGACGCCGGTCTCGCCAACCAGAGCGGGTACTGCCCGATCGACCCCGCCAGCATGAAGTCGGTCAACGACCCCAACGTCTATGTCGTCGGCGACGCCTGCATTCCCGGCGACATGCCGAAATCGGCGTTCTCCGCCAACAGCCAGGCCAAGGTGGCGGCGATGACGATCCGCGGCGAGCTGACCAACGCTCGGACCTTTCCTGCCCGCTACTCCAACACCTGCTGGAGCCTGATCGAAACCGACGATACCGTGAAGGTCGGCGGCAGCTACGAGCCCAAGGACGGCAAGATCGCCGCGGTCCAGACCTTCGTCTCGCAGAAAGGCGAGAGCGCCGAGTTGCGCCGCCAGACCCAGGTCGAGAACATGGGCTGGTACAGCGGCATCGTCGCCGACGTCTTCTCGTGACGAGGCGAACGCAGCTGCGATCGGCGGCACGCCCATGATCGCTCGAAGCCTCGGGCTCGTGGTGGCCGCCGGCGTGCTCGTCGCATGCGCCGCCGCAGCCGCTCAGGAAGCCCTCGTCACCCACAAGGTGATGAGCTCGGAGACCGCGCTCGATCTCGCCCGCGCCGCGCTGCTCGATTGCCGGCAGCGCGGCTATCAGGTCGCGGTCGCGGTCGTCGACCGTTTCGGCGTGACGCAGGTCGTGTTGCGCGACCGCTTTGCCGGCCCGCACACGACGGCGGCGACGGGGAAGGCGTGGACCGCGGTCAGCTTTCGCACCAACACCACCGAGTTGGTGGCTTCGACCCAACCGGGCATGCCGCAGGGCGCAGTCCGCAGCCTGCCGGGTGCCGTCGTTCTCGGCGGCGGCATGGTGGTTCAAGCCGGCGGCTCGCTGGTCGGCGCGATCGGCGTCTCGGGCGCGCCGGGCGGCGACGCCGACGATGCTTGTGCGAAGGCGGGAATCTCGGCAATCCAGGACAAGCTCGACTTCTGAGCGGCAGCCGGCTTACGCCGGCAAGCACCGCTCGATAACCGTGGCGATGAGCGAATTCGGACGCTGGGAGGCCCGCTTTTCCGTTCCCGAATACATCTTCGGGACCGCGCCCAATGCGTTTCTGACAGCGCATCGACAGCTGCTGCCGAAGCGCGGCCGCGCGCTCGCCATTGCCGACGGCGAGGGTCGCAACGGTGTCTTTCTCGCGGAACAAGGACTCGACGTCCTGTCCATCGATTTCTCGCCCAAGGCCCAGGCGAAGGCGCGGGCTCTGGCGCTGTCGCACGGCGTCACGCTCGCCACCGAGCTCGTCGACATCGCACGCTTCGAGTGGCCGCGGGAGGCTTTCGATGTCGTGATCGACATTTTCACGCAATTCGCCGACCCGGCCGAACGCGCGAAGAAGTTCGCGGGAATTCGCGGGTCGCTCAAGACCGGCGGGCTGTTGTTGCTGCAGGGCTACCGGCCGGAGCAGCTCGCATACGCGACCGGCGGCCCAAAGAACGCGGAGAACATGTACACGCGGGCGCTGTTGGAACGGGAATTCGCCCCTTTCAAGAGCATCGAGATCGCGGAATACGATGCCGAGCTGCAGGAGGGCTCCGCCCATGCCGGCATGTCGGCCGTGATCGACCTCGTCGGCTGGAAATAGCGAGGTTACGAAAATCTCGCCCGATCGTGGGGTGCCGCAAAGTCGAGCTGCGGCCCGAGCGGCACGATCCCGTACGGGTTCACGTGGCGCTGACTGCCGTAATAGTGCCGCTTGATCTGGTCCATGTTCACGGTCGCGGCGATGCCGGGCTGCTGATAGAGGTCGCGCAGGTAGTTCGAGAGATTGGGATAGTCGCCGACGCGCCGCAGGTTGCACTTGAAGTGGCTGTAGTAGACGGCATCGAACCGGATCAGCGTCGGGAACAGCCGCCAGTCGGCTTCGGTGACGTCGGAGCCTGCGACGTAGCGCTGTCGCGCAAGCCGTGCTTCGAGCTCGTCGAGCGCAGAGAACACCGCGCGGAACGCATCCTCGTAGGGTTCCTGCGTGGTGGCGAAGCCGGCCCGATAGACGCCGTTGTTGATATTCTCGTAGACGAGCTCGTTGATGCGGTCGATCTCGGCGCGCCGTGCCGGCGGATAATAGTCGGTACGGACGTTGGTGAAGCGTCCGAAGGCGCCGTTGAACATGCGGATGATCTCGGCCGACTCGTTGTTGACGATGGTGCGGCGCTCCTTGTCCCATAGGACCGGCACGCTCACGCGGCCCGTATACTTCGGGTCCGCACGCAGATAGATCTCGGCGAGCTCGCTCGCTCCGTTGACGCTGTCGGGGATGGTGCCCGGACTGTCGCCGAATCTCCAGCCGTGCGGGCCGTAGAGCGGCTCGACGATCGAGACCGAGATCGAGTCCTCGAGCCCCTTGAGCATGCGCATGATCAGCGTGCGATGCGCCCAGGGGCAGGGAAGCGCGGCATAGAGGTGATAGCGGCTGCGCGCGGCGGCAAAGCCGCCGCTGCCGGACGGACCGGGACTGCCGTCCTCCGTCACCCAGTTGCGGAAGCGGGTGGTCGCACGCACGAATCGCCCGCCCGGCGTGCGCTCCGAGTGCTGCTCGTCGTGCCATACGCCATCGACCAGATGCCCCATTGCATGCTCCTCGTTCGTCGAGAGCAGCATACAAGAGAACTTCGACGCCCGTCACCGCCGCACCCGATCTTGTGAACGGATCATCCGCTCGCGATCGCATCCAGGCAACTCGTGTAGACCTCTGCGCTGCCAAATGCTAAGCGCGCTAGCCTGCGATGACCGACCTGTCCCTTGCCATAACGCCGGAGACGGCCGCGGATGCCGAGCCGATCGAGCGCTTGCACGAGCGCACCTTTGGGCCCGGCCGCTACGCCAAGTCGGCTTACCGGCTGCGCGAACGCAATCGGCACCTGCTCGATCTTTCGTTCACCGCGCGCATCGGCACGCTGCTGGTCGGCTCCGTGCGAATGTCGCCCATCCGCATCGGCGAGACGCCGGCGCTGCTGCTCGGTCCCCTCACCGTCGAACCGCCGTTCCGCGATCGCGGGATCGGCTACGCGCTGATCGAGCGCTCGCTCGCCGAGGCGAAGGCCAAGGGTCATCGGCTGGTCGTGCTGGTCGGCGACGAGCCCTATTACGGCAAATGCGGGTTCAAGATCATTCCCAAGCGTCGCGCGGTGATGCCCGGCCCGGTCGATCCTGCGCGCCTCCTGGTCTGCGAGCTCGCCGAGGGGGCGTTCGTGGACGTCTCCGGAGCGATCCGGCCCGACTGGATGGGCGGCGGATGAGCCGATGCGACGAGCGGTAATAAGAGCCGTTCGGGCCGCCTTCCCGCGTGCTCAGCGACCCTCGCGCATCCAGGTTGCCGCGAGGCTGCCGATCAGCAGCAGGAGCCCGATCAGTCCCGCGAACACCGGCAGCACGCCGATGCCGCGCACCACGCTCGCCTCGCGCATGCGCAACCCCAGCCAGTCGTCGCCCTTGAAGGCATCGCTCGATCGCACCGGAACGATGCGCGGCACGTGGACGCCGCCGCCGTCCGCGATCCGCACCACGTCCCCGCCGGTGGCGTTGGCAATCGGCGCCAATACCTCGGCGGTCGAGGTTACCTCGGTGAACTCGCGCGGATTGGCGGGGCCGACATTGGCGAGCGCGGTCAGCGTGCCGTCGGTCGCGCGCCACAGCCCGAGCTCATTCGCCTCGATCGTCGAGCGCCATACGCCGGGCTCCGACGCCGTCAGCGTCAGGATCCGCGTCTTGCCCGAGGGCATGGTCAGCGTCACGTCGTTGACGGTGTCGGACATGGTCTGGCGCTGCACGGTGAGGTCGCGCCCGCGCACCATCAGCCGCAGCGCTTCCTCTTCCAGGTCGGGTTGCTTCATCAGCCAGTGCGAAAGCCGCCGCAGCAGGTCGATATGGGGCCCGCCGCCCTCGTAGCCGCGCGCCCACAGCCAGATGTGATCCGACAGCAGCAGCGCGACCCGGCCGTCGCCTTCGCGCGAGAGCAGCAACAGGGGCTTGTTGTCGAGGCCCTGCATCACCGCGGTGCCCTTGGTGGCGCGCGTGTCGACCAGTCGGAACCAGCGGCTCCAGTGCGGCGGATCCTGGTCGGCGCCTTCCAGGCCGCGCGTCACCGGATGGCGCTTGCCGAGATCGGTGAGCCGTGCACGGAACGCGCCGTCGTTCATGCGACCGCTCGGCTCGGCCGGCAGGATCACCTCGAGCGGCGTGCGCCAGATGCTGGTCTGGCTCGCATAGTCGGGCCCCGCCGCCACCAGCACCGCGCCGCCCTGGCGCACATAGCGCGCGATGTTGTCGAAGTAGATGATCGGCAGCACCCCCTGGCGCGCGTAGCGGTCGAAGATGATGAGCTGGAACTCGTTGATCTTCTGTTGGAACAGCTCGCGGGTCGGGAACGCGATCAGGGACAACTCGTTGATCGGGGTTCCATCCTGCTTCTCCGGCGGGCGCAGGATGGTGAAGTGCACGAGATCGACGCTGGCGTCCGACTTGAGAAGATTGCGCCACGTCCGCTCGCCGGCATGCGGCTCGCCGGAAACCAGCAGGACGCGCAGCTTGTCGCGCACGCCGTCGATGGACACGACCGCGCGATTGTTGACGGCGGTGAGCTCGCCGTCGAGCGCCGACGCCTCGATCTCCACGATGTTCGGTCCGGCATGCGGAATCTGTATGTTGATGCTCACGCTGGCGCCGACGCGCACGTTGCGGCTCTCGATGGTCTCGCCGTCCCGCCGCACCGTCACCTGTGCCGGACCCGGCGGCGCTCCCTGATCCTCGACCCGGAAGGTAACGGTCTGTGCCTGCCCGACGATGCCGAAACGGGGAGCGGTCACCAGCACGACACGGCGGTCACGCTCGTTTGCGTTGGCCGGTGATCAGCCCATGCAACGGCGCCGCAAATCCCAGCGCCGCGGCCTCGGCCGGCACGTCGTGCACGCGCCCGTCGGTGATGAGGATCGCCCCCGCCACGCGATCGTGCGGCACGTCGGTGAGCGCTGCCGCCAACGCCGCGAACAGCCGCGTGCCGTCGGTCTCGCCGTCGGCCTGCCCGGCCTCGACGAAGCGCACCTCGACGCCCGGCATCCGCCCCAGCCGCTCCGCGAGCGCGGCACGCACCGCTTCGGTCTGCTTGGTGCGGTCGCCGAACTCCTGGCTCGGGCTCTTGTCGACGACCACCACCGCGATCGACGTCAGCGGGTCGCGGTCCTCGCGAGTGATCGAGGGATTGGCGAGCGCGAGCACGAACAGCGCCAGCGCGATGGTCCGGGCCAAGGCCCCGCGGCTGCGGCTGAGCACGATCAGCAGCGCAATCACCACTGCGACGACGACCGCCGCCCACATGATGTAGGCGGGAACGAGCGGCGAGAACGAGATCCCGAGATTCACCGGCTCGACGTCCTTTTTCCTCCAACCGTGGCGCCTGCTACTGCCCCAGTCGCTCCAGCAGCGCCGGCACGTGGACCTGGTCGGCCTTGTAGTTGCCGGTGAGCGTGTACATCACGATGTTGACGCCGGCGCGGAAGGCGAATTCGCGCTGGCGCGGCTCTGCCGATACCAGCGGCAGCATGGGTTGCCCGTCCTGACGCATGGCCCAGGCGCCGGCGAGGTCGTTCGAGGTGATGAGGATCGAGGAGACGCCGTCGCCGGCGCGCGCCGGCCGGCTCGCCGGCTCGTCGTCATTGGCAGCAGGCAGCGCTTCGACCCACAGCTGGCCGGAGGTGAAGCGGCCCGGGAACTCCTTGAGCAGATAGAAGGTCTTGGTCAGAACGTGGTCGCGCGGCACCGGCTCGAGCTCGGGAATATCCAGTGCCGAAAGGATGCTGCGCAGCGCCTGCATGCCCGGTCCGCGGGTGGCGCCGCCGGGACCCGCAGGCGCCGCCACCGCATCGCGCGTGTCGAACAGCACGGTGCCGCCCTGCTTCATGTAGGCGTCGATGTGCTCGAGCGCTTCGCGGCTCGGTCGCGGCGCGCTCGGCACGATCGGCCAATAGATCAAGGGATAGAAGGCAAGCTCGTCGCGGGCGGGATCGAGACCGATCGGCTCGCCGGCCTCGAGCGCGGTGCGCTGCGCCAGGAACAGTGTAAGACCCTGCAGTCCGGCCTTGCTGATGCGGTCGACCTCGGCATCGCCGGTGACGATATAGGCGAGCCGGGTCTCCAGGGTGGATCTCAGCGACTGTTCGTCGCCGGCCTGGGTGCGTGCGGGCGCCTGGCTTTGCGCCAACGCCTGCGGTGCAGCGAGCAGGGCTCCGACGAGGATTGCGACCGTCAGGCCTGCCGTTGCCGGCCGCTGCCGTCGCAACAGCTGCCGGATGCCGCCCGCCAGCACGAACACCACCAGCGCATCGATCGCAAGAAGCGCGAGTGCCGTCAGCAGAATCGGCCCGCGCAAATCCTCCGGCTCACTCATCCGGTAGGCCTCCCGGCGCGCATTGAGCGACGAGACATCGAGCGGCGCGAGTCGGTCGGCGGGCGCCAGCGTGTTCACCGCCAGCAGCCCCTCCGGTGGTCCGTAAAAGCCCGGAGGATGATCGACCGTGGCGCGTCCTGCGAAGGACGTCGGCACGGGCCGGGCCGTGGCGGGCGCCGGCCCGAAGATGCCGAAACCGTCGAGCACCCGTGTCGGTGGCAGCACCTCGCGTGCCGCGCGTGTGCCCGCGGCATCGGTCGCCGTCATCGAACCGGCAAAGGTGACGATTCGCTTGAGCATGTCGACGAATGTGCCCGATAGCGGCAGGTCTGACCAGCGCGTATCGGCGGTGATGTGGAATAGGACGATGAGGCCTTTGCCACGGCGCTGGGCGGTGACCAGCGGCGTGCCATCGGTGAGCGTCGCCCAGGTCCGCTCCGTCAGCGCGGCGTCGGGCTCGGCCAGAACCTGGCGGCTCACGGTGACGTCGGTCGGTACCGTCATCCCGAAGAATGGGCTCTCGCGGGCGAAGGCGGCGAGCTGCTGCGGCTGCTCCCAGGAGAGACTGCCGCCGAGAATGCGTCCGCCCCGCCGCAGCTTGACCGGCACGAGGTCGTCGTCGCCGGCGGCGAGCCGTGGTCCGGCGAAACGCACCAGCACGCCGCCGTCCTCGATCCAGCGCGTGAGCTGCTCGCGCGCCTCTGCGACATTGCCCACATCGGCGAGAACCAGCATCGGCAGGCGCTGCTCGATGAATTGGCTCACCGCCTGCGCGGGTGAGCCGCGATCGGCAAGGCGCGCGTCCGCGAACGGTCCGAGCGCGCGCGTGAGGTAGTAGGTCGAGGCGAGCAGCGGCTGTGCGGTATCGGCGGTCGAGCCGGTGATCACACCGACGGAGCGCCGCCGCCAGCGCTTGTCGAGCAGCTGCACGGCGCCCGCCGAACGCTCGCCGGCGATCTCGAGCCTTGCGATGTCGTTGCGGATCTCGACCGGAAGCGTGAGCTCGGCGTCGGTCTCGCGTTCGCCGTCCTTGAACGCGTAACCGGCTTCTCCCAGAGGAAGGCCCTTGAGGTCGAGGGATCGGACGATACCGGTATCGGCGCCGCCGGCGGCGGCGCGCAGGACCTTGACGGTGAGCGAGCCTGCGGCGTTCTCGGCGCCCGCGAGCGCGCGCGCCGGCGCGATGCCGCCCTCGACCACGGTGAGCGGCCGTTGCTCGAAGAGCCGTCCGAGCGCCGTCACGAACTCGCTGCCGCCACCGAGATCGACGCCGTCGGTGAGCCAGACGAGCTCGACGTCGGGCGTGGCGGCGAGGAAGCGGGCGAGCGCAGGCAGCGTGTCGCTGCGCTCCACGGCGTGCGGCTTCGGCCTGATCAGCTTGAGCCGCACGCGTGCGGCGGCCGGCGTCTCGAAGGAAATGTCGCGGCTCGGCTCCGACATCGCAATCAGCGCCACGCCGCGGTTGTCGGCCTCCGCACGCGCGATCAGATCCTCGGCGGTACGCATGCGGGCATCCCAGGTGCCGGCGGCCGGGAAGCCGTCGTCGATCAGGAGCGCGAGCGGGGCCTTGGCGGTCGAGGTCGCTACCGGTGGATTCCACAAGGGCCCGGCGGCCGCGATGATGACCAGTGCCGCGAGCGTCAACCGCAGCAGCGTGAGCCACCACGGCGTGCGTCGCGGCGTCTCCTCCTTGGGTGAGATGTCGAACAGCAGGCGGGTTGGCGGAAAATCGACGCGGCGCGGCTGCGGCGGAATGAGTTCGCAGCAGCCACCACAGTACCGGCAGGCTCAACAGCGCGAGCAGCACCAGCGGCTGCGCAAAGCCGAGCGGGAGCCAAGGCATCATGCGTGGCTCCCGTGCTGCCCCGCCGCGCGCAGGCGGCCGCCGATCACTGCGCCGGGAGGCGGCGCGCCCATGCGCGAGTGCAGCGCCAGCAACAGCTCGGTGGCCGCCCGATCGGTCCGGTGGATGGTGAAGCTCCACCCGAGCTTGTCGGTCTCGGCTCGGATCTCGGCGCGGTGCTGCGCCACGCGCATCTCGTATTCGCCCTTCCACGCTTCGGCCCGGCCGGCGGTGATCGAGCCCGCACCTTCCGGTTCGATGAACTCGACGCGGCCGGAATAGGGAAAGGTCTCTTCGGCGGGGTCGACGATCTGCACGGCATGACCATGGGCCCCGGTCGAAGAGAGCTGGGCAAGGGTCTTGCGCACCTCGGCCATCGGACTCCAGAAGTCCGACACCAATACCACCTCGGCGAGCGAGGACGGCGCGAACGTCGGCGGCAGGCTCGGCCTCTCGGTCACGTCGTGCACGATCGCATTCGCCATCTTGTCGAGCACGTTACGGCTGCCGGTCGGCCGCATCAGGCCCGGCATGCCGACGCGCTCGCCCGCCTGCACCAGCACTTCCGCGAGCGCGAAGGCCACCACGAGGCAGCGGTCGAGCTTGGGCTCCTGAGCGAGCTGCGACTTGAACGCCATGGACGGCGAGCGGTCCGCCCACAGCCACACCGTATGCGCGGCTTCCCATTCCTGCTCGCGCACATAAAGGTGCTCGTCGCGAGCCGAGCGGCGCCAATCGACGCGCCGTGCCGGCTCGCCCGAGAGGAAGCGGCGATACTGCCAGAAGTTCTCCCCCGGGCCGGCGCGCTTTCTCCCGTGCAGCCCGTGGATGACGGTGGCGGCGATGCGGCGCGCTTCCAGGATCAGCCGCGGCATGCTGTCCGCAAGCGTGCGGGCGAGGCCGCTCGCACGCTGCGTCGCCCTGACTTCGTTCTTGTCCGCTCGCCGCCTGGGCGCCATCCGACTATCCGACGCGCGTCTTGAGCTTGGTGATGACCGCTTCGAGGCTGTCGCCGTCGGCGCGCGCGGCAAAGGTGAGCGCCATGCGATGCTTGAGGATCGGTTCGGCCATTTCGAGCACATCGTCGATGGAGGGCGAAAGCCGTCCGTCGATGAGGGCGCGGGCGCGCGCGACCAGCATCAAGGCCTGGCTCGCGCGCGGGCTCGGCCCCCAGGCGATCAGCTTGCCGATGTCGCCGGTCTCCGGCCCCGGCCGCGCCGAGCGCACCAGCCTCAGGATCGCCTCCACCACCGATTCGCCGACCGGCAGACGGCGCACCAGGCGCTGCGCGGCCAGCAGCTCGTCGGCGGTCATGGTCGGCTTCGCCTTGCTCTCTTCCATTCCGGTGGTGTCGAACACGATCTTGCGCTCGGCATCGTGGTCGGGATAGTCGACGTCGATCTGCATCAGGAAACGGTCGAGCTGTGCCTCCGGTAGGGGATAAGTGCCCTCCTGCTCGATCGGGTTCTGGGTCGCGAGCACGTGGAAGGGGCGCGGAACGTCGTGCCGGTTGCCGGCGACCGTGACATGGTGCTCCTGCATGGCCTGCAGCAGGGCGGACTGCGTGCGCGGGCTGGCGCGGTTGATCTCGTCCGCCATCAGCAATTGGCAGAAGATCGGGCCGCCGATGAATCGGAAGCTGCGCTTGCCGCTGGCGCCTTCCTCGAGCACCTCGCTTCCGACGATGTCGGACGGCATGAGATCGGGCGTGAACTGGATGCGGCGCGCGTCGAGCCCCAGCACGGTGCCCATGGTCTCGACCAGCTTGGTCTTGGCGAGGCCGGGCAGTCCGATCAACAACGCGTGACCGCCGCACAGCACCGTGATCAGCGCCTGCTCGACCACCCGTTCCTGCCCGAAGATTACGCTGCCGATCGCGGCCTTGGCGGCGGCGACCTGCGCCCCGGTCGCTTCCGCCTGGCGCACGATCATGTCTTCGAGCTTCTCGAGCCCGTCGGTGGCTACCGCCATGTCGTCAGCTCCTCGCTATCCAATCTGCAGTCCGGGCCCATGGTCCGGACGGGCCCTCTCCCTCGTTGGAGAGGGCGCGGTTGACCAAAAAACGTGCAACATTCGGGCCAGTACAGCAGGTGTCCGTGCAATGCAATGTCCTGCCGGGTGGGTGGTCCGGCGGTCCGAGCACCCGGCACCTGGCATGCGATTACGCGGCTTTTTCGCCGAATGCCACCCCGCCTCTCCGCCCCGATCCAGCCAACGCTGGCGCGTTGGAGCGGGTTCCTGGGCGCTCGAATGTTGGGCTTTTCCATTTCCGGCCCGGGCATTACGGGCGGCGGATAGGCTCGTTGCCGCGCGGGGAAAGCAGCCGGTCACGCCCCAAGGTCCAGGTAAACCATGGCGAAGGAAGGGCGACGGCCCGGATGCCTGTCGCCGGTCAACGCCAGTCGCGGCACCCGGTTTCTCGAGATGTCGAAAGGCAGGGATCGAGTGGGCTTCCACGTCGAGATTTGGCGTCATAATTCTGCTGTTGGCGATCCCCGGTCGCAGGGTCGCAGACGAAAGACCCGGGGCCGGAAAGGCGCGAGACATGAATACCGCCCAGACACCACACGGGCTCGATGCAATTGCCGGCGCGGCTCGGGCGGCTGCCCATAGCGGCCTGCCGCCGGTCGAGCTCTGGAATCCGCCGTTCTGCGGCGACCTCGACATGCGCATCGCCGCGGACGGCACCTGGTTTTATCTGGGGACCCCGATCGGCAGGCCGGCGCTGGTGAAGCTGTTTGCCTCGATCCTCAAGCGGGAGGGGGATCGGTATTTCCTTGTCACGCCGGTCGAGAAATGCGGAATTGCGGTCGACGACGCCCCTTTCCTGGCCGTCGAGCTCGACCTGCAGCAGAGCGATCGGGGCCAGGTGCTCCATTTCCGGACCAATGTAGACGACTGGGTAGCCTGTGGGAGCGATCGAGCGCTGCGCTTCGAGCCCGAGCACGCAACCGGTGGGCTCAAGCCTTACCTCCATGTGCGGCGCGAGCTCTGGGCCAAGATCACGCGCGCGTTGTTCTACGATCTGGTGGAGCTCGGCGAGGAGCGCGAGATCGACGGCCGGCGCATGTTCGGCGTAGCGTCGGGCGGTGACTTCTTCGCCATGGCCCCGGCCGACCAGTTGAGGGATTTTGCTTGATGGATGTGGCGCTGCCGAGCGGGAAGACCGCGCCGAGCCAGGACTTCTTCGCGCTTGCGCGTGCGCGGCTGAGCCTCGCAGTGCCGCCGGCGTTGCACGACCACACCGCCGGAGGCAGGCGTGGCGACCTCGACCTCGAACCGTCGTTGTGGGAACGGGCGGGCGTGAAGGCGACACGGCCTGCGGCGGTGCTCATCCCCGTGGTGGATCGACCCGAGCCGCAAGTGCTGCTCACCCAGCGCACCGAGCTGCCGAGCCATCCCGGCCAGATTGCATTTCCGGGCGGCAAGATCGATCCATACGACGAGACGCCGGCCGCCGCGGCAATGCGCGAGGCGCAAGAGGAGATCGGACTTGCACGCGATCTGATCGAACCGATCGGCTATCTCGACCTCTATCTCACGTTCTCCGGCTACCGCATCCTGCCGATGCTGGCGCGTGTGCGCGCGGACTATCGGCTTACGCTGTGCGAGGCCGAGGTCGCCGACGCCTTCGAGGTGCCGCTCGCCTTCCTGATGAACGTACAGAATCACGCGCTGCATAGCCGCGACTGGAAGGGCGTCAAGCGGAGGTACTACGCGATGCCGTTCGGCGAGCGTTACATCTGGGGCGTGACGGCGGGAATTCTGCGGAATTTGTACGAGCGGATTTACGAGCGCGCATGAAGCGATGCGCCATGCGTGAGCAGCCTTTCAGCCCGCGCACGGCCAACCGGATCTCGCTGCGCTTCGTTCCCGCTACGCGGACTGTGGCCGCGCCTGCGGCTTTGCTTCACTCGCTCAAGATGCGAATCCGCATATGATACGTCCATGATCCGCCCGTTCCTCACCGAGTTGGCCCTGTTCCTGGCGCCGTTCGCGGCCTATGCGGTCTTTCTCTGGGCGACGCGAGCGGGCGTCCTGGACCCGGCTCACTGGTCGATGTCGCGCGTAGGCTGGCTGCTCATTGCTGCGTTCGTGCTCATGATCGGCAGCTTCATCGTGCTGGCGGAGTGGGGAGGCGCCCCGCCGGGCTCGACCTATGTGCCGGCGCATTTCGAGGACGGCAAGGTCGTGCCGGGTGAGGCGAAGTGAGCTCCCCTGTTCGCGCAGGCGGCACCTGCGGGCCGGGCTGGCGGAGCCTCTTGGGATGACCGCAAGCGAGCGGACCGCACGCCTGGGGGCGCCGTGGCTGCACGCGGCGCCGCTGCGTGATCTGCTCGCCGCCCTCGACGGCGACGGCGAGGAGGCCCGCGTCGTGGGTGGCGCGGTGCGCAATGCGCTGCTGGGCGAGCCGCACGGCGACATCGATATCGCCACCACCGCCGTCCCCGACGAGGTGATGCGACGCGTGCAGGCCGCGGGCTTCAAGCCGGTGCCGACCGGCATCGAGCACGGCACCATCACCGCCGTCGCCGCCGGGCGTCCGTTCGAGATCACGACCTTGCGCGAGGATGTCGAAACCTTCGGGCGCCATGCCAAGGTCGCCTTCGGCCGCAGCTGGAGGCGCGACGCCGAGCGCCGCGACTTCACGATGAACGCGCTCTCGGCCGCCCGCGACGGCACGATCTACGACTACGTCGGGGGGCTCGCCGACATCGCGGGTCGGCGCGTGCGCTTCATCGGCGACGCGGGGACCCGCATCGCCGAGGACTATCTGCGTATCCTGCGGTTCTTCCGCTTCCACGCCGCCTATGGCGAGGGACCCCCGGACCCCGACGGCGTCGCTGCCTGCATCGCCGGCCGCGGCGGGCTCGAGCAATTGTCGCGCGAGCGCGTGCGCATGGAGCTGATCAAGCTCGTGCTTGCCCGAAGTGCGGTTCCGGCATTGACGGTGATGACGGAAGCCGGATTGCTCGATCTGGTGATCGGCGGCGTGCCGCTGCTCGCGAGCATTGCGAACATGGTGAAGCTCGAGGCGGCGCTTTCGCTTGCACCCGATCCGGTGCGCCGGCTGGGCGCGCTCGTCGTGTCGGTGGTCGAGGATGCGCAGCGCCTGCGCGAGCGGCTGCGGCTCGCCAATGTCGAATACGAGCGGTTGGCGTCGATGGGCGACCGCTGGTGGCAGGTTTCATGGTGCGGCGAGCAGGCAGGACGTGCGTTGCTCTATCGCCTGGGACCGGTGCACTTCGTCGACCGCGTCCTGCTGGCATGGTCACGTTCTCCCGAAGGCGCGGCGGACGAGAATTGGCGCAGGCTCGCGACACTGGCGTCGCGCTGGCGCACGCCGGCGTTTCCGATCAAGGCTACGGCTTTCATTGCGCGCGGAGTGCCGAAGGGGCCACGACTCGGTGCCGCGCTCGCCGCCGCCGAGGAGGCATGGATCGCGGCGGATTTTCCGAGCGATCCCGCGGTGCTCGGCGAGATCGCGGATGCGGCAGCGGCGGCGAGCTCGGCTCCGCTTTGAACGCCGGGAGCTGGCCGACGGTTCGCGCATTGCTCCTCGACCCGGAAGTGCCGCGGCGCACGCGGTGCACGCCGGTCCAGCATTCGTGTATGACTCGATGTCATGCTCGAATCGTTCTCGTCGGGCCTTGCCGACATATCGGCCGCGCAGCTTGCGCTGATCGTGACGATGGCGCTCCTCGCCTCGGTGGTCGGGGGCGTCGCGGGCTACGGCACCGGCGCGCTGATGCCGCTCGTGCTGGTGCCGATCGTGGGCCCCGAGCCGGTGGTGCCCATCCTGTCGATCTCGGCGCTGTTCACCAATGCCAGCCGGGCGGCGGCGTTCCGCAATTGCGTCGAATGGCGGCGGGCGCTGATCGTTCTGGCTGCGGCGATGCCGACCTGCGCGCTCGGCGCCTGGGGCTTCACCATGCTCACCGGCAGCGGCGCACTGGTCGTCATCGGCGCCATGCTGGTCGCGAGCGTGCCGCTGCGCCGGATGATGCGGCGACGCGGGCTCACGCTCTCCGACCGCTCGCTCGCGGCGGCGGCATTCGGCTGGGGACCTCTTGCCGGCGGCACCGTGGGGGCCGGCATCATACTGCTCTCGCTGTTGATGGCCGCGGGTCTGCACGGCGCTGCCGTGGTTGCTACCGACGCGGTCGTGTCCATCGGCATCGGCTTGACCAAGCTCGCCACCTTCGGAGCGGCCGGCGCGGTAGACGCCAAGGTGGTCGCGATCGCGCTGCTCATCGGCGGTGTGGCATTCCCCGGGGCCTTCCTGGCCAAGGCTTTGATCGCGCGCATGCCGCTTCATCTGCACACCGCGCTGCTCGATGCCGTGGTGGCGGTGGTGGCACGGTGATGTTGGTGCACGCGTTTGCGCGGTGAGCGCATCGATGCCGCTCGAGGCCACTTGTGGCTCGTATGCGGCGACGGCGCTTGCCTTTCGCTCGCGGTTCGGAGCACGCGATGATCGTCCGATCACGGCCACTTCACCACCGGCGGCAGCGACGAGAGGATCGAGTCGACGTTGCCCCCGGTGCGCAGCCCGAAGATGGTGCCGCGATCGTAGAGCAGATTGAACTCGACGTAACGGCCGCGGCGCAAGAGCTGCTCCTCGCGCTCGCTCTCGGTCCCAGGACCTGGCGAAATTTCCCCGCACCAGCTCGGGATAGACCTTCGCGAACGCGCGGCCCACGTCCTGGGTGAAGGCGAAGTCGGCGTCCCAATCGCCGCTGTCGAGATAGTCGAAGAAGATGCCGCCGATGCCGCGCATCTCCCTGCGATGCTTCAGGAAGAAATATTCGTCGCACCAGCGCTTGAATTTTTCGTAAGGCGCAACCGCGGCATGGGCATCGCAAGCCGCCTGCATGGCGGCGTGGAAGGCGATGGTGTCGGGATCGGCCTGGCTGCGGCGGCGATCGAGCAGCGGCGTCAAGTCGGCGCCGCCTCCGAACCAGGCCCTGGTGGTCACGATGAAGCGCGTATTCATGTGTACCGCCGGCACGTGCGGATTGTGCGGATGTGCGATGAGGGAAACGCCCGAGGCCCAGAACCGCGGGTCGGCATCGGCGCCGGGAATCTCCCGGCGGAATTCCGGCGCGAACTCGCCGAACACGGTCGAGACGTGGACGCCGACCTTCTCGAACACGCGGCCCGTCATCATCGACATCGTGCCGCCCCCGCCCGGCTCGCCGCTGTGATCGGTGCGGCTCCACGGCGTGCGCGCGAAGCGGCCGGCAGGGCGGTCGGCGAGCGGCGCATTCGCCGGCAATGCGTCCTCCAGCGCCTCGAGATCTGCGCAGACGTCGTCACGCAGCGACTCGAACCAGCTGCGCGCTCGCGCCTGGCGGGCATCGCAGGTCAGGCGACCTCCGATCTGCGATCCTGCTCCGCTAGACGTCGGTGACTTCAGGCGATCGCGGGCGCGCCGTCGACCTCGCCCGAATTCTTCGATCGCGCATGTCCATGCTTCGGAGCAGTCTCATGAACTTGCGCGCGCATCCTCGAGACATAGTCTGGCTGTGCGCAGCGAACGAGTGCGCAGCGATTTGCAATGCGGACATCGCGGAGAATATCTTTCGCCAGGGCCTTTTTTTGCCATTGTTTCGCGAAACCCTGTGCGCGTGGGGGATGTCGGGGAGTGTGATGTCGCCTTCGCTTGCATGGGGATGCAAGCGTCCTTCGACGGCGACTAGCGCCAGCGAGCGAGGTGGGTGAGGGGCAGCGCCCAGGGGCGTGAGAATGTCCCTCACCCGCCTTGCAATTCCATGGAGTCGACCCGCGAGTCTGCGGGCGAGTGCATGGCGCGCCGAAGGTGCGCGTGGCGCTCTGCCAGCGTCTCAAGCTGTCCGGATCTGGCGCAGCGCTTCCCCCACCGCCATCGCTGCGACCATCGCCACATTGATCGAGCGCAAGCCCGTTTGCATGGGAATCAGCAGCCGGACATCGGCCGCCGCGTGCACGTTCTCGGGCACGCCCGCCGATTCGCGGCCGAACAGCAGGACGTCATCCTCGCGATAGCTGTGATCGAGGTAGCAGGTTCGCGCCCGCGTGGTGAACAGGATGAGCCGCGCACCGTGCGCCCGGCGCCAGAGCTCGAACCCCTCGAAGCTCGGGTGGCGCATGAGCGACACTTGATCGAGATAGTCCATGCCGGCGCGGCGAAAGGCGCGATCGCTGGTCGGGAAGCCGGCGGGCTCGATGATATGCGCCGCCACGCCGAGACAGGCGGCGAGGCGCAGAATCGTCCCGGTATTCTGCGGAATGTCAGGCTCGAACAGCGCAATGTGCATGGCCACGCCCGAGGTCGGTCCGGCCGCTCGCGATAGTCGCAAAACCTGCGGCAGCTGAAGGCCTTTATGCGACTTTTGGTCATTGTCGAGCCGGCCCACTTGCACTCCATTGGCAAGGGTGCCAATAGAACGCCGCTGGATCGGCCCACTCGGCCTCCTGCCTGCAGTCCGGTCGCTGGCGCGCAGGATGGAGAGCGGTCGATTCGCCCGCCGCCGCCAGGCGGCCGGTCCGTGGCTGGCCACCCGCATGCGGGCAGTTTGCGCAGCCGCCTCGGCTGCGGGGCGAACGATGGACAGGAGAGGGACCACACACGTGACGACCATGTCCTCGGCCGAGCCGACCCGCCGCGATTTTCTCTATATCGCGACCGGCGCGGTGGCGGCGGTGGGAGCCGCCGCGGCGCTCGTGCCGCTGATAGCGCAGATGAATCCCGATGCCTCGACCATTGCGGCCGGCGCTCCGATCGAGGTCGATCTCTCGCCGATCCAGGTCGGACAGGTGATCAAGGTGTTCTGGCGAGGCAGGCCGATCTACATCAATCACCGCACCACGAAGCAGATCGAGGAGGCGCAGAACGTCGACGTGGCGAAGCTGCCCGATCCGCAGCCGGATTCGGCCCGCGTCAAGCCCGGCCATGACCAGTGGCAGGTGCTGATCGGGATCTGTACCCATCTCGGCTGCATTCCGATCGCGCACCAGGGCCAGTACGACGGCTACTTCTGCCCCTGCCACGGCTCCGTCTACGACACCTCGGGGCGCATCCGGCAGGGGCCGGCGCCGTCCAATCTCGCCCTGCCGCCCTACGAGTTCCTCTCCGACACCAGGATCCGGATCGGTTGACGGTCCCGCGACTTCTTTTCCTTTCAAGGTTCGATCATGAGCGGACATCCGACCTACAAGCCGCAAAGCGCGTTCATGCGATGGATGGAGCGGCGGCTGCCGATCGGCGGGCTGATCCATTCCTCCTTCGTCGTCTACCCGACTCCGCGTAACCTGAACTACTGGTGGACCTTCGGCGGCATCCTCGCCTTCATGCTGGCGGTGCAGATCGTCACCGGCATCGTGCTGGCGATGCATTACACCCCCCATGTCGATTTCGCGTTCAATTCCGTCGAGCAGATCATGCGCGACGTGAACTACGGCTGGCTGCTGCGCTATGTGCACGCCAACGGCGCCTCGATGTTCTTTCTGGCCGCCTACATCCACATGTTCCGCGGCATGTATTACGGCTCCTACAAGGAGCCGCGCGAGGTGCTGTGGATCCTCGGCGTGATCCTGCTGCTGCTCATGATCGTGACCGGGTTCATGGGCTATGTGCTGCCTTGGGGGCAGATGAGCTTCTGGGCGGCGACCGTCATCACCAACCTGTTCTCGGCTATCCCGCTGGTGGGCAAATCGATCGTGACCTGGCTGTGGGGCGGCTATGCGGTCGGCAATCCGACGCTCAACCGCTTCTATTCACTGCACTACCTGCTGCCGTTCGTCATCGTCGGGGTGGTCGTTCTGCACATCTGGGCGCTGCATATGGTGGGGCAGAACAACCCGACCGGGGTCGAGCCGAAAACGGAGCGAGGACACCGTCGCGTTCACGCCGTACGCCACCATCAAGGACGGTTTCCTGATGGTGGTGTTCTGCATCCTGTTCGCCTGGTTCGTGTTCTACATTCCCGAATTTTATGGGCCATTCCGACAACTACATCCCGGCCAATCCGGCGGTCACGCCGACGCACATCGTGCCGGAATGGTACTACCTGCCGTTCTACGCGATCCTGCGCGCGATTCCGGACAAGCTCCTCGGCGTGATCGCGCTCGTCGCCTCGATCGTGATCCTCGCCTTCCTGCCGTGGCTCGACACCTCGAAGGTGCGTTCCGCGCGCTACCGTCCGCTCTACCGCCAGTTCTTCTGGCTGTTCGTCATCGCCTGCATCGGGCTCGGCTGGCTCGGCTCCAAGCCGCCGGAAGGCTACTACGTCCTGTTCGCGCGGGTGTTCACCGCCTACTACTTCGCCTATTTCCTGATCATCCTGCCGGTGCTGGGAAAGATCGAGAAGACCAAGCCGCTGCCGAGCTCGATCACCGAATCGGTCCTGCGCGAAGGCGCTCCGCTCGGGGCGTCGGCGCCGACCGGCGCCCAGGCTTGAGGACCGCCATGACCAGCCTGCGCAACATCCTCGCTGTCGTCGTGCTCGCCGGTTCGCTGGTCCCGCTCGCGGCGTCGGCGGCAGGAGGACATGCCGACGCCGCCGAGGAACAAGTGGTCGTTTGCCGGGCCCTTCGGCAAGTACGATCGTGCGCAGCTGCAGCGCGGCTTCAAGGTCTATCGCGAGGTCTGCCAGGTCTGTCACGGCCTCAAGCTGTTGGCGTTCCGCAACCTCGCCGAGCCGGGCGGGCCGGGATTCACCACCGCGCAGGTCGCCGCCATCGCCGCCGAGTATCAGGTCCGCGGCGAGCCCAACGACCAGGGCGAGGTCAAGGACCGCCCGGGCCGTCCAGCCGACTGTTTCCCGCCGCCGTTCAGGAACGACAACGAGGCGCGCGCACGCTACAATGCGGTCCCGCCCGATCTGTCGGTGATCGCCAAGGCGCGCAGCTACGAGCGCGGGTTTCCCGTGGTGGGTGCTCGACATGATCACCCAGTACCAGGAGCACGGCGTCGACTATCTCACCGCGCTGCTGCAGGGCTACGAGGATCCGCCGCCGGCGGGCGTGAACGTTCCTGCCGGCAATTTCTACAACAAGTACTTTCCCGGCCACATGCATCGCCATGCCGCCGCCATTGACGGACCAGCGCGTCGAGTACACCGACGGCTCGCCGACGACGGTCGCACAATACTCCAAGGACGTCTCGGCCTTCCTGATGTGGGCGGCGGAGCCGCATCTCGAGGCCCGCAAGCGCATCGGCCTGCAGGTGTTCGTCTTTCTCATCGTGCTCGCCGGCCTGCTCTACTTCACCAAGAAGAAGGTGTGGCACGACGTGAAGTCGCACCCGGACAAGCTCACCCCGCGCGCGCCGACGGAATACCCGCGTTCGTGAGATCGCCGACCTGCTTCGCCGCGCGATCGAGGGTCGAGCTGACCCCATCCAACGGCGGTTTCGGGTCGGCGCGGACGGCGGTTGGCCGTCGGTCTCGGGTCGCTTGCGCCGGAGACGGATTGAAGGTCCGCTCGAGGATCTGAGCAATGAGCAAAGCGGTGCTCGGCATCATCGGGGGCTCCGGCATCTATGATCTGCCGGGGCTGGAGAAGGCGCGGCAAAGAAGGATCAAGAGCCCATGGGGCGAGCCGTCGGCGCCACTGCGCATCGGCGAGATCGCCGGCATGCCCGTGGTGTTTCTGGCGCGCCACGACCGCGGACATCGGCTCTCGCCCTCGGATATCAACTACCGGGCCAATATCGACGCGCTCAAGCGCGCCGGCGTCACCGACCTGGTCAGCCTCTCCGCCTGCGGGTCGTTCAAGCAGGAGCTGCCGCCCGGCACCTTCGTGCTGGTCGACCAGTTCGTCGACCGCACCTTCAACCGCGCCGGCTCGTTCTTCGGCAAGGGATGCGTCGCCCATGTGTCGATGGCGCATCCGGTCGCGCCGCTGCTGCAGGACCGCATCGCCGCCGCGGCCGCGCTCGAGGGCATCGATATCGTGCGCGGGGGCACCTACGTCTGCATGGAGGGGCCGCAGTTCTCCAGCTATGCGGAGAGCATGACCTACAAGGGCATGGGCTACTCGGTGATCGGCATGACCAACCTGCCGGAGGCCAAGCTCGCGCGCGAGGCCGAGCTCTGCTACGCGACGATCGCGATGGTGACCGACTTCGACTGCTGGCACCCCGACCACGACGCGGTGACGGTGCAGGATATCGTCTCCGTGCTCGCCGCCAACGCGGAGCGGGCGAAGGCGCTCGTAGCGCGGCTCGCGCGGGATTTCCCGCGCGAGCACGAGCCTTGCCCGATCGGCTCGGACCGCGCGCTCGACAGCGCCATCATCACGTCGCCGGAGGCGCGCGACAAGAAGCTCCTGAAGAAGCTCGATGCAGTGGCGGGACGGGTGTTGAAGCCGAGACGGTAACAGGCGGATCGCCCTCGCAACCGGGGTCGCCGCTGCGCAGCGGCTACAGGCCGCCCGGCGCGAAGCGTCGCTGAATCTCCCGTGCGGCCATCGTCCCGCTCGCGATCGCGGTGGCGATGCAGGGATGCGCGGGATTGGCGACGTCTCCCACCGCGAATGCGCCGCGGCAGGACGTTTCCATGTTGCGGTCGACCTCGAGATAGCCCTTTGCGTCCATGGTGAGCGCAAGCTCGGCGAGCCAGGCTTCGTCCGTGTTCGGCCGATAGCCGAGCAGCAGCACGACGTGGTCGGCGTCGATCTCGCCTCCGTCATCGAGCCGCAGGCGCAGCCTCCCGCGCCCCTCGTCGAGGGTTGCGACCGTGCGTCCCGCCATCACCCTGGCCGTTCCCGATGCCTCGTGCCGGCGCAGCCGCTCGACCAGCAGCGCCTGCGCCCGCGGTCGCTGCGAACGCATGATCACGGTTGCCCGCACGCCCTTGTCGACCAGCATGCGCGCGATGTCGAACGCGTTGTCGCCGCCGCCGATCACGGCCACCTGCGACCCCGGCTCGGGGCCGGGCTCGCCGGCCCAGGGTGGGCCGACATGGACGCGGTGCGCGTAACCGTCGCGCATTGCCGACGCGGTCGAGCCAGTCCTCTCCGCGGAAACGCGTTCCGGTCGCGATCACCACGGCCGGGCACGACAGCGAGCGGGCCGCCGCTGCCGGCAATGCCAGCTCGAGCGCAAAGGTGCCGTCTCGTTGCCGCCGGAGGCGCCGCGGCAGGGCGCCGGTCAGGGTCTCGATCCCGAGCCGGCGAACATGCCGGACGAACACATCGGCATTCTCGCGGCCGGTCTCGCCGGGTCGGCCGAGCAGCCATTCGTTGGGATAGGGGTTCGACCGCGCCATGCCGCCGAGCTCGACGCTGCGCTCGACGATGACGGGGTGGAACCCGTAATTGGCGAGCCACAGCGCACAGGACATGCCGGCAGGTCCGCCGCCGACGATCGGCACGATCATTGTCGGTCGCTCCACTGCGGCGCCCGCCATTCTATCGCGCCAGCCGGAGGGCAGGAGAGGGCGCAGGTTGCGCGCGGCCCCATGGTTCGCCAGAGTAGGACGGCCCGCGAGCCTCGTGGCCGGTTTCAGGCGAGAAACGCATGATCAGTACGCAAATCGAGCACGATCTCAAGGAATCGATCCGCACCATCCCCGACTATCCCAAGCCCGGGATCATGTTTCGCGACATCACCACGCTGCTCGGCAATGCACGCGCCTTTCGCCGCGCGGTCGACGAGCTGGTGCAGCCGTGGGCGGGGATGAAGATCGACAAGGTCGCCGGCATCGAGGCGCGCGGGTTCATCCTGGGCGGTGCGGTGGCGCACCAGGTGTCGGCCGGCTTCGTGCCGATTCGCAAGAAGGGCAAGCTTCCGCACAAGCGCGTCTCGATCGCCTATTCCCTGGAATACGGGCTCGACGAGATGGAGATGCACGAGGATGCGGTCGCGAGCGGCGACCGTGTCATCCTGGTCGACGATCTCATCGCCACCGGCGGCACCGCGGAAGGTGCGGTCAAGCTGTTGCGTCAACTGGGTGCGCAGGTGCTCGCCGCCTGTTTCATCATCGATCTGCCCGACCTGGAGGCGCCGGCAAGCTGCGCCAGCTCGATGTTCCGGTGCGCACGCTGATCACGTTCGAAGGGCATTGATCGCCCGCGCGGCTTTCTCCGCGACCGACCACAGGAGAGCGAGGATGATGCGTCTTGCACATGGGTGGCCGAGCGCCGGCGGCTGTGCGCTGCTGATCTCGTACGTCTTGGTCGCGGCACCGTCTGCGGCGCAGCAGCAGTATCCTTCGCAGGCGATCACGATCGTGGTGGCGGCCGCCGCTGGCGGCTTCGCCGACGGGGTCGCACGCACGATCGGCGACCGCCTCGGCGAGCGCCTCGGACAGCGGGTCGTGGTCGAGAACAAGGGCGGCGCCGGCGGCAATCTCGGCGCCAGGACCGTTGCCCAGTCGGCACCCGACGGCCATACCATCCTGGTATCGACCACCTCGATGGCGATCAACGGTACGCTCTACAAGAGCATGGGATATGCGACCGAGGACATCAGCCCGGTTGCGATCGTCGGCTCCGCCCCCGAGACGATCGTCGTGCATCCCGGCAGTCCGGCGAGAACCCTCGCCGAGCTCGTGCAGGCGGGGAGGAGCAAGAGCATCGAATATGGCAGCGCCGGGGTGGGGAGCGGGTCCTACATCGCGGCCGAATACCTGTTCAGGAACCTGGCCAAGGTGGAGACGGTGCATGTTCCGTTTCCGGGCGGCGCACCTGCTGTGACCGCCGTGCTCGGCAATCACATCGGCACCCTTGCGGCGACGGTGTCGCCGCTCATCCCGCACATCAATTCGGGTGCGCTCAGGGGATTGGGGATCGCCAGCGCCAACCGGCACGCGGTGGTGCCGTCCGTTCCCACCTATGCCGAGAACGGATTCCCCGATTTCCACGCCGCGTCGTGGGTCGGGTTCTTCGTTCCGTCGAAGACCGCAAGCCCCGTTCTCGACAAGCTCAACGTCACGATCAACGACATTCTCGGGGAGGCCGCCGTGAAGGAGCGGCTGACGCGGTTCGGTCTCGAGCCGATGTACGGCAACCTGTCCGAGACCACGCGCTTCTTCAACAGCGAGATCGAGCACTGGGGCAGGATGGTCCGCGCCCTCGGCCTGTCCATCAACTGACATGGGCCTGAGCCTCCACGCCATCCGCTCGCCTTCCGCCAGATCCTGTTGCGTCACGCCTCAATTGAGACTAAATAGGATATCAAATGAACCCGGGAAGGACGTCCACTATGGGACTGATCGAGGCGCGGTCCTGGGCAGCTCTGCTCGGCGTCAAGGCCAGGGGCGGCAGGCAGGTCGACACGATCGACCTCGCCAACGAAGTTGGTAAAGGCCTGTCGGTGGGGGCGGTCGATCGCCTCTGTAACCTGGTCGCGCCCGACGATACCGGATTTCGATATCGAATCGTTGCCAAGGCAACATTGGCGCGCCGGCGACGCGGGATGGGACGTTTGAGCCGCGATGAGAGCGATCGCCTCGCGCGGCTGGCCCGTTTGTGGGCATACGCAGTGGCAGTTTGGAAGTCGGAGGATGCGGCGCGACGCTTTCTCGGACGGCCGCACCCGTTGCTTCGAAACCGCATCCCGCGTGAGGCCGTTATCGAATCTGATCCTGGCGCTCGAGCCGTGGAGAATATCCTCGGAGGACTCAAGTATGGAACGGCCGTTTGATCGCGCGGTCGATACTACAGCGGCTCGATCGGACGCTGGTCTGCTACCGGATAGGTGATCCGCGGGGGGAATTCCCGATCTACAATTCACGGGGCTCGATACTCGTCCCCGGCCGTTGGAACGATGCCGATTCCCCGGTCGTTTATGCGAGCGAGCACTACTCGACGGCGATGCTCGAGAAACTGGCACGCGGCTCGGGAGAGATACCGGGAGGCCAGCATTACGTCGTCATCACGGTTCCGAAGGGGACGAGCTACGAAGTGATCTCCAAGGATCACTTACCTGGATGGGACGCGCACGAAGCGGAAGCTTCACGGCAATTCGGCGCGCTATGGGTGATGGAGCGGCGCTCGGCGATCCTGATCGTGCCGAGCTACGTCGCGCGCATCGAGCGCAACATCGTCATCAATCCCGCGCATGTCGAGGCAGGCGACATCGAAACGAGCCTGCCCGAACCGGTATGGTGGGACGAAGGACTGTTCCGATAGATAGAGGTGGTGGAGCGCCCCGGGGCGCGGGTTGCGACCAGGTTGCGGAAAGTCGCAGACTGCCTGCTGTCTACGATCGCCGCCGCCGTCGCCCCGCCCGATGTCTGTCCGTCGAAGGTCGGCGGCGGCCGGCTGTGCTCACCCGTGCCGCCGCCGTCGCGCGCGCGCGTTGAACTCGAAATAGCCCGTCACCGCAGCGACGATGTAGCGCACCTCGTCCTCGCTCATGAAGGGGTGGGTGCCCCAATAGAGGCCGCAATCCATCACCCGGTCGGCGCCGGCGAGGTCGCCGCTCACCCGGCAGGGATGGCGGGCGAGCGCCGGTTGGCGCACCAGATTTCCGCAGATCACCGGCCTGGTCTCGATCCCTGCCGCCTCCAGGTGGTCGCGCAGCCCGTCCCGCGCCGCGCGCGAGCGGCACAGCACGCTGTATCCGAACGGTGCCGTGCGCACGCGCGGATCGTGGCGGATGAGGGTGAGCTCGCCGGCCTGATCGAGCGCCGCCAGGCCCGCATCGAGCCGGCCGGCGATCTCGCGCCGGCTGTCGTTGAAGGCAGGAAGCTTCTTCAATTGCTCGAGCCCGATGGCCGCATTGATCTCGGTCGTCCTCACGTTGAATCCGGTGGTGAGAAACAGAAAGCGCGGGTCGATGTGCGGATAATCCGCCGCAATCTCGGCCCCCGCGCGCATGTCGCGCACCCAGCCGTGGGAGCGCAGCGCCCGCAACAGGTCGGCCAGCCGCGCGTCGCTCGTCACCACCATGCCGCCTTCGATGGTGGTGATGTGATGGGAGAAATAGAAGCTGAAGCTCGCGAGTTGGCCGAAGCTGCCGACCTTCCTCCCGTCCCAGTCGACCCCCAGCGACTCGCAGGTATCCTCGAACAGCCACAGCCTTCTTCGCCGTGCGATCGCCTCGATGGCGCCGATATCGACGGCGCCGCCCAGGACGTGGACGACGACGATGGCCGACGTGTCGGGGGTCAGTGCCGCCTCCACCGCCTGCGGCGTCATCTGCAACGTGCGCGGATCGCAGTCGACGAAGACCGGTTTGGCACCGACCTGCAGCACCGGCCACACCGTCGTCGACCAGGTCAGCGCCGGAACGATCACCTCGGAGCCGGGCGGGATGCGACGCGGCAGCGCGCCGGCGTCGGGAAGAAGCGTGTCGGCCATGGCGAACAGCGCGATCAGATTGGCCGAGGATCCGGAATTGACCATCACCGCGTGCTCGACCCCGATGAAGGCTGCGAATTCCTGCTCGAAGGCCCGGCAGCGGTCGCCCATGGTGAGCCGATCGGAATCGAGCACGGCCTTCACCGCGTTCTTCTCCTCTTCGCCGATGGTGCTCTTGTTGAGGGGGATGCGCATGTCAGTCCAGGCAGGACGAAGGACGAAGGGCGGAGCCCGCGATCGGACGACGCATTGCCGGAGGAGGGGTCGGGCTCGCCACCGGACGCGGCAACCGGGAAATGATGACACAAGCCGGAGGAAAAGGGCAGGGCGCCCCGCTCCATATGCAGAAGTGCCGTATTCCCGCGGGCTTGGCTGCGCCCCGCGGCGCCGGCCATGCAAGCCCCGGCGTGCATGTCGGACTGTCGATGCGGCTCGGCGGCGTCAGGCGGCCGACCGGACGTCGATCTTGACCTTGAGGCCAGCGCGCAACGGGATCAGAGCGCGATCTCGCCGTCCCGGGTCACCACATGGGCATACGGCATCGGAAACAAAAGCTTGCCGCCCCGCGCAAGGTAGTCCGCCTCGCGCGCGATGATCTCCTTCTTGAAATACCACGGCAGCACGACCATGCTGCTGGGACGCAGGTCGCGTGCCCGTTCCTCCGAGATCAGCTCGAAATCGGTCCCGAGCGTACGCAACCCGACCTTGTCGGGATTGCGCTCGCTGATGTACGGCATCCGCTCCTTGGTGATGCCGAAGAACTGCAGCAGCACGTTGCCCTTGGTGGAGGCGCCCAGACCGAACACCTTGCCGCCGCCGCGGATCTCCGCTTCGAGGAACTCGTTGACGCGGCTCGCCAGCCCCTGGATCTTCTCGAAATAGTCCCGATAGGTCTGCGCCTGGTCGAGCTTCAACGCCTTCTCCGTCTCGAACAGTGCCTTCAGATTGCGTTGTCCGGCCTCGGTGAAGGCCTGCCGGTTGCCGGCGTGGGTGACGAAGGCCCGCAGGCTGCCGCCGTTCACCGCATTGGTCGAGGCGTCGAGCACCGCGAGGCCGTTGCGCTCCATCAGATACCGGAGCGCCTCCAGCGAATAATACGAGAGGTGCTCGTGGCAGATGTCGTAGAAATTCAGGTTGGTCAGCATCAGCGGGAGATAGCTCAGCTGGATGCACCATATTCCGTCTGGCGCCAGGATCGACCTCACGTCGGCGACGAAGCCGTTGGGTGCGGATAGATCGTAGAACATCGCGTTGCAGCTGACCGCCTTCGCCTTTGCGCCCGGGAATCTCTGCTCGAACGGCTTTGCGGAGAAGTAGTCGTTGACGATGGTGATGCTCGGATCGACGTGCGACCAGTCGATATTGCGCGCCGGCTCGTAGGCGACGCGCTGCAGGCGATCGGGATAGAACGCGAGCGTGGTGCAGTCGTTGGCGCCGATGTCCACCACGATGTCGTTCGCGGCCAGCTCGACCCGGCCGCTGATATCCGACACGACGTCGCGCAGGTCGTTGCGCATGGTGTCGCTGGTGGCCGAGCGGTAGAAGTAGCGCCGGTACAGCAGGTCCGGCTCCACTTCCTCGCGCAGCTGCAGCAGTCCGCACCCTGCCGGATTGCGCGAACGATCGCACAGCGTCATCGTCAACGGGACCCGGATCCTGGCGAGCTCGCCCTCCTCGTCGTTGCTGCGAGTGAAGGTCGGGGAGAGGAACTGCGGCGCAATCCTGATGACGTCGGTGAGGTCGTCGGAGCCGCAGATCTTGCAGCACTGCAGCAGCTTGTACGGCGATCGATTGCTGGGGTTGTCCATGGCGGCCATCGGCGTTGCATCTTCTGTCGGGCGATCGACCGCGATTTGGCCTTTCCGCGGCCGGAAAGTGAGGAAGTCGCGCAGGATCAGCATGGTGATCTGCCACCCCGTGCGGAACGGCATCATCTTGCGCTGGCCGCCGATGCGCGCGGGCTCGTGCGCCGGAATCTCGGTCACCCGCAGCCCGGCACGCGCGAAGCGCGTCGAGCTCTGGCAGGGCCAGCTCAGGCCCGGCGCATCGAGCGCGAGCGCGAGGGCGGCGCGACGGCGATAGGCGCGAAATCCGACCAGCACGTCGGTATAGCTGGTCCCGAACAGGATGTTCACGATGCGTGTGAACATCCAGTTGCCGAACGCCGTCAGCCGGTCGTCGTCGTCGCTCCTCGCTCCGTCGCGATAGCGCGAGCCGATCACCAGGTCGTAGCCTTCTCTCACCTTCGCGATGATGCGCGGGATGTCCTCGGGAAGGGAGTTTCCGTCGGGATTGAACTCGACGACGATGTCCCCCTTGGCCAGCGCATCGCCTCCAGCAGGCCCTCGCCGTAGCCGCGGACGGTCTGTCGATGCACCCTCAGGCCGGCGGCGCGCAGATATTCCACAGTGCCGTCGGTCGAGCCGCCGTCGACCACGATGATCTCGTCGACCCAATCCCTGCGAAGCTGTGGAACGATGACCCGGACGGCTTCGATCTCGTCGAGAGTGGGCAACAGCAGCGTCGTCGTCGGCGCGTTGGTCACTCGACCCCCATCTCGACGGCGACATTCTCGAGATACCAATCGTACGTCAGCCTCAGGCCTTCCGGGATTCCGATCTGGGCGGTCCAGCCGAGCTGCGCGGCGCGCTCCACGTTCATCAGCTTCCTCGGCATGCCGTCGGGCTTGCCGGCATCGAACACGATCTCGCCCGCGTAGCCCACGATGTCCTTGATCAGATGGGCGAGGTCGCGAATCGAGATATCCCGGCCGAGCCCGATATTGACGAAGGCGCCGGTCTCCCGCGCATCGACATTGCGCATGAAGTGGAGCAGGGCGTCGGCCATATCGTCGACGAACAGCAGCTCGCGCCGGGTGGTGCCGGTGCCCCACACCTCGACCGCGGGCAGCCGCCGGCGTTTGGCCTGATCGAACTTGTAGATGAGCGCGGACACCACGTGCGATCGCTCCGGCTCGAAATGATCGCCGTATCCGTAGAGGTTGCACGGCATGAGGCTGATGAAGTTGGTGCCGTATTGCCGGTTCGAGTATTCGCACAGCTTGATGCCGGCGATCTTGGCGATGGCGTAGCCCTCGTTGGTCGGCTCGAAGGCGCCGGTCAGCACGTCGTCCTCGCGCATCGGCTGCGGACAGTCGCGCGGATAGACGCAGGAGCTGCCGAGAAACAACAGTTTTCTGACCTCCGCGATGCGCGCGGCGTGGATCACATGCATCGCGATCATCGCGTTCTCGTACAGGAACTCGACCGGATGGGAGACGCTCGCGCCGATGCCGCCGATGTGGCCGGCGAGATGGAACACGTAGTCGACGGCATTGTCGGCGAAGTATCGGCTGGTGGCGGCCTGGTCGCGCAGGTCGAGCTCGCGCGAGGAGGGTGCCGATATGTGCTCGTGCCCTTCTTGCCGCAGCCGTTTGATCAGCGCCCGGCCGACCATCCCGCTGCCGCCCGTAACGAGGATGCGCGCCTTCTGCTCCATGCCGGCGTTGGCCTTAGCAACCGCTGCCGGGGCGGTCAACGCACGTGAACGCGCCGGTTCGTGGCCGCGCGGAGCCGTGCGCCGGCGCTCAGCCGTGCTTGATGAAGGAGCCGTTGCGCAGCTCGGTCACCGCCTGCTGCAGCTCCGCCTTGGTGTTCATGACGATCGGGCCGTACCAGGCGACCGGTTCCTCGATCGGTTTGCCCGACACCAGCAGGAACCGGATCCCTTGCGCGCCGGCCTCGACCGTCACCTCGTCGCCGCTGTCGAACAGCACCAGCGACCGGTTTCCGGTCTGCTCGCGCACCAGGGTCTCGCCCTGCGCATCGGCCTTCTCGGTCAACACGCCGAACGGCTGCGAGGCGCCCGAGAACGTACCCGACCCCTCGAACACGTAGGCGAAGGCATGCCGATAGGTCTCCACCGGCAAGGTCTTGCGGCGCCCGGGCGGCACCGAAATGTCGAGATAGCGCGGCTCGGCCGCAATTCCGTCGACCGGCCCCGGCTTGCCCCGGAAGTCGCCGCAGATCACCCGCACGCGGGTGCCGTCGTCGTCGCACAGATCCGGGATCTCCCCGGCGGGAATGTCCTGATAGCGCGGCGCGGTCATCTTCAGCGCGGAGGGCAGATTGGCCCACAGCTGGAAGCCGTGCATGCGCCCGCGCGCATCGCCTTGCGGCATTTCCTGGTGGAGGATCCCGCTCCCGGCCGTCATCCATTGCACGTCCCCGGCCCCCAAGGTGCCCTTGTTGCCAAGGCTGTCGCCGTGATCGACCGTGCCCGCGAGCACGTAGGTAATGGTCTCGATCCCGCGATGCGGGTGCCAGGGGAAGCCGGCCCGGTAGTCGTCCGGACGGTCGTTGCGGAAATCGTCGAGCAGCAGGAACGGGTCGAATTCGCCGGTCTCCCCGAAACCGAAGGCGCGATGGAGCTTGACCCCGGCGCCTTCGAGCGTGGGGGTGGACTTGACGATCCGTTTCACCGGCCGAATGGACATGATGGGTGACCTTTCTGCTGTCGAGGGCGTATGTGGGCACGGCGGCACCCCTCGTCCAGACGTCCGATTCCGGCCCATCCCATTCCACAATACCGCCGCGCCGCCTCCTTCAGATGGTCCAACGTCTGCGGCAGTAAGGCACCATCGGGCGTAAAAGAGTGGGGAGTGCGAACATGTGGGCGTGGGCGTTATTCCGAAGAATCGCTGGGATCTTTCGCGGTCGCTATCGGCCGGAGCGGCACTACATGCGCGGTCCGGGTCCGAAATGGCTGGCGGCGCACGGCGGGATGCCGGCGCGTGTCAGGGGGCAGGCGCGGTAGGACGGCGGCAGACGCTCCGCGGCCCAGGCGCGAAGGAGCGCGCCGGCACCTGATTGCCCGCTCGAAGCGGGACAGCAGGGGATGTGCCCCAGCGGCATCCGGCGGTGGGCGGCCGGAACACCGGTCGTGCGAGTTCGCATGACCCGATAACGTCTTGCCCGCATGGTTTTATGCTTCGGGGAGGCGCCGCCTCATGCCGCTCGGCTCGCCGTCCGTCGTCTGCAAGCGACGATTCAGCCTCGTGCTGGTGAAGCCGACCCATTACTGCGACGACGGTTACCCGATCCGCTGGTTTCGTTCGGCGATCCCGTCGAACTCCCTGGCCTGCATCTACGGCTCAGAGGGCGATCTCGCCGTCCCGGTACCCATGGGCATAGGGCATCGGACAAAAGCTGCCGCCCGCGCAGGTAGTCTGCCTTGCCGCGATGATCTCATGCTTGAAAGACCGTGGAAGCATGACATGCTGCAGGGCGCAGGTCGCGTGACAGTTCCTCCGAGATCAGCTAGAAATCGGTACCGAGCGTACGCAACCCGACCTTGTCGGATCGCGCTCGCTGATGTAGCTCTTTTCGACTCAGCACCTTCTTGGTGGACCCGACGACCTTGCCGCGCATTCTTAGGCTCGTTGACGCGCTCGCAGCCTGGATCTTCTCAGAATAGTTCCGATAGGTCTGCGCTGGTCGAGATTAACGCCTTCTCCGTCGGGACAGCGCTTCAGATTGCGTTGTCCGGCTTCGGTGAAGGCTCGCCGGTTGCCGGCGTGGGTGACGAAGGCTCGCAGCCTGCCGCCGTTCACCGCATTGGTCGAAGCTTCGAGCACCGCGAGGCCGTTGCCTCCATCAGATACCGGAGCCCTCCAGCGACTAATACGAGAGTGCTCGAGGTAGATGTGTAGAAATTATTTCACTAGCGGGAATACTCACTGGATCCATTTTTGCCAGTCGTCCTGGCGACGACTTGGTCGTAGATGTGACATCGCTTCCTGCCTTCCTTTCCGGGTTCTCTCGACGTTTGCGGGATATTTTGCGATGGTATCTCGGTCGATGCGACAGTCGATATTGCGCGCGCTCGTAGGCGACGCCTGCAGGCGATCGGCATAGAACGCGAGCGTGGCGCAGTCGTTGTCGCGATGTCCACCCATTCTTCGCAGCGAGCTCGCCCGGCCGCTGTATCGCACAACGTCGCGCAGATCGTTGCGCACGGTGTCGCTGGCGGCAGAGCGGTAGAAGTAGCGCCGCTACAGCAGGTCCGGCTCGACTTCCTCGCGCAGCTGCGGCAGTGCTCAGCCTGCCGGATTGCGCGAACGATCGCATAGCGTCATCGACAACGGGCCCGGATCCTGGCGATCACGTCATCCTCGTCGTTGCTGCGAGTGAAGCTCGCGGAGAGGAATTGCGGCGCAATCCTGATGACGTCGGTGAGGTCGTCGGAGCCGCCGATCTTGCAGCACTGCAGCAGCTTGTACGGCAATCGATTGCTGGGGTTGTCCATGGCGGCCATCGGCGTTCATCTTCTGTCGGGCGATCGACCGCGATTTGGCCCTTCCGCGGCCGGAAATTGAGGAAGTCGCGTAGGATGAGCATGGTGATCTGCCAGTCCGTGCGGAACGGCATCATCTTGCGCTGGCCGCCGATGCGCGCGGGCTCGTGCGCCGGAATCTCGGTCACCCGCAGCCCGGCACGCGCGAAGCGCGTCGAGCTCTGGCAGGGCCAGCTCAGGCCCGGCGCATCGAGCGCGAGCGCGAGGGCGGCGCGACGGCGATAGGCGCGAAATCCGACCAGCACGTCGGTATAGCTGGTCCCGAACAGGATGTTCACGATGCGTGTGAACATCCAGTTGCCGAACGCCGTCAGCCGGTCGTCGTCGTCGCTCCTCGCTCCGTCGCGATAGCGCGAGCCGATAACCAGGTCGTAGCCTTCTCTCACCTTCGCGATGATGCGTGGGATGTCCTCGGGAAGGGAGATTCCGTCGGGATTGAACTCCACGACGATGTCCCCCTTGGCCATGCGCATCGCCTCCAGCAGGCCCTCGCCGTAGCCGCGGACGGTCTGTCGATGCACCCTCAGACCGGCGGCGCGCAGATATTCCACTGTGCCGTCGGTCGAGCCGCCGTCGACCACGATGATCTCGTCGACCCAACCCCTGCGAAGCTGTGGAACGATGACCCGGACGGCTTCGATCTCGTCGAGAGTGGGCAACAGCAGCGTCGTCGTCGGCGCGTCGGTCACTCGACCCCCATCTCGACGGCGACATTCTCGAGATACCAATCGTACGTCAGTTTCAGGCCTTCCGGGATTCCGATCTGGGCGGTCCAGCCGAGCTGCGCGGCGCGCTCCACGTTCATCAGCTTCCTCGGCATCCCGTCGGGCTTGCCGGCATCGAACACGATCTCGCCCGCGTAGCCCACGATGTCCTTGATCAGATGGGCGAGGTCGCGAATCGAGATATCCCGGCCGAGCCCGACATTGACGAAGGCGCCGGTATCGCGCGCGTCGATCATTTCGCATGAAGTGGAGCATGGCGTCGGCGAGGTCGTCGACGAAGAGCAGCTCGCGCCGGGAGGTGCCGGTGCCCCACACCTCGACCGCGGGCAGCCGCCGGCGTTTGGCCTGGTCGAACTTGTAGATGAGCGCGGACACCACGTGCGATCGCTCCGGCTCGAAATGGTCGCCGTATCCGTAGACGTTGCATGGCATGAGGCTGATGAAGTTGGTGCCGTATTGTCTGTTCGAGTATTCGCACAGCTTGATGCCGGCGATCTTGGCGATGGCGTAGCCCTCGTTGGTCGGCTCGAAGGCGCCGGTGAGCACGTCGTCCTCGTGCATCGGCTGCGGACAGTCGCGCGGATAGACGCAGGAGCTGCCGAGAAACAACAGCTTTCCTGACCTCGGCGATGCGCGCGGCGTGGATCAGCATGCATCGCGATCATCGCGTTCTCGTACAGGAACTCGACCGGATGGGAGACGCTCGCGCCGATGCCGCCGATGTGGCCGGCGAGATGGAACACGTAGTCGACGGCATTGTCGGCGAAGTATTGGCTGGTGGCGGCCTGGTCGCGCAGGTCGAGCTCGCGCGAGGAGGGTGCCGATATGTGCTCGTGCCCTTCTTGCCGCAGCCGTTTGATCAGCGCCCGGCCGACCATCCCGCTGCCGCCCGTAACGAGGGTGCGCGCCTTCTGCTCCATGCCGGCGTTGGCCTTAGCAACCGCTGCCGGGGCGGTCAACGCACGTGAACGCGCCGGTTCGTGGCCGCGCGGAGCTGTGCGCCGGCGCTCAGCCGTGCTTGATGAAGGACCCGTTGCGCAGTTCGGTCACCGCCTGCTGCAGCTCCGCCTTGGTGTTCATGACGATCGGGCCGTACCAGGCGACCGGCTCCTCGATCGGTTTGCCCGACACCAGCAGGAACCGGATCCCTTGCGCGCCGGCCTCGACCGTCACCTCGTCGCCGCTGTCGAACAGCACCAGCGACCGGTTTCCGGTCTGCTCGCGCACCAGTGCCTCGCCCTGCGCATCGGCCTTCTCGGTCAACACGCCGAACGGCTGCGAGGCGCCCGAGAACGTACCCGACCCCTCGAACACGTAGGCGAAGGCATGCCGATAGGTCTCCACCGGCAAGGTCTTGCGGTGCCCGGGCGGCACCGAAATGTCGAGATAGCGCGGCTCGGCCGCAATTCCGTCGACCGGCCCCGGCTTGCCCCGGAAGTCGCCGCAGATCACCCGCACGCGGGTGCCGTCGTCGTCGCAGGAGGTCCGGGATCTCTCCGGCGGGAATGTCCTGATAGCGCGGCGCGGTCATCTTCAGCGTGGAGGGCAGATTGGCCCACAGCTGGAAGCCGTGCATGCGCCCGCGCGCATCGCCCTGCGGCATTTCCTGGTGGAGGATCCCGCTCCCGGCCGTCATCCATTGCACGTCCCCGGCCCCCAAGGTGCCCTTGTTGCCCAGGCTGTCGCCGTGATCGACCGTGCCCGCGAGCACGTAGGTGATGGTCTCGATCCCGCGATGCGGGTGCCAGGGGAAGCCGGCCCGGTAGTCGTCCGGACGGTCGTTGCGGAAATCGTCGAGCAGCAGGAACGGATCGAACTCGCCAGTCTCCCCGAACCCGAAGGCGCGGTGGAGCTTTACCCCGGCGCCTTCGAGGGTGGGGGTGGACTTGACGATCCGCTTCACCGGACGGATGGACATGATGAATGACCTTTTTTGCTGTCGACGGCGTATGTGGGCACGGCGGTTCCCCTCGTCCAGACGTCCGATTCCGGCCATCCCATTCCACAATACCGCCTCGCTGCTTCCTTCAGATGGTCCAACGTCTGCGGCAGTAAGGCACCATCGGGCGTAAAAGAGTGGGGAGTGCGAACATGTGGGCGTGGGCGTTATTCCGAAGAATCGCTGGGATCTTTCGCGGTCGCTATCGGCCGGAGCGGCACTACATGCGCGGTCCGGGTCCGAAATGGCTGGCGGCGCACGGCGGGATGCCGGCGCGTGTCAGGGGGCGGTTGCAGTAAGGCACAGTCGGCATCACGGTCCGCGGCTCCGGCGCGAAGATCGCGACCGGCCCGCTTGCCCGCTCGAAGCGGGCACCAGGGGTGTGCGCAGCCGCATCCGGCGGCGTGCGCCCGGACATCGGTTGTGCCACATCGCATGACCCGATAACGTCTTGCCCGGATGGTTTTATGCTTCGGGGAGGCGCCGCCTCATGCCGCTCGGCTCGCCGTCCGTCGTCTGCAAGCGACGATTTCAGCCTCGTGCTGGTGAAGCCGACCCATTACTGCGACGACGGTTACCCGATCCGCTGGTTTCGTTCGGCGATCCCGTCGAACTCCCTGGCCTGCATCTACGGCGTTGCCAGGGACTGTGCCGAGCGCGGTGCCGATGCCGCTCAGCGAGGTGCTGCCCTCGCTCCAGCGGGGCGTCATCGACGGTACGATGAGCGCTACCGGGATCTTCGTCGCATTCAAGATGAACGATGCGGTCAAGACCATCACCATCACCAACGATACTCACCTCGTGTCGTATGCGGCGGTCAGCAAGGTGTGGCTCGAGAAGCTTCCTGCCGACCTGCAGAAGATCGTGCGCGACGTCGGCCGGGAGGTTCAAGTCGGGAATGTGGCCTGGGAGGTGGAGTTCAACGCGCTCCAGGGCAAGCGCTGGGAAGAGCTCGGCGGCACCCTTCATACGCTGCCGTCCGAGGATCTCAAGAAGATGGCGGAGCTGCTCGCCAGCGTCGGCGACGACGTGTCGAAGGATCAGCCGGAAGTGATCGACATGCTCAAGCGGATGCGCGCGGTCACGGCCAGGCACTGAGAGCACGGCTTTGGCACTCTTCGCGGCGGTTCGGATACCGTGCTGCCGCGGGCTGCGAGGATATCCTCCCCCGCCATCTCCATGCTTCCAGCGCGGGATTCGATAGCGTTGACTGTCGTGGCCGGGCCTGTCCCGGCCACCCACGCCTTTGCGGCCGAAAGAAAGACGTGGATGCCCGCGACGCGCGCGGGCATGACGGCGGAGAGAGCGGCTCAACCTGATCGAATATACGCTCCGATGCCGACAGGAGTGGCGAGGCCGTGACATTCGCCGGCGCGCTGCGCATCGTCCTGCGCGAGATCCCGCGCGCGGTGATCGGCCTCATTCTGCTCGCCGCGATCGGCATCAACTTCGCCAACATCGTCGGCCGCTACGTCTTTCTCGCGCCGCTGGCGTGGGCGGAGGAGGTGCTGAGCTTCCTGGTCATCTGGGGCGTCCTGGTCGGCGCCTCGGCGGTGACCTACGACCGCCGCCACCTGGTGATGGACCTGTTCGTCGGCGGCTTTCCGCCGTTGCTGCGGCGCATTGTCGACGCTCTGGCACTCGCCTGTCTTGTCGGTTTCAGCCTGTTCGCCAGCATGCAGGCCTGGGCCATCGTCAAGGTGATGGCGGGCAACGGGCAGGTCAGCATCACCGCCGGCATCCCGATGACCGTTCCTTACTTCGCGTTCGTGCTCGGTTTCGCGATGATCGCGGTGGCGGCGGTCGTCGAAGCGGTATTGCGTTGGCGCGGCGACGCGTTCGCTGCCGCGCGACGGCACCGGACATTGAGGACGCCGTCATGCTGTGGACGATGGCGATCCTGCCGCTCCTCCTGATGGTGCTCGGCTTTCCGTTCTTTCTCGTCCTGCTGGCGACGACCACCATTGCCTTCGTCGGCCTCACGCAGGTGCCGCCGGTCGCGATTCTGCAGATCATGTTCGGCAGCATCGGGCATTTCGCGCTGCTCGCCGTGCCGTTCTTCATCTTCGCCGGCGAATTGATGGGGCGCGGCGGGATGGCGCGCCGGCTCATCGTCCTGGTGATGGCCATGTTCGGCGGCTTTCGCGGCAGCCTCCCGATCACCACCGTTGGCGCCGCCGCGCTCTACGGCTCGATCTCCGGCTCGACCGCGGCAACGGTCGCGGCGCTCGGCCCGCTGTTCTATCCGCAGCTGCGCAGGTCCGGCTACAACGAGAAATTCTCGACCGGCGTCATCACCTGTGCCGGCTACCTCGACAATATCATCCCGCCCTCGATCGCGATGATCCTGTTTTGCGCGGTCGCGGAGCAGTCGGTGATCAAGCTGTTCGCGGCCGGCATCATCCCGGGCCTGCTGCTGGCCGCGCTGATGGCGATCTACATCTACCTCTACGCCCGCAATCGGGATGTGCAGGAAGGAACGCCGTTCCGGTGGCGCGCCTTCGGGGTGGCGCTGAGGGAAGGCGCCTGGGCGCTCGGCGCGCCGGTGATCATCTTCGGCGGGCTCTATGGCGGCGTGTTCTCGCCGACCGAGGCCGCCGGCGCGGCCTGCGTCTACGTTGCCGTCGTCACCATGTTCGTCCACCGCGAGATCGGATGGCGCGAGTTCTGGGACGTGTCGGTGACCTCGATGTATCTGACCGCACAGATCTTCCTGATTGTCGCGGTCGCCGGCGTGTTTTCCTGGCTGCTCACCACCAACGGCGTGCCGCAGGCGGCGATCGGCTTCATGGAGCATCTCGAGCTGCGGCCTTGGCAGGTGCTTCTGGTGATCAACGTCTTCCTGCTGCTGGTCGGCTGTTTCATCGACACCGCCTCGGCGATCCTGGTGCTCACGCCGCTGCTGATGCCGATCGCAACCGCGGCCGGCGTCGATCCCATCCACTTCGGCATCATCGTGGTGGTGAACCTGAGCATCGGCACGTTCACACCGCCGTTCGGCATCAACATCTTCGTGGCGCAGTCGATCTTCCATGTGCCGCTGCGCAGCATCTATGCCGGGCTGGTGCCGTTCATCGCGGTCGCGATCGTCGGGTTGATGATATTGACCTACGTGCCGGGATTGTCGTTGTGGATCTTGAAGTATGTCGGATAGTGCTGATGCGCTGGCGGACCAGGAGAGCTGACTCATGTGGCGACCGGACGGAGCGGGTTGGCGCGCACGCATCGGAGTGTTGACCCCACATCTCGATCCCGTACCGGAAACCGAGTTCGGGGCCATGGCGCCGGAAGGGGTTTCGATCCATGCGGCACGGGTGCCTTACGGTGTCCTCGACCGTGGTTGCCGTCTTTCGTGGCCTAACGAAGCCTCGCAAAAACCCACCGCTCAACCCTCCAGCAATGCCCGATTTCATTGGACTGATGAGGCTTCGTTAGCTATGTTAGTCACATGCCATTCGTCGCATATCACCCTCGTCTCATTACCCACCGGTTACCCGGAGGATCCACGGTGTCGAAACCGCTGACCGCTGCCGCCGTCGCCAAAATGAAGCCCGGCAAGGACCGTCGCGAGATCCCCGACGGTGGTTGTCCGGGGCTCTATCTCATCATCCAGCCATCCGGTGCCAAGGGCTGGGCCTTGCGATACCGCCGGCCTGATGATCGCCCGGCGAAGCTCGTGCTGGGTTCGGTGTACTTCGACGGTGCGGGCGATGAGCCCAACATCGTGCCTGCGATCGGCGGCCATCTCACGCTCGCTGCTGCGCATGCGCTGGTGGCCACCTGCGTCACGAGATCGCCCAGGGCCGCGACCCGGCTACTGCACACACCGGGAGAAGCGAAGCGGCGCGCCGCCGCCGAACATGCTGCCGCGAACACGTTCGCTGGCGCTGCGCGCGATTTCATCGCGCAATATGCGCGGCCGAAGGTGCGGCGCTGGCAGGAACTGTCGCGGCTCCTCGGCCTGCAGCCCGGTGACGACCTTGCCACGATACCGAACGGCCTCGCGGAGCGATGGGCCGGTCGGCCGATCACGGAGATCGACGGCCACGACATTCATGCCGTTGTTGACGAGACGCGCCGCTTCGGCGCGCCCGGTTCTCGCCGACGCAGCGACGGGCCAACCGAAGCGCGCGCGCGGGCCATGTACAGCGTGTTGTCCAAGATGTTCGCTTGGCTCGTGCAGCACCGGCGCGTTGCCGTGAACCCGTGCGCGAGCGTGCATAGGCCGGAAACGCCGAAGGCGCGCGATCGTGTGTTGACCAATGACGAGATCGGCGCGTTCTGGCGGGCGACCGAGCGTCGGCGGTCAGTTCACCGGGCCGTTCAAGCTGCTGCGCTCACCGGCTGTCGGCGTGACGAGGTCGGCGGTATGCGGTGGGAAGAGCTGAGCGAGGACGGCACCGCCTGGACGATCCCCGGAAGCAGGACGAAAAACCACAGGGCGCATGTTGTGCCGTTGCCGCCGCTGGCGCGCGAGATCCTGGCCGGCGTCGAGCGTATCGAGGGCTGCCTTGCGTGTTCTCGGCAACGGCAAGTCGCGCTCGCCGGATGGCCGAAGATCAAGGCGCGCCTCGACGCGGCGATGAAGCCGGCCGCGCCATGGGTGTTGCACGATCTGCGTCGGACCGCCGCCACTGGCATGGCCGAGCTTGGCATTGCGCCGCACATTGTCGAGGCGGTGCTCAACCACGTCTGCGGTGCCAAGGCTGGTGTGGCGGGCGTGTACAACAGGGCAGTCTACGCGCCGGAGAAAAAGGCTGCGCTCGAGCGTTGGGCGGCGCACGTGGCCGGCCTCGTGTCCGGCAAGCCGGCGAACGTCGTGACGATGGCGCGGGCGCAAACGTAGAATACGAACGGCGCGGCTAGGTAGGCCAGACCGAAAACCCGGGACCGTGAACCGGGCCGCCGCGTCTTCCTCACTACGGGCGCGGATACGGAGGTGCATCCTATGCTCACCAAGAATGATCCAGCAGCGCCGGTCGGCGGCAGTGAGCTATCCGATGACGAGCTCGATCGGATTTTCCTCATCGCGGAAGTGCCGGAGGAAAACCGGCGCAGGGTGGCCGACGGCCTACGGTTCATGCTGGAGCGCTGGAACGCCCGTGGACCTGAGCTTGTCAATTCAATGGTATGGATGCAGATCGGCGGCCACCCGGCGCACGATCCCGATATGGAATGGAGCCGAGAGGGGCTCTATTGCGCCAAGGAAAAAAGGACAAAAGACGAGTAGCGGGTGAGTTCGCTACGATGGTGGAGGAGAAACTCAGGTGGGTGTTGGAGATCATGATCCCGCCGGATGACTTCCGAATCGCCTCGGAGTGGCAGCCACCTGGGGTCAGAAAAAGCCGGGGACGTGGCGCAACATCGCGCGCTCAACTACCTGATCTTTGACCTGAACGTCATATTCTCCAAGGACAAATTTGAATGACCTTTGGGGTGACAAGCGCACCGGCAAAGCAAGAGGCAGGCTACCGGAAGTGCTGGAGATCTTGCGGCCGGCACCTGCGGGACAACATCGTGCCCAAGAACCTGGACGAGACAACGCTAGGCGGGCGAAAATATATCCTCTCCTTATCGGCATCGGCGAAGGAGAGAACGTCAATCGGGCTCGAAGGCCGTCAAAAAGCTCTCCAAGTTAGCCGATTTCGTCGTAAAATTTGACGGGTATTGCGTCCACGTCAATCTGACTAAATTGAGAGGCTCTGCAAACGACGGAGCCCTCCATGTCTATGATTGATCATCTCGTCCCCGACCCTGCCGTTGCCAAGGAGTTGGGGCCGCACCTTGGTGACGCTATATCGCTGGGATCGCGATCCCGCCAAGGTTAACCTGGGCTGGCCGCCGCAGATCAAGATCGGCGGCCGCAATTACCGCTCTAGGCAACACCTCGAACAATTCAAGGCCAACCTGATCCAGCGCGCGCTCTCCGAGCAGCGGCCAGGTCGGAGGCCACCCTGGTCGAGGCCAACGAGGGGGCCCCGTGATCCATGGCCTCCAGACATACGAACCCCGCGCTGGTGACGCGGGGGCTCGGGGAATTGGGATCTCGGCAAGATCAAGTTCCCCACGAATAACCAGCTTCCACATTCGGCGCAAGCCGTAGCCGTTCGTCGGGCCGTTTATCGCGACATCGAAAGGCTCGGGTCTGTCTATTGCAGCCCGGCCGGCGAGCACATTGCGCTCGACCCACGCGGCCGCGCGATCAGTACGCACAAGAACTACGCCGAGGCGACGATCGCCGTCGTCGCTCATGCGGAGACTGCGGAATGAGCGCCGCCAGCCGCTTGATCGGTCCTGCCGCCGCAGCGCACCGCACCGCCTGCCATCTGCGCACCGCCGGCTGGGACGCGTTGCCATCGCCGACTGGAACAACGTCGCTGACCTGGCCGACGCTCGCCGCCAGCTCCGCCACAGATGCGCATTGCGCATGGTTGGCGGCCGTCATCGAGGGGCGATGATGAGGCGCAGCGGGCCGATCTATGTGCTGACGGTGCGCCCATTGCGCGGCGTCGATCACGTCAAGGCACTGCGGCGCGCGCTCAAGTATCTGCTGCGGTCGTGCGGGCTGGTGTGCACGAGCATTCAACAAATTCCCGAGGAGGGAGGCGCGTCGTGATCGAGATCGAGAACTTCAAGCCGTATCGCGCCAACACGCTGGTCGGCTTCTGCACTGTCGTCGTCACGAAGATGCACATGCGCATCCACGATGTCAGCATCCACGAGAAGGACGGCAAGCGATGGGTGTCGCTGCCGGCACGGCCGATGCTCGACAAGGCCGGCGTCGCGCTCAAGGACGACAGCGGCAAGACGAAGTATGCGCCGGTCATCGAGTTCACCGATCGGGAAACGCGCGATCGCTTCTCCAACGCCGTGCTTGCCGCGCTGATCGAGTTCGCGCCCGCCGCATTCGAGCCCGAACCAGTGTGAGGGGATCGCGATGCTCGATCAATTCTCGGGGTACGACTTCACAACCATCACCGCAGTCCGTCACCGGCTGGCGAAGTGCGGTTATGTGCCGCTGCCGTGCGAAGCCAAGAAGCCAGTGCAGGAGGGCTGGCAAAAGCGGCAAGCACCGAGCGCGGACGAGATCGAACTGTGGGTGAAAAGCTTTCCCCTGGCCGCCAACACCGGAATTCTCACCAAGGATACGCCGGTCATCGATATCGATATCGACGATCGCGATGTCGCCGACGCCCTCGAACACAAGCTCGCCGACATGTTCGGCGGGTGCGGGGCATTCCTGACCCGTATCGGCAACCCGCCCAGGCGCGCAATCCCGTTCCAGACCGATGCGCCATTCCCGAAATTTACGCTCAAGCTCGTCGCCCCGAACGGCGCCGCCGGGCAGAAAATCGAGGTGCTCGCCGACGGCCAACAATGCATCGTCGCCGGCATTCATCCGGACACAGGCAAGCCGTATCACTGGACCCACAATGCGCTGTGGACGGTGCAACGGAGCGAACTGCCGGTGCTGCGCGCCGAGGGTGTCACGGAGTTCTTCGCTCGTGCGGTGGCCGAGGTGCTCGCGCCGGCCGGATGGACGGTCGCCGGGGAACGCAAGCCCAACGGCAACACCACAGACGGCCCGCAGTCGCGCGCCGATTGGGTGACGCTCACCTCCAACATCCTCGCCGGAACCGATCTACACGACAGCATCGTTCGCCTAGCGGCGAGCATGGTCGCGGAGGGCGGCAGCGATCAGTTCGTGATCCGGCAACTGCAAACGCTCATGCAAGCGTCGTCCGCGCCGCGCGACGATCGATGGCGCGAGCGATACGACGAGATTGCCCGCGCGGTGCGCTCCGCTCGCGCCAAGTTCGGTCCCGAGGCAACCGTGCGGCCGCCGCTCACCTGGCTCGACATGTCGGGCTGGGACACAATACCCGTCCCCGAGCGGCAATGGCTGGTGCGCGAGAGCATCCCGTTGCGGCAACCAACGATCCTCAGCGGCGAGGGCGCCGTCGGCAAGAGCCTCGTCGTCCTGCATCTGGTCGCCGCCACCGCGCTCGGCCGCGACTGGCTCGGCCGCCTCCCGGAGCAAGGACCAGCCTGGTACATCGGTGCCGAGGACGACGCGCGCGAACTGCACATCCGCCTGAGCGCCATCCAGAAGCGCTACGGCATCACCTACGCCGAGCTCGTCGCCGCCAACTTCCGCATGCTGTCACTGTTTAGCGAGGACGCCGTGCTCGCCGCGCCCAACAAGCGCGGCATCATCGAACCGACCGAGCTCTACCAGCAGATCCTCGAGCAGGCCCGCGAGGAAAAGCCCAAATGCATCGCGCTCGACGCGTCCGCCGACATGTTCGCCGGCGACGAGATCAGCCGCGTCCAGGTGCGCCAGTTCGTCGGCCTGCTGCGCCGCCTCGCCGGGGCCTGCGATGGTGCCGTCATCCTGCTCAGCCATCCGAGCCTCGCCGGCATCAGCAGCGGCAGCGGGCTCAGCGGCTCAACGGCGTGGCACAATTCGGTGCGGGCCCGAATGTATCTGACCTCGCCGAAACCAGAGCCCGACGAGCAACCAGACACCGATCTGCGCGAGCTCACGTTCAAGAAGAACAACTATGGCCCGGTGAGCGAAGGCATCGTCCTGCGCTACCGCGACGGCCTGTTCCTGCCAGTCGCCGGCACCAGCGGCCTCGAGAAACTGGCAACCGAACAGGAGGCCGAACACCTCTTTCTCGACTTGCTCGATGCCTTCACCAAGCAAGGCCGCAACGTCAGCGACAAGAAGACCGCGCACAACTACGCGCCGACCGCCTTCACCGCCGATCCGCGCGCCAAGCAACTGCCGGCCGCTCGCAAGGCCCTCGCCGAGGCAATGGCCCGGCTCTTCGCCTCCAGCAAGATCAGGATGGAACCGTATGGCCGCCCATCGCGAGGCTTCGCCAGGTTGGTTCGGGGCGCGGCATGAGCAGCGTCCCTCATACCGTACCTCATGCGTACCTCATGTACCTCATGGGGGGGGCGTACCTCCCCTATAACCCCTGGCGGGAGGTACGCCGCCCTCCCGCTCGCCATGAGGGCTCGCGGGGCGGCCGACCATCCCGCGCCCTTGGGGGCCGCCCAACGCGGCAAACCTCACAGCAGGTTCCCCTGCAGGGGGCCCCTACGCGCGGCTGCCGATACTCAATTCGAAGCCCCTGAGGTGCCGCCTTGCCTGGGCCGGTCGCCCTTGGCCCGCTGCGGGATTGCGGATGCAGCGCGGCAATGGCGCGGTCGCCCTTGAACAGCGGCTAGGCGATGCCGCCAAAGGTTGGGGAGAAGAAATGAGCCTCTCCAACTTGATTTCGAGTTGTCTATCGACCGATCCAGCCGCGCGGCTCCTCGCATGGCTGCGGATGACCCAAGTACTTGCGGCGATGGAACCAAGAAATTCCGCCCCCCTCGGGGGGTGTTTGCTGCACGGCAGCCCTGCGGTTTGAAATACCGTATGTCAACAGCCACAACCAATTGATATAACTAGCTATAATCTAGACACCAAGACTTAGGGGTAACGCCGGGTAACACACTTAGTGTACCTCGCCCGGCCCATCGCCATGCGTCAATACCGGCGCTGGCAGGATCACCCGCTCGATGCGCTCAATGGTCAGCTTAGCGCTGGGCTCGCCAGTCAGCTGTTGTGGAACCTTACCATCTAGCCGCTCAGCAATCAGGCTGATAGCTGCCATATCGCCGGCACTTGCCTTTGCGAGCACCGCATCCGCGATCTTCTCCAATGTGTGCGGGTTACGATCATCAGCCAATACGCGTTGCAATGCGGCGCGAAATGGCCGATCGGTGCGCGGAAGCTTGCCTAATTGGTTGCCTCGCTGAAACGGCATATGTTGATCATATCAAAATCGTTGAATTACCTGTGCTTTTATAGTCGTCCGCACAATCCGTCTACCGCCATGTGCGGGAGGCTGGTTCAGGGGCAACCAGTTGCATTTCCCCGCAAATCGAATCGGGCCCCATCTGCAAAGGGCGGTACGCTCTAAATCCCTTCGATGCCGCGCTCTGCGTCTCGTAGGAGGCGGCCACCGGCAAGGTGCTGTTCCAGGACATCTTCCCGTAGCACTCCGGGCCGATGCCGCGAGCGATGCTCTCGGCATCGGTGAGCTTGCGGCCGCACTTGCCGCAGCAACCCTCGTGCCAGACCTCGAGCTGCTCTGGCATGGTGGCGTCTCACCTGCGAACGGCAATCGTTGGTTATCGGTCTCGAAGCCGAAGTCCAAGCCAGAAGTTATGGGCGGCGAGCAGTAATAGAATTGGGCCGCCGATCCAGATAATCCTTTCAGGTAGCCCGAGTACATCACGACCACGCAGATTACCTGTCCAACCGCCACAGCGAACCGAAACGTCGGCAATGAAAGAAACCTTGGCGCTATGACCCCAAAAAATTGGGGCGCAAAAATTACGATCATGACACGCCTATTGCAATTTCTTTCATCTCTCCCCCCTGCTTTTTAGGTATCGTCAAATGACACAAGAAAAATGGCCAACGAAAGACCATCAATCAGGTACAGCCTTAGGACGGGGGCCATGAGGATCGACTGCCAACCAACGGCGCTCGTTCTGCAAAAAAACGCTCGACGGTTGAACCGTACCGGGGCCTCGCAGCGACTAACGGTTCTAAGTCGCGCTCGACGGCCCATCCCCCGATATCCCCCCGGGCCGACTTGCGTGCAAAACCCCGCCTTCCCCGGCGGGGTTTTCACTTTCCAGGGTCTCCCAGCAAAAACCCACCCGCAGGTAAAAAGGGCCCTGGGACTAGGGGCTGATGGTGAGCGACAAGTGACTATTGCACCAGCAGCCCTGCTAGCGGGAAAGCAAGGGCCCCGGCGCGATGCCGGGGCCCCAAACTCTTTTGCGTTCTGTGTCGCGCGGATCAGTAACGCCGCCGCCGTACATCCGCCGCCGTACGTGCCGCCGCCGAACCGATAGTTGATGCCGAAGCGGGTGACCCAGGCCGAGCTTTCATGCTCGAAGCGTACCGGGCGGTCGGGGTTGCAGAGGATCCTGCAGGTGAATGTGTTCTCTTCCTTTTCGAAGCGGGCGTAGAGCACCTCGGTCTTCCAGCTCCAATTGGGCGCGAACGCCCACTCCGCGCCGAAGCCCATGGTCCAGCCCCAGCGCGTCTTCTCGTCCGAGAAGGGGCCTTGGTTAAATTGAGGGATCCGGGGAAGGTAAGCGCAACGCTTCGCTCGGTGTTGGCGAAGGCGAGGCCGCCGGTCACGTACAGCAGGAGGTTGTCGACGATGACGCCCGAGCGCGCCCTGAGCGTGCCGAAGCTTTGAAGGCTGCTGGACAACGCAAGCTTGGCAGCGCCAGCGAAGGGGCCGGTGAAGATGCGATCATGGTCGAGGTCCGCAAAGTTGTAATCGGCCTCGATGCCGAAGACCGTGCAGCGGAATTGCCAGTTGTAGCCGCCCTGGACGCCGGCGACGAAGCCGCTCACGCTCGCACTCGCCTCGTTCGGTAGAAGACATCACCGAAGGGCCCGAAACCGTCGAGGTCTCTAAATTTATGCTCGCCGTAGCCCCAGCCGACATTGCCGCCAACATAGAAGCCGCCGAATTGCGCGCACGCCGGAGGCGGCGGCGGAAGCGGGGCCCTCACCGGAATATCGGCCGCACTGGCCGAGCCCGCTGCAAGCGCACCAACAGCGCAAGTCGCAAGCAAGAGCTTCTTCATAGCAAATCCCCCGTGGTTTTGAGCGGGTTCTAAAAAGCGCCGTACATTTTTCCCTGGACACCCGAACCCCAACGTCTCAGACCATTATATCAACTCACAGCAAAATACTGTTGCATGTCGGCGACAGTCGACGCGAGGCAGCTTGCATGGTTTCACGGCTGTTAACATGACCTTGAGTGCGAACCGAACCGCGGCTTGTTTCCCGAGGGTTCTCCGTTACTGCCGCGGCTGCGTTGAGACAGGCCGTCAAGGTTAATTGGAGTGGGCAGGCTCGCACGCAGCTTCCCACGTCGTCAATCGCGACTACGCTGCCCCGATGTCTTCCGTCACCTGCCCGTGATCGGCAGCAACCTCGGCGTGGCCGGTCTCAAACACGTAGGCTTCTCAAGTGATCACGTGAACTCTCGGAGGGCCAACCACGCCAGCCTCTTGCATTCCGCTTCTGACCCCCTGGCCTCCCAAAGCTTCGCGTACCTTCGCAACGTCTGACGTTTCGCCCCAGACTATGACCTCGTTCGGGTTATCCGCGTCGCGATACACGCGTACGTTTGTGAGGCCAGCTTTGTCGCGCGCCGGCTTGTGCTTGTCGAAGACCGGACGCCACTTGGCGTACTCGCCAATCGTAAGTTGGACTGCGAGCGTTGGCATATGCTTCCTCCGTTTGGATTGTTGATCCCTTCACTCTTATAGCCCATATGAGCAGCGCAACGTTGATCTTGCCCGCTAGGGTGCTGTGCCCTCGACTATGGATAGGCGAGTAACCGTATATCTTGCTTGCGCTTCTCGCACCGGCTTCATCGCATCGGAATTGAACCAGCGGATTATGTCTTCCTTGTTTTCAAACCGGCTTATCGAAACGATATTGGGCGACGGGTCGCCGCTCAGCATCTCGGGTCTTATGCCTGCAATGATGAACTTTCCGCCGTGAGCCTGTACCTCTTTGACGGCCGTTTGCAGGAACGGCTGATAGGCGGCTCTATCTTTAATCTCTGCATCAAAAATCAAAAATACTGGTGGCTTTGCTTGTGCATGAATAGCCTGGATTGCCAAGGCTCCAAGCCCGATGCCCGCCATTAGCGCCACTGCAATCTTATTCTTCGATTTCACGTTCACCCTTCCATGCTAGGTTTGACAGTATGAACAGCGATTGCATCGGTATACCTGGCAGCAGCCCCGCCAATCGCAAAGCCGGATTGTCGCCAGCGTCCGTCGCTTTCAAAGCGAAGACCTCCTCATGAAAGTCCGAACGTATGCTCTTGCTTGATTGCTGGCGGCCTCATTGTACGCGATGGTGGGCCCCTTCACCACGCAAGCATCACTGTAGGTGAACGGCTGCTTGGTCTCCTGGTTCAGGACTACACCATTGTCAATTTCCGACAGCTGGCAGGCCGACGTCACCGGTGCCGTCCAAGCTTCCTGGGTTCCTTAAAGACCGGCGCATCAAACACGTGATGGGCATCAGGATACTCAATCAGGCGAATGTTCTTCCAGCCTTTGAAAGGCGTTCCACATAAGCCCGGCAAGGAACCACGGATACGTAATCGTCTGCGGTACCGTGCAAGAGCCGAATTGGTTTCGTCACATCATCATCACCTCGAAAGGTTGTGCCGCAAATGGCGTACAGTCCAACATGTGCTGCGAACTGCAGGCCGTCCGCGGGGCCATGCATCCTCTGAAAGCGCTGGGCAACCTCAATCAGGTTGTCAAAGCCCTGGGCGTGACCATTCGCGCCATGGCTGATGGCGGCATCGATAGCCAGGTCGGCGCACGGGCGAAGGGCTATGGCGACCCGGCACACAATCAGCCACATCTCGGAGTGTCACTGGCCCAATAAGTCTGGGAGACCGATGAGCGACTAACGCGCCGAATTGACGCCATGGAATCCCGGCTGATGCCAAAAAGGGTGCCACGGACCTTCCGCATGATGTGGAGAGTCACTTGCAGGCGGATGACGAGATTGCGCGGTTTTGCGCCGCCAGAGGTAGATGATATCTGCTGATCGCAAGGGTCATGGTCCCGCACGAGATACGGCCCGGCGAGACGGCGTCGGAAGCCTACCAGCGGGAGCTGGCCAGCATCGGCCAATAGGTCGAGCCAAGGCATTGGCTGCGGGGGCACCGAACCCTAGCTACGCGCCGCCGCAACCCTATTATCGCAGCTACAGTTGATTCCCGACCTGGAATGGATGCCAGGCTGGACTGTGCAGGACGGTCTCTGCAAGCC
>CAWIZJ010000016.1:0-18602 GCA_963840535.1 uncultured Alphaproteobacteria bacterium
CTCCGTGACCGACGGGTCATTCACGTCGTTTCGAAAATGTCCGCGATTGGTCCGATCTACCCCCAACTACGGCTGTGATGGTGCGGCGCCGCGAACGGTCGAATTGTGCCAAGAGCCGAACTCGTGCAGTGCAATAGACCGAGTGAACAAATGCTACCAACTTACTCGATCACCCCGTCGGTGCGGCCGAGCGGCGTGATCGGGAAGGTGAGACCGAGCGTCCTAGCGGTCTTGAGATTGATGACTAGCTCGACCTTGGTGGACTGCTGGACCCGCAGGTAGGATGGCTTCTCGCCCTTGAGAATGCGCCCCGTGTTTCAGAGAATTGGTCCGCGGTCGAGTTACTTCAATATCTCAGCTCGGAGTCGAAGAGGAGTTTTCTGGGATTGGGCGGAATATAGATTTCCTGGAAGTAGGCGACTTCGCCGTCGGCCGTGTAGGCGGTTGCCTCGAGCACCAGATGTGGCCGTGATCGGATCGCAAGCCGGCGCCACATCCGCTTGTCGACCATCGCGATCGTTTGGGTGATGCGGCAGATCGGCATGCCGAGCTCGCGCAACAAGATCGCCTTGAAGTTGGCCGTTTCGACCTTGTCGCGGGGCAGCCGGAGCAGCGGCTTTGCGATTGGATTCGGTGCGTAGAACCGACTGATGACTTCGAACTCGCCATTGATCGAGATGGCGCGGTCGATTCTGATGATCTTCGCATTTTGGCCGAAAAGCTGCGCCCAGCGGGTATCCTTGCCGGCAACCTCGTGGCCGAGCAGCCGCGGGTAGATCGGCAGGATTGTGCCGTTGTCCGCGAGGAAGCGGCAATGCCACGGCTCGGCCATCTGTCGGTGGACGGGCGCGACGAAGCTGCCACGTCCGCGCGCGCGCACGACCAATCCGCTCTTGACCAACTCGCCGTAGGCCTTCTGGATGGTCCCGAGACTGTAGGGCAGCATCTGCGCAAGTTCCGCCTCGGTCGGCAGCCGTTCCCCGGGCGTCCAATCTCCACTGGAGATGGCGCCGACGATGGCAGCACGGAGCGTCTGATACTTTGGTCCTTGCGCAGACTGGGCGTCGGCAAGACGCGCCCGGATAACTTCGATCATTTAAATGTCCGTTCGGTACGTCCAGTCAGTCATTTCACCTTGATGCCGGTGAATTCGACGATCTTGGCATATTTCACTGATTCTGCACGGATGAAATCGCGGAACTCGGCGGGACTGTTGCCGACGGGCTCGGCCGCCTGGGTCATCAGTATGTCGCGCATCTGAGGATCCTTCAAAGCCGCGACCGCGGCCTTCGCCAGCTTGTCCAGAATGGGTTGCGGCGTGCCAGTGCGCGCCAGCAGGCCGAACCAATTGGTGAAGTCAACGTCCTCGAACCCCGCCGTCTCAGCCATCGCCGGGATGTTCGGGAATATCGGCGAACGCCGCTTGCTCGTGACCGCGATGGCTTTCAGCTTGCCCGCTTGCAGGAATTGCACAACGGGCGGCATTCCGGAAATTGTGAGTTTGACCTGGCCGCCGACGACGTCCGAGACCGCCGGCGCCGCGCCGCGATACGGAACATGTACCAACTGTGTGGACTGCAGCTTGTTGACGTACTCCCCGGTGAGATGATGGGCGCTGCCGGTGCCCGGTGACGAAAAATCGACCGGCTGGGCGCGCGCGAGCTTGACCAGCTCCGCGGGATTGGAAGCCGCGAAAGCCGGGTGCGCCGCAAGGACGAGCGGCGTCCAGGCCAACAAGGTAACAGGGGTCAGATCCTTCAGCGGATCATAGGCCATATCCTGGAAGAGGTTCTGGTTGAGCGCGATCTCGGCAGGTGAGGCGACGAGAAACGTGTAGCCGTCGGTCTCGCCCTTCGCGACCGTCTGGGCGCCGATCATGCCGCTCGCGCCTGTCTTGTTCTCCACGACGAACCGTTGCCCGAATGCATCGCCGAGCTTTTGTGCCAACACGCGCGCAACTATGTCCGTGCCACCCCCTGCAGGATACGGAACGACCAGACGAACCGGCCGTTGCGGCCAATCCTGCGCGGACGCGGTTGCAGGGCCGAACAGCAGACAAAGTCCGATTGTGAGAATTCGCAACATGGCAGCCCTCCTATCGCGACGTTTCTCGACAGACGGTACGGTGACCGCCCGCGGAATTCGACATTCACGATTTTTGCCTTGGCGGTGCTCTTGTCGGCGCCCGCAGGGGCCAGTTACTATAGAGTAGATACTATACAGTAAAAACTATAGAGTATCCTGTCAAGTCCCGTTGGCCCGGCCGCGCCGCCGGTCGTCGGCAATGTGGAAATGGAGCCGAATGCAAGCCAAGAACCTGCTGATCATCATGTCGGACCAGCACAGCCGCGAGATGCTGGGCTGCTATGGCCACCCGGTCGTGCACACGCCTAACCTCGACCGCCTCGCAGCGCGCGGTACCCGCTTCACCTCATGTTGGACACCGTCTCCTGTCTGCATTCCGGCGAGGGCCTCGTTTGCGACCGGTAAGTACATCCACCAGATCGGCTTCTGGGACAACGCTGACCCCTACGACGGCTCGATCCCCAGCTGGCACCACCGGCTCCGCGACGCGGGCCACCATGTTGTCTCGATCGGCAAGCTTCATTTCCGTTCGGATGATGACGACTGCGGATTTTCCAAATCGATCGTGCCCATGCAGGTTGTCGAGGGCAAGGGCGATCTCCTGGGCCTGATCCGTGACGATCTGCCGGTCCGTGGTGCCGCGTACAAGATGGCGCGTATGGCCGGTCCCGGCAAGTCGCCCTACACCCAATATGATCGCGAGATCGCAGCACGAGCGCAAATTTGGCTGCGCGATGAGGCGGGGAAATATCGCGACAAGCCATGGGTTTTATTCGTGTCGTTCGTCGCCCCGCATTATCCGCTAACGGCGCCGCCTGAGCACTTCTACCGGTACTTCGACGACCCGCAGCTTCCGATGCCGCTGTTCTATGGGCGTCACGAGCGCCGGAGCACCCGTTCGTGTGCGATTACGCGAGAGCCTTCAACTTCGACGACTATTTCGAGACACCGGCCGATGTTCGCCGGGCCGTCGCCGGCTATCATGGGCTTTGCAGCTTCATGGACGAGCAGGCCGGCAAGGTGCTCGATGCGCTGGCATCCGTGGGCTTGGCCGCCAAGACCCGCATTGTCTACACCAGCGACCACGGCGACGCGGTGGGGAAGCGCGGACTGTGGGGCAAATCGACGCTCTATGAAGAGACGGCGGGCGTGCCGCTGATCGTCGTGGGGGACGGCATACCGCAAGGGCACATGACCGATACGGTTGCCAACCTTGTCGATGTCTACCCGTTCATCATCGACTGTGTCGGCGAAGATGGCGCCGAAATGATCGATCCGGATCACCCTGGCGTTTCGATTGTGCGGCTCGCAAATGGCGAGAACCCGATGCGCACGGTTCTGTGCGAGTATCACGGGATGGGGTCGACCACCGGCGCCTTCGCGATCCGGAGCGGCCATTTCAAGTATGTCCATTACGTAAAATATCGGCCTCAGTTGTTCGATCTCGGGCGCGATCCCGAAGAGGCGCGAGACCTTTCCGCCGATCGCCGCTACGCGGAAATCTTGACGGAATGCGAAGCGAAATTGCGGGCGCTGCTCTCGCCCGAAGAGGTCGATGCGCGCGCGAAGAAACGGCAGGCCGAACAGCTCGAATGCCATGGCGGGCGTGAGGCGGTAATCGCACGCGGCGATTTGGGATTCTCACCGCCCCCTGGTATCCGGGCCAAATTCGAGTGAGGCAGTGACATCGCGGCACATCAATTCATTGGATTGCATCAGCTGCCACGAGCCAAGAGCACACGGCAGCATATCGAACTGGCAGCGAAGATGCTTGCGATTGGTCCGGTTTACACCCAAGTGCGGCCGTGATGGTGCATCGCCGTGAATGGCCGAGTCGTCAGGAAGCGACATATGCACCGCAGCAAACAGCACCACTATTCGATCACCTCGTCGGCAATGGCAAGCACGCCCGGCGGAATGTTGAGTCCAAGCGCCTTTGCTGTCTTGAGGTTGATTACGAATTCGAACTTAGTCGGCAACATGATCGGCAGCTCGACGGGCTTCGCGCCCTTGAGAATGCGGCCGGCGTAGACGCCGACCTGACGGTACGCATCCGTGAGACTGGCGGAGTAGCTGATCAGGCCCCCGGACGCGGGAAATTCACGCAATCCGTACATCGCGGGCAGCGCATGGCGGGCCGCGAGGGCGATGATCTGTTCACGCTGATTGGCAAAGAATGGATCGGCCGCGACGCTCAGTGCGTCGGCCCGTTGCTGGACGAGGGTAGCAAATCCGGTTTCGATTGCACTGTCGGTGTTAGCATCAAGAACTAGGATTTGTTTGCCGAGCGTGCGTGCCGCCTCCTGCACGTCTCGCAATTGGTCGGCGGCATCCGGACGGTTCGGGTTTCTGAGCACAGCGATCAAGCTCGCTTGCGGAACCAGATCGTGCAGCAATCCGAGCCGCTTCGCCTCGATTGCTGCGTTCAGGAAGCTCATGCCCGTGACGTTGCCGACCGGCCGGTTCAAGCTGGGGACGAGGCCGAGCTTGACCGGATCGATCCCGGTGAGGAAGACGAAGCGGCGTCGGCGGCCGCGCATCTACAGATCTGGAAATCAATCGTCTGCCGGCATCTGGATTCGCGAAGCAGCAAGGATTCACTGACGCGGGGGATGTGGTGATGAATGAAGAGGTGGCAACGAGCGCCGAGACAGCGCCCGCGACAATCGCCCCGCAAAGCCCGGCGGCGGCTCCCATCGCGGCGTAGTTTGGCCCCAGCGGCGCAAAAGCCAAAACACCTGAAGCAACACAGACCGGCAAGTTGACAATTGAGGCTATTGCACCGGCGGTGATGTCCCGGCCCCAGGCGATCAGTCTTGAATCCATCGTCTGATAGGCCGCCACCAACGGGTGCTATCCGGGTCAACAGTTTGAATGATCGCATCACCAATCTCAAGGCCGCCAAGGCGGATCGCTCTTAGCTTTCCCTGCCTGCCGGTATGCCAACGAGGTGGTAACTTGGCTTGCTGCGATGCAGCGATGTCGGCTCGTTGTCGATGCTGTTGAAAAAGAATTTTGAGGGGGGACCCCGAGCAACATTGCTTCAAGACGGGCTTCGAACGCGCAAGATCGATTTAAGAAGTTAGCGCCGATGATTCGATTGTTACGCATTCTTATTTCGAGCCTGCGGCACAAGGCTGATCAGGGCTACTGACGAACAGTGCCAGCCAATTCACTATTCTGGTGATCCGTCATCCCAGATCTGCATCTTGTCCATGCCTCTGAACGCGGACACGCTGGTATGCGGCCGCGGAAACGACCCGGTAGTCAGCATGCGGCTTCCAAAAGATTGGTTCCTTGCCGCTTCCCAGTCGGCATAGGCCTTGGGCCGAGCTCTTTCGGCGATGGCGGCTGGGCTGGTGACCTGGACCTGCGAGGTGACATTGGCATTGACGGCCTCGACCGCTAACGCGCCGAGTGCCGCACTCGCAAGCGCCACGACTGCCAATTTGACGGTTCCACCGGCATTCTTGGGCTGTCTTGACGTGGTGATCAGCGTCTTCATGGCACACCCTCCAGTGAGCCGGCCACTTGCATCAGCCTTTGGGACCGATCGGCCAGCGTTTGCGGCTCGAAGGTGTCACCGGAAATATCGAGCCGGCGTGCTGCCGATCACAATGCTCAGGTCATTTCAGAACGATTTAGGATTGGTTACAGAGCCGTCACCGTCGGCCCCCCGCGGCAGGCGTAGCCGCTCCAACGATCCCGATGATCGGGCAGCTCCGCCGAACAGCCACCGCCGCCGACGCAGGGTGCGGCGATGACGACGGGGAAGTCTGGTTCAATTCGAACGGAATACGCGCTAGCTTGCCGGAACAGGACTTTGAGCGCCATGGGCGAGAGCGGGCGACCCGTCGCGAGCACAGGAGAGCGAGGATGATGCGTCTTGCACATTGGTGGCCGCCCGCCGGCGGCTGTGCGCTGCTGATGTCGTGCGTCTTGGTCGCGCCACCGTCGGCGGCGCAGCAGCAGTATCCTTCGCAGGCGATCACGATCGTGGTGGCGGCCGCCGCCGGCGGCTTCGCCGACGGGGTCGCACGCACCATCGGCGACCGGCTCGGCGAGCGCCTCGGACAGCGGGTCGTGGTCGAGAACAAGGGCGGCGCCGGCGGTAATCTCGGCGCCAGGACCGTTGCCCAGTCGGCACCCGACGGCCATACCATCCTGGTGTCGACCACCTCGATGGCGATCAACGGTACGCTCTACAAGAGCATGGGATATGCGACCGAGGACATCAGCCCGGTTGCGATCGTCGGCTCCGCCCCCGAGACGATCGTCGTGCATCCGGGCAGTCCGGCGAGGACCCTCGCCGAGCTCGTGCAGGCGGGGAGAAGCAAGAGCATAGAGTATGGCAGCGCCGGGGTCGGGAGCGGGTCCTACATTGCGGCCGAATACCTGTTCAGGAACCTGGCGAAGGTGGAGACGGTGCATGTTCCGTTTCCGGGCGGCGCACCTGCGGTGACCGCCGTGCTCGGCAATCATCTCGGCACGCTGGCGGCGACGGTGTCGCCGCTCATCCCGCACATCAACTCGGGTGCGCTCAGGGGATTGGGGATCGCCAGTGCCAGGCGGCAGGCGGTGGTTCCGTCCGTTCCCACCTATGCCGAAAGCGGGTTCCCCGATTTTTACGCCGCGTCGTGGGTCGGGTTCTTCGTTCCGTCGAAGACCGCAGGCCCAATTCTCGACAAGCTCAACGTCACAATCAACGACATTCTCGGGGAGGCCGCCGTGAAGGAGCGGCTCACGCGGTTCGGCCTCGAGCCGATGTACGGCAACCCGTCCGAGACCACGCGCTTCTTCAACGGCGAGATCGAGCACTGGGGCAGGATGGTCCGCGCCCTCGGCCTGTCCATCAACTGACGTGGGCCTGAGCCTCCAGGCATCCTGTTGCGTCACGCCTCAATTGAGACTAAATAGGATATCAAACGAACCCGGGAAGGACGTCCACCATGGGACTGATCGAGGCGCGGTCCTGGGCAGCTCTGCTCGGCGTCAAGGCCAGGGGCGGCAGGCAGCTCGACACGATCGACCTCGCCAACGAAGTTGGTAAAGGCTTGTCGGTGGGGGCGGTCGATCGCCTCTGTAACCTGGTCGCGCCCGACGATACCGGATTTCGATATCGAATCGTTGCCAAGGCAACATTGGCGCGCCGGCGACGCGGGATGGGACGCTTGAGCCGCGATGAGAGCGATCGCCTCGCGCGGCTGGCCCGTTTGTGGGCATACGCAGTGGAAGTTTGGAAGTCGGAGGATGCGGCGCGCCGCTTTCTCGGACGGCCGCACCCGTTGCTTCGCAATCGCATCCCGCGTGAGGCCGTTATCGAATCTGATCCTGGCGCTCGAGCCGTCGAGAGTATCCTCGGAGGACTCAAGTATGGAACGGCCGTTTGATCGGGCGGTCGATACCGCAGCGACTCGATCGGACGCTGGTCTGCTACCGTATCGGTGATCCGCGGGGGGAATTCCCGATTTACGATTCACGGGGCTCGGTACTCGTCCCCGGCCGTTGGAACGATGCCGATTCCCCGGTCGTCTATGCGAGCGAGCACTACTCGACAGCGGTGCTGGAGAAACTGGCACGCGGCTCGGGAGAGATACCGGGGGGCCAGCATTACGTCGTCATCACCGTTCCGAAGGGGACGAGCTACGAAGTGATCTCCGAGGATCACTTGCCTGGATGGGACGCGCACGAAGCGGAAGCTTCACGGCAATTCGGCGCGCGATGGGTGATGGAGCGGCGCTCGGCGATCCTGATCGTGCCGAGCTACGTCGCGCGCATCGAGCGCAACATCGTCATCAATCCCGCGCATGTCGAGGCAGGCGACATCGAAACGAGCCTGCCCGAACCGGTATGGTGGGACGAAAGACTGTTCCGATAAATCCGTGCCGACGCGTGATCGAGTAGGCCACGCCGCGCCATCGAGGATTGCGGCGTGCATGATCGCCGCATGCCGGTCAGGACGCGCGATCGCTCTTCTCCCGTGCCGGCAAGGCGTGCGGCGTATGGCCGCCGTGGCGGTCGACGTCGGCCGGCACCAGGATCTTGGCCTTGCGCACGCTCTCCGGGTCGGCGCGCTCGACGCCGATGACGGGTCCGCCGCGAATGGTGACGCGCTCCATGTAGCGCCGCTGCGGGTAGTAGTCGTTGACCGCATAGTGCTGGGTCGAGCGGTTGTCCCACATCGCGATGGTGTGCGGCTCCCAGCGGTGGCGGAACTGGTATTCGGGAATCAGCGCCTGCTGGAACAAGGTATCGAGCAGCATGCGACTCTCGCGCTCGTCCATATCCTTGATCGCGATCGTGAACTGCGGATTGACGAACAGCACCTTGCGGCCCGACACCGGGTGGACGCGTACCACCGGGTGGACCTGCGGCGGATAGAGCCGTTCGAAATGCTGGAGCTTCCTGCGGTCCTCCTCGCCCTCGCCGAACAGCGCCCGAAACGGCTTGAGATCGTGAATGGCCTCGAGTCCGCATATGAGCTGCTGCATGCGCTCGCTCAGCCCGTCGAACGCCGCCGACATGCTCGCGAACATGGTGTCGCCGCCGAGCGCCGGCACCTCCTTGGCGCACAGCACCGTAGCCATCGGCGGCTCGGCCCGGAAGGTTTCGTCCGAATGCCAGACGTCGGTTCCGAACGGGGGATTGGTCTCGTCGTTCCTGAACTTGATGAGCTGCGGCGCCTGCGCGTCGTTGGGGCGAGAACGGATGGACGGTCAATTCGCCGAACCTGCGGCCGAAGTCCATCAAATTCTCGGAGCTGATGTCCTGATTGCGGAAGATGATCAGCTCGTTCTCGACCAGGGCGTTCTCGATCACCGCGAACGCCTCCTCCGAGAGCGGACGGCGCAGATCGACGCCGCCGATCTCGGCGCCGAGATGGACGCCGATCCGCCGAACCGAAAGGCCCGCACGTCCGGCCACGATCGGCCGGCTCCACCGGTTGTCGAACCGCTTGTTCATGCGATCATCCCTTCCTGCGACGGCGCGCCGAGTCGGACGCATCACTAACGGTGCCATTGCCGGATCGGGCCGGCTTTGGCACTCTAGCAGCGGACACGGGTTCGCGTATCGGCGACAAGACCCGAAATTGCAGGGAGAGGACAATGCAGATGAATCGGCGTCGGTTCGGCGCGTCCGTGCTGGCCACGGTTTCGGGCGTGGTAGCCGCGCCGGCGGTGTGGGCGCAGCAGAAATTCGAGATGAAGCTCGCCTATTTCGTGGGCGACCATCATGCGATGTCGCAGTGGCTGATCAAATGGTCGGACAATCTGGCCAGGGATTCCGGCGGCCGCCTCACCGTCAAGCGCTTCCCGGGGGCGCAGATGGGCCCGATGCAGCAGCACTACGATTTCGCGCGCACCGGGCAATCGGATGTCTCCTGGTTCCTGCACGGTGCCACCCCGGGCCGCTTCCCCCTGACAGAGCTCGTCCAGCTGCCCTACCTGGTCGGCAGCGCCGAGATCGGCACCAAGACCCTCAATGATGCGGAGCTGCGCGCGAAGTATCTCGATGCCGAGCACCGCGGCGTGAAGGTGCTGCTGCTGCTCACCCACCAGCCCGGCATCGTGCACACCACGAAAAAGCCCATCCGCACCACCGACGACATGAAGGGGCTGCGCATCCGCTACGCCTCGCCCACGATCCGCGACTTCGTGGCCGCGCTCGGCGGCACGCCGGTCGGTGTGCTGGCGACCGAGCAGGTCGAGCAGCTGCAGAAGGGAACGCTCGACGGAACCTTCATCGACTACGGTGGCGCCGGCATCGCGTTCAAGATGGGCGGTCTCCTGAAGCATTCGACCGAGATGTATTCGTACGTGTCGAGCTTCGGAGTGGTGATGAACGAGGACTATTGGGGCAAGCTGCCGCCAGACCTCAAGGAGCTGGTGGTGAAATCGATGACCGGCGTCGAGCAGGAGGTCGGCCGGGCGTGGGATGCGCTCGACGTCGTCGGCAAGAAAGCGCTGATGGACGGAGGCGGGGAGGCAATCAAGCTTTCCGCGGAGGAGAACGCCAAGTTCCGCAAGATCGGCGCCCAGGTTGCCGAGGCAAAGCTCAAGGAGCTAGAAGGCAAGGGCATGCCGGCGCGTCCCGTCCACGCGCTGATGACGTCGCTCTCCGACAAGCATGCCAAGACCTCCAAGAATTTCTGGGAGTAGAAGCGTGCGGCGACACGACGCGGCCGCAGGACCACCCCTGCCGGCCGCGCATCCCCCCTGAGCGCCCGGAGAAGCCGTGGAACGCTGGCGTGCGGTGCCCTCGAGGGTCTGCGGCGGGATTGCCGCCGTCTGCCTCGCCGCAATGATGTTGCTCACGGTCACGGATGTCGTCCTGCGCGCCGTGCTCAACCTCCCGATACGCGGCACCTACGAGCTGATCGAGCTGCTGCTGGCCTATACCTTTTTCATCGCGCTCCCGGCTGTGTTCCTGCGCGACGAGAACATCGTGGTCAACGTCGTCGACGACGTTGCTCCGCGACGGGTTCCGGCGCTCAAGCGCATCGCGTCCGCGCTCGCCGTCGCGATCCTCGCCGTCATGGCGTGGCAAGGCTGGCGCGCCGCCGGCGACTCGATCGCATTCAGCGACGTCACCGCCGATCTCGCGCTGCCGCGCATCCTGCATTGGATCGCGCTGCTCCTCGGCGTCGTCGGCGCGCTGGTGGCCGCGCTCGCGATGGCCTGGCGCGGGAACGGCCGGCCATGAGCGCCGGCGTGCTCGGCCTGCTCGGCGTTGCGCTGTTGCTGCTGCTGATCTTTCTCCGCGTCCCGATCGCGGTCGCGCTCGCCACCGCCGGGCTGCTGGGCTACGCAGCACTCGACGGCTGGGCGCCGGCATTGCGGATGATCGGCTTGGTGCCCTATCAGCTCGCGAGCGCCTATTCGCTCTCGGTCATCCCGCTCTTCATCCTGATGGGCGCGGTCGCCTCGCGCGCCAACATGGCGACCGAGCTGTTCCAGGCGTCGAATGCCGTCTTTTCCGGACTGCGCGGCGCATTGGCGAATGCGACCATCGGCTCCTGCGCGCTGTTCGGTGCGATCTGCGGCTCGTCGATCGCGACTGCCGCCACGTTCTCGAAGGTGGCGATCCCGGAGATGCGCCGCCACGGCTACGAGCCCGCATTCGCCGCCGGCGCCGTCGCCTCGGCGGGAACGCTCGACGTCCTCATCCCGCCGTCGGTGCTGCTCGCGATCTACGCCATCGCCGCGGAGCAATCCCTGCCCAAGCTCTACGCCGCGGCGATGATTCCGGGCCTCGTGCTGGCGGCGCTCTACGTCGTGGTCGTGCTCGTGGTCGCCCGCGTGCGGCCGGCGTGGATCCCCAAGGTGGCGGCGATGCCGCTCGCCGCGAGGCTGCGCGCCTCGCTCGGGATGTGGAAGCTCGGCGTGCTTTTCTTCTTCGCGGTGGTTGGCATCTATCTCGGCTGGTTCTCGCCCACCGAAGCCGCCGCGGTGGCGGCATTCGTCGCCATCCTGATCGCCTTCGGCACCCGCGCGCTGGGTTGGCGAGGACTTGCCGACGCCCTGCTCGAGACGGTCTATACGACTGCCGCCATCTTCTTCATTGCGGTCGGCGCCTTCATCTTCGCCCGCTTCATCGTGTTGACGCAGTTCCCGAACGAGCTGGCGCGCTGGGTGCAGGACGTCGGCCTGTCGCCTTTCTGGATCCTGGCGGCGGTCATCGCGCTCTACGTCCTCCTCGGCACCTTCCTGGACGAGGTCAGCACCATCCTGATCACGGTTCCGATCACCCTGCCGCTGGTGAACGGCATCGGCTTCGACGGCATCTGGTTCGGCGTCTTCGTCACGGTGATGTGCACGATCGGCCTGGTCAGCCCGCCGACCGGCATGACCGTGTTCGTCATCCAGGCGCAGCATCCGGAAATTCCGGTGATGCGAATCTACATGAGCACGCTGCCGTTCCTCGCCGCCGACTTCGCGCTCGTCGGGATCCTGATCGTCATGCCGGCACTCGCGCTCTGGCTCCCGAGCGTGCTTTATTAGCAAGCGATGGTCATATTTCAGCCAAAGAATACTTGGTGCTGCGGCCGCCGGCTTCCTCTTTGACGAGAATTCCCCGTTCCATGAGATCGTCGATGTCGCGCAGCGCCGTATCTTGGGAGCACTTCTCAATCGTTGCCCATTTTGACGACGTGAGGTTTCCTTCGAAGCCGTTGAGCAACCGGTTGATCATGTCGCGCTGGCGGTCGTTGATCGAAGCGCTGCCGTGCTTTTCCCAGAAGCGTGCTTTTCTGAGCACGTTGGCAAGCACGCTCTCCGCTTCGTCGAAAGCGCGATCGAGGCAACCAAGGAACCATTGGAGCCAGGACGTGATGTCGAGATCGGCTTTCTGCGTTGCTTCGAGCATCTCGTAGTAGACGTTCCGCTCCTGGCGGATTTGTGCCGACATGCTGTAGAAGCGCTGCGGGCTTTGCTCGGAACGAGCCAATGCCATGTCGGCGATTGCGCGCGCGATCCTGCCGTTGCCGTCATCGAAGGGATGAATGGTCACGAACCACAGATGCGCAATCCCGGCTTTGAGCACAGGGTCGATCGATGCCTCGGCGTTGAACCAATCGAGAAACGCCTCCATCTCCTTGTCGAGACGCGGCGCGGCCGGCGCTTGGTAGTGGACGCGCTCCCGGCCTATCGGTCCCGAGACGACTTGCATGGGTCCCGATCTGTCGTCACGCCATGCGCCAACCATGATGCGGCTCATGCCGCTGCGTCCGGTTGGGAACAGTGCCGCATGCCAGCCGAGCAGACGCTCCTTCGTCAGCGGCTTCTCGTATTGTTGTGTGGCATCGAGCATCATTTCCACGACGCCTTCGACGTCGCGATCGGCCGGGGTGAGGGCACCAATGTCCATGCCAAGGTGGCGTGCAAGCGAGGAGCGCACTTGATCCTTGTCGAGGATCGCACCCTCGATCTCGCTGGACTTGGTCACGTCCTCGGTGAGGGTCTGCAGCACGGCCTCGCTGCGCAGAGGGGAGCCCAAACCCTCCATGCGCCCGATAAGCCGACCCTGCCGATGGCGAACAGCAGCGACCTGAGCGGCTAAGCTCTTTTCCTCCCAGCGAAACTTGGGCCAGTCCGGCAATTGGTGGCTTTATTCGGCCATTCTCCGCACCTTTTGCGGAGATATGTCCCTTGTTCGCTGCACCGGCAAGAACATTCTCCGCATTTTATGCGGTGATTAGGCTGGGTATTCGCCGCACAACGGCTCCGCGAAAGTGGCAGCCGAACGGAACGGCACCAGCTGCGATACGTCGCCAACCTGTAAACACCGGTCCGGCGCCCGGTCATCGCTTCGCCTCCCGGGCGCGCCCCGCCGCGCCCACTTCCCACGCGAGGAGAGCGGCGCCGACGACGAAACCGCCCACGTCCGTCCAGATGGCGCCCTCGAAAGCGCGCGCGGGGATCATCATCGCGAGGCCCGCGACAGCGAAGGCGATGCGCCGCAGCGGACCGATCGGCCGGACCATGTAGCCGACGACGCCGATCGAGACCAGATAGATCCCGGCGGCGGCGGTGAGGAACGCCAGTGTAACGTCCACTGCCGAACCCTGCATGAGCAGCGTCGGCGACCACACGAACAGGAACGGCACGATATAGGCGGACCACCCGAAGCGCACCCCGGCGAGCCCGGTGCGCATGAAATCGGCCTGGATGATGCTGGCCGCCGCATAGGCCGCGACCGCGACCGGCGGCGTGGTCATCGACATCATGCCGAAATAGAGCACGAAGAGGTGCGCTGCCAGCGGCGGGATCCCGATCTCGGTGAGGGCCGGTGCGACCAATGCGGCGAGCAGCACGTAGACGCCGACCGTGGGCATTCCCATGCCCAGGATGATGGCGATCGCCGCCGCCAGCAGCAGCATGATCGCCGCATTGCCGCTGCCGAGGTGGACGAGCGCGATCGTGAGCGCGAAGCTCAACCCCGTGACGTTGAGAATGCCGATGATGAAGCCGGCGGCGGCCGCGATCATCAGCAGGTCGAGCGAGGCGCGGCCGGTCTCGATCATCGCCTGGTAGACGTCGGTCAGCCGCATCCGCTTCCCGCGGTAGCGCCGCGCGAAGGTGCAGACGACGAGCACGAGCGATGAATAGAGCGCCGCCATCTCCGGGGTCTGGTTGAGCCAGAACAGCCCCAGGATGATGACGGCAAGCGGCACCAGGAAATGCCATCCCTCGGCCAGCACCTTGCGGAACGACGGGATCTCGGATTCGGGGACCGCCTGGATTCCGTTCTTGCCGGCCTCGAGGTCGGATTGGATGTAGAGCGCCACGTAGTAGAGGATCGCGGGGATGGTGGCCGCGAGCGCGATCTGGCTGTACGGGATGCCGAGCAGCTCCGCCATGATGAAGGCGGCGGCGCCCATGACCGGCGGCATCAGTTGTCCGCCGGTCGATGCGACCGCCTCGATCGCCGCGGCGTCGTGCGGCTTGTAGCCAGCCTTCTTCATCATCGGGATGGTGACGATGCCGCCCACCACGACATTGGCGACCGCATTGCCGGAGATGGTGCCGAACAACAGGGATGAAACCACTGCGATCTTGGCCGACCCGCCGCGCGACCTGCCGAAGGAAGCGATCGCGATGTCGTTGAAGAAGTCCGCGCCACCCGACCGGTTCAGCAGCGCGCCGAAGAACAGGAAGGTCACGACCACCGTGGCGGCGATGCCGAACACCGAGCCGAAGACGCCGTTCACGTCGAGGGAAAGATAGAGCAGGAGGCCTTCGGGGCTCACGCGGCGGCCCTGGAAGTCGCCGGGAACGAGGTGACCGAAGAAGCCGTAGGCGATGAAGACGAGCAGGACGATGGTCAGCACGCTGCCGGCGACCCGGCGCAGGCCCTCGAGCACCAGCAGCAGCAGGACGCCGCCGACCACGACGCCGTGCAGCGGGCGCTGCGCGATGGCATCCGACAGCGCGCGATAGTCGTAGGCGACGTAGAGCGCGGCCACAAATCCGACCGCCGCCGCGATCACGTCGTACCATGGCGGGGCTGCGCTCCCGCCTTTTGTCGCCCGCGCGGTCAGGAACACCATTGCGAGCGCCACCGCGAGCATGAAGGCGTTGAACTGCTCGTCGATGAGCAGCAGCCCGAGCGTCCGATGGAGGTCGGCGCCCCAGCTGCAGGCGGCGAACGTCAGGACGATGGCGAGCCCGCTCACGACCGGGCCGGCCCAGCCCGGGTCGCGCTGCTCGGTCGCGTCGGTCATGCACCCCCCGGACGGAAAGGCGACTACGACTTCGCCGGCCAGATCCCCTTTTCACGATAGAGCTTGATCGCGCCCGGATGGAACGGGATCCCGTGCTCGCGACCGAGCTTCGCCTTGTCGTAGCGGGCATAGGTCTTGGCGATGGCCGTGAGCTTGTCCTGCTCCTCGTACAGCACCTTGGCGATCTTGTAGACGTCGTCGTCCGCGAGGTGGGCGCCGGTGACGACCAGGTAGTCCTCGAAGATCACGTTGGTCGGTTCGAGGATGCCGGCGAATTCCGGCGCCGGCTGCAGCAGAGAGACGTAGGAAGTCGGCATGACCTGCTGCAGCCCCTTGTTGGCCTCCGCCGTGTTGGGCACATTGAGGAAGCGCACGCCTCCGACCTTGGTGCTGGCCTCCGCCACCTTGCCGCCGCCGATGGCGAAGGTGGTCGCTTCGACCTTGCCCTGCATGAAGTCGTCGGCGGCCCGCACGACGTGAGGCACGGCCACCCCCTCGAAATCGGTCTCCTTCAGCCCCTCGGCGGCGAGCCCCGCGAGAAAGACGCGCCGTTGTGCAGAGTTTGCCGTGAAGCCGACCGGCACCTTCTTCCCCTTGAGATCGGTCAATACCTTGTAGGGTGCGTCCTTGTTGACGAACCAGCCTATGTAATACGGAAACACGGTCCCGATGACGCGCAGCATCGGGCTCGCACTCGCGGCGAAGTCTTCCTTGCCCTGATAGGCGAACAGCACGTCGGTCGCGCTCGGTATCGCGAGCTCGAGCTCCTTCTTGTGGATCAGCGGCAGGAACTGCTGGCCGCCCCCGAACGGTACCACGCGCACGCGCAAGCCCGCCTGCTCGGTCATGACCTTGCCGAGGGCATTTCCCAGCGAGTGGTTGAGGGAGCCGAGCGGGCTGGTGCCGATGCTGATGGTCTGGGCCTCGAGCGGGCCTGCCAAGAGCGCCGATATCGCCGCAGCCGCCGTCAATCGCAACATCTTCATGGGGCTCCTCCTCATCGCGGCTTTGTTTTGGCAAAAATAGACCATCCCGCCGACCGGCTGTCTACGATCGCCGCGTCGTCGCCGCGTCGTCGCCCCGCCCGATGTCTGTCCGTCGAAAGGTCGGCGGCCGGCTGTGCTCACCCGTGCCGCAGCCGCCGCGCGCGCGCGTTGGACTCGAAATAGCCCGTGACCGCAGCGACGATGTAGCGCACCTCGTCCTCGCTCATGAAGGGGTGGGTGCCCCAATAGAGGCCGCAATCCATCACCCGGTCGGCGCCGGCGAGGTCGCCGCTCACCCGGCAGGGATGGCGGGCGAGCGCCGGCTGGCGCACCAGATTTCCGCAGATCACCGGCCTGGTCTCGATCCCTGCCGCCTCCAGGTGGTCGCGCAGCCCATCCCGCGCCGCGCGCGAGCGGCACAGCACGCTGTATCCGAACGGTGCCGTGCGCACACGCGGATCGTGGCGGATGAGGGTGAGCTCGCCGGCCTGATCGAGCGCCGCCAGGCCCGCATCGAGCCGGCCGGCGATCTCGCGCCGGCTGTCGTTGAAGGCAGGAAGCTTCTTCAATTGCTCGAGCCCGATGGCCGCATTGATCTCGGTCGTCCTCACGTTGAATCCGGTGGTGAGAAACAGAAAGCGCGGGTCGATGTGCGGATAATCCGCCGCAATCTCGGTCCCCGCGCGCATGTCGCGCACCCAGCCGTGGGAGCGCAGTGCCCGCAACAGGTCGGCCAGCCGCGCGTCGCTCGTCACCACCATGCCGCCTTCGATGGTGGTGATGTGATGGGAGAAATAGAAGCTGAAACTCGCGAGTTGGCCGAAGCTGCCGACCTTCCTCCCGTCCCAGTCGACCCCCAGCGACTCGCAGGTATCCTCGAACAGCCACAGCCTTCTTCGCCGTGCGATCGCCTCGATGGCGCCGATATCGACGGCGCCGCCCAGGACGTGGACGACAACGATGGCCGACGTGTCGGGGGTCAGTGCCGCCTCCACCGCCTGCGGCGTCATCTGCAGCGTGCGCGGATCGCAGTCGACGAAGACCGGTTTGGCACCGACCTGCAGCACCGGCCACACCGTCGTCGACCAGGTCAGCGCCGGAACGATCACCTCGGAGCCGGGCGGGATGCGACGCGGCAGCGCGCCGGCGTCGGGAAGAAGCGTGTCGGCCATGGCGAACAGCGCGATCAGATTGGCCGAGGATCCGGAATTGACCATCACCGCGTGCTCGACCCCGATGAAGGCTGCGAATTCCTGCTCGAAGGCCCGGCAGCGGTCGCCCATGGTGAGCCGATCGGAATCGAGCACGGCCTTCACCGCGTTCTTCTCCTCTTCGCCGATGGTGCTCTTGTTGAGGGGGATGCGCATGTCGGTCCAGGCAGGACGAGAGGACGAAGGGCGGCGCGCCCTATCGGACGACGCATTGCCAGAGGAGGGGTCGGGCTCGCCACCGGAACTCGGCAACCGGGAAATGATGACACAAGCCGGCGGAAAAGGGCAGGGCGCCCCGCCTCATACAGAGGTGCCGTATTCCCGCCGGCCGGGCGGTGCCCCCGCCGCGCCGGCCATGCAAGCCCCCGCATGCATGGCGAACCGACGGTGCGGCTCGGCGGCGTCAGGCGGCCGACCGAACGTCGATCTTCACCTTGAGGCCAGCGCGCAACGCCAAGGCCATCAGAGTGTCGAGGGAGAACTTGTTGATCTTCCCATGCAACAGGTCATTGAGGCGAGGCTGGGTAATGCCGAGCCGGCGTGCGGCCCGAGCCTGCGTCGTGTTCCAGCTGAGCACCTTGGCCTTGATCGCAATCATGACGTTCGATCGCATCGTCATCGTTGCCGCGTCTTCGGGACTATCCTCGAGGGCATCCCACACGTTGGCGAAGGTTCGAGTCTTCGTCATTCCAATCCTCGCTTCAACTGCCGCAGTCGTGCCGCTGCAAGCGCCAAATCGAATCGGGTGGTTTTTTGTGTCTTCTTCTGGAACGCGTGGAGCACATGAATTGCGTCGGCGAGGGTCGCAATATAGATCACGCGGTACGCTCCGAATGCGTCACGGATTCTGATCTCACGAACGCCTGCACCGATCGTCCGCATCGGCTTCCAGTCATTGGGGTCGCGACCCTTCTGGACTTGGTACAGCTCGTGGCCGGCCTCCCGGCGCGCATCTTCGGGGAAGTCGCGCAAGCGATCGAGCGAGTCTCCGTGAAAGGTTACCCGCTTGATCACCATGGGTATATTATATCACTATTGATATAGAGTGCAAATACGTTCGCTGCGCGGGTTGATGTTGCCTTTGCCGTGCCATCAGCG
>CAWIZJ010000017.1:0-127783 GCA_963840535.1 uncultured Alphaproteobacteria bacterium
TAATGCCCGGCCGCAGGGTCGTGACGAGCGGCGCATGCCCGGCCAACACACCGAAGTCGCCTTCGGAACCCGGCAGGTCGACCTGTTCTACCTCGCCCGAGAACAACAGCCGCTCAGGCGAGACGAGATCGAAGTGAAAAGTTGCCATATCCACGCGCTCCGGTGCCTCAGGCCCGCTTCGAGTTGCTCGCGATCATGACGCGGGTGAAGCGAGACAAGGTCCTGGAAAGAGAGCTGTTTGGCAGTGCCGTTTCCCCATCCGTTGCGCTCCGTGCTTGCCGGCTTACGCCGCCTCCGCCGCCAACCGCTTGCCCTTGTCCACCGCCTGCTCGATGGTGCCGACCATTAGAAGGCCGCCTCCGGCAAATAATCGTACTTGCCGTGCACAGCCCCCTGAATCGAGCGAATGGTTTCCGCGCGCTTGACGAATACCCCTTACGATCCGGTGAACGCTTCGGCGACGTAGAACGGCTGCGACAGGAAGCGCTCGATCTTGCGGGGGCGCGACACGATAAGCTTGTCCTCCTCGGAAAGTTCGTCCATGCCGAGAATCGCGATGATGTCCTGCAGCTCCTTGTAACGCTGTAGGATCTGCTGTACCTCGCGGGCCACCGCGTAGTGCTCTTCGCCAACGATCATGGGCGAGAGCATGCGCGAGGTGGAATTGAGTGGATCCACCGCGGGATAGATACCCTTCTCCGCAATCGAGCGTGACAGCACGGTGGTGGCGTCGAGATGCGCGAACGAGTAGCAGGCGCCGGGTCGGTGAGGTCGTCGGCCCGCACGTAGATCGCCTGCACCGAGGTGACGGAGCCCTTGGTGGTGGTGGTGATGCGCTCCTGCAGGGCGCCCATGTCGGTCGCGAGCGTCGGCTGATAGCCCACGGCCGAAGGAATGCGCCCGAGCAGAGCGGAAACCTCCGAGCCGGCCTGGGTAAACCGGAAGATATTGTCGACGAAGAACAGCACGTCCTGGCCTTGATCACGAAAAATACCGCGACCGTCAAACCGGAGAGTCCGACGCGAGCGCGCGCCCCCGGCGGCTCGTTCATTTGACCATAGACCAGCGCGCACTTGGAGCCGGCGGCGGAACCGTTATTCTTCTTCGGGTCTTTGTTGACGCCGGACTTGATCATCTCGTGGTAGAGATCGTTGCCCTCGCGCGTGCGCTCGCCGACCCCCGCGAACACGGAATAGCCGCCGTGTGCCTTGGCGACGTTATTGATCAACTCCATGATGATCACGGTCTTGCCCACGCCGGCACCGCCGAACAGTCCGATCTTGCCGCCCTTGGCATAGGGAGCGAGCAGGTCGACCACCTTGATGCCGGTGATCAGGATTTGGGACTCCGTCGATTGATCGGTGTAGGACGGCGCGTTCTGATGGATGGCGCGCGTTTCCGTATGCGGCACGGGGCCGGCCTCGTCCACGGGCTCACCCACCACGTTGATGATGCGTCCGAGCGTGCCGTCACCCACCGGCACCGCGATCGGCAACCCGGTATCGACGACCTCCTGGCCGCGCACCAGGCCCTCGCTTGTATCCATGGCCACGGTGCGCACCGTCGATTTGCCGAGATGCTGTGCCACCTCCAGCACCAGGCGGTTGCCCTGGTTCTTGGTCTCCAGCGCGTTGAGAATCGCAGGCAGAGGCCCCTCGAACTGCACGTCGACGACGGCACCGATGACCTGGGTGATGTGTCCGACTGAATTGGCCATGGATGTCTCTACTACCTCTGCGTCAATGGGATCGGCGCATAATTACGGCACCTATAGCAACGGATCAGGCCTCAACGAAATCGAGGGTCGCAACAACGTCGCCTATAGCGCTTCGGCGCCGGAGATGATCTCGATGAGTTCCTTGGTTATCATCGCTTGGCGGGTACGATTGTAGGTCAGCGTCTGTTTGCGGATCATCTCGCCGGCGTTGCGGGTGGCATTGTCCATCGCGCTCATCTGCGCTCCGTAGAACGAGGCGCCGTTTTCAAGCAGCGCGCGGAAAATCTGCACCGCGATGTTGCGTGGCAGAAGCTCGACGAGAAGCTCGTCTTCATCGGGCTCGTATTCGTAGCCCGCGGCGTTGCCGGCACCATTTTCAAATACGGGCGGAATGATTTTCTGCGCGGTCGGAATTTGCGCGATCGCCGACTTGAAACGCGAGAAAAAAACGGTGCAGACGTCGAAGGCGCCCTCGTCGAAAGAGCTGCACGACCCTCTCTGCAATCCCCTCGGCGTGTTGGAAGCCGAGCGCACGCACGCCGCGCAGCTCGATGTGCGAAACGATCTGCTTTTCGTACAGACGACGCAACTGCTCGTAGCCCTTGCGACCGACACAGAGGAACTTGATCTCCTTGCCCTCGGATGCCAACAGTTCGGCGCGCTCGCGCGCGAGCCGAACGATCGCCGAGTTGAACGGTCCGCACAGGCCGCGTTCGGCAGTGCAGACCACCAGCAGATGCACGCGGTCGCCGCCAGTCCCAGCCAGCAGGCGCGGGGCCGAGCTCGAGGTCGCCGACGGCGGCGGCGATGTTCCCGAGCACCTTGACCATGCGTTCGGCATACGGTCGCGCTGCCTCGGCAGCGGCCTGGGCGCGGCGCAGCTTCGAGGCCGCAACCATCTGCATGGCTTTGGTGATCTTCTGCGTCGCCTTGGTGGCGGCGATGCGCACGCGCATATCCTTGAGGCTGGCCATAGGCTCGATCTATCCGCTTCCCAGCGGCGCTCGGCTCGTCCGCCTGCCGGGCTGGAGCGGGGACTCGCTGCATTCTGCCGGGCATCGCCGCCGGTCACGCGAAGTCCCTCGCGTAATCGTTGATGGCGGTCTTGAGCTTGGCCGCCGTGGCGTCATCGAGGTCCCTGCTGTCGCGGATCGCGTCGAGTATGGAGGCGTGCTGGCTGCGCATCAGCCCCAGCAAGCCCTGCTCGAAAGCGCGTGCCCGGTCGACCGGAATCGGGTCGAGGTAGCCGTTGACCCCGGCATAGATGACGACCACCTGCTCCTCCATCTTGAGCGGGGAGAACTGCGGCTGCTTGAGCAGCTCCGTCAGCCGCGCGCCGCGATTGAGCAGGCGCTGGGTGGTAGCGTCGAGATCGGAGCCGAACTGCGCGAAGGCAGCCATCTCGCGGTATTGCGCGAGTTCGCCCTTGATGCGGCCTGCGACCTTCTTCATCGCCTTGGTCTGCGCCGCGGAGCCCACCCGCGACACCGAGAGGCCGACATTCACCGCGGGGCGGATGCCCTGGTAGAACAGGTCGGTCTCCAGGAAGATCTGGCCGTCGGTGATCGAGATGACGTTGGTCGGAATATAGGCGGACACGTCGTTGGCTTGGGTCTCGATCACCGGTAGCGCGGTGAGCGAGCCGGCCTTGTTGTCGTCGTTCATCTTGGCGGCGCGCTCGAGCAGGCGCGAATGCAGGTAGAACACGTCGCCCGGGTAAGCCTCACGGCCTGGTGGGCGTCGCAGCAAAAGCGACATCTGGCGGTAGGCGACCGCCTGCTTGGAGAGGTCGTCGTAGATGATCACCGCGTGCATTCCGTTGTCCCGGAAATACTCGCCCATGGTGCAGCCCGAAAACGGCGCCAGATATTGCATGGGAGCGGGATCGGAGGCCGTGGCGGCGACCACGATCGAATAGTCGAGCGCGCCGTTCTCCTCCAGCACCTTGGTGAACTGAACCACCGTCGAGCGCTTCTGCCCAACCGCGACATAGACGCAATAGAGCTTGATCCTCTCGTCGTTGGAGGCGTTGAGGGGCTTCTGGTTGAGAATGGTGTCGAGCGCGATCGCGGTCTTGCCGGTCTGGCGGTCACCGATGATCAGCTCGCGTTGACCGCGACCGATTGGGATGAGCGCATCGATTGCCTTCAAGCCGGTGGCCATGGGCTCGTGCACCGATTTGCGCGGGATGATGCCGGGCGCCTTGACGTCGACGCGGCGCCGCTCGCTCGTCTGGATCGGGCCCTTGCCATCGAGCGGATTGCCGAGCGCGTCGACCACGCGGCCGAGCAAACCCTTGCCGACAGGCACATCCACGATGGCGCGGGTGCGTTTGACGGTCTGACCTTCCTTGATCTCGCGGTCGTTGCCGAAAATGACGATGCCGACGTTGTCGGTCTCGAGATTGAGTGTCATGCCGCGCACGCCATTCTCGAACTCGACCATCTCGCCGGACTGCACATTGTCGAGGCCGTAGACGCGGGCGATGCCGTCGCCGACCTTGAGCACCTGGCCGACCTCGGTGACCTCGGCCTCCTGTCCGAAATTCTTGATCTGATCCTTCAGGATGGCGGAAATTTCGGCGGCGCGAATGTCCATCAAGAAACCTCTTTCATCGCGTGCTTGATCGCATTTAGCTTGGTCCGCAGCGAGGAGTTGACCATGCGGGAGCCGAGCTTGACCACGAGCCCGCCGATGATCGAGGGGTCAAGCTTGACCTCGACCTGCACCTCCTTCTTGGTCACCGCGGCAAGCGCCGCCTTGAGCGCGGAAAGATGCGCCTCGCTCGGCTCCTCCGCGAATGTGACCTCGGCGGTCACCTCGCCCTTGGCACGGGCCACCAGCGCCCGGTAAGCCTTGACCATGTCCCGCACCGCGAACAGGCGCCGGTTCGCGGTGACCACTCCCAGGAACCGGGCCGAGAGCCCGCCGATGCCCGCCCTCTCCAGCACGGCGCCGAGGGCGCGGGCCTGTTCTTCGGCGGTGAACACGGGACTGCGGACCAGCCGCGCGAGATCGGCGCTCTCGGCCACCAGGCCATCGAAGAGGGCGAGATCGGCCTGCACGGCGTCGACTACATTGTGCTCGAGCGCGAGCTCGAACAGCGCCGTCGCGTAGCGACCGGCCATGCCGGAAACGATTGCACCTTCGCCTGCCAACTCGATGTCTCTTTGGGCAATTCCGCAGGCTCGGCACCGTCGCAAACGGTGGGTACCAAGCCATTGAAATTCAATGGGACCTTGCGGTTCCGTGGAGAGCACCGGCGTGCCCTGCTGGATTCCACGAAAATCGCGCGTTCCGTAACACACCCCAAACTGCGGTGCAACATGACGCCTGGCCCGCCGTTGGCCCGCCGGGCAGGCATTCGCTGCGCCAAAGTGTTGCGTGGATCGGCCACGGCGGTGCTACACAGGGCCTCCCCCTCCCAATGCCCGGGCACGCTCCAGGCTCGATCCCCGGCAATCCCAATCCATGCGCAATCCGCCGCAGCGCCAGACCGTCGACGCCACCGCCCGCCTCATGCTGATCGGGGTCAGCCTCGCATGGGGCCTGACGTGGCCGGCGCTCAAGATTGCGCTCGACGAGATCCCACCGTTCAGCATGCGCGTCGGCACTTGTGTGGTGGGGGCTTCTGCCCTGTTCGCGATCGCGTTTCTGCAGCACCGGGACGTGCGCGTTCGCAGTTCCGTCGCCCGTTTGCACCTGGTGGTCGCCGGCTGCCTCAACGTGGCCTGCTTCGCGGTTCTCACCGCCTTTGCCCAGCTCGCGACCACGACCTCGCGCGTCGCTGTTCTCACCTACACGATGCCGATCTGGGCGGCGCTGTTCGCGCATTTCGTCCTTGGCGAACGGCTCAACCTCTTGCGTGGCGTTTCACTTCTCCTGTGCGCCTCCGGTCTGGCCGTTTTGACCTACCCGCTATTGGGATCGAGCGACGTGATCGGGCTTGCGCTCGCGCTCGCCACGGCGGTGAGCTGGGCGGCCGGCACCGTCTACTTGAAATGGGCGCGGATCGATGCCGATCCATTGGCGCTCGCGGCTTGGCAGGTGATGGTGGCATTGGCCGCCACGATCGCAGGCCTCGTGCTGGTCGAAGGGTCATTGCATCTGTGGCCGGTCCATCCACGCGCGCTGGTGGCGCTGGTGTTTGCCGGGGTCGCCGGCTCGGCCATTGCCTATTTGCTATGGTTCGAGATCGTGCGACGTCTACCGGCCATGACGGCATCGCTCGGTGTGTTGAGCGTTCCCGTCATCGGCGTCGTGGCCTCCATGCTTGTGCTCGGCGAGCGGCCGACCCTCCCCGACGTTTTCGGGTTTACCCTCATCCTGGGCGCTGCCGCCTGCGTGCTGCTTGCAGGAACCGGTCATCGGCAGGGCGTCGCATAATCGGGCCGGTCGTCCAGGCATCGGCGCGGCGCGAGGAAGCGTCGCGCAATCCTGCCGGCGCATCGAACGGGGCGGTGGCACACCGTCAGAATGCCTTGTGCGTTACTGCTCGCACCGACGGAGAGTTGTCATGGCATGGCTCTATCTGACGATCGCAGGTTTGTTCGAAATCGGTTGGGCGATCGGGCTCAAGTACACAGACGGCTTTTCGCGGCTGGTGCCATCCCTGTGGACGGTGACCGCCATGGTCGCAAGCTTCATCTTTCTGAGCCTTGCGCTCAAGGCGCTGCCGGTGGGTACCGCCTACGCCGTATGGACCGGGATCGGTGCGATCGGAACTGCGCTGCTCGGCATCTACCTGTTCCATGAGCCCGCAACCCTATTGCGGCTCATGTGCATTGCGTTGATCCTTTCCGGTATCGTCGGGCTCAAGCTCGTCACCTAGGGAATGCACCCCGGCGAGCATGGCCGGTTAGCGCTGGGCCGACACGGTGCATCGTTCCGCCTGCAGCCATCGATGAAACCCACATGAGAACTCCGACGATGAACGACCAGAAACCGCTGACGGGAGACATGCCGGCCGGACAGGGCACGCTGCCGACCGATCGCATCGACTATTCGGCCATTGCCGATCGCGCCCCCCTCAAACTGCCGGGCGAGGCTCGCATGGTGGTGTGGACGATCGTCAATGTCGAGGAGTGGGATCCGACCCAGCCGATGCCACGAACGGTGATTACGCCGCCCGCAGGCGGTTCGCCGAACCCCGACATTCCCAACTGGGCATGGCACGAATACGGTAACCGGGTCGGCTTCTGGCGCCTGCTCAAGGTGTTCGACGAGTTCTCGATCCCCGGCACGTTGGCTATCAATGGCTGCGCTATCGCGGCCTTCCCGCCCATCGTGCGCGCCGCCATCGAGCGCAAATGGGAATTCATCGGCCACGGTTTCACGCAGCGCAGCATGCAGAAGGTACCCGACGAGCGCGAAGACATGCGCAAGGTGCGAGAGGCCATCATCAAGGCGACGGGCAAGTCACCGCGCGGCTGGCTCGGGCCGGGCCTGACGGAGACGTGGCAAACGCCCGACCTTCTGGTCGAGGAAGGCTATCAATACGTCGCAGACTGGGTGCTCGACGATCAGCCGGTGTGGCTCAAGACACGCACCAAACCGATTCTCAATGTACCTTACACTCAGGAATGCAACGACGTGGCCATGATGCTGATCCAACACCACAAGGCGTCCGAGTACTTCGAGCGCGCAATCGATCAGTTCGAGCAGATCCACGCCGACGCGACGGATTCTGCGCGCGTGATGGCGATCGTGATCCATCCTTACATCATGGGCGCACCGCATCGGCTGAAATATTTTCGCAAGATCTTCGAGGTCATCCGCAAGAAGCCCGACGTCCTGTTCTGGACCGGCGAGCAGATCTGTGACTGGTACCTGGCCTCCGGTGAGCGCGCTCCCTGAATGTCAAGCGAGGACCGTGCACTCGAATGCGGAGGGCGGCGAGGTCGTTCCGGCCTTTCGCTACGCTCCACGAGCCTACAAGAAACTCTGCGGGTCCACGTCGATCTCCAGCTTGACGTTACCCTGGCGCTTGGGCGCTCCCGCCATCCAGCCACGCAGATATGCCGACAGGTCGAAACCGCGCGGGGACTTCACCAATAGCCGGAAACGGTGACGTCCGCGCACCAAGGCGAGCGGCGCTTCCGCGGGCCCGAGCACGCGCACCTCGGGGGCGCGCGGGGCCACGCCCGCGAGGCGGCGGGCATAGGCTTCGGCTTTCTGCCGGTCGCCGGCCGAGATCAGCAGGCTCGCCAGCCGTCCGAATGGGGGGTAGTGGGTCTTCTCGCGCAACTCGATTTCACTGCCGTAGAAGGCCTCACGATCGGCCGCCAACAGTGCGCGCAGCACCGGATGATCGGGCTGGTGCGTCTGCACATAGCCGATGCCGCGGCCCTCCTCACGCCCGGCGCGACCAACAACCTGATGCAGTAATTGGAAGGTGCGCTCGGCCGCACGCGGGTCGCCGTTGGCGAGCCCGAGATCGGCGTCGACCACGCCCACCAGGTTGAGCTTGGGAAAATGATGTCCCTTGGCGACGAGCTGCGTGCCGATGATGATGTCGAAACGGCCTGTTGCAACGTCGTTCAATTCCTCGCGCAGGCGCTCTACGGATTCGACGAGGTCGCTGGATAGCACCAGGGTGCGACTAGCCGGGAACAGATCAATGGCTTCCTGCTCCAGCCGCTCGACGCCGGGACCGACGGCTACGAACGACTGGGTCGCCTCGCATTGCGGGCAACGTAGCGGCGGAGGCAGCGAGAAGCCACAATGATGGCAAACCAGGCGACGCTTGAAGCGATGGTCGACCAGCCAAGCATCGCAATTGGGGCATGCCACGCGAAATCCGCATTGCCCGCACAGCGTGAGGGGCGCGTAGCCACGGCGGTTGAGGAACAGGAGCGCCTGCTCGCCGCGCTCGAGCGCGGTCCTCACGGCCTCGGCGAGCCGCGGTGCTATAAACCGTCCCCGTGGCGGGCCTTCGGCACGCAGATCGATCGCATCAATCCCGGGAAGATGCTGCCCGCCGAAGCGCTCCGGCAAGTGCAGACGGGCATAGCGACCGCGCCGGGCGTTGACCTCGCTTTCGATCGAAGGCGTCGCCGACACCAGCACGATGGGGATGCCGGCTTCCCGCGCTCTCACCACCGCCATGTCGCGAGCATGATAGCGCACGCCGTCTTCCTGCTTGTAGGCGGGATCGTGCTCCTCGTCGATGACGATGAGACCGAGATTGGCATAGGGCAGGAACAGGGCCGAGCGGGCACCGACGATGACACGCACGTCACCGCCGGCGACCGCGCGCCAGGTGCGCGCTCGCAGACGCGGCGACAGTTGCGAGTGCCACTCCGCCGGGCGCACGCCGAAGCGCTCGGTGAAGCGATCGAGGAACTGCGTCGTGAGGGCGATCTCCGGAAGCAGCACCAGCGCCTGCCGCCCACGGCGGATGATCTCGCTCACGGCCTCGAAATAGACCCGCGTCTTGCCCGATCCGGTCACGCCGTCCAGCAACACGACGGCGTACTTGCCCTGTCCCACGGTCGCGCGCAGCGCATGCGCCGCAGCGTGCTGCGCCGGCGTGAAGTCGGGCGCCGAATGATCCGGATCCGGCACCCGCGCCACCGGCTCCTCAGGCAGCACCAAGCTCTCGAGCGCGCCCTCGTCAATCAGACTGTCGATCACTCCCGGGGAGACGCCCGCGGCACGCGCGGCCTCGCTCCTTGGGCGTGTGAGCCCATCGGCGAGCAGTGCGAGCACGCGGTTGCGGGCCGCGGTCAGCCGCGGCGGCGTGGGGCCGGCAAGGCGCACGCCGATACGCTCGCGCGCGCAGCCCAGATGCTCGGCCCGGCGCAGGGCCATCCGCAAAACCATTCCGCGGGGAGCGAGCGTGTAGCTCGATACCCAGTCCACAAACCTTCGCAATTCGGGTTTGAGCGGCGGGATGCCGAGCTTGTCTTCGACCTCCTTGATGCGGTTATCGAGGCCGGGATCGGGTGCCGGATTGTCCGCCCAAACGACCCCGGTTGCAGCACGCGGGCCGAGCGGAACGGTCACGAAATCACCGGGTGCGAGCGAAAGCCGCGCCGGCACCCGATAGGAATAGGGCTGGTCGAGAGCGACGGGGAGGAGCACATCGACGACGCGTCTGGCCATGGATGATCGGATGATCCGCGAGGCGGTTAAGGAAAGTTGAAGGAACGGGGTGAGATTATGCGGCAGCTGTCAAGGCCGTGTGGGCTGCCGATGCCGAAGATTTCGTGCGAATTTCGTGACCGCCGAGCCTCAGACGTCGCGGCGGAGCTCGCGAGCTGGCTCGCCTATCTGTCGGACGAGAAGCGAATGTCACCCAAGACGGTCGAGGCATATGAGCGCGACGTGCGCCAATTCCTGGACTTTCTGCGCGACCATCTCGGGCGGAAGGTGACACTTGCAGCATTAGCGCGACTCACGCCGCGCGACGTGCGCGCCTTCATGGCAGCGCGCCGGGGCAACGGCATCGGCAGCCGCTCGCTGATGCGCATGCTGGCCGGCGCCCGCTCGTTCGCTCGCTATCTCGAGCGCAACGGCAAGGGCAAGGTAGGCTCACTCGCCGCCGTGCGTGCGCCAAAGCTCGCCAGGACGCTGCCGAAGCCTCTTGCCGTCTCCGCCGCCAAGCGCGTCGCCGAGACCGGCCTACACGGTGGCGAACAACGCGAACCATGGATCCTCGCTCGCGACGCCGCAGTTCTCGCTCTGCTGTACGGCTCGGGCCTACGCATCTCCGAGGCCCTCGGTCTCATGCGCGAGGATGTTCCGGAGCCAGGACGCGGCGACGTCGTTATCGTCACCGGCAAGGGCAACAAGAAGCGCATGGTCCCAGTGCTGGCGCAGGTAGCCAAGCTTGTGGCCGACTACGTCGCGCTCTGTCCCTACCGGCTCGCCTCCACGGACCCGCTGTTCGTCGGTGCCAAGGGTGCCCGGCTCTCGCCCCGCATCATTCAGCTCGCGATGGCACGGCTGCGTGGTGTGCTCGGGTTGCCGGAGAGCGCAACGCCGCACGCGCTGCGCCATTCCTTTGCCACGCATCTGCTCGCGCGCGGCGGTGATCTGCGCGCGATCCAGGAGCTGCTCGGACACGCCTCGCTGTCGACCACGCAAGTCTACACGGAGGTCGATACCGAAAGGTTGCTCGAAGTCTACCGCAGCACGCATCCGAGGGCGTGACGGAGCAGCCGGCAACCGATACCCCTTGCGAAAATGTCTCCATTGGATAGACCGTCCTTCCCTGAACGCGACGGTATCGCTACCGGCCGGGTAGCCGCTCCATGACACCGCGGTGCGCGCACGGCGGCGAACCGGCTCCGCTCATCGCGAGACACAACGAGGCACGGAGGGAACATGAGCCACAGCGTGCATGCAGTTCAGCATGAGGTAGAGCACCGGCTCGAGCACGCGCATGGCGGCGGGGGTGGTCACGGAAAGTCGATCAGCCTGGACAGCCAGAACAAGAAGGTCGCTTTGGTCATCGCAATTCTGGCGCTGTTCCTCGCGTTCTCCGAAACCCTGGGAAAAAGCGCGCAGACCAATGCGATCAGCTACAACGTGGAGGCCGCCAACCTGTGGGCCTTCTTCCAGGCCAAGAACATCCGCCGGACCACGGTGCTCACGGCTTCGGAGGCCATGATGGCGGAGCTGCCGGCGGCAAGCGATGCGGTCAAGGCGTCGCTGACCAAGCAGATCGATGCTTGGCAGAAGGTCGCAGCACGCTATCGATCGGAACCCGACGTGCGCGAAGGCACCATCGAGCTCGCTGAACGCGCAAAGGACGCCGAGGCCAAACGCGACACCGCGATGGCGCGTTACCACCATTATGAGGTCGCATCAGCGGCGTTCCAGATCGCAATCGTGCTCGCCTCGTCCACCATCATCACCGGCGTGCTGCTGCTGACCTACCTGGCGGGCGGACTCGGCTTGGTCGGCCTTGCCTTCCTGGGGATCGGTTTGTTCGCACCCCATTTGGTGCATTTGTTTTGACGGCACGCGCGGTCTATGCCGCCGGAGCGCGGGCGGTTTGCGCGCGCCTGCGGATCCGCATGAGCAGCCGCAACGTGCGGCCCGCGCGCTTGGGCGCGAACATCCGAAAAGCGCTCTTCAGGCGGCGCTTGATCGGATCGATCAGCCCATGCGCCCAAGCAAGCCACACCATGACCCGGTCGTAGAGCCGACGGAACCAGGCGAGCTGCAGGAGCTTCGGACGCGTCAGATCGAAGATAAAGGCGGTAATTCCGACACTCACCACCTTGGCGAATGCGAGAACCCCGAGCGCGCCAAGCCAGTGTTCATGCGCCAGCATCCACAGGCCGAGGAATTTGAACGGCAGCAGCAACAGCAGCGGAACGCAAAACACGACAAGGGTGGCGTACGGCGGCAGCGCTTCGACCCATGCCGCGACCGCGATCTTGATCGCGTGGAGCGGCAGGCGCGCAATGACACGGGCGACCACTGGCGCCAGGTGCTGCCACAGCCAGGCCTCGAACAGGAAGATGAGGGCGAGCAAGATCAGAAATGGGCGAAACAGGCGGCGCATGCCCGCACTGTAGCCGCGGCCCGCATGCGACGTCAGCACAATCCGAAAGCGTCCAGGATTCGCCCCTTTGATCAGCGAGCCGCGGCGCGATTTGGACAGTGGTGCTGACGAATTCGATCCTTCGTGGTGAATCGTGCAAGCAGGCCTTTCAAGCGGCGCAGGATTGGGCTAGGATGATCGATAGGGAATTCGTCGACGGGAGGGTGCGCATCTGAGCCAGGTGCCATGCCCGTTTTGAAATTCCTTATTGCCGTTGGTGCGGTCCTGACCTTCGGGTTATTTGCGCTGAACGCTTATCTTGAGCCCATTCCGGCTGATGCCCCGGTGCGGGTATCGATCACGCCGACCACGGCCACATTGCTTTCATTCGCACCCACCCCCAAGGGGGCGAAAGCCGGCTCGAACTGATCGCCCGTTTTTCTCATCAGCCAGCATCGTATCCACGCCAGCCTCGACCAGCCGATGCCCTGCGCGTCGATCGTCACAAGTGAATCGCGCGCTTTCCAACCGCGAGCGCGGCTTCCTTGACCGCTTCGGGAAGCGTCGGATGGGCGTGGCAGGTGCGGGCGATGTCCTCGGCCGCGGCACCAAACTCCATGGCGACCGCCGCCTCCGCAATCATGTTGCCGGCATCGGCGCCGACGATGTGCACACCCAAAACACGATCGGTCGCAGCATCGGCCAGAATCTTGACGAACCCTTCACTCTGCAGGTTGATCCGGGCGCGAGGATTGGCGGTAAAGGGAAACTTGCCCACGGCATAGGGGATGTGGCTCCGTTCGAGTTCGTCCTCGCTCTTTCCGACCGAAGCAATCTCCGGATAGGTGTAGACCACGTTCGGGATTACGTCGTAGTTCACATGCCCATGGCGGCCGGCCAGGAGTTCGGCAACGGCCGTGCCTTCCTCCTCCGCCTTGTGTGCGAGCATAGGTCCCGCGATCACATCGCCGATGGCGTAGATTCCCGGCACGTTGCTTGCGAAACCGACGTCGACGATGACGCGGCTTTTGTTGTCCGTCTTGACACCTACGTCCTCCAAACCAAGTCCGTCGGTGAAGGGCACGCGCCCGATCGAGACCAACACGACATCGGCATCGAACGATCGTGCGGTGCCGCCGGCAGCCGGCTCGACGGTGGCCTTGAGTTGCTCGCCCGAAGCCTCCACCGCGGTGACCTTCGACGATAGCTTGAACGTGATGCCCTGCCTTTCGAGCAGGCGCTGGCACTGCCGACACACGTCATGGTCCATGCCCGGAAGGATGCGGTCGAGGAATTCGACCACTACCACCTGTGAGCCCAGCCGTCGCCACACCGAGCCGAGCTCGAGCCCGATCACTCCTGCGCCTATCACGAGCAGCCGTTCCGGCACGCGCTCGAGCGCCAGCGCGCCAGTCGACGACACGATGCGTCTTTCGTCGATGTCGACACCGGACAGGCGCGCCACCTCCGAGCCGGTCGCGATGACGATGGCCTTACTCGCGATGGCCTCACTCCTGCTTGCGGTCCGCACTTCGACCGTTCCGGGTGCGACGATGCGGCCCATTCCCCGGAAGGTGTCGACCTTGTTCTTCTTCAACAGAAACGCCACTCCCTTCACGTTGCCCTCGACGCCGTCGTCCTTGAACTTCATCATGGCGCCGAGATCGACCTTGGGCGTGCCGATCTCGATTCCCATCCGGCCGAACGTGTGGCCGGCTTCCTCGAACAGCTCGGAGGCATGCAGGAGCGCCTTCGACGGAATGCAGCCGACATTGAGGCAGGTGCCGCCGAACGTCTTGTCCTTCTCCACGACCGCCACCTTCATGCCGAGCTGCGCCGCGCGGATGGCGCAGACATAGCCGCCGGGGCCTGAGCCGATGACGATGAGATCATAGGGCATGACGTCCCCGATTTTCAGTCGGCGATTGAGTGAGAGTCGCTTGCCTTTCAGCGCTCCGACCACGCTTGGCGGTGCCGAAATCGATCACTTCATCCCACTTTTTCGTTCGATTCCGATCCCGTGCGCATTCGACCTCAATCTACAGATCCAATATCAGCCGCGCCGGATCTTCCAGGGATTCCTTCACCCGCACCAAGAAAGTCACGGCCTCCCGGCCGTCCACGATGCGGTGGTCATAGGAAAGCGCTAGATACATCATCGGTCGCGGCTCGATCTTGCCGGCGATCACCATTGGCCGCTCCTGGATCTTGTGCATGCCGAGAATCCCCGATTGCGGCGCATTGATGATCGGCATCGACATCAGCGAGCCGTAGACGCCGCCATTCGAAATGGTGAATGTGCCACCCTGCATCTCGTCGATCTTGAGCGAACCGCTGCGTGCGCGGCGGCCGAAGTCGCCGATCTCTTTCTCGATCTCGCCGAGCGTCTTGCGGTCGCAGTCGCGAACCACTGGAACAACCAGGCCCCGCTCAGTGCCGACCGCGACGCCGATATGATAGTAGTTCTTGTAGATCAAATCGGACCCGTCGATCTCGGCATTGACGGCGGGGATTTCCTTGAGCGCCTGAACGCAGCTGCGCACGAAGAAACCCATGAAGCCAAGCTTGACTGCGTGTTTGCGCTCGAACAGCTCCTTGTATTGACCGCGAATGTGCATCACCGCACTCATGTCGACCTCGTTGAAGGTCGTCAGCATCGCGGCGGTGTTCTGCGCTTCCTTGAGGCGGCGGGCGATGGTTTGGCGCAGCCGCGTCATCTTCACACGCTCCTCGCGCGCAGCGTCGTCGGCCGGCGAGGGCGCCCGTGCCTGAACGGCGGCTGCCGATTGCGCTACGGGAGTGGGCGCCGCGGCGGCGCGTTCGATGGCTGCCAACATATCGCCCTTGGTGATGCGGCCGTCCTTGCCGGAGCCCTCAACGGTCCCCGCACCGATGCCACTCTCGGCCGATAGCCTGCGCACCGAGGGAGCCAGCGGCGCATCGATGGGCCGCTGCCTAGCCGGTGCCGGAGGCGACGCGGGCGCGTCGGTTGGCTTTTGCACGGGTGCCATGGGTGCCGTCGCTGCCGGAGTGGCGCCCGAACCCTCCTTGATCTGACCCAGCAGCGCGCCGACCGCGACGGTTTCGCCGTCCTTGGCGGTGATGTCGGCGAGAACGCCAGCTGCCGGTGAAGGTACCTCGATGGTCACTTTGTCAGTTTCGAGCTCGACCAGCGGCTCGTCGACAGCGACCGCATCGCCCGGTTGCTTGAACCATCGGCCGATGGTCGCCTCGGTCACGGATTCGCCAAGCGTAGGCACGCGGACTTCGGTCATGACGTGCCATCCTCTCGTGTTGCACCATCCGCGGTTTGGTCGGCGGAGCAGAGCCGATGGACGAACAGGGCAGGGATCCGTTCTCTGTCGTCCGCTGCCGCGCTACCCCAAGGCCTCATTCAGCAGTGACCTGAGCTGGCCGAGATGTTGCGACATCTGGCCCGTGGCAGTCGCCGCCGCCGCCGGACGTCCGGCATAGAGCGGCTTGCCCTTGCAGCCGAGCTGACCGAACACCCATTCGAGATAGGGCAGCATGAAAGAGTAGGCGCCCATGTTACGCGGCTCCTCCTGGCACCACACGAGCTGCGCTTCGGGAAAGCGGCTGAGCTCGTGCACCAGCGCCTTCAGCGGTACCGGATAAAGCTGCTCGACGCGGAGGAGATAAATGTTCTCGATGCCGCGTTTCTCCCGTTCTTCGTAGAGATCGTAATAGACCTTGCCTGAGCACAACACCACGCGTCTGATCTCGGGGTCCGCCACGAGTTTGGTCTTCTCGTCGGGAACGAGTTGGGCATCGTCCCAGAGGAGGCGATGAAAACTGGTGTCGGGCCCCATCTCGTCGAGCCTCGACGTTGCACGTTTATGCCGCAACAGGGATTTCGGCGTCATCAGGATGAGCGGTTTCCTGATGTCGCGATGGAGCTGCCGGCGCAGAATATGAAAGTAGTTGGCCGGCGTGCTGCAGTTCGCGACCTGCATGTTGTCCTCGGCTGCCATCTGCAGGAAACGCTCGAGCCGGGCGGAGGAATGCTCGGGACCCTGCCCCTCGTAGCCATGCGGAAGCAGGCAAACGAGTCCGGACATCCGCAGCCACTTGCGCTCGCCCGAGGAGACGAACTGGTCGAACACCACTTGCGCGCCGTTGGCGAAGTCGCCGAACTGTGCTTCCCACAAGGTCAGCGCCTTGGGCTCGGCCAGCGAGTAACCGTACTCGAATCCCAGTACCGCCTCCTCCGAGAGCATCGAATTGACGACCTCGAAGCGGGCCTGCTGCTCGCCCAAGAAATTGAACGGGACGTAGCGGTCCTCGTTCTCTTGATCGACCAGCACGGAATGTCGCTGCGAGAAGGTGCCGCGCTCGCTGTCCTGCCCGGAGAGCCGCACCGGGTGGCCCTCCAACAGCAACGCGCAGAACGCAAGCGCCTCGCCGGTCGCCCAGTCGATGCCCTGGCCAACCTCGATTGCCTTGTGACGATTCTCCAGGAAACGCTGGATGGTACGATGGGTATGGAAGCCCTGAGGAATCGAGGTGATCCTCTTGCCGATCTCCCGCAGTCTCGCAAGCGGCACGCCGGTGATCCCGCGACGCGGATCGTCGGCGTCACGAGCCGACTTGATCTCGGCCCAGCGGCCATCGAGCCAATCGGCGCTATTGGGCTTGTAGCCCTGACTCGCGTCGAGCTCGGCATCGAGCCGTGCGCGCCAATCGGAGCGCATCTTGTCGACCTCGCCATGGGTGACGATGTTCTCGCCGACGAGCTTCTTGGCGTAAATCTCGGCCGTCGTCGGGTGACTGCGTATCGCCTTGTACATCAATGGCTGAGTGAATGAAGGCTCGTCGCCTTCATTGTGTCCGTAACGCCGGTAGCAGAACATGTCGATGACGACCGGATGTTGAAATTTCTGGCGGAACTCGGTCGCCACCTTGGCCGCGTACACCACCGCCTCTGGGTCATCACCGTTCACGTGAAAGATGGGCGCCTCGATCATCTTGGCGACGTCTGATGGATACGGAGAGGACCGCGCATAGCGCGGATAGGTGGTGAAGCCGACCTGATTGTTGACGATGAAATGCACGGAGCCGCCGGTGCGATGACCCCGCAATCCGGAGAGCCCAAAGCACTCGGCGATCACGCCTTGGCCGGCGAAGGCCGCATCCCCTGAAATCAACAGCGGCATCACCATCGTGCGATCCTCACGGGTGGCCCCATGCTGATCCTGCTTGGCACGCACCTTTCCGAGCACGACCGGATTGACGATCTCGAGATGCGATGGATTGGCCGTCAGCGACAGATGGACACGGTTGCCATCGAATTCACGATCGGACGACGCACCGAGATGATACTTCACATCGCCGGAGCCTTCGACCTCGTTGGGCGTGGAGGAGCCGCCCTTGAACTCGTGGAAGATGGCGCGGTGCGGCTTGCCCATCACCTGCGCCAATACGTTGAGCCGGCCACGATGAGCCATACCTATGACAATGTCCTTCACTCCGAGCGCGCCGCCGCGCTTGATGATCTGCTCGAGCGCCGGAATCATGGACTCGCCGCCGTCAAGACCGAAGCGCTTGGTACCGGTGAACTTGAGATCGCAGAATTTCTCGAAGCCTTCCGCCTCAATCAGCTTATTGAGGATCGCGCGCTTGCCCTCTCGCGTGAACGTGATCTCCTTGTCCGGCCCTTCGATTCGCTCCTGCATCCATCCCTTCTGTGCCGGATCGGAAATGTGCATGAACTCGACGCCGAGCGTCTGGCAATAGGTACGGCGTACAATGGAAAGAATCTCCCGTAACGTTGCGAATTCGAGGCCGAGCACCTTGTCGAGAAAAATGCGGCGGTCCATGTCGATTTCGTTGAAGCCGTAGGAAGCCGGATCGAGCTCATGCTCGTCCCTGGGCGGCTCGAGCCCGAGCGGATCGAGATTGGCGTGGAAATGGCCGCGCGCGCGGTAGGCGCGGATCAGCATCAGAGCATGGATCGAATCGCGAGCCGCCTGCTGGACCCCCGTAGCCGACAGCTCGACGCCTTCGGCCTGCGCACGCGCCATGACCTTGTCGCCGAGCGCTTTCCCGACCTCATCCCAATCGCCATCGAGCGCAGAGACGAGGTCACCCCGCGGGCGGACCGGCCAATCCGGCCTGCGCCAGGACGGCCCGCTGGCGCTGCTTGCCGTCCCGTCGGCGCCCCCGTCCTTGAGGCCCTGGAAAAAAGCCCGCCAATCCTCGTCGACCGCCTGTGGGTCTCTCCCATATCGGGCATAGAGGTCTTCGATGTAGCCGGCATTGCCGCCCCACAGGAACGAGGTCCGGGCGAAGGCGGCATTGGCATCTTGTCGCGACATTGCCGAGAATCCTGTTTGCGGAGGCTCTGATGTTTGATGCGCAAGAACGCACCCCGTTCCGCACGGATACCCATACACTATTTATGCTGCAGGTGCGTTGTGACAACCGGAAAGAATGAGTAACACTTCATTTCATCGCGGGGCCGCCCCAGGCCGCAGGGGTCGCGACTTCCGTGCCGAGGATCTTGCCGACCGCAGACGGGAGCACGATGCGGGCCTCTATTCAGGCCGACCTACGATTTGGACAACGCTCACAAAGCCCGGCCCAATCCTCTCGTCAGCCGCTGAGCAACTCGACCAGCGTCCGGCCGAGGCGCGCCGGCGACGGAGATACCTTGATACCTGCCGCCTCGAAGGCGGCGATTTTCGAACTCGGCGTCGCCCTTGCCACCGGAGATGATGGCGCCGGCGTGGCCCATGCGACGTCCAGGGGGTGCAGTACAACCGGCGATGAAGCCGATCACGGGCTTGCGGCGTCCGCGCCTTGCTTCATCGGCGAGGAACTGCGCGGCATCCTCTTCTGCCGAGCCGCCGATCTCGCCGATCATGATGATTGCCTCCGTAACTTGATCCGCCAGGAGCATCGCCAGCACGTCGGTGAATTCGGTGCCTTTGACCGGATCCCCCCCGATGCCTACCGCAGTCGTCTGGCCGAGCCCCGCGCGCGTGGTTTGATGGACCGCTTCGTAAGTGAGGGTGCCCGAACGCGAGACGATGCCGATCTTGCCGGGCTTGAATATGTTGCCGGGCATGATGCCGATCTTGCACTCTCCGGCAGTCATGACCCCGGGGCAGTTGGGGCCGATCAGACGGGTCTTGGAGCCCGACAGCGAGCGCTTCACCTTCACCATGTCGGAAACCGGAATGCCTTCGGTGATTGCGATGACCAGCGGGACCTCCGCCTCGATGGCTTCTGCGATCGCATCCGCGGCACCCGCCGGCGGCACGTAGATTACGCTGGCATCGCAGCGCGTTTTCTTCACTGCTTCGGCAACGGTATCGAACACCGGCAGGCCCAGGTGCATGGTGCCGCCTTTGCCCGGTGAGATACCGCCGACGATCGTGGTGCCGTACGCAATCGCCTGCTCGGAATGGAAGGTGCCGTTCCTGCCGGTGAAGCCCTGGCAGATCACCCTGGTGTTCCTGTCGATAAGAATGGACATTGCAAGCCTCTGAAGGGTGCCAGGGCATCAACTAGCTAGTTCCGACCGGAAGGGTCGGTCCAGCCGACGGCACGATGAGTCACGAAACAGCAGCGCCTCCGCGCACCGCCTTGACGATCTTCTGCGCGGCATCGTCGAGATCGTCGGCCGAGGTGACGTTGAGGCCGGATTTTGCGATGATCTCCTTGCCCAGCCCCACATTGGTGCCTTCGAGGCGCACTACCAGAGGCACCCGCAGCCCGACCTCCTTCACCGCAGCCACAACGCCCTCGGCGATAACATCGCACTTCATGATGCCGCCGAAGATGTTGACGAGAATCCCTTTCACCTTGGAATCGGCGGTGATGATCTTGAAGGCGGCCGCCACTTTCTCCTTGCTGGCGCCGCCGCCGACATCGAGGAAGTTGGCCGGCACCTCACCATAGAGCTTGATGATATCCATCGTCGCCATTGCGAGGCCGGCGCCGTTGACCATGCAACCGATGGTGCCGTCGAGCGCCACGTAGTTGAGGTCGTGCTTGGAGGCCTCGATCTCCTTTTCGTCCTCTTCAGTGAGGTCGCGCAACGCGACGATGTCGGGGTGGCGATAGAGCGCGTTGTCGTCGAAGCCGATCTTGGCATCGAGGCAAAGAAGCTGACCGCCCTTGGTGACGATGAGCGGATTGATTTCGAGCAGGCTCATGTCCTTCTCCGTGAATGCACGGTAGAGGCCAGTGAGCATCCCGCTCATCTGCTTCTGCAGCGCGACGTCGAGCCCAAGCGCCTGCGAGGCCAGCCGTACGTGAAAGGGGCAGATGCCGGTGACCGGATCGATCGAGATCGTGGCGATCAGCTCCGGCGTCTTGTGCGCAACCTCCTCGATGTCCATCCCGCCTGCGCGCGATACCACCAGTGCGACACGCGAGGTCGCGCGATCGACCAGCATCGACAGATAGAACTCGCGGTCGATGGGGGTGCCTTCTTCGACATAAAGCCGGTTGACCTGTTTGCCGCGCGGACCGGTCTGGTGCGTAACCAGGATCGAGCCGAGCAGGCGCTCGGCCTCACGGCGCACATCGTCCTTCGACTTGACGACCTTGACTCCCCCCGCCTTTCCGCGACCGCCGGCATGGATCTGCGCCTTGACCACCAGCACCGGCGTCCCCAGATCGGTCGCCGCCTTCACCGCATCCTCGACCGAGAAGGCGACGTATCCCCGCGGCACCGGCAGACCGAATTCGCGCAGCACCGCCTTGGCCTGGTATTCATGAATGTTCATGCCGTATCCGAGAGGTCAGTCGCAATCAATCAGAGATCGTCGGCGATCAGACCCTGGTCGCTCCTTCGCTCATTGAGCACTGCCGTGCCGATCAATGCTTCGCGAGGTTGGGTGCGATCTTCTTGCAGGCTTCGACCAGCGCCGACACCGCTTCGGCCGATTTCTCGAACATGCCGTGCTCGGCGCCGTTGAGCTGAATCTCGACGATGCGCTCGACACCCTTGGACCCGATGATGGCGGGCACGCCCACATAGAGGTCCTTGATACCGTACTCGCCGTTGAGATAGGCGGCGCACGGAAGCACCCGTTTCTTGTCCCTGAGGTAACTCTCCGCCATGGCGATTGCGGAAGCCGCCGGCGCATAATAGGCTGAGCCGCTCTTGAGCAGGTTGACGATCTCGGCACCGCCGTCGCGGGTGCGCTGCACGATCTCGTCGAGTCGCGCCTGGGTGGTCCATTTCATCTTGACGAGATCAGGTAGCGGAATGCCGGCCACCGTGGAATAGCGGATGAGCGGCACCATGCTGTCGCCATGGCCCCCGAGCACGAATGCTGTCACGTCCTCGACCGAGACGCCGAACTCATCGGCGAGGAAGAACCGAAAACGCGAGGAGTCGAGGACGCCGGCCATGCCCACCACCATCTGCTTCGGCAGCCCACAGGCCTTCTGCAGGGCCCACACCATGGCATCGAGTGGATTGGTAATGCATATGACGAACGCGCTCGGGGCGTATTTCTTGATGCCGGCGCCGACCTGCTCCATCACCCTGAGATTGATGCCGAGCAGATCGTCGCGGCTCATGCCTGGCTTGCGCGGCACGCCGGCGGTGACGATGCAAACGCTGGCGCCATCGATGGCATCGTAGGAATTGGTGCCGGTGAAGTGGGCGTCGAAACCGTCGACTGGAGATGACTGCACGAGGTCGAGCCCCTTCCCTTGGGGGATGCCTTCCGCGATGTCGAACAGTACGACGTCACCGAGCTCCTTGAGGCCGATGAGATGGGCGAGCGTGCCGCCAATCTGGCCAGCACCGATCAATGCAATCTTGGGACGCGTCATGTGCGGAGAAACCTCGGTTGCGTGCAGTGGATGGCCGGGCGATGCGTCATAGACCCTTTCGCCCCCGCCATTCAAGCCGGGTCGATCGTGCATCGGCGCATTCTGTGCACCAACATCTGCGCCACAGAAAAAGACTTTGTCCCATGCGGAGCGAGTCGAATGCGCCGCCTTCCGCTGAAGGCCGCTGGGTGAAGGCGGAATAGCGACACGGGCCGCGGTTCATCTATGCCTGCGTCGACACTCGTCATCCTTCCTCGGGTTCCGGGCCCGTCGTCCAAGCCCCCACCGCGGCATGGCCGTGTGGCGCCGCCAGATAGGCCTGCGAGCGCATCTCGATGAGGCGAGAAGCCGTGCGCTTGAATTCCTCGGCCTCCAATCCTTCGTCTGCGCGATAGAGTGCATGAGGTTCGGCTTCTGCCGAGGCAACCAGCTTGACAGCGTTGTCGTAGAGTGTGTCGATCAAGATGATGAAGCGCTTGGCCTCGTTGCGGCGGGCGTAGTCCATTGCCGGGATATGATCCAGGACGACGGTATGGAACTCGTGCGCGATCTTTAGATAGTCGATACCGGCCAGCGGCTCGCCGCAAAGATCGTGAAAGCCGAAGCGCGCCACTCCCATGGACGTGCGCGGCACTCGTATGGGGCGTCCCTTCACCCACAGGTCCCGCACTTCGCCGGCATGTCCGGAAGTCAGACGCCGCCACGCCTCATCGAGCGCGGCCGAGGAGGCGGCATCCGCAGGAACATACCACACCGGCGCGCCGGCGAGCTTTTCCAACCGGAAATCGGTGCGCGCGGCAAGCCGCACGACCCCCATGTGTTCTTCGAGCAAGGCGATGAACGGCAGGAACAGCGCACGGTTGAGCCCGTCCTTGTAAAGCTCGTCCGGCGGCACGTTCGAGGTCGCCACCACGACGATGCCGAGTTCGAACAGGTGTTTGAACAGACGCCCAAGAATCATGGCGTCGGCAATGTCGGTGACGTGGAATTCGTCGAAGCAGAGAAGCCAGGTCTCCTGCGCAATGTCGGCCGCGGTGAGCAGGATCGGGTCCTCGTCGGCGAACTGTACCTGTTTCATGCGCTGCCGGAACGCGTGGATCCGTTCATGCACGTCGGCCATGAACTCGTGAAAATGGACGCGGCGCTTGCGCACCGCTGGCGACGCTTGGAAAAACAGATCCATCAGCATGGTCTTGCCGCGTCCGACATCGCCGAAAACGTAGACGCCTTTGATCGGAGGCGCCGCACGCGCCCGGGCACCGAACAGCCAACCGAGCGAGGATGATTTGCGCGCGAGCCGATGCTCGGCGATGCGACGCTCGAGCGCACTCAGCCGGTCGACGACAATCTCCTGAGCATTGTCGCGCTCGATCTTCCCGGCGGCGACGCGCGCCGCATACTGCACCGAGACAGAAGCCGGCATTTCGGGTGGATGGGTTGGAATGGAGCAGTCCTGAGATAGCGGTCCCACCGCACCATTCGCAAGTCAGGCAGAGCCCGCCATAATGCATCGCAATAAGATTGCTTCGAAGCAACGCAGATACGAGGCAGCGCGCCTGCCATGGGTAGCCTTTTCTCTGCAATTTCATCGCTGTAGTTCACGAGCTTGTCATCGACGCGCGCCAATTGTCGGCCTTATTGCAATGCAACATGGAGCCCCAAGTCACACACTCACGACAAGAGGAAACATCTGCGATGCGCGACCCGTTGCCCGACGGTACTCTTATCCGCAAATTATGGATCGGCGAAATCGAGCCCTATCGCGATCACCTCTTTCGCCTCGATGCCGACAGCCGGCGCAGCCGCTTTTCCGGTGCGGTGTCCGACGAATTCGTGCGCCACTATGCCGACCTTTCGTTCGGGATCGGCACGGTCATCCACGGATTCTTCGTCGACAGCGCCCTACGCGGCACCGCCGAGCTGCGGCCGATCGGATCGCCGCTCACGCGCGAGGCCGAAGCCGCGTTCTCGATCGAGAAGCCGTGGCAGAGCCACGGCGTAGGCTCGCTGCTGCTCGAGCATACATTGCTCGCCGCGCGCAACCGAGGTCTCAAGTTCGTCTATATGGCGTGTCTCGCCGAGAACAAGCGAATGCAGCAGCTTGCGCTCAAGTTCGATGCCGAGCTGAGCTTTGATTTCGCGAACGTCGTAGGCGAAGTCACGGCCCCGCGCCCAACTCCATTGTCGCTGATACGGGAATTCCTTTCCGACGGCCACGGCTTCGCGACCGCGATGTTCGACGTCCAGGCAAGGCTGTTGAGGTCGGTCTGATAATGAGAACGCGGCGATCGCGACCGCGCCTTCACGCTGCCAAAGGATAGGCCGCCTCGACGACATAGGGCCCGCCGCCGACCGAGTTGCGGGACGAGAACAGCACGAAACGGGCAACCTGGAACGCCGGCGAGCGGAACGGCGCCCGCAGCGCCAGGTAGTCCGCCACTTGGCGATTCGACGAGTCCCGCAGCCGCGCCAGGGTCACATGCGGAATGTATTTGCGCCCTTCGGGCTCGAGACCTACCCGCTGCATCAGCCGCTCGTGGTCGGCCTGCAGCTCCATCAATGCCTGGGCTGGATCCAGGGTCGCCACCACCGCGCGCGGCTTCCGGCCGCCGAACGATTTGAGGTCGTCGACCCGCAATTCGAACGGCTGGCGACGCACGCGTCCCAGGAGCGAAGCCACCTCGTGCGCAATCGTCTCGTCGACATCGCCGATGAAGCGCAGCGTGACGTGATAATTCTCGGGATCGATCCAACGCGCCCCCGGCAGCCCGCCACGCAGCGTGGACAGCGATTGACCCACGTGGAAGGGAATTTCCAATCCGGTAAAGAGGCGAGGCATGGGACACTGGAATGTTTCGGACGGTCGTATAAGGCCATCGTGGAGATTCGCACCCGCCGATCCAACCGGGTTCCAACGCTCACTTGTCACGCGTCTCGCGCGTCCTGGCGATGAGCTGCTCGGCCTTGGGCAGGATGCGCGCCACGATTGTGTCGACGCCGGCGGCGGTCGGATGAAGGCCATCACGCTGATTCAGCTTGCCTTCCATGACGACTCCTTCGAGGAAGAACGGATAGAGCAGCAGGTCGTGCGCGGCGGCGAGATCGGTGTAGATCGACTCGAACTCGCGGCCGTAATCGGCCCCCAAGTTCGGCGCCGCCCGCATGCCGACAAGGAGAATAGCAATGCGTCGGTCGGAGAGACGGCGCACGATCTCCCCCATCGCCCTGCGGGTGATCTTGGGGTCGATCCCCCGCAGCATGTCGTTGGCACCCAGCTCGACGATGACCCCGTCGGTACCGTCCGGCACTGCCCAATCGAGACGGGCCAGTCCCGCGGATGCGGTATCACCGGAAACCCCCGCATCGGCGATTTCGACGGCCAGCCCCTTGGCCTTGAGCGCCTTTTCGAGCTTGGCCGGAAAGGCTGCTTGGGCCGGCAGACCGTAGCCGGCGGTGAGCGAGTTCCCCAGCGCAACAATTTTCACCGGCCGCTCGGTCGCGACCGCCGGGACCGAGACCGCAAACACGAGCAGCCATGCAACCCTTGCCTTTGGCTGGACCCACGCCCACAAAGCCCCATATGACCTTGATAGCGCCGGGCCGGCCTGAACCAACAAGCGACTGAGCATGCACGATACCTCGGGGTCTGGGCGCACGGAGGCTGCGATAGCGCTCATCGGAGTAAACCTATCGCTCGGACGCGGCGCGGCGCGAGTTCATATCCTCAAAGGCATCGATTTGCATATAGGACGCGGCGAAGCTGTCGGTTTGGTGGGCCCGTCCGGTTCCGGCAAATCCACCCTGCTCATGGTCATGGCAGGGCTGGAGAGAGCTGACACCGGCACGGTGGTGGTCGCGGGCGAGACGCTCGGGTTGCTCGGCGAAGATGCGCTGACTCGCTTCCGGGGCCGCAACGTAGGAATCGTGTTCCAGTCCTTCCATCTGATCCCGACCATGACGTCGCTGGAGAACGTCGCTGTGCCGCTCGAGCTCGCCGGCATCGATGACGCCCAGGAGCGCGCTGCACGTGAGCTTGCGGTGGTGGGTCTGAGCGAGCGACGACGGCACTATCCGGCCGAGCTCTCCGGCGGCGAGCAACAGCGGGTGGCGCTCGCCCGAGCGCTCGCCCCTAATCCGGCGATTCTAATCGCCGACGAGCCGACCGGCAATCTCGACGAGACCACCGGGGCCGAGATTATCGATCTTCTTTTCGCGGGGCATGAGCAGCGCCGCACCACCCTCGTTCTGGTCACCCACGACGCGGCACTGGCCGCGCGCTGCGATCGCGTGGTGCGGCTGAGGTCGGGGCGGATCGAGGCCGCGCCGCGGCAGGCGCAGACGGCATGAATGCCGTCGTGCCGCATTCCACGAGACGCACCGGTATCCGTCTCGCGCTGCGCTTCGCCGCACGCGAGCTGCGTGGGGGATTGCGTGGTTTCTACGTGTTCATCGCCTGCATCGCATTGGGAGTCATGGCGATAGCCGGGGTGGGGTCGGTGGCTTCGGGGCTGGCGGACGGGCTGGCGCGCGAAGGCCGCGTGATCTTGGGCGGCGACCTCTCGTTCTCACTCAGCCTGCGTGAAGCGAGTGCGGACGAGCGCGCGTTTCTCGACCGTCGGGGCCGCATCTCGCTTGCAGCGACCATGCGCGCCATGGCGCGTGCCAACGACGGGCGCACGGCGCTGGTCGAGGTGAAAGCAGTCGATGCCGCCTATCCGCTCTACGGCAAAGTCGTGGTCGACCCGCAGGGGCCATTGGTCGACATCCTGGCTCGGCGCGAAGGCACGTTCGGAGCCGCCGCCGACCCCGCGCTGATGGCGCGGCTCGATCTCGGGCCGGGTGCACGGATCATGCTCGGCTCCGCAATGTTCGAAATTCGAGCGGCCCTGCAATCCGAGCCCGACAAGCTGACCGGCGGCATCGCCTTCGGCCCGCGTCTCCTGATCAGCGAGGCGGCATTGCGCGCGACCGGGCTGCTGCAGCCGGGCACTGTCGTACGCTGGCATCATCGCTTGCGCCTGCCCGACAACGACGCGACCGATACCGCGGTGCGCAATGTCATTGCGGCAGCCCAGGCTCAACTGCCGGAGGCGGGCTGGGAAGCTCGCTCGCGAACCAGCGCATCGCCGGCCCTCGAGCGCAACGTCGAACGCTTCACCCAATATCTCACCCTGGTCGGGCTCACTGCGCTGCTGGTGGGCGGGGTTGGCGTGGCAAATGCGGTCAAGAGCCATCTCGATCGCCGCCGTGACGTGATCGCCACGCTCAAGTCGTTGGGTGCGACCGGCTTTCGCGTGTTCACGATCTATCTCACACAGGTGTTGGCGCTCGCTGTCCTGGGCACGCTCCCGGGCCTCGCGATCGGAGCGGCGCTGCCGTTCCTCCTTGCCTGGGGCTTGGGTGCCGTGCTGCCTCTCCCGCTGGTGCCCGCCATCCATCCCGGCGACCTGGTGCTCGCAATGCTCTATGGCCTGCTGACCGCCGTTGCATTCGCACTGTGGCCGCTCGGACGCGCCCATGACGTGCCGGCGTCGGCCCTGTTCAGGGACGAGGTTGCGAGCAACCAACGCTGGCCACGTCGGACCTATCTGGTGGCCACCGTACTGATCGGCAGCGCTCTCGCGATGCTCGCGGTCGAGCTCGCTTATGACCGGCGGATCGCGGCAATCTTCGTTGCAGTTGCAGTCGGCGTGTTCGTGCTGCTGCGCGTGGTAGCCGCATTGCTCATGGAGATTGCGCGTCGCATCCCCCACCTGCGCTCGCCGGTGGTGCGGCTCGCCATTGCCAACATTCATCGGCCAGGAGCATTGACGCCGAGCGTCGTTCTCTCGCTCGGGCTCGGGCTCACGCTCCTGATCACCGTGATTACGATCGATGGCAATCTGCGCCGTCAGTTCATGGCTGCGTTGCCGGACAAGGCGCCAGCGTTCTATTTCGTCGATATCCCAGCGGCCGAGGCCAGCCAATTCGACACCTTCATCCGGGCACGTGCGCCGCATGCCACGCTCGATCGTGTGCCCATGCTGCGCGGGCGCATCGTTTCGGCGAACGGCGTGGCCGCGGAGCACTTGAGCCCTCCGCCGGACGCAGCTTGGGCGCTGCAAAGCGACCGCGGCATCACCTATGCGGACGAGGTGCCGGTGGGGTCGCGCCTGGTCGAAGGCCAATGGTGGCGGCCGAACGACCGAGGTCCGCCTCTGGTTTCCTTCGAGAAACGGATCGCGGATGGACTGGGTCTCAAGGTCGGCGATCCCGTCATTGTCAACGTGCTCGGTCGCAATCTCACCGCCGTGGTCGCCAACCTGCGCGCGGTCGATTGGCAGAACCTCGGCATCAATTTCGTGATGGTGTTCTCGTCCTCCGCCCTCCGAGCTGCACCGCACACCCATATCGCCACCCTAACCTATCCCGGTGGAGGCACTCCCGAGGAGGAGGCCATGCTGTTCAGGGCGGTGGCGGATGCGTTCCCTGCCGTGACAATCGTACGCGTTCGGGATGCGATCGAGGCGGTCGGCGGAGTGGTGACCAATCTCGTCCTCGCCATCCGTGGTGCCAGCGCCCTCACCCTGCTGGTGGCTATGCTGGTGCTAGGCGGTGCGCTCGCGGCCGGGCATCGGCACCGGGTCTATGACGCGGTGATCCTCAAGACGATCGGCGCGACCCGCTTGCGCCTCCTGGGCGCCTATGCGCTGGAGTATTTCGCACTCGGCTTGGCGACGGCGCTGTTCGGAATGGCAGCCGGCTGGGCCGCCGGCGCTTTCGTCGTCACCCGGATCATGAACTTGTCGTTCACCTGGCTGCCGTGGCCGTCGTTGCTGGCGGCGTCGGCTGCGGTCGCCGCCACCGTGGCGCTCGGCCTGATCGGCACCTTCGCCGCGCTCGGCCAGAGCCCTGCCCCGGTGCTTCGCAACCTTTAGAAGGCTCCGGCAAGAGGGCCGGAACCGGCGCTTGCCCGGAATTCCCTAAGGAAAGCGGGTCAGCGGGCATTAACAAATCCCCGCTGGGGCATCTGGCGCGAGAACAAATCCCGCATTAGATTCGGCCCATCGGACGCCGGGCAGGTCAGCGCCGGCGGACCAAGTGGAGCCGGCCTACGGGCCGGAACGAGAGAGAGGAAAACTTCGATGTCGGATTTCGACCGGAACTACGCGGCGAGCAGCCGCGGTATCGGTGCGGACCGGGCAGTTGCGATCGATCAAGGCCTGCGGGCCTACATGATCCGCGTCTACAATTACATGGCCGTGGGCGTAGCGCTCACCGGCGTGGTCGCATGGTTGGCGTTCCAGGCGGCGGGTGGCGACGCCATCCAGGTCACGCCGCGCGGTATCGTCGGCGTAACGGCCTTCGGTCAACTGGTGCTCAGCTTCCCCGGACAAATCGTGTTGTTCCTGGGCACGCTCGGGCTCGTCTTCATGATCAGCTGGCGAATCGAGCGGCTGCAGCCATCGACGGCATTCACGCTGTTCATGCTCTATGCCGCCCTGCTGGGCGTGATGCTGTCGTCGATCTTCATCACGTATACCGGCGTATCGATCAGCCGCACGTTCTTCATCTCGGCCGCAGCGTTCGGCGCCCTGAGCCTCTACGGTTATTCCACGCAGCGCGACCTGTCGCCGATCGGATCGTTTCTGATCATGGGTGTCATCGGCATCATCCTGGCGATGCTGGTGAACCTCTTCCTCCAGAGCACCCAGCTCGACCTGATCATCTCCGCGATCGGCGTGATCTGTTTCGCCGGGCTGACCGCCTACGACACGCAGCGGATCAAGGAGATGTACGACACGATGGACGACGGCACCGCCGCCGGCCGCAAGGCCGTCATGGGCGCGCTCTCGCTCTATCTCGACTTCATCAATCTGTTCCTGTTCCTGCTGCGCTTCCTCGGTGATCGCCGCTGACAGGACCTCCTAGGCAGTGGAATGAAGCGCCCCGGCTGACTGCTGGGGCGCTTTTCTTTCGGGAGGGCGGAAAAGACACCGGGACAACGTCCCTAGCATTGGGAAATCCACCCCTGCTGTTCATCCGTCGTCCCTCACCCCTCGATGTCTCCCGCCCTCCGAGATCCATCCTTCGTTCTCCGCGATGCTGAGCCGCGGGACCTCGTGGCCATCACGCAAATCTACGAGTACGCGGTTCGCTATGGCACCGCTTCATTCGAGATCGTGCCCCCCGACGAAATTGAAATGACACGTCGGTACGAGTCGCTGCGGGGTTCCTATCCCTACCTGGTTGCGGAAATCGACGGCACGCTCGCGGGCTACGCCTATGCCGGTCCCTATCGCGCCCGGCCGGCGTATCAATGGAGCGTCGAGGATTCCATCTACATCGCGCCACGCTTGCAGCGGCGCGGGATCGGCCGTGCATTGCTCGAACGCCTCATCAACGAGACGGAAGCAGGCGGCTACAGGCAGATGATCGCGGTGATCGGGGATTCCGCCAATTTTTCTTCGATCGAGTTGCACCGCGCCGCTGGTTTCCGCTTGGTAGGCACGTTCGACAATGTCGGCTTCAAGTTTGGGCGCTGGCTGGATAGCGTGCTGATGCAGCGGCCGCTCGGACCGGGCGCGACCACGACGCCCGGTGTGCTGTAGTAGCGCGGTTGAAGCGAGCAAGTCCGTGGGGTGGCTCTCCAGGACCCCATCCGGAGCGATCGCGCGCAACCTACGATACCGCCACCACACGCATCGAGTTGTCGATTGCCCCCAGCACGCGGTCGAGCTCGTGGCCTCGGCGCAGGATGAGACCCGTAGCCGAGATAACGCTGTAGGCACCCTGCCGGCGCGCAAGCTTCGGACTCTTTTCGATGCGGTAGATGGGGATTTCCGAAGCGCGACGGAAGACCGAGAACACGGCTCGGTCCTTCAGGAAATCGATGGCGTAGTCACGCCATTCGCCGGCGGCCACCTTGCGGCCGTACAGCCCGAAAATTCGGTCGAGCTCGCGCCGGTCGAAGGTCACCCGGGTCGTGGGGGCGAGAAGCGAAACGCCCTCGCCCCTATGAAACTCGCTCGGTTCGGCTTCGCCGTAGCTCACGCGGCGCCTCCTTGTTGAGTGCCAAGTCTATGACGAGATGATCGCGCCGGACGTGGGCGGCGGCAAGGGGAATTTGGCGCTCGCAACCGGTCTTTTCGAGTGTGCGGCCGACGAGCGATATCACCCTATCGAATCGATGCCAGCGTTGCGCCGAGTATCGCTTTGGGCTTGTCGTTCTTGCCGTTTTGAACCAGCACTGCCGCGGTGTCGATGCTGTTGCCATCGAGTGCGGAGAGCGGAACGCTCCACGAACTTGACTTTCCGTTCCACTCGCCGAGCTTGATCCAACGTCGCATGACGTTGTGATACGTGATCTCACGCCCTTTGTTCTCACCGCGTGCGATTGCAACGGTGACGGCTTTCGCCAGGCCGCACAGCCAGACTTCCGCGCCCGTGCGATCATCCGCCCCGGCGGGAACCACGACGTCGAGGTGATCACCAACAACCGCAATCGTCACCGGCGACAATGACATCGCACCCCCCTTCCGGCTCTTGGCAATGGCTAGCTCGATGGCGGTCTTGTCGCTGCCGAGAGTGTGCAGGATGCCGTTGACCACCGCCTGAGGCGTGTAAACCTTGCCGTCGCCGCGCGCAAACGCATACGCCCTCTGCCGAGCAGTATTGCGGGGATCTGCGAGCGTATCCTTCCAGCCGATATAGTCCCAATAGTCGATATGTACGCTCATCGCGAGGAGCGAAGGATCGGCAGCGAACCGCCCGAGCAATTCATCGGCCGGCGGACAGGACGAGCAACCTTGGCTGGTGAACAACTCGACGACGGCGCGTCGCTGGTGCTGTGCGGAGGCGGATTGCGGTGCGGAGGACAAAAGGAGGACAACGGCACAGGCGAGGCCATGATGGGCAATGCGACGACGCAACAACATTCGATACCTTCTCGCTTCCGCAGGGCCGGCCCGAAATCGCCCCTCGTCGCCGAAACTCATAGTGAGACGCCCGATCACCCGCCACTCAATTCGAGGTGAGGGGCGCGAGCATGCGTCAATTCATGGCCGTTGCGGCCACGATTCAGGCCGCCACCAGCTGCCGCAGCACGTAATGCAAAATGCCGCCGTGCTTGAAGTAGTCGAGTTCGTCCAGGGTATCGATGCGACAGATCAGCGGAATGCGCCTGAGGCCTCCGTCGGCGGCAACGATTTCGGCGATCATCCGCTGGCGAGGCTTGATCTCGCCGTGCAAGCCGCGGATGGTCACCTGCTCGTCGCCCCTGAGGCCGAGTGTCTGCCACGAGGTACCCTCCTCGAAACACAGCGGCAGCACGCCCATGCCGATGAGGTTCGAGCGATGGATGCGTTCGAACGACTGACAGATGACGGCGCGTACACCCAGCAGATTCGGTCCCTTCGCCGCCCAGTCACGCGATGAACCGCTCCCATACTCCCTGCCGGCGAATACCACGAGCGAAGTCTTGTCGTTCTTGTAACGCATGGCCGCATCATAGATCGACATTCGCTGGCGTGACGGATAATGGACGGTAACGCCGCCCTCGACGCCCGGCACCATCTGGTTTTTGAGACGGATATTGGCGAAGGTGCCGCGCATCATCACTTCGTGATTGCCGCGACGGGTCCCGTACTGGTTGAAATCGGCCGGCTTCACCTTGTGGTCGATGAGGTACTTGCCTGCGGGCGAGTCGACCTTGATCGAGCCCGCCGGGGAGATGTGGTCGGTGGTTATGGAGTTGAGCAGGAGGCAAAGCACGCGGGCATCGACAATGTCGTTGAGCAGGGCGGGATGGCGGCTCATGCCGGCGAAATACGGCGGGTTCTGCACATAGGTCGATTTCCTGTCCCAGCCATAGGTCAACGCACCTTTCACGCTGATGCGTCGCCAGTGCGAGTCACCCTTGAAGACGTCCGCGTATTTCTTCACGAACATCTGCTTGGTGATAGTCTTGCGCACAACGCCGTTGATCTCACGGCTGGTCGGCCAGATGTCCTTGAGGAACACCTTCTTGCCCTTCTTATCGATGCCGAGCGGTTGCTTCAACAGATCGGAGTACATCGAGCCGGCGAGCGCATAGGCGACTACCAGCGGCGGCGAAGCGAGATAGTTCGCGCGTACATCTGCATTGACCCGGCCTTCGAAATTGCGGTTGCCCGACAGCACCGCGGCTGCGACCAGATCCTGGTCGTTGATCACCTTGGAGATCTCCGGCGCTAAAGGTCCGGAATTGCCGATGCAGGTGGTGCAGCCGAACCCGACTAAGTTGTAGCCCAGCTTGTCGAGGTCTTTCTGCAGCCCCGACCGATCGAGATACTCGGCGACCACCTGCGAGCCAGGTGCAAGCGACGTCTTCACCCACGGCTTGACGGTCAGACCCTTCGCCAGTGCCTTGCGGGCGAGCAATCCGGCGCCGACCATCACGTTCGGATTCGAGGTATTGGTGCAGGAGGTGATGGCGGCGATCACGACGTCGCCGTGACCAAGATCGTGCTTGCGGCCTTCGACCGGGATCCGCTTCGTCGCGCCGGCCTTGGCGAAGCTCTTGTCGAGCGAGGTGGCGAGCGAGGGATGCAGATCGAAGATGTCCTTGCCACCATCGCCGCCCTTGTTGAACTCCTTCTCCATCGCAACGGCAAAGCCGGTCTTGACCTCCTTGAGGGAAACGCGGTCCTGGGGGCGCTTGGGGCCGGCGAGCGAGGGTTCGACCTGTGCCAATTCGAGCTTGAGCACGTCGGTGAAGACGGGGTCGGGGGTCGACTTGGTCCGGTACATGCCTTGCACCTTGGCGTAGGCCGCTACCAGCGCGACCTGGGCGGGGGACCGGCCGGTATCGGCGAGGTAGCGCAGGGTGTCGTCGTCGATCGGGAAGAAGCCGCAGGTTGCTCCGTATTCCGGCGACATGTTCCCGATAGTCGCCCGATCCGCGATCGAAAGGTTGGCCAGGCCGGGCCCGAAAAACTCCACGAACTTGCCCACCACCCCGCGCTTGCGCAGGATCTGGGTGACAGTGAGCACGAGATCGGTAGCGGTCACGCCTTCCCTGAGCTTGCCCGCGAGCTTCACACCGATCACTTCCGGTAGCAGCATGGAATAGGGTTGACCCAGCATCGCGGCCTCCGCCTCGATGCCGCCGACGCCCCAGCCGAGCACGGAGAGCCCATTGACCATGGTGGTGTGGGAATCCGTCCCGACCAGCGTGTCGGGATAGGCGACATCGATGACCAACGGCTTGCCGTCGATCTTGACCTTGTCCTTCTTGGACCAGACGGTCTGGGAGAGGTATTCGAGATTGACTTGATGGCAAATGCCCGTGCCCGGCGGCACGACGCGGAAATTGTCGAACGACTTCTGCGACCACTTGAGGAACTCGTAGCGCTCCCAGTTCTGGCGGTACTCCTCCTCGACGTTCTTCTTCAAGGCGGCGTTGGTCCCGAAGTAGGTTACAGCCACCGAGTGGTCGCAGACCAGATCGACCGGCACCAATGGATTGATCTTCTTGGGATCGCCGCCCAGCATCTTCATGGCATCGCGCATGGCGGCGAGATCCACCACCGCCGGCACGCCCGTGAAGTCCTGCATCAGCACGCGCGCCGGGCGGAAGGCGATCTCGCGTTCCGACGTCTTGGTCTTGAGCCACTGAGCCACCGACTGCAGGTCTTCTTTGGTGACGGAGCGGCCGTCCTCGTTGCGTAGCAGGTTCTCCAGCAGGACTTTCATGGAAAAAGGCAATCGTGAGATGCCCTTGAGGCCGTTTTTCTCCGCAACCGGCAGGCTGTAATAGGCATACGTCTTGCTGCCCACCTTCAGGGGTTTGCAGCAGCGGAAACTGTCGAGTGAAGTCATGTCAGGCGATTCCCATCCCACCGGCAGGGCGCCGGTTATACGGTAGAACGTTACCGAGAAACGTCCTCGTCATCGGTCGCAAAGCTTCGCACGGGTTGATAGTGAGCACGGACGATGCGCTTATAAGGTCTTTTTTTGCCGCGTTCCAGAAAATCGACAAACGTCAAAGACATGGCCGTGAAAGCACCGTTTCCGACCGGTCCCGCCAATGCCGGGGCCGCCCTATGGAACTGAACGGGCGGGCGATGCGGCTCACGGCGTCCGATCTCGCCTGTGTTCGGGGCGGGCGGCAGGTTTTCCGCGACCTAAGCTTTGCGCTGTCAAGCGGACAAGCGCTGCTGGTGACCGGCCCGAATGGCGCCGGCAAGTCCTCGTTGCTTCGCTTGGTCGCCGGTTTGGTGCGCGCGGCAAACGGCAGAATCGAGCTTTCCGATGGTGAACCAGGGCTGACCATCGCCGAACAGTCCCATTACCTCGGGCACCAGGATGCGCTCAAGCCATCGCTTACGGTGCAGGAGAACCTTGGCTTCTGGGCGGATTTTCTTGGTGTTCCAGCGCCAAAACCCGCCCTTGCGCTGGTCGGCCTCGACAAGCTCGCCCGTCTGCCCGCCGCCTACCTTTCGGCCGGCCAGCGGCGCCGCTTGTCGCTCGCTCGGCTGATCGCCTGTCCGCGGCCGATCTGGCTGCTCGACGAACCCACCTCCGCCCTCGACGCTGCCGCCAAGGCAATGCTGGCCGACCTCATGCTGACCCATCTCGCCGGCGGGGGCCTGATCCTGGCGGCGACGCATGGCGAAATCGGGCTAGAGGGCGCGAAGGAGGTGAGGCTGGGAGGGGGGCGATGACGCCAACAGTCGCGAAAGTACCCATCGCGAAGCCGCTGGTCGCCCTACTCGTCCGCGATATCAGACTGGCCGTGCGGATGGGCGGGGGTGCCCTGATCGGGGTGCTGTTTTTTCTGATCGTGGTGAGCTTGATCCCCTTCGCCATCGGCCCCGATCTCGCGCTTTTGGTGCGGATCGGACCGGCGGTTCTATGGCTCGGCACACTTCTCGCTACCCTGCTCGCGCTTGACCGCCTGCTCGCTACCGATCACGAGGACGGCTCGCTCGATCTCATCGTCACCGCGGGCGTCCCGCTCGAGCTTGCGCTCGCCGTCAAGGCGGTGGCGCATTGGCTCACTACGGGGCTGCCGTTGGTGGTTGCCGCACCCTTGCTTGGATTGCTCCTCAATCTCGCCCCGGCGGCGACCGGCGCGGTCGCGCTCACGTTGCTCGCCGGCACACCTGCGCTGACGTTCATCGGCCTGATCGGCGCGGCGCTGACCGTCACATTGCGCCGCGGCGGCCTGCTGCTAGCGATCCTGGCGTTGCCGCTGACCGTTCCCGTGCTGATTTTCGGGGTCGCCGCCTCGAACGCGGCCATCGCCGGTCCGGTGCCGTTCGGCGCGCCGTTCAGCATTCTCTGTGCGTTGACGCTGATGACCCTCGTGCTCGGTCCCTGGGCCGCCGCACTCGCGCTCCGACATGGGCTGGAATGACGCGATATTGAGATCTCCGCCACATTGCTGCGGTCGCGAAGCACAATTAAGACAGCGGAGGCTGGAACGTGTGGAGAAGGATCGCGATGGCCCTGATCGATCTCGCCAATCCGTCCCGTTTCCTGGCGCTCTCCAACCGTGTGCTGCCGTGGCTCGCGGCTGCGACGCTGCTCGCCTTTGCGTTCGGGATCAACCAGATATGCCTCGCGCCCGACGACTATCAGCAGGGCGCCACGGTGAAGATCATGTTCATTCACGTGCCTGCCGCGTGGCTCGGAATCGCCGCCTGGGCATTGATGAGTGTGGCGGCGCTCGGCACGCTGGTCTGGCGCCATCCGCTCGCCGACGTCACCGCCAGGTCGGCAGCCCCCATCGGCGCGGCCTTCACCCTGATGTGCCTCGTAACCGGATCGCTGTGGGGCCGACCGATGTGGGGAACCTACTGGGTCTGGGATGCGCGCCTTACCTCGGTCCTGGTGCTATTCCTGATGTATCTCGGCGTCATAACGCTGTGGCGTACCATCGACGAGCCGTCACGTGCGGCGAGAGTGGCCGCAGTGCTCACGCTGGTCGGTGCCGTCAATATCCCCATCATCAAGTTCTCGGTCGACTGGTGGAATACCCTTCATCAGCCGGCCTCGGTGATTCGCCTGGGCGGTCCGACCATCCATTCCGCCATCCTGGTGCCGCTGGCGGTCATGCTGGCCGCGTTCACACTCCTGTTCCTGACGCTGCTTCTCGCCGCGATGCGCAACGAGATCATGCGGCGCAGGCTTCGCACCATGTTGATGATGCAGGCCGATGCTGCGGCAGGCTCGTGAGATGGATCTCGGCCCCCACGCGGCTTTCATCGTGACCGCTTACGCCGCCGGCGTCGGGATCGTCGTGGTCATGATCCTTTGGGTGATGCTCGACCGGCGACGCTTGTCGCGCGTACTCGCCGAGCTCGAGGCGCAGGGAATCACACGTCGTTCGGAGCACGAGGAAGCACAGTGAGCGTGGCCGACGACAAGCCGGTTGCAAGCGACGTCCGTCGGCGCCGGCTGATCGTGCTCATCCCGCTCGCCCTATTTCTCGCGCTGGCCGCGCTGTTCATGCTTCGCCTCGGCGCCGGCGATCCCTCACGCATCCCATCTGCACTGATCGGACACCTCGCTCCGCCAACCAGCCTGCCGCCGCTCGCCGGACTCGAGCGCGACGGCGAACCGGTTCCAGGGCTCGAGACCGCCACGTTCAAGGACGAGGTGACCGTCCTCAACGTGTGGGCGTCTTGGTGCGTCCCATGCCGTGACGAGGTACCGCTGCTGGTGGCACTCGCTGCGGATCGGCGCATCCGCGTGGTAGGCATCACCTACAAGGATCAGCCCGACAACGCGAGGCGGTTTCTGGGCCGCTTCGGTAACCCGTTCGCTTCGAACGGCGTCGATCTCAGTGGCCGCACGGCGATCGAGTGGGGAGTCTATGGAGTGCCCGAGACCTTCGTGGTTGGCCGTGACGGCCGCATTACGTACAAGCTGATTGGGCCGATCACGCCGAGCAATCTGGAACGAGCCTTGAAGCCGGCCATCGAGAAGGCGCTGGCGGTCCCATGATGCGGGCCGCCAATCATCATCCTTGCACTCTTGCCGCCGTTCGCTACTCGCGATCCTCGACGGCGCACCGCGTCATCAACGGATATTGCAGGGCGGCGAACAAGAAGGTCAGCGGCACCACGCCGAAGACCTTGAACGTCACCCAGACGTCGGTCGACTGCGTGCGCCAGACGATCTCGTTGAGAATCGCGAGCGCCACGAAAAACAGTGCCCAGCGCAGTGTGAGCTTGCGCCATCCTTCATCGGTAAGACGAAACACGGAGTTGAATACCATGCCCAAGAGCGGCTTCCCGACGGCGAGGCCGCCGAGCAGCACGAAGCCGAACAAGAGATAGATGATCGTGGGCTTGAGCTTGATGAAAGTCTCGTTCTGCAGCACCAGCGTAAGGGAGCCGAACACCACCACGACGATTGCAGTGACGAGCGGCATTACCGGCAGATGTCGGGTCAGGGCGTAGCCGACCGCAAGCGCGATCAGCACGGCAGGGATGAACACGCCGGTCGCGGTGAAGATGCCGGCATGCTCGCCGTTCAGGACTCCGGACGGAAGAAACGGTGCCAGCAGCCCCGCGAATAGTTCCGGTCGTGAATTGGCGAAGAAAAACAGCAGCAACGGCCCGAGATCGAGCACCAACTTGAGCCCGGGATGAAGTTGGCGCTTGTCTTGCGTGATCATGGATCGCCTTGTGCCAGTCGCCTGATCGTACACCTGCGGATCAGCTGTTCAGTCCCGCAATCGCGTGCGCGAACTCGCGGGCGGAGAACGGCGCCAGGTCATCCACCCCTTCGCCGACACCGATGAAGTGCACGGGCAGCCCATGTTTCGCGGCAATCGCCACGAGAATGCCGCCGCGCGCGGTCCCGTCGAGCTTGGTCATGACGAGGCCGGTGACCCCGGCAATGCTGCGGAAAGCCTCGACCTGCGACAGCGCATTCTGGCCAACGGTGGCGTCGAGCACCAGCACCACGGCGTGCGGTGCCGCAGGGTCGACCTTTTTCATCACCCGTACGATCTTCGTGAGCTCGTCCATCAGCACCGCCTTGTTCTGAAGCCGGCCGGCAGTGTCGACGAGCAGAACGTCGATCTCCTCGCCTCGCGCCTGAGTGAGGGCATCGAAGGCGAGCCCGGCGGCATCCGCGCCGGGAGCGCGGGCGATCACCGGGGCGCCGCTGCGGCCACCCCAGATCTTGAGCTGATCGATGGCAGCCGCACGGAAGGTGTCGCCGGCGGCGAGCATCACTGAGCGGCCCTCACCGCGGAATCGCGCCGCCAGCTTGCCGATGGTGGTCGTCTTGCCGGAGCCGTTGACACCGACCACCAGCATGACGAACGGCTTCGCGCTGCCGACTGCGAGGGGCTTCGCCAGGGGCGCCAGTACCTTCTCCACCTCGGCGGCGACCACTGCCCTTACCTCCTCGGCCGTAATTGCCTTGTCGTAGCGGCCATCGCCGACCGCCTCCGCGATCTTGGCCGCGCTTTCGAGGCCGAGATCGGCACGGATCAGAACCTCCTCGATCTCGTCCACCATTGCGCGATCGAGTTGGCGCTTGACCACGACGTCACTGATCGCGGCGCCGATCGAAGTCGAGGTGCGTTTGAGACCGCCGCTGAGCCGCTGCCACCAACCTTGCTTCTCCGCCGCTTGCTCGTCCATGTTCATCCGATGGATCGGTCCCAGAACCCGCGGATCGGCGCAACATTCGCGTCCGGACCGGCCGGTTGCATTGTTTCGATGATGCCGACCGCCGTGATAGCGATATGACACCGGAAGAGATAGTGGCTCGCCTGATCTACCGCGACGGCCTGATGCTGGTGGTCGATAAGCCCGCGGGGATGGCGGTCCACAAGGGGCCGAAGGGCGGCGAGAGTTTGGAGGACCATTTCGACGCGTTGCGCTTCGGGCTGCCGCGCGCTCCCGCGCTCGCCCACCGGCTCGATCGCGATACCTCGGGCTGCCTGGTCTTGGGCCGCCACCGCAAGGCGCTGGCGGAGCTCGGCCGCCTGTTCAAAAGCGGAAGTGTCGGCAAGACCTATTGGGCCGTGGTCGAGGACGGGCCGCTGGTGAACGAAGGCCGCATCGACCTTCCGCTTGGCCGCAAGGACCCGGCCCGCGGCTGGTGGATGAAGCACGATCCGCGCGGCCAGTCTGCGGTGACCACGTGGAAGGTGATGGGACGGGGCCGCGGTCTCACCTGGATTGCGCTCGAACCACTGACCGGCCGCACCCATCAGCTGCGGGTGCATTGCGCGGCCATGGACTGGCCGATCGTCGGCGACAGCGTTTATGGAACCGCGCCGCGCTTGGGCGGTCCCGGCCTCAATCTGCACGCCCGCGAGGTGGTTGTGCCGCTCTACAAGAGCCGCCCTCCGATCCACGTCAGCGCACCGGTGCCGCCCCATATGCAGGAACGCTTGCGGGAGTGCGGATGGACCGGGGAAGCGGACACGCTGGCTCGAATGAGGCGCCGCACCGATTTCAATACAGCGTCGCCTTCAGTCGCTCGGGCGCGGCACGGTCGTGCTCCCCGCCGTCCAGCTTGCCATGGGTAAGGTCGGCGAGGATGGCGCCGGCGCTCGGCAGGGTGCTGCAATCGACGTGACGCGAAGCATCCCACAACTTGGAGCGAACGATCGCCTTGGCGCACTGATAGAATACGCGATCGACCGCTACCACGACTACCACGCGCGGCACCTTGCCGCTGACGATGAAGGCTTCCGCCAGTGCGGGATCGGCGGAAATCGCGGCACGGCCGTTGACCCGGATGGTCTCGCCGCAGCCCGGGATGAGAAAAAGCAGCGCCACGCGCGGATCGTGCAATATGTTACGCAGGCTATCGATGCGGTTGTTGCCGAGACGGTCGGGTACCAGCAACGTCTTCTCGTCGTGCACGCGCACGAAGCCGGGCGCGTCGCCGCGCGGCGAGCAGTCGAGCCCATCCGGGCCGCCCGAGGCGAGCGCAAAGAACGGCGCCGCTTCGATGAACGCGCGGTAGTGGGCCGTGATGCGGTCGGTCTCCTTTGCGATCGACGGCCCGAAAGGCTGCCCGTAGAGGCGTTCGAGCTGCTCGATGCTAGTGACGATGTGGTCGCGAGGCAGCGTTTCTGTCATCGGATCGTTCCATCAGTGCTGCACATTAGCCCATCACGCGGCGAGGAGCTGCCGGCCATCGTGTCCGGCAACAACCCGCTCGACGATCAACCCCGGATCGCATGGCGCCGCGAGCCGGATCGGCGTGAAATGCTCGGTGCGGCCGAGATCGCGCGCCTCGGTCAATACGCTGCGGCTGCGACCGACCTGTGCGTCGAGGTGCGCCCGAAGCGCCTCCGCACCCCGCTCGCGCAGCCGGCGGGCGCGGTCCTTGATCACTTGGCGCTGCAGCTGGGGCATGCGCGCAGCGGGGGTGCCGACCCGCGCCGAAAACGGAAAGACGTGCAGATGGGTGAGCCGGCAGTCGTCGACGAGGGCGAGCGAGCGGGCGAACATGTCTTCGGTCTCGGTCGGGAAGCCGGCGATGATGTCACCGCCCAACACGACGTCCGGCCGCAGCCGTCGCACCTGGTCGCAGAAATTGACGGCATCGGCACGCAAATGCCGACGCTTCATCCGCTTCAGGATCAGATCGTCGCCCGATTGCAGCGACAGGTGCAGGTGCGGCATCAGCCTCTCGTCATTGGCGAGAGCATCGAGCAGATCTCGGTCAGCCTCGACGGAATCGATCGAGGACAACCGCAGCCGCTGGAGGTCCGAGACGTGCTTCAGGATCTGCTTCACCAGCACACCGAGTCTAGGCGCGCCCGGAAGACCCGAACCATAGCCGGTGAGATCGACGCCGGTGAGCACCACCTCGCGATAGCCCCGTTCGACGAGTCGCCGCACCTCGCCCACCGCCTCGCCCATGGGCACCGAGCGCGAATTGCCGCGCCCATGAGGAATAATACAGAACGTGCAGCGATGGTCGCAGCCGTCCTGCACCCGAACGAAGGCACGGACTCGGCCTTCGAGACCATCGACGAGATGGGCTGTGGTCGCAGTAACTGCCATGATGTCGCCGACCGCCATCTTTCGGTCGGCGGCGAGGTCACGGGGCGATTGCGCCAGGACATCGCGATGACGGTGCCACGCCCGGCCGCTGATCTTCTCGTCGTTGCCCAGGACCAGCGTCACTTCGGGCATATTCGCGAATGTCTCGGGCTCGGTCTGGGCCGCACACCCCGTAACCACGATGGGCACGCCCGGACGCTCGCGCCGGAGCCGCCGGATGGCTTGGCGTGCCTGCCGCACTGCCTCCGCGGTCACCGCGCATGTGTTGACGACGACGGTCTCGCCGACTCCGACGGCCGTCGCCTCACGCCGGATCACCTCGGACTTGTAGGCATTGAGCCGGCAGCCGAAGGTGACGACCTCGACGCTCACGCCGCACCCGCCGTGACGAACAGCGTGGGGTCGAAGCGGCCCTCGAATTCAAACGCGACAGGACCGGTCATCAGCACGTGGTCGTCGCGCTCGCGCCACTCAATCAGGAGATCGCCCCCCGGGAGCGTTACGGTCACCTTACGTCCTGTCCTGTGCAGGCGCGCCGCCGCGACCGCCGCTGCGCAGGCGGCCGAACCGCACGCCCTGGTAAGGCCGGCACCTCGCTCCCAGGTGCGCACCACCAGGTGGTCGCGCGAGCAAACCTGCGCGAGCGAGATATTGGCACGCTCCGGGAACATGGGATGGTTTTCGAGCAACGGGCCGATCTTCCCGAGATCGTAGGCATCAACGTCCGCAACCCAGAAGATCGCGTGGGGATTGCCCATGCTGACGACGGATGGAGAATGCAGGATCGGTTTGCCGATCGGGCCGATCTGCAGGTCGATAGCGCGGGTATCGTGGAATTGCTCGGCAAGCGGAATCTCATCCCAGCCAAAGTGCGGCCTGCCCATGTCGACCGTGGAGACCAGCGGGCGTTCACCCCTCCAGCAGACCAACAAACCGGCCCTGGTCTCCAACGTGAGTGAGCGCTTGCCGGTTTCCTTGAACAGCAGCTCGGCGATGCAGCGCATGCCGTTGCCGCAGGCGCCTGCCTCCGAGCCGTCGCTGTTGTAGATCCGCACATAGGCGTCGGTGCCGGAGGTACGTGGCGCATGCAAGGTCATCAATTGGTCGTATGGCGCGCCCTTCGGGCCGCGCTGCCGCACGCGCCTCCACCGCGCTGATCGAGCCGGGCTCACGGCGCATGTCCACGACGACGATCTCGTTGCCTAGACCGTTCATCTTGATGAAAGGGTGGTTGGCGAGCGTGCTCATTTCGAGGCCGATTTCCGAACAGTTTATATGGCTAAAGTGGCGGCTTTGGCCAGCGATCGCGCCCGCGACGACCCGCGGCGGGAAATCCGCGAGCGAGGCTCGGCATGAGCGAGGCTCGGCGAGGCTCGGCATTGACAGGCCGCGCCTCCATCTCCATAAGTACGGCGCGCCGCGAGATTCCTCGAAACCCGCGTGTTTTGGGTGCGGCCAATTTGGGCCGCAAGCATCCAGCAACCCGACTGAAAAAAGCCGGTCCGGAATGGTTCCGAGCGCCGGGATCGAACACGAGGAAAGAACGATGTTCGCAGTCATCAGAACCGGCGGTAAGCAATACCGGGTCGCCGCCGAGGACGTGATCAAGGTCGACAAGATCAACGGCGAGCCCGGTGAGGTCGTCCAGTTCGGCGAGGTTCTGGTGGTGGCCGCCGACAATGTGACGCTGGGCGCGCCGACCGTGACCGGCGCCTCGGTCGCGGCCGAGGTACTGGAGCAACGGCGAGGGCCCAAGGTCATTGCGTTCAAGAAGCGTCGCCGCAAGAACTCGCGAAGGAAACGCGGCCACCGGCAGGAATTCACACTCGTGCGCGTAACCGAGATCCTGACCGATGGTGCCAAACCAAGTAAGGTGGCAAGGCCCGAGCGCGGCCCCACCTCGGCCGCTGCCGAGACAACCGGAGCGAGCAGCCCCGCCCCGAATGGGTGATGATTTCGTCACAAAGTCCGAATAGATAAAAGGCGAGTTGAAGGATCGAGACCGATGGCTCACAAGAAGGCAGGCGGTTCATCGCGCAACGGTCGCAACTCTAACAGTCAGCGGTTGGGCGTGAAGATCTTCGGCGGCCAGCAGGTGCTTGCCGGCAACATCATTGCGCGTCAGCGCGGCACCAGATGGCACCCCGGCCACAATGTCGGCCTGGGCAAGGACCACACGCTGTTTGCTTTGACCGACGGTCGCGTCGAATTCCGCACCAAGACCAAAGGCCGCGTCTTCGTATCGGTGCTCCCGATGACGGAGGCGCAAGCCGAGTAGACGGTGGACTTAGACGAGGTCCGCCGGCATCCATCGAACCGGCGGAACCATACGAGTTCCATGAGGGGAGACCGGGGTGCCGGCTCCCCTCGTCGCTTTTCAGGGAGCTCGTGCCGTGACATTGCTCGATCTGGCAGTAACCGAGAGCAGGCGGGAAGGACCGGTTCCCTCGCTCGAGACCGAACGGCTCATCTTGCGGCCACCCGGTCTGGACGACGCCAAGACGCTGGCCGGGCTGGTCAACGATCGCCGGATCGCCGAGAACACCTTGCGCATTCCTCATCCCTATGAGCTCGCAGACGCATGTGCCTTCGTCACCGCGGCGAACGCGACACCGCACGAAACTGCGTTTCTGATCTGTGCGCGCGACGGTGCCGTCCTCGGCGCCTGCGGGATCGCAACGCTCTACGACGATGCACCGGAGATCGGATATTGGCTCGGCGTCCAGTTCTGGGGCAACGGCTTTGCGACGGAAGCGGCACGCGCGCGTGATCGACTACGCTTTCAACGATCTTGGCCACGAGGTTCTGCTCGGCGGGGCGCGCGTGAGCAACCCAGCCTCCCGCCGGGTGATGGAGAAGTGCGGCTTTCAATGGACCGGCGTCGGCCTCTATCGTATCCGCGCACTGCAATCGTCCGCGCCGGTCGACCGCTTCCGCCTTGACCGCGGCCTCTGGGCCTCGCTCAAGAGTTGGGGCAAGGTGAAGAGGCGGTGAACCGATAGTACCGAACATGCTCAATGATCCCGCGGACAACGGTGCCGCGCTCGAGGGCCCGGTGACGGCTCGAGGATAATCGCTGGCCGACCATGAGCTACGACATCCTCATTCGCGGCGGCCTCGTGCTCGACGGCACCGGAGCCGCCGGCAAGATTGGCGATGTCGCCATCAGCGATGGCCGCATCGCTGCGACCGGCACGGAGGTTGCCGGCGCTGCCGCCAGGGTGATCGACGCCCGGGACCTCGCGGTCACGCCGGGGTTCATCGACATCAAGACTCATTCCGACTTCACCCTTCCGATCAATCCCAAGGCGGAAAGCAAGGTGCGCCAGGGCGTCACCACCGAGATCGTCGGCCATTGCGGCTTCTCGGTTGCACCGGCTCTGCCGGGGAAGGTCGAACTGCTGCGCGATTACCTGAGCGCAAGCGCCCCGTGGTTGCCGTTCAGGGAGACCACGTTCCCCCAATATCTCGACACGTTTCCCGCGACCGCGGTCAATGCCGGAATGCTGGTCGGTCACAACACGCTGCGGCTGATGGTGATGGGCATGGCGGACCGACCGCCCACGTCGGAGGAGCTCGAAGCGATGGTCGCGCTGCTCGAGCAGGCGCTCGAAGCCGGCGCACTCGGGCTGTCTTCGGGCCTGTTCACCACGCCGGGCTGTTACGCGCTGCCCGCGGAGATGATCGCACTCTGCCAGGTGGCGAAGCGCTACAACGCCGGATATTTCACCCACATCCGCGATGAATCGAACAGGGTGATCGAAGCGGTCGAGGAAGCGATCGCTATCGCACAGACATGCGGCGTCCATGTCGAGATCGTGCATTTCAAGTGCTCCGGCATGGACAACTGGGGCAAGGCTGCCCATGCGCTCGATCTGATCGCGCGCGCCAAGGCGCGCGGTCTCGACGTCGATTGCGATTTCTATCCCTATGCCGCCGGCAGCAATCCGCTCAAGAATCTGATGCCGCAATGGGTGCAGGCCGGCGGCGTCGAAGCGATGCTGCGGCGGCTCGCGCTCGGCGAGATCCGCGCGCGCATCCGCGCCGATATCGCCCGCGATGGGCTCAACAATTGGGGCCGCATCCCCTCCTGGGAGTGCGTGCAGGTCTCGATCTCGCCGAACCTGCCGCACCTGGTCGGACGCACCATCGAGGCGCTCGCGGCCGAGCGCGGGCAGGATCCGATCGACACCATCGCCGACTACCTGATCGCGGACAAGGGCGCCACGCGGGTGCTGGTGACCTCGATCTCGGAAGACGACATCAGGGAAATCGTGGCTTCAAAGCTGGCGCTGATCGGCTCCGACGGCAATTGCGTCGCAACCTACGGCACATTGGGTCAGGGCATGCCGCATCCGCGCTTCTACGGCACCTTCCCGCGCATCATCTCGCGCTACGTCGGCGAGCGCGGCGTCATCCCGCTCGATCTCGCCGTCCACAAGATGACCGGCGCCACCGCGCGGGCGCTGAAATTGAAGGATCGCGGCCTCATCCGCGAAGGCTACTGCGCCGACGTCACCCTGTTCGATCCGGGGGACTTCAAGGACCACGCCACTTATGCCGACCCGCACCAGTATCCGAGCGGCGAGCGTACCACGGTCATCGTTAACGGCACCATCGTGGTGGAAAACGCCACTCATACCGGCGCGCTGCCGGGGAAGGTGCTGCGGCGGGATCGTGCCGGGGACGTTGAATAGCCTCCGATCGCCCTCATTCAGCGCGACGGCAGACGGCCGGCACGGGAAGACGCCGTGTCGATCTCCGATTTCGCGGCTATGGCGGTCGCCGGTCGGAAATAAATGCGCACAAGATCTTGTCGAGTTGACCGGCCGCCAGCCCGTGCAGACGCCGACAAACGCCCATTGACAGCGGCTATGAGGATGGTCAGGATTTCAGACGCGTGTGGGGATCTCGTCGTCCGGCGTCGCGCACGACGCGAGCAAGTCGGAGGTGCAATGCCCCCGGGATATTCCAGCCGCGATGATCGCAGCGGCATCGTTCGGGCCGAAGCGTAAGCGGCAGGTTTCGCGAACGGCACCGTCGGGAGCGGCCTACTGGGCCGCATCAGTGAGGCATGGCCCGCCCTGGCCCCTCCCGGCGATTGTGCCTCTGAATCTCGGTCTCTGGTTCCGGGATCGGCGCGGTGCGGGTATGTAAGCTGTCGCGGAGTCTCTTTTGGCAGCGGCGACCGCAACTGCCTGCAGCATGAAGTTCCTTGACGAAGCCAAGATCTTTATCCGCTCCGGCGACGGCGGTAATGGTTGCGTCTCTTTCCGACGCGAGAAATTCATTGAATTTGGCGGACCGAACGGCGGCGACGGCGGCAAGGGCGGCGACGTGATCGTCGAGGCGGTCGAGGGGCTCAATACCCTGATCGACTATCGTTATCAGCAACACTTCAAAGCCAAGAACGGCGGCGGCGGGATGGGCAAGGACCGCCACGGCAAGAATGGCGCCGACGTGACGCTGAAGGTGCCAGCCGGCACCCAAGTCTACGAGGAGGATGGCGAGACCCTGCTTGCCGACCTCGCGCAAGTAGGTCAGCGCGCTATGTTGGCCCGCGGCGGCAACGGCGGCTTCGGCAATGCCCGTTTCAAGACCTCGACCAACCGCGCGCCGCGCCACGCCAATCCGGGCCAGCCCGGCGAGGAGCGGACCATCCGGCTACGGCTCAAATTGATCGCCGACGCTGGCATCGTCGGCCTGCCCAATGCCGGCAAGTCGACGTTTCTCGCGGCGGTGAGCGCGGCCAAGCCGAAGGTCGCCGACTATCCCTTCACGACCCTGCATCCCCAACTCGGGGTGGCAGAGATCGACGGTCGCGAGCTCGTGCTCGCCGATATTCCCGGTCTCATCGCAGGAGCGCACGAAGGGGCGGGCCTTGGCGATCGCTTCCTCGGCCATGTCGAGCGTTGCCAGGTGCTGCTCCATCTCATCGACGGCACCGGGGAGCACGCCGGCAAGGCCTATGAGATCGTGCGCGCGGAGCTCGAGGCCTACGGTCACGGGTTGACCGACAAGCCAGAGATCGTGGCGCTCAACAAGGCCGACGCACTCACTGCGGTGCACTTGAAGCAACAGAGCGCGCGACTTGCGCGCGTCGCCGGGAAGACGCCGCTGGTGATTTCGGGCGCGACCGGCGCCGGGGTACCGGAAGTACTGCGCGCGCTCGCAAAAAAGGTCGATCAGGCACGGAGCGAGACAACGACCCCTGCTGAACCCCTGCCTTGGCGGCCCTGAGAATCACTGCTGGTGGTCGACGTCAGGTGAACCACTGCAGCCGGCTTGCCCCGCAGAGTGCCCAACGGTTACGTTATTCGATGGTCTTTGATCATGCATTGTTGCCGATGGCCGGATTCGCTTTCGAACGATACATCGCCTGCTCATGAAAACGCCGCGCCTCACCGAGTTTCGCCGCATCCTGGTGAAGGTCGGCTCTTCGCTGCTGGTCGATCGCGAAGGCGGACGGTTGCGCAGCGAGTGGCTTGGCGCTCTCGCTGAGGACATCGCCAACCTCCACCGTGCCCCGCGCGATCTGTTAGTGGTCTCATCGGGCGCGATCGCATTCGGCCGCGCGGTTCTCAAGCTGCCGGCCGGCCCGCTCAAGCTCGAGGACAGCCAGGCCGCCGCTGCGGTCGGTCAGATCGCGCTGGCGCGCACTTGGGCAGAAGTGCTCGCCGGTCATGGCATCACCGCGGGGCAAATCCTGGTCACGCTGCAGGACACCGAGGAGCGGCGGCGCTACCTCAACGCACGCTCCACCATCGACAAGCTCCTGGAATGGCGCGCCGTACCGGTCATCAACGAGAACGATACTGTCGCCACCAATGAAATCCGTTACGGCGACAACGATCGCCTCGCGGCGCGTGTCGCCACCATGGCGAGCGCCGACCTGCTGGTGCTGCTATCGGATGTCGACGGGCTCTACGACGCACCGCCTGCCGGCAATCCGCGCGCCACCTTGATACCGCTGGTTGAACGCATCACTCCTGCGATCGAGACGATGGCGGGTGTCGCCGGCTCCGAACTGTCGCGCGGCGGAATGCTTACAAAGATCGAAGCCGGAAAGATCGCAGCCCACGGCGGAACCCATATGGTGATCGCCTCGGGCCGCATCGCGCATCCGCTCAGGGCCATTGCCTCCGGCGCGCGCTGCACCTGGTTCCTCACCCCGGCCAATCCCGTCACCGCGCGCAAGAAATGGATCGCCGGATCGCTCGAGCCCAAGGGCACGTTGACCATCGATGCAGGGCGCGGTGGCGGCGTTGCACGGCGGCAAGAGCCTGCTGCCCGCCGGGGTGACCCGCATCGATGGCATGTTTTCGCGCGGCGATGCCGTCGTGATTTGCGGGCCCGACGGCGCCGAGGTCGGTCGCGGTCTCGTGGCCTACGACGCCGAGGACGCCGCCAAGGTCAGAGGCCGCTCCTCCGCCGAGATTTCCTCGATCCTCGGGTTCGGCGGGCGAACCGAGATGGTGCATCGCGACGACTTGGTGGTTGGTCGAGGGTAAGAGCCAGGCTCGGCCGGACTCATGGCAGGGTTGCGTTCCCCGCTTATTGCATCTTTCCGGAGAGGCCGCGCCGGGCTTCGCTCCTGCAGACGGGTCCGACCGCCCGGTGTCGCATGGTGCCATGCGGACATTTCCCAAGGCAACGACAATAGAAGCCCGCAAAAGAAGACCCCGGCGCCCGAAGGGGCCAGGGTCTGTTCGCCGGATGGGTGAGGGGTTGGGGGCTGGGGGGCACGCCACCCGGCGTTGGATAGGCAACGTCCGAGCGCAGGCTCGGTTCCTGCCCAGTCAAATTATTTTCGCACCGTGGCTTGCCGGCCGGCGCGGCGGCGGCGCGGCCGCTCGCGATCGGCGGGTTCCACCGGCAACTCGACGTGCCGCCCATCCGGAAATTCAAGGTAGCGCAGATGGATACGAAAACGGCCGTGGCGCCCCGGACGACCTTCGACCACGTAGCGGGTGCCGATCGGGAACCGGGTCGGCAAACGGTCAATTGAACTGTCCACTGAAAATTCTCCCAGGGTTACCTTCCGAAGCCACTAATGCCACATCGCCGCTACCGTTCCGTGACGGAGGAACGCAACGTTCAGAATCCTGTGAATCAATGTGGATATCCCGTTGTCGCGCAGTGGCAGTGCGGCGTGCCGATTCAATCATGATCGGGGCTGCCGCGGCCGCACTTTCATAAATCGAAGCCGTTGTCCCGACCCAACGCCTTCAGCGAGGTCTCAGGCCGGGCGCCAAGATGCTGGATGACCTCGGCCGCGGCGAGCGTGCCGAGCCGCGCGCAGGTGCGATAGTCAAACCCACGAGACAGGCCGACGAGGAACCCGGAGGCGAACAAGTCCCCCGCCCCGGTGGCATCGACCAGGCGCTCGATCGGCCGCGCCGGAACCACGGCGGTCTCCGCCCGGTTTACCACCAGGCAGCCCTTTGCACTGCGTGTGATGACCGCGAGCTTGGCATCCCCGCGGATCATCTCGAGTGCGGTATCGAAATCAGCGGTCTGGTAGAGGCTGTGCAGCTCGCGCTCGTTGGCAAAGACGAGATCGACCGTGCCGGTGCGGATGAGATCGAGGAACTCTGCCCGGTAGCGATCGACGCAGAACGCATCCGACAGCGTGAGCGCGACGTCACGTTCGGCGCCGTGCGCGATCTCGGCCGCCTTGAGGAAGGCCTCCTTGGCATGCGGCGGATCCCACAGGTAGCCCTCGAGATAGACGATGCGGGCGGCTGTAACGGCATCGGGATCGATGTCGTTGGGGTGAAGATCCTGGGCGGCACCAAGGTAGGTGTTCATGGTACGCTCGCTGTCGGGCGTCACCAGAACGTAGCAGCGCGCAGTGGGGGGGCCGGCTGAAGCCGGCGGTGTGGTGAACGAGACGCCCGCGGCGCGAATGTCGTGGGCAAAGACCACGCCCAACTCGTCGTCCTTGACCTTGCCGATGAAGGCCGTGCGCGCCCCCAGACTCGCCGCGCCCACGATGGTATTGGCGGCCGAGCCGCCGGACACCTCAACCGCCGGACCCATGGCATCGTAGATCGCCTTCGCGCGCGCCTCGTCGATCAGCTGCATCGAGCCTTTGGGCATCCCTTGAGCGATCAGGAAATCGTCGTCGGTGCGGGCAATCACGTCGACGATGGCGTTGCCGATGCCGAGAACGTCGAAGCGAGTTTCGGCCATGAGTTCCTCTGGTGTACCGGAAAGAGCGGCGCACTATAGCGGTCGGATGCATCGAGGCAATCGCAGTCCCGGCGCCTGCGCGCCCTGCTCGCGGTTTGGCGCTTGGACCAGTGACCACCGATCTTGCGCCCTCGCCACCGGTTGTGCCATGAGGCCGCGACAATCGGCGAGGCTTCGAGCATGACCTTCAGGGAACGAGTATTTTCCGGCGTGCAGCCGACCGGCAATCTGCATCTCGGCAACTATCTCGGCGCCATCGTGAAATTCGTCGCGCTGCAGCAGAAGTACGACTGCATCTATTGCGTGGTCGACATGCACGCCATCACGGTATGGCAGGATCCTGCCGAGCTCCCGCGGGCGACGCGCGAGGTCACCGCGGCCTTCATCGCCTGCGGCATCGAACCGAAGGAGCATATCGTATTCAACCAGAGCCAGGTCGCCGAGCACGCCGAGCTCGCCTGGGTGTTCAACTGCGTTGCGCGCCTGGGATGGCTCAACCGCATGACCCAGTTCAAGGAGAAGGCGGGCAAGGACCGCGAGAACGCCTCCGTCGGTCTTTACGCCTATCCGGCACTGATGGCGGCCGACATCCTGGTCTATCGTGCGACCCACGTGCCGGTGGGTGAGGATCAGAAGCAGCATTTGGAGCTGTCGCGCGACATCGCTCAGAAATTCAACAACGACTACGCGACATCCATACGCGCACACGGCTATGGCGAGATCTTCTTCCCTCTGCCGGAGCCGTTGATCCAGGGGCCGGCGACCAGAGTGATGTCGCTGCGCGACGGTTCGAAGAAGATGTCGAAGTCAGATGCATCCGACCAGTCGCGCATCAACCTGACCGATGATGCCGATGCGATCGCGCACAAGATCCGACGGGCCAAGACCGACCCGGATGCATTGCCGAGCGAGGAAAAGGGCCTCGATTCGCGGCCCGAGGCCGACAATCTGGTCGGCATCTACGCGGCGCTGGCGGACCGGACCAAAGCCGACGTGCTCAGGGAGTTCGGCGGGGCGCAGTTCTCGACCTTCAAGTCGGCACTGGTGGAGCTCGCCGTCGCCAGGGTCGGACCGATCAATGCCGAGATGAAGCGCCTGATCGCCGACCCCGTATATATCGATTCGGTGCTTGGCGATGGCGCCGCGCGGGCGCAAGCGCTCGCCGCAGAGACCATGAAGGCGGTCAAGGACATCGTTGGCTTTGTGCACCGCTGATACGATCCGACCGACTGCAACCTTCCGGCAATGTCCCATCTTGTGCCGCGCCCGAACGGCATGGCAGGATTCCGAAATTGCGACGCCGCGCCACATGTGTCGAGGACGGCGCCCGCCGGGGAGCCGATGAGCAAGAAGCGCCGCAGCTACGAGACCGGGCACTCGCCGAAATTCCTGGTCGTCATCGACGACTCCCCGGAATGCGATCGCGCGCTTTACTTCGCGAGCCGTCGCGCGCTGCGAATCGGCTCGACGGTACTGATGCTGCGCGTGATAGAGACCCACGACCGCAATCAGCAATGGCTGGGCGTCGCCGACATCATGCGCGCCGAGGCTCACGAAGAGGCCAGTGCCGTGCTCGATCGCCATGCCGCGAGATCGGCGAGCATTACCGGTGTCATGCCGCAGCGGGTGATTCGTGAAGGCGAGAAGGCTCAGGAGTTGCTCAACCTCATCGAGGACGACGAGGACATCGCTCTGCTGGTGCTCGCCGCCGCGGTGGGCAAGGAGGGGCCGGGACCACTCGTTTCCAGCCTGAGCAAGAATGCCGGCGATTTCCCCATCCCGATCGCGGTCGTACCGGGTCACCTCAGCGACGAAGACCTCAATTCGATGTCATGAAGGAGAGCGCTCGCGAGACGTGGCCAGAAACAATATCCGTATCGTAGGCAAAAATGAGCTGGGATGAGATTTTTCGCCTCGCGCAGCAGTTCGTGCGAGGTTTGGTAGCAAGGGCATCGGTTGATTCGTTGGCAAGCGCGTGTGCATCGGGTTTCCTTCGGTGCTCCCTGGGCGCTGCGGGTATCCTTGAACTTCCGCTGCACGGCGCCACCTATTAGAATGGTCACGGGAAGGGTTTTCGGCGCGGTCATTGCGCGCGCAAGGAGCAAGTCATGTTCATCCAAACCGAGCCGACCCCTAATCCGGCTACGCTCAAGTTCCTGCCTGGGAGAGCAGTGCTGGCGAGCGGCACGCTCGACATGCGCGACAAGAACGCGGCCGCCCAGTCGCCGCTTGCTCTTCGACTGTTCGGGATTGCCGGCGTTTCCGGCGTGTTCTTCGGCTCCGACTTCATTGCGGTGACAAAAGCCGCCGGCGAATGGCAACAACTCAAGCCTGCGATCCTCGGCGCCATCATGGAGCACTTCATGTCCGGCGCGCCGATCGTGAACGACACCGGCGACACTGCGCCCGCCGCCAACGACGAGTTCTTTGAAGCCGAGGATTTAGAGACCGTTGCCACCATCAAGGAGTTGATCGAGGCCCGCGTACGGCCCGCGGTCGCCAATGACGGAGGCGACATCACGTTCCGCGGTTTCAAGAACGGTGTGGTGTATCTCGACATGAAGGGCGCATGCTCAGGGTGCCCGTCGTCGACAGCCACGCTGCGCCACGGCATCCAAAATCTGTTGCGCCACTATCTGCCCGATGTCGTCGAAGTCAGGCCTATGGCTTAGCCGGCGACTGCGGTCGGAGATCGGCAACGGATGACAGGGAACAACGCTCTGCCATTCGTCAAACGCATTCGCAACTCCGATCATGCGCGTCCTCGCCATCGACACTGCGCTTGAAGCCTGCTCGGCGGCCGTGCTCGACAGCAGCCGCGGCGGTATCGTAGCGAGCGAAACGCTGACGATGTCGCGCGGCCACGCCGAAGCGATCATGCCGCTCATCGCGCGGGTCATGGATCTGGCCGACGTCGAATTCGCGCAGCTCGACCGCATCGCGGTCACCACCGGCCCCGGGAGCTTCACCGGATTGCGCGTCGGCATATCGGCGGCACGCGGGATCGCACTGGCGGCGGGAAAGCCTGCCGTCGGCCTTTCCACGCTTGCGGGCTTCGCCGCCCCGCTGATTGCAGAGGACAACTCTACCCATGTGGTCGCGGCAATCGACGCTCGCCACGACCATGTCTATCTTCAGGTTTTCGGCACCGCTGGACGCACGCTGGTGGCCCCACGCATCGCCACCATGCGCGATGCGGTGCGAGCGGCGATGACCGGCCCGGCCCGCATCATCGGATCGGCCGCCAACCTTTTGGGAGCCGCTTGGCCCAAGGGGGCTGGCCAGCCGCTCCTGGTTGCGCAAAGCGGCGCACCCGGCATCGGATGGGTCGCGCGGCTCGGCGCAGCGGCGGCAGAAGGGTATGGTCCGCCAAAGCCGCTTTATCTACGCGCGCCCGACGCCCAGGCGCAGGACCGCGCCCACCTGCCACGCCGATGATCGGCCTCGTCTCCCGCCTGCTCGCGCGCGGCGAACCCGTCCTATCCGAAGCCGGACCGCGCGACGCGGGCGCCATGGCCGTGTTACACGCCGCTTCGTTCCATCGCGGTTGGAGCGACGGCGAATTCGAGCAGCTGTTGGTCGACCGTAATGTCGTCGCACATCGCGCATGCGCCGGCCGCAATCTGGTGGGCTTCGTCTTGTCGCGGATCGCGGCGGGCGAAGCGGAGATCCTATCGATCGCGGTCAAAGTATCCCGGCGCGGCAGGGGCTTGGCGCGCCGCCTGCTCGATCTCCACTTGCGCCGACTTGCGGGACTCGGTGTGAACACCGTCTTTCTCGAGGTGGACGAAGGCAATGTACCAGCGCGCAAACTTTATCGGCGTGCGGGCTTCCGCGACGTCGGCCGCCGGAACGGATACTATCCGGCTCGCCGAGGCGGCGCCGCGCTGGTTCTGCGGCGCGATCTGGCATCGGCGCTTCGATAGTAGCGCCGACGATTAGGAGGGCTTGCCGAATGCCTCGCGCGCGGAAACGATGAGCGAACTGCTTCCCGAAGCGATGGATTTTGGCCCCCTTGCCGTGATATTCGGATCTCACGGAGAAGCGTCGTGAGCGCGCCGAAGTTCCGAGATATAGAGGCCTTGTGCGCGGCCAAGGGGATGCGCATGACCGAGCAGCGGCGCGTCATCGCGCGCGTGCTGGCAGCGGCCGAAAACCATCCCGATGTCGAGGAGCTTTACCGGCGTTGCTCCGCCGTCGACGACCGTATCTCGATTTCAACGGTTTATCGAACGGTGAAGCTGTTCGAGGATGCCGGCATCATCGAGCGCCATGACTTCCGCAACGGGCGCGCGCGCTACGAGCAGATGCCCGATAGCCATCATGACCATCTCATCAATCTACGCACTGGAGAAGTGATCGAATTCCAGTCCGAGGAGATCGAGCGTCTGCAGGCCGAGGTCGCGCGGCGGCTCGGCTATCGCCTGGTCGACCATAGGCTCGAGCTTTACGCGGTGCCGCTCGACGACAGCACCAAACGCTAGCGCAATCGCACAGGCGATGCTCGCCGTCGACGCCGGCATCGCCGTTCGAGGGAGGAAAAGATGCGAAAATTGCTGCACCGTCTGCTCGTCCCCGCACTCGCCGCGGGCCTGCCGGTGATCGACGCCACCGCACAGCCCGTCAGGTTTCCCGACAAGCCGATCAAGATCGTGGTCGGATTTTCCGCCGGCGGCGGCACCGACGTGGTTGCGAGATTGCTCGCCCAGAAGCTGACCGAGAGCTTCGGCCAGACGGTCGTCGTGGAAAACCGGGCGGGCGCGAGCGGCATGATCGCCGGTGAAGCCGTGGCAAGATCGGCACCCGACGGATACACTTTGATGATGGGCAGCCAGACCACGTTTGCGGTCGCGCCCACCCTGTACAAGAAGGTTTCGCTCGACCCTGCCAGGGATTTTGCCGGGGTGGCGATGGGCGCCATCTCACCGCTTGTTCTGGTGGTGCATCCCTCGGTGGCCGCGCAGTCGATGAACGATGTGATCGCGATGGCCAAAGCCAAGCCGGGAGCTGTCAATTTCGGCTCGGGCGGCCTGGGGACGACGCCGCACATGACCGGCGAACTGTTCTCATCGGTTGCCGGCATCAAGATGGCGCACGTCGCCTATCGCGGCGAAGCTCCCGCCATCAACGACCTCATCGGGGGCCAGATTCCGCTGATGTTCGCCAATCTCTCGGCCGTCATCGGCAATGTGAAGGCGGGACAGCTGCGTGCGCTCGCAGTCACAAGTGCGCGACGGGCTGCCGCCGCACCCGACATTCCTACGATTGCCGAGGCAGGGCTGCGCGACTTCGAGGCGGCGACCTGGTTCGCCCTGGTGGCCCCGGCGGGGACGCCGCATGACATACGCCTCCGCCTCAATTCAGAGGTCAAGCGCGCGCTCGGTTTGCCGGATGTCAAGCAACGCTTTTCTGACCTCGGCATGACCGCGGAGGACAGCACACCAGACGGGCTCGATGCGTTCATCCGCTCGGAAATCGCCAAGTGGACCAAGGTCATCAAGGAGGCCGACATCAAGGCCCCGGAGTAGCGCTTCCCTCGCCGGCCACCCATTTTCTTTTGCGCTCGGAAGCAGTAAGAGGGCTGCTGGCGTCCCCCGGTAGAGCAGGAATCATGCGGCAAATCAAGGAGTTGAACAAGTCGTGGCGGGGCCATCCGCGGTCCCCCGAATTGGCCGGAGGATGTAAGGTCCACATCAAGTCGTTCGGCTGCCAGATGAACGTGTACGATTCCCAGCGTATGGCGGACACACTCGCTCCTGAAGGCTTCTCCGAGACAGCCCACGCCGCCGATGCCGATCTCGTGATCCTCAACACCTGCCACATCCGGGAGAAGGCGGCTGAGAAGGTCTATTCCGAGCTCGGTCGCATACGCGTGCTCAAGGAGATCGCCGCACGCGAGGGGCGGCGGTTGACCATTGCAGTTGCAGGCTGCGTCGCGCAGGCAGAAGGTGAGGAAATCATCCGTCGCGCGCCCGCCGTCGATCTCGTGGTTGGGCCGCAGAGCTATCACCGCCTGCCGGCGCTGCTTGCACGTACCAGCGACGAAGGCGCCGTGATCGACACCGAGTTTCCGATTGAAAACAAGTTCAACGCCCTGCGTCCGCCGAGCCCCGAGGCAATGCGTGCGCGCGGAGTATCGGCGTTCGTGACGGTGCAGGAAGGCTGCGACAGGTTCTGTACCTTCTGCGTGGTCCCCTATACCCGGGGCGCCGAAATGTCGCGTCCGGCTGCAAAGATCGTGGCCGAAGTCGAACGCCTCGCCGAAGCGGGCACACGCGAGATCACGCTGATCGGACAGAACGTCAATGCCTACCACGGCGCGGGACCGGATGGCTGTCCCTGGACGCTGGGGCGGCTACTCGCTCGCATCGCCGAGATATCGGGCATCGCGCGGCTGCGCTATACTACCAGCCATCCCTGCGACATGGAGGCGAGTCTAGTCGCGGCCCACCGCGATCTGCCGAGCGTGATGCCGTACCTGCATCTTCCCGTGCAGACGGGCTCTGATCGTATCCTCACCGCTATGAACCGTCGCCATAGCCGGGCCGACTATCTCGCCGTCATCGCACGCATGCGCGCGGCGCGGCCAGACATGGCATTCTCCTCGGATTTCATCGTCGGCTTCCCCGGCGAGCGCGAGGTGGATTTTCTCCAGACGCTCTCGCTGATCGACGAGATCGGCTACGCCGGCGCCTTTTCATTCAAATACTCCCCACGCCCCGGCACTCCGGCTGCCGATCTCACCAATCAGATTGCCAACGAGGTGAAGTACGAGCGGCTGCACCGCCTGCAAGCGGCAATCACCCGTCATCAAGCCGATTTCCGCGCGCAATGGCTCGGCCGCAGGCTCGATGTGCTGTTCGAGAAGCCCGGCAGGTATGCTGGTCAGATCGTCGGCCGGTCACCATATCTGGATTCGGTTCATGTCATGGCTCCCACTTCGATGATCGGCGAAATCGCGGCGGTGACCATTACCGAGATCAGCACGAACAGTCTGTTCGGCGTGCTAGCGAAGGTACCGCCGGTGGATGAACCGACGCGGGCGGAGGGTTGACGACATTGCGTTCGCCCCGAACGGAGCACGGATCGTCGCTGTCCTCCCCGACGTCCGCAGACGACAGCAACACGACCCAGATCGTGCTCGCGTTCGACGACAACCGGCTCGCCTCGCTGCTGTTCGGCCAGTACGGGCAGAATCTCGCCCTGATCGAGCGCAGACTAGGGGTCGTCGCCGAGCAGCGTGGCAATCACCTCACCGTGGCGGGCGGGCGCGACGGCGTCGACCAGACGCGGCGCGTGCTCGAGGGACTCTATGACCGGCTCAAGCGCGGAGATGAACTGGTCTCCGGCGATGTCGAGGGTGCCATCCGGCTGGCGATCGCGCAGGGCTCTCTGTTCGACTATGACCCTGCGAGCGCACGACCGAGCTTCGAGGAGATCAATCTGCGCAAGCGTCCGGTGCGCGCGCGCACCGCGGCGCAGGACGCGTACATTCGCGCGCTGCGGCGGCAAGCGCTCGTGTTCGGCGCCGGTCCCGCTGGGACCGGCAAGACTTGGCTCGCGGTCGCACACGCCGTGCAATTGTTCGAGCGCAAAGAAGTCGACCGCATCATCCTCTCGCGCCCGGCGGTCGAGGCCGGTGAACGGCTGGGGTTTCTCCCCGGCGACATGCGGGAAAAAGTCGACCCCTATCTTCGCCCGATCTACGACGCGCTCTACGATCTGATGGACGCACGTATCGTCGAGCGTGCGCTGCAAACCGGCGAGATCGAGATCGCGCCCCTCGCCTTCATGCGTGGGCGCACGCTCTCCAATTCGGTCGTGATCCTCGACGAGGCACAGAACACGACCTCCATGCAGATGAAGATGTTTCTCACCCGGCTCGGCGAGAACAGCCGCATGATCGTCACCGGCGATCCTAGCCAGGTCGATCTGCCGCTGGGACAGGTCTCCGGCTTGTCGGAAGCGGCGCGGCTGCTCCGGAACGTCGAAGGGATCGGCCACGTGATCTTCAGCGCGCAAGACGTCATTAGGCACGAACTCGTGGCACGCATCGTCGACGCCTATGACAAGGCCGCGCTCAAGGCAGTGCGGATGCGAGAGAGCAAGGAATGAGCTCGCGCGAGCCGCTCCCTCACCCAACCCGGTCGGGCGAGCACGGTTTGCGCCGGACGATGCGGAACCGCGGCTCGGCCGCTTTGAGCATCGAACCCCGCATGCAAATCCGGCTCGGAGGCGAACGATGATTGGCCTGCCCCACGCACGACGGCCCGCGCTCGGCCGACGATCCACCGTCGGCTTCGTTGTTACCTCCCCGCTGTGGAAAGCAGTACCGAGCGCCAGGGCGGTTGTGCGCCGGGCAATCGCCGAAGCCGCGTGCGCCGTCCCGAAGATCCCGAAGACCATGGGCGAGATTGCGGTGGTGCTGACCGACGATACGGGTATCCAAGCGCTCAATCGCGATTGGCGCCACGATAACGCACCGACCAATGTCCTGGCCTTTCCGGCGGTCGTTTGTCGTCTCAAAGCGCCGCGGGAGGGGACTGGACGAAGATCGAAGGCAATCCCCGCAGTAGGACTGCTCGGCGATATCGTGATCGCGTATGAGACGACGAAACGCGAGGCGCAGGCCGAGTGCAAGCCGTTTGCCCACCATCTCGCACATCTCGCAGTGCACGGATATCTTCACCTTGTCGGCTACGATCACAAAGCCGACCCCGAGGCCGAGGCCATGGAGGAGATGGAGACGACCATCCTTGCCAGGCTCGACGTTCCTGATCCCTACTCGGCTCGTGACGCCAGGGCCTGACACCGGCCATCGAACAATGCGCGATTCCGACCCGACGAGTCCGAGCGAGCCTTCCGCAGTCACCACGCGCAATCTGCCAGTGCCGGTGGCGCGACCGCGTGACGTCGGCGGGGAAAGCGGCGAGGGCTGGTTCACCCGCGCACTGCGAGCCATCTTCGGTTGGAGAGTCGGAACTACTCGTGCGGACCTGAAGGACGTATTGGAGGACAGGGCCGGCGAAACCGAATTCTCGCTGACCGAGCGCACGATGCTCACGAACATCCTCGGGCTGCGCGAACGGCGCATCTTGGATGTCATGGTCCCACGCGCGGACATCATCGCGGTGCAACGCGATATCTCACTCGGGGAACTCATGAAATTGTTCGAGAGCGCCGGCCATTCGCGGCTAGTCGTCTATCAAGATACCCTCGATGATGCCGTCGGCATGGTTCACATCCGCGACCTGGTCGCGTTCATGACGGTTCGAGCCGCTGCCAGCGCCAAGGCCAATACGCGACGCAAGCGGCCGTTCCCGGCGGGGCTCGACCTCAAGGCCATCGATCTTTCCATGCCGCTCTCCGCGGCGAAGATCGTCCGCCAGATCCTGTACGCGCCGCCGTCCATGCCAGTGCTCGACCTGCTTGCGAAGATGCAGACGACCCGCATCCATCTCGCCCTGGTCGTCGACGAATACGGCGGCGCCGATGGCGTGGTGTCGATCGAGGACATCGTCGAGCAGATCGTAGGCGACATCGCTGACGAGCACGACGAGGACACCTCGCCTGGGGTCGTGCGCCAACCTGACGGCTCGTTCCTCGCCGACGCCCGTACGGGTCTTGATGACCTCGTGGCGATCGTCGGCGCGGAATTCGAGGTCGGCGAAGTCGCAAAGGAGGTAGACACATTGGCCGGCTACGTGGCAACCCGCATCGGCCGCTTGCCGGTGCGTGGCGAACTGGTGCCCGGCCCGGGTCCTTTCGAGCTCGAAATCCTCGATGCCGATCCGCGTCGCGTGAAGAAGCTGCGCATCTACCGCAGCCTCGACCGGCAAAATGGCAAGGGCGGCGAAACCTGGCGCCCGACCGCGGACACTGCAACCTCCGCAAGCACGCAGTCACCCGAACCCGAAGACGAATCGGCCAAGCTTTCCCTCGACCCACCGCCACCCAAATCCGCACGGCGGCCGTGACACTTACCCGCCTCGCCCATACGATCGTGCTGACCTGGGGCTGGCGGCGCGGCGTGGTCGCATTCGTGGCGGGCGCCGTGTCGGTGCTGGCGCTACCGCCGACCAACATCTGGCCGGTTCCGTTTCTCACCTTTCCAGTTCTGGTTTGGCTGGTGGATGGTGCGGCAGCCGGCCGCTTGGGAGGCGTAGTGGCGTCGGCCGGCGCGGGCTGGTGTTTCGGCTTCGGTTATTTTCTCGCCGGCCTCTATTGGATTGGCCATGCGTTCCTGGTCGACGCCAAGATCTTCGGCTGGCTGATGCCATTCGCGGTGGTCGCGCTCCCCGCCGCCATGGCGATGTACACTGCACTGGGCCTCGCGCTCGCGCGGCTGATTTGGACACGGGGGCCCCTGCGTCTGCTGGCGCTCGCGCTCGCTCTCACGCTCGCAGAGTGGCTGCGTGGCCATTTGTTCAGTGGCTTTCCCTGGAACACCTACGGCTATGCGCTGATCTCTCCCCTCTGGTTGGCGCAAGGGGCCGCGCTGGTCGGCATCTGGGGCCTGACCTTCGTCGCCGTGGCGATCTATGCGTCGCCGGCCGTGCTCGCCGACGACCGTGCCGACACGAGGCGGCCGTGGCTTCCATTGGTGCTGGGTTTGGTGGTGATCGCCGCGCTGGCGATCTACGGATCGCTCAGGCTCGCCACAACGCCGACCAATTATGTCGAAGGAGTGCGGCTACGTATCATGCAGCCCAATCTGCAGCAGGACGAGAAATTCAACTATTCGCTGAAGCAGCAGGTGATGGGCCGCTATCTGGCGCTGTCGGATCGCTCGACCGGCCCGCAACCCGCCGGGATGCGAGACGTGACCCACCTAATCTGGCCGGAATCGGCCTTTCCGTTTTTCCTAACGCGGGAAGCCGATGCTCTGGCCCAGATCGCTTCGCTTCTTCCCGAGGGCGCGGTCCTGATTACCGGGGCCATCCGCCCGCCCGAAAGCACGCCCAGTGCCGCGGACACGCGCGCCTACAACTCCGTCTACGTGATCGGCCACGACGGCTCGATCCTCTCGATCTACGACAAGGTCCACCTCGTACCATTCGGCGAATACCTGCCATTTCAATCCTTGCTCGAGCGGATTGGCTTGATGCAGCTCACCAAAGTGCGCGGCGGCTTCATTCCGGGCCCCGCCGTCGCAATCAGCATGTTCCCGGAGCGCCCGATTTCCTGCCACTGGTATGCTACGAGATCGTCTTTCCCGGCGATGCGGTGCCGCACAGCGTGCGAGCGGGCTGGCTCTATGACCGCGTAGGCCGCTTCGTCGACTGGCCGTTCGTCGCGGGAAGCAGCGAGCGGCCGGGTTGGCTCCTCAACCTGACCAATGACGGCTGGTTCGGCGCCAGCGCCGGGCCGTATCAGCACTTCCAGCAAGCTCGCGTAAGAGCGATCGAGGAGGGACTGCCGCTGGTGCGAGCCGCGAATACCGGGATCTCGGCCGTCGTCGATCCGCTCGGACGCGTCCTCAAATCGCTCCCGCTCGGCAGCGAGGGTGTGCTCGACGGGCCGCTTCCGCAGCCGATCCCGTCGACGCCTTATGCCCGCGCGGGAGACGGCCCTCTCGCAGTCGTGTTGAGCATGGCATTCGTGCTGGTGATGCGTTCACGCCGACGGCATGACAAGCGATACCTGACTTCCTCTTTTCAACAATAGGTTGCAGAACCGACACATGGATCACAACTTCGTGGTGGCCGGTTGCAATTGAAACTTTCCCTTCGTAGTCCATTGAAGCGAAAAGCAAGAATAATCTCAAGGTTGTAGCTGCAACTCCCACAGGCTGCCGGCACCGGGCGTATGCAACAAGCGTGGATTGCGTTACGGCTTACTAGTTAGAATAAATTCCCCGCGGAGGAGATCGTTATGGCCGCAAAGAAGGCCCCGAACCCCATCGACAAGCACGTCGGAAGCCGGGTGCGCATGCGTCGCATGATGCTTGCAATGAGTCAGGAGAAGCTAGGCGATGCGCTCGGTCTCACCTTCCAGCAGGTCCAGAAATACGAGAAGGGCACCAACCGGATCGGCGCCAGCCGCTTACAGCAGATCTCGCACATTCTTCAGGTTCCGGTGGCCTTCTTCTTCGAAGGAGCCCCGAACCTGCACTATGCAGGCGACGGCTTGAAAGAGGCGCCCTCGCCCGCCTACGTCTCGAATTTTCTTGCTACCTCCGAAGGGCTCTCGCTGACCAAGGCCTTCATGCGAATCAAGGAACCCAAGCTTCGCCGTCGTATCGTCGACCTGGTCGAGGAGATCGCCGGGGAGGATGGCGACTAGTCCCACCGCGAGCAAACCTGCAACGAACCGGTCTTCGCGGGCATGCTAGAATCCCCGTCCCACACTTGCCCACATCTTGACCGCGTTCGGGGACGCTGCAAGAGAAGACATGCTGAACGACGGCCTTGCCCGTTTCCGCGAGGGGAGCTCTCAGTGCCACATGTGAATTATCTCTTCACCAGCGAGTTTGTTTCCGAGGGTCACCCTGACAAGGTCTGCGACCAGATCTCGGATGCGATCCTCGATGCCTTCATTGAGAACGACATCAAGCTCGGCATCGCCGACGACAGCCTTGTGAATACACGACTGGGCTGCGAGACGCTCTGCACCACCAACAAGATCGTGATTGCCGGGGAGGGTCGCGGCCAGGCGCCCTTGTTCACAAAGTACGGCAGTCATGCGGTGATCAATCGCGAGATGGTCACGCAGATCGCCCGCAACGTGGTCCGTGACATCGGGTACGACCAGAACGGCTTCTCCTATCATGGCGCCGATATCGAGGTGCTGCTCCACGGTCAGTCGCCCGATATCGCCATGGGCGTAGACGCGAAGAAGAAGAAAGGCGAGGAGCAGGAAGGCGCCGGCGATCAGGGCATGATGTTCGGCTTCGCCTGCACCGAGAGCGAGGTCTACGAAAAAGGCTCGTTCATGCCGGCGCCGATCTATTTCGCGCACAAGATCCTGAAAGTGCTGTCGGACAAGCGCCGCTCGAAGCAACTGTTCGACTTGCAACCCGATGCCAAGAGTCAGGTGACCGTGCAGTATGTCAACGGCAAGCCGATCGGCTGCACCAAGGTGGTCGTCTCGACCCAGCACAATGCCGAGACGCGCAACGGCAAGAAGTACTCGCCGGCCATGGTGAAGGACCTGATCGGGGACGCCGTCGCCTCGGCGCTTCCGGAGGGCTGGATGCCGAAAAAGACGTCGGACTTCCTGGTGAATCCGACGGGAAATTTCGTGGTGGGCGGTCCGGACGGCGACTGCGGCCTCACCGGCCGCAAGATCATCGTCGATACCTACGGCGGCTATGCGCCACACGGAGGCGGCGCCTTTTCCGGCAAGGATCCGACCAAGGTCGACCGCTCAGCGGCCTACGCTGCACGCTACCTCGCCAAGAACGTGGTTGCAGCCGGGATTGCCGAGCGCTGCACCATTCAGATCGCCTACGCCATCGGCGTGGCCGACCCGATGTCGCTACTGGTCGATACTCACAGCACCGGAAAGGTGGACGAAAGAAAGCTGGAGAAGGCATTGCCGGAGATCTTCCGGCTCACTCCGACCAATATCCGCCGTGCGCTCAAACTGAGTCGGCCGATCTACCGGCGTACCGCGGCCTACGGCCATTTCGGTCGTGCGCCCGACAAGGATGGCGGTTTCTCCTGGGAACGGACCGATCTGATCAGGGACATCAGAAGCGCCGTTGGCTGACCGTCCCGTAGCCCCGTCCAGGCACGAGCTTGGGGGATCAGCCACCAGCCGAGACATTCGTCTCCCGCGTATCGACGGCGCGGATCACCGTAGCGGCCTGCTCTGCGCGCCACCGCGGCCGCAGCGGATCCGCCGGAGGGCCGCGGGCGGTAAGACAGCAGGGATGACGCTCGTCGTGTCGACCGCTGACAAAGGGCGTAGGACGCTCGGCTTTTTCGGGCGTCGCAAGGGACATGCGCTGCGTCCGCGCCAGGCGGGATTGATGGAGTCATTGTTGCCCAAACTCGCGATAGATCTCGATGCGCCGCCTCCCGCCAAGCTCGGCGATCTGTTTCCGAATTCGCCCGACGTGGTCCGCCTCGAAATCGGTTTCGGTGGAGGCGAGCATATGGTTACCGAAGCCATGCAGCACCGGTGCGTGGGTTTTATCGGTGCCGAGCCGTTCGTGAATGGAATGGCGAAAGCGCTCGCCGCCATCGACGCATGTCAGCCCGGCAATATCCGACTGCATCTCGGCGATGCGGCGCAGCTGCTCGCGTGGCTGCCGAGTGGGGCGCTTGCGCGTGTCGACCTGATCTATCCCGATCCGTGGCCGAAACGGCGGCACTGGAAGCGACGCTTCGTGCAGGACCAGAGCATCGCCGAGATCTCCCGTTTGCTGCGACCAGGCGGCGAGTTTCGCTTCGCCACCGACGTTCCGGACTACGCGGCCTGGACACTCGAGCATATGATGCGATCGCCGGACTTCATGTGGACCGCCGAGCGCGCGGACGACTGGCGAAAACCCTGGCCGGGATTTTCCGGTACGCGCTACGAGGCCAAGGCGAAGCGCGCAGGTAGCGTCTCTTGCTACTTGACGTTCCGCAGAGCGAATGACGAGACGTGCGGATGGGCGCGGGAAGGGCCGCTGGCTTCAGCTAGATCGTCCGAACCTGCCAGAACCGCATCACGCGCTGCGCGGTTGTGGACGAGAGGCAATCGAAATTGACATGGGCAGCATCGAGGCCCCGGCTAGACCAGCGGTGTGCGCCCGGTCCCACCATGATGATCGCCTTCGCGGTGGGCCATCCCCAGCCGGCCGACTTGCAAAGCACGAGCACCGGGTCGGCCCGGTCACCACCCATTAGCCGCTCCACGACCTCGATCGGCACCCCGCAAAGGCATGCCAGTGCCGCCACCGTCTCCTCGTATTGCCCCTTCCTCGCGAATTCGACCAATTTCAACTCGTCGAGCTTGCCTTCGCGGCACAACATCGCGATTGCTTGCTGAACGAGCGAATAGATTCGCGACGATGCCGATGCTCCGATTCCGTTCGAGACGCGCGCCCCGACCCGCCGAACCTCGGCCTGGGTCTCGAGCTTGTCCGATGCGAACGAACGCTGCTCCGTCCCCCCGGTCGCCTTGAGCAGAAGATCGCGACACAGTCGCGGCGGAATATCGGGCCGCACAAGGACCTTGCCGGCGAGCATACCGTCGCCTTCGGCTCGCCCTACCAGCTTGGAAAGCCCGCGGTCGGAGAGTTGCGCGTCGCGGTTTTCGGCCACTTTGTGCGCAACCTCATGGTCGCCGCGCTGAACCAGCACATCTGTGACGGACTCGGCGAGGTCGGCCCGGCCCGAAATTGCGAGCAAATGTGCCTGGCTTTTGGTCCGGGCGATATGCAGAAGATCGATTTCAGCGATCCGCAGGGATTGCTCGAGCACCGGGCGTGCGATCTCGATGTCGTCGTCGCGCGCAAGGCGCCGCATCACCTCCGCCGGCGCATTGCCGATCGGCGCGAGGCGGTGCGAAAGCTCGCGGCGTGATTCGGTCTCGATCGCGTCGATCAGCCTGCCGAGCACCCGGTCGAACAATCCGACGTGGTCTTCGTTGAAGCGGCTCGCTCCATCGAGGAACAACACGGTAATGCGCTCGAGCGTCTCGGCGCGACGTTGCGGAGAGCCGTACCGGATCACCTGGTCCAGTTCCGGAATGAGCGAGGCGGAAGCGGGCATTCACGGATCCAGCGAGGTTATCCAGTCCAGACCAGACGACGAGGAATCGCGGCGGCTGCGCCCACGCGCGCGTTCGAGGAGACGCAAAATAGAAGAGGATTCTAAAGGAAGGGTTAAGTTAATGGGACGTTATCGAGCTCGCTGCGGCGTGTGTGCCGGACCTCTGCCGTGAGCTGGGCTTCCGCCGCCAAGGGAGACCTCGTGGGCTCAGGGAGCTGACCCCGAACACGCCCTGAACACGCCCTGATACACGCCCTTGCACCAGACGCAGGAAATCGTTATATTTTGTTCGTCCAACTCTTGGACATCTCATAACGGTCGGATGTATCCGGGCGGTTTTTGAGAGTGGGTTCCCCCGGGACCCGCTCTTTTTTGTTACCAAGCTTGGCAACAGGTCGCACCGGGGCCGTACATATACCGGAGGTTGTGAACGAGCATGACGATCGATGCGCTTGCCGAGAAGCTCCGAGCCGCGACTGATAGCGGAACAGGGCCTCGCAGCACGAGTTGCCGCGATCGTCGAACCCGTCCTCCCCGGCATCGGCTACCGCCTGGTGCGAGTGAGGATTTCGGGGCTCGACGGCTGCACCGTCCAGATCATGGCCGAGCGACCGGACGGCTCGATGAGCGTCGACGACTGCGAGGTTGTCTCGCGCGCGCTCTCGCCGGTCTTGGATGCGAGCGATCCGATCGATCGCGCGTACCGACTCGAAGTGTCGTCCCCCGGGATGGATCGACCACTGGTGCGCCGCTCCGATTTCGAACGCTTTGCCGGCCATCAGCTCAAGGTAGAGGTCTCGGAGGCAATCGACGGCCGGCGACGGTTCCGGGGCTTGCTGGCAGGCGTGGAGGGCGAGGCTGTGCGCATTCGTCGCGACGACGCCGCGCCGGGCGAACCCCCCGAGGTTCTGCTGCCGATCGATGACATGCTCGAAGCCAGGCTCGTGCTCACCGAGGCGCTCATTGTCCAATCGCTCAGGCGCGGAAGGGCACAGCAACGGGCGGATACCGCCCAGAACGAAGGAGAGTGACCGATGGCCGTCAGCGCCAACCGGCTCGAACTGTTGCAGATCGCCGACGCGGTCGCCCGTGAGAAGGCAATCGATCGCGGCATCGTGATCGCCGCCATGGAGGACGCCATCCAGAAGGCGGCACGCTCGCGCTACGGCAGCGAGACTGAGATGCGCGCCGAAATCAATCCGAAGACCGGCGAGATGCGGCTCTCCCGCCTGCTGCTGGTGGTTGATCAGATCGAAAACGACTCTACGCAGATTTCGCTGGAAGACGCTAAGAAACGCAATCCAGCGGCACAGGTCGGCGACTATATCGCCGAAGCCCTACCGCCGCTCGAGTATGGCCGCATCGCAGCTCAGTCTGCCAAGCAGGTGATCGTGCAGAAGGTGCGCGAGGCCGAGCGCGATCGTCAGTACCAAGAATACAAGGACCGCATCGGTGACATCGTCAACGGCATCGTCAAGCGCGTCGAATACGGCAACGTCGTGGTCGATCTAGGTCGCGGCGAAGCGATCGTGCGCCGCGATGAAATGCTGCCGCGGGAGACTTTCCGCAACGGTGACCGGATCCGCGCTTTCATCTACGATGTCCGACGCGAACCCCGCGGTCCCCAAATTTTCCTGTCACGAACCCACCCGCAATTTATGGCCAAGCTGTTCGCGCAGGAGGTTCCCGAAATCTACGACGGCATCGTCGAAGTGAAGGCAGTGGCTCGCGACCCCGGTTCACGCGCGAAGATCGCAGTGATTTCACGCGAACTCGTCGGTCGATCCGGTCGGCGCTTGCGTGGGAATGCGAGGCTCGCGCGTGCAAGCGGTGGTCAATGAGCTGCAGGGCGAGAAGATCGACATCATTCCTTGGACGGCGGACCCGGCCAACTTCGTGGTCAACGCGCTGGCACCCGCCGAGGTGGCCAAGGTGGTGCTGGACGAGGATCGCCAGCGCATGGAGGTCGTCGTCCCCGACCAGCAGCTCTCACTCGCCATCGGCCGACGAGGGCAAAATGTGCGGCTTGCTTCCCAACTCACCGGGTGGGACATCGACATCGTCACGGAGCAGGAGGAATCCGAGCACCGTCAAGCCGAGTTCGAGAAGCGCACCAGGCTCTTCATCGATGCGCTCAATGTCGACGAAGTAGTTGGTCAGCTGCTTGCTTCGGAAGGGTTCAACTCGGTCGAGGAACTCGCCATGGTGGATGAGAAGGAGGTTGCCGGGATCGAGGGTTTCGACGACGATACCGCCCACGAGTTGCAGACGCGCGCACGCGATTTTCTGGGTCGTCAGGAGGCTGAGCTCGACGCCAGACGCCGAGAGCTGGGCGTCGAGGATGCTCTCAGGGAAGTCCCCGCGATCACGACCGCCATGCTGGTGAAGCTGGGCGAAAACGGCGTCAAGACGATCGAGGATCTGGCCGGTTGTGCAACCGACGACCTGTTCGGCTGGAGCGAACGTAAGGAAGGCGAGGTGACGCGGTATCCCGGGATTCTCGACGGATTCGAGCTGACGCGCGACGACACCGAAGCGCTGATCATGCAGGCGCGCGTGAAGGCCGGCTGGATCAAGGAAGAAGATCTGACGCAATCGGCCTCCGAAGAGGAGCCGGCGGAAACAGGCGCGGTTTCCTGATGCGGCGGTGAGCGTTTATCGAGAGTCACATGCTCACAGAGACCCCGCATGAGGTGCGCGACGGTGGGCCACGCGAGAGCGTTGGCAGGCCTGAACGGTTCTGTGCAGCAACCGGAGGGGTCAAGCCGGTCGACGGGATGATCCGTTTCGTAGTCGATCCGGACGGCACCGCCATGCCCGACGTCAAGAGGCGGCTGCCGGGGCGAGGCATCTGGATCACGGCGACGAGGCAAGCACTACGCTCGGCAATTGCGCGCAAGGCGTTTGCACGGGGGTTCAAGCGCGACGTCCGCGTGCCCGCGAATCTGATCGAGATCACCGAGCGACTGCTCGAATGCGCCGCGCTGGATGCGCTGGCGATGTCCCGCAAGGCAGCTCGGGTGGCGATCGGGTTCGCTAAGGTCAATGCCGCGCTCGCCCATGAGCGTGTGATCGGGCTGCTCCACGCCCGCGAGGCCGCACCCGACGGCATCGGAAAGCTCGGCGCCGCGCTGCGCCGCCGTAGCGATGCCGCGGGAATCGTCGTCATCGATGGCTTCACCTCGGCGCAATTGGATTTGGCATTGGGACGGTCAAATGTGATACATGCAGCCCTGCTTGCCGGTCCCGAAAGCGATACATTCCTGGCGCGCGCCGCGCGCCTCGACTGTTTCCGGGCCGAGCCATGTCGGGGTAGCCCGACATCGACAGGAGCGGCCTGAATCGAGCACGGTCGCCGCGGTGCGATGTCCCGATGCAGGACGGCAGGGAACCGGGCTTGGGTAGTTGGATGGGAATGGAATGGCTGAAACAACTGAAAAGACTAGCGAAAAGAAGCTGAGCGTCACCCCGACGAAGACCCTGACCCTGAAAGGGCGCGGGGTCGAGCAGGGCGTCGTGCGCCAGAGTTTCAGCCATGGCCGCACCAAGGCGGTGGTCGTTGAAAAAGTGAAAAGCCGCGCGCCGGTGCGTGCGAAGGCCGAGGCCCCCGCTGCGGCGGATAGGCTTGCTACCCCCGCGAGGGGGGGACACCGACCCCTGCCGCTACCCCGGCGGTGGCTGCAACAACCGTCGGTGGCGTCAAGCCATCCGGCGGCCTGGTCCTGCGAAGCCTGACCGAGGAAGAGCAGAAGGCACGGATTCACGCGCTCAACGACTCCCGGCTGCGCGAAGCCGAGCAGCGCAAGATCGCGGAAGAGGAAGCCCTCGTCCGCAAGACGCGGGAAGAAGCCGAGCGCCTGGAACGCGAGGAAGCGGAGCGGCGCAAGACCGAAGAAGAGAAACGGCGAAAGCACGACCTCGAAACCAAGCTCAAGGCCGAACAGGAAGCGAAGAAACGCTTCGGTGAGGAGGCTGCGGCGACCACCCGGCCGCTCGGCGGAGCGCGGCCGGCACTCGAACCCGATGAGGAAGAAGCTCCCCGCAGTCGCCGCGGGGCCGGCGCAGCGCGGCCGGCGCCAGCGCCCAAGCCTGCGCGCGGGGCAGCCCAGAAGAACCGCGGGCGGCTCACGCTGGTGACCGCTCTCAGCGCCGATGAGGAGCGCGAACGGTCGGTCGCCTCGTTTCGCCGCCGGGTGCAGAGGCTCAAGGGCCATGCCGCCGACGAACCGAAAGAGAAGCTCGTCCGCGAGGTCACGGTTCCGGAAACCATCACCATCCAGGAGCTCGCCAACCGCATGGCCGAGCGCGCGGTCGATGTGATCCAACTCCTGATGAAGCAGGGTCACATGGCGCAGATCAACGATGTGATCGATGCCGATACCGCCCAGCTCCTGGCGGAGGAACTGGGACACACCGTCAAGCGCGTCGCTGAATCCGACGTCGAGGAGGGCCTGTTCAACTCCACCGACGATCCGACGGCACTGGTGCAGCGTCCCCCGGTGGTGACCGTCATGGGCCACGTCGACCACGGCAAGACTTCTTTGCTCGACGCCATTCGCTCGACCGAGGTGGCAGCCGGCGAGGCCGGCGGCATCACCCAGCACATCGGCGCCTACCAGGTCACTGCACCCTCGGGCAGCAAGATCACTTTCATCGACACGCCGGGTCACGCCGCGTTCACCGCCATGCGCGCACGCGGTGCCAGAGTGACCGACATCGTCGTGCTGGTGGTTGCCGCCGACGATGGCGTCATGCCGCAGACGGTGGAAGCGATCCATCATGCCAAGGCCGCCAAGGTGCCGATCATCGTGGCGATCAACAAGATCGACCGTCCGGATGCCAAGCCGGAACGCGTTCGCAACGAGCTTCTGCAGCATGAGATCCACGTGGAATCCCTCAACGGCGATGTGCTCGACGTCGAAGTTTCGGCGACCAAGAAGCTCAATATCGGGCGGCTGTTGGAGGCAGTCGAGCTGCAGGCGGAAATCCTCGACCTCAAAGCCAATCCGAATCGTCCGGCCGAAGGCACCGTGATCGAGGCAAAACTCGATCGCGGCCGCGGCCCGGTCGCCACCGTGCTGGTGCAGCGAGGCACGCTGCGCGGGGGCGACATCGTGGTCGCCGGCTCGGAATGGGGCCGCGTGCGCGCACTCATGTCCGAAACCGGGGCGGCGGCCGAGACGGCGGCACCGTCGACCCCGGTCGAGGTGCTCGGATTCAGTGGCACGCCCGAGGCGGGCGACCGCTTGGCGGTGATCGACAGCGAGGCGCGCGCCCGCGAGGTCACGGCCTATCGCGCGCGGCAGAAGCGCGACAAGGTCGCAGCACGCGCGACCGGGATGCGCGGGTCGCTCGAACAGATGATGAGCCAACTCAAGACTGCCGGCCGGAAGGAATTCCCGCTGGTGGTCAAGGCCGACGTGCAAGGCTCGCTGGAGGCGATCACCGGCGCGCTCGACAAGCTTGGCACCAACGAGGTCATCGCGCGAATCCTTCACGCGAGCGTGGGCGGCATCACAGAGTCGGACGTGACCCTGGCTGAAGCATCCGGCACAGCGATCATCGGCTTCAACGTGCGCGCCCACAAGGAAGCGCGCGAGGCGGCCGAGCAGGCCGGCATCGAGATTCGCTATTACAATATCATCTACGATCTCGTGGACGATGTCAGGAAGGCAATGTCGGGGTTGCTGGCCCCGACAATTCGCGAGACGATGCTCGGCAACGCCACCATTCTCGAGATATTCAAGGTCTCCAAGGTCGGCAACGTGGCGGGCTGCCGCGTCACGGACGGCGTGGTCGAGCGCGGCGCCAATGTGCGTCTAATCCGCGACAACGTGGTCGTGCACGAGGGCAAGCTCTCCCAGCTCAAGCGCTTCAAGGACGATGCGCGCGAAGTTGTCGTCGGCCAGGAATGCGGAATTGCCTTCGAGAATTACCAGGATATGAAGGTCGGCGACGTCATCGAGTGCTACCGCGTAGAGACGGTGCAACGCACGCTGTCAGACCCGCGTGAAAGCCGGGCGAAGGCGTAGGTTTGGCACTCTCGACGTCGTGACGTCCGGCGTCCGCGCCTGGCTTTCCTGCCCCGCCGAGAATAACTGGCTGCCCGGAAAGCAAGCCTGGGTACGATCGCTGAACTGTTTTGGTCATTGCAGATGGCTCGCCGTCATCACCGCCGAACCGACGGAGGAACATCGCAGCGCCAGCTGCGGGTCGGCGAACTCATCCGTCATGCGCTCGCGGAAATGCTTACACGCGGCGAAGTGCACGACCCGCTGATCGAGGGACGATTGATCACAGTCCCGGAAGTGCGCATGACCGCCGACTTGCGGCTCGCGACCATCTACGTGATGCCACTCGGCGGATTTCAAACAGATGCAGTGCTCTCCGCGCTCGCACGCAATCAGCGTTATCTTCGGGGCGAGATCGCCAAGCGAGTGAACCTCAAATTCGCACCCGAGATCAGGTTCCGACTAGACGAGCGGTTCGACGAGGCGGAACGGATCGAAAAGCTGTTGCGCACGCCTGCGGTCCGTCGCGACCTGGACGAGAAGGACGATGCGAGTTGATCGAGATCGGCCCTGAGCGGTCGCACGGACAGCCCAAGCGTAAGCGCGAGAAGCGCGACGTGAACGGCTGGCTGGTGCTGGACAAGCCGGTGGGAATGACGTCGACGCACGCGGTGAGCGTGGTCAAGCGCTTGTTCCAGGCCAAACGAGCCGGCCATGCCGGCACTCTCGACCCGCTGGCATCGGGCCTGCTGCCGATCGCGCTCGGCGAGGCGACCAAAACGGTTCCTTTCGTGATGGAGGGTCGCAAAGTCTACCACTTCACGGTGCGATGGGGTGAGCAACGCGACACCGACGACGCAGAGGGTCGCATCACCTCCATCAGCAGCGAGCGCCCGAGCGCAGCGGCGATCCGCGCACTGCTGCCGCGTTTCACCGGGCTGATTGAGCAGGTGCCGCCGCAATTTTCGGCCGTCAAGATCGAGGGCGAACGCGCCTACGATCTCGCCCGCGAAGGCGAAACCGTGGAACTCGAGCCCCGCCCCGTCGAGATCCACCGCCTGGAATGGATCGCCACGCCCGACCCGGATCATGCCGTCCTCGCTGCCGAATGCGGCAAGGGGACCTATGTGCGCTCGCTCGCCCGCGACCTCGGCCGTATCCTTGGTTGCTACGGACATGTCGCAGCACTGCGCCGCACCGCGGTCGGGCCGTTCTCCGAGGATGTGGCGGTGAGCCTCGGAACGTTGCAGAGATACGGGGAAATCGAAAGCAAGGAAGCCGCCGGCGGAAGCGCCAGAGCCATTCCGCCCCTGCTCCCGGTGGAAGCGGGTCTCGCATCCTTGCCGGTGCTGCGGGTCAGCACCGCCGATGCCGGGCGGCTCGCCCGCGGACAAGCGGTTCTACTGCGCGGCCGCGATGCGCCAATCATGGAGGGATTGGTGGCGGTTTCCGCCCGGGGATCGCTGGTGGCGCTGGCCGAGGTCGCGAAGGGGGAATTGCGTCCGCGGCGCATCTTCAATCTCGTTACCACGCGATGAAACGAGCCGAAGAAGCGCAACCTCCAACCGGCTCGAGCGGCCGCCCGGCTGGCCGTTTCCAGAGCTTCGCGGTCGCCGTTTTGGCCCAGGCGAACCTCAATTTCCACTGGCTTCCCCCACTGTTTTGCGATATCTCCCCGGTTGCGCGGGGCTAGGGCGGTTTCCGATCCACTGGAAACCACTCTAGCATCGTTATTTCTGACGGCGCTCCGAGGCGGCTGCCGCCTAAAAGCCAAATCGCTCGCGCATCTGACCGATCGTGACCGCGCTGGACGACATCCCGGCCCGGCCGCGGACCATGATCCCGATGGAAGAAGGACCACCCGATGTCGATAACGTCCGGCCGCAGGGCCGAAGTCATCAAGACCTATGCGACCAAGACTGGCGACACCGGTTCGCCGGAAGTGCAGGTGGCGATCCTTTCGGAGCGCATCAACAGTCTTACCGAGCATTTCAAGACCCACGTCAAGGACAACCATTCCCGGCGCGGTCTGCTCAAGCTCGTCTCCCACCGTCGTCAGCTTCTCGACTATCTCGCGCGTGTCGACGAGGCGCGGTACAAGTCCTTGATCGAGCGGCTGGGTATTCGCCGCTGATCATCTTGCGAGCCGCGCGCGCAAAGCGGATAGGATTAATCCGCGGTTCAACCGGCAGCGAGCTGCTGCCAACTCGCGGCGGGCGATGATCGCCCGTCCGCTCAAATGGAGGCTCGAGGGCCATGGCAGGATCGCCGGATGCTGGTGGGGAGCGCGGCCGTCCGCGAATCAGCATCTCGCCGTCTTGCTCATGGCTTTCGGCTCTTCTCGAAAACCATGAAAGACAATCGCAATGTTCGAAATCAATCGTGTTGAGCTCGACTGGGGAGGACGCAAGCTCCTCCTAGAGACCGGCAAGATCGCCCGCCAAGCCGACGGCGCAGTCGTCGCCACTTATGGCGAATCTAAGGTATTGGCGACCGTCGTCGCCTCCAAGGAGGTTCGCGAGGGCGTCGACTTCCTGCCACTGACCGTCGACTACCAGGAGAAGTTCTACGCGGCAGGCCGCATACCGGGCGGCTATTTCAAGCGCGAGGGGCGCCCCACCGAGAAGGAGACGCTGGTCTCGCGGCTGATCGATCGTCCAGTGCGGCCGCTGTTCGCCACAGGCTGGCGCTGCGAGACCCAGGTGATCGTGACCACCCTCTCGCACGACCTCGAGAACGACCCCGACATCCTTGCGATGATTGCGGCCTCGGCAGCGCTGACCCTGTCGGGAGCCCCTTTCATGGGCCCGCTCGGAGCAGCGCGTGTCGGCTTCATCAACAACGAATACGTACTCAATCCCCAACTCGACGAAATGTCGGAAAGCCAGCTCGATCTAGTCGTCGCCGGTACGCAGGACGCGGTGCTGATGGTCGAATCGGAAGCCAGGGAGCTGACCGAGGAGGTCATGCTCGGCGCGGTAATGTTCGGCCATCGGCATTTTCAGCCGGTGATCGATGCCATAATCAAGCTTGCGGAAAAGGCAGCGAAAGAGCCACGCGAGCTGCAATCGGTGGACAACGCGGCCCTCGAAAGGGAGATGCTCGAACTGATCGAACAGGATCTGCGAGCGGCCTACGCCACGCCGCACAAGGCCGCGCGCCACAACGCGGTCGACGCCGCAAAGGCGAGGGCGATTGCACATTTCTGCCCCGAGGGGATCGAGAACCCGCGCTATCCCAAGCAGCAGATCGCCGGCGTGTTCAAGGAGCTCGAAGCCAAGATCGTGCGCTGGAACATCCTCAACTCCGGCCGCCGCATCGATGGCCGCGACGTGAGAACGGTGCGACCGATCGTCTGCGAGGTCGGCGTGCTGCCGCGCGCCCACGGATCGGCGCTATTCACCCGTGGCGAGACGCAGGCGCTGGTGGTGACGACACTCGGTACCGGCGAGGACGAGCAGTGGATCGACGCGTTGCAGGGAACCTACAAGGAGACATTCCTGCTGCACTATAACTTTCCGCCGTTCTCGGTCGGCGAGACCGGACGCATGGGTGGGCCGCGCCGGCGCGAGATCGGGCACGGCAAGCTTGCGTGGCGCGCCATCCACCCCGTCCTGCCGGCGCATCACGAGTTCCCCTATACGCTGCGGGTGGTCTCCGAGATCACGGAGTCGAACGGCTCCTCGTCGATGGCAACGGTATGTGGCACCTCGCTTGCGCTGATGGACGCCGGCGTCCCGTTGAAACGGCCAACCGCCGGCATCGCCATGGGCCTGATTCTGGAGGACCAGCGCTTTGCCGTGCTGTCCGATATCCTGGGCGACGAGGACCACCTGGGCGACATGGACTTCAAGGTCGCGGGTACCGAGCGCGGCGTCACTTCACTGCAGATGGACATCAAGATCGCCGGCATTACCGAGGAAATAATGCAGGTAGCGCTGAACCAGGCGCGCGAAGGGCGCATGCACATCCTGAACGAGATGGGCAAGGCGCTCAGCCAGCACCGCGCGCAGCTCGGGGAGCATGCCCCGCGCATCGAGGTGTTCAATATCCCGGTCGACAAGATTCGTGAGGTAATCGGATCCGGCGGCAAGGTCATTCGCGAGATCGTGGAGAAAACCGGCGCAAAGATAGACATTTCCGACGACGGGACCGTGAAGGTGGCCTCCGCAAGCGGCGACGCAATGAAGGCGGCCATCAACTGGATCAAGTCGATCGCCTCCGAGCCCGAGCTCGGACACGTTTACGAAGGCACGGTCGTAAAGGTCATGGACTTCGGCGCTTTCGTGAATTTTTTCGGTGCCAAGGACGGCCTTGTCCACATCAGCCAACTGGCGCCGCGTCGCGTTCAGAAGGTCACCGATGTGGTCAAGGAAGGCGACAAGGTGAAGGTGAAGCTTCTCGGCTTCGACGAGCGCGGGAAGGTTCGTCTCTCCATGAAGGTAGTCGACCAAACCACCGGTGAGGATCTCGAGGCCAAGCAGAAGGCCGAAGCCGAGCAGCAGCAGCGCGGCGATCAGCAGGCGGCTGCAGGCGCCGAATGATCCGAGTTGCGGGTCCGGTCGTGCACGGCCTTTGCCGGACATGATGCGCGGTAGATGCGTCTTGATCAGGCGGCTTGCCGGGCCGTGCCGGCCAACTCGTGCCGGTGCCGACCGTGAGCTTCAGTCCAAGCCGAGCGTCTCGGTGACAATCTCAGCGGGCGCAGCGGGATGAAGCGTGGGGCCAACGGTCGATGGTGCGGCCCGGACTGCGGAGCGCTCGACAAGCTCAGCCGACAGGCTACGTTATTGCGCGGCATCCTTGGCCTGCTCGCCATTGCCGTTGTCCGCCTCGTTTCCGTTCTTGAGTGCGGAGGGATGCGGCATGGTAATGATGTTGTAGCCGGAATCCACGAAATGGATGTCGCCGGTCACACCGCTCGACAGATCGGAAAGCAAGTAAAGCGCAGCCCCGCCGATCTCGTCGAGCGTCACCCCGCGCCGCAACGGTGAATGCCGCTGCTGGAATGCGAACATCTGGCGCGCATCGCTGATGCCGGAGCCGGCGAGCGTGCGGATCGGCCCAGCCGAGATGGCATTGACGCGGATGGCGGATGGCCCGAGATCGACCGCAAGATAACGAACTGAAGCTTCGAGCGCCGCCTTGGCAACACCCATGACATTGTAGTTCGGCATCGCGCGCTGCCCACCGTTATACGTCAGCGTGAGCATTGCACCACCGGCCTGCATAAGCGCCGCAGCGCGCTTCGCCACTTCGGTGAAGGAGAAGCACGAAATGATCATGGTGCGGGTGAAGTTCGTACGGGTCGTGTCGGCGTAGCGGCCCTTGAGTTCGTTCTTGTCGGAAAACGCGATGGCATGGACGAGGAAGTCGAGCGAGCCCCACTTCTCGGCGATCACAGCGAAGACCGCGTCGACCGAACCAATCTGCTCGACGTCGCAGGGCAGCAACAGCGAGGCTCCGGTCGACCGCGCCAGCGGCTCCACCCTGCGCCCGAGCGCCTCGCCCTGATAGGTGAAGGCCAGAGTGGCCCCATGAGCGGCAAGCGTCCTGGCGATTCCCCAGGCAATCGAGTGGTCGTTGGCGACCCCCATGATCAACCCGCGCTTGCCCCGCATCAGTTGCGTCATACCGTTTCGACCTACCTTGCGGGCGGTCCCGGTGTTGGAACCTGGCGACCGCTACGCCTTGCTTCAGACATCCAGACGTTTCAGCACAACCGAGGCATTGGTGCCGCCGAAGCCGAATGAGTTCGACAACACGCAGCCGAGCTTCACGTCGTCCCGCCGCTCCCGCACGATCGGCATGTCGGCGAAGACTGAATCGAGATTCTCGATATTGGCGCTTTCACAGATGAAGCCGTTATTCATCATCAACAGCGAATAGATCGCCTCATGCACGCCCGTTGCGCCCTGGGAATGCCCGGTGAGCGACTTGGTCGCGGAGATCGGAGGACACTTGTGGCCGCTTCCGAACACTTCCCGGATAGCCTCGATTTCCCTGAGGTCGCCGACCGGGGTCGAGGTGGCGTGCGGGTTGATGTAGTCGACCGGCGGTTTGATCTTGGCGAGCGCCATCCGCATGCAGCGCACAGCGCCCTCTCCCGAAGGGGCCACCATGTCATGCCCGTCCGATGAGGCGCCGTAGCCGCCTACTTCGGCATAGATACGCGCACCACGCGCCCTGGCGTGCTCCAGCTCTTCCAGCACCAGCACGCCGGCGCCGCCACTGATGACGAAACCGTCACGGTCGAGGTCGTAGGCACGGGAGGCCTTCTCCGGCGTGGCATTGAATTTCGTGGACAGGGCCCCCATCGCATCGAACAGCACCGACAAGGTCCAATCGAGCTCTTCGCAACCGCCGGCGAACATCACGTCCTGCTTGCCCCACTGGATCAATTCGTAGGCGTTGCCGATGCAATGGTTGGACGTCGCACAGGCCGACGAGATCGAGTAACTCACGCCCTTGATCTTGAACCAGGTGGCGAGCGTGGCAGAGGCCGACGACGACATCGATTTGGGCACCGCGAAAGGTCCCACGCGCTTCGGGCTCTTGCTGCGGGCGGTATCAGCGGCCTCGACGATGGTTCGCGTCGAAGGTCCGCCGGAGCCCATGATGATCCCGGTCATCTCATTCGAAAGGTCGCTACCCTCGAGCCCGGCGTCGCGGATCGCCTGCTCCATCGCGACATGATTCCAGGCCGCACCACCGCCGAGGAAGCGCATGGCGCGCCGATCGATCGCTTCTTCCGGATTGAGCGAGGGTGCACCGTGCACTTGGCAGCGGAATCCGAGCTCACCATACTTGTCGGCACGCGAAATGCCCGACTTGGCCTCACGCAGGCTCGCGAGAACTTCCTGGGTGGTGTTTCCGATCGATGAGACGATGCCCATTCCGGTAACGACGACCCGTCTCATGCCTGCCTCGTCCGCATCCTGCTCCGCGCCCGGAGCGGTTGCTGTTCTTTTCGGAACCAACCGCGTTCCGGCGCCAATGTCTTCGACCTTAACTTGGGCAAGCTCGTTCCACTTCGCCGCAGAAGGCTGCGGCATCGCGCGGCCGCCCCGTCAACCCCCGCTTGGCTGCGGCAACGCCTCGTCGCGGAACAGTCCCACCTTGAGATCCATCGCCCGGTAGATAATCGAGCCGTCCGCCGAAAGCCAGCCATCGGCAATTCCGAGCACGAGCTTGGAGCGCATGACCCGCTTGACGTCGATGCCGTACACAACATTCTTGACGGTTGGCAGAACCTGGCCGGAAAACTTGACCTCACCCAAGCCCAGTGCGCGGCCCCTGCCAGGCGCGCCCAGCCAGCCGAGGAAGAAGCCGAGCAGCTGCCAAAGCGCATCGAGCCCGAGGCAACCCGGCATTACCGGATCGCCCTTGAAATGGCAGGGGAAGAACCAGAGGTCCGGCTTGAGATCGAGCACTGCGCGGACGAGCCCTTTGCCGTATTCGCCGCCCGCTTCCGCGATCTCGGAGATGCGGTCGAACATGAGCATCGGGGGCAACGGCAGTTGCGCATTGCCCGCGCCGAACAATTCGCCGCGTGCGCAGGCCAATAAATCGTCATAGCCGAAGCTGGTGCGCCGGGTCTCCATCCCTAAATCCTGCCCTCAATCGCCCGATTCCCCGCAGCCTACTCGCCACATGCCCGGAGCCTGAAATTCCTAACATAGGCGGTTGGGGGGGCAAAGCCAGCTGTCACCTGCTGAATATCGCCACTTTAGAATTGCAGCAGTATTGTTGCGAGGGAGTTGCATCTTCGGACCAATATGTTACAAATGCAACAATCGTCGAGCCCGGGTAGCGGAAGATTCAGCTGTGCCTACGACGCCGTCGCGCACCATCGTTCTGAGCAACGCAGTCGAACCATCGGATCACTTCGCCGGCCCTCGCCCAGCGCTCACCGGCTGTCCCTGGCATGACGTAAAGACGATGTTGCGAGACGTTGGATTACGGCCGACCCGCCAGCGCATGGCGCTCGGCTGGATCCTATTCGGCAAAGGCGATCGGCACATCACCGCCGAAATGCTCTACGAGGAGGCATCCAAGGCCAGGGTGCCGGTCTCGCTGGCAACCGTCTACAATACCTTGCATCAGTTCACCGATGTAGGCCTGTTGCGGCAGGTCGCAGTGGACGGCTCCAAGACCTATTTCGATACCAACATTTCCCAACACCACCATTTTTTCGTCGAAGGCGAGAACGACCTGCTCGACATTCCGCACAGCGATGTCGTCGTGGACAAGACCCCGATCGCACCCGAAGGTTATGAAATCGCGCGCATCGATGTGGTGGTCCGCTTGCGCAAAAAGGGCCGCTGACGAATTCGCGTTTCGCCGGTTCGCGATGTGTCGACAGGCAGCTGACGCTTGCTTCCAATTGCGCCTATTCGATCGCGCTGCGTGCGCCGTGATCGAACCGCCTTACGTCAAGTCCCTCTGATCTCGTTGCCGAGGGTGCTCATCAGCGCGTGGTAGATGTGCCGAGATGGACAACGATGATTCCGACCACCGGGGTCATGATCGGCGTGAGCGCAGCGACCCCGAGCTTGGCGTATTTGATCCAGTCGCTGACATGACCGGCTCTCCAGGGATCATGGTTCAGCGATCACGAGCCATCGGCGGACAACGCGCTTCCTCTGACGAGAGGGACCGCCAATTCCTGATTACTCCACCTTCTCGTTCGGGTAGACCCCCCAGAGCTGCTCTTGCACGACCCAACCGTCGAAGCCCGAACCGATGATGCGGCACCAGCCATCGCTGCAGCGCTTCACCATCGCCAGCACCCCGGCCTGCAACTGCGCGACAACCGAGCTGTCACCCTCGCTCCGATCGTGCAGCCGCACGAGTTGGGCCTTGTCCTTGGGGTTCACAACGGCGGTACGCCGGCCCGACAGCAGTGAGTGATAGACCCAGCCCTCCGCGCCCTCCCAGTCACGGATACGCCGCCAATTGTCCGACTCGGCTGTGATTTCGACTGGCAAGCCGGCACGCGTATAGACGAAGGTGACTTCGTGGTCGCGGGTGGGGCCGCCGCGGACGTTGACGCGATCGGGTTTGAGGCTGACGAAGCGCGGCACCGCTAGGCCGCTCTTGGGCCCGACGGCGCTCTCTGCGAACGCCTGCGATGCAACTGCGCAAACCACGATGGCACCGAGCGCCATCACCGGAGCCGTCCGCCAGCCGCGCATCGAACTCTTCCGTTCCCGGCACCGGAACACGTCGTGACTGCAATCGAGCTGCGGGCCTCCGCGCCCGGCCGCTTGTGTTCACGCGTCCATCTGTTACAGAGAAACCTGCGACCCCGCCCACGTCGAAAGCGACGCTAGTGTCGGGCATGGCGGTTAAGGAGACCTGAACGGAGGGAGGGCTGCGGTACCGCGGGGTCGCGGGCCGGCAAGGTCGAACCATGGCGAGCAGCAAGAAGCCGTTGGTCATCGTCACACGCAAGCTGCCGGACAGCGTGGAAACCCGCATGCGGGAGCTCTTCGACGCCCGCCTCAACCTCGACGACCGGCCCATGAGCCCCTCGGAGCTCGCCGACACGGTCAGGAGCGCGGATGTGCTGGTGCCCACCGTCACGGACCGCATCGACTCTTCGGTGCTGAGCAAGGCCGGCGACAAGCTCAAGCTGATCGCAAACTACGGAAACGGCGTCGACCATATCGACGTCGCCACCGCCCTTACCCGCGGCATTACCGTGACGAATACGCCCGGGGTTCTGACCGAGGACACCGCCGACATGACCCTGGCGCTGATCCTCGCGGTGCCGCGACGTCTCGCCGAGGGCGCCGCCGTGCTGAGCGACGACAAGCCGTGGAACGGGTGGTCGCCGACCTGGATGCTCGGCCACCGCATCTGGGGCAAGCGCCTGGGAATCATCGGCATGGGACGGATCGGCCAAGCGGTGGCGCGCCGCGCCCGCGCCTTCGGCTTGCAGATCCATTATCACAACCGCCGCCGGGTGCCGGCAAGGATCGAGGAGGAGCTCGGCGCTACCTACTGGGAGAGCCTCGACCAGATGCTCGCCCGCATGGACATCATATCGGTCAATTGCCCGCACACGCCGGCGACCTATCACCTGCTGTCGGCGCGGCGACTCAGGCTGCTGCGGCCTGAGGCCTATATCGTCAACACTGCCCGCGGCGAAGTCATCGACGAGAATGCGCTGGTCCGCTTGATTGCGTCGGGCGACATCGCAGGCGCTGGCCTGGACGTGTTCGAGCATGAGCCGGCGGTGAACCCGAAGCTCGTCAAGCTCGCACGCATCGGCAAGGTAGTGCTGCTTCCGCACATGGGCTCGGCCACGCTCGAAGGCCGCATCGACATGGGCGAGAAAGTCATCATCAATATCAGGACCTTCCTCGACGGGCACCGACCGCCGGATCGTGTTCTTCCCTCGATGCTTTGATCAACCTTTTACCGGGATCGAGCGAGCTCCATTCGGCGCTCGAGCATTTGAGCAGCAGCAGCCCGCGACGCAGCCTGCATTTCGCCAAGCTCGACGCGCTTCCAGCAACATGTGGCAACGACGGCATCCTGCTGCGGACCGCGCCAATTGCGGATATCATCGTGCGAGCCTCCAGGATAGGGAGTTGCCGATGCGCACCTTGATCGTGGCCGGCACGGCCATAGTCGCCGCGCTCGTACCTGCCTTTGCGGCGGTACTATCGCCGAACGAAATCCAGGCGACCTTACTTCACCGGTCAGCCGTTCACCTCGTCCACTCCGTCGAATGTGAAGTTCAAGATGGTTTTCACGGCCGACGGCAAGATGACGCGCGAGCCGGTTTCCAAGTCCGGCTCCAAGGGCGAAGGCACCTGGAAGCTCACGAAGGAGGGCTTCTGTACGATGTGGAAAGGCTCTACATCCAATTGCTTCCGCATTCTCACCGCCGGCAGCAACAAATGGTCGGTGATGAAAGGAACCACCGTTGTGGGAACATGGTCGAAGTAACGGACAACGACGCACGTGCGGAGCACAAGTCCCGTCATCGGTCCCGGGTTCCGAGATCCTTGATGGTGGGGTGCTCGCCCGTGAGCGGATTGCACGGGTCCCATCCATAGGTGAGCGTCTCGAAGCGCATGGAGCGGGCGTCGAGCATGACCAGTCGCCCGACCAGGCCGTCGCCGAAACCGACAATTTCCCGGATCACCTCTAACGCCATCAGCGAGCCGACCACCCCGGTGAGCGCGCCGAGAATTCCCGTCTCCGCGCATACCGGGACCGTTCCTGGGGGCGGCGGTTCGGGGAACAGGCAACGGTAGCTGGGGTTTGGGGTCCCGTCCGCCCTGTGCTCATGGGCTCGGATGGTGGTCAGCGTACCGTCGAAAACGCCGACAGCTGCGGTGACCAGCGGCTTCTTCGCGAAGAAGCAGGCGTCGGAGACCAGATAGCGAGTCGCGAAATTGTCGGAGCCATCGGCGACGATATCATACCGGCCAACGAGATCGAGGGCATTGCCGGTCATCAGCCGCGTCGTGTGGGTCTCAACCACCACATGCGGGTTGAGGCGTCGGATGGCGGCCGATGCGCTATCGACCTTGGGCACGCCGATCCCAGGAGTGTCGTGGATCACCTGGCGCTGCAGATTGGACAACGCGACCACGTCATCGTCGACCACGCCGATGGTCCCAACCCCGGCCGCCGCGAGGTAAAGTAGGGCAGGTGCCCCGAGCCCGCCCGCGCCGATCACCAGCACTCGTGCGCGCTTGAGCGCGGCCTGCCCCGGTCCGCCAACCTCGTGCAACACGATGTGGCGGGCATAGCGTTCGAGCTCATCGGGTCCGAGCATGGGCCTTCCTTGTGCTTGCCGCACTCCGCGGTCTTATCCGCGAAGGCAAGACCATTGCAATGTCGCTAGCGACGCTTGCGGTCCGCCGCGAGCACCCGCCGTGGGACCGCTCATTTCTATTCCCATGGAAACCGGCTAGCTTGGGGCGGGCGCGGGAATGCCGAGCCGGGGAAGACGTGTCATGCGGATCTTGGTAGCCGTCAACGCGTTCGTCCTCATCGCGCTCCCGGCCGCAGCTCAGATTGACAACCCGACGCCCCGCCCGCAGCCGCAAGCGACGGCGAAACCAGCCGCAAAGAAGGGCACGCCGGCGACGCCCAAGGTCCCGCGCGATGTGTCGCTGCCGCTCGCCGACCGCATCGCCATCCAGTTCGACCTCGCCTGGACGGCCGACTACAACGGCCTGATCGACGGAGAATTCACCGACAAGACAATCACCGCCATCAAGGCATTTCAAGGCGGCCGCAAATTCAAGGAGACCGGCGTGCTCAAGGCCGAGGAGCGCTCCCTGCTCGCGGCCGCGTCGAAGGCACGTCAGCGGCAGGTCGGCTGGACCATGGTCGACGATCCCGTCACCGGTGCACGACTTGGTATCCCGACCAAACAGGTTCCCAATGCGAGTCCGGGAAGGACCGGCACCAAGTGGTCCTCGGCGCAAGGGCAGGTCCAGGTCGAGACCTTCCGGATCAGGGAGCCGGGAACGACCTTGGCGATGGTGTACGAGCAGCAGAAGAAGGCCCCCCCGACACGCAGGCTGGCGTTCAATTTCCTGCGTCCAGACTTTTTCGTTCTGTCCGGCATGCAGAGCTTGAAGCAATTCTACGTGCGCGCCGAGTTCAAGGACGGCGAGGTGCGCGGGATGACCGTGCTGTACGACCAGGCAAACGAACCCATCATGGACCCGGTCGCGGCCGCAATGACGGGCGCATTCGCCGGCTTCCCGGGAGCCACCGGCATCACGCAGATCGGGTCGTCCCCCAGGCGCAAGGTCGAATACGGGTCCGGCATCATCGTCAGCGCTGCCGGTCACATCCTCACCGATCGCCACCTGACCGAAGGCTGCAACGTCATCGTAGTCGGCGGCTATGGCAACGCCGACCGACAGGCGGAAGACACAGCCGCCGATCTCACGCTGCTGCGGGTGTACGGCGCGCCCGCGCTGGTACCTGCGGAGTTTACCATCGAGAGCAGCGGAGAGCTGACCCTCGTCGGCATCGCCGAGCCGAATGCCCAAAACGGAGGCAACGCGGTCTCGACCGTGGCGGCCAAGCTCAAGGGCCACCGGTTGGAGCCATCGCCGCAGCTCGGCTTCGCCGGCGGCGGTGCGCTCGACCAACGCGGCCGCTTCGTCGGCATGGTCGATCTGAAACCCGCCGCTGACATCGATGCCGGCACGGGCGCCGCGCAGCCGCTGGCGGCTTTGGTGCCGGCGTCGACGATCCGTGCCTTCCTGGCGGGACAGAAGCTCGCCCCAGCCGCCGGCCACCCCGGCATCGCGGCCGCCAAGGCTTCGCTGGTGCGGGTGATCTGCGTGCGCAAATAAGCCAGCGGCAGTAACCGAATCACCTGTTTCGGAACTTCGCCGGCCGCTTCTGGATGAACGCCGCCATCCCTTCCTTCTGATCGTCGGTCGCGAACAACGCGTGGAAAACTCGCCGCTCGAAACGCGCTCCCTCGGCCAGAGACGTCTCGAAGCTGCGGTTGACCGCCTCCTTCGCCGCCAGCACCGCCGGCAGCGACATCGAAGCTACCGTCTCGGCGACCTTCATTGCTTCGTCCATCAGGCTTGCCTCAGGCACCACGCGCGCGACCAGTCCGGAGCGCTCGGCTTCGGCAGCGTCCATCATGCGCCCGGTGAGAATCAGATCCATGGCCTTGGACTTTCCGAGCGCGCGCGTGAGCCGCTGCGTGCCGCCCATGCCCGGGATGACACCCAGCTTGATCTCGGGCTGCCCGAACTTGGCGCTGTCGGCAGCGATGATGAAATCGCACATCATCGCGACCTCGCAGCCGCCGCCGAGCGCGAAGCCCGCGACCGCCGCGATGAGCGGCTTGCGCAGGCGCGTGAGCCGATCGTAATCGGCAGCGAAGTCGGCGCTGGAAACATCGACATAGGATCTGTCGGCCATCTCCTTGATGTCTGCACCGGCTGCGAAGGCCTTGTCCGAACCAGCGATCAGGATGCATCCTATACCGGGATCGGCATCGAAGACCTCGGCCGCGGCCAGCAGCTCGTTCTTCAGTGTACCGTTGAGCGCATTCAAAGCCTGCGGCCGGTTGAGGCGAATGATGCCGACGCGGCCGCGGCGTTCGGCGATGATTGTTTCGTAGTTCATGATCGTCCTTGTTCTCCTTCGGTTTGCGGCGCGCGCCTAACGCACGTTCCGGTATTGCGAGGGGCGGCAGAAATGAAACTATCGCTGGCATGCTGGACAAAAGAACGTCGAGCGCCCGACCTGCACTATGCGCCTGATCGTGCCCCTGCAACCGGCAGTCGGGCACGGCTGCCCCGCGCGGTCATAGACGCGGAAATCGTGCTGGAAGGCGCCGAGCTCTCCGTCGGTTCGCCGGTGATCGCGCAGCGAGGAACCGCCCGCTGCAATGGCGTCGCCGAGCACGGCTTTGATCGCCTGCACGAGCCGCTCTGCGCGTTCGCTCGACGTGCCGGCTTTCGACGCCACGCTCGCGGCGCGTCGCCGGGGCGACAGCTGCGCACGGTGCAGAGCCTCGCAAACATAGATGTTGCCGAGCCCGGCGACGATGCGCTGATCCGAGAGCGCGGCCTTGAGCGAGGTTTTCTTACCCCGGCAGGCACACGCCAGCATTGCGGCATCGAATTCATTTCCCAACGGCTCCGGCCCGAGCCCTCGCAGCAACGGTTCGCGCTCCAGCTCCCGGCGCGAAACGAGCTTCATCATTCCGAAACGGCGGGGATCGTTGAATGTAACGATCGCGCCGTTCGCCATGTGAAACACCACGTGGTCGTGCGCAAGACGACGAGAACGTTCGTGATGAAACTTTCCCGCGATCGACTCATCGCTGCCGCGAAGCACGCGAAACGACCCCGACATGCCGAGATGCATCAGCAACACGTCGCCCGAGGAGAGATCAGCAAGGAGATACTTGGCGCGGCGGCCAAGTCCCGCCACCATCTTGCCCTCGAGGCGAGCCGCGAAGTCCTTCGGCAGCGGCCATCGCAGATCGCTGCGCCGGGCCTCGACCCTCGTAATTCGCGCCCCTTCCATGACCGGCTGCAGGCCGCGGCGCACGGTCTCCACCTCGGGCAATTCCGGCATGAACGATGACCTCCGGGCCGGAGCCGGACGAGACCGACTTCGGCCAAATGCTGCCCAAGACGGGCAGTCCCGAGTTTCGACTGACACATAGCGTCCCTTGGCCGGCCGCGCTATGGTCCTGCCCACAAAGGATTATTCGCCATGTCGCGCGGTCCGGAGAATACCCACTTCGGTTTTCGGCAAGTGCCGCTCGAGGCCAAGCAGGCATTGGTGGACGACGTCTTTCACAGCGTGGCCAAGCGCTACGACCTGATGAACGACCTGATGTCGGGCGGACTGCACCGGGCCTGGAAGGACGTGCTCGTCACCGCTGTCAATCCACCCAAGGGCGACCGGCCATTCACCTTGCTCGATGTCGCCGGCGGGACTGGCGACATCGCCATTCGCGTGTTGGAGGCGGCCGGCGCCACCACCTGTGCAACGGTAGTCGACGTCAATGGCGGCATGCTCGAGGTCGGGCGGGCGCGGGCGGCGGAGCGCGGACACCACGTCACCTTCGTAGAAGGCAACGCCGAGGCCCTCCCATTCTCCACTGGCCGCTTCGATGCGGTCACCATCGCCTTCGGCATCCGCAACGTGCCGCGCATCGGTGCGGCATTGGCCGAGGCTCATCGCGTGCTTCGCCTGGGCGGACACTTTCTGTGCCTCGAATTCTCCGCAGTGGATATGCCGTGGCTCGATGCGCTCTACGATTTCTACTCCTTCAATGTGATCCCGGCACTGGGACGCACCGTTGCCCACGACGACGAGGCCTACCGCTATCTGGTCGAGTCGATTCGCCGCTTTCCGCCTCCCGAGGCATTTTCCGCAATGATGCGGGCGGCGGGCTTCCAGCGCGTGTCGGCCCAACGCATGACCGGTGGCATCGTGGCACTGCATTCGGGCTGGCGATTGTGATCGCCAGCTCCATTCACCTAGCCCGTCTCGCTCGTGCCGGATTCGTGCTCGCGCGCGAAGGCGTCCTTGCACTGGTCGATACCTCGCGCCTGCCGTATTCCGCGCGCTTCCTCGTCCGTAGCGGACGCTTGATCGAGCGGCGCACCAGTGACGCGGCCGCGAACCGCCTCGCGACCGCACTGACTCGGCTCGGTCCCAGCTACGTGAAGCTAGGACAGTTCCTGGCGACGCGGCCCGATGTCGTCGGCGTGCCGCTCGCACACGATCTCGAGACCCTGCAGGACAGGATGTCGCCGTTTCCTCAGGCGGAGGCCGAGCGCATGGTGGAAGCGGCCTTGAACAGGCCGCTTCGCGACTTGTTCGCGCAATTCGGTTCGCCGATCGCCGCCGCCTCGATCGCGCAGGTGCACCGCGCCGAGATCGTCGCCGACCGCAGCCCAGTCGCGGTCAAGGTGCTGCGTCCTGGGATTGAACGGCGCTTCAAGGTCGATCTCGATGCCTTCGCCTTTGCAGCACGCAGGGCGGAGGCGATATCGACCGAAGCGCGGCGGCTGCGCCTCGTCGAGGTGGTCGCGACGCTCAGGCGCACAGTTGCGATCGAGATGGACCTGCGGTTCGAGGCGGCCGCCCTCTCCGAGATGGCGGAGAATACCACGAACGATCCCGACTTTCGCGTCCCCGCGGTGGACTGGGACCGCACCGCGCGCGACGTGCTCACGCTAGAATGGATCGACGCGACACCGCTCTCCGACCGCGTCGGTCTCGAAGCCAAGGGTCACGATTTCAAGCACCTCGCGCGCGCAGTGATCCAGAGCTTCCTGCGACATGCGTTACGCGACGGCTTCTTTCACGCCGACATGCACCCCGGCAACCTGTTCGTCGATGACACCGGACGGCTGGTGGCGGTCGACTTCGGCATCATGGGGCGGCTCGGACCCAAGGAGCAGCGATTCCTCGCCGAGATTCTGCTCGGCTTCATCACCCGTGACTATCATCGGATCGCGCAAGTGCATTTCGATGCCGGTTACGTTCCGACGCATCACTCGGTTGCCAGCTTCGCACAGGCGATCCGCGCCATCGGCGAGCCGATCCACAACCGCCCCGCCGAGGAAATCTCGATGGCGCGGCTGTTCATGCTGCTGTTCGAGATCACCGCTCTGTTCGACATGCGCACGCGGCCGGAGCTCGTGTTGCTGCAGAAGACCATGGTGGTCGTCGAAGGGGTCGCTCGCTCGCTCGATCCCAGGCTCGACATGTGGACCGTGGCGGAGCCGGTGGTGCGCGAATGGATCGAGCGCAATATGGGGCCAGCCGGGCAGCTCGAAGGCGCGACGGAGGGCGCCCTCGAGGTCGGCCGCTTCCTCGGCGGCATGCCGGGGCTGCTCTCGCGCGGTGCGGCGGTGGTGGAGCAGCTCGACGGCTTGACCCGCGACGGCCTGGTGCTCGCGCCGGCAACGGTTGCGGAGATCGGCCGGGCCGAAGCGCGGCGCAACCGGTGGACGGCGGCGGCGTTGTGGGTGATCGCCGGCCTGCTCGCACTCATGCTCCTGGTGCTGGTATGATTGCATTGATTGCATTGCAATCATACGCTAAGATCCTGGCGTGGAGGAGCCATGGCCAGCATCACCATCCGGCGGCTCGACGACGACCTGAAGAGGCGGCTGCGCATGCGCGCGGCTCGCAACGGACGTTCCATGGAGGACGAGGCGCGTATCATCCTACGCAGCGCAGCACCCGCCGCGGACAGGACGCTCGACGCCGGTCCGATCGAGCGGTCGCGTCCTCTGCCGGACAAGGGCATGACCAAGGGCGCACCGACCCCGACTCTCGATCCGACGTCCGGGACGAGGCGCGTTCTGCTGATCATCGGCGGCGGCATCGCGGCCTACAAATCGCTCGATCTCATCCGCCGTCTGAAGGAACGAGAGATCGCGGTGCGCTGCATTCTCACACAGGCGGCACGGGAGTTCGTGACGCCGCTCGCCGCCGGTGCCCTTTCCGGCGGGCGAGCGTTCACCGATCTGTTCGATCCCGTGGCCGAGTTCGACGTTGGCCACATTCGGTTGGCGCGCGAGGCCGATCTCGTGGCAGTGGCGCCGGCGACCGCCGATCTCATCGCCAAGATGTCGGGCGGGCACGCCGACGATCTGGCTTCGGCGGTGCTTCTCGCAACCGATCGCCCGATCCTGATCGCCCCCGCAATGAACCCGCAGATGTGGCAGCATCCGGCGACCCGGCGAAACCTGACGCGGCTGCTCGAGTACGGGGTGTCCGTGGTCGGCCCGAACACCGGCGAGATGGCAGAGGCGGGGGAGGCAGGCGTCGGCCGCATGGCCGAGCCACTCGAGATCGTGGCGGCGGCGCTGCCCTTGCTGGCCGGGGGCCACCAACCGCTCGCCGGCAAGCGCGTGATCGTCACCTCCGGACCGACCCACGAACCAATCGATCCGGTTCGCTACATCGCCAACCGCTCTTCCGGCAAGCAGGGCCACGCGATCGCCGCAGCGGCGGCGGTGGCGGGCGCGCAGGTGACGCTCGTGTCCGGGCCGGTCAGCGTGCCGGATCCGGTCGGGGTCAGGACCATCAAGGTCGAGACGGCGCGGGACATGCTGGCGGCGGTGACGGGCGCCATGCCGGCCGATGTCGCGGTATTCGCGGCGGCGGTCGCGGACTGGCGCGTCGACAAGCCGAGCGCGAACAAGATCAAGAAACAGACCAGGGGATCGCCGAAGCTCGGCCTGGTGGAGAATCCCGACATCCTCGCAACCGTGGCCCGCAGAACGTGCGGGCGTCCGCAACTCGTCGTGGGTTTCGCCGCCGAGACCGATCACATCATTGCGCATGCCAAAGCGAAGCTCGAGCGCAAGGGCTGCGACTGGATCGTCGCCAACGACGTCTCGGCCGATACCGGCATCATGGGCGGCGATAGCAACACCGTGCACCTCGTCACTGCGCAAGGGGTCGAATCCTGGCCTCCGGGGTCAAAGGACGACGTAGCGCGCGCGCTCGTTCTCCGCATCGCCGAGGCAGTCGCGGGAGCGGAACGATGAGCTTGGTCGACGTCCGGGTGCTACGTCTGCCGCACGCCGCGGATCTGCCGCTTCCGGCCTATCAGAGCGAACACGCCGCCGGGCTCGACCTCGTGGCCGCGGTCGACGCTCCGGTGGTCATTGCACCGGGCGAGCGAACGATGATCCCCACCGGCATCGCGATCGCACTGCCACCGGGGGTCGAAGGGCAGATCAGGCCCCGCTCCGGACTGGCCCTGCGGCACGGTGTCACCGTGCTCAACTCGCCGGGCACCGTAGATGCCGATTACCGAGGCGAAGTGCATGTAATACTTGTGAATTTGGGCGCAGACGCATTCACGGTGCGGCGCGGTGCGCGCATCGCACAACTGATCCTCGCGGCAACCGTGCAAGCGGCGATTTGTGAGGTGGCAAGCCTCGATGAAACCACGCGCGGATTTGCGGGTTTTGGTTCTACGGGTTCGGGATCGGAAAGGGAGGCCGACTAGGCCTGCCTGGTCGCGTATGCAACCTTTGACGTAACTCTCGACTGCGGATTTTTCATGCCGCTTCTGCCACGTAAGGGCGTTCTGGCGATCGCCGCCGTCATCGATATCGCGATCAATGCACGCGGCCGGCCGGTCGCGGCCAAGGCGCTGGCGACGCGCCACAGCCTGCCGCCACGACATCTGGAGCCGGTTTTACAAGCGCTGGTGCGCCATGGCGTTCTCAGGGGCATTCGCGGACCGCGCGGCGGCTATGCGCTGGCGCGCGAGCAGCGCCGCATCACCGCCGACGACATCCTACGCGCGGCCGGCACCGCCGACGATCTCGATCGAGTGGCGGCGGCCCAATCGGTACTGCTGAGGAAGGTGGTGATGCCGGCGCTGGCGCAGGCCGAGCATGCCTTTGCCGGTGCGCTCGCGCGCATCAGTGTCGAGGATCTCGCTCGTTCCGCTGTAAAGCTTGGAAAGTCCGCCGGCGAGGTCTGAGGAACCGCGCGCAGATCGACGGTTTCCATGCAAGGACGCAATCAGCCCGCCTTGCGGCCTTGCTTCATCCCGTCCCACCACGGGCAGACGCCGGGCATGAGATTGTAGTTGCCCGCGATCACCTGCACGGGCTGGCGCTGGCCGTTCTCGGCCGCCTCGATGCAAAGCAGCCGCGACTCCTCCTTCTTCTCCGGCGACATCCAGCGGCGCTCGTGGCCCCAGAGGCTCGGGCCGAATTTGCGCTCGAACGGCTTCCAGGTGTTGTCGTCGATCAATTGGCCGCCCCAACCGTACTCCACGAGGAACCCTGAGGGATTCCAAGTATAGAAAGAAGTGACGTAGTCGCCGGAGTGACGACCGAGCGTCACGCCGATGCGCTCGGGATCGCCGACCGCGAGGTCGTAACCTTGGCCCACGTCGTCGAAACTGTAGAGCTCCATCATCATGTGGTGGACCATGTTGATGCCGCTCTCGACGAACGCGATGCTGTGATGGCGCGGATTGACGTGGAAGAAATAGGCTGGAAACGGCCGCAGCCAATAGTCACTGATCCTGAACTCGAGAACCTCCTGGTAGAATTTCATCACCTCCCCGATGCGCTCGAAATGCATGACCACGTGCCCCATGCCGAGAGGACCGGTACGGAAGCCGGAAATGTTGCGGCCGGGCTTGAACGGATCGGTCGTAATCTCGGCGTCGTGGAAGATCTCGAGCCGGTTGCCGGCGGGATCGTTGAGCACGATCAGGTCCTTGACGTGGCGTTCGTCGGCCAGCGCCCGCGCGCCGCGGGCAACCCTGGTGCCACCAGCCTCGATTCGTGCCGCCAGCGCGTCGAGGCCGACGGCGTCCGCGACCTCCCAGCCGAAGAAGCCGATGCCCTGGCCGCCATCGGCATCGACTACCAGCCGCTGCTTTCGGTCGTCCATCCGGAAGGCCAGGGTGGTACGGCTCTTGTCGATGCGCTGGAGGCCGAGGACGTTTGAACCGTAGGCCCCCCAATCGCCGAGATCCTTGCTGCGAACGCCGATGTAGCCCAAAGCCTCGATACTCATGGCAATCCTTTCGAATGTCCAGTCGCCGCCGGTCGGCACGCCGAAACCAGCTATAGCTGGACCCGTTGAGAACGTAATACCAGGGCGGCGGCGCAATGCGCAATCGCGCCGGGCGCCGCGCACCCAGCGGGCCCGACCGCGCCAGCAGCGCAGTCACCGGCGGCGGCAATCGTGCCGAAGGCCTCGTCGTGACTACGCCGCTTTCGCCTGTCGGGCTATGGCATCCTTGAGCCGTGGATAGGCCTTGTAGGCGTTCTCCTCGAAAATCTTGTTCCGGTCCGCCGCCGAGAGCCCGGGCGCGTTGTCGATATAGCGCTTGGTGTCGTCAAAGGGCTTGCCGGTCTGCGGATCGTCGCCGCGCACCGCGCCCACCATCTCCGATGCGAACAGGATGTTGTCGATCGGCACCACCTTGGTGAGCAGATCGACGCCGGGCTGGTGATAGACGCAGGTGTCGAACCAGACGTTGTTCCTCATCATCTCGTCGAGCGGCGGCCGCTTGCTGTTGAGGGCGAGACCGCGATAGCGGCCCCAATGGAACGGCACCGCGCCGCCGCCATGTGGAATGATCAGCTTCAAGGTCGGGAAATCCTCGAACAGGTCGCCCAGGATGAGCTGCATGAACGCGGTTGTATCGGCGTTGATGTAGTGCGCCCCGGTGCCGTGGAAGCACGGATTGCAGGACGCGCTGACATGGACCATCGCCGGCACGTCGAGCTCCACCATCTTCTCGTAGAAGCCGTACCACCAGCGATCGGTGAGCGGTGGCGCGGTCCAATAGCCGCCCGACGGATCAGGATTGAGATTGCATCCGACGAAGTTGAATTCCTTCACGCAGCGCTCGAGCTCGGCAATGCAGCTGTCCGGCGATACGCCCGGAGATTGCGGCAGCTGGCACACGCCTATGAAGTTCCTGGGGTAGAGGGTGCAGACGCGATGGATCATCTCGTTGCACAACTGCGACCAAGCGAGGCTTACATTGAAATCGCCGATGTGATGGCTCATACCCATTGCGCGTGGCGAGAAGATCGTCAGATCGGTGCCGCGCTCGCGCTGGAGCTTGAGCTGTGCGCCCTCGAGGCTATCGCGGATCTCATCGTCGGTCACCTTGAGCGAGGACTTGGCGGGCTGCCTGGCGGGTTCCTTGACGTTATCTACCTGTTCCTTGCGCCATCGCAGCAGGTCCTTCGGCTCGGTCGTATAGTGGCCGTGACAATCGATGATCATGACACCGTCGCTGAAAATGATGGGGCAGGCGCTCCATGAGCGAGGGGACGAACTGCTCTGCTCGCCGGGTCGCAATGCTACGAACCGGGGTTCGCCATTGTCAAACCGGGATTGCCGTCTGTTAGGATGCTACGCCAAACCCATCGCAGAGGGACGAGCATGGCTGATATTGCACGTTTGAACGGCGTGATCCGCGCGCTGGAGTCCGGCATGCCGACATTTACGTCGTTTTGCCAAGCCGACTCCGAGACCGCGATCGCGATGGCCTCGGCCAGGTACGACGGCGTCGTCTACGAGATGGAGCACAATCCATGGGACATCCGGGCGCTACGGGACAGCCTGCAATACATGCTCAACCGCGGTCAGATCGCCAAGTCCGGCTCGCTCGCGCCGAGCGTGACGCCGATGGTGCGCATTCCTCCCAACGGGGCCGAGAAGGCGCAGTTTCAGGCCAAGCAGGCACTGGACCTCGGCGTCTACGGCATCGTGTGGCCCCACATCTCGACCGTCGAGGAGGCCTACAACGCGGTCGCCTCCTGCCGCTATCCCCGACTGAAGACTGCCCTGCGTTATGAGCCGGCCGGCGTGCGGGGAGACGGCCCCACCCAGGCCGTGCGCTACTGGGGGCTCTCCCAGCAGGAATATTACGATCGCGCCGACGTGTGGCCGCTCAATCCCAAGGGCGAGATCTTCGTAATCCTGATGATGGAGGATACGGTCGGCATCCAGAACCTGCCGGACATACTCGAGAAGGTGCCCGGCATCGGAGCGATACTGATCGGCGAGGGGGATCTCTCGCAGGAACTCGGCTATCCGCGCCAATACGAGCACCCCGAGGTGCTGAAGTGGATGCAGCGGGTCGTGGATGCGTGCAAGGCGCACAGCGTCGTGGTTGGGCATCCCCACGTCGATGCCAACAATGTCGAGCGCATCCTCGCCGAAGGCTATCGCTTCCTGATGGCGGCACCGGTGCGCAGCTATCCCGCGTTGGACAAGGGACTCAAGCTCGCCGGTCGGACGTAGCAGAGGCCTTTGTTTCCGGCAGAGGCACCGGCTCGTCCGCCCACGCAGGCGACCTACCTTGTTCACGATCTGGACTCTTACGGCCCGATTCCCCTTAGGGGTAGAGTGGTTCGATTCGCGGGCCGCCCGACGAATGAGGCACTTCGTCCGGCGGGCCGCGACCGGCGCGCAGGGTGCCGGTCTATGCGGCGATGGGGCAAGCGGCATGCCGGACACGATCCGGATCACCGTGGAGGGCTTCGGGGCTCGTCCGCAGCCTGGAGCACGTTCACGCGCGTCTTCGATCCGCCGAGAGGAATGTCTCGGTGCAGCAGCCGTCACCTTGGCGACGATGCTGGGGGGCGACGGCGCGTGCGCAGGCGACACCGGCGCCGAGCGCAAGCTTTCGATCCTCGATGCGTACCTCTCGGCATTTGCGCTGCTCGACCGGCACGAGATCGCCGCGCTTGCGCTCACGCTAGGTATTCTCTGCTTTGCGGTCGTCACCGCCATTATGCTGGTGCGCGCGCGCCGGCGCCTCACCGAGGTCGAGACGCGCGGCCCACGACGAAAGCATTGCCGCCAAGGCGGCCATCGACCGCGCCTACGGCCTCTTGCTGTCCGAGCCGCAGATCGTCATCGTCTGGGCGGCGGCTTCGGACCAACCCGAGATCATTGGAGACCCTGCGGCGGTCACCGGCAGTGATGCGCCGCACCGCGTGCTTGCCTTCGGCACCTGGCTCGCGTCCGACGCGGCGCGCGACATGGAGCGTTCGCTCGATGCATTGCGCGCGCGCGGCGTCAGCTTCGCCACCACCGTGACCACGCTCACCGGCCGCATCGTCGAGTCCGAGGGCCAGGTCGTCGGCGGACGCGCGATCCTGCGGCTGCGCGAAGTGAGCGGCACAAAATACGAGCTGGCCGAGCTCAACCAGCGTTACCGGAAGCAGATCGCCGATGACGCGGCTCTGCGTGCGCTGATCGACGCCGTGCCTGCCCCAGTGTGGGCACGCGACGACAACGGCCGACTCGCGTTCGCCAATCGAGCCTATGCCCGTGCGGTGGACGCCAAGGGCGCCGAAGAAGCAATCGAACAGGGAACCGAATTGTTCGATCGCGCCGCCCGTAACGAGCTCTTTCGCGCGCATGAAGCGGCCACGCCCTATTCCGGGCGGCTGCCGGCGGTAGTCGCCGGCCAGCGCCGCAGCTTCGACGTGATCGCGGTGCCGGCAACGCGCGGCAGCGCCGGCATCGGCATCGACGCCACCGAAGCGGAGCTGCTGCGCGCCGAGCTCGCACGCATGATGGATGCGCACCGGCGTACCCTCGATCAGCTCGCAACCGGCGTCGCCATTTTCGGCTCCAATCAACGGCTGAGCTTCTACAACACCGCCTATCGTTCGCTATGGGACCTGGATGCCGGCTTCCTCGACCACGGCCCGACCGATTTGGCGGTGCTCGACCAGCTGCGCGCGGCGCGCAAGCTGCCGGACGAGCAGGACTTCCGCCAGTGGAAGAAGGCGCTCCACGAAGCCTACCGCGCGGTCGAAGCCAAGGAGGACATGTGGCACCTCCCGGACGGACGCACCCTGCGGGTGGTCACGACGCCCAATCCGGAGGGCGGCGTCATCTACCTGTTCGATGAAGTCACCGAGCGGCTCGATCTCGAGCGGCGCTACGACGCCCTGATCCGGGTCCAGGGCGAGACCCTGGACAATCTGACCGAGGCGGTCGCGGTGTTCGGCAGTGACGGGCGGCTGCGACTCTTCAACCCGGTGTTTGCACGGATGTGGAGACTTTCGAACGCGTTGCTGGCCGGCCGGCCGCACATCGAAGCCGTCAGCGGCGCCAGTCGGCCGCTGCACGGCGAGCATCCGATCTGGCAGCGCCTGCGCGCCACCATCACCGCGATCGACAATCGCGAACCGGTGATCGGCCGGATCGAGCGCCCAGACGGCAACGTCGTCGATTGCGCTACCATGCCCTTGTCCGACGGCGCCATGCTGGTGACGTTCCAGGACGTCACCGACACCGTCAATGTCGAGCGCGCGCTGCGCGAGCGCAACGAGGCCCTGGAGGCCGCAGACAAGCTCAAGATCGATTTCGTGCACCACGTCTCCTACGAACTGCGCTCGCCGCTGACCAACATCATCGGCTTCGCGCATTTCCTCGGCGACCCCGTCACCGGCCCACTCACGGACAAGCAGCGGGAATACCTGAGCTACATCACGGTCTCGACCAATTCTCTGCTTGCGATCATCAACAACATCCTCGACCTTGCCACCATCGACGCCGGCGCGATGACACTCAATCTCGGCTCGGTGGACATCCGGCGAGACGATGGATGCGGCCGCCGAAGGCGTGCTGGATCGTCTGGTCAACAACGGCATCAGACTCGACATTCGGACCGCGCCCGACATCGGCAGCTTCGTTGCGGACGAGCGCCGAGTGCGCCAGTCGCTGTTCAATCTGCTCGCCAATGCGGTCGGCTTCTCGCCCGCGGGCGAGGTCGTTACCTTTGCAGCGCAGCGGCACCGGGATGCCGTCGTGTTCTCGGTAACCGATTGTGGACCCGGCATTCCGGCCGACGTCAAGGACAAGGTATTCGACTGGTTCGAGACCCATTCACTCGGCTCGCGCCATCGCGGTACCGGCCTTGGCCTGTCTCTCGTGCGCTCCTTCGTCGAGTTGCATGGGGGGTCGGTGACGCTGGAGTTCGCGGTCGGCCGCGGTACCACCGTTACCTGCGTCTTTCCGCTCGACCATGGGGTCGAGCGGAGCGCGGCCTGATGCGCCCCCGGTCGCAGTTCCCACAGAGCCCCGCCGTGCGATACTCGCGCTTTCCGCCATCTACCGCATCCGCTCTCCCGGTCGGTGACAGCGGCATCGTGGGGACGTAGAGATCCGTAATCGCGAGCCATAGCATGGCGATGCCGCTGACCGCATCGGGAACCTCGAGCTTCTCGGTAATACTGCCCGATGAGCACGCCACCCAGCGTCTCGCCGTCGACATCGCCAATTCGCTGCAGGGAGGTGATCTCGTTACCCTTTCCGGCGACCTCGGAGCCGGCAAGACGACATTTGCACGGGCATTGATCCGCTATCTCGGCGGCGATCCCGCTCTCGAAGTGCCGAGCCCTACTTTCACGCTGATGCAAATCTACGATCTGCCCCAATTTCCGTTGGTGCATGCCGATCTCTACCGACTGTCGGGGCCGGCAGAGCTCGACGAACTCGGCTTCGACGACCTGCCCGAGGACGCCGTGGTGCTGGTGGAATGGCCGGACCGCGCCGCCGGCTTTCTCCCCCCGACCGCCTCGACGTCGCGTTCACGCTGGCCCCCAAGCTGAAGCTCGAGTTCCGCCATGCCCGCATCACCGGGTACGGCACCCTCGGCCCGCGTGTCGACCGGATGGCAGCGGTGCGCCAGTTCATCGCCGAAAGCGGCTACAGCGCGGCGCATCGCGTGCGTCTGCAAGGCGACGCCTCGACGCGCTTCTACGAGCGGCTCACACTCGGCGACAAGCATGTCGTCCTGATGAATTCGCCGCGCCGCTCCGACGGTCCGCCGGTTCGCGACGGCAAGCCCTACAGCGCGATCGCGCACCTCGCCGACAGCGTCGTGCCGTTCGTTGCGATGGCAAACGGGCTGCGGCAATACGGCCTCTCGACACCGGTGATTCATCACGCCGATCTCGACCAGGGCCTTCTGATCATCGAGGATCTGGGCGACGAGCGGGTGGTGAGCGGCGATCCGCCGGCGCCGATCCGCGAGCGTTACGAAACCGCGGTCGACGCCCTGCTGATGCTGCACGAGCAACGACTGCCCGACGTACTCGCGGTCGCGCCACATGTCGAGCACCGCATTCCCCATTACGACATTGGTGCCTTCCTGATCGAGGCCGAGCTCCTGCTCGACTGGTTCCTGCCCCGTCTCGCCGCGCCCATCCCGGACACCGAACGGAAGTCGTTCCGCTCGCTTTGGCGCGAGCTGCTGCAGCCGGCGATCGATGCCCCGCCGACCTGGGTGTTGCGCGACTTCCATTCCCCCAACCTGCTGTGGCTACCCCAGCGCAGTGACGTGGCCTGCCTCGGCATTCTCGACTTCCAGGACGCAACAATGGGGCCTTGTGCCTACGACCTCGCCTCGCTCCTGCAGGATGCACGCGTGGACGTCCCCGAGCCGAGCGAGCTTGCGTTGCTCGGCCGCTACGTGCGCGGGCGGCGCCAGACCGATCCGGACTTCGATCCCACCGCTTTCATCCGGATGTACGTGACGCTTGCGGCGCAACGCGCCACCAAGATCCTCGGCATTTTCGCACGACTGGATATGCGGGACGGGAAGCCGCAATATCTGCGTCACCTTCCACGCATATGGGGTTATCTGCAGCGCTCGCTCAGCCATCCGGCGCTCGAGTCACTCAATGCATGGTATATCGCCCATGTTCCGTCGTTAAACTCGATCTAAGCGGGCCAAACTACAAAACATCGAGGCACCACGCATTGACTGCTCCCACGATCATGACTGCGCCTAAACATGCCATGGTGCTTGCCGCCGGGCTCGGTACCCGCATGCGCGCGTTCAGCGGCCAGATTCCCAAGCCGCTGGTTACGGTCGGCGGCAAGGCCCTGATCGATTTCGTGCTCGATCGGCTCCTCGCACAGGGGGTCGAGCTGGTGGTGGTGAACGTCCACTATCTCGCCGACCAGATCGAGCGCCATCTCGCCCATCGCCGGCAACCGCGGATCGTGATCTCCGACGAGCGCAGCGAGCTGCTCGGCACCGCCGGCGGCGTGCTCAAGGCGTTGCCCACGCTCGGCGACGCACCGTTCTTCCACGTCAATTCCGACAGCATCTGGATAGACGGGGTAAAGCCCAATCTCGACCGGTTGGCCGACGCTTTCGACGCCGACCGCATGGACGCACTGCTGCTCCTTGCACCGACGGCATCGAGCATCGGATATGGCGGCCGCGGCGATTTTTCGATGACGCCGGACGGCCGCCTGACGCGGCGCGGCGAGCGCGAAGTAGTGCCGTTCGTCTATGCCGGCGCTGCGATTCTCACCCCGGCATTCTTCGCCGGCGCGCCGGACGGCCCATTGTCGATGTCGCCACTGTTCGACCGAGCCGCCGAGGCCGGGCGGCTCTGCGGACTGCGCCTCGAAGGGGTATGGATGCACGTCGGCACTCCCGAATCCGTGCAGGCCGCCGAAGCCGCCATCATCGCCAGCGCGGCATAGCCGCGCTCATTGCGAGCCATCGGCCCCGCCCGTCGGCGCTCGCGCCGGGGAGCGTGGTATATGATTCGGCATGTCCACTCCCCACGTCTTCACCATCCCGGCCTCGGTGCCGTTCGTACCGACGCTGATCCGCGCATTGATCGAGGGAGTGCTCGTACCCGGCTTTCCCGACGCGCACGATCCGCTCGCGCGCGCGCGTGCCACCCTCTATCTGCCGACGCGCCGCGCCTGCCGGCTTGCGTGCGACCTCTTCCTCGGCGCTACCGGAGCGGGCGCGTCGATCCTGCCGCGGATCATCGCCCTCGGCGATATCGACGAGGACGAGATCGCATTCGCGCAGGAAGCGACCGGCAACCTCGCGGCCGCCGCGCTCGAATTGCCGCCGGCTCTCGAGGGAACCGAGCGTCGGTTGCTGCTGATGCAGCTGGTGATGAAATGGGCGGCCGGCATCGCGCCACACGACAAGGGCGAGGCGCCGCTCGTCGCCAACAATCCCGCCTCCGCGCTCGCGCTCGCCGACGAACTCGCCCGCCTGATGGACGACATGACCACGCGCGAGGTCTCGTGGGACCGGCTCGACCGGCTGGTCCCGTGGAACCTCGACCGCTACTGGCAGCTCACGCTCGAGTTCCTGAAGATTGCGCGCACCGCGTGGCCCGCAATACTGGCCGAACGTGGCGCCATCGAGCCGGCAGCCAGGCGCGATGCGTTGATCAGGGCCGAGGCCGCGCGGCTTGCTGCCCACGCCGACGAACCGGTGATCGCCGCCGGCTCGACCGGATCGATGCCGGCGACCGCCGCACTGATCGCGACCATCGCCGGGCTGCCGCACGGCGCCGTGGTGTTGCCCGGTCTCGACCTCGCGCTCGATGACGCCTCGTGGGAGCTGATCGGCGGCGGTGCCGCCGCCGGGCGCCAGCCCGGCTCGGCCGCGGTCGGTCACCCGCAATTCGCCATGCGCGCGCTGCTGCAGCGGATCGGTATCGCGCGCGCGCAGGTTACCACGCTCGGCGCACCCGCGCGGCATGGGCGCGAGCGCCTCGCGAGCGAGGCGCTGCGGCCGGCGGCCGCCACCGACCGTTGGCAACAGCTCGCCGGCTCGGATTTCCCGGCGCAGTCCGCAGCTGCAGTGGAGACGTTGTCCGTCATCGAAGCCGCCAATACCGGTGAGGAGGCGCTCGCCATTGCCGTCGCGCTGCGCGAGGCGGTCGAGACGCCGGGCAAGACCGCAGCGCTGGTCACCCCCGATCGCGCCCTGGCGCGCCGTGTGCTGGCCGCGCTCGAGCGCTGGAAGGTCGCAGTCGACGATTCCGGCGGCGATGCGCTCTCCGACACGCCGGCCGGAACGTTCGCGCGACTGGCGGTGGAAGCGGCGCTCGGCGGGTGCGCCCCGGTACGCCTGCTCGCGTTGCTCAAGCATCCACTGGCTCGGCTTGGTGGTTTCGCAGGTGCGCGTACGCGCGCGATCGCGGTCCTGGAGATGGCGCTCCTGCGCGGCCCACGCCCGCAGCCGGGCACCGCGGGCCTGATCCGCGCCCTCGCCATCCTGCGCGGGGAACTCGAAAAACTGCGGCGCGGAGAGCAATCCGAGCTGCATGGGTCGGACCCGCGCGCTCACTTGAGCGCGGGGGAGATCGCCGCCGCTGGCCGCCATCGTGAACCGGCTGGCCGAGGCATTCGGGCCGTTCGAGCCGGCGCGGGAGATGCCCTTCGCCGCGATCACGGCGCTCCACCACAACCTGATCGCCACGTTGAGCGCCGATGAGACCGGCGCCGCCGCAGCCTTCCGCGGCTCCGACGGCGAAGCGCTCGCCACCGCATTCGAGGACGTCGCCCGTCATGCGAATGACGCCGGCTTTGCCGTATCGGGGGAGGATTACGCCGGCCTCTTCCGCGCCATGCTCTCGGATCGGGTCGTGCGGCGGCCCGGCCTTCCGGGCGTGCGGGTGCGCATCTACGGTCCGCTGGAGGCGCGGCTTCAGAGCATCGACCGCGTGATCCTGGGCTCCCTGGTCGAGGGGGTGTGGCCGCCGGACACGCGCTCCGATCCCTGGCTCAGCCGCCCCATGCGCGACGCGCTGGGCCTCGATCTGCCGGAGCGGAGGATCTCGCTGTCCGCCCACGATTTCGCCCAGGCGCTGGGCGCGGGCGAGGTGATCCTGGCCCATTCCGCCAAGCTCGCCGGCGCGCCCACCGTTGCCTCGCGCTTCGTGCAGAGGCTGGCGGCGGTGGTCGGCGAAAGATTGTGGGAGCGGGCGCGCCAGAACGGAGCGAGATATCTCGCCTGGGGGCGGGCGCTCGATCGTCCCGCTACGGTCAAGCGCATCGCCCGGCCAAGACCGATGCCCCCGCGGGCCGCGCGCCCGACAAGGCTCTCGGTCACCGAGATCGAGACCTGGCTGCGCGACCCCTATGCCATCTACGCCAGACGCATCCTCGGGCTGCACGAGCTCGACCCGGTCGATCTGCCGCCCGGCGCGGCCGATCGCGGCATCATGATTCACGGCGCGTTGAGCGAGTTCACCAAGACGTTCGAGAAGAACCTGCCTGCCGATCCCGCGCGAGCGCTCATCGAGATCGGAGCGAGGCACTTCGCCGCCCTCGAAGGATTTCGCGGAGGCACGCGCGTTCTGGTGGCCGCGCTTCCTACGCATTGCGCGCTGGTTCGGTGCCTGGGAAATGCAGCGTCGCCGCGCCATCTCCGCGCTCTCGGCGGAGACCTCCGGGAAGATCGAGTTGCCGATGGGCGAGCGCGTGTTCACGCTGCGCGGCCGCGCCGACCGCATCGAGCGGCTCGCCGACGGCCGCTACGCGATCCTCGACTACAAGACCGGGCAGGTGCCGACCGACAAGCAGGTCCGTATCGGCCTCTCGCCGCAGCTGACGCTCGAGGCTGCCATGCTGCGCGGCGGCGGCTTTCCAGGGCCCGCGGAAGGCGCCTCCGTGGCCGAGCTCGTCTACGTGGCGCTCAGGGGCGGCGAGCCGCCGGGCGAGGAGCGAGTGATCGCCTTCGAGGATGGCGACGCCGACACCCATGCCGCGCGCGCCCTCGCCAAGCTCCAAACGCTGGTGCAGCGGTTCGAGAGCGACGAGCAGCCCTATCTCCCGCGGGTGCTGTCGATGTGGAAGAGCCGCTACGGCACCTACGACCACCTCGCACGGGTCAAGGAGTGGTCGGTCGGGGGTGACGAGGAAGAGGGTGGGGGAGGCGCGGAATGAGCAATGGGACCGTCCCCCGCGCTGTTCCCGAGGCAGTCCTAAAGCGTCAGGCCGAGGTATCCGATCCGGCCGTCTCCGCCTGGGTCGCAGCCAATGCCGGCTCGGGCAAGACGCACGTTCTGGCGCAGCGCGTGATCCGCCTCCTGCTCGAGGGCGTCGACCCGGCGAAGATCCTCTGCATCACCTTCACCAAGGCCGCCGCGGCCAACATGGCCAATCGAGTGTTCGACGATCTGCGTCAATGGATCACCCTCGACGATGCAGAACTCGACGCGGCGATCCGGCAAACCGCCGACATCGCGCCCGATGTGGCACGGCGCGCACGGGCGCGGCGATTGTTCGCCGTTGCGCTGGAGACGCCGGGCGGCCTCAAGGTGCAGACGATTCACGCCTTCTGCACGCGGCTGCTGCAGCAGTTTCCGTTCGAGGCCAATGTCGCTGCGCGTTTCCAGGTGCTCGACGACGCGGCGCAGGCGCAGCTCCTGAACGAGATCAGCCTCGACGTGCTGCTCGATGCCGCGAAGGTCCAGGAAGCCTCTCTCGGCCAAGCGGGAGATGGCGAGCCCGGCGGCAAACCCGCAACGCCGCGATTGCGCTCGGCCGAGCACTGGCGACCGCGATCACGGTCGCCGCCGACCGGACCTTCAAGGAGTTGGTCGCCGAAGCCATCCGCAAGCGCGATCTGGTTCGCGCCTGGATCGATCACGGCGGCAGCGTCGAATCCGCCATCACCGCACTTTGCGGAACGCTGGGCGTCACCGGTGAGGACACCCTCGAACTGGTCGGAAAGGAGATCGTGGAAGGCGCGGACCTGCCCGCGTCCGAATGGACCGCGGTCGCGGAAGTCTGCGAGACCGGTTCGAGCCACGATCGCAAGCTGGGCGCGCGGTTGAGAGCGGCATCGGCAGCGGCCGGCCCGGAACGAGTCGACAGTTACCTCGATGTGTTTTTCACCAGCGCCGATCTCGAGCCGCGATCCAGTCTCGTGACCCAAGGACTTGCCCGCAGACATCCCGAGCTCGCCGAGCGCCTGTGCCGGGAACAGGAACGCCTGGTCCCGCTCCTGGAGCGGCGCAAGGCGCTGGCGTGCCGCGATCGCACCGCGGCGCTCGTCACTATCGCGGACGCGGTGATCTCCCGCTACCGGGCGGCGAAGGACCGGCGTGGCGTGCTCGACTACGACGACCTGATCGACAGGACGCTGACGCTGTTGAGCGAGGAGCGGGCGGCCTGGGTGCACTACAAGCTCGATCAGGGCATCGACCACGTGTTGATCGACGAGGCGCAGGACACGAGCCCGAAGCAGTGGGAGATCATCCGGCGACTGACCCACGAGTTCTTCGTCGGCGTCGGTGCGCGCACGGTTGCACGCACCATCTTTGCGGTCGGCGACGAGAAGCAATCCATCTTCTCCTTCCAGGGAGCGGCGCCGCGCGAGTTCGACGCCATGCGGCGCATATTCACGACCCTCTTCCAGGGCATCGGACAGGACCTGCAATGCGTGCCCTTCCGCCATTCGTTTCGTTCGGGTCCCAACCTGCTGGCAGCGGTCGACAAGGTCTTCGGGCGGCCGGAGGCATTCACGGGACTCTCCGCCGACAACGCGCCGACCGTTCATGAATTGTTGCCGGATGCGGCGCCGGGATCGGTGGAGATCTGGGATACGCTCAAGCCCGAGGAGAGGCGCGAGATCGAGGCCTGGGACGCTCCTTTCGACGAGCAGGTGGAAACCAGCCCGCAGATGCGACTGGCGGCCAAGATCGCCAGGAACATCAGGCGCTGGACGGAGCAGGGCACGAGGGCCGGCGATGTGCTCGTGCTGGTGCGCCAGCGCGGTCCGCTGTTCGAGGCGATCATTCGCGCGTTGAAGGACCTGCAGATCCCGGTCGCCGGCGCCGACCGCCTGGTGTTGACCGAGCATATCGCGATCATGGACCTGATGGTGCTCGCCGACGCGCTGCTGCTGCCCGACGACGATCTCGCGCTTGCGACCGTGCTCAAGTCCCCGTTGCTCGGATTCGACGACGACGACCTGTTCGAGGTCGCCTGGCAGCGCAAGGGATCCCTGCGTCGGACCCTGCGGAGCAGGGCACCGGCGCAACCGCGTTTCGCGCAGGCGGCGGCCAAGCTGGATCGCCTGGCTGAATGGGCGCGACGGGACACGCCGTTCGCATTCTATGCGCGCGTGCTGGGAGCGGAGGGCGGGCGCAGGCAGTTCCTCGCGCGTCTGGGTCACGAGGCCGACGACGCGCTCGACGAGCTTCTCAATCTCGCGCTCGACTATGAACGCCGCGAGACACCTTCCCTGCAAGGCTTCATCGCCTGGCTGCGGGCGACGCAGACCGAGGTGAAGCGCGACATGGAGATCTCCCGCGACGAGGTGCGGGTGATGACGGTGCATGGCGCCAAGGGACTCGAGGCGCCGATCGTGATCCTCGCCGACACCATGACACCGCCCGCGGGGCCGGCGCAGCGCCAGCCGCGGCTGGTCGCACTGGCGGCCGACGCTGCCCCGCCCGGCACTCCCGATCGCCTGGCCTGGATCCGCGCAAAGGCGACCGACGTCGCAGCGACCGCCGCGGCGCGCGAACGAGCCCGTCGCGAGGCCGAGAACGAGCATCGGCGTCTTCTCTACGTCGCCATGACCCGCGCCGCGGATAGGCTCATCGTATGTGGCGCCGAAGGCGAGCGTCGACCGCCCTCGGGCTGCTGGTGGGACCTGGTGTTCGCCGCCCTGCAGCCCGATTGCATCGAGGGGACCGCCGACGATGATGGCGGCAAGGTGTGGCGCTATCCCGGGCCGCCGGCAGACGCCGGCAAGGAAGAGGCCATCAAGGCGTCGACGGCGCCAAGGCCCCACGACGATGTTCCTTCCTGGCTCGGTCGCGACGCGCAAGCGGAAGCGGCGATGGTGCTGCCGCTGTCGCCCTCGCGCGCCTACGACGAGGCGGTGATGGCGCGTACGACCGGCACCGGCAGTGGCGGCGAGCGCGCCAAGGCGATGGCGCGCGGCGTCCTCATGCACCGGCTGTTGCAGTCATTGCCCGATCTTGCCCCCGCGGCGCGCGTCGAGGCGGGCCGCCGCCATCTTGCCCGCAATGCCGGCGCCTTCAGCGCCGACGAACGCGAGGCCATGCTCGGCCAGGTTCGAGCGGTGCTGGAGCATCCCGGTTTCGCCGAGTTGTTCCAGCCGGGAAGCCGCGCCGAGGTACCGATCGTCGGGCGGCTCGAGCATCAGGGACGCAGCGTCACCGTGTCAGGACTGATCGACCGCCTGGCCGTGACCGCCGACACGGTGCTGATCGCCGACTACAAGACCAATCGTCCCGCCCCAACGACCATCGACGGCGTCCCCGCCGCCTACATCGCACAGCTTGCGCTCTACGGCGCGGTGCTGTCGCGGCTCTACCCGGGCAAATCCATTCGCGCCGCCTTGATCTTCACCGAGGTGCCCGATCTCATGGAGATCTCCGCAGCCGCGCTCGATCACGCGCTGCGCGGTTGCTTCCCCGTAACCTCCCCGTGATGCCGCCTTGACGCTTTGCCGGCGCGTTCATAGGTTCGGCCCCCAACGGAGGCGCTTCGCCTCCTGCAAGCAACGAGGTACGTCCCATGGCCGTTGGCAAGGTTTCGGACACCACATTCGAATCCGAGGTCCTGAAGGCGACGGGCCCGGTCGTGGTGGATTTCTGGGCCGAATGGTGCGGTCCGTGCCGGATGATCGCACCGGCGCTCGAGGAGATCGCGGGGTCCCTCGGCGGCAAGGTGAAGATCGTCAAGCTGAACGTGGACGAGAACCCGCAAACCGCTGCCAAATACGGCATCCAGTCGATCCCGACGCTGATGATATTCAAGGACGGGCAGATGGCCTCGCGACAGATCGGCGCCGCCCCCAAGCAGAAGCTCGAGCAGTGGATCACCACCGCGGTGTGACTCGCTCTTCCCTACTGAGCGAGCACACATCAGAGTCGGCGGCATGCCGTTGGCAGCGAGCACCTCACCGGCGAGATAGAGCGAGCCAGTGATCAGGATACGCGGCGGCGGCTCGAGCGCGAAGCGCGCGATCGTCGCCAGCGCCGAGGCGACGTCGGCGCTGGCCTGCGCCGGAATGCCGGCATCGCGAGCGACACCGCAAACCGTTTCGGCGGGCAGGCTGCTCGCCTGGTTGGGGATCGGCACCGCGACCACGCGGCGCACGAGACCGGTGAAGTTCCTCAGGAAGCTTCCGCAGTCCTTGGTCGCGAGCATGCCGACCACGAGCACGAGCGGGCGCGACACCCGCTCCTCGAGGTCGGCGAGCGCGTTGGCGACGGCGCGCCCGCCATCCGCATTGTGCCCGCCGTCGAGCCACAGCTCGCCTCCGGGAGGAGCGAGCGCTGCCAGCGGTCCGTGCGAAAGCCGCTGCATGCGTGCGGGCCAATCGGCCTTGGCGATCCCGCTCTCGAAAGCCGCCGGGGGAATCTCGAGGTCGCCGACCGCACGCAGAGCGGCGATGGCGACACCGGCATTCTCGAACTGGTGCCGGCCATAGAGCTTGGGTGCGGGGAGATCGAGCAGGCCGGCATCGTCCTGGTAGACCAGTCGCCCGCGCTCCTCGGTCGCCGTCCAGTGCTCGCCGGCGATCCTGATCGGGGCCTTGATCCTCGCCGCCAGGCGCTCGATCGCGGCCAGCGCCTCGCGCGGCTGCGCGGCGACGATCGCCGGCACATTGCGCTTGAGGATGCCCGCCTTCTCACCCGCGATCTCGCCGAGCGTGCTGCCGAGATGCTCGGCATGGTCGAGCGAGACCGGCGTGATCACGCTCGCCAGCGGCCGATCGATCACGTTGGTGGCGTCGAGCCGCCCGCCCAGCCCGACCTCGAGCAGCAACAGGTCCGCCGGATGGCGCGCGAACAGGAGCAGCCCCGCGGCGGTCGTGATCTCGAACAAGGTGATGGGGGCGCCGGCATTGGCCCGCTCGCACTCGTCGAGCGCGGCGACGAGCTGCTGGTCCGATGCAAGCCGCCCCTCGCCTTCGGCGCCGATCCGGAAGCGCTCGTTGAAGCGCACCAGATGGGGCGAGGTATAGACGTGCACCCGCCGCCCTGCCGCCTCCAGCACCGCGCGCATGAAGGCGATGGTCGAGCCCTTGCCGTTGGTGCCGGCGACGTGGATCACGGGCGGCAGCCGGCGCTCGGGATGGCCGAGCGCACCCAGGATGCGCCACATCCGCTCAAGCGAAAGATCGATCCGCTTGGGATGCAGCGCGGTCAGCCGCGCGACGATGGACTCGACCGGGATCATGGGCCTCGATCATGGGATCGCCCGTGCCGCGATCATGCAGCCGAGCATACCGGATCGCCTGCTGCGGTGGGACGACAATGTGACCGCGCGGATGGCGGGCTCAGGCGTCGGCGGCGACCGGCAGCTCCTGCGGGCGGACCGGAGCGGGCGTCTTGCTCAGCAGCCGGCACAGGTTGGCCAGCGTCGGGCGGAGCTCGCGGCGGTGGACCACCAGGTCCACCATGCCGTGCTGCTTGAGATATTCGGCGCGCTGGAACCCGTCCGGGAGCTTCTCGCGGATCGTCTGCTCGATGACGCGCGGCCCGGCGAAGCCGATCAGCGCCCCGGGCTCGGCGATGTGCACGTCGCCGAGCATGGCGTAGGACGCGGTGACGCCGCCGGTGGTGGGATTGGTGAGCACCACGATATAGGGCTTTCGCGCCTCGCGCAGCATCTGCACCGCGATGGTCGTGCGCGGCAGCTGCATCAGCGAGAGGATCCCCTCCTGCATGCGGGCGCCGCCCGAGGCCGCGAACATGATGAAGGGCGTGCCTTTGTCGACCGCGGTTTCCAGCCCCTTGATCACCGCCTCGCCCGCCGCCATGCCGAGCGATCCGCCCATGAAGTCGAAATCCTGCACCCCGATCACCAGCGGCAGCCCTTCGAGCCTGCCGAGACCGAGCTTGATGGCGTCGTTGGTACCGGTCTTGGTGCGCGCGTCCTTGAGGCGGTCGGTGTAGCGCCGCTCGTCGCGGAACTTGAGGGGATCGAGCGGGACCGCGGGAACCGCGACGTCGATCCACGTCTCGTTGTCGAAGATCGACTTGAGCCGGGCACTGGCGCCCATGCGCATGTGGTAGTTGGAGCCGGGAATGACGAACTGGTTGGCCTCGACGTCCTTGTAGAACACGAGCTGCCCGGTCTCCGGGCATTTGATCCAGAGATTTTCCGGCGTCTCGCGGCGGGCGAAATAGTTGCGGATCTTGGGCCGCACGACGTTGGAGATCCAGTTCATGGCGAGGTCACTGCCCGGTTCGAGAAAGGCGCCGTCCGCTCGATCCGTGTCATCTGCAGTCGCTGTCCGAGCCTGCGGCCGGCCATTATAGGCGAGCAGGCCATCCCGTCTCCAGCGCCGGCGCATGCCCCGATCGGAGCATTTTTCGGGCACCGCCCGAGCCCCGCTGAAGTTGACGCAGGACGGCGCCACGGCTCGAGGGCTCCAAGGCACGTGCGGCGGGATTTGCCCCTCAGCCGGGTCGCGGTGCGGTGCGCACGCCGCGCGCGAGCTCGGCCACCAGATCGGCCACCGCGGCGACCGTCCCCGCCGTTGCCCTCCCGGCCGGGTCGAGGCTCGCCGCCAGCGCATTCACCAACGCCGAACCGACCACCACGCCGTCGGCGCCGGCGGCGATGGCAGCGGCCTGAGCGGCGGTGCGCACGCCGAATCCGACCGCAACCGGCAGCCGGGTGTGGCGCTTGATGCGCGCGACCGCCGCCGCCACCCGGGCGGCGTCGGGCGCCGCAGCGCCGGTGATGCCGGTGATCGAGACGTAATAGACGAAGCCGGAGGTGTTCGCGAGCACCGCCGGCAGGCGGCGGTCGTCGGTGGTCGGCGTGGCCAGGCGGATGAAGTTGAGCCCGGCCGCGAGCGCCGGCAGACAGAGCTCGTCGTCCTCCTCCGGCGGCAGGTCCACCACGATGAGCCCGTCGACGCCTGCCGATATAGCGTCGCGGAGAAACCGCTCCACCCCGTAGATGTAGATCGGATTGTAGTAACCCATGAGCACGAGCGGGGTGGCATCGTCGGCGGCGCGAAAGGCGCGCACCGTTCCGAGCGTCTTCTTCAGCGTCTGCCCCGCCTTCAGCGCTCGCTGCGACGACATCTGGATCGCGGGACCGTCGGCCATCGGATCGGTGAACGGCATGCCGAGCTCGACCACGTCGGCACCGGCCGCCGGCAGCGCGCGCAGGATGGCGAGCGAGGTTGCCGGATCCGGATCGCCGGCGGTGATGAACGTCACCAGGGCGGCACGGCGTTCGCTCTCGAGCCCTGCAAAGCGACGATCGATGCGTGTGGTCATGAGCCCCGTGCAATGCCAGGTCTTCAGTCTGTCACAGAAGTCTTATCTTCACAGCGGTCCGATCTTCATCGAGATCCGATCCTCACTTGGCGGAGCCTCGGCGTCTGCGTTCGCGCATCGCGGCCATGCGGACATTGATGGTGCCCAGCATCAATATCACGAACGAGCCGACGAGCTGCACCCATTCCTTCCTGTCGATGAGCGGCCCGGCGGTGAGCACCCTGACCTTCAGGAAGTATGCGATGTAGGCGACCGACACCGCCACCAGGATCCAGCCGACAATCTTCTGCCTGCTGATCACCGCCTGCTCCCGCACGCATGGAGGAGACCGGTCGTCACGCCGGCCGACGCTCCAGGTGGTCGGCCACGCTCGCCAGGTCCTTGTCGCCGCGGCCGGAAAGATTGACCACCATCAGGTGGTCGGCGCCCTTCTGCGGCGCCAGATCCATCACCCTGGCCAGCGCATGCGCGGGCTCGAGCGCGGGAATGATGCCTTCGAGCCGCGAGCAGAGCTGGAACGCGGCCACCGCCTCTTCGTCGGTCGCCGACAGATAGGTCACGCGCCCGAGGTCGTTGAGCCACGCATGCTCGGGACCGATCCCGGGATAGTCGAGCCCGGCGGAGATCGAGTGCGCCTCATTGATCTGCCCGTCCTCGTCCATGAGCAGATAGGTGCGATTGCCGTGCAGCACGCCGGGACGACCGCCGGCGATCGAGGCTGCGTGCAGGCCGGTGGCGAGCCCATGGCCCGCCGCCTCGACGCCGTAGATCTCGATGCCGGTCTCGTCGAGAAACGGGTGGAACAGGCCCATCGCATTGGAGCCGCCGCCGATGCAGGCGATCAGCGAATCCGGCAATCGGCCCTCGGCTGCGCGCAGCTGCTCGCGGGTCTCGTATCCGATGATGGACTGGAAGTCGCGCACCATCATGGGATAGGGATGCGGCCCGGCCACGGTACCGATGCAGTAGAAGGTATCGGCGACGTTGGTGACCCAGTCGCGCAACGCCTCGTTCATCGCGTCCTTGAGCGTCCTCGAGCCCGACTCGACCGGACGCACCTCGGCGCCCAGCGCCTTCATGCGCTGCACGTTCGGCTGCTGCCGCTCGACGTCGACCGAGCCCATGTAGACCACGCATTCGAGCCCGAATTTCGCACACATGGTCGCGGTCGCGACTCCGTGCATGCCGGCGCCGGTCTCGGCGATGACGCGCGGCTTGCGCATGCGGCGGGCCAGCAGGATCTGGCCCAGCACGTTGTTCACCTTGTGCGCGCCGGTATGGTTGAGGTCCTCGCGCTTGAGGTAGATCCTGGCCCCGCCGAGATGTGCCGTCATGCGCTCCGCGAAATAGAGCGGCGTCGGCCGACCGACGTAGTGCGCGAGATAACCGTTCATCTCCGCCTGGAAGGCGGCGTCGTTTCTCGCGTCGGCATAGGCCCTTTCGAGGTCGAGAATGAGCGGCATCAGCGTCTCGGCGACGAAGCGGCCGCCGTAGAGTCCGAAATGCCCGCGCTCGTCGGGCCCGGTTCGAAACGAATTGGGCCGCTGGATGGTCATGCGCTGCTCGTGATTGTGCTCGTCGTGGCCGCTCGCCCGGTCGCCGCGCGCGCCGCGCGGACGAAGGCGCGAATCCTGTCGGGGTCCTTGTCGCCGGGCGAGCGCTCGACGCCGGAGGAGACATCGACGCCTGGCGCGGCGGTGATGCGCAGCGCTTCAGCCACGTTGCCGGCATCGAGCCCGCCCGAGAGCAGGAACGGCACGCCGACATCGAGGTTCTCGAGCAGCCGCCAGTCGAAGCTGCGGCCGAGCCCGCCCGGCCGCGTCGCCTCGCGCGGCGCGCGCGCGTCGAAGATGAGGCGATCCGCCACTTCGTCGTAGAGCCGGATGGCGGCGAGATCCGCGCGCGCCGCGATCGGCAGCGCCTTCATCACCGGCAGCCCGAAGCGGGCGCGCACCGCGGCGACGCGCTCCGGCATCTCGCGGCCGTGCAGCTGCAGCAGATCGGGTGCGAGCGCCTCGATGCCGGCGGCGAGCTCGCGGTCGCCGGCGTCGACCGAGAGCGCGACCTTGAGCGCCCGGCCGCGCACCTGCGCCCCGAGCGCGCGCGCGACTTCGTACCCGACATGGCGCGGCGAGGGCGGAAAGAACACGAAGCCCACCAGATCGGCGCCCGCCTCCAGCGCCACCTCGAGCCCGTCGGGCGTCTTCAGGCCGCAGATCTTGATGAGCACACTCATGCGGATGTCATCCACTATTCTACAACGTCATGCCCTGTCGCGGGCATCCACGTCTTTCACGCGAGAGTCAAGGCGTAGGGAGCCGGTGCATGACGGCCGCGAATGGCACGATACGCTCACACCGTCGGCGGCGGGATGGTGAGCCGCGGCGCGTAGCCCGCCGGCAGGGGCGCGGCGGGGACCTCGCCCATGTGGCGCCTGAGGCGATCGACCTCCGCGCGCAGATCCCGCGCCTCGCCCTGCGCCAGCCGCGCGGCGCGGCGCCACCTGCTTTGCCGGAGCCACGCCGCGATGCCGCCCAGGAGGACGCCGCCGATGATCAATGCCAGGATCAGCGCGAACAACGGCAGCGTCAGGGCGTACGCCGGCTGTGCCTGGTCGAACGGATCGAACGACACAACTACCGCCTGGCGGTTCGCAAGCGCGAAGATGATGAAGGCGAGCGCGCTCGGCACCAGCACCAGAACCGTGACGATCCTGCGCATGATGGCGTCCTACGTGGTCGGGCGGTTGAGCCGCTCGCGCATCTCCTTGCCGGTCTTGAAGAACGGAACCGATTTCTTCTCGACCGAGACGTGGGCGCCGGTGCGCGGATTGCGGCCGGTGCGGGCCGGACGGTTCTTCACGGAGAAGGCGCCGAATCCGCGCAGCTCGACGCGGTCGCCGCGCGCCATCGCCGCTATGATCTCGCCCAGGATGGCATTGACGATATTCTCGACGTCGCGCTGATAGAGATGCGGGTTCTGCGAGGAGATGCGCTGCACGAGCTCGGACTTGATCATCGGTGCTGCCGTCCCTGGCTTGGTCTGCCACGAGGCAAGGCGTGGATGCACGGGACGAGCCCGCGCATGACGACGGATTGATTGGCACGAGTGTCCCGCTTCCGACGTTCGCTTCACATTGCAGCACGCTCGAGTGCGAACGTCGGAAGCAAAGGGACACTAGCAAGTCTATGGTGCTAGTGCGGTTTTGTCTTTGACGTTCCGATGACGGAACCGCCGCGAGACTGATCGGAACGTCAAAGACACCGCACTAGCAGAACGTCATCAGTTCACGACCGGAGGGTGCCAAAGGGCCAGGAGTCCGTCAAGGTTGAGGCGCTCCACCGCCTGCACCGTGCCCCATTCCTCCATGCGCCGCGCGAACGAGCCCAGACCCACGCCGTCGAGCGCCATCACCATCACGGTATGCAGGAACGACAGGTCGCCGAGGCGGTCGCGCAGCCGATAGTCGCGAACCGGCGTGTCCGGATCGATGTTCTTCTCTTTTGCCAGCCAGGCGATCGCGGACTTCTCGTCGCCGAGCTCGTCGACGAGCTTGAGGGCGACGCCCTGCCGTCCGGTGAACACGCGACCGTCGGCCACGCGCTCCAGCGTCGCGTCATCGAGCTGCCGGCGGTTCTTCACCAGGCTGCGGAACCAGGCATAGGAATCCGAGACGATCGCCTCGATCGCCGCGCGTGCCTCGGCCGAGGTCGGCTCGTAGCCGCTGGGCGCCGCCTTGAGCGGCGACGACTTGATCTCCTCCATCCGGATGCCGATCGTCTTCAGGAGATCGGTGACGTTCGGATACTGGAACAGCACGCCGATGGAACCCACCAGCGAGGTCTCCTGCGCGACGATGTGATCGGCGGCGAGCGCGGTGATGTAGGCGCCGGACGCCGCCAGCCCGTCGATCACGACGACGAGCGGCTTCTTCGCCTTCAGCCGCACCAGTGCCTCGTGCAGCTGCTCGGAGCCCGAGGTGGTGCCGCCGGGGCTGTTGACGTGCACGATCACGGCGCGGGCGCGCGACTTCCCGAGCCGTTCGAGGGCCTCCACCCGTTCCTGGTCGCCGCGGATGAGGCCGGTGATGGTGACGCGCGCAATCGAGCTTCCGGGCGCTCCGGTCAGCATGCCGGTTCCCGGCACCCGCAGCGCCGCGCCGACGGCGACCACGGCACCGATGGCCAGGAGAATTGCGAGTACGCGCCAGAACGTGACCTTGCGCCGCATCCGGCGGCGATCGACGATCGAATCGGCATCGAGCGACATGGCTCGTCTCCCTCGATGAATCGGGCGGGACAGTGCCGCCGCCGGCCGTGACCGTCAATGGCGCGCACGCACCGGTCACGATTGTGGCGGACTGCTATTCGTTCTCGGCCGGCTTCTCCCCCGGTTTCTCGGTCGCGCGCTTGAGCGCGGTGCCGAGAATGTCGCCGAGCGTCGCGCCCGAATCGGAGGAGCCGTACTGGGCGATCGCCTCCTTCTCCTCCGCCACCTCCAGCGCCTTGATCGAGACCTGCACCTTGTGGGTGCGGCGATCGAGCTGGATCACGCGGGCATCGACCTTCTGGCCGATGGCGAACCGCTCCGGCCGCTGCTCGCCGCGATCGCGCGCAAGCTCCGAGCGCTTGATGAAGGTGGTCAGGTCGCTGCCGACGATCTTCACGTCGATGCCTGCCTCCTTGACCTCGGTGACCTCGCAGGTGACCACCGAGCCCTTCTTGAGGTCGCCGGCGGTGTCCATGGGATCGCCCTCGAGCTGCTTGATGCCCAGCGAGATCCGCTCCTTCTCGACGTCGACGTCGAGCACCTTGGCCCTGACCCGGTCGCCCTTCTTGTAATCCTCGATCACCTGCTCGCCCGGCCGCTTCCAGTCGAGATCGGAGAGATGGACCATGCCGTCGACGTCGCCGTCGAGCCCCAGGAACAGGCCGAACTCGGTCTTGTTCTTGACCTCGCCCTCGATCAGGCTGCCGGGCGGATACTTCTCGACGAAGACCTCCCACGGATTGCGCATGGTCTGCTTGAGGCCGAGCGAGATGCGGCGCTTGACCGGGTCGACCTCGAGGATCTGCACATCCACCTCCTGCGAGGTGGAGACGATCTTGCCGGGGTGCACGTTCTTCTTGGTCCACGACATCTCGGAGACGTGGATCAGTCCCTCGATGCCGGGCTCGAGCTCCACGAACGCGCCGTAGTCGGTGATGTTGGTGACGCGGCCCTTGAAGCGCGCGCCCACCGGATATTTCGCCTCGATGCCCTGCCACGGGTCGTCCTGCAGCTGCTTCATGCCGAGCGAGATGCGATGGGTCTCGTGGTTGATCTTGATGATCTTGACCTTCACCTGCTGGCCGATGTTGAGCACCTCGGTCGGATGATTGACGCGCCGCCACGCGACGTCGGTCACGTGCAGGAGGCCGTCGATCCCGCCGAGATCGACGAACGCGCCGTAGTCGGTGATGTTCTTGACCACGCCGTCGATGACCTGGCCCTCTTCGAGGTTCTGCACCAGCTCCTGACGCTGCTCGGCGCGGGTCTCCTCCAGCACCGTGCGGCGCGAAACCACGATGTTGCCGCGCCGGCGATCCATCTTGAGGATCTGGAACGGCTGCGGCTGGTTCATCAGCGGCGACACGTCGCGGATCGGACGGATGTCGACCTGGCTGCGCGGCAGGAACGCCACCGCCCCGTCGAGATCGACGGTGAACCCGCCCTTGACCTGGTTGAAGATGACGCCCTGGACCTTCTCGTTGCTGTTGAAGGCCTTCTCGAGCTTGCCCCAGCTCTCCTCGCGACGCGCTTTATCGCGCGAGAGCACCGCCTCGCCGAGCGCGTTCTCCACGCGCTCGAGATAGACCTCCACCGTATCGCCGATCTTGATCTCGGACTGCCGGCCTGGGCCGGCAAATTCGCGCAGCGCCACCCGTCCCTCGGTCTTGGCCCCGACGTCGATGACGGCGAGGTCCTTCTCGATCCCCACGACGGTGCCCTTGACGACGGATCCCTCCTGCGGGCTCCCCTGGGTGAAGGACTCTTCGAGCAGCTTGGCGAAGTCTTCGCGCGTGGGTGCGGCGGAACTGGTGGCGGTGGCCATGAACTCTCCTCGTGTAGCGATGGTGACGGATCTTGCTTCGACGGCATTTCGCGCGCACGGACCGAAAGCGCTCGAGCGACCTTCGGCAAACGCAGCGGCGCAGGCGGCGTAGCTTCGCCTGCGTGCCGCGGCCCGGCCGAGGACCGTGCGTTCGAAACGATGATTCAGATCCGGCGCAACCACCGAAGCGGGCGGAGCAGGCGCGTCCTCCAACCTCGGCAACGCGATCGATCGCGTTCCCGGCCTGCTCGGACGGCTTCGATCATGTCGATGGCGCCCGGAACGAGGGGTCTATAACGAAATGGGCCGCACCGGGCAAGGCCGGGCGGGGCACGGGCAGGCGCCTCCTCGGACGGGGCGTGCCTGAGCTGCCGGGGCGGCGCTGCGGGCGCGCTCGACGATCGCTACGGCGGCGCGGAATGCCGCCTCGATGTCGAGCCCCGTGGTATCGAGCACGTGGGCATCCTCGGCCGCCTTGAGCGGGGCGGTGGCACGGCTCGCGTCGCGCTCGTCGCGGCGCAGGATGTCGGCGAGCACCTGCGCCTCGTCCGCATCGCCGCCGGCGGCCCGCAGCTCGGCGGTGCGCCGGCGCGCGCGCGCCGCGGGCGTCGCGGTGACGAAGATCTTCACCTCGGCATCGGGGAAGACGACGGTGCCGATGTCGCGGCCGTCGAGCACCGCGCCGGGAGGCGCGCGGCCGAAGCTGCGCTGGAACGCGAGCAGCGCCGCGCGCACCTCGGGAACCGCCGAGACCAGCGACGCCGCCTCGCCCACCGCCTGGCTCTTGAGCGCCGCCTCGTCGAAGCGGCCGGGATCGAGCGCCTCGGCGGCCGCCACCGCCCGCGCGCGATTGGTCGGGGAATGGCCGGCATCGAGCAGGGATTTCGCCACCGCGCGGTAGATCAGGCCGGTGTCGAGGTGACGCAGGCCGTAGTGGGCGGCGAGCCGCTTGCCGAGCGTGCCCTTGCCGGAGGCCGCCGGCCCGTCGATGGCGATGATCATGCCGAGCCCGGCCGCATCCCGGTCTTGTTCGTGTACGGCAGGTGGCTGCGCGCGCGGCGCAACGGCCGCTCCTCGGTGAAGATGTTGCGCGAGCGGAACTCGGCCGGGCTCGCGAAGGTCAGGTACTCGCGCATCCCATCGTCGGCGGCAGACGACGTGTGCCAGGGACGATCGAGATAGCGGCGGGGCTCGAATGCCCAGGCGGGCACGGTCGCCAGCCGATATTGCCGCGCGAGGTATTCCGCGACTGCCCCGGCCAGCGCGTCCCACCGCGCGTCGCCGGTCAATGGAGGCTCGTCATCGAGGGAGGCGAGACGCTGCTCCGGCGTGCGCCGCGAGGTAGAAGGTGTCGAGGAATTCCGTGAGCGTCTCCTCGCGCGGCTCCCCGGCGATGATCCACTCATACGCTTGTGCGAGGGTAGCGGGGCGCATCGACCGGGTTTCCCGTGGACAAGATGCGCTTTAGCACAAATCGCTGCTTGTCCGCATCGGCAGCGCTCTTCGGGAAATACTCGGCAAGCACGGCGATGGCTTCCTCGACGTCCGCGATGCCGAGAACGCGCAGCAATGCCGCCGTATCGGCGAGATCCTTCGACCCCTTGTCGAAATGGGCCATTCGCAGGGCCTTGAGCTTCAGCGCCAGCATGTATCGCGCCGTCGGAACGAAGACCGTGAGGCCGACCTGCTCCGGCACCCGTGGGAAGGTACCGAGCACAACCAGATCGCGCGCGGGATTGGCGAGCGGGCTCAGGTGAAAGGTAACGGCTTCATTGAGCCAGTCCGGCGGCCAGCCGTTACGCTCGGAGATGCGCTCGACCGCGGCCGACAACCAGTCCGGCCATGGCCTGTCGATCTCGGCAATGTCGACGTCCTCGGTCGAGAACCGGAAGTTGCTCGCGAGCATGAGCGCGGAGCCGCCGAAGACGGCGATGTCGAGCCGCGCACCTGCGGAGATGGCAGCATGCCCGATCTCGTCGAAGGCAGCGAGCAACTCGATCGCGATCGAAGGCGGTCGCCATCGGCGGAGGCCTTCGCCACTCATGCCAGGTCGGCGCCGAGGCCGCGCATCATCGCCACGAAGCCGGGGAAGCTGGTCGCGATGAAGGAGACGTCGTCGACCTCGACCGGCTGCTCGCTGGCGAGCCCCATCACCAGGAAGGCCATGGCGATGCGGTGGTCCATGCGGGTCGCCACCGTGCCGCCGCCGGGCGCGCGGGCGCGGCCGTGCACGATCAGGTCGTCGCCCGCGATCTCGGCCTCGACCCCGTTGGCCGCGAGCCCGTCGGCGACGGCGGCGAGGCGGTCGGATTCCTTCACCCGCAGCTCGCCGAGCCCGCGCATCACCGTGGTACCTTCGGCGCAGCTCGCGACCACCGCCAGCACCGGATATTCGTCGATCATGGAGGGCGCGCGGGCGGCCGGCACCTCGACGCCGCGCAGCGCGGAGCCCCGCACGCGCAGATCCGCCATCGCCTCGCCGGCATCGCCGCGCTCGGCGACGACCTCGATGTCGGCGCCCATCTCGCGGAGCGTGGTGATCAGCCCGGTGCGCAGCGGGTTGGTCATCACGTCGCCCAGGATCACCTCCGAGCCCGGCACCAGCACCGCCGCCGCCATCGGGAAGGCGGCCGAGGAGGGATCGGCCGGGACCACGACCGCAGCCGGGGTGAGCTCGGGCTCGCCCTTGACGGTGATCCTGCGGCCCGCGGCGCCGTCGCGCTCGACCCTGACCTCGGCGCCGAAATGCGTCAGCAGGCGCTCGGTGTGGTCGCGGCTCGCCTCGCTCTCGATGACGACGGTCTCCCCCGGGGCGGCGAGCCCCGCCAGCAGCGTCGCCGACTTGATCTGGGCCGACGGCACCGGCGTGCGGTAGACGATCGGCACCGGGTCGCGCGCGCCGGCGAGCGTGATCGGCAGCCGGTCGCCGTCGGCGACGCTCACGGCGCGCGCGCCGATCAGGCCGACCGGATCGAGGATGCGCCGCATCGGCCGCTTGCGCAGGCTGGCATCGCCGTCGAAGGTGGCGGTGATCGGGCAGCCCGCCACCGCGCCCATGACCAGGCGGCAGCCGGTGCCGGAATTGCCGAAATCGAGCACCGACGCCGGGCGAGCGAAAGCCCCCGACCCCGACCCCGTGCACGCGCCAGGCGCCCTCCCCGGTGCGCTCGAGCGCGGCGCCCATCGCCCGCATGGCCTTGCCGGTGTTGATCACGTCCTCGCCTTCGAGCAGCCCGGCGATGCGGGTCTCGCCGACCGCGAGCGCGCCGAGGATCAGGGCGCGGTGGGAGATCGACTTGTCGCCGGGCACGCGCACGCGGCCGCGCAGCGCCTGCGAGCGGCGCGCGCGGAGCGGGGAAGGAGCGGCGTGGTTCACTGCGGCCTCGAGCCTCGCGGGAGGGATCCGCGACCATGGTCCGGCGCGTTCGATGGGCGAGAACGACGCGCACCGCAACAGGTCGGGCAGGCTAGTAACACGCATCGGAAGGGGCGTCATCCGGCGGGGAAACGCCGCACCGGCGGGCCGCCGGAAGCGTGTCCGCAGGCGGTTTGCGACTATTGACACTGGCGGCGCGAGCAGCCAAGTGAAGCACCTCATTTCAGACCCGATCGCAAGGAATCCCGGACCGTGGCCAAACCCGAGCTCGGCACCAAGCGCCTCTGCGGCCATTGCGGTGTAAAGTTCTACGACTTGAGCAAGGTCCCGATCGTCTGCCCGAAATGCCACTCCGCCTTCGAGGTGGCGGCGGTCAACGCGCGCGGGCGACCGGAGCCGGCCCCTGCGCGCGCGGCCGCGCCCGCAACCGAGGAAGAGGTGGTGGCGCCGGAGACCGCCGACGCCGAGTTCGTCTCGCTCGAGGAAGCGGACGCCGAGGCGCAGGGCAAGAAGCCGGCCGAGGGGGAGGCGGCCGAGGGCGGCGAGGAAGACGTCGAGCTCGAGGACGAGACCATGGACGACGACACCTTCATCGAGGAGCAGGAGGAGGGCGACGAGGACGTGACCGACATCATCGGCGACGTCGAGGACGAGGAGGAGACGTAGCAAAGGGTCGGCCGGCGCCGGCCGGCGGCGGTCCGCATCCTGGCCACGGCGGAACGGACCGATTACATTCGTCAGGAAATTTCGGACGCGGATGTCCCGACCCCGCGTCCGCGTGGGGCCATAGCTCAGTTGGGAGAGCGCTTGAATGGCATTCAAGAGGTCAGGGGTTCGACTCCCCTTGGCTCCACCAATTAATCATCTGATATATCTAGTCTCGTCTTATCAGCAAAATTGAAGGGATCCGTACCTTGAGGAAAGTGCTGGCACCGAACCTCCGGTCCACACATGAATCCATTCACTTTGGCCGAAGCTGCCGACTAGCATATGTTTGATTGAATTTCGGGAAGCAGATCGCCTCAAGGCCGGGGAAGCACCAGGGAAGCACAGCAGGCGCCTTTGCCAGGATTTACTCCCGCCAGCAACGACTGGCCGATCCAGATGCGGACTAAATGGCCGACATTTGAAAGAACCAATCCTGACGGATGCGAGGGACATCTCTCCCCTCTGTCGGCGGCTTTTGGATTTGCGAATGAAAAAAACATCCTTGACCCATCCCTTGCAGATCGCGGCCGTAACTGCTGGGCCCGAATTCGGACGGGTAGGAATCACCTTCTGCCCGGGAAAATATGACCCGCACGCGATGAGCGGAGAGTGGGATCGCGATCTCGCCCTCGATCTCGACACGGTCCGCGATTGGGGAGCGGCCGCGGTCGTTACGCTTCTGGAGCCAAAGGAGCTAACCCTGCTAAGGGTAGAACGTCTCGGCGAGGAAGTATTGCGTCGGAATATGTTGTGGTTCCATCTTCCAATCGTTGACGTGTCAATTCCGGACGAGCGAGTTTGAGCAGGAGTGGGATGTCGCCGGCGAAGAGTTGCGCTCGATCTTGCGCCGCAGGCTCGACGTGCTGGTCCATTGCCGCGGAGGGCTTGGACGTGCCGGTACGATAGCGGCGCGGCTTTTGGTCGAACTCGGCATGGAGCCGACGAAAGCGATCGCAAGTGTGCGCGCGGTACGGCCGGGCGCGATCGAGACCAGTGATCAAGAAAGGTTCGTCCTAGGTATCGGCACGGCGCGAAAATGATCGTCAGGAGCGATCAATGGACTGGTTTGAAATACTTACGGGATTTCGCGAAACGGACTACGACGACACCCGCGCCAAACTCAAGGTCGAGGGCAGCCGACTGCGATCCCTGATCAACGGGAAGAGCTATGGCATCGGAGAGCTCGAATTGGTGTCGTTGCAAACCCTGCGCGAAAGGGTGAAATCCGCCGGCGGACTGCCCGGGCGGCTCAAGGTCAGCGTGGTGACCGGCGACGTGCGGCAAATGCATCAGTCGCCCGAGAACGCCGGCGCACTGTTCCAAGTGGCGTCCCAGTTCAACTTGCTGGAGATGGTCTCGCCCACGGTGACGCCCGAGCACGGCGTCACCCGCTACCAGCACGACCGCACTCAAGGCCCCGCCTGCGCGATCGCCGCTGGCGCGGCCACGATCTACCGCAACTACTTCGTGCCGGTAGGCGGCAGCTATGGCCAGACGACGGACCGTCAGTTCGACGGGTTGGCCGACCTTGGCGACGGCTCTGAGCGGCGCCTTGAATCAGCCGGTCAAGGCCTTATGGAGAATGCAAAACGGTTACGCGCTGTGCACCCGAGCCGGGCTCGACGCCATCGCGGAACATCTCGGCGCGCTGCAACCGGAGCAACTCGATATCCTGCGCGGCAAACTGTGCATCGGAATACACCGTGACGTCGAAGTCACCGATGCCGCGGGAGAGCATCGGCCGGTAGTCTCGCAGGCCTTCTGCTCGGCCCTTCCAGTGGCCTACACCCGTGTGCCGCCTTCCCACTGGGAAGCCTTTCGCATCATTGGTCTTGCAAGCAGCCTACGAAGCCACGATGTGGGCCGCCGTGCTGAATGCACAACGCGGCGCATCGAACGTTGTTCTGCTCACAAGTCTTGGCGGGGGTGCATTTGGCAATGACGAGAGCCTGGATACATGCCGCCATGCGGCGAGCTTTAAAGATGATGTCGGAAATCGAACTCAATGTACGTGCTCGTCAGCTACGGAGCGCCATCTCGGGCATTGCTGCAAATGGCACAGGATTTTGGCTGAGATCGCACTCGCCATGGTTCGGACCTGCCTCCACTCTATGCGGACAACCTCAACTACCGCGGGGCCGGCGACCCCACGGAGGTTTCGTAACCTACACGATCTTTTCCAGGCCCCGCATGTTCCCCTATCCTTTGCTGCCCCTTAAGGACGCAGGCGATCGCGCACGTCAAGGTGGACGAAAGCCTCAACGGCACGAGACAGACGATCGGACAGACGACCAGGCATCACGATCGCGAAGCATTCGGCGAGCGCGCCATAGTACCAGCGCGTTCCATCCGCACCGCCGTTGAATCAATTCCACAGTGAATCCCCCAGCACGCGATAGTCGAACGGATCGCCTCGGCGTTGTGCGTCTTGTCGGCCAGCGAAACCAGGAGTGACGCCCGCGGCTTGTTGCGCAATGCCTTAAGATATGCCTCCTTCCTCGGGCGCCATAGCGGCTTAGGTTCGGTCCATGCATCAGTGCAATCGGCCACGATGTCGGCGACCACCTCGCCGAATTTGGTCCGAATCTCGGCCAATATCTGAGCACCGCCTTGGTCTTCCGCAGCATCGTGGAGCAGGCCGGCAATGGCCTGATCTTCGTCGCCGCCATGTTCAACCACTAGGGCCGAAACCGTCATCAGGTGGGAAATGTAGGGGATGGTAGTGTCTTTACGCACTTGGGACTGGTGAAGCTGGCGGGCGTAGCGAAAAGCTTCATCGAAGCGAGTGGTCAGCACGATCTCGTCTCCCTCTCCAGGTCTCTAACCAGGTTCGTTTGAACGGCTACTATTTGATCTCTGCGCCGCCTGCCGCCCCGCATTGGTTATCTTCCACGTTGGCCCTCGCCCGTCCTCAATCCAACCCTCGCGCACCACAGGCTTGCGGCTCGCCGAACCATCACCTGCCATCGCTCGCGACCTCTCGACATCGAACCCGATCGCCAGGCAGAAGCGTGGGCGCCATCAGCCGCTCAATTTCTATTTCCAGTTCGGCTCGACGGGCACCGCCCCCGAGGTTCACCAGAGCCTGCAGAATGGGCTGGTAAAAAATCCAGAGCGGCGTGGTGGTCTTGTTGGCTGCGCGGTTCGCTCCCCCGCATAAATCGCGCCAACGTTGGAGCAGTGCATCGACCTCCGAATTCGAATTGGACGATTTCTTTACCCTTGGCGGCCAACGTCTCCGCGCTTGCATAATCGCCTTTAGACATTCGTTGGCTGGCGGCTTTATTCAATCCCTTCCGCGCGTACGTTGCGGCGGTTCGAACCGCACGAAGTGATTGGCTCACCTTTTGGGCATGTGGTATTCTTGTCATGGTCGTTTCGCTGAGGTAATCGTTTTCGGCCGTATCATCTCATTTAGGTCCAACGGCGCAGCCAAGACTTGGATTTTCGAAGGTGTTTTCCCAGTCTTAAAAACCTCCCCCCAATAGTCGAGATTTTGCTTCGCGCCAAAGATGGTCGTGCTAAGGCCGTGATCAACCCAAGATGGTAACTGCGAAAGGCTTTCAAGGAAATTTCGCAACCGATCCCAAAGTTCATCCGGCAGCCGGGTATGAAGTTGCTTTTCCTTGTCAATAACCTTGCCGGTGAAGGCAAAGTAGTTGTCAATGACCAGGCAAATCCACCGCATGACGTTTGCGAGCACTTCCTCGCGAGCAATGCGCCAGGCCCTCAAATGAGCCATAGGAATCGCTTCGCCACTTTGAACTTTGTTCTCGATCCGCCCTGCCGCCTTTTTCCGGGTACCACTGACCGACTAAAAAATATCAGCAAAAAGGCTCATCAACCGCACCAACTGTTGTCTCTCTAGCTGCCGAGAGTTGTTGCCCTCCTCAATTCCAGCGTCGATCGGTGTGTCGAGCGCCTTTTTATAGAGAAACTCGCGGAAGAAACTCCGCTCTATTGTGTTGTACGAGAGCGGCCGATCTGCTGCCTTCCCGGCCCATTCAACGAATTCCAAGAGCGCATTCTGCGGATCGTGAGTGATGGCATCGCGTTGGGCGTCGATGATGTAACGCTCCATCTCGCGTCGTTCGCCACGAAAGAAACGAACGAGATCGATCTCGGAAAACGAGTAGTCATCCTCGGCAAGCCCGCGCATGGATTGATACTGCTTGACGCGGTCTACATAAAGTGAACTGCCCAGATGACGCATTACAGCGGTGTCGAAGGCCGCTTGGCGGAGCTTGCCGCCCGCGTTGGTGTTCGCTTGCAGCAAAACGTTAACGTCGGGTTCAAGAAAGATCCTAACTGGCAAGTCGCGGACCCCGAGCAGAATTTGCGCGGCTGCCTTATGCTGTCCGTCGAAGACCTTAATTGCCCCCGCGCCGTCCTTTTCCTAAGTCCACCATGCAAGACCGACGTGAAGTTGAGGTCTCTTCTTGAGGAACTCTTCAATGAGACCGCGAATGTTCACTTCCTATGCTGCGCGGATTAATTCGGTCATCATGATGCAAATACTCGAGCGGAAGCATCGTGAAGAATAAGTCCATTCCACTCAGTTTGTCCCGTATATAATTGAACCTTGTGAATGCTATTGTCGCCCACCTCCGGCAAACTGAATTCAACATGGGTCGGCTCGCGCCGTATGCGGAGAAGGGCCACTGCTCCCTTGTGGCGCGCGAGCACGTCACCTAGGTTAGCCCCGCGCCTTCCCGCCTCGTGTGCCTGATGCTGCAGGCGCTCGAACTCAGCAAGCCGGCGGGCAATTTCGAGGTTCGCGGCGCCTTTGCTGCGATTGCATGAGGAATGGGCCCTCTTCGATCAAGGGATCGATGTGGTCTATGTCGAGTTGGCCCTTGTGTAGCACCAGATCAATCGGCTCGCTGCAGATGAAGCAGCGGCGGGACTGCCGCGCCAGCAACGTCTGCTCTAGTTTCGATCTCTGCTCGGTGTCAAGTCCCGCAAGATGCCGTCATTCTCCCATGTCAGCCCCCAGCTAGAAAAGCTTTTGAACACATAGTAGAGCTTGGGTTACATTTCATTCAAGCACGGCGCGAACCCGATGGCTCTTCGTGAAGTCGTCCAGAAATTCGGATACCGTCAGGTCGTCACGTCTTCCTTGCCGCTACTGCCTTGCGCGGGCGACCGCCCTTTGCGCCGTTGCGCCGGGCCGCAGCTGCCTTCGCGGCCGACCTTGCCGCGCCCGCCCCCGCGCCGCACGCTGGCGGTCCATGTAAGCCTTGGTGCCGAACAATCCGGCGAGCAGGCCCGGCACGCTGAGATCGACATCCAAGCGCTCCCAATGCAGCCCGAACCCGAGCCCGAGAATTTCGACTTGCGCCAGCTCAGTGTCGCTGGCCCGCTGCAGCCCCTGCGCCTTGCGTGCCGGAAAGGCGAAGCTGCACCCGTTGGTCAGATCGACGTGGACGCGCCCGGTCCTGCGATCATAGCGGGCGGCGCGGGCGCGCGGCTCCGTGCGCAGCGAGCGAGCGCCGCGCCGCGCCGCCTCCGCGACCATCGTGGCCGGATCATCGTTCATGAATTCTCCTCCACAGTGCGAGCAACATCT
>CAWIZJ010000018.1:0-131765 GCA_963840535.1 uncultured Alphaproteobacteria bacterium
ATCCCAGGCGACATGTCAGAATATTCTCGGCGAGACCGGCGAGGGCGATGTCACGGTCGCGTGCTGGGAGCCGGGCCAGATCAGCCCAAATCATTGCCATCCGAGTGCGACGGAGATTTATTTCTGTTTCGAAGGCGGTGGCACGATGCGGACGCCGCGGGAGACGATCGACATCGTACCGGGCTCCTTCGTCGTACACCCCCCCGGCGAGCTGCACGAATACGTCAATGGGCCCCGTCGCACGCTACTGTTCCGCGTGCGCTACGGAGGTGACATGTCGAGCCGGCACTTCGAATGGCGCGGTAATGCGGAGTGGCGGCGATGAGCGCAGGACGCCGAATATTTCCGGCAGAAACCGCTGGAGTGAACTTCGACCGTGTCGCGTCGACGCGCCGTGTTCAATTCGATGCGCCACCCTATCGAGATGATGGCACCGGCGTAACCGCCGGGGGCGCACTCCAAGTTTTGTAGTCCGCCTCCCGATACGAGGCCTCCAGCTTCTTCACGAAGGCCGCGATGGACCAGAGTTCCTGATCCGGGACCTGGATCAGAGCAAAGCCCGGCATGCCGGACATGTTGATGCCGTTCTTGATGACCCAGAACAGTTGCTGCGCATCTCGCTGCTTGGCGACCTCCTTGAGATCGGGCGGATAGGGACGCATGCCCTCGGAGAATTTTTCCCAGTTGACGCCCGGCGCGCCGTGACAAGCCGGGCAGCCGCGTACGGAGTAGGCGCGCGCGCGAGCCAGACCGTTGGCCGCATCGTCGAGCGACATCGGCGCTGACGGGGTTGCGTGTCGTGCCACCGATGAACTCCGGATCCGGGCGAGCATCCACTTGACGATGCTCGGCTCCTCCGCCGTCGCGGCCACGTTGTGGTAGCCGCCGAAGAAGAAACTTGCCGGCACCGATCGCAGCGAGGATTGCGAGAAAACCGATGAGTGCAAGGAATGCGCCGAATCCCATGGGCAACCTCCGGTCATGGCTCCGGTCGGGTTGGATGGTAGCCCGAATGGAGCCTCAAAAGAACCGGCAGGTTCGACGACGGTCCAAGGCCCCAGGGGCTCGGTCCAGGGCTCGGGTCCAGGGCTCGGGTCCAGGGCTCGGGTCCAGGGCTCGGGTCCAGGGCTCGGGTCCAGTTCTTCACGCGCCCCGACAATCACGATAGCCTCGTCGGGAGAACGGCGGGCTCGACACCACACTTTGGTTCCTGGAGAACGGGTCATGGCACTGACCGGCGCAAGCATCTGTGATTTCGGCTGGAAGGCACACGACTTCGCCCTCGAGGGCGTGGATGGCAGAACCTACTCGCTCGCCGACGTGCGCGGGCCGAAGGGCACGCTCGTCGTTTTCATCTGCAATCATTGCCCTTATGTGCGCGCGGTCATCCGCCGACTGGTCGAGGAAGTCAATGCGCTAAGGGTGATTGAAATCGGCACCATCGCGATCATGCCAAACGACACGAGAGTGGTCTCCAGGAGACTTCCTTTGCCAACATGAAGGCTTTCGCGAAGGAGCACGGCCTCACCTTTCCCTACGTGATCGACAAGACGCAGGACATCGCACGTGGCTACCGTGCGCAATGCACGCCCGATTTCTTCGGTTTCAACGCCAATGACGGACTGCCGTATCGTGGTCGGCTCGATGCAGGGCGCATGAGCCCCGCGCCGGGCGGACGCCGCGAGCTCTATGAGGCTATGACGCAAGTGGCGCAAACCGGGGCCGGGCCCGAGCAGCAGACCGCCAGCATGGGGTGCTCGATCAAGTGGCGGGACTGAGCAGGCCGGGATAGCGAGATGATCAAGAGCTTCCACGTCCTCTATGTCGGCCAGATCGAGCTCGACAATATCGGCGCTTGCCGGCACGCCGGCCAACGATCGCCGCTATTCCGACCAACGACTGCAAGAGGTCTTTGCGATCGCACGTGACGTCGCGCAGACCATGGACCGGCTCGGATACGACGTGCTGTGGACGGCCGAGCACCACTTCCAGCGCGAAGGCTACGAGTGCATCCCCAATCTGATCCAGCTCGGGCTGTGGCTCGCCACCCAGACCGAGCGGCTAAAGTTCGGCTGCGCCTTCAACATCCTGCCGATGTGGCATCCGATCCGCCTGGCGGAGGATTTCGCGATGGCCGATATCGTCACCGGCGGGCGCATCATCATGGGGGTCGGCCGCGGCTACCACACCCGCGAGGTGGAGACGTTCGGGGCCCCGCTCCTCGACGCGGAGGCCAATCGCGAGCTGTTCGAGGAGCAGCTCCAGCTGCTGCTCAAATGCTTCAATGAAGATGCTTTCCACCACAAGGGCAAGCATTACGAGTGTCCGCCGCCGGTCGACTACCGCGGCTATCGGCTGGCGGAGATCACCGTGGTTCCCCGCCCGAAGCACCGGCCGGTCAACATCTGGATGCCGATCGCGAGCGGCAAGACCATCGACCTGATGGCGCGCTACGGGCTCAAGGCGATGGTGACGCTCAATGGCGAACGGCTGCTCGACGAAATCATGCGCGCCTACAAGGCCGCATGCGAGCGGCACGGCCGCAAGAAGATGCTCGGCCAGGACATGGTGTGGGGTGCCGGCCTCTATCTCGCTCGAACCGAAGAGGAAGCGATCCGCCGGCTCGAGCCTGCGCATGACGAACGTTACAAGTGGTTTGCGCCATTCGGCTTCGTGCGCTACGCCGACGAGCACGGCCGGCCCTGGGGCACGCCGGGCGCGCCGGCACGGGTGCCCTCGCTGCGCGACGGCATCAGGCAGAAGGCATGGTTTTGCGGTCCGCCGGCGCAGGTCATTGACGGCATCAAGTCGATTGCAGACAAATATCCCGGCCTCGAGAATTTCATGATCCATTGGGCCGAAGGTCTTCCGCCCGACGAATTCAAGGAGCAGCTCGCCTGGTTTGCCGAGGACGTCATGCCGGCGTTCAAGGAACCGTAAGTGCTCCCGCAGCGCCGGCCGGAGCCCATCCTCATCATCCGAGGACTGCACTGAATGAAAGACAACGTCAAGCGCGTGTTCTACGTGCGCCAACTCGCCCATCCCTGCTATCTCGAGATCATTGCACAGCGGCCGGAAATCCGCATCGACAAGCTCGAGAACGACACCCCGGACAGACTGCGCAGCCAATTCTCGGTGCTGCCCACGCCTATCAGATCGGCTCCGCGCGCGACGAGCTGCGGCTGCGTTTTCACGCCCACCGCGACCTGCTCGCGCGCATGCCCAATCTGCTCGTGATTTCCACCGGCGGAGCCGGCTTCGATACCGTCAATGTGCGGACTGCACCGAGGCGGGGTGCTGGTGGTCAACCAGTCCGGCGGCAACGCCGATGCGGTAGCCTCGCACGTACTCGCCATGGCGCTGATGCTGTCGAAGCAGATCATCCAGACCAACCACGCCTTGCGGCGCGGCACGCTGCATGACCGCATGGCTTTCATCGGCAGCGATATCCATGGCCGCACCATCGGCATCGTCGGTCTCGGCAATGTCGGCCGCCGTGTGGCCGAGCTCTGTCGCGGGCTGTTCGGCATGCACGTGATCGCCTGCGATCCCTACCTCGACGACGCGACCGTCGCCGCCCGCGGCGCCGACAAGGTGACGCTCGACGAGCTGTTGCGGCGCGCCGACTTCGTCTCCATCAACTGCCCGCTCGACGAGACGACGCGCGGCATGATCGGGGCCAGGGAATTCGCACTGATGCAGCCGCACGCCTTTTTCATCACCACGGCGCGCGGCTTGATCCATGACGAGAGGCGCTGGCCGCGGCGCTGGAGGGCAAGCGGATCGCGGGCGCCGGGCTCGACGTCTGGGACCGGGAGCCGCCGCCGCCGAGCATCCGCTGCTGCAATTCAACAACGTGATCGCAACTCCGCATACCGCGGGCGTCACCCGCGAGGCGCGCGCCAATATGGGCAGGATCGCCGCCGAGCAGCTGATCATGACGCTCGACGGCAAGCGTCCGCCGCGCATCGTCAACCCGCAGGTGTGGCCGGCCTATGCCGAGCGTTTCGAGCGGACGTTCGGTTTCGCCCGCAGGATTAAGTCGTCGTTTCGCAACTCACCAATGCCCTCGGCGCCGGTTCCAGGCGTAGAGAGGTCGGCAAAGCGGTCGTAGACGAAACGCGTGACCGGCCGCAGCGAGCGGATGGCCGAGAAGGGCGGCGAGCCAGCGCTCACCCGGCGGCAGCCGCCAGACTGCGATCGCAACATCGGCGCCGATGAGGAGGCGGCCGGATCCATCGGTGGCGTGAAGCCGGCGACGGACGTCGTCGAGCGAGACGCCATGAGCTGCGAGCGCATCCGGTTCGGCAAATTGATGTCGTGAAACGCGAGCTCGCCCGCCTCGACGGCAGCGATCAGCTGGTTGCGCTGGCGGGTGATGCCGGCATCGCAAACCGGACAGCGCGAATTGTACCAGACCACCAGGCGCGACATGATTTCCTGCCGCCAAGCCTTTGGGGGGCGTCGCAAAATTATATAGGATGACGGGCTATCGCGCTGCTCGATAGCAAAGGACGCCAGGGACGGAGATCGCAATGGCAAAGGCTTATTGGGTGGCGTGTTATCGTTCGATTTCGGACCGCGATGCCTTGGCCGAGTACGCCAAGCTCGCGGGACCCGCGATCAGCGCAGCGGGCGGACGATTCCTCGCGCGCGGCAATGCGGCCAAGTCCTACGAGGCGGGCTCACCGAACGCATCGTCATCATCGAATTCGACAGCGTCGAAAAGGCGGTTGCGGCGCACGAGAGCCTGGATACCAGGCGGCGCTGAAGGTATTCGGCAAGGCCGCCGAGCGCGACATGCGGATCGTCGAGGGGCTGGCGTAGGGCGACCACTCCATCCTGATGCCGGTCTTGCGCACGATGTCGCCCCAGCGCCTGCTCTCGGCGGCGATGAACGCGGAAAATTCCTGCGGGCGTGCCGAGCGGCAGCGTCATGCCCTGAGAAAGGAAGCGCTCGCGCACGTCGGCCGCCGCGAACGCCTTGCGGGTCTCGCCGTTGAGCCACTCGACGACGGCGCGCGGCGTTCCGGCCGGCGCCAGCAGGCCGAACCAGGGTCCGCCTTCGAGCTCGGGAAACCCTGCTTCCGCCATGGTCGGGACCTCGGCCACCGCCGCGAGCCGCTGCGGCGAGGCCACCGCCAGCGCCCGCACCTTGCCGGCGGCGAGTTGCGCGCGGGCCAGCGGCACGATGTCGAACATCAGCGACACGTGGCCGGCGACCGAGATCCTGGATGGCGGGCGCCGCCCCGCGATAAGGCACGTGAACGAGGTCGATGCCGGCGAGCTGCTTGAACTGCTCGCCGACAATGTGGCCGGAGGTGCCGTTGCCCTGGGAGGCGTAAATGAGCTTGCCCGGCTTTTCCTTGGCGAGGGCGACGAGCTCGCGCATGGACTGCGCGGGCACGGCGGGATGCACCACCAGGATGTTGGCCGATGCGACGATGTTGGTGACCGGCGCGAAATCCCTGATCCCGTCATAGGACAGCTTGCCGACGAGGTGCGGCAGAATCGCGTTGATCGAATGCATGCCGATCAACAGCGTATGGCCGTCGGGCGGGGCCTTCGCCACCGCCTCGGCGGCGATCGCGCCGGCGCCGCCGGTGCGGTTCTCGACCACCGCGGTCTTGCCGCCCTCGCTGAGCTTTTGCGCGAGCGTGCGCGCGGCCAGATCGGCGATGCCTCCGGCCGCAGTGGCGACGACGATCCTGATCGACTGCGTCGGATAGGTCTGGGCCGATGCCGGGCCGGCCGCGAAGCCGAAGGCGGCGGCGATCACACCGACCATGATTCGGAATGGGGCGGCGGGTGGTCTCATTGTGGTTCCCTCCTGCTGGCAGGACGGCTGCCTGGGGCATCGACGGTGCTAACGTCGCCTCCCACAAGCTTGGCGGCCGAGCTCGTGTTCAGCGCATCGAAATTCACTTATGAAATCTTCTCAACAAATGGGTCGGTCCACAAGACGACCGACTGGGCGGCTGGCCGGCGCAGACGGCGACATTCCGACGCGCAAGCAACGACTCGACGCAGCTCGAGCTCCGAGAGCACCAGCTGCGACGGCGTCGAGCTCGGGTGAGGTGCCGGCTGGCATCCGATCAACGGCCACGGTGAAGGGACGCCGGTGCAGGCCCTCGGCCGCGGTGGGGCAACGCGGCTTATGCCGCCCCACAAGCCCGTTCAATTGTCCAGGAAGCTTCGCAGCTTCCGCGACCGGCTCGGATGCTTGAGCTTGCGCAGCGCCTTGGCCTCGATCTGACGGATGCGCTCGCGCGTCACCGAGAACTGCTGACCCACCTCTTCCAACGTGTGGTCGGTGTTCATGCCGATGCCGAAGCGCATGCGGAGCACCCGCTCCTCGCGCGGCGTCAGCGACGCCAGCACCCGCGTGGTGGTCTCACGAAGGTTCGATTGGATGGCGGCATCGATCGGCAGGATGGCGTTCTTGTCCTCGATGAAATCGCCGAGGTGGCTGTCCTCCTCGTCGCCGATCGGCGTCTCCAGCGAGAGCGGTTCCTTGGCGATCTTGAGCACCTTGCGCACCTTCTCCAGCGGCATGCCGAGCTTCTCGGCCAGCTCCTCGGGCGTCGGCTCCCGACCGATCTCGTTGAGCATCTGGCGCGAGGTGCGCACGATCTTGTTGATGGTCTCGATCATGTGCACCGGGATGCGAATGGTGCGCGCCTGGTCGGCGATCGAGCGTGTGATCGCCTGCCGAATCCACCAGGTCGCATAGGTCGAAAACTTGTAGCCGCGGCGATACTCGAACTTGTCGACCGCCTTCATCAGGCCGATGTTGCCTTCCTGGATCAGGTCGAGGAACTGCAGCCCGCGGTTGGTGTATTTCTTGGCGATCGAAATGACGAGGCGCAGGTTCGCCTCCACCATCTCCTTCTTGGCCTGACGCGCCTCGCGCTCGCCCTTCTGAACCATGTGGACGATCTTGCGGAACTCGCCGATCTCGAGCCCGGTCTCGCCGGCGAGCACCTGGATCTCGTGACGGTGGTGCTTGATCCGGTCCTTGTCCTTGGCCACGAAGTTCTTCCAGCCCCTGGCGGAAAGCTTCGATACCCGGTTGAGCCAGCGCGGGTCGAGCTCGGAGCCCTGATAGTTCTTCAGAAAATCCTCGCGCGAGATGGCATGGCTCTCGGCGAGCCGCATCAGGCGGCCCTCGTAGCCCACCAGCCGCTTGTTGATATCGTAGAGCTGCTCGACCAGCAAATCGATGCGCGCCTGGTTGAGGCGCAGCGACTTCACTTCGGCGATGATCTCGTCCTTGAGTTTCTTGTAGCGACGTTCCTGCGCGGGCGACAGCGAATCGTTGCGCAGCTTGTTCTGGATATCCTGGTCCTGCAGGCGGCGCAGCCGCTTGTAGGCGTCGGCCACGTTGTCGAAGGTTTCCAGAACCTTGGGCTTGAGCTCGGCCTCGATGGCGGCGAGCGAGAGCGAGTTCTCCATATCGTCGTCATCGAAATCGGCCTCGCCGGCGGGTGCTTCGGCGCCCTCGCTATCTTCCCCGTTGGCCCGTTCGGGAGGAGCGGCCTTGAAGGGCGTGGCAGCGGCGGGGGCCGCGGGCGGCGCCGGCGTCTGCATGAGCATGGACGGGTTGGGCGCGGCAGCAGCGGCCGGCTGGCCGTCGGCGCCGATCGCGGGTGGCGTCGGCATGGCCTTGGCGTCCGGACCCGCGTAGGTCGCCTCGAGATCGATGATGTCGCGGAGGAAGACCTTCCCTTCGTTGAGCTCGTCGCGCCAGATGATGATCGCCTGGAAGGAGAGCGGGCTCTCGCACAGCCCGGCAATCATGGCCTCGCGGCCGGCCTCGATGCGCTTGGCGATGGCGATCTCCCCCTCGCGCGACAAGAGCTCCACCGAGCCCATCTCGCGCAGATACATGCGCACCGGATCGTCGGTTCGTTCGGTCGGCTCCTTGGCCTCTGACTTGGCCGGCACAGCGCGCTGGACCTCGACCAGGTCGCCGCCCTCGGCTTCCGGCTCCTCCTCCGCTTCTTCGCGCTGCTCCTCGCCCTCTTCGCTCGCCTCTTCGGTCTCGACGACATTGACCCCCATCTCGCTGAACATGGCGAGAACGTCCTCGATCTGCTCGGAGTTCACCTCCTCGGAAGGCAGCACCGAGTTGATCTGGTCGTGTGTCACGTAGCCGCGCTTCTTGGCGGTGCGAATGAGCTTCTTGACAGCGGCGTCGGAGAGGTCGAGCAGCGGCAGCGGCGTATCGGGCGTCTCGGAGGCCTCCTTTTCGGGTACCTCTTCCTTTTCTTTCTCTTTTTGGGCTGCCTTGGTCTTGGTCGCCATGCATTTTCTCCTGGAACGCCCGACCGAGGACGTCGAATCACCACATCCCCTACCCTATGCGGGGAGAATCGAACGCCCGAGAGGACCATGCCGACCTCTGGGCAACCACCATGATTCGGACCCGCGGAGTGTCATCGGAGGCGCTTAAGCCCCGATTAACCCTCCATACCGCGAAAGCTCAAGGGTGACTGCGGTTCCCGCAGGTCCGGGTCCCATGAGCTTCCTCGTTTCCCGCATTCACAAGGACCGCACCGGCCGTCCGGAGGAAACCCCGAACCCTTCGATCAAGGCTTCGGTTCCATCCAGGACCGCGAGCCGGGTCTTGATGTCCTGCAACCAGCAATAGTTGGCCTCGGTCGTCTCCTGTCCCAGCGCCTGTTCGGCATCCTTGAGCTCCTTAATTAGCGAATGCCACTGCCGATGCAAGGCAACAAGCTGCTTCCACGTGGTCAGCACGTCGTCGGGTGCGGCTTCGGAACCGGCGCCCCAGACCGAGGGGGTGGTAATAGCCTTCTGGATGCGCGTTGCAACCTCGGCGAGCCCCCGGCGCTCGAGCTCGGCAACCATGGCTTCTCCGTCCGACCCGCCGCCGTGTGCAAAGATGTCGATCAACTCGCCTTTCACTCTGGCGGCACCGGAATGGCGGAACTCGACCGCGGCGAGCTCCTCGAGATGCTCGTGCAGCAGCCAGGGGTGGTTGATGACCGCTTGCAGGATCAGGGCCTCGCGGCGCGGAATGGCGGCGCGGTGCCCCCGGTGGACCGGACTTACCGCAAGCTGGGGGCTCGCCACCACATACGGCTCGCCGGATAGAGAGCGAGCAACAGATTGCGAGTAGCGATTGGAGCCTCTCCGGCCATTCGTCATTCGCCAATCGCTGTTCGCTCCCCTATTCGCTGATCGCCATCCGCTGCGCGGTGTTCGGTTGACTCCCGGCCGCGCCTGGGCAGGCTCGTCGAACAGGCGCCGCAAACGGTCGCCGAACTCGCTGCGATAGTACTTTCGCACGATATCGTCGCCGATTGCCGCGGTGACCTCGCCCAGGCGCGCCTCGAATGCAGCACGACGTTCGGGCGTATTGAGCTCACCGATCTCGGTCTCGCGCATCCAAAGCACTTCGGCGAGCGGGCGCGCTGCACCGATCACCTCGAGGATCGCCTCGCGTCCGCCGCTACGGGCAAGGTCGTCGGGATCCTGACCCTCGGGCAAACCTGCGAATTTCAGGCTCTTTCCGGGTCTGAGCAGCGGTAACGCCAGGTCGACCGCTCGGTAGGCGGCCCGGCGCCCGGCCGCGTCGCCGTCGAAGCAGAGCGTAGGCTCGTCCGACATCCTCCACAGCAGCAGGAGCTGCTCGCTCGTGAGCGCGGTGCCCAGCGGAGCGACGGTTCCCTCGAAGCCGGCCTTCACCATGGCGATCACGTCGACATAGCCCTCGACCGTGATGACGGCGGAGCCCTTGTGGGCGGCGGCCCGTGCGGCTGCCATGTTGTAGAGGGTCGCACCCTTGTGAAAGAGCGGCGTTTCCGGCGAGTTGAGATATTTCGCCTGGGCATCCTTCTCGAGCGCGCGGCCGCCGAAGGCGATGACGCCGCCGCGCAGATCGGTAATCGGAAACATGACCCGATCGCGAAATCGGTCATAGGGCACCGGAATGTCCTCGCCGCCGACCAGCAAACCCGCTTCCACCATGTCTTCGGTCGAGATCCCGGCCTTGCCGAGGTGCTCCTTGAGCGCGAAGCGATCGGGCGGAGCATAGCCGAGCCGGAACCTGATCTGGGTCGCCGGATCGAGCCCGCGATCGGCGAGATAGCCGCGTGCCTTGGCGCCCGAACGGGAGGCGAGCGTCGCCTCGAAGAACTTCGCGGCCAGCTCCACGATGTCGTTGAGCGTTCGTCTTCGCTCGTCGAAGGCCTGGTCCTCACGCGAGACCTTGGGCAACGGACATGCCGGCCTCGGCGGCGAGCCGCTCGACCGCCTCGGGAAAAGACAGCCCTTCCGTCAACATCACGAAATCGAAAATGGTGCCGTTCTTGCCCGAGGAAAAGTCGAACCAGGCCATCTTCTGGTCGTTGACGAAGAAGGAGGGCGTCTTCTCCTTATTGAACGGCGAAAGTCCCTTCCATTCGCGCCCCGATTTCCTGAGCCGGACACGCCGGCCTACGACTTCCGAAACCGGAAGCCGCGCGCGCAGCTCGTCGAGGAATTGAGGCGGAAAACGCATTAGCCGCACCAGGTGATTCGCGGAACGGCGCCAGTATAGGCTCGGCCGGTCCGAGCGCCCGGCCGGGAGCGATTGTCCCGGTTATCCACAGGGCGGCCGCAGCTTGCCCGGGGTCATCAACCGGTCCTGCGACGCACCCGGGCGTCCCCGCTAGAATGCGCGTGCATCGATACCGTTCGATCAGGAGCGCCGGCACGCTCGGCAATGCAGCACGCTGGTGTGGTCGCGCTCGGAGAATCACAGGCAATGACCAGAACACAGAAGACATTCGTCCTGGTGCACGGCGCCTGGCACGGCGGCTGGTGCTGGCGGCGCGTCTCCGATCTGTTGGAGAAGCGCACCCACAAGGTGTTCACGCCGACCATGACCGGATTGGGCGAGCGCTCGCATCTCATCGATTCCAGGGTCAACCTCGCGACCCACATCACCGACATCGTCAACATGATCAAGTGGGAAGGGCTCGAGGACATCGTGCTGGTCGGCCACTCCTACGGAGGCTTCATCATTTCGGGCGTCGCGGAGCAGATGAGCGAGGCGATCGGCTCGATCGTATTTCTCGATGCCTTCGTGCCCGAGCACGGGGACCGTCCAATGGACCTGACCGTGCGGCGCGATGCCATCGTGGCCTTGGTGCAGAAAGGCGAGACTTCGATGGCGCCGGTATCGGCCGCGGCGTTCCAGGTGAATGAAAAGGACCACACCTGGGTCGACAGCAAGTGCACCCCACACCCGTTGGCGACCTATTCGGACAGAATCACATTGACCGGCGCACGCGACCGCATCGGCAAGAAAGCCTATATACGCGCCACCGGTTTCCCCAGCCCGCCGTTCGACGCCGCGCGCGAAAAGGTCAAGGGCGCCGGTTGGCGCGTCTATGAAATGCCTTGCGGCCACGACGCGATGGTGGACATGCCCGAACGGCTGACGGAGATCCTGCTCGAGGTGGCGTAACGGCGGTTGCGCTTCCGCAATCTGTTGCTCCTGCCTGGACAAGGCGCGTGCGGAGACCCGAGTCGGCGTGATCCTCGGCTTACTGCGGTTGCAAGCCGGCCTCCTTCACCACGCGCTCGGAAACAGCGCGGTTCTCGGTGAGGAAGCGCGCGAATTCGGCGGGCGTATCCAAGATCGGTTCGAGCGCCCGGGCGAGGAACTGCTTCTGCCGGAATGCCACCTCACCGCCGATACGGGCGACGTCCTCGCGGATCCTGTCGATGATCGGCTTGGGTGTGCCGGCAGGTGCGACCAGCCCGAAATAGACGCGCGTGAGATTGCCGCGGTAACCGAGCTCCGCGAGCGTCGGAATGTCCGGGAACAGCGAAACGCGTTGCGCGCTATCGGTCGCCAGGCCGCGCATGGAGCCGGCCTGCAGATGAGGGATGAAGTTCTGGAGCCCGAGAAATGCGATGGGTGTAGATCCCGAGAGCACGGCATTGGTGGTCTCGCCGCCGCCGCGAAACGGAATCCCGACCCAGTCGGCGCCGCGCTCACGCTTGAGCTTCTCGAGGTAGAGCATCAAGGGCGGCGACGGCGCGGTATAGCTCAGGGTCCCGGCCTTCGCCTTCGACAGCGTCACCAGTTCGTCCACGGTGTGGACGTTGAGCGAGGCGTTGACCACCAGCGCCTGCGTGTTGAAGAACAGGTTGGTGATGGGCTCGAAGTCCTTGCTGGGATCGAACGATAGCTTCTTGAACAAGAACTGGTTGTAGGCCAGCGGCTCGCCGGACAACACACAGATGGTGTAACCGTCGGGCGGCGCCTCGGCGCAGGCGCGCGCCCCGATATTGGAGGCACCGCCTGCACGGTTCTCCACCACCAGCGGCTGCCCCCAACGCTTGTGCAACTCGTCGCCGAGCACGCGAGTGACGATATCGGCGGTTCCGCCGGGGCCAACCGCCACGATCGCGCGCACCGGGCGGGTCGGGTAATCCTGCGCCGACGACGGCACGGCGCAGACGAGAACGACCGTCGCCAGTCCGGCAGTGCGGATCAAGCCTCGCATGATCTCTCCCTTCGCTTCATTGCAGCTGCAGGCCGGCTTCCCTGACCATCTGCTCGGCCGTCACCCGGTCTTCGCCGATGAAGCGGGCAAACTCCGCGGGCGAACCGGCGACCGGGACCAGTCCACGCTCGATCAGGTTCTTGCGTCGAAAATCGGCTTCGGTGACGATGCGCGCGACTGCGGCGTGCAGCCTGGCGATGATGGGCTTGGGCGTCCCGGCCGGCGCCATCAGGCCGAAATAGGACTTGCCGGCGTGTTTCCGGCCCGATGCCTCGAGGATGGTGGGGATGTCGGGAAACAGCGGCGAGCGAGTGTCGCTGTCGACCGCGAGACCGCGCACGCTGCCAGCCTCGAGTTGCGAGCGTACGTTGGCAATGCCGTAAAGGCCGACCGGCGTCGCCCCGGTGAGCAGGGCGGCGACGGCTTCGCCGCCGCCGCGGAAGGGTACCTTCACCAGGTCCGCACCGGTCTCTCTTTTCCATCGCTCGATGAACACAACGGCCGGGATCGCGGCTGTGGAATAACTCAGCGTTCCCGGCTGTGCCTTCGACAGCGCGGCAAGCGCTGCCAATGTCGTCACATTGAGCTTGGCGCTGACCACCAGAGCCTGTGTGATGAAGAAGAGCTGCGTGATCGGCTCGAACGCAGTCACCGGATCGTATTGCAAACTCTTGAACATGAACTGGTTGAACACGAGTGGCTCGCCCGGAATTATGCAGAAGGTATAACCGTCGGGTGCCGCCTCGGCACAGGCACGCGCGCCGATATTGAAGGCGCCGCCCGGGCGGTTCTCGACGATGATGGGCTGGCCGAGGCTCCTGTGCAGTTCCTCGCCGAGTGCGCGCATGAAGATGTCGCTGGTGCCGCCGGCGCTGGTGACCGCGATGACCCGGATCGGTCGTGTAGGGTAGTCTTGCGCGTGCGACGGCGGTGCCGCGGTCACGCCGAAGACAGCCAACGCAAGGAACGCCAGCACCCGCTGCATGCTCGCTACCTCACTGCAGGGACTACGCTCACGCCGCAGCTCCCGGCGCCCCCGTCCCGATTGGCAAAGCCGTCCAACAACGCACGACGCCGCAAACGTCGGCACGCGCCGACTCGCATCGTTCACTGCGGCTCGAGGCCTGCGTCCTTCACGACCTGCTGCGCCATTGCTCGATCGCGCTTGATTTCCTCGGCGAATTGCTCCGGCGTGTTGATCGCGGGCACCAGACTGCGGGCCGTCAGATGCCGCTCCCGGAAGGCGGGATCGGCGACGATGCCGGCGACCTCCTTGGCCAGCTTGTCGACGATCGGCTTCGGCGTGCCGGCAGGCGTGAACAGGCCGTACCAGCTGCGCGAGGGCGGGCCGTTGTAGCCGGTTTCCTCCAGTGTCGGCACCTCCGGGAAATTCGGCGAGCGGATATTATTGACCATCGCGAGCGCCGTCATGGTGCCGGCGCGGATCTGTCCTATGACGTTGCCCTCGCCAATGAGCGCGATCGGAGTCGAGCCGCTCAGCACCGCATTGACCGCCTCACCGCCGCCCTTGAACGGGACCCGCACCCAATCGGCTCCTTTCTCCTTCCGCAGCGTCTCCATGTAGAGGGCGAGCGGCACGGCAGCGGTGAGATAGTTCAGGGTGCCCGGCTTCGCTTTCGACAGCGCGATCAACTCGTCGACGGTCTTGACGTTGAGCTTGGCATTCACCACCAGCGTCTGGATGATCTGATAGAGGTTGGTGACCGGCTGCACCCCCTTTTCCGGGTCGAACGGCATGTTCTTGAGCAGGAACTGGTTGTAGGCCATCGGCTCCGCATTGAGGATGCAGATGGTATAGCCGTCGGGTGCCGCCTCGGTACAAACGCGAGCGCCCACATTCTGCATGCCGCCTGGCCGATTCTCCACCACGATCGGCTGACCCCAGCGCTTGTGCAGCTCGTCCCCGAGCGCACGCATGAAGATATCGCTGATGCCGCCGGCGCTGGTCGTTGTCACGGCCTTGATCGGGCGCGCTGGATAGTCCTGCGCCGCCGCCGCAATCGGCCATGCGAACAGAACGCCGGCAAGTGTGGAAATGGTGATCGAGCTATGCACGGGTGGTCCTCCGTTTTTCGTTCCGCAATTCCTCGTACCGCACAGCCTAGTGCGGTGTCTTTGACGTTCCGATCAGTCTCGCGGCGGTTCCGTCATCGGAACGTCAAAGACAAAACCGCACTAGCACCATAGACTTGCTAGTGTCCCTTTGCTTCCGACGTTCGCACTCGAGCGTGCTGCAATGTGAAGCGAACGTCGGAAGCGGGACACGCATTCTGGCCGGCGAAGCGCTCCTAATCAATCGATGCAGCTGCGATGACTGTCATCGCATCGGTGCCCCGAACGGATCGTCCCTCTCCCAAAAATTTGCCCGGTCCCCGCCCGAGTATAACATCCGGCGGACGGATCCGACCTGCTTCAGGCGCGCTTGGTCCGGCTAGCGAAGGAAGGAAACAGGATGAAAGCTGTATTCATAGAGCGCCATGGCGGGCCTGAGGTCCTGAAGTATGGCGACTTGCCGGATCCAACGCCCAAGCCGGGAGAAGTGGTGGTCGATATCGTCGCCGCCAGCGTCAACGGTGCCGATTGGAAAGTTCGCGCCGGGGATTCGCATCGGCAATCGCGGTTCCCGTATGTCCTGGGGCGGGATTTTTCCGGACTGATCGGCGCCATCGGTGAAGGTGTCCAGGATCTTCGTGTCGGCGATGCCGTGTTCGGCGTTCTCGAGCTCGGCCAGGACGGCACCTACGCCGAGAAGATTGCGATCAAAGCCGCCCTCGTGGCCAAGAAGCCGGAGCGAATTTCCCACACCGAGGCTGCCGCCGTGGCCCTCACCGGTCTCACCGCGCTGAGCGCGATCGAGGCTACGTTGAAGCTGCGACCCGGGGAGACGATCTTGATCCAGGGCGGCGCCGGAGGAGTGGCGAGTTTCGCCGTCCAACTTGCCAAGCATGTCGGCGCCCGCGTGATCACGACCGCGAGCGCAGCCAATCACGATTATCTGCGCAGCCTCGGCGCCGACGAGGTCATCGACTACAACGCTCGAGACTTTACCGAAGTGGTGACCGACTGCGACGCCGTGTTCGATACGGTCGGCGGCGACGTGGCGCGCAGATCCTTCGCGGTGCTCAGGCCGGGCGGGCGCGCCGCCTTCATCGCGTCCGGGCCGCAGGCCCCGACGCCCGATCGCGCCGATGTGAAATCACTGCGGCCGGCAGTTGAACGGGACCGCAGGCAACTCGATCGCATCGTCGAGCTTGTCGTGGCGGGAGCCATCCGTCCTCCCGAAATCAGGCTCTATCGCCTGTCCGAGGCGGCAGCCGCCCACAAGGTAAGCGAATCGCGCCACTTCAGGGGCAAGCTGGTCTTGCAGGTTCGTTGAGTCCGAGCGGCTGACGTCACCGGCATGATCGAAGCCACAACGTCAAATCGAGCCTTGCCGATCCTCATCGGCCTCATGGTCATATCGCTCGCCGGATTGCTCCTGTTGCCGCCGATCTCGCAGGATCAGAGCTATCATCAGTTCGCCGACCAGCGCACATTGCTCGGCGTGCCGAACTTCTGGAACGTCGTCTCCAACCTACCCTTCATCGCGATCGGGGCTGCGGGACTGTGGCGCTTCCACGACGATCCCACGACCATCGTCTTGTTCTCGGGGGTGCTGCTGACCGGCATCGGCTCGTCCTACTATCACTGGAACCCGAGCGACGCGACCCTACTGTGGGATCGGTTGCCGATGACGCTGTGCTTCATGGCGATTCTGACGCTGGCGATCGAGGAACGGGTTGATGCGCGCGCCGGAGCCGTACTGCTGTGGCCCCTGGTCGCGATCGGCGTGCTCAGCCTGTTGCTGTGGCGCTGGACCGACGATCTGCGGCTCTACGGGTGGGTGCAATTCTTTCCGTGTCTCGCATTGCCGCTGCTGTACCTGGTGTTTCCAGCGAGATACACCGGTACCTCGTATTGGATCTCGGCCGCGGTGCTCTATGCCCTCGCCAAGGTGGCGGAATTCACTGATCAGTTGATCTATTCCGCTGGCGCCATCCTCAGCGGGCACACCATCAAGCATCTCGCCGCGGCCGCCGCCTGCTTGGCAATCCTGAGATATTTCCAGACCCGTCGGCCGATTGTGTAATCGAGACCAAAATCACTTAGCGCGCGGCGAGACCGCAGCCGTCTTCGGAGAAGCCGAACAGCCGCTGAACCCGATAGAAGAGCGCCGAGCGCGGCTGCGTTATTCCCACTGGTCCGAGCGTGCCGGGGGAAACGTCCAGCCGTCCGACCCGCGCGGCACATCGGCCTCGGTGAGATTCGTGGCGACGAGCTGCACGCTGCGCACGCCGCGGACGAAGCATTGCCGCATGGTCATCACCCGGCGAGCATCCCTTTCACCAATCCCGATGTCCTGCCGAGGTCCAACCTGCCGGCAAAGCCCTGCTTGAGCGCAGCCATCACCTTGCCCATGTCCTTGACCCCGGTTGCACCGGTCGCCTTGATGACCTCCGCGATCACAGCCTTCGCCTCTTCGTCCGACATCGGCTGCGGAAGATAGCCGCGGATGATCTCGATTTCCCCGCGCTCCCGGTCGGCAAGCTCCCGCCGACCGGCCTGGTCGTAGATCTCGACCAATTCCTGGCCCTGCTTGATCATCTTCTGCAGGAGGCCGAGCAAGCCGTCGTCGGCGAGCGCCGGCTTGCCCTGCATCTGCGCCTCGATATCGGCGTTCTTGATCGCGGCATTGATCAGACGCAGCGTCGACACCTTGCGGTCGTCGCGGGCCTTCATCGCAATCTTGAGGGCGGTGTTGATCTCGTCGCGCAGCACGGCTATGGCCTTTTCGCAAATCGGCGCCCGCATCGAGCCGAACCGGCTGGCGGTGCGACCGCAGATCTAGGCCTTCGATGACCGAGAAACAACCCGCTGGCACGCAACCTCGCGCGAGCTGGACCGAGCCGAAGGCCACTGCGCTGCTCGTGCTCGCCGACGGCACCGTGCTCGAAGGCTCGGGTCTGGGCGCGATCGGGCACGCAGTGGGCGAGGTGTGCTTCAACACCGCGATGACCGGCTACCAGGAAATCCTCACCGATCCCTCCTATGCCGGGCAGATCATCACCTTCACCTTCCCGCATATCGGCAATGTCGGCACCAACGAGGACGATATCGAGACCGTCAACATGGCGGCGACGCCGGGGGCACGCGGCGTGATCCTGCACAGCGCCATTACCAGGCCATCGAGCTACCGTGCCACCCGCCATCTCGACCAATGGCTCAAGGCCCGCGGCATCATCGGGCTCTGCGGCATCGACACCCGCGCCCTCACCGGCTTCATCCGCGTCCACGGCATGCCCAATGCAGTGATCGCACACGAGCCGTCCGGCCGGTTCGATCTCGACGCGCTCCGTAAGGAAGCGCGTGAATGGCCCGGTCTGGTCGGAATGGACCTGGTGCCCATGGTGACGTCGGGCCAACGCTTCACCTGGGACGAGACCGGCTGGGAATGGGGTAAGGGCTACGGGCGCCAGGACAAGCCGGAATTCCACGTGGTCGCCATCGACTACGGCATCAAGCGAAATATTCTGCGCCAGCTTGCCGGCAAGGGCTGCAGGGTAACGGTGGTGCCGGCACAGACTTCGGCCGCGGACATTGTCGCGCTCGAGCCCGATGGCGTCTTCCTGTCGAACGGACCGGGAGACCCGGCGGCAACCGGCGAATATGCCGTACCTGTGATCCGCCACATCATCGACAAGGGCATCCCGACTTTCGGAATCTGTCTCGGTCATCAGATGCTCGGCATCGCGGTCGGCGCCGAGACCATGAAGATGCACCAAGGGCATCATGGCGCCAATCATCCGGTGAAGGATCTGGCGACCGGGAAGGTCGAGATCACCTCGATGAACCACGGCTTCGCCGTCGACCGCGCCACATTACCGGCGAACGCCACCGAAACCCACGTGTCGCTGTTCGACGGCTCGAATTGCGGACTCGAGCTCAAGGACAAGCCGGTATTCTCGGTGCAGTACCACCCGGAGGCATCTCCCGGCCCGCGCGACAGCCACTATCTGTTCCAGCGGTTCGTGGACTTGATGCGCAAATGCAAATCGAAATGATGCCATATGCTGCAACATCACGCAGCTCGATCAGACAGGCAAGCCTCATGGACGCGCGCAACGAACAAGCAACGAAACGGTACGGCCTGGTGCCGCCTGAAGTCGCCGCCGGCATGAGCGGCCTCGAGCTGCTGCAGGGAATGATCGCCGGCCGCTTTCCCGGGCCTCCGATCATGCAGCTCATCGGCTTCGGTCTGGTCGAGGTTGAGAACGGTCGCGCGGTGTTCGAAGGCACGCCATCGATCGCGCACTACAATCCGCTCGGGACCGTGCACGGCGGCTACGCGGCGACGCTGCTGGACTCCTGCATGGGCTGCTCCATCCACACTACGCTGCCGAAGGGAACCGGCTACACCACGCTGGAATTCAAGGTCAGCCTGGTCCGCGCCATCACCGCGGAAACCGGTCGGGTCCGCGCCGAGGGCAAGGTCGTCAGCAGCGGCCGGCGGGTGGCGACTGCCGATGGCCGTCTCACCGATGCCACCGGCCGATTGCTTGCGCACGCGACGACGAGCTGCCTGGTGTTCGATCTGCCGGCGAAACCGTAGTGCCGGCGGACCCGTTCAGGTGGAATTCACCCGATCGGCACCGGATTGCGGAAACAAGCATGCCTGCGTTGACCAAGTCATCCGAGCCGCTCGCCCTGATGTTCGCCGACGACGGTTCGATCCCCAACAATTCCCGGCTGCCGCTCCTGATTTTTCGGGGCGCCATCGACCTCTCCGACACGCCCGATCCCGAGCTCGTGATCGAGAAGATCTTTGCCCGCCACGGCTGGGGAAACGCCTGGCGCAACGGCATCTATCCCTATGTGCACTATCATTCAATGATTCACGAAGCGCTCGGCATTGCGAATGGCCACGCCAAGGTGCGCTTCGGTGGCACCGCGGGTGAGGTGCACGACCTCACCGCAGGCGACGTCGCAGTGCTCCCGGCGGGGACCGGACATCAATGCCTGTGGGCGACGCCGGATCTGTGCGTGATCGGCGCATATCCGAAGAGCGGAAAATATGATCTCTGCCGGGGCAGCGACGCCGAGCATATCGAGGCGCTCGCGAGAATTCCTCGAGTGCCGGTGCCTGACAGCGACCCCGTGCATGGGCAAGGCGGGCCACTCACCAGGCTGTGGCGACGGTAGCCAAAACCGATCGTTCGTACCTGCAATCACTCCGCCGCGAGGGCGGAGCGCATGCGAACTCGTGGCATCGTTCCGTCAATCCTTGCCGATCGCGCGTGATTGACGGGTGGAATCGACTGCGACACAATGAACGAGATCATTGCCCGCGGTGGCGGATGCGATTCGTCGCGTCCTTCTCTCTCGATCGTGCTGCCGGCCCACAACGAGGAACGGAACGTAGCCGCAATGGCGACGCGTGTCGCCGAGATTGCAGGACCGATCGGCCGCTGGGAGCTCCTGTTCATCGACGACCGCTCGACCGATCGCACGCTGGCCGAGATCAAGAGCCTGGCGCAATCCGATCGCCGCATCCGCTACGTCGCATTCACGCGCAATTTCGGCCACCAGGCGGCGCTGCGCGCGGGCCTGCGCTACGCGCGCGGCGACGCGGTGATCCTGATGGATTGCGATTTCGAGCACCCGCCGGAGCTCATCCCGGACATGGTGGAGGAGTGGCGTCGCGGAGCCAAGATCGTCATCACGGAGCGGACCTCCGCATCGCGCCAGGTCTCGCGCCTCAAGTCGCTGACGTCGCGGTGGTTCTACCGGCTGCTCGACGCCATCGGCGACGTCCGCATCGAGCCCGGCAGCGCCGACTTCCTGCTTTTGGACCGGATCGCAGTCGATACCATCAACCGTCTGGAGGCGCACGAGATATTTCTCCGCGGCCTGGTACGCTGGCTCGGCTATCCGCTTGCCAAGGTCTCCTTTTCGCAGGGGGTTCGCCGGAGCGGCGAAACCAAGTTCACGCTCCGCCGCATGATCGATTTCGCCGTCACGGGAATCATCGCCCACAGCATCAAACCGCTGCGCATCGCCATCCACCTGTCGCTCGGCTTTGCGGCGATTGGTGTCCTGCTGCTGGCGTACTCGCTCGTGAGCTTCTTATGGATCGGGCACACCGTGGCCGGCTGGACCTCCATCATGGCGGCGATCGCGCTCCTCGGCGCCGGACAGTTCCTCGTGCTCGGTATCATCGGCGAATATCTAGGCCGCGTGCTCGGCGAGGCCCGCAAATGGCCGGTCTATATCGTGGCGGAGACTGAGGAAAGCATTGCCGACCGGCCGGTCGAGCCGAGCTCTTCCCGCGACCCCGCGCGCGCATGATGCCGGTGACGCTCCATCGTTGCATGAGAACTCATTGCATCCCGCGGCACGCTGATCGCCTCGATCAAGCGTCCCATCGATGCCTGGTTCGATCTCGAGCGTGACGGCTGGGCCATTGCAATCCTGCTCACTCTTTTCGTCGCGGCGTGGACCGTCTTTCACACGCTGTCCCACGCATCCATCGATCTGCATCCCGACCTTCTCGAAATTTACGCCTGGAGCCGCCATCCGAGCGCGGGTTATTACAAGCACCCCCCGCTGGGAGCCTTGATGGCGGCAGCGTGGTTTGCGGTCTTCCCGGTAGCGGATTGGTCGTTCCGATTGCTCGCGATGGTGAATGCCGCCGTCGCGTTGTTCGCGGTGGAGCGCATCGCGCGGCTTTACCTTCCCGGCGACAAGCGCCTGCTGGTGCTGCTGCTGCTCCTGCTCACGCCGTTCTACCAATTTCACGCGCAACGCTTCGCATCGAACCAGGTGCTGCTCTCGACTTGGCCGATCGCGACCTATTGCTTCCTGCGCGCATTCGCCTCGCGCGGGGCACTGTGGTCGGCGGCTGCCGGGGCGGCCGCGGGCGTTGCAATGCTCGGAAAGTATTTCTCGATCTACCTCGTTGCGGCCTTCATCGTCGCCGCATTGGCCCACCCGGCACGCTGGGCCTATCTGCGATCGCCATCGCCCTGGATCTCGGCGGTCGTCGGCTTGTTCGTGATCGCGCCCCACCTGCATTGGTTGACTACTGCGGCGTTCACGCCTTTCGACTACGTCTATGCCGCCCACGGCGGTTCATCTCGGGTCGAGGTGATCGCGAGCATCGCAACCTATCTCCTGGGCGGGATCGGATATGTCGCACTGCCGATCGTGGTCTATTTGATCAGCGTCCGTCCCGATCGACGTATTTTGGCCGAGACCCTCTGGCCATCGGATCCGGATCGACGCCTGCTGGTGGTCTTGCTGGCGGGGCAAATCCTGCTCCCGGCGTTGTCGGCGCCGTTCCTCGGCGTCGAGCTGACCTCGCTATGGACCATGCAGGGATGGTTTCTGCTGCCGATCGTCCTGCTGGCGCCACAGGCTGCGACGGTCACGCGCTCGGGCGCCGTGTTCACGGCAGCAGCGGTGATCGCAGTTACCGTGCTCGCGCTGCTTGCGGCCCCCGCAATCGCCTGGACCAAACACGTGGGCGGCACCAAGCACGGCGAGTCGCTTTATCGCTTGCTCAGCGACGAAATCACGCGACAGTGGCATCGCGATATGCATCGGCCCTTGACGATCGTCATGGGCGACCTGGCTGAGGCGGTCACATTCTACAGTCCGGATCATCCTGATTCGGTACCGGGTTTCGACCTGCGTGTCGCCCCCCGGGTATCCCCGGAGCGCCTCGCACGCGAGGGTTATGCGGTGCTGTGCGATCAACCCGCTTGCACCAATGAAGCCGCGCGTCGCGCCGCGGTCGAGCCGCACGCGGTCCAACGCGAGCTCGAGCTGTCGCGCCGGTACCTCGGCCGACAGGGTCCGAATGCGCGCTTCAGCATCGTTCTCGTGCCACCGAACGCCCCCACCGGTGCAGGAAGCGCCGGGCAATGAGCGGCAACGACTGGACCACCTTTTGGGATCAGCCGCACTCGATCTACGTCGATGCGCGGCATTTCGATGTGCACTATCGCGACATCGCGCGGGCGATCATCGCCCAGCTGCCCGGGCCGGGCGCGCGCGTGATCGACTATGGCTGCGGAGAGGCGATTCATGCCGATCACGTCGCGGCGGCAACGGCGGAGCTATGGTTGTGTGAATCGGCAGCGTCCGTGCGCGCAAGCCTGACACGACGGTTCCGGGACAACAGCAGAATCAAGGTGCTCGCACCGGATGAAGTCGAACGGCTGCCCGCTACGTCGATCGATCTCGTGGTCGCCAATTCCCTTGTGCAATACGTCACTCCCGTGGAGCTCGATCGCCTTCTGGCGATTTGGCGCAACCTATTGGTGCCGGGCGGCATCCTGATTGCGGCCGACGTGATCCCGCCCGGCGTGGGGGTGCTGACGGATACCATCGCGCTTTTGCGCTATGCTGCGAGGAACGGCTTCCTGCTCGCCGCTATCATCGGACTTGGTCGCACCATCTTCTCCCGCTATCGCCGACTGCGGGCGAAGCTCGGCGTTTCCTGTTACGGCGAGGCGGAATTCCTGGCCAAGCTCGCGGCAGGCGGTTTCGAAGCCGAGCGCCTTCCGTTCAACCTGGAGCACAACCAGGCCCGCATGACGTTTCGTGCCGTCAGGAGGTAATGGTCTGCCAGCCGGAGGCCGGGGCTGATGCGAGAACCTCGCTGACACGGCATTGGCACGGCGCAGGCAGGGGCAACAATCGGCCCCTCGTTTTTCCTGCGAAGTCGCCCCTTCCCTGGCCGGTCATTCTGGTCTAAAGAGCCGCCGCGCGGGGCTTGGCCCTCAGCGCCAGCCGAGGGGCGCGCAGCAGCGCGCCCTTTTTTGTGCGCCGGGCCGTTGCCGTCATTGCGGTGCGCTGTGCAGCAGTGGGCGTGGAATTCATGATCGCCGATGCGTGGTCATGGATTTCAGCCGCGGCCGATCTGTGGCCGAAGGACACGGAAAGAGCATAGGCCGATGCCCAAACGGACCGATATCTCCTCGATCCTGATCATCGGCGCTGGCCCGATCGTCATCGGCCAGGCGTGCGAATTCGATTATTCCGGGACGCAAGCCTGCAAGGCGCTCAAGGCGGAGGGCTACCGGGTCGTCCTGGTCAATTCCAATCCCGCCACGATCATGACCGACCCCGATCTCGCCGATGCGACCTATGTCGAGCCGATTACTCCCGAGATTCTAGCCAAGATCGTCGAGAAGGAGCGGCCGGATGCACTGCTTCCCACCATGGGCGGCCAGACTGCGCTCAACACCGCGCTGTCGCTCAACAAGATGGGGGTGCTCCAGCGCTTCAATGTCGAGATGATCGGTGCCACAGCGCAAGCGATCGACAAGGCCGAGGACCGCGAGTTGTTCCGCGAAGCGATGCAGCGGATCGGTCTCGAGACGCCTCGCTCGCAGCAGGTCAAGACGCTTCCAGACGCACTGCGGGCGCTCGAGGACATCGGCCTGCCGGCGATCATCCGGCCGTCGTTCACGCTCGGCGGCACCGGCGGCGGCATCGCATACAACAAGGCCGAGTTCATCGACATCGTCGAGCGCGGCATCGACGCGTCACCGACCAACGAGGTGCTGATCGAGGAATCGATCCTCGGCTGGAAGGAATTCGAGATGGAGGTCGTGCGGGATCGCAACGACAACTGCATCATCATCTGCTCGATCGAAAACCTCGACCCGATGGGTGTGCATACCGGGGACTCCATCACCGTCGCGCCTGCGCTCACGCTCACGGACAAGGAATATCAGATCATGCGCGACGCCTCGATCGCGGTGTTGCGCGAGATCGGGGTCGAGACCGGCGGCTCGAACGTACAGTTCGCGGTCAACCCGTCTGACGGTCGCCTGGTCATCATCGAGATGAATCCGCGGGTTTCGCGCTCTTCCGCGCTCGCCTCGAAGGCGACCGGGTTTCCAATCGCCAAGGTCGCGGCCAAGCTCGCGGTCGGGTACACGCTGGACGAGATCGCCAACGACATAACCGGCGGCGCCACGCCAGCCTCGTTCGAGCCCACCATCGACTACGTGGTCACCAAGATCCCGCGTTTCGCGTTCGAGAAATTCCCGGGAGCCGACCCGGTGCTCACCACCTCGATGAAATCGGTTGGCGAAGCCATGGCGATCGGCCGCACATTCCAGGAGAGCCTGCAGAAAGCGCTGCGCTCGCTCGAGACCGGGCTGACCGGGCTCGACGAAGTGACCATCGATGGGCTCGGACAAGGCGATGACCGCAATGCCATTCGCGCGGCGCTGGGTACGCCAACTCCGGACCGCTTGTTGCAGGTCGCACAGGCCATGCGGCTCGGTCTCAGCGACGAGCACATCCATGCCGCTTGCAAGATCGACCCGTGGTTTCTGGCCGAAATCCGCGATATCGTGGAGACGGAGGATGAAATCCGGGAAAAGGGACTGCCGCAAGTCCCAGGAGCACTGCGCCGCCTCAAGGCGATGGGCTTCTCGGACGCACGGCTCGCGGTTCTGGGCGGACGCAGCGAGGCCGAAGTGGCGTCCATCCGGCACGCGCTCGGCGTACGGCCCGTATTCAAGCGCATCGATACCTGCGCCGCGGAGTTCGCCTCGCCGACCGCCTACATGTATTCGACCTACGAGACGCCGTTCGCCGGAGCGGCGGCCGACGAGGCTGCGCCATCCGACAAGCGAAAGGTCGTGATACTCGGCGGCGGTCCGAACCGCATCGGCCAAGGCATCGAGTTCGATTATTGCTGTTGCCACGCCGCTTTCGCCTTGAGCGAGGTGGGCTACGAGACCATCATGGTCAACTGCAATCCCGAGACAGTCTCGACCGACTACGACACGTCCGACCGGCTGTACTTCGAGCCGCTCACCGCCGAGGACGTGCTCGAAATCATCGCTACCGAGCGGTCGAATGGCACATTGCATGGCGTCATTGTGCAGTTCGGCGGCCAGACGCCTCTCAAGCTCGCCGAGGCGCTCGAGCGCGCCCACATTCCCATTCTCGGCACCTCGCCCGATGCCATCGACCTGGCCGAGGACCGCGACCGTTTCAAGCACCTGCTCGACAAGCTCGCGCCTGAAGCAACCCAGCAACGGCATCGCCTATTCCGTCGAGCAGGCGCGACTGGTGGCGGCGGATCTCGGATTTCCGATCGTGGTGCGTCCCTCGTATGTGCTCGGCGGGCGCGCGATGCAGATCATCCGCGAAGAGGAACAGCTCGGGGACTATCTGCTCGGGACGCTGCCCGAGCTCGTCCCCCACGACGTCAAGGCGCGCTATCCCAACGACAAGACGGGACAGATCAATACCGTGCTCGGCAAGAACCCTCTGCTGTTCGATCGCTATCTTTCCGACGCGACCGAGGTCGATGTCGACTGCCTCGCGGACGGCGAGGACACGTTCGTCGCAGGCATCATGGAGCACATCGAGGAGGCCGGAATTCATTCCGGCGATTCGGCTTGTTCGCTTCCGCCGCACAATCTCAAGGCCACCACCATCGATGCGCTTCGCCGCCAGACCCACGAGCTGGCGCTGGCACTGAAGGTGGGGGGCCTGATGAACGTGCAATACGCGATCAAGGACGGCGATATCTACGTGCTCGAGGTCAATCCGCGGGCGTCGCGGACGATCCCCTTCGTCGCCAAGGTCATCGGGCTGCCGGTGGCGAAGATCGCAGCACGCATCATGGCCGGTGAGTTGCTTGCAAGTTTTGCGCTCCAGCCGGAACGCTTCGAGCCCGGGTCGGCGAGGCACATCGGAGTAAAGGAGGCGGTATTTCCGTTCGCCCGTTTCGGCGAAAGGGTCGACACCGTGCTCGGCCCCGAGATGAAATCGACCGGCGAGGTGATGGGTATCGACCGCTCGTTCGAGCTCGCCTTCGTCAAGAGCCAGCTTGGCGGCGGGGCGCGCCTTCCCCGTAAGGGGACCGTCTTCGTCTCGGTTCGGGACGAGGATAAGGAGCGCATGATTGAGGGTGTGCGGACCCTCGCCGGGCTCGGTTTCCAGGTGATCGCCACCTCGGGAACCCAACGCTTCCTGTTGGAGCACGGTATCGCGGCGGACCACATCCTCAAGGCTTCGGAAGGGCGCCCGAACATCGTCGACGCCATCAAGAACGGTCGGGTGCAGCTGGTTTTCAATACCACCGAGGGAGCCCAGGCCCTCGCCGACAGCAAGCCCCTGCGGCGGGCAGCCCTCTTGCATAAAGTGCCGTATTACACCACTCTTTCAGGGGCCGTCGCCGCAGCACAGGGAATCAAAGCCTATCTCGGGGGGGACCTCGAGGTGCGTGCGCTGCAGAGCTATTTCGGCGGCAAGGCTGCAACCCGGTAGCGGGAACCGGCCGCCGGACGGTACGTGTTTGGGACAGGGTTCTGGGTCGCGTGGCCGAATGCAACTTCGGGCCCGCGATCGGAATTATTGTCGCTTGGCTGAAGCCGGAGGTTTGAAGGAGACGATGGAAAAGATACCGATGACTGCAGCGGGCTACACGACACTCGAGAACGAGCTCAAGCACCGCCAGCAGGTCGAGCGGCCCCGTATCATCCAGCAGATCACCGATGCACGCACTCATGGCGACCTGTCGGAGAATGCCGAATACCATGCCGCCAAGGAGTCGCAGTCTCACAACGAGGGCCGCATCGCCGAGCTCGAGGACAAGCTCGCGCGCGCCGAGGTCATCGATGTGTCCAAGCTCTCGGGTGAAACCATCAAGTTCGGCGCCACCGTGACGCTGATCGACGAGGACACCGAAAAGAAGCAGGTGTGGCAGCTCGTCGGCGAGCCTGAGGCCGATGCCAAGCAGGGCAGGATATCGATCACCTCGCCGCTCGCGCGTGCCCTCATCGGCAAGACCAAGGGTGCAAGCGTCGAGGTGGTTACGCCGAGCGGCGCCAAGGCCTATGAGATCAAGAAGGTCGAGTGGCGGTAGGCCAGACAAGCCGGAAGCAAGTCCGGGGTCGTTCCGGCCGTGGAGTTCGGGGGAGCTCTCGTGAAGTTCGGCGTCTTCGATCACATGGACGATGCGGGCGTGCCGCTCGGCCAACTGTACGCCGATCGCCTGAGGCTGGTGGAAGCCTATGACCGCGCCGGAATTTACGGGTATCACATCGCCGAGCATCATGCGACGCCGCTCGGCTGCGCGGCCTCGCCCGGCTTGTTCCTAGCCGCGGTGGCGCAGCGTACCAAGAGATTGCGCTTCGGCCCGCTGGTCTACCTCCTGCCTTTCTACCATCCGCTGCGCTTGATCGAGGAAATCTGCATGCTCGATCACATGAGCGACGGACGCCTTGAGCTCGGCGTGGGCCGCGGCGTCTCGCCGTTCGAGACCCAGGCTTACGGCCTCGATTTCGCCAAGACCGGCGAGATCTATCACGAAGCCTTCCAGGTCATTCTCGAGGGGTTGGCGACCGACGAGCTGACGTTCGAGGGAAAGCACTATCAATTCCGCAAGGTACCGATGATTCTCCGTCCGGTACAGCGTCCGCATCCTCCGCTCTGGTACGGAACAACCATCCCCGAGAATGCGGACTGGCCGGCGGCAAACGACGTAAACATCGCGATCATCGGGTTGCGCCCAACGGTCCGCATCATCACCGATCGGTATCTTGCCGTGCGCGCGCGGCATCGCAAGGGTCGGACGGAAACGCCCCTCTTGGGCGTCGCCCGCCACGTGGTGGTGGCGGAGACCGACGAGAAGGCGCGTGACATTGCGCGGCGCGCCTATCCGCGCTGGCGTCAGAGCTTCCGCTGGTTGTTTGCGCGCCACGACGTCGAGCCGCGGATCGTCGGGATTTATCCCGAGACGTTCGACGAGCTCGCGAGGCTCGAGAACGGCATTGCCGGCTCGCCCGCGACCGTTCGCGATTTCATCGGCGCCGAGATCGACGCTTCCGGTGCCAACTACCTGCTTTCATGGCTCGCGTTCGGCGACATGACGCTCGCCGAATCACTGCGCTCGCTCGAGCTGTTTTCGAGCGAGGTGATGCCGGCTTTCAGCGACGTGCGCGCCGAAGCAGCACAATAGGCAAGCGGCGCAATACTGTTTTCGTTCCCTTGCCCTCGCCGACCGATACCAATGTCGCTTTGCCGCAAAAGCTAGAGCGGCACAATTGCAGCATCCTTGGAGTTGCGTAACGTGAGCGAGGTCTTGACATTGCGTACATGCGGGGCAGCCGTGAGCGCGGTGACCAACGACTGGAGGGTCTTGAGATCCGGCGCCACACACTTGAGAATGAAGTCGATCTCGCCCGACAGCATCCAACACTCGCGCACCAGCGGTTGGGCGCGTACGAAGTCCTCGAACGCCTTGAGGTCGGGATCGGCCTGGCTGCTGAGATGGACCATCGCGAAAACGGTAACTTCGTAGCCGAGCAGCTTCTCGTCGAGCAGGGCGCGATAGCCCTTGATATAGCCGGCCTCCTCGAGCGACCGGGTACGGCGCAGACAGGGCGGGGCCGAGATGCCGACCCGGCGGGCCAGCTCCACATTGGTGATCCGGCCGTCGTTCTGCAGCTCCTGGAGAATTCGATGATCGATGGCGTCGAGACGGGCAGCCACGGAAAATGCTCCGGGGATGGTGGGCTCCCGCCTTACTAGCGACCTTCTGATGACCGTGAAACATTGTTGCGCTTCTGCGCACTATTTACCTTGCGCTCCACGCTGTCGGTCAACTTTACGGCATTCTGCTCTGCATATCTTGCATGGCTCCCCAGAACCCATAGAATTAGGCGGCAACTGCAGTACTTTTCAGGCTCGCCGCCGCCAACGCCCCCTCGCCGGACCCTCTCATCGAATATTCGGCTGGGGCCTGGTGGCACACCCAAAGGCCTCGAGGCCGGTTCCCCGACCCTGCGGAACTATCCCGAGAAAGAAGGCTCCTCTAATCCGATGGCCACGAGTTCGCATGCCAAGGTTGTCATCATCGGCTCGGGGCCGGCCGCCTATACGGCGGCGATATACGCCGCCCGCGCCATGTTGGCCCCAGTACTGATCCAGGGCATCCAGCCGGGCGGTCAACTCACCATCACGACCGACGTGGAGAACTATCCCGGCTTCGCCGACGTCATCCAGGGTCCCTGGCTGATGGAGCAGATGCAGAAGCAGGCCGATCATGTCGGGAGCAGAATCGTCGCCGATCATGTGAGCAAGGTCAATCTCGCCGTACGGCCGTTCCGGATCGAATGCGATTCCGGCGACCGCTATCTCGCCGAGAGCGTGATCATCGCGACCGGCGCGCAGGCCCGCTGGCTGGAGCTGCCGTCGGAGCAGAAATTCAAGGGATATGGGGTCTCCGCCTGCGCCACTTGCGATGGCTTCTTCTACCGCGGCAAGGAGGTGATCGTGGTCGGCGGGGGCAATACCGCGGTCGAGGAGGCGCTGTTCCTCACCAAGTTCGCGTCCAAGATAACGGTCGTGCACCGGCGCGATCGCTTCCGTGCTGAGAAGATCCTGCAGGACCGGCTGTTCAAGAACCCGAGGATTTCCGTTATCTGGGACACCGTGCTGGAGGAAGTGGCGGGTGAGGAACATCCCCTCAAGGTGAGAGGCGTCGTTCTTCGCAACCTCAAGACCGGCATCTTCACCGAAATTCGGGCAGACGGCGTCTTCATCGCCATCGGGCATACACCGGCTTCCGAGCTGTTCGCCGGACAGGTCGAGATGAAGTACGCAGGTTACATCAGGACAGCGCCGTTCTCGACCACAACCTCGGTGCCGGGGGTATTCGCCGCCGGCGACGTCACCGACGACGTCTATCGGCAGGCCGTTACCGCCGCAGGGCAAGGCTGCATGGCCGCGCTCGAAGCCGAACGCTTCCTGGCGGCGCAGGGCGAAGGCGAGCCCGCGCTGGCAGCCGAGTAACGACCGAAATGAAAGTGCAGAGGGGCATGGACTGGGACAAGCTCAAGGTTTTCCACGCCGCCGCCGAAGCCGGCAGCTTCACGCATGCCGGCGAGCAGCTCGGCCTATCGCAATCGGCGGTGTCACGGCAGGTGTCTGCGCTCGAGCAGGAACTCGGCGTCTCGCTGTTCCACCGCCACGCACGCGGGCTCATCCTCACCGAGCAGGGCGAGCTCTTGCACCATACCGCGCACGATGTGTTCATGAAGCTGGAAGCGGCTCGCGCCAAGCTCACCGACAGCCGCGAGCGGCCGAACGGCGAGCTCAAGGTCCAGACCACACCTGGCATCGGCGTGCATTGGCTCACCCCCCGCCTCGGTGAGTTCATCGACCTCTACCCCGACATCCGTATCACGCTGATCACCACCGACGAGGAACTCGATCTTGCGATGCGCGAGGCCGACGTGGCAATCAGGCTGCGCCAGCCGACGCAACCCGATTTGATCCAGCGCAAGCTGTTCTCGGTGCGGTTCCACGCCTATGCCTCGCCGGAATACCTCAAGCGATTCGGCACGCCGCGCGCTCTCGACGACCTCGACAATCATCGCCTGTTGCTGCTTGGCGGAACAATCGTTCCCAATCATTTCGAGAACCGGCGCTGGCTGATCGAAATCGCACGCAATGGAAAGGGGCCGCGCTCGCCAACGCTCACCATCAATAACGTGCTCGGCGTCATGCGCGCGTGCCAGCGCGGTATCGGGGTGGCGCTGCTGCCGGACTATCTGGTCGAGGAAAACGGTGCCCTGGTGCAGTTGTTCGGAGAGTCGGATTCGATCGCACTCGACGCCTTTTTCGTGTACCCGGAAGAGTTGAAAACGGTCGCGCGAGTACAGGTGTTTCGCGATTTTCTCGTCGCCAAGGCGCAGCGATGGCACAATTGAGGCTATAGCGAGCGATCGCAATCGCGGACCGTCGCCAAAGTTCACCCGGTAGCGAGGACCGCTGGTTGCGGGAGCCGCATGGCTGGCATGCGACCCTTCGTGTTGTCGCGATAAAATGCGTCTGCATACTGCGAGTTACTGGCGACAGACGGTTGCCCATCCTCCCAGATTTGCAATCGCCCAGCCGTCAGCTGTTCCCCTCTGGAAGGTGATTGTCGGCCCCCGCGCCGACGAACTGCAAACCGGGCCCGCAAGGGTCCGGTTTCTTTTTCCCGCTTCGGGGCAGGAGCCCACGCGTATGCGCGGGGATCGTGCGAGACGCCTATTTCTTGGATACGGGATTGCGCGTCGTCACGAGCCGCATTACGCTTCCTCGACTTTGCACCGCACTCCGGGGAAGTTCCATGGCCTGGACCATTCCAGTTCTCGTCGAAATCTGCGTCGGTCTCGAGATCAACGGCTACCTGCCGGCTGAATTCTGAGCGTCCCCGTAGCCCGCATCGGCTCGCATGGGGCGGCTCACCGCGCTCGTGCTGGGGTCGGCGGCGGGGGGCGGTTTTCCACAGTGGAACTGCCGATGCCCGGTATGCCTTCTGGCGTGGGCGGGTGACGCTCGTGTCCGGCCGCGCACCCAAGCCAGTCTCGCCGTCACGGGCAACGGCGAGGACTGGGTGCTAATCAACGCCTCGCCCGATCTTCCTTACCAACTTCGCCGATCCGACCCGCTGCATCCCCGCACCGGCACGCGCGGAAGCCCGATCAAAGCGGTTGTGCTGACCGGCGGAGAGATCGACCAGGTGGCGGGCCTGCTCAGTCTGCGCGAGCGCGAACCGATCACGATCTACGCCACTGCCTCTACCCTCGCCGCGCTCGCCGACAACGCCGTATTCAGCGTCCTGGCAGCCGGTGTGGTGACGCGACAGGCCGTGGTTCCCGGCACATCGTTCGCGCTTGTCGGGGGATTGGAGGCACAATTGTTCACCGTACCGGGCAAGCTGCCGCTCTATCTCGAAGACGAGAACCCCGAGACGGCGAGCGAGACCGCGGCCAATGTCGGGGCGGAGATCATGGCGGCCGGCGCGCGGCTGGCCTATGTTCCGGGCGCGGCGGCAGTCACACCGGCGATGGCAGAGCGTCTCGCCCGCGCCGACGTCGTGTTTTTCGACGGCACGCTCTACCGCGATGACGAGATGATCGGCGGCGGGACCGGTACCAAGAGCGGGCGCCGCATGGGGCACATGCCGATCGACGGGGCGGATGGATCCCTCATCGCTCTCCGCGGTTTGGTTCGGCGGCACATCTATATGCACATCAACAATACGAACCCGATCCTGATCGACGGATCGCCCGAACGCCGAGAGGTGGAGCGCAACGGTTGGGAGATCGCCGAGGACGGAATGGAGATCGTGCTGTGAGGCCAATGACGGCCGACGAGCTCGAAGCGGCGCTCCGCGACATCGGCGCGCAGCGCTACCACCACTTGCACCCTTTCCACGCGCTGCTGCACGGCGGCAGGTGCAGCAAGGCACAGGTTCAGGCCTGGGCGCTCAATCGTTACTACTACCAGGCCATGATCCCGGTGAAGGACGCCGCTTTGATTGCACGTTGCGACGATCCAGCTCTGCGCCGCGAATGGCGAAAACGGCTGCACGACCATGACGGCGAGCAGGAAGGCGATGGCGGCATCGCACGCTGGCTCCTGCTCACCGACGGTGTCGGGCTCGACCGAAACTATGTGGTGTCGCTGCAGGGACTGCTGCCGGCCACGCGCTTCGCGGTCGATGCTTACATTCACTTCGTTCGTGACAGAACCGTCGTGGAGGCGGTGGCCTCCTCGCTCACCGAATTGTTCTCGCCGCAAATCATCGGCGAGCGCGTCGAGGGCATGCTCAAGAGCTACGCGTTCGTGAGGCCGGACACCCTCGCCTACTTCTCCCAGCGTCCGCCGCTCGCCCAGCGCGATTCCGAATTCGCGCTCGAGCACGTCAAGCGCCATGCCAGAACGCCCGACGCGCAACGGGCCGTGCTCAGGGCGCTTGAATTCAAGTGCGACGTCCTGTGGGCGATGCTCGACGCGCTCTATCACGCCTATGTGACACCCGGGCACGTCCCGCCAGGGGCCTTCGTACCGGAGGATGGCAGCAAGTGACCGATCCCGGTATCGCGGACGATGCGAGGCCGCGTCTGCCGCGGGGGGTGCGGCTCGTCCACAACGAGGCGCAGGGCGGCTGGGTGCTGCTCGCTCCCGAACGGGTGTTCAAAGCCGACGCAATTGCGGTCGAGATCATCAAACGCTGCACCGGCGCGGCCACATTCGGCGAGATCGTCGACGATCTGGCGAAATCCTACGCGGCCCCGCGGGATCGAATCCTGGCCGACGTGACCACGCTGCTGCGCGGGCTTGCGGACAAGCGGCTGCTGGAGTTGTGATCCGCACCGACGTCAGTGCGGGCCTCCGGATCCGGACTACCAGCGCCTTGTTGCAAGACGTTCCCGTCTCTACATTCAACGCACGTCAGCGACGCGAATGGCCGAACTCATTGCCGGACCGTTGATGGTCATGGCGCGATGGAACCGGATCGGCTTCAGATGAAGTCATCGAATTTCGCGACCCTGCACAAGCCGCTCGGCATGCTGGCCGAGTTGACCCACCGCTGTCCCCTCGGCTGCCCCTATTGCTCGAACCCGCTCGCTCTCGACGGCAGAGAAGGCGAGCTCGATAGCGCCACCTGGGCGCGGATCTTTCGCGAGGCGGCGGACCTCGGGGTGCTGCAGGTGCACTTGTCGGGGGGAGAGCCCGGCGCGCGGCGCGATCTGAGGGAGATTACCGCTTCTGCCCACTCCGCAGGCCTCTATACCAATCTCATCACCTCGGCGGTCGGCATCACCGACAAGACCCTTGCCGCGCTCGCTGTCGCCGGGCTCGATCACGTGCAAATCTCGATCCAGGACAGCGAGGCTTCGTCCGCCGATCGGATCGCGGGTTACGACGGCGCCTTCGCGCGCAAGCGCGCGCTGGCTGTCGAGGTGGTGCGGCTCGGGCTGCCCCTCACGGTCAACGCCGTGATCCATCGCGCCAATATCGAGCATGTCGCCGACATGGTCGAGCTCGCACTGGCCCTCGGCGCCAGCCGGGTCGAGATCGCGCATGTCCAGTATTACGGCTGGGCGCTGAAGAACCGCGCCCGACTGATGCCGACGCGCGCTCAGGTCGAATGGGCCGCCGCACAGGTCGAGACTTTGCGCAAGCGTCATCACGGCCGCATCGTCATCGACGCGGTGGTGCCGGATTATTACGCTCGCTATCCCAAGCCCTGTGTCGGCGGCTGGGGCCGACGCTCGATCAACGTGACGCCGACCGGCAAGGTACTGCCTTGCCATGCCGCCGAGTCCATCCCCGGTCTCGAATTCTGGAACGTGAACGAGCATTCGCTTGCCGAGATCTGGGCGCGGTCTCCGGCTTTCAACGCGTTCCGCGGCACCGTCTGGATGAAGGAGCCGTGCGCGAGCTGCCCGCGCCGGGAACAGGATTTCGGCGGCTGCCGCTGCCAGGCCTTCGCGCTCACCGGCGATGCGGCCGCGGCCGATCCGGTGTGCCATCTGTCACCCGCGCATGGCGTGGTCACAGCGCTCGCGGCCATCGGCGAGGAGACGACCTACTCCTACCGGCGGATGTAAGGCGCGAAGCGATCGCCCAAGAGCGATTTCCCATTGCGCTCGGGTAGCACGTATTGGACACTGATGTGCAAGAAGGCCGGCCAATCTCGGCTGAGAAACCGACACACCGAATGGCTTTCGAACGAGGGAGGATCCGCATGACCAACTGTCTGTCGTACCGGCACCGCATGCTGCCCGCCGCATTGCTTGGATTGCTGATTGCCGCAGGGCCGGCGGTCGCGCAGCAGCCGGCTCCGCCGCCAATCTGGAAGCAGGGCATGCCAGCGAGCATGGCGAATTCCCCGCTGGCACCGCATCCCCTGCCGCCGGTTGCAACCGCGCTCGACAAGATTCCGGCCGACAAACTGAAAGTGCCGACCGGTTTCAAGTCCGAGGTCTGGTCGCATGGTCATCCGGGCGGGCGAACGATGGTGACGGGACCGAAGGGCACGATTTTCGTGGGCACGCGGGCGATCGGCCGCGTCTACGCCATCACCGAGAAGGATGGCAAGCGCGAGGTCAAGGTTCTCCTGCAAGGCTTGACCCAACCCAACGGCCTCGCCGTCAAGGATGGTGCCCTCTATGTGCTCGCCATCAACCGGGTGCTGCGCTACGACAATATCGAGGACAAGCTCGACAATCCGGGAAATCCGGTCGACCTCACCGACAAGTTCGGTCTTCCACCCGAAGCCCACCACAACTGGAAATACGCCGCGTTCGGGCCCGACGGCAAGCTCTACATACAGGTCGGCGCCCCTTGCAACATCTGCGAGGTCAGTCCGGGCGTGCATGCGCAAATCCGCCGCTACAATGCGGACGGAAGCGGCATGGAAATCGTAGCACGCGGGGTGAGGAATACGGTCGGCTTCGACTGGCATCCGGTCACCGGGGAACTGTGGTTCACCGACCACGGCCGCGACTGGATGGGCAATGATGGTCCGCAGGACGAGCTCAACCGCGTTGCCAAGGGCCAGGAGGGCGCCAATTTCGGCTTCCCTTACTGCCACGCCAACCGCGTTCCCGATGCCGACATCAGACGGCCAAATCCCTGCGCCGGCGTGGTCATGCCGGCGGCCCTGACCGGCCCGCACGCGGCCGGGCTCGGGATCCGGTTCTACAGCGGTGACATGTTCCCGGCGGCCTACAAGAATGTCGCCTTCATCGCCCGCAAGGGATCGTGGAACCGGGAGAAGAAATTCGGCTTCGACGTGGCGGTCGCCAGAACGCAACCGAACGGAACCGCCAGGCTCGAGCCGTTCATGACCGGACTGCTCGACGAAGGCAGGAACGAGTTCTACGGGCGGCCTGCCTACGTCTTGCCGATGGCGGATGGCGCGTTGCTCGTGTCCGACGAGCACAATGGCGCAATCTACCGCATCTCTTACAGCGCGCCGGTCGCCGCGGCAGCACAGAGAGGCAAGCGCAAGTAACGGACTTTGATGCACTCAGCTTCGAGCTGGTGGCGGCCGCTGGCCCTCGGGTTAGCGGCCGCTGCGCTATATGCGGCTTGCGCTTTCGCGCAGAGCACGCCTCTCGTCGAACGGATCGCGATCTGCGGTACCTGCCACGGCGAGGATGGCAACTCACGCATGGCGAACATCCCGTCGCTGGCCGGCCAGCCGGAATTCTTCCTGCTCAATCAACTGGTGCTAATGCGCGAGGGCGTGCGCCGTATCGACGTGATGACACCCTTCGTGAAGGATCTGAGCGACAACGATTTGGAAGCACTGGCCAAGCATTTCGCAGCACTTGCACCCAAGGCAAGTGACGAGGCGGTCGATCCGACGCTGGTCGGGCGCGGCGTCGAGCTTGCCGCCACGATGCATTGCGGATCCTGCCATCTGCCGACCCTGGCCGGACAGAACCAGATGCCGCGGCTGGCGAAGCAGCGCATCGACTATCTCATCCATTCGATGAGGTCGTTTCGGGACAATACGCGCTCAGGGGCCGACACGCTCATGAGCAACGTGGTTGCCGGAGCATCGGACGCCGATCTGGCGGCGCTCGCGCACTATGCGGCATCGCAGTAGAGCGATTGCCTTCCAATCGCGAACGATCGAGAATGGCGGGTCGGACTGCCTCGCCCGGTCATACAGTGGCGATCGGCCGTGACGAACAAACGATATCAGTCGGAGGAAAATGCAAATGTTGCCTGCCACCAGATCGTCCGTCACTCGCCGCCAATTCGTTATCGGCACCGCAGCCATCGCCGCGGTCGCGTTCTCGCCCCGCAGCCTTGCACAAGCGCCGGCGGGGCCGTTCAAGCTCGACCCCCTGCCCTATCCCAACAATGCTCTCGAGCCTCACATCGACGCTCGCACGATGGAAATCCATCACGGCCGTCACCACGCGGCCTACGTGACCAACCTCAACAATGCGGTCAAGGACCACTCCAACGTCGCGGCGATGCCGCTGCAGGATATTCTCGCGAAGCTCGCTGAAATGCCCGAGGCGATCCGCACCGTGCTGCGCAACAACGGCGGTGGCCACGCCAACCACGTCATGTTCTGGCAGGTGATGGGACCGGGCGGCGGTGCGCCGCAAGGCGATCTCGCTGCCGCCATCACGCGCGACCTCGGCGGACTGCAGAAGCTGCAGGATGACTTCAATGCCGCTGGACTTCGGGTGTTCGGCTCGGGCTGGGTGTTCCTCACCGTCGCGCGCGAGGGCAAGCTGGCACTGGAGGCGAAGCCCAACCAGGACACCCCGCTGATGGACAGGAAAACGGTTCTGCTTGGAAACGACGTCTGGGAGCACGCCTACTATCTCAATTACCAGAACCGCCGCGGCGATTACCTCAAGGCATGGTGGAATACCGTGAACTGGAGGAAGGTGGGCGAGCGCTACGCGGCGGCCAAGGGCGGCAAGCTCACGATTTGAAGCGCAGCGCGCCGGGCATCGGCGGACGCGGATCGGCGGGTCCGAACCACCTCAACCGGATGGCCGCCCACGCATCAGGACCGCTTGATGTCGTCGACCCCGCCGATCCGTCCGATCAACGTGTTGGCGCCGATTGCGATCACGAACAGGATGATCAACAGCGCGTACATCTGCGGCATGTTGAAGATGCTGTAGGCCTGGATGACCAGAAAACCGATGCCCCGATTGGACAGCTTGGTTTCCGCCAGCAGCGTGCCGATGAGCGCCACGCCGAGTCCGAGGCGCACCCCGTTGATGACCGGATAGCGCATCGCAGGAAGATAGATCTTGGTCACCATCTGCCAGGTATTGGCGCGAAAGCTTCGGCCGACGCGGATCAGGACCTTGTCGATCTCGCGCATGCCGCCCGCCACGTTCAGCGCCACCGGAAAAAAGCACGAGATCGCTCCCATGGCGACCTTCGAGGCGGGGCCGACGCCGAACCACATGATCATGATCGGGAAGAAGATGATCTTCGGGCAGGGCCCGAGATAATAGAGAAACGACTCATAGGCGCGCGACATGAACCTGCTGCCGCCGAGCAGGATCCCGACCACGAGCCCGCTCATGCCGCCGATCACCATCGCGATACCGATCTCGTAGAACGTCGTGTAGAGATGGAAGTAGAAGGAGGGATCGGCCAGCGTAACGTAGAGCGCCCTGCCGATGGCAGCGAGCGAAGGAACGACGTCGCGGTAGAGCAGCCCGGAGGCAGCCAGCGCCTCCCAGACCGCCAGCACGACGACGACGATGACGATGCGCAACCCCGTCACCGGACTCAGCCGAGACCCCGCTGGCTTCGCCGTCGGCAAGCTCAATCGACCGGTCTCAACCATCGCTCGAGCCTTTCCATGATGACGAAGACGCAGATGCTGACCAGGATCACGAAGCAGATCGAGGCATAGGTTCCCGGCAGATCATAGCGCTCGGCAAGCTCATTGATAAGTTGTCCGAGCCCGCCGAAATTGATCAGGAACTCGACCCCGACGATGTTGATCAGCGAGAAGATCAGGCCGAGCCGCAAGCCGACGAAAATGGTCGGTAGCGCCGCGGGGAACAGGATTTTCCAAAATTGTTGCCAAGGCGTGAGATTGAGGCTTCGGCCGACATTGATCAGCACGCGCCGCGTGCCAGCCAGACCCTCCAGCGTCTTGAGGATGATGGGGGCGAGGCCTGCAGTGAAGCCCATCATCACGATCGTAAGGGCGTTCCTGCCGAAGATCACGAGATAGAGCGGATACATCAGGACCAGCGGAGCCGCCGCGACCGCAGCGACCCAGGTCTCGGTCGCAAGCCGCAACAGATTGTAGCGGTAGAGCAGCACGCCCCCGGCCACCCCGAAGATGGTGACGAGAATGCACGCCGAGAACGCCTCGCCTGCGGTCAGGAGGAAGCGGGACAGCACATCCTCCTCGACGATCACCCGCGGGAATGCGGCGATGACGTCGGACGGCTTCGGCACGATGTAGCGATTGATCACGTTGATGCGGATGAGGACCTCGACCGCGGCGACGAAGACGACAAACGAAAGCACCCCGAGCGCAGTCGGTGCATACCTGCTCTTGGCAATCGCCGCAGCGATGCTCATCGCTTGTCGCCCTCCCGCAACCTCTGGCTTTCCTCGTCGTGCAATCCCTTGGTGGCCTCCTCGCGCAAGTCGCTCCAGATCTGCGCCACATAGCGGCCGAATGCCTCGCTCGACACGATCTCCGACGTGCGCGGGCGCGGCAGCTTGATGTCCACGATCCGCTTGACCCGACCCGGGCGGTAGGTCATCACCAGGATGCGGTCAGACAACTGCACCGCCTCGGTGATGTTGTGGGTGATCAGCAACGTCGTCTGCGCCAGTTCCTGCTGGATCTGGAGCACCTTGTCGCCGAGCAGCAGCCGGGTCTGCTCGTCGAGCGCTGCGAACGGTTCATCCATGAGAAGGATCTTCGGTTGTGCGGCGAGCGTGCGCGCCATCGAGACGCGCTGGCGCATTCCGCCCGACAATTCGGCCGGATAGCGCCGCTCGAAGCCATCGAGACCAACGAGCTTCACAAAGTGCCGCGCGCGTTCGTAGCGTTCGGCCTTCGCGAGCCCTGCGATTTCCAGCGGGAACGCCACGTTGTCCAGCACGTTGCGCCAGGGAAAGGTCGATTCCTCCTGGAAGATCATCCCGATCGAGCGATGCGGGCCAGTCACCGGCTCGCCCGCGACCTTCACCGTGCCCTCGTCCGCCTCGAGCAGACCGCCAATCATGTTGAACAAGGTCGACTTGCCGCAACCGGATGGGCCGATCACGCCCAGAAATTCGCCCGGGGACACCATCAGCGAGATTCGCTCGATGGCAACCAGCACGCCATCCGGAGTCTCGAAGCGCTTGACGATGTCATCGACGGTCAGGATTGCATCGATAAACGCAGCATTCGGCGCACCGGCGTCCATCCGCTCCAACGGCGAAGTTACGGCAGCCATGAACCCGATCGCTCTCCGGCTTCCGCCTCGCGCGGCGCGGTTGACCCGTTTCGGTGGTCTACTCCCGCTCCGCGCTATAGCACACCGGTCCGCTGGTGGCACGACTCCGCCCCAAGAAGCCCCCAAGACCGGCGCTGTCATTCCCGCTCGACCTGGAACGGTCGGCCGGCCCGCCGGCACCAATTCTCCCAGGCTCGGTTGATACCGTACGATCCGGTGCGCGAAGCGACCTTATGCACCTCGCCATCGCTAAGGTACTTGACCTCGCCCATGTCCATGGCCTGCTTCTGCAAGCGCGCATTGACCTCGAGGTAGACCGAAACATACACGGCGTGTCGAATATTCCTGCCCGCCACGGTTGCACCGTGACCCCGCATCAGTGCCGTGGTGCCGGCGCCGATCAGCCTCGCGAGATCGCGCCCCATGTCCATGTTTTCGACCAGAAGCGCGGTATCTCCGAAATGATCATGCGAATCCCAGACCGGCACCTGGCGGCCGATCGAAGCCCCCATGTGGAAGATCGGCCGGATCCTCGCGCCGGTGACACCGAACGGAATGACGCTTTCGCTGTGATTGTGCACGACCGACATCACATCCGGCCGAGACTCGTAGAGCGCGCCGTGGATGAAGCGCTCGAGGTAGGGGGCACGGCCACGCGCATCGACCGGCACCCCGTCGAGCGTGAACTCCATGATGTCGTCGTTCTCGATGCAATCCGGCGCACGCGAGCGCGAGAGCAGGTAGCGCTGCGGATCACCCGGATGCCGAACGCTGATATGGCCGAAGGAATTCGACGACGCCTTCGCGCGCGAGGATGCGGTTTCCGGTTACGAGTTCTTCGATCAAATGGTTGAGCTCGGCCATCGGCGCTCCGGTCACAGGATGACGCTTACCGAGCCAAGCGCGCTGAGCTCGTGGGCATCGATGAGCACCCGTCGCTCCTTGATGCGGAAACTCTCGCTCGCACGGCGGAGAATGTAGCGGTAGGCCCCATCTCCTCCGACACCAGAACCTCGCGATCGAGCAGAAACCTCTTTTCTCTCGCGGTCGTCGACGATATACGAGCGGGCGGACATGTGCCGTTGCCCCTGGCTGTGCACGATCGAGCATGCAGCGTACATGCCCGTCCAAAAGGGGGTCAAATCCCCCCATCCCGGACCCCGCCCTACCCTGCCCTATTGCGCTTTTCAGCAAGCCCGCTAAGCACGGGCATGGTCCGCTGCCGATCGGTCCGGCCATGTCAGAGAAATCGGTTCCCGTCTGCGCCGCCGCCGATCTGCCTCCCGGGAGCGTCAGGAGCTTCGAGGTGGGCGAGGAGCGCGTTGCCGTCTACAATATCGGCGGCATCTTCTATGCAACTGAAGCGCGCTGCACGCATGCCACCGCCGACCTCGCCGACGGCATCCTGGAAGGCGACGTCATCGAGTGCAGCCTGCACTTCGGTGCCTTCCACGTCCCGAGCGGCAAGGCGGTGCAAGCACCCTGCTTCGTCGATCTCAAGACCTTTCGGGCGGAGGTGAAGGACGGACAGGTGTTCGTCGATACCTCGCGATCCTCGGAGACGGCATCCTGACGCAGCACTGCGGTTCGTTCGAGCAGCGGGAAGAAACAGCCTCTCGCTGTCCATGTTCCATCGTCAATTGCAGCGCGTCGCTTCGATCGGACGACTAGATGGGCCGCCGCCGCGGGACGATCAGGCTTGTTCCCGCTCCCGCGGCCTCCCCATCAGCACCGGCTGGAACAGTACTGCGGCCGCCATGGTGGTTACGAGCGCGAGCGCCATCAATTTGCCCATGCTCGACGTACCGGGATGGCTCGATAGCCACAGGCTTCCGAACGCGGTGGCGGTGGTGAGTGCGCTGAAGAAGACGGCCCGCGTCAGGCTCGATTGCAGGAGGTCGGTTTGGCCGGCCCGCCATGCCATGATGTAGTAGATCTTGAAGGCCACGCCGACGCCGAGAAGCAGTGGCAGCGCGATGATGTTCGCGAAGTTGAGTTTCATGCCAAGGATGACCATCAGCTCCATGGTGACCACACCGGCCAGGATCAAGGGGATGAGCGTGAGCAGGACGTCACCAAAGCGACGCAGCACGATCCAGAGCAGGATCGTGATCGAGGCGAGAGCCCAGAAACCCGCTTCGAAGAAAGCGCGAATGACGGTGCGGCCGGATTCCAGGATCGAGATCGGGCCACCGATCGCGTTCGGTTCGACCTGCTGAACCGCACGCGCGAACCTGCGCAAGGTTTCGTTGTCGTTGGGATCGCCCTTCGGCAGGATCTCGACCTTGAAGCGCCCGTCCTGGGTGACCCATCCGCTCGCGATCTTCGCGGGCAGGGTTTCGAGCGTGACCGGCTGCGCCTCCAGGTAGTTTCGCAACTCGCCGAGCGCGACGGAGAGCGGAGGAACCATGGCGGCATGTGCCCTGGCACGCAGGGCTTCGTCACCCTCGACGATCCCGGTAAGAGCCGTGGCAAGCCGTCTGGCGGCGATGGCGCCCGCCCCGGTTTGCGTGCCGGCGGCCTGTTTCAGGTTGTCGGCCGCGGCCTTGAGTGCGGCGACGTTGTCGGCATCGGTCGGCGGCTTCTTGCGGGGGTCCGGCCGCAGTGCGGGACCGAGCGCGGTCGCGAGCTGGCGAATGGCGGCGAGCTTCGGCTGCTGGTCGTCGGGAATGAAGCTCTCGACCGTCTTTACGCTCGAGACCTCCGGCAACCCGGCGAGCTTCGCTACGTCGGCGCGCGCCGCGTCCTGGTCGGCCACCAGGACATAGATCGAGCTCGCTCCGATCGCGGGATCGCTCCGCAAATCCAGGAAGGTTGCAACCGACTCGACCTTGGGACTTCTCAGATTGAGCGGATTGAAGTCGAATTGCAGCCAATAGAGCAACGGCAACCCGGCCGCGACGACCAGCCCGGTTCCGACAATGATCGGAACGCGATGCCGCTCCATGAACCGATCGACGGGCGCGAGCGCCTTGTATCCCATTTCCGCCGGTTCGCCCGGCGGGCGCAGCACCGTCAGCAGCGCGGGGATCATGGTGATGCTGGTGATGAACGCGATGATCATGCCGAGACCCGCAAGCAGTCCGAGCTCGGAAAGACCCTTGTAGTCGGTGGGCAGGAACGACAGGAAGCCTGCAGCTGTTGCCGCGGCGGCCAGCGTCAAAGGCGCGCCCACATAGCGGGCCGTGTTGAGCAGCGACTTATGGAGATCGTCGACTTCGTGACGCTCGGCACGATAGCGCACGCTGAACTGGATTCCGAAATCGACCCCGAGCCCGATGAACAGGACGGCAAATGCCACCGAGATCAGGTTGAGCGCACCCACCATGGCCAAGCCGGCCGCGGCGGTCATGGAAAGACCAACCAGCAGGCTGGCGAATACAGCGAGGATGATGCGCGACGAGCGCAAGGCAAGCCACAGGATGGTCAACACGACGAGGATGGTGGCGGTCGGTATTGAAAAGCGCACCCTCTTCGAGGGTGGCATACTCCTCATCCGAGATCGGCACCGGCCCGGTGAGCCGCAGGTTGGCACCGTACTCGGCGTTGAGCTTGAGGTCGGTCGCCGTCTGACGAATGACGTCGGTTGCCGCCTTCCCCGGTGTCAGCGACGAATAGTTGAGCACCGGCCTGATCTCGATGAAGCGTCGTCGCTCGCCGGCGTCGGGCGGTCTGCCGTTGAGCATGGCACGCCAGGAAAAGCTCGCCGGGCGACCCGGCGCGGCACCTTCGAGCGTGTCTGCCACCATGTTGAAGGTCCCGGAGAGATCGTCGAGCGCGTAGTGCTTCATGCGCACGCCGATCAGCCCGTAGTTCAGCGCGGTGGTCAGGCCACGCAGGTTCGAAGTCCTGCGCCAGGGCCTGAATGAGGGGCTTGGCTTCCCCGAGCTTCTTGGTGAGCTGCGCAACGTCCTGGGTGGGCAGGAACAGGAGCCCGTTCTTCTGGAAGAACGGTCCTCCCCCTGCCTCGTTGATCGACAGGAAGAGGTCCCGCCGGTCGGCCAATTTCTGGATGAGGGCCGCAGCGGCCTGGCTCGCAAGCTCGGAGGTGGGGGCGTCGATGACCGCCAGGATGGCTTCCTCCTTGGGCGGGAAAAGCTTGTCGAATGCGGTCTCCCGCTTGCGCCAGGGCAGCTCCTGGGAAATCAGCTTGCCGACGTCGGCATCGATGGCATAGTGGCCGGCGGTGTAGATCGCGCTGAGGAAACCCAGGAGCGCAGCAATACCAATGACTTGCGTCGCATAACGGGCGCAATGATCAACCGTGGACACGATCGCCTTTTTCAGCATGCTTGGACCTGGGCCTACACGATTGGACCGATCGGGCGGGGACGCGGGAACGCGGCGGGTGTGGCCGCGGGATATCAGCCAATTCAGTGCATTGACAACGCCAAAGGTTGCACCGAGAACGCCAACCGCTTCCTTTCGACAACCTTCAGCCCCTCGTTTGCGTTCGAAGGGCGAGCCGGAAGGCTCATCGTAGGAGGCAAATTCCGAGGTCTCGGGCTATTCTGCGCGCACCCGGACGGGGGAGATCGTTGCAATCGGGACGCCGTCGGCCCCGTTGTGACGGGCTGCGAGCACTTGCGCGCCTTGCCGAGGAAGTGCATCAAGGATCACGCGGATGTGAATGCTGGCGCTTCGCGTCGAGAGCAGATCCAACTGCGGGCAGGATCCGGGTCGAAGCCTCGACGCGCGCAGGGCAGAGTGGAGCATATTGGGTCGTGCGCGGTTATACGAGGGCGCGGGCCTGCGGGCGTGAAACAGGAAGGATGTAAATGCAAGTTCCGTTCCACAAGGAGATTCGCATCGGCGCCTACGTCCTCAGGCAGAAGCTGACGGGCCGCAAACGCTATCCGCTGGTTCTGATGCTGGAGCCCCTCTTTCGCTGCAATCTCGCCTGCTTCGGATGCGGCAAGATCGACTATCCCGATCCGATTCTCAATCGCCGCCTGTCGGTCAAGGAATGCCTCGACGCCGTCGATGAGTGCGGCGCTCCGATGGTGGCGATTCCGGGTGGCGAGCCGTTGATCCACCGCGAGATCGGCGACATCGTCAAGGGTATCGTCGCCAGGAAGAAGTTCGTGTCGCTCTGCACCAATGCGCTGCTCCTGGAGAAGAAGCTGCACTTGTTCGAGCCTTCCCCCTACCTCTTTTTCTCCGTCCACCTCGACGGACTGCGCGAGCACCACGACAAGTCGGTCTGCCAGGAGGGCGTATTCGATCGCGCGGTGTCGGCAATCAGGGCCGCCAAGGAGAAGGGCTTTGCCGTCAACGTCAACGCCACGATCTACGACGGGCACCCGCCTGCCGACATCGCCGCCTTCCTCGACTTCGCCAAGCAACTCGGCGTCGGCGTCTCGATCTCGCCGGGCTACGCCTACGAGCGGGCTCCCGACCAGGAGCATTTTCTCAACCGCCGCAAGACCAAGGACCTGTTCCGCGAGATCTTTGCGCGCGGCAAGGGGCGGCGTTGGACCTTCGTCCATTCCGGCTTGTTCCTCGACTTCCTGGCGGGGAATCAGACCTATCATTGCACGCCGTGGGGCATGCCGACCCGCAACATCTTCGGCTGGCAAAAGCCCTGCTATCTGCTGGGCGAAGGCTACGCCCGATCGTTTCGGGAGCTGATGGAGACGACCGACTGGGAATCCTACGGGACCGGAAGGTACGAAAAGTGCGCGAACTGCATGGCGCACTGCGGTTACGAGCCGACGGCGGCGGATGCCGCCTTCGCGCATCCGCTCAGGGCACTCAGGGTCGCATTGTTCGGCGTGCGCACGGACGGGCGGATGGCGCCCGAGATCCCGCTCGACCGACAACGACCAGCCGAATTCGTGTTCTCGCGTCATGTCGAGCACGAACTCGCCGCCATTCACAGTGGCGAGAAAAGGGCAGTCGCGGAGGCGGCCGAATAGTCACATCCCGAACGCCGCGGAGCGCACATTGCCGCGCTTGAGGTTGCGGTACCGAGCGAGCGTCCACAGCGGGAAGAACTTCGAATAGCCATGGTAGCGCAGATAGAACACGCGCGGGAAACCGGTCGCAGTGTAGCGTGGCTCGTCCCAGAACCCGTCAGGGCCTTGTGTGCGTGAGAGATATCCGATTCCGCGCGCCACGACGGGATGGTCGACCTCCCCCGCCGCCATCAGGCCGAGCAACGCCCACGCCGTCTGTGAGGCGGTGCTGGGCGCGGGCTCGTGGCCACGATACTCGAGCTTGTAGCTGGTGCCGTCCTCGCCCCAACCGCCGTCGGGATTCTGGATTCTCACGAGCCAGGAGACCGCCTTGCGGATCTCGGGCGTTCCATGGTCGACCCCCGCGGCATTGAGTGCGCACAGTACCGACCAGGTCCCGTAGATGTAGTTCATGCCCCACCGACCGTACCAGCTCCCGTCCGCCAATTGCGTGCGCCGGAGATAGTCCAGCGCCTGCGCGACCTCCTTGCTCGCAGCGCCGCCGATCTGGGCGAGCATCGAAACGCAGCGCGCGGTGACGTCCTCGGTCGGCGGGTCGAGCAAGGCACCGTGATCGGCAAAGGGAATATTGTTGAGGTAGAAATACTGGTTGTCGGCATCGAAAGCTCCCCAGGCGCCGTTGCTGCTCTGCATTCCCAGGATCCATTCCCGCGCGCGGCCAATGGACGAACTGAAATTAGTCTGCGCGCCCAGCCCCTGGGCGCGGTCCATGGCCATGGCCACCACAGCGGTATCGTCGACATCGGGATAGTGCGGATTGGCGTATTGGAATGCCCAACCGCCCGGGCGAAGACCAGGTCGCCGTGCGGTCCAATCGCCGCCGACATCCAGGATCTGTTGTGGGACCAGCCAGTCGAGCCCTTTGCGAGCTTGCGCGACAGGTCGGTCGCCGCCCACTTCGAGCAACGTGTGGCAGGTGAGCGACGTATCCCAGATCGGAGACACGCAGGGCTGGCAATACGCCTCGAACTGGTGGACGATCAGCAGCTTGTCCACGGACTTGCGGGCAATCGCTCGGTCGGGATGCTCCTTCGCATAGCCTAGCACATCGAACATCATCACGCTGTTCGCCATTGCCGGGAAAGATCGCACCGACACCGTCCTCACCGTTGAGGCGCTCGGCGACCCATGCCACCGCGCGCTCGATCGCGCGTTTGCGTAATCGCTGCGGAGAATGCGGCGCGGTTACACGCAACACGGCATCGACGCCGCGAAAGAACCAGAACCACGCGACCTTCTGGTGCGGCGCCTTCGGCGCAGCACCAACGGTATGCGGCGCTTTGAGAAAGAGCTCGTCGATCCTCACCCCTTTCGGATTGCGCGCCCGTGGCTTGAGCGTCTGCAGCACCAGTAACGGCACGATGACGGTGCGGCTCCAATAGGAAATCTTGTCGAGATGGAATGGAAACCACTTCGGGAGCAGCATGATCTCGACCGGCATCACGGGCACCGCGCGCCAGGTAACGAAGCCGAACAAAGCCAGCATCAGACGCGTGAACACGTTCGAGCCTGATGCGCCACCGCGCGAGCGTATTGCCTCGCGCGCACGAGCCATGTGCGGGGCGTCGATGGGGTCGCCGATCATCTTCAGCGCGAAATAGGCCTTCACGCTCGCGCTCATGTCGAAGGCGCCGTCGCGGAACAGGGCCCAGCCCCCGTGCTCGCCCTGGATACGCCGGAGATAGACCGCGATCTTTGCCTCCAGCGCGGCATCGACAGTTTCCGCGAGATAGTGTCGCAGCAGGACGTATTCCGCCGGGATGGTGGCGTCGGCCTCCAGCTCGAACACCCAATGTCCGTCGCACCGTTGCAATTCGAGCAGCGCGCCGGTCGCCGTCTCGATGCTGCGTTCGACGGCCGACATCGACGGTTGCTGCTCGATAAAGACCCCGGTCATGAGGTAGCCCGTCTTCGATCCGCCGATGAGATCCGCCGCGCGGTTGCCGGATCGGATCGCACCTTCGATGGTCGCCGGCAAACCGGTCCTGGTCCAGTCGCCGGCGAGCACCAGATTCCGCCACGCGGTTTGCGCCCCGGGGCGCTTGGCGTTCTCGCTCGGTGTCGCAGCGAAAGTCGCTCGTCGCTCGCGCACGATTTGCCACGGCGGCAACGCGTCGGGAAGTCCGGTGACCAACGCCACTTCGCCCCACAGCGTCCGCGCGAGCGGCTCGCGCGGAACATCGAGCAGGCGATCAGCCGCACTGATCGTGATCGAGAACCGATCTGCGAAGGTGAAGAGCCACTCGATCGTGCCGTTGATGATGCCGATGATGGGCGCAAGCCCCGCGGGCGGATCGAGACGGAAATGTGCGTTGACGATGGCGCGGAACTCGGAAGGGGTCGTCAGACCGGGTACCAGATCAGCTGCCACGATCGGTGGCACCGCAAGGACCACGGCATCCTCCGGCCCGACCACAATCCGGTCCTCGCCGAAGTCCAGGCCTGCTACCCTGTCTCGCGCATAATCCAGCGCGCGCAACCGGTGCCCGAAATCTCACCCTTATGCTGCGGTCGGCGAGAAATTGCAGCGCCGGCTCGACGAAAACGCGGCCCAGCCCGTCGCGGGCGATCAGCGGCCGACAGGCCTTGCCGCCCGCTATCAGCGTTTCGCGGACTACGGCACCGGCGAGGCCAGCGCTCCCTTCCTTCGGGTCGGTGTTGAGCGCGGCGAGCCATAGTGGTCGCGCAAGGCGCTCGTACAGTGGACCCGAGCACTCCACGATCTCGCAGATCGTCTTCTCGTACGGCGCGAGCAACAGACGAGAGAAGGAAAGGTAGTCGCCCGCAGCGGTGCCCGGCACCCGACGTTTCTTGTCGAGCACCCACCAGGGCAGCCGGCCGGTATTGATGCGCAACGTCCATCGTTCACCGCTCGCAAGGTCCATGAATGCAAAATCGGCGGCGTCGGGACCAGCAAGTCCACCCGCAGCACCGATTGCATCGAGATACGACAGCGCGGCGTGATTGGCAGAAAGCAGCAGATGATTGCCGTTGTCGATCACCATGTCGAGCGCGGGATCGTGATAGGAGCGGCAGCGCCCTCCCGCCTGGCTGGCAGCCTCGAACACGGCGATCCTCGTCCCGCGTTGTGCGAGGCGCACGGAGGCCGCGAGGCCAGCCAGCCCGGCACCGATGACGTAGACCGTACCCGGCATCAGACGAAGGCGTGGCGCATGATGATCCACATCAGTCTCACGCGCCGAAGCCGGATCGGACGGCGCGGACGAGACCAGCCACGGGCGACCAGGCTATCGAGGATCAACCGATAGGCCTCGGCCATGATGCGCGGCGCGCGCACCGTCCGACGCGGATTGCGTGCCATGATCGCATCGGCTTCCGCAAAATGGCCGCGTGCGCGCACAACTACCTCTCCGCAAACGGTGGCGAGCGCCGGGCTCGCCAGAGCCGTCGCCGGATCGGTCGCGGCGATGCCGGCAGCGCACAGCGCGCTACCGGGCAGGTAGAGGCGCCCCAATGCCGCGTCTTCGTCGAGATCGCGCAAGATATTGGTGAGCTGCAGCGCTCGACCCAGATGGTGCGCCAGTGCGATACCGTCGCCAGCATCCATTCCGAACACGCGCACCGACAACCGCCCGACCGCGCTTGCGACCCGGTCGCAATAGATGTCGAGCGTCGCATCGTCGGGTCCGCGAATGTCGGCGACTATGTCCATTTCCATGCCATCAATGACGGCATGGAAATCCTCGCGGCGGAGTCCGAATTCCTGCGCCGGCGAGACCAACCCTTGCATGCGGGTCAACGGTCTTCCCGCATAGAGCGCGTCTATGTCGGCACGCCAGCGGTCGAGTTGCTCGCGACGGGAGGCTCGGGGCTCGTTGGAATCGGCAATGTCATCGACCTGCCGGCAGAACGCGTAGATTTCGAACATCGCCTGGCGTTGCGCGCGCGGCAATACTCGCATCGCGTTGAAGAACGAGCTTCCCGACGCGCGCTCGGCCGCAGCCGTCTCTGTTGCTTCCACCAACGCCAACGTTCAAGCATCCTGCGGTTTGTGGCCGGCAGCGAGGACGCGGCCGACGCGGCCGGTTGCACCCCATAATAGGCCAAAAAGGCCGAAGCCCGCGACCTCCGTCTTGCCGAGATGGACTCGCTCGCTCAGCGGGTCGCGCCGGCTCAGCAGACCGGTCAGACGCTCGGCGAGTGTCTGAATGACCGCCACCTCCAGGGCGAGCCGTGAATCCGCGATGCTGGCGGAGAAAGGCCTGCTGCGATGCAGGAGATCACCGGTGCGGCTGGTGAGAGTGCGGATGCATGCGAGCAGTGCCGGTGAGGCTCGCTCGGCACCGAGCGCTTCCACCGAGCTACCCTTGTCGGCGAGAGTATCGAGGGGAACGTAAACCCGATCGAGGTTGCGGTAGTCCTTTCCGCAATCCTGCAGGTGATTGATGATCTGTAGTGCAGCACACAACGCATCATTGGCCGGCCAAGCGGCGCGGCTTTCGCCATGGACGTCGAGCACGAAGCGGCCGACCGGCATGGCGGAATAGGTACAATAATCGATCAGGTCTTCCCAGTCCTGGTAACGCAGCTTGGTTACGTCCATGCGGAAGGCGGTAAGCAAGTCCTGGGCATGACGGGGCGATAGCCGGCGAGCAGCAAGCTGCATGCGCAAGGCGACGCCGACGGGATGGTCGTCGTTGTCGCCTAGCATGGTCGCCTCCAGCCGGTCCAACAGTTCCAGCTTTTCCTCGGGCGTCAGCGACGGGTGGTCGGAGACATCGTCCGCGGTTCGCACGAACTCGTAGAACGCCAGGATCGGGGCACGATGGCGCGGATGAATGAGCCGCGACGCCACTGGAAAATTCTCGTTCCGGTGTCCCTTGCCCGATCGTGCTGCGGTGGCTGTGATCATCGGAATCCCGACACGTTGGCCTGGGCGCGTCCCTTCCAACTACCGCCTCGTCCTCGCACATATTGATAGGCCGAATCGAGGGTGAACAGCAGGTATTGCAGGGCAATGGCGGGGAGCGCAACGCCCCATAGCGGCGAGAGGCGGTAGAACCGGAGCGTCGGTTGGAAGGCGATGAACATCAGTATCCAGGTTCCGAGAGCAATCCAGCGTGTAGTGCCGGCGCCGAAAATCGTGATCAGCGGCGGAGCCAGAAAGGTCAGCGCCATGCCTGCCACGGTGCCCGACAGGAGCAGCGGCGAGTAGTTCAGCTGCGCGTACGCCGTGCGCGCCACCATGCGACGGATGTCGGCGAACCCAGGGTAACGGCGAATGCTCCGCGCGTGCTGCGTCAGCCCCAGCCAGATCGGCCCACGCGCCTTCAACACCTTCGCGAGCGCGCAGTCGTCGATCAGCGCGCCGCGGATAACTTCGATGCCGCCCGCCTCGCGAAGGGCGTCGGCGCGCACCAGCATGCACCCGCCCGCCGCCGCCGCAAACGTGCTCTCCGGACGGTTCACGTGGGAGAACGGAAAAAGCATCTGGAAAAAGAAGATGAAGGCCGGAATGCTGCAGCGCTCGGCAAAGCTCTCGCAGCGCAGCTTCACCATCAACGACGTCAACACCAAGCCCCCGCGCTCGGCATACGCGACCAGCCGACTGACGGAATCGGACGCGTGCAGGATATCGGCATCGGTGAGGAGGAGATAATCCGGCGGCTGCGCGAGCGTCGCGGTCGCATCGATGCCCTGCTTCACCGCCCAAAGCTTGCCGGTCCAGCCGGCCGGTAGCCCATGGCTTGCCACCACTCGCAGCCGCTGCCCGGTATCATCCGCCGCAGCCCGGCGAGCAACCTCGGCGGTCCCATCACTGCTGTCGTCATCGATCAAGATGACCGTCCAAGTACCGCGATAGTCCTGTGCGAGCAACGAGCCGATGCTTCTCCCGATATCCTCCGCCTCGTTGCGCGCGGGCACGACGGCAGCAACCCGCGGCCACCGCGCGGGTTCTGACAGCTCCCAATCGTCGCGTTCATTGCAGCGCCAGAAGGCTCCGCGCGCGAACAGCAGATAGAGCCAAACCGCAAGAGCGACCCCAGAAACCACCTCGGCGATCACGCCCGACCACTACCTCCGCTGCTCTTCACGACAACCCGCCGGCGGCCCCGCCGTCGTAACCGTTCCCGCAGAAACAAATCAACATATTCAATGGATTGCGCTAGGAAAAGTTGGACGGAGCGGAGACCCTTGCTAGATTGGCGTGGTCGGATGGCGGGAAGCATGGCGCGCATCGAACCTGCAAGGAAGGGCACCGATATCGAGCCGGTCTTCCAGGACCGCCTGGCGCGCGTTGCCCACGATACCGAAGCCCTCCTTGATCGTCTGCTCACGTCGATCGCCGCCGATGGCGAGCATGCCCGTCCGGCTCGGCTGCTCGAAGCCATGCGTTATTCCAGCCTCGGCGGCGGCAAGCGCTTGCGACCCTTCCTCGTGGTCGAGTCCGCCGCACTGTTCAATGTGCCCCGTCAAAGCTCCCTGATGGCGGGGGCCGCCCTGGAATGCGTGCATTGCTATTCACTGGTGCACGACGATCTGCCCGCAATGGACAATGACGACCTCAGGCGGGGCCGCCCGACCGCGCACCGGGCGTTCGACGAGGCAACCGCGATATTGGTAGGCGACGGCCTGCTTACATTCGCGTTCGACATCCTGGCTCGACCGGAAACTCATCCCGATGCCGAAGTGCGTCTCGGGCTGATCTCGTCGCTCGCGCGCGCGGCCGGCCTCGGGGGAATGGTGGGCGGGCAGATGCTCGACCTCGCGGCGGAAGGGCGCTTCGAGGCCTCGCCGCCCGCGCTCGTGGAGCAGGACGTCAAGACCTTACAGGCGATGAAGACCGGCGCGCTCCTGCGCTTTGGCTGTCTCGCCGGCGCAATCCTGGGCAAGGCCAATCAGAGTCGCTGGTGGGCCCTCGAACGCTACGGCTCGGCGGTCGGCGAGGCTTTTCAGATCGCCGACGATCTGCTCGACCTGGAAGGCGATCCGGCAACGGTGGGAAAGGCAACCGGCAAGGATGCAGCGGCACACAAAGCGACGCTGGTCCGCGTCCTCGGACCCGCGGCGGCGAGACGCCGACTCGATGGGCTGATCGCCGAGGCGCAGTCGGCCCTCACCCCATTCGGGAGCGATGGCGAGGTGCTCAAGGCCGCCGCGCGCTTCGTCGCGACACGCAGCGCCTGAATGTCGGGAAATCGCAACGGTGGTCGAATGAGCGACTGGTACAGCTGGGTGGACTCGAACCACCGACCTCTTGGTCCACAGCCAAGCGCTCTAACCAACTGAGCTACAGCTGCACGTCTCGTCGGAAGCGGCCGCAACCTAGGTGCGCCGCTCGGCTTTGACAAGCCCGGACGCGACCTTGCACCGGTCTCGGCAGCCAATCCTGCCGCCAACAGCAAAGCCCGGGCAGGCTGCCCGGGCTTTCGTCAGCTTCGCGCTTGGGGGGCGAACGCCGGTTCAAGCGACTTTCTTGAACACCTTGCCGAAACTCTCCTTCATGGGCTCAGCGCTGTCGGTCGCGACCTTCTGCGCTATAGCGACCAACTCCTTGGATTGCGCAGTGATCGCTTCGAACTGCTTGCGCGTATGCGCGGTCGAAAGCTCGACCATCTCCGCCAGCGACTTGACCGTCATCAATCGGGTGGTGAAGTCGAATGCCGCATTGGTGTTCTCGCGGGCCGCTTCGATGACCCTGAGACCGTAATCGGAGGCGCCCTTGGTGGCGGCGGTATAGGCATCCTCGAGCACGTCGGTCGCCTCCTCGGCGGCCGATTTCATCTTCTCGTAATTCTCCTTGGCCTGCGAAACGCTCTTTTCCGCAAGCTCACGGAACGCGGTGGGGATTTCCATCTTCGGAATCTCGAAGTTGGGCAGCTCGAAGTTGGGCATGTCGGATGTGGCCGGTGTGGCCTTGAACTTGGACTTGCTTTCAGTGGCCTCGGACATGGAGGGATCCTTTTGGAGCTTATTGTTGGAATTTGCACGGGGTTCATGCCCGGGGGCTGATCCGTGCCGGGGTGAAAACGTCCGGCACGCGCCTTCCTGATCAGAGAACGCGCACGGCCGTCGCTGTCTGCAAAATATCACTCGCTTTGGTGCAATGCAACAGAACCACTGGATGCACGTAAGTATCAGTTATACCAGCCATTTTTTGCGATCGACCTGCTCTGCCCTGACCGCCACCTCCGGCGCCGGACAGCAGCAGGGATCACCGCCGCGGCGTCGCCGCATCCTCGGCGGCCTTGCCGGTGCTTTCCCCGAGCACGCGGGCCTGCTCGGTGAGCACCTCCATTTGCTTGCGGACGTAGTCGCTCTGCAGCCGCAATACCTCTTGGACGTCCTTCGACCGCACCAGTTGCTGGGCCAACTCGAACGAGCTTGCGATGTTCTGCTGCGCGAAGGTCATTGCCATTTCAGTGATATCCTTTGCCCCCTTTCGGGCGGTCTCCGCTTGACCTTCGAATGCCGTGACGGCGTGCTGCGCTGCAGAAATGAACCCATCGAACGCCTGCCTAGCCTGTTCCACGCTTCTTTCCGCAAGCGCTCGCATTTCCGGGGGAAGCTCAAATCGATCGGTGGTAGCCATGGTTCAACTCCTGTTCCGATCTGAAGGGATGGCTGCCGCGAACTCCTGCCGAGACGGCAACGCCTGAAGCCCGATCCGCTCCCGCCACGGCACGACTTCGGACCACCGCAATGTACCAGAAAATACCAGGAATGAAGCCAGATGCGTATCGTCGAAATCCGTGAATGCGCGATTCCGCTCAATTCGAGCATCAGCAATTCGAGTTTCGACTTCTCCGAGATGACGACCTCGGTTGTAGCCGTGCTGACCGACGTGGTACGCGATGGCGCGCCCGTAACCGGTTTCTCCTTCAACTCGACCGGTCGCTACGCATGCGGCGCGACGATGCGCGCCCGCTTGATCCCCCGGATCCTGCGCGCCGATCCGGACCTCCTCCTGGATGAAAGGGGCGAGAACTTCGATCCGGCGAAAGCCCTCGTCATCATGATGCAGCGCGAGAAATCCGGCGGCCACAGTGAGCGATCGATCGCAATCGGGACCATCGAGGTCGCAATCTGGGATGCTGTCGCCAAGATCGAACGAAAACCCCTACATCGCGTTCTGGCCGAGCGTTACAACGCAGGCAAGCTCGCCACGAAGGTGTTTTGTTACGTGGGTGGCGGCTGGTATTTTCCGGGTCAAACCATCCGCGACCTGCAGGACGAGATGCGTCGCCATCTCGATGCCGGCTACACCATGGTGAAGATGAAGGTCGGCGGCCTCAAGCTCACCGAGGACCAGCGACGGGTAGAGGCCGTCAAGTCGATTCTGCCCGCGGGCGCGCAGCTTGCAGTCGATGCCAACTCGAAGTTCGACCGCGAAGAGGCCCTCGCCTATGCCGAGGCACTCGCACCATTTCAGCTCCGTTGGTTCGAGGAGCCCTGCGATCCGCTCGACTATGCGCTGCTCGCGGAGATTGCGAGCATCTACGCACCCCCGCTCTCCACCGGCGAGAATCTCTTCTCCACCCAAGACGTACGAAATCTCGTCAGGTTCGCTGGCTTGCGTCCGGATCGTAATGACGTGATCCAGGTCGATCCGCCGCAGGCCTATGGCATCGTGCAATACGGCCGCACGGTCGAAATGCTCGAGCGCGAGGGTTGGCCGCGCAGCGCATTGTTCCCTCACGGCGGCAATCAGATGTCGGTCGCGATAACCGGCGGAATTCGGCCTGGGAGGCGCCGAATCCTATCCGGGCGTATTCGGTGCCTTCGGCGGGTTCGCCGACGACGCGCAGCTGGAAGCGGGCTATCTTGCATTGTCCGAGCGTCCCGGCATCGGCTTCGAAGGCCAGTCGGCACTCTATTCGATCATGCGCGAACTCGCGGCGTGACGAAGCCTACAAGTCCGCCTGCCGATCGTCCTGCTGCGGGCGGGAGTGACCTGGCAACCGCTCGAGCCGTTTCGGCCGCTTACAACTTGCGCGCGCAGGGGCGGGGGGCGGCCGGTAGCAGGCTGAGCCTGCCGCTGACCAACGCGCTAGCGAAGGGCCACCCGCCGCACGTCGGCAGCTTCGGCCAAAGTGAATGGATTCATGTGCGGACCGGAGTATCGGTGCCTGCACTTTCCTCAAGGTACAGATCCCTTCAATTTTGCTGAATCAGGCGACTAGCGTTCACCTCAAGAGTGCTCCGAAAGAGGGCACACGGGTCGAGATCGCCTTCCTGCGTTGCGGGTGCAGGCGGGGTGAGGACCGGTCGGAGCGCGCCTGTGCAGACAGCCCTCATTGCACGCGAAGTGCCGCCTGGAATCGGTTATGCTGGTGCCGGTAATCAACTGTGCGACATCGGCGGGAGACGATGTCATGGAGGAGACTATCGTGATCCGGTTCATTCGATGCTGGCTGGCACTTGCGGTGTTGGTCCTGTTCCCGACACCTTTCGCGTTGGCTGCGGAGCAGGTCGATCTTCTTCTCGTGCTGTCCTCCGACGTCTCCCGCAGCGTGGATCAACCGAAGTTTCAGCTGCAGCGGGAGGGCTACGCTTCGGCGATCTCGGACCCACATGTGCTCGACGCCATCAAGTCCGGCCCGCACGGGCGCATTGCCATCTGCTTCATCGAGTGGTCCGGCTTCGGTGCGCAGAAGCTGGTGATCGACTGGACCCTGATCAACGGGCCGGGGGCGGCACGCAAATTCGGCGATCAGCTCCTGGAGCTGCCGCGCTCGTTCGCAGACCGCACCTCGATCAGCGGCGGCATCGAGTTCGCGGCCGCCCAACTGGCGCGCGCACCGTTCGAAGGAGGACGCCGCACTATCGACGTCTCCGGCGACGGCACCAACAACGCAGGCCGCGACGTTAAGCTCGCCCGTGACGAGGTGGTCGCCAAGGGGGTGGTCATCAATGGCTTGGTGATCCTGAGCGAGCGGCCGATCCCCTGGAACCCCGAGCACACCAACCCACCCGGCGGGCTGGAAAAATACTATCGGGACAACGTCATCGGCGGCCCGGGCGCATTCGTGATGGTGGCGGAGAACTTCCAGTCGTTCGGGCGCGCCATCGTAAAGAAGCTGATTGCCGAAATCGCATCGCTTTCCGCATCATCGCGCACCCTCGCGCGCTGATCCACCGGGCCGCACGTCGATATGACGCGATCGAGCTTGCGGGCTGCAAGCGGCGGTTTTCGAACGCTTTCAGACAACGGATACCCTGGAACGTTTCTAAGTTATTGAACTTACGTGTAATTCAGTTGACGCCGGCAGCATTGGCCCCTACCTCAGAGCCACGCGTCGAGGTGGAGGAAATGGCAATGAATATCACAGGCGTTCTCGCGCGCGCTGCCATTGGCGCCGGCGCAATCGTTGCAGCTGCCGGGTGTGCGCTTGCCCAAGCCGGTGAGGTCAACGTTTATACCTATCGAGAGAGCAAGCTCATCCAACCGCTGTTCGATGCCTTCACCAAGGACACGGGCATCAAGGTCAACGTCATTTCCGCAAGCTCGGGCCTCGAGCAGCGCATCAAGACCGAGGGGGCCAACAGCCCGGCTGACGTGCTGCTCACGGTGGATATCGGCCGCCTGGAAGACGCGGTGCAGGCCGGCATCACGCAGCCGATGAAATCGGACTTGCTCGACAAGTCGGTTCCGGCGCAATTCCGCGATCCCGAAGGGCATTGGTACGGCGTCTCGATGCGTGCGCGCGTGGTCTATGCCTCCAAGGCACGCGTCCAGCAGAACGCCATTACCTACGAAGAGCTCGCCGATCCGAAGTGGAAGGGCAAGATCTGCATCCGCTCCGGCCAACATATCTACAACAACGCGCTGTTCGCCGCAGTCATCGCCAAGCTGGGCACAGCCAAGGCCGAAGAATGGCTGAGGGGACTCAAGGCCAACCTTGCGCAGAAGCCTTCGGGGGGTGACCGCGAGACCGCGCGCGACGTCGCCGCCGGCAAGTGCGATCTCGGTATTGGCAACACCTACTACTGGGCGCTGATGCACGACAAGGAGGCCGACAAGAAGGCCTGGGCAGAAGCCACCAAGGTCATCCTGCCGACCTTCCAGGGCGGCGGCACCCACGTGAACCTCTCGGGCGTGACGCTCGCCAAGTACGCTCCCAACACGGCCAACGCCATGAAGCTGATCGAATGGCTGGTGGGCGACAAAGCGCAGCACATGTATGCCGACATGAACTATGAGTATCCGATACGCGCCAGCATCGCGATCAATCCGACCATTGCAGGTTACGGACCGCTGAGCTCCAACTCGATGCCTATCTCCAAGATCGCCGAGCACAAGAAGGCGGCAGCGAACCTGGTGGACAGGATCGGGTTCGATAACTGACCGGTTGACGATTCGGGCGATTCGACCACTCGACGATGCCGATCTCGCACAAGCTCGAGATTGGCCGGCTGCGAGACCCGCCATGCCCATCTTCCCGCCACTGGCGGCGGGGCGAAAGGAAGGATATTCCTGACGACAAGGCGCAACAGAGCCTCAGATGATCGCTGCCGGGTCCGCGGGCCGGCCATCTCCGGATCGGTGGCCGGTCCGTTCTCATTCTGCTTGGCAAATCGCGCCGGCTGCCGTCGGCGCGATCGCGGCGGTGTCGGCGCTGCTCGTGCTCGCGCCGTTCATGGGCCTGATTTTCGTCGCTCTCGGAGAGACCGGCGATCTCTGGGGCCACTTGGCGCGCTATGTGATCCCGACGGCACTCGAGCAAACCGTATTGCTCCTCGCCGGCGTTGCCGCCGTCACGATTATCCTGGGCGTCGGCACGGCCTGGGCGGTCACCGCCTTTGATTTTCCGGGCCGCGATACACTGGCTTGGCTGCTGCCACTGCCTCTCGCGATCCCGACCTACATCGTGGCCTACGTCTATGTGGATATCCTCGACGCGCTCGGACCCGTGCAAACGGCATTGCGCGCATTGTTCGGTTGGCAATCCGTCGCCGACTATTGGTTTCCTGACGTGCGCTCGCTCGGAGGCGCAATCATCGTTATCGGTCTGGTGCTGTACCCCTACGTCTATCTCGCGGCGCGCGCGATGTTCCAGACCCAGGGCACGCTGTTCACCGAAGCCGCACGAATACTCGGTGCCCGACCGTTGGAGCTGGCGCGGCGGATCACCCTGCCGCTGGCGCGCCCGGCCATTGCCATCGGAGTCGCGCTGGCCCTGCTCGAGACGTTGAACGACATCGGCGCGAGTGAGTATCTCGGCGTGCAGACCTTGACGCTGGCGATCTTCACCACCTGGCTCAATCGTGGAAGTCTTGCGGGCGCAGCGCAGTTGGCGTGTCTGGTGCTGTTGATCGTGGCGGCGCTGATCGGCCTCGAGCGTTTCGGCCGGCGGAGGGTGGACGTCGCCGTCTCGGTGCAGGACGCCCGCATCGCGTCGCGAATGACGCTTCGCGCCCCGGTGCGATGGATCGTGCCGATGGCTTGCGGCGTTCCGGTCCTCTTCGGCTTCCTGCTTCCGGCGGGATACCTCGCTCGCGAGGTGATCGTCCGCGGCCTCCTGGTGGGCTTCGACACCGACCTGTTCCGTCACGCAATCACGACCATCACACTCGCATCCACCGCCACCGCTATGACGCTGCTGTTGGGATTTTCCTCGGTGGCGGCACTGCGGCACTTGAGGCACCCCTTGATCGCGGCCAGCGTGAACGTGGCTGCAATCGGGTATGCCGTGCCGGGCGCGGTGCTGGCACTGGGGCTGTTGTCGCCGCTCGTGCTCGCGGACGAGGGCATCAATGCCCTGCTCGGGGTCGCCGGCGCAAACGGCGTCGGGCTCGTGCTGGCGGGCTCGTCGGCAGCCGTGGCCATCGCCTATGTCATCCGCTTCCTCGCCATCGCGATCGGATTCGCGCAAGCTGGATTCGCTCACATCTCGCAGGAGTTCGATGAGGTGGCACGCATGCTGGGCGCGGGACCGGCGAAACTGATGCGCACCATTCATCTGCCGCTCGCCCGGCCCGCCATCCTGGGAGCCGCGCTCCTCATCTTCGTCGATTGCCTCAAGGAGCTGCCGGCGACGCTGCTGTTGCGCCCGCTCAACGTCGAGACGCTCTCGACTTACATCTACCAGTTCGCGACCCGCGGCAATTTCGAGGAGGGTTCCCTGGCCGCCCTCATCATCGTGGCTTTCGGCGTCCTCCCGGTCATCCTGATGAGCCGGTATTCGGACATGGCGACCATGATCGGGCGCGGAGAGAACTGAGCGGGTTGCCGGCGAGACCACATCGCTGCGATTGTTGCGGGCTTTGCCGCAGCGCGGTAGAAAATTTCGGCAGCTGACGGTCCGAGGCCCTCGTGCCTTGCGCCGTCGGTCCAAATCCAAGCGGGGCGCACATGAAGAAGGTCTATCCCGACGCCAAGGCCGCACTCGCCGGCCTGTTGCAGGACGGCATGCTGATCATGGCCGGCGGCTTCGGGCTTTGCGGCATCCCCGAAACATTGATCCGGGCCATCCGCGAGTCCGGCGTCAAGAATCTGACTGTCGTCTCCAACAATGCCGGGATTGACGGCGTCGGTCTCGGCATTCTGCTGGACAGCAAGCAGATCAAGAAAATGGTCTCGTCCTATGTCGGGGAGAACAAGACCTTCGCGCAGCAATACCTTGCGGGCGAGCTCGAGATCGAATTCAACCCGCAGGGCACGCTCGCCGAGCGCATCCGGGCCGGCGGCGCCGGGATCCCCGCCTTCTTCACAAGGACCGGCGCTGGCACGCTGATCGCCGAGGGCAAGGAGGAACGCGAGTTCGACGGCGCGCGCTATGTCATGGAGCGCGGGCTGATCGCCGATCTCTCCATAGTGCACGCCTGGAAGGGCGATACCGAAGGCAACCTAGTCTACCGCAAGACCGCGCGCAACTTCAATCCAATGATAGCGACTGCTGGCAAGGTGACCGTAGCCGAGGTCGAGCATCTGGTCGAACCCGGCGCAATCGATCCCGACCACATCGTCACGTCCGGCGTATTCGTGAAGCGCATCGTGCATGTGCCCAATGCGACGAAGCACATCGAACAGCGCACGACCCGCAAACGCGCAAGCGCGACCGCACCAGCAAAGGAGAAACTCTGATGGCCTGGACACGCGAGCAGATGGCCGAGCGCGCCGCGCGGGAATTGCGCGACGGCTTCTACGTCAATCTCGGCATCGGCATCCCGACTCTGGTCTCGAATTACATCCCGGAAGGAATGAGCGTGCAGCTGCAGAGCGAGAACGGCATGCTGGGGTTCGGTCCCTTCCCCTACGAGGGCGAGGAGGACCCCGATCTGATCAATGCCGGCAAGCAGACGATCACTGAGATCCCGACGACCAGCTATTTTTCCTCGGCCGACAGTTTCGCCATGATCCGCGGCGGACACATCGATCTTTCAATTCTGGGCGCGATGCAAGTTGCGGAGAACGGCGATCTCGCCAACTGGATGATCCCGGGCAAGATGGTGAAAGGCATGGGCGGTGCCATGGACCTCGTGGCCGGAGTGAAGAAGGTCGTCGTCGTCATGGAGCACTCGGCCAAGAACGAGCCCAAGCTGCTCAAGCGTTGCACCCTGCCGCTGACCGGCGCAAGCGTCGTCGACATGGTGATCACCGATCTTGGCGTCTTCACCATCGACAAGAAGAGTGGCGACGGCATGACCCTGATCGAGATCGCACCCGATTCGACGCTCGACGAGATCCGCGGCAAGACCGAGGCCCATTACAACGTTGCGAATTCGCTGTAGCGTCGATGGGCTGCAGGGAATGGCAAGCCGGCGCAAACGGCCACGAAAGCGTCACAGAGCGATTGCAAACCTCTAGACGGCGGGGTTGCCAGGATCGCAGCTTCCATTCCCTGTGTAATGCCCCGGCGTCGCCGGTGAGGTACGAGAAAGTCGGGTCGTGATCGCGGCCGTTGGCATGAAGCGCCTTGGAATTGCCGCGGGGGCCATGGCGGTCGTCGCGGTTGGTATTCTGCTGATCCTACCATTTTTGATGCCGGCCGAGGCGGTGCGCAACGCCGTCCAAGCGGAAATTCGCGCCGTCACCGGGCTCGATCCGGTGCTGCGGGGCGGCGTCTCGGTGTCACTGTTCCCGACCGGCACGGTGAGGTTCGAGGACGTCAGTCTCAGCGACAACCGGACCGGTGCGCCGGCGCTCACGGCCGAGCAAGTGGTCGCACGCCTGCGCTTCTTTCCGTTCCTGATCGGGCGCATCGAGATCGCAGACGTATCGCTCGTTCGCCCCACCATCGCAATCATATTCAACGCAGACCGCAGCTCGAATTGGTCCGGCCACATCGAGACGCTGGCGCGCAACCTCAAGCCCAGCCCCGAATTCCACCCCCTCGTTCTCGGAAATCCGGATCGAAGGTGGGACCATCATCCTGCGCGACGAAGCCTACAGGATCGTCGAGACGCTTTCGGACGTCGATTTCGCGCTGGCTTGGCCGTCGATCTCGAAAAGCTTCGCTGCCACCGGACGGTTCACCTGGAACTACAAGCCGATCGACGCCACCTTCAGCTTCACCGATTTCGTGGCAGCGCTGCAGGGGGAGAAGTCCGGACTCAAGATTCAACTCGCTGGGGCACCCTTCAAGCTCGGCTTCGACGGGTATATCAGCCACCGCCCTACCCTCAAGATGGAGGGGACGCTGGCGGCCGACGCCGTATCGTTGCGAGACACGATGCGATGGGTCGGCCAACACCCGCCGCCCGGAGGGGGCTTCGGACGCTTCGCGCTCAAGGCCCAGACCAATGTGGTCGGGGGAACGATCTCGCTCTCCGGAGTCAATATAGAGGTCGACGGCAATACCGGCGAAGGCGTGCTCACCTTCGACGGACGGCAAACACTGCAAGGGACGCTCGCATCCGAAAAGCTCGATCTGACGCCCTATGTGTCGACCGTCCGTCTGCTCACCAGCGGCGAGCGGGGATGGGACAGCAGACCAATTGCCCTTGAGGGCCTCGGGGGCATCGACATCGATCTCAGATTGTCCGCGGGGCGCGTGAACGTGGCGAATGCCAAGCTCGGGCGAACAGCAATCGCAGCCAATCTTCGGGGCGGCAGCCTGACGGTCGCGGTCGGAGAATCGCAGGCCTTCGGCGGCGTGGTCAAGGGCACCTTCGGGCTGGCGAAATCCAGGTCGGGTGCGGACTTCAACGCACAGCTACAATTCGCCGACGTCGATCTCGAGCAATGTCTCGGCGAGATGTTCGGCATTCGAAAGCTAGAGGGCAAAGGCAATCTCGGGTTCGCAATCGAGAGCTCCGGCAGCAGCGTTCATGACCTGACCAAGGCGTTGAACGGCACGGCGAGCCTCAGCAGCCGCAAAGGCGCAATCACCGGCTTCAATGTCGAGCAATTGCTCCGGCGCATCGAACGAAGGCCCCTTACGGGTGGAGGCGAGTTCCGCACCGGCAAAACGCCATACGAGACCTTGCGGGTCAACCTGAAAATCACCCATGGGGTGGCGAGTGTCGAGGACGCCCGCATGGAAGGCCCCGCGGTCGGTCTGACCCTGAGCGGTTCGGCCTCGGTGCCTGCACGCGAGCTCGATCTGAGGGGAACCGCCAGTTTGCTGTCGAGAATTCTGGGCACAAGTGCGGCCATATCGGGCTTCGAGCTGCCTTTCATGATCCAGGGTCCCTGGGACGACCCGATCATGCTGCCGGACCCGCAGAGCCGCATTCAACGCTCGGGGGCGGCCGCGCCCTTGCTGGACGCGGTCCGCGATCGCGGTGCGCGTGACGCGGTGCGCTCGGCGATCGAACGACTGACCGGGGCTGCACCGACGGGGTCCGCCGCCCCGTCACCGGCGGAAGGCGGAGCGGCAATGACGGGCGCCTCTTCGGAGGAGCGCCCGGCGGAAGCGGAAACCGACCCGGCCAACGCCGAGCCGGCAGCCCCACCGCACGATCGCAGGTAGCACGAGCACTCGACCGCCAAGATAGCGCGAGGGCGGCCCTCCTTCTCGCACCGTGCGTGCGGTGCGAAATCGCCGAAACAATCGTCATCCTCGTCGAGGACTTTCTGCGAACGCCCGCATCATTGTGTGGCAGCCGCTTCGCCATCTTCGCCCATCGCGGCGGCAATTCGGCGGTGCAGCTCCACCGCGCGTGCCGCATCGGCACGTCATGTGCAGTCGGCCGCACTTCCAGGATCACATGTGCCGGCGCCTCGAGAACGAGGATACGGTCCGCCATTTCAGGATCGTGGGATCGACCGCGAGCGCGCGAGCGAGCGAGACGCGCTGGCGCATGCCGCCCGAGAGGTCGTCTTGAGATTGAGCAGCAGCTCAAGTGTCGTGGATGCTAGATCGGCAGCTCGCTCGGCTTGGCACCGTTGAGGATTGGATCCACACAGGCGGCCACCGTCCGACCTGAAGGCGCTTGCCGACAGCGGCACATCGCCAACGGACACCGCACCACACTGCAGCGCACCATATTATTGCGGCGCACTATGCAATTGCGTGCTGGACTCCTCCCAAACTCCGTGAATTATCCCAGTCCAGAGAGACGAGGAGTGCGTGGCATGATGGTGGATGACGCAACTCTCGATTCCGAAATTGCTGATCTGGTCGATTTGGCGTTTGCCAAGTCATGGCAGTTCGTCAAGAGCGACCCGATGCTTGCGCATGCGGATTTGAACGAACTGCGGACTCGGTTGTCGAGCGGCCTCGCACGTCTCGCCCAGAACGGGGAGCGCGACTTGTGGCGGCTCGCAAACGGCGCCATTGGTGAATTGCGACGCGAGCGCTGTGCAGCGTAACGTAGAGTGACGTTCCGTAGATCGTCCCCCGCGTCTCCGTACCCGGAAGCCTCTGCTGAAGTCTCGATCGCCCGCGCGATCCGGATCGCGTGCGGGCTGCCGAATGCGCTCAATCCCTTGCCGTCGAACGGGCGACGTCGTGGAACTTGGCGAGCAGGGAGGCCCCGACGATCGCGACGGCAACGACCGCGATCACGATCGTGCAAACCGCGTTGATCTCGGGCTTCACGCCGAGCCGGATCTCCGAATAAATCCGGATCGGCAGCGTGGTGGCGCCGGGCCCGGTGGTGAAGCTCGCCAGCACCAGATCGTCGAGCGACAACGTGAACGCGAGCATCCAGCCCGCGGCCAGCGCAGGCGCGATCAAAGGCAGGGTCACGGTCAAGAACGTCTTGAGCGGCGGGCATCCGAGGTCCATCGCCGCCTCCTCCAGGCTGGTGTCGAAGCTCAACAGCCGCGACTGCACCACGACGGCGACGAAGCAAGTGGTCAGCGTGACGTGGGCGACAGCAATGGTCCAGAAGCCGCGATCGATGCCGAGGGCAACGAACAGCAGCAGGAGGGAAAGCCCGGTAATCACCTCGGGCATGACTAGCGGGGCGTAGACCATGCTGGAAAACAATACTCGCCCCCGGAAACGACCGAAGCGCACCAGCGCCACCGCCGCCAGAGTCCCGAGCACCGTCGATGCCGTTGCCGAGAGAATGGCAATGCGCAGCGTCACCCAGGCGGCCTCGTGCATGGCACGGTTGTTCATGAGCTCGACGTACCAGCGTGTCGACCAGCCGCCCCACACCGAGACCAGCCGCGACGCATTGAAGGAAAAGACGACCAGAATGACGATCGGCAAGTAGAGGAAGGCGAGCCCGAGCGCGAGCGAGCCGATATTGAACCAGGACGCCCTGCGCATGGAATCAGGAGCCTCGCGTGAGATCGCGGGTCTGCATGTGCTGATAGAGCACGATCGGCAGAACCAGGAGGCAAAGCAGCACGACCGCAACCGCGGACGCCACCGGCCAGTCCTTGTTGGTGAAGAACTCGGTCCACAGTGTCTGGCCGATCATCATGCTCTGCGAGCTTCCGAGCAGATCGGGAATAACGAATTCGCCCATGATCGGGATGAAGCAGAGCAGCGCACCTGCGATCACACCGGGAAGCGACAAGGGCAGCGTGACCAGCCAGAATGCCTTCCAGGGCGGGCAGCCGAGATCGGCAGCAGCCTCGATGAGCGTTTCGTCCATCTTCTCGAGCGTGGCATAGATCGGCAGCACCATGAACGGCAGATAGGAATAGACGATACCGATGTAGACGGCGGTATCGGTCGACAGCCAGACGGGCGGCTGCTCGACAATACCGAGCACGAGAAGGACCTGATTGAGGAACCCGTCGCGCTGAAGAATGCTGATCCAGGCGTAGATGCGGATCAGGAACGATGTCCAGAACGGCAGCACCACCAGCATGAACAGCGCAGGCTGCCAGCGCCGCGGGGCACGTGCGAGCCCCAAGGCGATGGGGAAGCCGATCAGCAGCAGCAGCAGGGTGGAGACGCCGGCGACCTCCAGGCTCTTGAAATAGGACGCGACATAGAGCCAGTCCGAGACGATGAAGGCGTAGTTCTCGATCGAGAGCGCCGCAAGGAACTGCTCGAGCGCGACCCAGCCGCCAGCAAGATCGAGCACCGGCGTGTAGGGCGGTTGCGCGATCGCAATCTGCGACAGGCTGATCTTCACAACGATCAGAAAGGGGACGAGAAAGCAGGCCAGGAGCCAGAAATAGGGGATCAGCACGACGAGTCGCCGTGCCCATGATCCGCTTCTGCCGGTTGCCGTGTTCACGTACCGCCTCGGCTATCGTGTCAAAACCATGACCGCATCCGGTGTGAAGGTAAGCCACACGCGGTCATCCCATCCGATCGGGCGCTCGATCAGTCGCGTCATGTTGGCGACGGCCGCCTTCATCACGAATCCGCTGTCGAGCCGCACCTGGTAGATCGAGAGGTCGCCGAGATAGCCGATGTCCGCGACTTGCCCAGCAGCGCAGTTCTCCTCGACCTCGACCGGCGGTTCGCGCGCGATGCTCAGCTTCTCGGGGCGCAGTGCGACCCACACGGTATCGCCTGGTGTGCATTCGATCTGCGACCGGGATCGCAGCCGCCCCGCCTCCGCACTCGCGACCACCGTTCCTTCCACGTCCGCCTGAACCACCTTACCCGCGATCAGGTTCACGTCGCCGATGAAGTCTGCCACCCAGCGCGAGTTCGGCTGCTCGTAGATTTCCGGGGGAGTGGCGACCTGGACCAGCCGGCCGCGGTCCATCACGCCGATGCGGTCGGCGACCGTCATCGCCTCCTGCTGATCGTGCGTGACGATGACGAAGGTGAGGCCGAGCTTCTCCTGCAGGTGCATCAGCTCGAACTGCGTCTCCCCGCGCAGCTTCTTGTCGAGTGCCGCGAGCGGCTCGTCGAGCAGAAGCACGCGCGGGCGCTTCGCCACCGAGCGGGCAAGCGCGACGCGCTGGCGCTGGCCGCCGGAAAGCTGGTGCGGCTTGCGATCGCCGAGGCCTTCCAGCTTGACCACGGCCAGCATTTCCGCGACGCGCGCCGCCACCTCTGATCTGGGCAGGCCCTCCTGCTTGAGCCCGAACGCAACATTGCCTTCGACGGTGAGATGAGGAAACAGCGCATAACTCTGGAACATCATGTTGACCGGTCTGCGATGCGGTGGCACCGGCACCAGATCCTCGCCGTCGAGCAGAACCCGCCCTTCGTCCGGCATCTCGAATCCGGCGAGAAGGCGCAGGAGCGTGGTCTTACCGCAACCCGAAGGACCGAGCAGCGCAAAGAATTCGCCAGCATAGATGTCGAGCGACACACGCTCGAGGGCGGCAACCGACGAGAAGCGCTTGCTCACACCGTCGAATCGCACCAGCGGGCGGACGGCGGGATCGCTCCACGGCGCAAACCCTCCGCGGGCGTTTCGCACACTCCGATCGTTGCTGGAGGCGGCGCCGTCCATGGCGCCACGCTAACGCATGTTCGACAAAAGTGGGACTCGGCGTGGTTGCCGCTCGATCTCGTCGCTCAGGGGCGCACCTCGGCCGCGGGGCCGGCTCCCCCGCTATGGCCAGATGGTTGCCGCGCTGCAGGCGTCGCTAGCTGGCGCAGCAATCACTACGGGGCACGCCACAACAGGTCGCGCGCGAGATTGAGATCGTAGGCGACCCTGGAGGAGATTGAAATATCCGCGCAAGGAATTGCGCGAAAGGTTCCGACCGGTGGGTCGCAGAAGCTGTAGCCGGGATCAGTGGCACGCGACGATCGCGATCGCGTTGGCTTCGGTTTCATCCCCCAGGTCATAAGGAAGCCGGTGGGCAATTCACTCGAATATCGCCGAGAGGTCGACCACCCGCTCAGCGGGCAAGTCTCTTGCCTGCGTCGGGCTGATGCGAGCATCCCGCGCAAGCTCGACGCGCGCGTGGGTGGACGACGCCGCCCATACTCCAATGCCCGTCGCGATGAAGACACCAATGGCGGCCACTACGAACAAGCCGATTATCCGCATCCGAATTCTCCCTTCCTCTCGGGTCGAGCTCGACCGCGATGTCTTGACGACATCGACCCTAGCCTCGCTGCCGCCCGCGATCTGTGATGGCCATCACAGATCGGAGCCTTTTCGCGCCGAAAAGCCGCCGTTTACTCCATGGTCCGGAACGGAGGGTGTCAGCCGGTACGCGGCCACCGATCAAGGGACATGGGCCCAGATGTCCATCAGCACAGTGGCGTCGGGAACCGGCAGAGGTGCCGGCACTTCAATCGCCGAGAATGGCAGCGGACGTCCCAGCCGGCGCTCCCAGACCTTGTAGGCTGGATAGAAGTCTCGAATATCGGTATGAAACTGCTGAACGCGCACGACGTTCAGGATCGACGTTCCTGCCGCCTCGCACAGCCTTGCGACATTGTCGATGATGCAGGCGGCCTGCTCCTCCACCGCCGAGGAGAACCAAGGCTGCCGAGGATCCACCCTCGCCGCACCTACCAACCCGTCCCGGTCGATCGCCATGATTCCGGAAATGAACAGCAGATCTCCTGCGCGCACGGCTTGTGGCTGATATCGAAATGCGGTCGCGACGTCGGCGTCGATGTGCTGCTTCTTCGACTCTCCACCGGGCTTCACCGCCAGAACATTGATCTCGATCTTGCCGTCACGCGGAGCCAGGCCATGCTCGATACAGGGAATGATGGAAAGGGCCGGTCCCGCTTTCCCGAAATGCCGCGCCCAGACCTCGTTGAAGGCGGAGTAGTCCTCCGGGTCCGTCAAGTAGACCTGGGCATGGACGACGTCCTCGAGGCCCGCCGCCGCGAGTTGAAGAGAGGGCACGATCCGTTTCGTGATGATGAACTCGGCCTCGAGCTTGATCGGCTGGCCGCCCCATTGCGCACCTGGAGTCATAAGAGCCGCTTCAGCAATACCGTTGCGTCTGGGCTCATCGCCGACCGCCATCGCCGTGACGCCCGGGATGAAAATGAAGTCGCCGCAGGTCACAGCTGGAGAATAGCCGGACGTGGGGCGGCCCTTCAGCTGTTCGTGCACCAGATGATGCGGTTCGAGCCCGCTGTCGGGCATAACGGCGACCGCCTGCACGGTCATGTCGGCTCCCGGCAACAGCAGCCTCTTCTGGGCTATGGACGTCGAGGGTGGAATCCTCCCGCGCAAGAACTCGCGCCGGACCGCCTGGTAGGGCGGCACTGCTTTCACTGTGGTATAGTACTGGTCGGTGCGAACCAGGTTACCGCGGTTCGTCCCGGCAGCGCGCAGCACCGCGTCCAGGTTCTCGAAGATGCGCGCGGCCTCCTTCTCCCGCTTCGGAAGATCGGCGTGCGGCGCGTGCTCTGCCAGCACATCGGACGCGATTCCATCGACGAAATCCTGCGCCATGAGCCCGGTGGCGAACACCCACCGTCCGGCCTTCGTACCCTGCGCAAATCGGACTTTTCCCGCCCCCAGCTCGACGGGAAGCAACGGCGCCACGATCGACGTCTTCGTGTCAGCCATCGAGCCCTCTCCTCCCGACCATCTCGAGCACTGCAGAGCGGTCATCTGCATCGACCGGGTTAGCGAGCATCGCCTGGGCAAGACAGCCGCACGGCGCTCGAATTGTCGGCAGCCCGCCGCGCCGATTTTCGTCTACCGAGAAATCCGCAGAATTGCTACCATTCCAGATCAGGCGGGGATCATGTTGAGTGGGTCCCGACCGGGCTCGACAGTACGCCGACCTCAACCGAAGGCGCACAGTACGGGAATTGTGGGAGCGACACACATGATGATCCGTTGGCGGTGCTGCCCACCTTTGCTCGTGACCATTCTTGTCGGCATGGCGCTGGCCATGGGCGCGCACGCGCAGACCTATCCGAACCGCACGATCACCTTCGTCGTGCCGTTCGCGCCGGGCGGCTTGACCGACGTTCCCGCCCGCGTGGTGGGTGCGATGATGCAGGAGCGTATCGGCCAGAACGTCGTGGTGGAGAACAAGCCCGGCGGGTCGGGCGTCATCGGCGGCAACTACGCTGCGCGGGCAGAGCCGGACGGATACACGCTGCTCGCAAATTCCCTCGCCGACACGCAGAACCTTCACTACATCCCGGTGCCCTACAGCGCCGTCAGTGACTTTGCCATGATCGGGATGATCGTCGAAGGGCCCCCGCTCGTCCTCATCATCAACGCGGCGCTGCCATACAAGTCCCTTGCCGAGCTCATTGCCGACGCGAAGTCGAACCCGAAGAAGGTGAGCTTCGGCACGTCCGGCCCCGCCACTTCGCCTGCGATCGCGCTGACCCAGCTTAATTCTATGGCCAATACCGCGATTGTCGGGGTGCCCTATCGCGGGTCCGGCGAGGCGGCCCGCAGCGTGGCGGCGGTCGGCGAGATCCAGGGCGTTTTCGCGTTCTATTCCCAGGCCAAGCCTCTGGCTGACGACGGCAAGGTGCGCGCGCTTGCGGTTGCCGGCTCGCATCGGATTGCGGCCTGGCCCGAGGTGCCGACCATGGGCGAGCTGGGCTTTCCGAATTTCGACCACAGGGGCTTTGTCGGCCTCGCCGCACCCGTAAAGACACCGGGGCCGATCATCGCCTACCTGAACAGGCACCTCAACGAGGTCATTCAGACCGAGACGTTTCGCACGCGGATGGACGCGCTCGGCATGACGGCGCCGTCCGACAACACGCCGGAGAAATTTGCCGAATTCATGCGCAGCCAAACTGCCCGGCAGGCGGAATTCGCCAAGCTCTCGGGCCATGCGCCCCTGGCGCCGGCGCGTTGATCCGCCGAAAGCGAACTCGACCGTAACCGTCACCGTTCGCTCAGCGTACGGGTCACCGCGTCGTGCCACCCCGCCCACTTGCGTGCGCGAGTCGCCGCGTCCATCCGCGGCTCGAAGCGCCGCTCGCGTTTCCACATGGCGGCGAAGCCCGGCAGATCCGGGCACAGGCCCGCGGCCAAGCCGGCAAGATAGGCGGCTCCGAGCGCGGTGGTCTCCATTACCCGCGGGCGGTCGACCGGTGCCGCCAGGATGTCGGCTACGAATTGCATGGTGGCGTCGCTCGCCGCCATTCCGCCGTCGACCCGCAACACGGTATCGGCTCGCGCCGCCGGCCAGTCCGCCTGCATGGCTTCGAGCAGATCACGGGTTTGGTAGCCCACCGCTTCCAGGGTCGCGCGTGCGAGCTCGGCGACACCCGACTTGCGGGTGAGGCCGAACAAGGCCCCGCGTGCCTGCGCGTCCCACCACGGTGCGCCGAGGCCCACAAAGGCCGGAACAAGGTAGACCTGCTCGGCGGGATCGGCCGCCGCCGCGAGCGCGTTCACATCCGGCGCCGCGCTGATCACGCCGAGCGCGTCGCGCAGCCATTGCACCGCGGCGCCGGCAATGAAGATCGCGCCTTCGAGCGCGTAGGTGCGCTTGCCGGCCAACTGGTAGGCGATCGTCGTGAGCAGCCGGTTGTGCGATGCAACCAGCTGGTCTCCGGTATTGAGCAGCACAAAACATCCGGTACCGTAGGTCGATTTCACCATTCCCGGCTCGAAGCAGCCCTGCCCGATGGTGGCGGCCTGCTGGTCGCCGGCCACTCCCAGAATGCGCATCGTCCCCCCGAACAGGTCAGTGGTCCCGAACTCCCCCGCACAGTCGCGCGGTTCCGGCAGCAGGGCCGCGGGAACGTCGAACAATTCGCACAGGCTCGAGTCCCAGGCGCCGCGACTGATATCCATCAGCAGCGTGCGGGCGGCATTGGTCACGTCGGTGGCGTGCACCTTGCCGCCGGTCAACCGCCATAGCAGGAAGCTGTCCACGGTGCCGAAGGCGAGTCGTCCGCTCCCTGCCGCCGCGCGCGCTCCCTCGACGTGATCGAGGATCCAGGCAATCTTGGTTGCGGAGAAATAAGGATCGAGCAGGAGCCCGGAGCGAGCTGCGACCAGCGGCTCCTGCCCCGCCTGACGCAGCGCCGCGCAGGCGTCGGCGGTGCGCCGGTCCTGCCAGACGATGGCATTGTGGATGGGTTGGCCGGTCGCCCGGTCCCAGATGATCGCGGTCTCACGCTGATTGGTGATGCCGAGCGCAGCAATGTCCTTGGCCCCGGCATCGGCCTTGGCGATGGCCGCGCGTACCGTCGCGAGCGTCGTCGACCAGATCTCCTCGGGATCGTGCTCGACCAGGCCGGGCGCAGGATAGATCTGGGTAAGCTCCTGCTGCGCGCTCGCGATCGGCGTCAGCGCGGCATCGAACAGAATCGCACGAGTCGAGGTGGTGCCTTGATCGATGGCGAGGAGGTAGTCCATGACGGTGGTCGGAGAGCCGAGGTGCAGCGTGAGACAGATAACAGATGATCGACAACCGGCGCCAGATCCGTCCTCGCAAACGAGCAGAACAACCAAGCGCGAAGGTAGAGCTCAGGCGCCGGCTCCGATTGCGGCGGCCATGAACCTCGCCAGGCGCTCCCGTTCTTCCGACGAAAATCGCAAACCGAGCTTGCTGCGGCGCCACAGCACGTCGTCCTCGCTCTGCGCCCATTCCCGCTCCATCAGATAGCGCACCTCCGCCGTCGTGAGATCTGCGCCCAGGCAGGGTCCGAGGTCCTCCATCCGACGTGCCGCCCCGAGCACACGGTCGACGCGGGTTCCGTAGGCACTCACGAGACGCCGCGCGAGCCCTTCGCTCAGGAACGGCCGCGATCGTCGGGTACTCGCCACCAGCGACTCGACGCCGTCGTGGGGGAATTCGCCGCCCGGCAGATGCGAATCCCTGGTCCACGCCGGTCCCGCCGCGATGATCTCGGCCAGACGGTCCAGCGCATGCTCGGAGAGACGCCGATAGGTCGTGATCTTGCCGCCGAAGACGGACAACAGCGGCGCCGCCCCGGGTCGTGCATCGAGCGTCAAGGCGTAGTCGCGGGTCACGTCTTGCGCCCTTCGCGAGCCGTCGTCGTAGAGCGAGCGGACGCCGGAAAACGACCAGACCACATCGGACGGCGAGATCGAGGCGCGGAAATACCGGCTAGCCGCACCGCAGAGGTAGGCGATTTCTTCCGCGCTCGCCTCGACCCCCGACGGATCGCCGGTGAAGCCTCGATCCGTCGTCCCGATCAGCGTGAATTCGCGCTCGAAAGGAAGTGCAAACACGAAGCGGGCGTCCCGCGTTTGAAAGATGTAGCCGCGATCGTGATCGAACAGGCGGCGCACGACGATGTGGCTGCCCTTGTCGAGCCGCACTGGAACAGCTGCGGGCGCGCGCAGCACGCTTTCGGCGAACTGCTTGACCCATGGTCCGGTGGCGTTGACGAGAACACGGGCGGTGGCGATGTCGCGCCGACCGCGCACTTCGAGCATCAGTCGCCATGCCTCGCTCCGCTCGGCGCCGATGCATCGGGTTCGGGTGCGAACCACTGCGCCACGCTCGGCCGCATCGAGCGCAGTGAGCGCGACCAGGCGCGCGTCGTCCGCCCAGCAATCGGAGTATTCGAAGCCGCGCTGGTAGGACGGCTTTAGCGGGGCGCCGATCCGATCATGGACGAGATCGAGGGTGCGGGTCGGCGGAAGAATCTTGCGCCCGCCGAGATGGTCGTAGACGAAGAGCCCAAGGCGCAAGATCCAGGCGGGACGCATCCCCGGTTCGGTCGGCAGCACGAAACGCATCGGCCGAATGAGGTGCGGCGCCATGCGCAGCATCACCTCGCGTTCGACGAGCGCCTCGCGCACAAGGCGGAACCAGCCCCGCTCGAGATAACGCAATCCGCCATGGATCAGCTTGGTGGAGGCCGACGACGTGCCGGAGGCGAGATCATGTTGCTCGAGCAGAAGAACGCGCAGCCCGCGGCCGGCGGCATCGCGTGCGATGCCGGTGCCATTGATGCCTCCACCGACGATGGCGAGATCGAAGTCGGTCATGCCCGCTGAATTCCTTTCACGCCAGCATGCCGCGGGGTGGCGCCTGCGCTCAAGGCGTTCGGACCTTCTCGTCATGCCCCATGGGCGGCATCCGAGGGGGGTGCGGGGCTTGCATCGGCCGGGCAGCGGACGATGATGTGTACGCACCAGGGAGGCGCCGGTGGATTATCGCGGCCGCCATGTCGTCGTCACCGGCGGAACCGGGGCGCTCGGCTCGGCCGTGGTTGGCGCCTTGATCGAGGCCGGCGCGGTCTGCCACGTGCCTTACATCGACGTCAACGAGGCCGAACGCTTTTCATTGCGCAATCATGCCCGGGTCGAGCTCCTGGCCGATATCGAGCTGACGCGGGAGGAGGACGTCGCCAGGCTCTACGACGCCGTGCCGCAGCTGTGGGCTTCGATCCATGTCGTCGGCGGGTTCGCGATGGCGCCGGTGAGCGAGACCACGAGATCGGACCTGATGCAGCAGGTCGAGATCAATTTCGTCACCGCGTTCCTGTGCTGCAGCGCTGCAGTGAGCTCCATGATGCGAACCGGCGCTGGCGGGCGCATCGTCAACGTGGCGACGCGCCCGGCACTCGAATGGCGCGCCGGTGCCGGGATGGCGGCCTACGCCGCGAGCAAGGCGGCTGTCGCAGCGCTCACTGTCGCGCTGGCCGAAGAGGTCGTGAAGGCCGGCATTCTGGTCAACGCGGTTGCGCCGTCCACCATGGACACGACCGCCAATCGGCGGGCTATGCCAAAGGCGGACCACGCCGCCTGGACCAAGGTCGAGGAAGTGGCCGTAACGATCCTGTTCCTGGCCGCGCCGGAAAATCGCGTCACCCGCGGTGCGGTGGTCCCGGTCTATGGACGGGCATAGGCCGGGCCCGCTTTCTGCGCTCGACCGTACACCGGCTTCTGCGACCTCATCCCGATGCCGAAAGGGAGATGTCGAGATGCGGTCGCGAGATGCCGGGATGGTTCATTCTCCCGCCGGTGCCGGCACCATGTCGCGAGCGGGCGCCCTCACCAGGCGCCTCACGGCGCTTGCGGCAACCACCGAGCGCTGCTGCGCATACGCCTCGTGGTTCCTCTCGATGTGCTCGAGATCGTAGAGGTAGTTCACCATCAGGCCGTGCGACTGGTCGAGTCCGCGCTGCGAGGTATCCGCCAGGACGTCGAGGCGCTCGAGCCGCGCGCCATTGCCGAGATGGAAGCGCGCGACCGTGTCGAGCGGCGTCCCGCGCGGCGTGCGCGCGCGCAGGTAATACCACGCAGCGGCACGCAGCAGCGCATCGCGGACGTTTGGGGCGGGATCGCGCCACCAGTCTGGGAGGTCGAGCGCAGCCAACGCAGCGCTGTCCTCCTCACTGAGCGCGACCGACGCCTCGGTTGCGCGCTCGCGTCTGAGCCATTCGGCGAAGTCAGGCGCCGGCGACAGCGTGACGAAGGTCGATAGACGCGGCATTTCGCGGCTAATCTCCTCGGCCACCTGCTTGATGAGGAAGTGGCCGAACGACACGCCGGCCAGCCCGCGCTGGCAGTTGGAGATCGAATAGAACACCGCCGTCGTCGCTCGCTCGAGCTCGAGGCGCTCGCGCTTGACCGAAAGGATCGGTTCGATCGCCGCCGGCATGTCGCGGGTGAGCGCCACCTCGACGAAGATGAGCGGCTCGTCGACCAGCGCCGGATGGAAGAAAGCGTAGCAGCGGCGGTCGGGGGAATCGATGCGCGCGCGCAGGTCGTTCCAGTCGCGGATCGCGTGCACCGCCTCGTAACGGATGATCTTTTCCAGCAGGTTCGCCGGTGTCGACCAATCGATCTTGCGCAGCACCAGGAAACCGCGGTTGAACCAGGACGAGAACAAGTGGAGGAAGTCGGCGTCGATCGGCGCCAGATCGTCGCGGTGATCCATGGCGTCGAGCAGCTGTTCGCGCATGCGCACCAGCGCCGACGTGCCGTTGGGCGCGAGATTGAGACGACGGAACAGCTCCAGCCGCCGCGGCTCGGCGGCCCGATGGACCTTCGATGCGGCCGCATCCGTGGAAGCGGCAAGCCAGGCCGTCGCCGCGGCGCTGAGCCGGGTGCGGTCCGGCCCGAACCGGCTCGCGAGCGCCTCGAAGAAGGCGATGCGGGGACCAGTCTTGAGTTGGCCATAGCGCGAGAGGATCTCGCGGGCGAGCGCGACGCCGGAGGCCTCGCCTCGGCCCGACAGCAGTTCCTCGCACAGCTGGGCGAGGCTGGCGGAGCGCTGCTCCGCCATTTCGCGCCGGTCGCGGGTGCGCTCGATCAGGGAGCGTCCGCGCTCCGCGATGGACTGCAACATATCGCCGAAGAAGGAGGTGTTCACCGGGACCCGAATCCTCGCCGCATCGCAGGATTAGATAGGGATCTCGTGACGATTTCTCAAATCGTGCCGCATCGCGGCGGCGCGGGCTATGGACAAGTCCTGACCGGCACGCCAAGAAGCGGCGGCTTTTTCACCCCTAACAGGCGATGTGAACTGGAGGATTGGTTGATGCCGGGGCCCTTGGCCGGAGTTCGAGTGCTAGAGCTCGCCCGTATCCTGGCGGGCCCCTGGGCCGGGCAGATCCTCGCCGATCTCGGCGCCGACGTGATCAAGGTCGAGCGCACGGGAGCGGGCGACGACACCCGCGGCTGGGGGCCGCCCTTCGTGGAAGCCGCCGGCGGCGGTCACCTGGGCGCCGCGTACTTCCATGCCACCAACCGTGGAAAACGCTCGGTCGAGCTCGATTTCGAGAGCGCGGAGGGACGGCACATCGTCCGGAAGCTGGCGGCCCGCTCCGACGTGCTGATCGAGAATTTCAAGGTCGGCGGCCTGGTCAAGTTCGGCCTCGACTATGCGACTCTCAGCCCCGAATGCCCGCGCCTGGTCTATTGCTCCATCACGGGGTTCGGCCAGACCGGCCCTTACGCCGCCCGCGCAGGTTACGACCTGATGGCCCAGGGCATGGGCGGGATCATGGACCTCACCGGGACGCCGGAGGGAGAACCGCAACGGGCGGGCATTCCGGTGGCGGATATCTTCACCGGGGTCTATTCCGCGGTCGGCATCCTCGCCGCGCTCGCCGAGCGCGAGCGCAGCGGCCGCGGCTGCCTGGTGGACACCGCCCTCGTGGACAGCCAAGTCGGTGTTCTCGCCAATCAGGCGCTCAACTATCTCGTGTCCGGCCAAGTTCCCAAGCGCATCGGGAATGCGCATCCCAACATCGTCCCCTATCAGGTGTTTCCGGTTGCCGACGGCCACATCATCATCGCCACCGGCAACGACAGCCAGTTCGCCAAGCTATGCGCGGTGCTGGGCGATCCGAAGATCGCCGAAGCGGCGAGCTACCGCGCCAATTCAGATCGGCTCGCCCACCGCGACGCGCTGATCGCGCGTCTTTCCGTGCTGACCGGGAGTTGGTCGCGCGCCGAGCTCCTGGCCAAGCTCGAGGAGGTGCAGGTTCCAGCCGGACCAATCAACTCGCTCGACGAGGTGTTTTCCGACCCGCAGGTGCGCCACCGCGGAATGCGCATCGACCGGCCCTGCGGCGGGGCCAAGGGCGGCACCATCCCGGGCGTGCGGACCCCGATCGTCATCGACGGCCGGCCAATGGCTGCGGAGCGCCCCGCTCCCCGGCTCGGCGAGCACACGGCGGAGGTGCTGCAGGAGATCGGCGAGGCGTGAGGACGTCCCGCGACCATTGCGCCCCTTCCCCCGGTCGGGCGGCGGGTGGTTCTCTACCGATCGACCGGTCGCGGCGGACCACGTCGAAACGAGAAGATACCTAGGTGCTGCAGAGCAGGCTGGAAGGGACCTTGCCGGACAAACCTGCGCGCGGGGACGCGAGTCCGCCTTTGCTCGAGGTGCAGGACCTCCACGTCCGCTTCGAGACCACACGCGGCACCGTGCACGCGGTCGACGGCATTTCCTACACGGTCGATCGCGGTGAGATCGTGGCCATCGTCGGTGAATCAGGCTGCGGCAAGTCGGTTTCCGCGCTCGCCATCATGCGGCTCCTGGCCAGGAACACCGCCCGAATTCCCGCCGGCCGCATCCTGTTCGAAGGACGCAACCTGCTCGATCTCTCGGACGAGGAGATGCGGGAGGTGCGCGGACGCGACATCTCCATGATCTTCCAGGAACCGATGACCTCGCTCAATCCGGTCCTCCCGATCGGACAGCAGATCATGGAGCCGCTGTCCATCCACCTCGGGAGCAGCGAGGCGGAGGCACGCGAGCGCGCGCTCAAGCTCCTGCGGCTCGTCGGCATCACCGACGGCGAGCGCCGCCTGGCGCAGTATCCGCATCACCTTTCCGGCGGCATGCGCCAGCGCGTGATGATCGCCATCGGCCTCGCCTGCAATCCGAAGCTGATCATCGCCGACGAGCCGACGACCGCGCTCGACGTCACCATCCAGGCACAGATCCTCGAGCTGATGAAGGATCTGTCGCGACGGCTCGACATAGCCCTGATCGTCATCACGCACAATCTCGGCGTCGTGGCCCGCTATGCCGACCGCGTCAACGTCATGTATGCCGCACGCATCATCGAGCAGGGCACCGCCGACGACGTCTTCCTGCGCCCCTGCCACCCCTACACGCTGGGGCTCATGCGTTCGGTTCCCCGCCTCGACATGCCGCGCGGGCAACGGCTCGAGACCATCGACGGCCTGCCGCCGGACCTGCGCTCGCCGCCCGCGGGCTGCAGGTTCGCGCCGCGATGTGCCTACCGGATCGAGCAGTGCGCACTCGATCCCGCGCTGTGCGTGATCGCAGCAGGCCATCGATCCGCATGCTGGCGCGCCGACGAGCTCGCGGCCGGCACGCTCGCTCCGCCGCCCCCGGAGCGGGTTGCAGCAACAGCGCCGGTGCGCGACATCGAAACGAGCGGACCGGCCGCAGAGCCGCTGCTTTCGGTCGAGGGCTTGCACAAGTACTTCTCGGTCAAGGCGGGTGGATTCCTGTCGACCAAGACCGCAACCGTAAAGGCCGTGGACGACGTCTCGTTCACGATCGCCCCCGGCGAGACGCTCGGCCTGGTCGGCAAATCCGGCTGCGGCAAGACCACCGTCGGCCGCACCATCCTCAAGCTCGAGGAGCCGACCAGCGGCACGATCCGCTTTACCGGCGCCGACATCACCCGCCGCTCAGCGGGAGAAATGCGCGAATTCCGACGCCGGATCCAGGCGATCTTCCAGGATCCCTACTCGTCGCTCAATCCGCGCATGACGGTTGGACAGATCATCGGCGAGCCGCTCAGTGTGTATCGGCTCGTCGTCAACCGGAAAGAGGAGCGCGAACGTGTCGAGATGCTGCTGGGTCAGGTCGGCCTGTTTCCCTACATGGCCGAGCGCTATCCGCACGAGCTTTCGGGCGGGCAGCGTCAACGCGTCGGCATCGCCCGTGCACTGGCGCTGGAGCCGAGCTTCGTCGTCTGCGACGAGCCGGTGTCGGCGCTCGACGTGTCGATCCAGGGTCAGATCATCAACCTGCTCGAGGATCTGCAGACACGGCTCAATCTGAGCTTCCTGTTCATCGCGCACGACCTGGCGGTCGTACGCCACATCTCGGATCGCGTCGCGGTGATGTATCTCGGCCGCCTGGTGGAGATCGCCGACCGGGACGAGCTCTACGCCAACCCGGCGCATCCTTATACCAAAGCACTGCTCGACGCCGCCCCGATTCCCGATCCACTGATCGAGCGGGCGCGGGCACCGCGTGCACTCAAGGGCGAAATCCCATCGCCATTGACCCCTCCCTCGGGCTGCGTATTCCACACCCGCTGCCCGATCGCCGGCGAGGAGTGCCGGCGTGAGGTCCCCAGGACGCGACAAATTGGACCTCGACATGTCGTGGCCTGCCACAAAGTATGATTGTAGAAGGGCGGCGAAACTGCCGCCGTCAGGAGGAACATCCATGAAGGCATCGATCCTGGGCTTCCTCGGAGCTTTCTCGTTCGTGTGCTCCGCAGCCACCGCCCTTGCACAAGCGCCGAAGCGCGGCGGAACGCTGCAATTCGCCATCAGCGCGGAGACCCCGCATTACGATTGCCATGGCAGCGATACCTACGCGACGCTGCATTTCTCGGGGCCGTTCTACTCGACGCTGCTGCGCTTCAATCTCTCCAAGTTCCCGGAGGTGGAAGGCGACCTCGCCCGGTCATGGGAGGTGGCACCCGACCTCATGGCCTACACCTTCAAGCTCCACCCGGGCGTCAAGTTCCACGACGGCGCGACGCTGACCTCGGCCGACGTGAAGGCCACCTACGAGCGTCTGCGCAACCCGCCGCAGGGCGTGGTCTCGACCCGCCGCGCCACCTTCGGCGACATCGGCACGATCGAGACCCCCGACGCCGACACCGTCGTCTTCAAGATGAAGGCGGTGAATGCGGCCATGCTCGAGCATTTCGCCTCGCCGTGGAACTGCATCTACGCGGCGAAGGACCTGGCCGCCGATCCCAATGCGCCCAAGACCAAGATCAACGGCACCGGATCGTTCACGTTCGTCGAGCACGTCAAGGGCAGCCACGTCGTCGGCAAGAAGAACGACGGCTACTTCAGGAGGGAGCTGCCCTATCTCGACGGGTTCAAGGGCATCTTCATGCTGCAGGCCGCCGCCATGCTCAACGCGTTGCAGGGCGGGCAGGTATTGGGCGAGTTCCGCGGCATTTCACCGGCAGAGCGCGACCGGCTCACGCAGGCCATGGGCGACAAGATCCGCATCGAAGAATCGAGTTGGACGCTCAATCTGCTGGTCGCCTTCAACGTCGAGAAGAAGCCGTTCGACGACGTGCGGGTGCGCAAGGCGCTGCTGATGGCGATCGACCGCTGGGGCGGCAGCGCCGGCCTGTCGAAGATCTCCACGTTGCGGTCGGTCGGCGGCGTGATCCGTCCCGGCTCTCCGTTCGCCACGCCGGAAGCCGATCTGGTCAAGCTACCAGGCTTCTCCAAGGACATCCGGGCTTCGCGCGAGGAGGCCAAGCGCCTGCTGAAGGAGGCGGGGGTTCCCGATCTCAAATTCACTCTGCACAACCGCAATCTCGCCATGCCCTATACGCCAGCCGGCATTTTCCTGGTCGACCAGTGGAGGCAGATCGGCGTCGCCGTCGATCACAAGCAGTTCGATACCGCGCCCTATCTCGCCACGATGAACGCCGGCAACCACGACGTGGCGATCGACTTCTCGAACCTGTTCATGGACGACTCGAGCCTCGGCCTCGCCAAGTACCTGTCGGTGAGCCGGGCGCCCGAGAACCGGTCGCGATCGAACGACCCCGAGCTCGACAGCCTCTACGACCAGCACATGCGCGAGCGCGACCCCGAAAAGCGCAAGGTGATGATCCGCGCCTTCGAGAAGCGCCTGTTCGAGCAGGCCTACCAGCAGCCGCTGCTGTGGTGGCATCGCATCGTCCCCAGCCACAAGGTGGTCATGGGCTGGAAGATGTCGCCCAGCCACAATCTCGGTGCCGATCTCTCGGAAGTCTGGCTCAATCAGTAGCGCCACCTCGGAGGCCGGGGCTGATCCCGGCCATGCGCGTCCTGTCTGTGCGACGAGGCGCCCCGGCACACGGCAGCACATGGCCGGGCATGACGGAGGAAGGATCGCAGCCAGAGAATGCTCCGCTATACGCTCAACCGCACCCTGCTGATGATCCCGACGCTGATCGGCGTCGCGGTGCTCGTGTTCTTCATGTTGCGCATCGTGCCGGGGGATGTCGTCGAAGTGAAGCTGCGCGGCGATGGCGGGGCCGTCTCGCAGGAAACCATCGACATGGAGCGCAGGCGGCTCGGCCTCGACAAGCCGCTCGTCAGCCAATTCGGCGACTGGATGATCGGGCTCGCCACGCTGGATTTCGGCAAGTCGATGTGGACCGAGCGGCCGGTGATGGAGGAGATCGGCACCCGCCTCGAGCTCTCGTTGCAGGTTGCGATCATGGCGACGGTAATCGCGGTTCTGATCGCCATACCGCTCGGCATGATCGCGGCGCTGCTGCGCGACACCTGGGTCGACTATCTCGTGCGGATCATCACCATCGGCGGGCTGTCGATTCCCTCGTTCTGGTTCGGCATGCTGATCATGCTGGGCCTGCTCTACTTCTACAAATGGCTGCCGCCGATCACCTTCACCCCGATCTATGTCGATCCCGTCGCCAATCTGACGCAGCTGATCTGGCCGGCGCTTGCGGTCGGTTATCGGTATTGTGCGGTCACCGCACGCATGATCCGCTCCTCGCTGCTGGAGGTGTTGAGCGAGGACTACATCCGCACCGCCCGCGCCAAGGGCGTATTCGAGCGCCTCATCGTCTGGCGCCATGCCTTGCGCAATGCGCTGCTGCCCGCCATCACCGTGATCGGGCTCGAGTTCACGTTCCTGATCGGCGGCCTGGTGGTCACCGAGCAGGTGTTCAATCTCAACGGCATCGGCAAGCTGTTCGTGCAGAGCGTGTCGCGCAACGACTTCACCCTGATCCAGGGCATGGTCATGCTCATTGCGGTGTTCTACGTGGTCACCAATCTCGTGATCGATCTGCTCTACGCCGTGTTCGATCCGCGCATTCGATACGGTTGACGCCGATGACGACGGCTTCGCCCGCGATCTCGATCGCGCCGCCCGTGCCGGGGCGGCGCGGCGTCATCGTCGAGTTCTGCCGGCAGCAGCCGCTGGGCGCCGTCAGCTTCCTCGTCATTTTCGTCATGATGTTCGCCGGCATCTTCTCGGAATGGGTGGCGCCCTACAATCCGCTCGACATCGACTTCGCCGCGATCCTGACGCCGCCGTCGTGGGAGCACTGGTGCGGTACCGACGCCTACGGCCGCGACATCTTCTCGCGCATCATCTATGGCTCGCGCACCGCCCTGGTGATCGGGTTCACCTCCTCGTTCGTGGGTTCCACCCTCGGCGCCATCCTGGGCGTAGCCTCGGCCTATTTCGGCGGCAAGGTCGACGACTGGATCCAGCGCTTCATCGACGTGCTGCTGGCGTTTCCCATCATCGTGCTGGCGCTGGTCGTGGTCGCCGCCGTGCGTTCGGCCGTCGTCTTCGACATCGACGTCAATCTCATCATCGCTATCGCCATCCCGATCCTGCCGCGCGTCGAGCGGGTCGTGCGCGCCGCCGCCCTGTCGGTGCGGACGATGCCCTATGTCGATGCCGCGCGCGCCGCCGGCTACTCCGACGCCCGTATCATCTTCCGTCACATGGCGCCGAACGTGGCCGCCCCCTACCTCATCATGTTCACCGCCTTCATCGCACAGGCGATCCTGGCGGAGGCCTCGCTCTCCTTCCTCGGTCTCGGCGTCACCGAGCCGACCGCCGCCTGGGGCCTGATGCTCTCCGGCAACGCTGCCGACTTCTTCGACAAGGCGCCCTGGATGATCCTGTTCCCGGGCATCGCCATCAGTCTCGCGGTGTTCGCCTTCAATCTGTTCGGCGACAGCCTGCGCGATCACCTCGATCCGCGGTTCAAGATTTGATGCCGACAAGCTTCATGCCGTCAGCGCGGAAGGAGACGACCCGGCTCCCGATGTGCTATGATGGCGTCAGATGGCATCTTTTTTTCGAAGGGCTGCGCCCGGAAGTCGTGAGATGAAGACACTTTATGATGCTGATAGTGACGCGCTTTACGTGCGGTTTGCCGATGCACGAGTGGTCGAAAGCGAAGAGGTCTCGGAAGGTGTCGTGCTCGACTACGATGCCGAAGGCCGCATCGTTGCGATCGAGGTGCTGGATGCGAGCAAGCATCTCGCGGCTGGAGCGCAGTTTCCGACAGCAGCCGAGTAAGCAGCTTCGTCTTGGCGGATCATGAAGACCCTCCACAGATCATCTTCACCCGGCATGCGGAGCAGATGCTTGTCGAGCGCAGCATCGAGCGTGGATGGGTCGAATCGACCGTGGCCGCTCCTGAAATCGTGGAGACGATTCAAAGCGACCTGGGGTGTTCCGCGCGTTCCGCCGGATTCGCGAGCGAAGCGGTCGATATCTGCGTGTCTGCTACGCTATTGGAGGGAAAGGCATCAGAATCGTTACCATCTTCTTTGACCGAGTAAAGGGATCATAGTCCATTGCGGAGGCTTTCACCGCCTCGCTCTGCACAGTCGGTGACCGGTATGATCACCGGCTGCCTCGACATGCGGTTCGCAACCATCACTCCCTCCCTGCCCAACATCCCGCCATCGAGAAATGCCGCAGCGGCGGCGCCAGGGCCGGCACCCGTCCCGAGTGACCGGGTGTGACCAAGTCCTTGCGGGCAAGGGGCTTTCGCGCGTTGGGTTCGTTCTGCCAACGCGATTCGCTTCTCACCTGCACAACCGGCGCAAGGGGGCGGTCATGGCGGGGCCAGCCGCGGCGGTAACGATACACCGGTACCAGCTGTATTTTCGCTGTAATTTCAGCGGCGATCGGACCCGGACGCTGGTTCATTCCCGGCAACTCCATCCCGCAGTCATCTTTGATTAAATACCCTTATACAGAATAAATTCACAAGTCAAATGCCCGATTTTGGAGAGGCCTCCGCCATGAGCGCCGGAAGGGGGCCGAGAGCGCGGAGCGTCACTCACGGGTCTGCGGCGAGCGACGGCTGGTGTCGCCTCCGGTGACGACCACCTTGGCGCTGGTCACGCCTCGGCGCTCGACCAGCGCATAGAGCTTCACCGCATTCGCGGGATGCAGCCGCACGCAGCCGTGCGAGACCGGCGTGCCGATGCGCTTGATCTCGTAGCTGCCGTGAATCGCGTGACCCTTCCTGGTGAAGAAGATGGAATGAGGCATCGGCGCGTCGTCCCACTCCTCGGAGTAGTGGTCCTTCTCGAGGCGGAACGCGGTGAAGCTGCCGCTCGGCGTGGCGTAGCCGCGACGTCCCGTGGATACCGGCCAGGTCCAGCGCGGCGAGCCGTCGACCGCGACCGTCATGCGCTGCGCCGTCTTGTCGATGGTGATCAGGATTTCCGCGCTCGCCGGCAGTGGCACGGCTGCGAATCCTGCGGCCATCAGCAGGGCGAGGCGGACGATACGCATGGCACACACCCTTGGGTGCAATGGCGACCCACGCCGGGCGGGGGCGCGTCGCCGATCATGGACAGCATCCTGCCCCGTGGCAATGGCGGGCCGCGTCAGGCCGCCGGCGTCCCGGCCCTGGCATCCTCGAGGATCATGTCGGCGCCTTTCTCGCCGATCATGATGGTTGCGGCGTTGGTATTGCCGGACACCACCGCCGGCATGATCGAGGCGTCGACCACGCGCAAGGCGGCGATGCCGCGCACCCGCAGCCGCTCGTCGACCACCGCCTTGGCGTCCTGACCCATGCGGCATGTCCCCACCGGATGATAGGTGGTGGAGCCGCGGCGGCGGATGAAATCGAGCAGCTCCGCATCGTCCCGGCAGTGCTTGCCCGGCTCGATCTCCTCCTCGATATGGCGCGCCATCGCGGGCGCCTCGAAGATGCGGCGCAGCGCCTTGAGGCCGGCGACGATGGTTTCGCGGTCCTTCGCCGTGGCCAGGTAGTTCGGGTGGATCGCGGGCGGCTGCAGCGGATGTGCGGACTTGATGCGCACATGGCCGCGGCTCTCGGGCCGCAGGAGCGTGCAAACGCCGGTGACGCCCGGGAACGGGTGCAGCCTGCCGCCGATGGCGTCGCTCGAATAGAGCGCGATCGAGCACTGCGAGTCCGGCGTCGCCGACCCGGGCTGCGCACGCACGAAGCAACCGGCCGAGATCGCCGCAACCGCGAGAAAGCCGCGCCGGGTGAAGGCGTAGCGCAGCCCGGCCGCGATCCTCCCCCACACGCTGCCGATGGCGTCGTTGAGCGTGATCGGCTCCTTGCAGCGCAGGATGATGCGGCCGGCATAATGGTCGTTGAGCCCATCGCCGACCCCCGGCGCGTCGGCGACCACCGGAATGCCGAACGAGGCCAGCAGCGACGCCGGACCGAGGCCGGAAAGCTGCAGCAGCTGCGGCGAGTTGAATGCACCCGATGCCACGATCACCTCGGCATCGGCACGCACGCGGCGCGTGTCACCCTCCCGCACATACTCCACGCCGACGGCGCGGCGGCCCGCAAACAGAATGCGCGTGGCGAGCGCTCGCGACACCACCACCAGATTTGCGCGGCGGCGTGCCGGCCTGATGTAACCGCTCGCCGCGGAGCAGCGCAGGCCGTTGCGCATGGTCGTCTGGTAGTAGCCGGCACCTTCCTGCAGCGGCCCGTTGAAATCATCGTTGCGCGGATGGCCGCATTGCTGCGCGGCCTCGATGAAGGCGGCAGCGAGCGGATGCGGGTCGCGCATGTCGGAGACCGCCAGCGGCCCGCCGGAGCCGTGCAGCTCGTCGGCGCCGCGCTCGTTGTCCTCGGCCCTGCGGAAATAGGGCAGCACGTCGTCGAAGCTCCAACCAGTATTGCCGAGCTGGCGCCAGTGATCGAAGTCGTCGCGCTGGCCGCGAATGTAGATCAGCCCGTTGATCGAGCTCGATCCGCCCAGGACCTTGCCGCGCGGAGCGATGACCTGGCGGTCATGGCAACCGGGCTGCGGCTCGGTCGCATAGCACCAGTTGTATCGGCGGTCGGCGAACAGCTTGCCGAAGCCCACCGGGATGCGCAGCCATGGATGCCGTCCGTCGGGGCCCGCTTCCAGGAGCAGCACGCGATGTCGCCCCGACGCGGTGAGCCGGTCGGCGAGCACGCAGCCCGCGCTGCCGGCGCCCACGATGATGTAGTCGAACGCCTCGGGGTTCATCGCGGGTGCACCGTCAAAAGAGCTTTGTCCCGGTGCTGCCGTCGAACAGATGACAATGGTCGGCTGCGAAGCCGAACGAAAGCGGGGAACCCGGCTTCAGCGGCGTCGAAGGGCCGACCTTGGCGACCAGCGCGCCGGCCTGGCCATAGTCGAAATACACCAGAGTAACGTCCCCCAGCGGCTCGATCAGCTGCACCGTGCCCTTCGCGGTGGCGCCATCGCCCACCAGCACGTGCTCCGAGCGCACGCCGAGCACGACGTTGCGGCCGGCGACATCGCCCGGCACCGCGTCGGGCAGCGGCTGCTCGATGCCCGCCGAGCGAAATCGCCGGCCGCTGCCGTTGAGCTCGACCCGGCCTTCCAGGAAATTCATGGTCGGAGTGCCGAAGAATCCCGCTACGAACCGGCTCGCCGGTCGGTTGTAGATCTCGAGCGGCGTGCCGACCTGCTCGATGCGGCCCTTGCTCATCACCACGATGCGGTCGGCCATCGTCATGGCCTCGGCCTGGTCGTGGGTGACGTAGACGAAGGTGGCGTTGAGGCGCTTGTGCAGAGCCTTGAGCTCGGTGCGCATGTCGACCCTGAGCTTGGCATCGAGGCTGGACAGCGGCTCGTCCATCAGGAAAACGGCGGGGTTGGTCACGATGGTGCGGGCGAGCGCGACGCGCTGGCTCTCGCCGCCCGAGCACTCGCGCGGCAGCTTGCCCAGGAGCGGCTCGATATGCATGGCGGCGGCCGCGGCGGTCACCCGCTCGCGGACCTCGCGTTCCGCCACCTTCTTCACGCGCAGCCCGAAGCCGATGTTCTCGAACACCGTCATGTGCGGGAAGAGCGCGAGATCCTGGAAAACCATGCCCAGGCCGCGCTCCCCCGGCTCGAGGTCATTGACCACGGTGTTGCCGATGATGATCTCGCCGCTCGTCGGCGATACCAGGCCGGAGATCATGTTGAGCGTCGTCGTCTTGCCGCAGCCGGAAGGCCCGACCAGGATCAGAAACTCGCCGTCGCGGATGTCGAGCGAGATGCCGCTGACGGCGGTGTAGCCGCCGAACGTCTTGACGAGATCCTTGATCGAGATGCGGGCCATGGTCTACTTGCGGATGGTGCCGAAGCTGAAGCCCTTGACCAGATGCTTCTGGATCAGCACGCCCAGGATCACCACCGGGATCGTGATCATGGTTCCGATCGCAGCCTGCGGTCCGTAGAGCCGGCCCTCCGATGCGCTCTGGAACTTGTTGAGCAGCACCGTCAGGGTGGTCACTTCCGGATGCGTCAGCGTCAGGGCGAGAAGGAACTCCGACCAGTTGAGGATGAACACGAACAGGAACGTGACGACCATGCCGGACGCCACCAGCGGCAACACGACCCGGACGATCACGGTGATGCGGCCGGCGCCCATGAGGCGGGCGGCATGCTCGAGCGTGTACGGCACCTCCTCGACGAACGTCAACATCATCCAGATGACGAACGGCAGCGTGGTCACGGTATAGATCAGGATCAACCCGATGTAGGTGTCGAACAGGCTGATGCGCAGGCCGAACAGCGTGGTCGTCGCGTACGGTATCACGATCGCGAAGTACATCAGGATGGCGATCGCGACGACGATGGGCGGCACCATGCGGATGGTCAGGATGGTGTGGCGGAAATGCCTGCCGCCGACCTCGAACCGGGAAATGGAATAGGCGAGGAAGCTGCCGAGCAGCAGCGCCAGCAGGGATGCGGTGGTGCAGACGAGGAGCGAGTCGCCGAGCCCCTTCCAGATCGAGAAGGCCTGCTCGGTCGCTTGCCGGCTCAGCGACGGGTCCATCTTTCCGAAGGCGAAGATCTGCGCATAGTTGTGCAGCGTAGGCGCGTGCGGCAGCCAATGCGGCGGCCAGGTCACCCATTCCCCGGCGTCCTTGAACGAGGTCGAGATCATCCAGAAGATCGGGAACACGATGAAGGCCGTCCAGGCCAGCAGGATCAGGTGTCGCAGCCCGCGCCTCATGCGCTCCCGGCGCAGCCGGCGCGCGCGGGCCTGCCTGGGGGCCATGCTCGCTGCGCTCGCCGTCACCCGGGCCTCCCCTCGACGATGCCGCGCTGCCTGATCAGCACGTAGATGCCGCAGAAGATGAGGACCGAGAACATGACCAGCAGCACGATCGAAGCCGCCGCTCCGAAGCTGAACTTGTTGAAGACCCACACCTGCTCCCACAGATAGTAGGCGACCGTCTGGGTCGAGGTGCCCGGCCCGCCGAAGGTCAGCAGGATGACCGGATCGAACATCTTCAGGGCCTCCATCGATCTGATGATGACGGCGATGACGATGGCCGGCTTCAGCAGCGGGAGCTCGACCCGCCAGAAGATCTGCCAGCGCGTAGCGCCCATGATGCGGGCGGCGTTGACGAGCTGCTGGGGGAGCGCCGAGAACCCGGACAGGAAAATCAGGAAGGTGAGCGAGGTCCACTGCCAGACGTCGGCAATGATGATCGCCCACTGCGCCGCAATCGGATCGGACAGCCAGCGGATCCGCGGATCGATGCCGAACCGCTCGAGCACCGGCGCCAGCAGCTGGTTGAGCGGCCCGCTATCGATGTAGATCATCGAGAAGTTGTAGCCGACCACGATCGGCACGATCATCATCGGCATCAGGAAGATCGTGGTGTAGAGCTTCTTCGATCGCTTGCATTGCGCGACCAGCATCGCCAGCACGAAGCCGACCAGGAGCTCGATGACGACGGCAAAGCCGGCGAAGTAGAAGGTCCGGCCGACCGCCAGCCAGAACTGATCGTTGGCGAGCACGGCCTCGTAGTTCTCGAGACCGGAGAAACGGGCGGTCTCGAACGGGCGGTTGGCGCGCCATTTCAGCAGGCTGATGTAGATCGTCAGCAGGAACGGAATGAAGATGACGAGGATGAACAGGCCCTCGACCAGGACGAAGGGAATGTTCTTGAACACGCGCTCGGAGGCGAGCCACCTGCCGAAGCGCTCGAAGGCGCGGCCGGCGGCCGGCGTCCCGACCGTCGTGCCGCCGCTGCGTGCAGTGATCTCCACCATCGCTGGCCACCAGGCGCGTCACCGGGCGCCGGACGAAACGAGATCCGATCGAGCTGCTCGATCGTCAAGCCCGGCCTCGGCCGGGCATCCACGTCTTCCGGCTGCGGACAAGCTGGATGGCACCGGACAAGCCGGGGACGGCCATGACGACTGAGTTCGATACCGGCGGCAGCTTGCAGCGCCGGTGCGGGGCGATCAGAACTTGTCGAGATAGATGCCGCTCTCGACGCCCTTGCGCCAGATCCTGGTCTGCGTATCGCGGCCGATCTCGTTCGTCACCTTGTTCCAGCCGGCCTCGATGCGCTTGGCGGCCTCCTCGGCGCTGATGTTCTTGTTCATGACGTCGGCGAGGTTGTTGTCGAGAATCTTGAAGTACTCGTAGTTCCCCTCGATCAGCAGCAGCGAGGAGGCGTGCTTCGAGTTCTCGATCGTCGTCTTCACCATGTCGCTGCCGAAGCGGTCGAGGATGGCCTTGTCGGTCAGGTTGGATTGGCGGAACGGATCCCAGAAGCCCTTCGGATGCGCCACCGCCTGGTCGCCGACGCTCGGACTGGTGAACCACTGGATGAACAGATAGGCGAGCTCCGGATTCTTGGAATAGGCGCTGACCATGTAGCCGGTGCCGGCCGCCTGCGGCGCGCGGCGGACGAGCTTGCCGTCGACCATGTTGCCCGGGATGACGCAGGCGAGCTGCTTGCCCTTGATCACGCTGTTGGGATTGCTTTCCCCGAAGCCGATGATCGACGGGAACGACATCGCCGAGAACGCCTGGCCGCTGGCCCAGAACGGATAGATCTGCGGCGTGCCCCAGCCCTGGATGTCCTTGGGCATGTGCTCCACGCTCGCCGCGAATGCCTTGATGGCATTGATGCCGTCCGGCGTCGTGATCCGCGGCTTCATGTCCTTGTCGAACAGGAGACCGTTCATGTAGGCCGGGAAGTGACGGTAGGAGAAGTTGATCGAGCGGTAGCCGAGCGCGCCGTAGAGCGGCTTCTCGAACTTGATGCCCCAGCGGGTATCGCCTTCCTTGGTCTGGAAGAACGCGGCCATCTGCGCCCACTCGGCCATGGTGTCCGGACAGCCGAGGTCCTTGCCGAACCTCGACCTGTACTCGGCCTTCGCCTGCGGGTTCTCGACCAGGTCCTTGCGCAGCGCCAGCAGCAGATGATCCCCGTCGTTGACCATCGTGTAGAGCTTGCCGTCGTAGTACTGCTGGAACCGGAGGCCGTCGGCGATGCCGGAAAAGTCCGGCTTGTGCTTGGCGGCGTAGTCGTCGAGCGGGATGATGACCTTGGCACCGGCCGCATCGGGCGCGGTGTAGGGAAAGTCGTTGAAGATGTCGTAGACGCCGGTCTTGGCCACCCCCTCCTGCATGATCTTGGCCGGGATGTCGGTGTAGCCGAGCGGCACGATCTCGAACTTGACGCCGGTCAGCTCCTCCCATTTCTTGGCGAAATCGGGAAACGAATTGTTGTAGAGCGAGCTCAGCAGGACCGTGAGCTTGGGATCCTTGAGATTCTTGCGCCTTGACGTACTCTTTGGCGGCAGCGACCGCCCGCTCGGCAACCGGATCCTGGGCAAACGCCTGCGGCATGCTCCCGATGAGCAGGCCGAGCAACCCCCAAAGCAGCCTTCGCATGGTGTCCTCCGTGTGCTGGTTCGCTATTTTCTGTTGCCCGGCAATCATGCCGGTTGCGCGCAGTTCGAGCGCGAATGCTAGCCTATCGTTTGCCCTCGTGCCAGCGTCGCCGGCAAACCTGTCGCCGGCAAACCGACGGCATCCTGGAGCACACGTCGCTGAGGTTGGCGCAGAGCGATGCCACGTGCTCCACCTCGCCCCGCTTGCGGGGGGAGGTCGGCATCCGAGGCTGAGCGTAGCGAAGCCGAGGAGGCCGGGTGAGGGGACCCTCGACGCGCACGTGCCTGGAGAGTCCCCTCACCCGACCGCGTTCGCTTCGCTTCGGCGGTCGACCTCTCCCCGCAAGCGGGGAGAGGTTAGGAGACAGCGGTGCTCCGCATCAACATCAAGCCGGCGTCACGTCACCGCGAGCGGGGCGAGCGCGTCGATGTCGGTGACCACGTCGATGATGACCGGGCGATCGGCGCCGAGCGCCTGCTCGATGGCGGGGGCGATCTCCGAAGGCTTCTCGACCCTGATCCCGAGCGCACCCATGTCCTCGGCGATGCGCGCGAAGCTCACCTTGTTGAAGGTCCACATCTCGCGCGCCTGCTCGGTCTGGGTGCCGCCGTAGACGCGGTCGAAGCCGCGCTTGGACTGATTGCCGCTCGCGTTGTTGTTGACCACGGTGACCGCATTGATGCGCCAGCGCGCCGCGGTCTCGATCTCGGCGATGTGGTACCAAAGCCCGGCATCGCCGGTGAAGGTGACCACCGGCCGCGCCGGACAGGCACATTTCGCCCCGAGCCCGGCGGGAAACGCCCAACCGAGATGGCCGGCGCTGCGCATGTAGCTCTGCCCGGGGCTCCTCAGATCGAACATGCCGCCCATCCACATCCCGGCGTGGCCGGTGTCGACCACCACGATGGCGTCCTCCGGCACATGCCGGCTGAGCTCGGCACAGATGCGCTCGGGCCGGATCGGGACGGCATCGGAGCCGAGCGCTGCCCGGTACTTGGCCGACCACTCGCGGCAGATCGCTTGCGCCTCGCCGATCCAGGCCTTGCGCCTGCCGGCGCTGGCGCGGTCGGCGACGCCCGCCATGTGGGCGAGCGTGACCTTGGCGTCGCCGTTGACGCCGGCCAGCAGTGGATAGTTGCGGCCGAGCGCCTCGGGGTCGATGTCGATCTGGATCGCCGGGGTGCCGATCCTCGGCACCGCCCAAAAATGCGTGGTCATGCCGCCGGTCTCGCTGCCGATGAAGCAGACGAGGTCGGCGGCGCCGACCACGCGGTTCGCGCTCTCGCGCGAATAGGTGCCGACGACGCCCACCGACAGCGGATGATTGCCGGGAATTACGTCCTTGCCGTTGAGCGAGGTCGCGACCGGGATCTGCAGCGCCTCGGCCAGCGCAACCAGCTCGGCCGACGCGCCCGAGGCGCGCACGCCGCCGCCGGCCACGATCACCGGGCGCGCGGCATCCTGCAGATGTCCAGCGCCGCTGTCACGCTCGCCGCGTCCGCGGCCGGACGGAACGGCGGCACCTTCGCGAATTGCGGCTCGACCAGCGCCTCCATCTCCGCCTCCTCGGCGTCGACCTGGCCCTCGTTGCCGCGAAACTGCAGGTGCACGGGACCGGGCGTGCCGGAGGTCGCGACCCGGAATGCCTGGCGCAGCATGTCGGGGAAGCGCGCCACGTCGTCGATCGTGGCGTTGAGCTTGGTGACCGGCTCGAACGCCGGCACGTCGTCGATCTCCTGGTAGACCTTGCGGAACTTGGTCCTGGGGTCGCGCCCCCCGGTCAGGGCGATGACCGGCGAATGGGCGAGCCACGCATCGCGCAGGCCGGCGGCCAGGTTGAGCGCGCCGATCACCTGCGCAGCGCAGATGCCCGGCTTGCCGCAGGCGCGGGCGTAGCCGTCGGCCATGTAGGCGGCGGCCTTCTCGCCGTGCACATGCAGGCGCTTGATGGCAGTGCGGCTCTCCATCACCGCGAAGGTCTTGCGCAGCACCGCCGGTACGTGGAACACGTGGGTGACGCCGTAGCCCTCGAGCATGTCGGCGAGGCACTCCGCCCCGCTCATTTTCCGATTGTGTCCGAGCATCATTCGCTCCGCTGAGCGTCCCGATTCCGAAGTTCGCATCATTCCGCGGCACCCTCGTTTGCGAACTTCGGAATCGAGGACACTGGCAACTTATTGATCTAGTGTGGCTTTGGTTCAGAAGTCCGCATGTCGGACTCGCGGCAAGAATGATGCGGACTTCTGAACCGCCACACTGGTGTCCCTGAGCAATCGAGACATACCGGCTCTACCGGTCGGAGTCAGCGGGCCCGCAACGGCGGACGCCGGGGGCGCGCCCGGCCTGCGCAGCGACGCTGCCGAGCGCGGTCACGCGATTGCGGCTACGATCGACCGCGACAACCGGAGCACCGCATGAAAACCAGCAAGGACCGCATCCTCACCACGCACACCGGCAGCCTGCCGCGGCCCAAGCCGCTGCTCGAGCTCGTGCTCGAGCGCGAGCAGGGCCGTGCGATCGATGCCGCCGCATTCGAGGCGGAAACCGCCGGGGCGGTCGAGGAGGTCGTCGCCCGGCAGATCGCGGCCGGGGTCGACGTCGTCAGCGACGGCGAGATGAGCAAGCCGTCCTACACCACCTACATCCGGCATCGGGTCTCCGGCATCGAGCCGGACCCGCGCGCCGCCGAGAAGGGCCGCGACATCATGATCGGGCGCGATCTCCTGGCGCATCCCGACTTCGCCGACCGCCGGAGGAATTTCGGCGACACGCCGTTCCCTGGCTGCGTCGGTCCGCTGCGCTACACGGATCGCAGCGCACTCGACCGCGACCTCGCCCATCTCGCGGCTGCGGCAGGAAAGTCGAGCCCCGTCGAGGTGTTCATGACCGCACCCTCGCCGGGCATCCTCACGCGGTTCATCATCAATCTGCACTATCCGACCGAGGACGCCTACGTGGAGGCGCTCGCCGACGTGATCAAGACCGAGTACCGGGCAATCGTGGACGCCGGCTTCCTCCTGCAGATCGACGCGCCCGATCTCGGCTCGGCGCGCAACAACCAGTACCGCCACCTGAGCGACGACGAGTTCCGCAGGATCGCCGAGCGCAACATCGAGGCCCTCAACGCGGCGACCGAGGGCCTGCCCGCCGACCGCCTGCGGCTGCACATCTGCTGGGGCAATTACGAAGGGCCGCATACCCACGACCTGCCGCTGACCAGGATCATCGACATCGCCTTCAAGGCGCGTGCGCAGGCGATCAGCATCGAAGCCGCCAATCCCCGGCACGACCATGAATGGGAGGATTTGCAGGACATCGATATTCCCGAGGACAGGATTCTGATTCCCGGCGTCATCGACTCGACCACGAACTTCGTCGAGCATCCGCGGCTGGTGGCGCAGCGCATCGGTCGTTATGCCGGGATCGTCGGCCGCGAGCGCGTGATCGCCGGCGTCGATTGCGGGTTCGGGACCTCCGTCCGCCGCGATCCGATGGTGGCGGACAGCATTGTCTGGGCGAAGCTGCGCGCGCTCGGCGAGGGCGCCGAGATCGCGAGCAAACGGCTGTGGGACGGACGGCGGCCTTCAGGGAGGCAATGATGGCAGGCAGTCAGGTCGGAAAAGTTGCCGTGATCACCGGGGCGGCCATGGGGATCGGCCAGGCCTATGCCCTGCGGCTGGCGCAGGGCGGGGCCACCATCGTCGCCGCCGACACGCAAAGCGCCGATGCGACCGTGGACCAGGTCGAGGCCGCCGGCGGCAGCGCCCTGGCGGTCCGCTGCGACGTCAGCAAGCCCGCGGACGTGGCCGCCCTCGCGCAGGCCGTCGAGAAGGAGCTCGGGCACTGCGACATTCTGGTCAACAATGCCGGGATCTATCCGATCCAGTCGTTCGACGAGATGACGTTCGAGGACTGGCGGCGGATCATGTCGATCAATCTCGACGGGCAGTTCCTCACCATCAAGGCGTTCGCGCCCGGCATGCGGCGGCGGCGCTGGGGCCGCATCGTCAACCAGGCCTCCGATACGTTCGCGCTCAACCTGGTCGGCTTCGCGCACTACATCGCCAGCAAGGGCGGCGTCATCGGGCTCACCCGCGCGCTGGCGAGCGAGTTCGGGCAGGACGGGGTGACGGTCAACGCCATCGCGCCGGGTCTCGTGCGCACGCCGGGAACCAGCGGACGCAAGGAGCGACTGGGCGGACTCGAGGACGCCGACGAGTTCGCGCTGGTCGCGAGCCAGCAGTCGATCAAGCGCGGCCTCGTGCCGGACGATCTCACCGGGACGCTGTCGTTCCTGGTGAGCGACGACGCCGCCTTCATCACCGGGCAGACGCTCTATGTGAACGGCGGGAAGGTGTACGCGTGAGAATCACGGTAGGGACACCCATTGAGCGCCCCCGCACAGTTCGATGCGTGCAGCTCGCTCCAAACGCCCGCACGACGCCAGCGAACGAAGCGATTCTAACAAGTCGAGTAGGGGCCGAACTCCTGCGGTATCCGACTCAGCGGATGATGTGTTTTAGGCCGTTCATGAAATCCGGAAGTTGCTGCCGTCTGTTCCTCACCTAATGCGTCGATAAGAACTGCACAACGGCGCTGTTGAAAGCAGCCGGATTCATCCGGTTCATCGCATGGGAGGCATTCGGAATAGTGACTCGCACTCGATTCTTTAGATAGGGCTGTATCACGTTCAGAATTGCACCGTAGAACGGCGGACTGATTTCGCCACCAACAAGCAGGACGGGCGCTTTCAGGCTTTCTAATTCCGCGCATGTCACAAGACGGCGTTGCTCCTCTTCCATGCCTTTGATTGTCCAGGCGTTGTCTCGGAGAATCTGGCGCTCGTCTTCCGGACGATTCTTCCAAGTACCCGGGCCGCTTACGGTTTCGACGAAAAATTCCAGCCCACCATCGATGTCGCCTTCTTGAAATCGACTCAGAACGGACTTGATCCAAGCAGCTCGTCCGGCTGCTCCGTCTTTGGCTTGTGGATTTTCCTGCAATCTGGAGCCAAAACCGCCAGCCTCATCAAGGTCCAAGGGCGGTTCAGCAAGTACCAAACAGCGGACGACGTCCGGCGCGGCGAGCGCGAGCTCCAGCGAAACATATGCGCCACGGGAGTGTCCGACCAAATCAATTGGACCGGCATCGAGAGTCTCTACGAACGAAATCAAGTCCGCAACATGCTGCTTCCATGAGAAGCTGCCGCCCTTGCCGTCCCACCGCTCAGGAAAATAATGGCGCAGGCTGACCGCGATGGCACGATTGCCCTGACTTAACGGCGTCATCTGAGTGGCCCAGCACCGATAATCGTTCATTGAGCCATGCACCATGACAAGGGGTCGACCACTCCCGAGCTCCAGGTAAGTCATATCGTAGGCGTTTACCCGCAGCGTCTTCACGCCTCGCGGTAATTCACCGGCATCCGCAATGGGCAGCATCGAGAGGTCAGGAGCGACGATGCGAAGAGAGCACGTGCAGGCTGCGCATGGATGCCATGGCAATCTCCTTTTGGTGCGATGCGCTCAAACAGCGTGATGTTGGACAGTCATCGTACCAATTCATGTCTCCAGCGTCCCGTGCGCTTCAAGACAACAGCGCTGGCCTAATCCAAACGGAGCGTCTGAATGTGTGCACGATTCGACCGTTCGCTGCGCTGCAGCATCACAGCTGCAGTTGGAGGTAGACCGGACTCAGTTCGGACGAAGTGTGGGGGGCCGTTCATGACCCGATTGTATGGTCCGGCCGCTTGCTATACGGGCGGACGTACTTGGCCGGCATCAACCGGGCATCATGACCAAGCGATGCCAGCTTGCGGCTCAGGTGATGCGCGCCGACGCAGGCTTCCATGCCGATCAGGCATGGCGGCAGGTTGGCGAGCCGTGCTTCCACCTGGCCACGCGACCACTTCTGCCGAAGTACGATCGCGCCGCGCTTGTCGTGTCCCACGACGTGGAACGAGTTCTTGCCGATATCGATACCGACCACGGCTATTCCAGTATTGATCTTCTCTGACATGGCGTGCTCCTTGTCTTTGCCCCTTGCCAGCTTCGCTTGCTGGTAGGGCGGGAGCACGGCCGGACCATCCCATTACCCGACATCGGAGCGGCTAGCCGGTTGCAAATCATTCCCATGCCCGGTACTGACCTCCGGCAATTCAATATCCTGCAATCCGACCCTAAAGCTTGGCACGGGACCGAATGAACTTCGAACAGTTAAGGCGGCGCGATTTCGTCGCCCTGCTCGGCGGCGCGGTTGCGTGGCCGATTGCGGCGCGCGCCCAGCAGCCGCCGACGAAGATACGCCGGATCGGCATGTTGATGCCCGTCTCCTCCGCAGCCGCTTCCCTGAACATCGAGGCATTCCGCCAGGGCCTGCGCGAACGCGGCTACGTCGAGGGCCAGAACATCGTCATCGAGTACCGGTATGCGGACGGGAAGGTCGAGCCACTCCGCGACTTCGCCGCCGAACTTGTTGGGCTCCAGGTCGACGTCATCGTGACGTGGGGGACGCCGGCGGCCCAGGCCGCCGAGAAGGCGACCAGCACGATTCCCATCGTCATGGCCGCGGCGCTGGATCCCGTCGGGACCGGCCTCGTCGCGAGCCTCGCGCGTCCAGGCCGAAACGTCACCGGCGTGACCGTCGGGTATGCAGAGCTAGGTGGAAAAAATCTGGAGCTGCTCAAGGAGATCGCGCCCGGCGTCGGCCGGGTGGCCGTGCTCTTGAATCCAGACAATCCAGCTCACGCACTCATGCTGCGAGAGAATCTTGTCGCGGCGCGGGCGTTGGACTTGCAGGTTCAGATCCTAGAGGTGCGGGATGCCGGCGGGCTTGACCGCGCTTTCGCGGCGATAACCCGCGAGCGTGCAGATGCCATCGCCGTCGTCCACGACCTGCTATTCCTTCAGTATCGAAAACGGTTCGCGGATTTTGCCGCGAAGAGCCGGTTGCCCGCGATGTACGACCGGCGGGAATATGCGGATGCCGGTGGCCTCATGGCCTATGGGCCGAACTTTCTGGACAACTTCCGGCACGCTGCCAGCTTCGTCGATCGGATTCTCAATGGTGCTAATCCCGCCGACCTGCCCGTCGAGAACCCGACGAAGTACGAACTGATCCTCAATTCTAAAGCCGCGAGGGCGCTCGGCTTAATGATCCCGCAGTCGATCCTGCTGCGCGCCGATGAGGTGATCGAGTGACGATGTTGTTTGCTGCGGTGCATGAGTTCCGGTTCTGACCCTCAGCGGTCATTTCCCAGCGTGCTGAGTTGCGAGTGCCAAAGCTACAACTCCGCGCTCATCGTCACGACGCCGGGTGGAGCACTCAATTCCTGAACCGAGACGCTCCACCCGGTGAGGGCCGTCCGCAACACTCGCTCACGGCTGCAGGCACCGCGCCGATCGTCGACGCGTCACTGAATGGCCGGCCCCCCGAATTCGACGACCGGACCCGGCTGCACGACGATCGGTGCCGCCTGCAAGCGCAGCTGGTAGATCACCGGCGTCAAGCTGAAGGTGGCCAGCGCGCGATAGAGCCGCCCGTAGACGGCGTAGGCGTAGTTGTCGAAGTCGAACGTGTGGCTGAAGTTACCGTGAAGTTCTTGGTAGTGTTGTCAGCCTGGCAGAGGCTGGGGCCGCCAGCGCACTGCAGGTTGCTATCGAAGCTGGTGATCTTCTCCCACGTGCCGGTGGTCTTGGAGACGCGCACGAGCTCGACATACGCCTGGTATTCGGAGCCTTGCTGACCCGGCAGACCCATGCCGTCAGGATCGCGATACGTGACCTGCAGCTGGTTCCATCGGCTGAGCACGGTGCCGGCGTCGCGCGGATTGTCGACGCTGCAGATCACCGCGATGTAGCCGTCGTGAAAGCGGTTGAAGGCGATCGACCCGCCCGGCACGCGGAAGCGCGCCACCGGGTAATCGTTCGAGGGCGTTCCGTTGTAGAAGTTGTTGTCGGTACTGGCGCAGGATCCGGGAAGCGCGCTCCAGGGTCCCTGGGCATAGGCCGGGCTGACGAGCCCTCCGACGACGCCGACCAGCGCAAGCACTCCGAGCATAGTAGCTGTCACGTTGGCGACGCGTCGCCGTCTGTGCCGTACGAATGATCCGTCGGTCATGGGTGCCTCCGTCATTGGTTACCCGCCGCCTTTATGTTCGAGCAAAGGGTTTCCACGTATGAGGTAAGTCACACTTCATTGCTGCTGGAGGGTTAGTCTTACTGAGTCAGAACGCCGCAGGTAATGGCGATCAGAATCAGTTACTTGGTGAGATTCACTTTCAGCGCATAGGGGGCTGATATGGATCGCCAAGCTTCGGAGGCCAGTGAATCGCGGTTTGCCACGTATGTCGAGGGGTTGACGAGCGTGATCGGCCACGCGGATCGAGCGGTGCCGCTGAGAGATTATTGCGTGGGACTTCTGGCGGCGGAGGGCCGCAAGAGCGTAGAGCCGATGGCGGCGGTGACGGCGCCGGCCGGGGTTTCGGCGCAACATCAGAAGCTGCTGCATTTCGTTGCCAACGCCCCGTGGTCGGACGATCGGGTGCTGGCCAAGGTACGCGAGATGGTAGTGCCGGAGATCGAGCGCCACGGTCCAATCGAAGCCTGGATTATCGACGATACGTCCTTCCCCAAGCAGGGCAGGCACTCGGTGGGCGTGCATCATCAGTATTGTGGTCAGCTCGGCAAGCAAGCCAATTGTCAGGTGGTGGTGACGCTGTCGATCGCCAATCATCATGCCAGCCTGCCGATCGCCTATCGGCTGTATCTGCCGCAGGAATGGGCCGAGGACGGGGTCCGTCGCAAGAAGGCGCATGTTCCCAAGGCGATCAAGTTCAAGACCAAGCCGCTGATCGCGCTCGAGCAGATCCGCGAGGCCTGCGCGGCGGGCGTGCCGCGCGGTGTCCTGCTGATGGATGCGAGCTACGGTTCCAACAGCGCGCTGCGCACCAACGTCAGCGCGCTGGGGCTCAGCTATGTGGCTGGCATCGTAGCGACGGTCAAAGTGCGTGTGGTGTCCGATCGTGGTGCGGCAGAGCAGCGCATAAGCGTCAAGGAGTTGGCGCTGGGCCTGCCGAAACATGCCTGGCGCACGATCACATGGCGGGAAGGCTCGAACAAACGGCTGCGCTCACGCTTTGCCCGTGTGCAGGTGCGCACGGCGCCCATCAGGCGCGCTGCAGAACGGAGGGAAGCGACACTGCTGATTGAATGGCCCGAGGGCGAGGTTGAGCCCACCAAGTATTGGCTCTCGACCCTCGACAAGAAGATTTCATTCCGACGTCTGGTCGACATCGCCAAAATGCGCTGGCGCATCGAGCGCGATTACCAGGAGCTCAAGCAGGAAATTGGGCTCGGGCACTACGAGGGGCGCGGATGGCCCGGTTTCCATCATCACGGCACGCTGTGCATCGCGGCCTATGGATTCCTGATCTCCGAACGGGAGACGATCCCCCCCTCACGACTTCCTTCCTCCAGGAGAATCACGAAACCTGCCCTTCCCGGTGGTGACCGACCCCGCGGCGCCCCCGATCCGGCCCCAGCGTCACGTCCCCACCTCGATCGCAACAATGCATTGCAGATTGATCGTCGCGATCGCACGCACGCTGCCACGATGCCCGTGCTGCGCGCGCAGCTTCACACGGAACGCACGTCATGCTCTATGACGCAGTAAGATTAGTCGGGCTCGATACGATGCTCCGCATCGATGCTTCATGCCTGCCGTAACTTCCGGATTTGGCACTGACCGACGATTCTGCAATGTCTGCATTGACGGCGGCTATCCGGGGTAAACCGGACCAGATTTGCTCAGTTTGAGCCTTTCTCTGTTGACCCACTGCGGTCATAAGCCGGGTCGAAATCCCGCAGCGCAGCAGTCTCTTGCCAGGTGTGCTATCCTTTCGCTTCAAAGCACGGGAGGCACTGGCAGTGAAACGCCGTGAGTTCATCAGGCTCCTCGGCGGCGCGGCGACGTGGCCGGTTGCGGCAGGCGCGCAGCAGGCTGAGCGCGTTCGGCGCATCGGCGTACTCACGGTCAATGCCGAAAACGACCCGGAGTACCGCGCCAGCATCGCGCAGTTTGTGCAGGCGCTCGCCTCGCTTGGATGGTCAGAGGGAGGCAATATCCAAATCGAGCATCGCTATGCTGCTGGCGATGTCGGGCGCATGCACGCCTTCGCGAAGGACCTGGTAGGCCTGGCGCCGGATGTCCTCTTCACTTCGAGTACGCCAGCATCGGTGGCCGTGTGGCGGGAGACAGGGTCCATCCCGATCGTCTTCGCGCAGGTTTCCGATCCGATCGGCGAGGGTTTTGTTGCGAGCCTGGCAAGGCCGGGAGGCCATATCACCGGCCTCACCAATTTCGAACCGAGCATGGGCGGAAAGTGGCTGGATATACTCAGGGAGATGGCTCCCACCGTCAGGCGGGTCGCGCTTCTATTCAACCCGCAGACCTCTCCTGGCGGCGGGTCGTATTATTCGCGGCCCATCGAGGCTGCGGCATCAGCGCTCGGCATGCAGCCAATCGCGATGCCTGTGCATCGCATCGACGACCTGGAGCCTGCAGTCAAATCATTTACCCGCGATCCGAACGGTGGTCTTGTTGTCCTTTCCGACGTTTTCAGTGTCGTGAACCGGAAACTGATCATCGGGCTGGCGGCGCAATATCGTCTACCCGCGATCTATTTCTTTCGATTCTTCGTTACCGATGGCGGACTGGTGTCCTACGGGGTCGACAGGAGCGCCTCATTTCGCCGAGCCGCTGCATACGTTGATCGCATACTGCGGGGTGCAAAGCCCGCCGATCTGCCGGTTGAAGGGCCCACCAAATTCGAGCTAGTCGTCAATCTCAAGACCGCCAAGGCGCTCGGTCTCGACGTGCCTTGGATTCTCCAGCAGCGCGCCGACGAGGTGATCGAATAACGGGACTGTTTTGCTGCGGTTGCTCACGGCCGCTTCTGACCCAAGTCGGACGTCAATTGTGCGGCGCAACGAAGCCGGTTGGACAGAGTCGACCCCTGCGGACAGCCGCTCCAAATTCTCGGATCTTACTTAAGGGATCACGCCGCCTCACGCACGAGCGCGCTCATCACGGGAATGTATGTTTCGTCCGAAAGGTGAATGCGCAATATAGTATCCCAAGTGCGTTCGAGGATATGCGGTAGCCCTGGCACTGTCATCGCGCACCCGGCACCAGGCGTCGGCCTTCGAGTTGGCCGATGATTGCAGTTTTCAACATCGCACTCGGTCGATCATTACTTCGAAGGACTGACGCGCCATTGAGTTCCGCCCTGCGCGATCGACAAGTCAGGTGGAAGGACAAGCATGTCAAGAGACAAACACGCGAACCGCAGGCAGTTCGCGATTGGCGCGCTCGCAGCGCCGTTTGTGATCACGGCAACCGGACGGGCCCTCGCGCAAGCTGGCGGAGCGCTGGGCTTAGCAAGGCAGGTGCCCGAGGTCGAGACCAGATCGCTGGAGGAGCTCCACAAGGCCGCGCTCGCCGAAGGCGCCGACCTGATCGCGTATGCCGGGGGTGATCTCCCCAATGGGCAGGCGGCCAACGAGCACGCCTTCAAAGCGCGCTTTCCGGGAATGAACATCCGCATCCTCGTCGACTTCAGCAAGTATCATGACGCACGCATCGACAATCAGCTTGCGCGGGGCAAGCTTGAGTGCGATGTCGCGCACCTGCAAACCCTGCACGACTTCGATCGCTGGAAGGCAGAGGGGCGTCTGCTGCTCTACAAGCCCTTGGGTTGGGACCAGGTTTATGCGGACTTCCGCGATCCCGACGGCGCCTACGTAGCCGTCAATGTCTTCTGCTTCTCCAACATCATCAACACCAGACTGGTGCCCGAAGCAGAAGCGCCACGCGATGCGGTCGACTACCTCGATCCGAAGTGGAAGGGGCGCCTGGTCCTCACCTACCCCCACGACGACGATGCCGTGCTCTATCAGTTCGACCGCATCGTCAGCGAGCATGGCTGGGGCTACATGGACCGGCTGATGACGCAGGAGGTCCAGTGGATCCGCGGCACGGCCCCGGCGCGACTTGTCGTTGCCAAGGGCGACAAGGCCGCGACGTTCACGGCGTCAGGCGCCTTGACCCCACCCGCCGACAGCCCCTTCAAGCTCATCCTGCCGAGGAACGACAGCTTCCTCACCTGGCCGCAGACCGGCGCCATCTTCAAGGACGCGCGTCGCCCCGCTGCGGCCAAGCTCTACCTGAGCTGGCTCCTGTCGAAGGAAAGGCAGGAGGGGCAGGGGCTTTTGGCCTGTCCGCCGCGATTTCGCGCCGCCGGCGGGCTTCGGCCCAGTGATCCACTACAACAGCTATCCTGTGCGGTTCCGCGCCTTTATGCAGGACCGTGCCCGCGTCGAGCGCCTCAAGTTCCAATTCGAACACTACATCGGCGCGCCGTAGGGGCCGAACCCGACCGAGGTGACGGGACTTTATCCCGTCGGCCGCTGAACGGAGGCTGGCAAAGTGAACTCAAGGAAGATCGTCGTGAGTTCCCATCGAAGGATGATTGCGAAGACCGGCGCCGTGACCGCCTCGGTCCTCGCACTCATGTTCATCTATCCCCTCAACGTCGCGGCGCCGGCACAGGAAGAGTTCCGTCCGCACCGCAATGCGATCCTGCACTCGTTCCCGGGCGCGCAGGTCTATCCCGAGAGCGTCGCCGTCGACCCCGCCACTGGCACGTTCTACGTCGGCTCGGTGAAGGATGGGACCATCTTCCGGGGCAAGCTCGGGAGCGGAAAGTTCGAGGTGTTCTCGCGCGCCGGGGCCGACGGCCGCGTCATGGCGACGGGAATGTTCTACGCAAAGAACCGTCTCGTGGTCGCCGGCCGCCAGACGGGTCAGATCTTCGTCTATGAGACGCAAGGGGGTCGCCTCGTCAGCAAGTTCCACAACGGGCTCGAGGGCGCCAGTCAAACCTTCCTCAACGATACGACCTTCGCCGCCGACGGCAGCGCGTACGTGACGGACTCGGTCAATCCGGTGCTCTACCGGGTGGCTTCAAGCCTGGGCGGCAAGTACCAGATGCAGGAATTCTTGAAGTACGAAGGCACGCCGATCAAATATGTGAAGGCGGAGGGTGCCCCAGGCATCAACGTCAATGGCATCGTCGCGACGTCTGACGGTCGCTACCTGATCGTCGCCAAGCGCAACGAGAACGCACTCTTCAGGGTCGATCTTAGGAGCAAGGAGATCGTCCCCGTCGATCTCCCTAAAGAAACGCTGAACACACCCGATGGCATGTTCCTGCAGGGCAACACGGTCTACGTCATGCAGAACCTGCCCAAGGCCGTCGCGGTGCTTAAGTTCTCGCCGGACTTCAGCAAGGCCACGCTCGAGCGCAGCATCCCTCATCCGACCTTCGCCTTCCCAACCTCGGTGGCGCGGCTGAGGGACAAGTTGCTCGTTGTGAGTGCGCAGTTCGACACCAAGGGCAGCCCGGCAGCGGTGACCGGCAATAATCTACCGGTGGTGCCCTTTTGGGTCAGCGAAATCCCTGCCGAATGAAAGGCAGAACCTGTGCGTGGCAGCCGTCAGAGCAACGAGAAGCAGAGTATGAGCAAAGTCCTCGGCCTGCCAGCCACGCCTGCGAATGTCCGCAGTTTAGGGTAGATCGGACTCCATGCGGACGATGTGTTTTAGGCCGCTTATGACCCAGCGGTCCTCAACCCGATCCAGCGCGCCCATACAGCCAGGGAGCGATGTGGTAGTCTTTCCGTCAGAGTGGGAGCGAGGTCGTCCCTCAGCTTGGTAGCTCACTATGAGACGGCGCGAGTTTGTTACGACGAGGTGATTGAACAAAATAAATCGTGCAACCGCGCACGCTGTTCGCTGCGGTGTACGAGACCGGTTTTGGGCACTCAGCGCCCGCTTTTGGATGTCCGCTGCTACGTCGGCCATTGGGGGTGAAGCGGAAATACGCCTCACATGATATCAATTTGACAACGAAAGCCACCTGTGTGTCAGACCACGAGCATTGGCAACTTAATGGCGGTGCACCTGAGCTGTACGAACGCTATCTCGTCCCCGCGATTACTGCAAAGTGGGCTGTCGATCTCATTGAGCGCGCAGGACCGCAGTCAGGACAATCGGTGCTCGATGTTGCGTGCGGCACAGGGATCGTAGCCCGATTAGCCGCTGAGCGGATGGTGACCGGTCGGATCTTCGGACTTGATCTAAACATCGGGATGCTAACCGTGGCTCGATCCATCCCGACAGTTGGCGCGCCAATTGAATGGCGGGAGGGCAGCGCCCTCGATTTACCCTTCGATGATGGCTCATTTGACCTAGGGCTTGCCTTCAGTTAGGCGGCGTTTGCGCGAGAACGGATCAGAATCAAACGCGGAACATCGTTCTATAAAGCAGTGCCGTCGGTATGTTGGGGATTCCCAAATCAGTTGTCGAGTGATTCATGGGCAGTCGGCTTTGAGGAGGCCGACCCATGCAGCGATTCGGATTGCGAGACGATCAATGGGAGCGGATCAAGGATTCTGTGCCCGGACGGGAAGGCCATGTCGGCGGCACTGCAGCGGACAACCGGCTGTTCGTTGATGCGGTTCTTTACAGATATCGAACGGGAATCCCTTGGCGTGATCTGCCGGCACGTTTCGGCGACTGGAAGATCGTGCACCAGCGCTTTAGCCGGTGGGCGAAGAGCGGCGTTTTCGAGCGAATTTTCAAGTTGTTGGCGAGCGATTCGGACAACGAATACATGATGATCGACGCCACCATCGTGCGCGCTCATCAGCACAGCGCTGGCGCGCGAAAAAAAACGGCCCGCAAGCGATCGGCCGATCACGCGGCGGACTGACCACCAAGATTCATGCGCTCGTCGACGCCCTGGGCAATCCCGTCGAGCTGATGCTCACACCGGGACAAGCTCATGATCTGGCGTGCGCGGAACCGTTGATTGAGAACGCCGACCCAGATGCCTTGATCGGCGACAAGGCATACGACGCCGACTCGTTCGTCGATACCCTCACGCAACGGAAAATCATTCCAGTCATCCCACCCAAGGCCAACCGTAAGACCGAGCGGGCATGCGATTTCGCGCTCTATTGCGAACGCAACCTCGTCGAGCGCTTCTTCAATCAGCTCAAGCACTTCCGCGCCATCGCCACACGTTACGACAAACTCGCCAGAAATTTCCTTGCCGGAGTGCAGCTAGCCGCAGTTACAATCCTGCTCAACTGAAGACAGGCCCTAGCACTCTGTCAGTTGGGGCTTCAGTTTTTTCCAGACCAGGCGCTAGCTCTTCGCGAGATGAAACGAGTATTGGTGCCCCATGGGCGGGTTGCGCTGAGCGTCTACAGCGCCATCGAACGCACCCCGGCTGCTAACGCTTTCGCTAGAGCGCTCGATCAATGTCTGGGACCAGGCGCGTCGCGAACCAAACGTGCTGAGCATATTTTTCCAGTGGCAGAGGAACTCGGAGCCCTGATGGCCGCAGCAGGCTTCGACAAAATCACCCTGAGCACGGTCACAAAGCAGATCACTTTTCCGTCCGTCTTCGATTATGTACGGTTTCAGTTGGTGGCGACGCCGATGTCCAGCCTCTTAGGCGAGCGCGATGCGGACCAGCGCGAGAGCGACATAAGGGCCGTTGCTTCTAAAGCCCAATCATTTCTCGACATTGAGATGTTACGAGGTGGCCGCCTATCGTTTCCCCAAGAGGCACATGTCGCCATCGCGCATAGACCAGGATAGGCGAATGACCGCTTATGGCACCGAGCGGCGGTTCAATGATGTCCCCTCCTTGGTCGCTTCCGGGGGTAGAGCGGAAGTGTTGCAAGCGGGACCAATTCGACGCTCCTGACCCATCTCTGCCATTCCACGATCAATTTTGCCGTGATGCACGCAAGGGTTTTCACGCGCAACGGTGTGGTAATGTGCGGCCCCTCTGGCGCTGAGGAGGCTGTCCATGAAACGTCGCGAGTTCATCACGCTAGTCGGCGGCGCGGCAGCGATGCCGCTCGGCGCCCGCGCCCAGGTCCGACGTCAAATTGTTATCGGCACTCTCCATGTTTATTCGCCCCCCGATCCGTGGCTCGACGCGTTACGGCAGGGGCTTCGCGATCTTGGCTACGCTGAGGGCAAGAACATCAAAATCGAAGAGCGATGGGCGGAAGGCCGCAACGACCGACTCGACGGCCTCGCCCAGGAGCTGATCGACAGCAAGGTTGATATCCTGGTGCCCATGATGGGGCCCGCAGCGGCCGCGGCGAGACGAAAGACCGTAACGGTGCCGATTGTCATGGCAATAAGCGGCGACGGAACTGGAACCGCGGGGGTTGCAAGTCTAGCGCGTCCTGGTGGCAACGTGACCGGTGTGACACTGATGTCTCCCGATCTTATCGGCCTTCGCCTTGCCTTGCTGAGGGAGGCGGTCCCGGCGACCAAGCGTGTCGCGGTGCTCTACAGCGCGGCGGAGCGACCCACCGAAAGGGAGTTGCGCGAGACCGAGGTCGCCGCACGAACGCTGGACGTCACCCTGCTGCCCATCGAAGCGAGCAACGCCGATTCGCTCAACCAGGCCTTTGCAAACGCTATTGCAGGCGGCGCCGATGCGCTCCTCACCTTCCCACATGTTTTCGCGTTTTTCCACCGCCGGCGAATCGCCGAACTCGCTGCCCAGAATCGTCTGCCCGCGATGTATGGCTGGCGTGAGTATGCAGACGCAGGCGGCCTTATGGCCTATGGCCCGAATGTCTCGGCTATGGTCCACCGTGCCGCCAGCTTCGTCGATCGAATCATCAAGGGGGCAAACCCGGCCACCATGCCGATCGAGCAGCCGACTAAGTTCGAACTGGTGGTGAACCTCAAGACCGCCAAGGCGCTTGGCTTGACAGTTCCTGCCACATTGCTCGCCCGCGCCGACGAGGTCATCGAGTGAGCAACCGGCGCCAGTTCATCACGCTCGTCGGTGGCGCTGCAGCTTGGCCGCTTGCAGCGCACGCGCAGCAACCGGCGATGCCGGTGATCGGGTTTCTCCATAGCGCTTCCGCAGATGCGTTTGCGGATCGTCTGCGCAGTTTTCACCACGGCCTGAAGGAGACCGGCCATGTCGAGGGCGACAATGTAACGATCATATACCGCTGGGCCGAGAATCAAAGGCATCGACTTCCGACGCTGGCGGCAGACCTGGTTCGCCGGCAGGTCGCGGTAATTGCTGCGAATTCAATCGCCGCCGCGTTGGCGGCGAAAGCTGCGACCACGACAATCCCGATCGTATTCTCCGTCAACGACGACCCGGTCGGGCTCGGCCTGGTCGCCAGCCTCGCCCGGCCCGCCGGCAACGCGACCGGGATCAATTTTTTTACAGGAGAGCTGGTGGCAAAGCGGTTGGAGCTCCTGCACGAGTTGGTGCCGGGAACCATTCGCGTGGCCGTGCTCGTCAATCCGACCAATGCAACCAATACTGAGGCCATTTTGAAAGACGTGGAGCCCGCTGCACGCGCCATCGGATTACAAATCCAGGTTCGCCACGCTGGTACCAGTCGCGAGATCGATGCGGCTTTCGCAAGTCTTGTCCACGAGCGGGCCGATGCCCTGTTCGTCGGTCCCGACGGATTTTTCGCCAGTCGGCGCATCCAAATTGCCACGCTCGCGGCGCTCCACAGGGTCCCCGCGACCTATTCGCAGCGTGAATTCGCCGAGATCGGCGGGCTGATGAGCTACGGAACCAATATTGGTGATGCGTGGCGTCAGGTTGGCGTCTATAGCGGCCGCATCCTCAAGGGCGCGAAGCCCGCGGACCTGCCGGTCGTGCAGTCGTCGAAGTTCGAGTTGGTTATCAACGCCCAGACGGCGCGGGCGCTCGGCCTTACCGTGCCTCCGACTTCTACTCGCAACCGCCGACGAAGTGATCGAATAGAGATGTTGTTTGTTGCGGTGCATGAGTCCGCAGTTGGCACTGATCGACGATTCTGCAACGTCCGCATTGACGGAGGCTATCTTGGGTAAACCGGACCAGAATTGCTCAATGCGAGACTCCATCGCGTCAACGCAGCATTTCGGTCCCTCTAGGTAGAGTCGAGATGTGGCGCGGTGGCTGTAGGCTGAACATATCTGTTCCCGCCTCTTTCGTCTGGCGGTGCCTTAGTGGTTCAGCCATGGCTCCGTTTCCACACCCCGCTCATCGAACCGGACATGCAGATCTCCCGCATCCGGCTCTCGGACAAGACTTCACGCCTTCACCCACGGCACGTCGTGCCCAAGCCGGGACAGACGTACGAGCCCGAAGTGCCCGTAAAGGTGCGAGAGTGGATAAGCTCCGCCCTTGCGTCGCCTGACCTTGTGCTTGATGCGCAACCACCGGCGCAGCCGCACAGCGGTGTAGTTGTCGATCGCCCGATACGCTTTCGAGACGGTGCCTACTTCGAAGTAGTTCGCCCATCCGCGCAGCGTGCGGTTCAACTTCTTCACCAGCTCTGTGGTCTCTTGCCAAGTCCCCGATCGGGCAGTCTGCGCGTGGACATTCTCGACCATACGCTTGATGCTCTTCCGCGATGGCCGGTACCCCAGATACGCCTTTCCGGTTCTCGCTGAATACATCCGCCCAAACGTGTGTCCCAGGAAGTCGAACTCGCCTTCCGGTACCTTGCAGATTCGTGTCTTCTCCTCGTTGACCGTGAGCTTCAGCTTGCCCATGATCTCGCGCAGCCGCTGCAGCGCCTCTTCGGCTTTGCCCTTCTTGCACAAGATCACGAGATCGTCGGCGTAGGTCACGATGCGAGTGCCGAGGCTTCGCTCCAGCCCGAGCATCTTCCATCCCAGCACGAACCGGCGCATGTACAGATTCGCCAGCAATGGTGAGATGGGTGAACCTTGCGGAATGCCGCGCCGGTTGTCCCGGGCCTCGGTCGTGCGTGTCTTCCTTCCTCGATCGTCGGTTTCTTCCACGGGGCATTCCAGCCACATCTTGATCAGATGCAGCACGCGCCGATCAACAATTCGGCGCGCTACCGATTTCAGTAGCTCGGCATGGGGGATGCTCCCGAAGTAGTCCGCGAGATCGGCGTCGACGACTTCCGGGTGGCCACGAAACAGTAGCGCTCCCACCTCGACCACTGCCTGTTGGGCGTTGCGCCCAGGACGGTAGGCGTACTGTTCTGGTGGAAGGTCGGCTTCGAAGATCGGTTCCAGCACCAGCATCGCTGCTGTCATGCAGACCCGATCCCGCAAGGTCGAGATGCCCAGCGGCCTGAGTTTGCCGTTGGCCTTCGGTATGAACACTCTTCTGATGGGGTCCGGTCGGTAAGTCTCCTGCCTGAGCGCAAGCGCCAGTTCGCCGAGCCACCGCTGCACCCCATACGCCTCGATGTCCGCGAAGTCCTGACCATCCACACCGGGTGCGCCCTTGTTGGAGCGGCACTGGGCATAGGCATGCGCCAGGATGTCCTCGCGGCTGATCTTGTCGTACAGGGCGTAGAAGCGATACCCGGCTTCTGCCTTCGCTTTCGCGTGCAACGCCTTCTGCAGTTTCTGAACACTCTTCGGAGTTGATAGGTTGCCCAATCTCCAGGTCCCTCACCACGTATTGCGTTCGTCTTGAACTGAGGTCCCTTCCCTCCACCGGCATTACCCGGCTTCAGCGGTACAACGAACCTCTCCGCCACCCCAGGGCGCCCGGCCTGTCCCTCGCTGGTGTCCGGTTCGTCATCCCTGATCACGCCTTGGGGTTTCCCGTGTTGCGTACGCTTTCCTTGTGTACATGCTGTCGCCACTACCCCGGCGCAGCGGCTGGGCGCACTGCTTCGCTCATTCACCCCAGCCGTATCAGCCTTCCCCGATAACCCTGTCGGGTCGGCCTGCGCATTGTCCTTTTCGAGGCTTGCTCGGCGTTCACTCGCGTTACGGCCTGCACACTCGCGCTGTCACCGTATATCGTGACACGCTATCCGAAGGCTTCAGCCACTTCGTCACCTCCATGACTGCTCCGGTTGCTTCCGGCTGGAGCGGTTGCCGGGCGGGACTTGCACCCACTGGAAAGCGCCGCCTTTCCACGGCGCACGAGCGAAGCGGACATCGACTGCACTGCTCACAGAACCGGATTTATGAGTACACAGACTAAAACAGCAACTCAAGAAAATAGCTCTCCTTTCGTCCGGTGAGCGGAAGCGCTTGGCGTCGACTGAACGTTTTCACCTTCGGCAGGCGCACTGCGCCCCTCGACGCCTCGTCACCTGCGGCGCATCTGGGAAAGCAGAATGAAGACGTAGAACAGCCAGCTGCCGAGCGCGGACACGGCAGCCGCCACATAGGTCCAGGCCGCAGCCCCCAGGACCTTGCGAACGCCGTCGATCTGCTCGTCGCCGCGGACGATGCCGTGGCTCACCAGCAATTCCTGCGCCCTGGTGCTGGCATTGAACTCGACCGGCAGGGTGATCAGCGCGAACAGCGACGACGCCCCGAAGAGAAGGACGCCGATCCAGGCCAGGGTCGGAAGCTGCAGCATCATTCCCGCGATGAACAGCCACGGGGCGCCCTGTGAAGCGAGCTGCACGAGGGGTACGATGTACGTTCGCGCCTCCAAGGGAAAGTAATCGACCGCATCCTGCAGCGCGTGCCCGGCTTCATGAGCCGCGATTCCGGCAGCCGAGATGCTGGGGGCAAAGTAGACTTCCTGGCTCAGCCGCAGCGTCTTGGAGCGCGGATCGTAGTGATCGCTCAGCATCCCCGGCGTGGACTCGATCGCCACCTGCTGGAGGCCCTGGGAGTCGAGCAACCGCCGGGCTACCTCAGCGCCGGTGATCCCGTCCAACGTTCGCACCTGTGAATACTTCGCAACATTGCGCTTGATGCGCGCCTGTGCGTACGCGCCCAGCAGCAGGCCGGGAAGAATGAATATCCAGAACAGCGGATCTTCCAGCATCTTGCGATCTCTCCAGGCGACCCGCCCAAGGCAAAGGGAGCTTGATGGTCGGCCGTATCGATTGTCAACGAACCGCTATTGCACCGCGCCGAGCGCCGGCCTGCGCGGCGCCGTCCATCACTTGATAGCCAGCGGATTGGTCGGCGAGCCGACCGCGCCGGTGATCGGGATCGCCGGTGCGACGAACATGAACTCGTAGACCTTGTCGGCGGCGCAGTCCTCGGCGAGATCCTTGAGGTAGAAGATCTCGCCCATTGTCATGCCCATGATCGGGATCGTGATCCAGTGCCAGGGCTGGTTGATGCCGCCCTCGGTATTGTTCGGCCGCACCTCGCAGCCCCAGGTGTCGCTGGCCAGCGCCGCGAGCTCGGTGCGCGCGACCCAGTCCAGCGTCTCGAACGCGAAGCCCGGTGCGTCGCCGCCGGGATAGCCGTCCCAGCTTCCGGCCGCGAGGCAGCGCTCCATCTGGCCGGTGCGCACGACCACGAAGTCGCCGCGCCTGACCGTGACGCCCTGCGCCTTCGCGGTGCGGTCGAGGTCGGAGCAGGTTATGCCGTAGCCGTCCTCGAGCGCATCGCGGCCGAGCGCGCGCGCCACGTCTAGAAACACGCCGCGGCCGACCATCCTGTTCTTGGTCTTCTCGATGCCGCATTTCTGCGCACCGGCCGAGGTCACCTCGCGGCAGTCGTAGCCGTTCCACATGTACTGCTCGTAGAACACGTGGCCGAGCCCGTCCCACTGGGTGCCGCACTGCAGCGGCATGGTCACCATGTCGTCGGCGGCGCGGATGCCGCGCTTGTCGAGCACGCCGGAATAGGCATCCGTGCCGGTACGGATCATGGTGTGAATCGGGTTGGTGCGTCCCATCGCCGGATAATTGCTCTTGGCACCCTGCGGACCGGTGTGGTCGAAGTTGAGCGCGAGCGAGATCACCTTGCCTTTGCGCACCAGCCGCGCCGCCGCAATGATGTCCTCCGCGCTGGTATAGTTGAGCGTTCCGATCTCGTCGTGTGGGCCCCACTTGCCCCAGTTCTTGTATCGCTCCGCTGCATCGCGGAGATCCTGGCGTGTGATCTTCTTCTGCGTCATCTTGGGTTTCCCTCGTGTGCAATGCCATCAGAACGGGTCGAGCGGGCGGCGGCAAGCCACGCAGGCCGAGCCGCATGGCAGAATCAAATCCTGACCGCGTTGGCAAAGAGCGTTTCGCCCCATTCGTGCAGAGGCCGCATGAAATCGGAGCGGGTATGGATCGCCCGTCCTTTGCGCTCGAGCCATTTGCGGCCGTAGGTTTCGAACGGAAAATGCCGAATGTAGTAATCGCAGGTCTCCTCCCAGTGATCCACCGACAGCGACTTGCCGTAGTGCTGGCAATGAAAATCAGTGTGCACCCGCTCGATCCCGCCCGGCTCGCGCGCATGGCGCTGTGCGAACAAGACCTCCGGCTGGTTTCGCCAGAGCATGAGAATGTCCCTCTGCTCCGGGCCGAAGAACCGACGAAAGCCCAACAGCTCGCAGTCGGAACGGTAGGGTGCGCAATCGTCGGGCGTCATGTAGGCATCGAACAGCGGAACCCGCACGCCGTCGCAGTCGCGCCCGCGCGGCCCTGCCGCGAATCCGCGCAGATCGCCGATGACCCGTTCATCCGCATCGAAACAGAACATCCAGCCGAACTCGAGCTGCGCGCGTGCGATCTCGAGCAGGAGCCCGCGATGCCGGCCTTCGGCGAGCCTGCGCGCCTCGACGTCCTCTTCCCACGATCCGTTTGCCACGATCAGCGCGACCTTCGGATGATTCCGGAGAATCTCCAGCGTCCGATCCGTGCTCGCGTCGTCATAGGCGACGATCGCGTCGACCTGCCGGCCGACATGGTCCAGCGTGTCGCGCAGGACGAGCGCCTCGTTGCGAACGCGCGTGGTGCCCACCAGCAGGTGCCTGCGACCGAGCAGCGTTGCGTTGCCCGTTATGACCCGCTCGCTGGCGCGAAGCTGCCATTTGCCCGGTACCATCACCGGCACTGCCCCGATCGAAACATGCGGCACCGATGATGGTCGATCGGCCGCACGCCGGCAAGGCCCGGCCGTTCTCGCACGCTCTCCCACCGTGTCCCGGCCGAGCGCGCGCTTGCGCGCAAGCGCCGGGACCCAGGGCCACACGGCGAGCATCTGCCAGAGCTTCGCGAGCGTGGGTCCCGGGTCTCGCTGCGCTCGCCCGGGACTACGAGGGCCATCGTCGGCGTCATCTCCGATACCGATGCGCGATCTTGCCACGGTGACCCGCGCGCACGGGACCGGCGACGGGGCCGGCGCAGATGCGCTATCCTGCAGGGCCCGGCCGCTGCGGACGGGCGAAAGAGGTGCAGGGGTAGGCTCATGAAAGTTGCCGATTGGATCGTGCGCATCGTGGCGGGTTGCGCCGCTCTCCTCATGGCCGGCGCAGGTCATGCCCAGAGCCCAAGCTATCCCGACCGGCAGGTAAAGGTGATCGTGCCGTTCGCGGCCGGCGGACCGACCGACGTGGTGGCGCGGCTGCTCACGGCGAAGCTGGCGGAAAAATTCGGCCAGCAGTTCTACGTGGAGAACATGGCGGGAGCCGGCGGTAATCTCGGCATGGGCGCTGCGGCGAGGGCGGCGCCCGACGGCCACACCATCCTGATCGCCTCCTCCAGTTTCAACGTCAACGTGAGCCTCTACGCCAAGCCGCCCTATGGCGAGAGGGATTTCACGCCAATTACCATGGCGGGCGCCTCTCCGAACGGGCTGTTCGTCAATCCCAGCCTCCCGGCGAAATCCATCAAGGAGCTGATCGACCTGCTCAAGGCGAATCCCGGCAAGTACACCTTCGCCTCCCCCGGCATCGGCACCACGCCGCACCTGTCGAGCGAGCGGTTCAAGCTCACCTTCGGGCTCGATTTCGCGCTGGCGCCGTTCCCCGGCGGCGCGCCGTCGATCCAATCGGTGGTGGCCGGGCACACCCCGATCTGCATCCAGGCGATCCCGCCGGCAGTTCCGCTGGTCAAGGACGGCAAGCTGCGCGCGCTCGGCATCACCGCCAAGGCGCGCTCGGCGTCGCTGCCCGACGTGCCCACCTTCGAGGAGGCCGGCATCAAGGACCAGGAAGCCGAGACCATGCAGGGCGTGTTCGTGCCGGCGGGAACGCCGCAGGCGATCGTCGACGTGCTGCAGCGGGAGATCGCCCGCATCGTCAACCTGCCGGACGTGAAGGACAGGATGACGACGATCGGCCTCGATATCGGCGGCATGCCGTCGGCGGAGTTCACCGCTTACGTCAGGTCCGACATCGCCAAGTGGAAGAAGGTGATCACCGACGCCAAGATCCCGCTGATCGGAGGATGATGCAACCAACCCGCGCCAGCGCATCGTGCACCGACGTCGTCGGCTCCCTGCGGACGCATGGCCCAACCGGCGGCCGGCCATGGCATTCGACAAGCACGAGACCGAGAACGGAGCCCCCGATGACCCAGCGACCTTCGTGCCCTGGCCTGTGGCCGGCTGCAACGGCTGCGACGCGACTCGGCGCTCTGCTGCTCGCGCTACTCGGCTCGCTTTCGACGATCGCCACCGGAGCATCGGCGCAGGGCTGGCCGCAGCGCTCGGTCAAGTTCATCCTGCCGTTCGGCGCCGGCAGCGGCACCGATGTCGCCGCCAGGATGATGTCGGATAAGCTTACGACGCGCTGGGGCAGGCCGATCGTGATCGAGAACAAGCCGGGCGCCGACGGGCTGCTCGCGATCGGCGCCTTCGTCGCGGCCGACGACGACCACGTGCTGCTCTATGCATCGAGCGCGTCGTTCAACGTGCATCCCTACATGCACGACAAGCTGCCGTACAATCTCGAGCGCGACCTCGCCCCGATCGCGCGGGCGACCGACACCATCGGCGCCGCCAGCGTCCCGGCCACGCTGGCGGCGACCACGCTGGCGGAGCTCGTTGCGCTAGCGCGCACGCAGCCGAACACGCTCAATGCGGCGGGCGCGGCCGGGGTGCCGGATTTCACCGTCGGCTACTTCCTCAAGACAAATAACCTGGCGGTGACCAAGGTCCCCTACCGCGACATCATGCAGGGCGTCGCCGATCTCGGCGCCGGGCAGATCCAGTTCCTGCTCTCGTCGGCAGCGCCGGAACGGCCGCTCATGCAGGCGGGCAAGGTTCGGATGCTGGCGGTGACCAGCGCGCAGCGCGCCTCTTTCGCTCCCGAGATTCCGACCGTGCACGAGGCCGGCTTCCCCGAGCTCGCCATGGAGACCACGGCCGGTCTCTACGGCCCCGCCCGCATGTCGCGCGAGCTGCGCGAGCGCATCGCGCGGGACGTGATCGCGGTGATCTCCGATCCCGTCATTACCGAGCGGCTGGTCGCGACCGGCCAGCTGGTGCGCACCGGCGGCCCCGAGGAGCTGGCGCAGACGCTGCGGCAGCAGGCGGAGCGGATGGCGACGGTGGCGAAGGCGCTCGGCCTCAAGGCCGCCGAGTGAAGCGCGGATCAGGGAACACCAAGGCGCTGCTCACGATCGTGGACGGCAGGATGGTTCACCGGAGCGGAATGTAGACGACCCTGCGAGCGCCGGACTTGTCTTTCATCGCCCGGTAGTGCGCCCACTCCTCGACCACGCGGCCGTCGGCAAGCCGAGCACGTCTTGCGCCCGCGATGGACCGTTCCGGCCCCGGCTCCTATACTCTCCGAGGTGGGTGCCGCTGCCTGAGGAAGACAGCATGGCCGATCCGGTTTCCCGCTTCGCGACCCGCGCCGCCTATGGGGCGCGTCAGCTACCGCGCGTGGCCTGGTACATCGGGCACAGCATGGTGATGCGGCGCCTGTCGCAGGCGGCGCGCCGCCGTTCCGGCGCGAACGCGCGGCCCGCTCCCCGCACCGACGCGCCGGTGCCCGATCGCAGGCGCCTCTACGCGGATATGGCCGTTCTGTTCCGGCAGGACCTCGCCAACGTGGAGGCTGGCATCTACCCGCTGCCTGCGGATCATGACGGCTCGCTGGCGCAGCTCGTCCAGCGCTCGGGCCTGTTCTTCGCGGATCTGCCCGACATCCACCGCCGCCGCGAGGGCGGCCACACCCGCGAGGTCATGAGCGAGGAAACGCTCGGCCGGCGGCCGGGCTACTACCTGCAGAATTTCCACTTCCAGTCGGGCGGCTGGATGACGAGGGAATCGGCGAGGCGCTACGACACCCAGGTCGAGGTGCTGTTCAACGGTTCCGCCAACGCCACGCGGCGGCAGGCGCTGGTGCCGCTGCACGAGGTGTTCACCGGACGCGACCAGCGCCGCCTCCGGGTGCTCGACACCGGCTGCGGCACCGGACGCTTTCTCGATTGTCTCAAGCAGACCTGGCCGCGGCTTCCGGCCTGCGGGCTCGACCTGTCGGAAGCCTATGTGGCGGAGGCCGGACGCCACCTGCGGCGCTGGGGCTGGATCGACCTCATGGTGGCGAAGGCTGAAGCCATCCCGGTCGCGGACGAGAGCCAGGATGCGGTCACCAGCATCTTCGTGTTCCATGAATTGCCGCCGAAGGTGCGCCGCTCCGCGCTGCGCGAATTCGCCCGCGTTCTCAAGCCCGGCGGTCGCCTGGTGATCGTGGATTCGCTCCAGCTCGGCGACGAGCCCGACTACGACGGCATGCTGGAGCTGTTCCCGCAGAACTATCACGAGCCCTATTACGGCGGCTATCTTACCGAGGATTTCGTTGCAATCGCGAAGGCCTGCGGGCTCATGCATGTCCGCGACGTCCATGCCTTCGTGTCGAAGGTGATGGTGTTCGACAAGCGCTGACGGCGGTCTCTGCCGCGCCCTACGGACGCTCCTGCATCCGGCGCAGCATCGAGATCGCGCGTCGCCATTTGCTCGATGACGGTGGATCTTCGACGCGGGAGACCGCGGGCTTGCGCAGCGGCTCGGGCGGCTCATCTGAAGGACGACTCGGCAGGACGGGGGTCGGCGCGCGGGGGGGCGCCACCGGCTGGCTGCCGGATGTGCCGGTGGCCGCGGCGCGCTCGTCGAGCGCGCGCTGCTGGCTGCGCAACAGCTCGAGCGCGCGCCCCCAGGCGCCCAGAGCCGGGCTCAGCCCGTCCTCGGGCGCGGACGAGAGCGCGTCGGCAGCCGCCGGCCGCGAAGTTGCCGGCGCAGCCTCATCTGGCGAACGGCCGAACAACAGTCGCGTCTCGGTATCGTTGCACCCCGGGCATTCGAAGGTGTGATACGCGTAACCGGAAATCGCCGCGGTTCCATCGGGAACCACCCGCACCAGCCGCATCTCAACGCCGCAACCGAGGCACCGCATCACGTGAGCTCGCCGCCGCAGGACCACCCGCATTGGCGCCCGCGGCTGCGCGACTGTCAAGCGCTCGGATTCGTTCATTCCGCCCGCCATCACCATGCCGGAGAAATCGAGCTCGGCAGGTTTCCTGGTCGAAGGTCTCTCGGGGCCGGGTTCACGACGGGCTCCTGTTCACGTTCGGTGAATCGGGTCCCCCTTCGCCGGGACATGGCGCTAGTGTCCCGCTTCCGACGTTCGCTTCACATTGCAGCACGCTCGAGTGCGAACGTCGGAAGCAAAGGGACACTAGCAAGTCTATGGTGCTAGTGCGGTTTTGTCTTTGACGTTCCGATGACGGAACCGCCGCGAGACTGATCGGGACGTCAAAGACACCGCACTAGGATGAGCTCGATATGCAGACGCAGACACCGAAACGAGCCGGACACGCAGAGACGGCAACCGGCGAGAGCGGATGCGGCCGTCCGCAGCGGATTCACAACCGGAATCCAATGCGATCGATGATCCTCTGCCTCGAGTCCCGGCAACGGCCGCCGCTGAGTGCGTTCGTTCCGATGCTGATGCTCGCGCTCGCGGTGCCCGGTCCTGCCGTGGCACAAGGCGCGGTCGACCTCGAGCTCGTGCTCGCGGTCGACACCTCGGGCAGCGTCGATCAGACGCGCTTCGAGCTGCAGAAGCGCGGCTACGTCGCCGCCTTCCGCCATGGTCGCGTGCTGCAGGCCATCCGCTCCGGCCCGAAGCAGGCGATCGCAGTCGCCATGACGCAGTGGACCGGGCCGGCGCTGCAGATCGAGGTGGTCGGATGGACAAGGGTCGGTGACGAGGAATCGGCAGCCGTTTTCGCCGCCGCCATCGAGCGTGCGCCGCGGCAGCTGTTTAGCGGCGGCACCTCGATCAGCGGCGCCATCGATCATGCAATGACGCTGTTTCCCAGGAATCCCTATCAGGGCGGGCGCCGGGTCATCGACATCTCCGGCGACGGCTCCAACAATCGCGGCCGTTCGGTCACCGTCGCCCGCGACGAGGCGGTTGCTGCCGGTGTCGGCATCAACGGCTTGCCGATTCTCGCGCTCGAGCCCGGTCTCGACCAGTACTACCACCACAACGTCGTCGGCGGTCCCGGCGCCTTCGTGGTGGTCGCAAAGGACTACGACACCTTCGCCGACGCCATCCTGAGGAAGCTGATCACCGAGATCGCCGGAAATCGCCTCCGGCACGGCGGGCGGCATGATCTCGCCATCGCAAAGCCGCGAGGCGCCCCCGCGCTGACGGTCAACTCGCGAGCGCGATCGGGCGGCGGAGCGGGCCGTGGAAAATTCCGAACGGCATCATGCTGGGCTCGAAGCCCGCTCGGCACGTCCGGCGAACGGCCCGTCGCCATCGCCGCCGCTGCCGTCGCCGAGCGAATGCGGATAGTAGCCTTCGAAATCGTCCTTGATTCGAGTGAACGGCACGTCCGACCAGAATCCATGATCGCGCAGATACTCCATCCGGAGATTTCGCCGGGTATCGTATTCCTGCAGGACCGCATCCGAGGCGCCATCGAACTCGGTCGGGACCACGCCGAAACGCGTGCAAAGCTCGAGGTTGAAGGCAGGTGCCGCCTTGACCCACTCGCCCTCGAGATGGAGCGCGGCATAGCCATGATGGAGAAAGACCTCCTTGCCTCCCATCGCGCGCTTGAGCCGGTCCGAGGTGAAGTGATTGATCACGTCGCTGAGACCGATCGCGGCCGGGATCCCGACCGCCCGCGCAGCGGCGGCGAGCAAGGCCGCTTTCGGGACGCAGAAGGCGCGCCCGTCGCGCAGCACCGTGCTGGCCTGGAACGTCACGGGCTCCAGTCGGATCGAGAACGGATCATAACGAATCTCGTCGCGAACGGCGTAGAACAGCTTGATGGCGTTCCGCACCGGGGCTGTCTCGCGACCCACCACTCGGTCGACGAAGCCGCGCACGAGCCCATGATCGAAATCGAGAAACGCGGTCGGCGCGAGATAGGCCGGTCCGGGCTCGGGCTGACCATAAGGCGTGAAGATCATCGACCTCTCCTGCCGGCGCGGCCTACTGCGGCTTCTGCCGCAGGCCCAGCGTCTCGACCAGCGCCTTCCTCTCGACCTCCTGCACCAGCAGCTTCTCCATCTCCTCGGGCGTGCTGCAGGACACAATAGCGGAACGGCTTTTCTATAGCGATCCGGCGAGCCCGAGCCGGCGCACTAGCGAGCCCCATTTTTCCTGCTCGGCCTTGATGTAGGCCTGGATGCCTTCGACCGCGGGTGTATCGACCGGTACCTGTCCGCGGTCCAGCAGCAGCTGGCGGAATTCCGGCGTCGTGGTGACCGCCCTGGTCTCGGCATGCAGCCGTTCGACGATGTCCTTCGGCGTTGCGGCGGGCGCAAACAGCATGTGCCAGGATACGGTTTCGATAGCGGGATCACCGGACGCCTCGGCCAAAGTGGGAATCGCGGGCAGGATTGCCAGCCGCGTGGCGGTCGAGGAGGCAAGCCCGCGCACCTTTCCCTGTGCAATGAGCTGGCTCGCGCTCGCCGACTCGATGAAGGCGAGATCGAGGTGGCCCGCTGCAACGTCGGAGACGTACTGCGGATTGCTGCGATAGGGCACGTGCGTCATGTCGACCGAGTACTTCGCCTTGATGAACTCGACCGAAAGGTGCTGCGCGGTCCCGGCCCCCGGCGAGCCGAAGGTGAGCGGCTTGGCGCGCTCTCTGGCGTACTTGATCAGTGAAGCGAGATCTTGCGCCGGCAGGCTCGGGTGGACACACAGCACGAACGGCGACTTCAGGTAGAAGTTGATCGGAACGAAGTCCTTCACCGGGTCGTAGGTGATGGTCTTGTAGAGCGTCGGGTTGATCGCCATCGCCGAGCTGGTCGCGGCCAGGAGGGTATGGCCGTCCGGCGGCGAGGCCGCCACATGGCTGGTGCCTATCATCGTGGCGGCGCCCGGACGGTTCTCGACGACCACCGGCTTGCCGACGCGCTTGGCGAGCTGCTCGCCATAGACCCGCGCCACCAAGTCGACGCCGCTGCCGGCGGCGAGCGGCACCACGATCGTGACTTGCCGGTTGGGATAATCCTGCGCGTGGACGGCGGCACCGGTGGTGACGAGCGCAAGCGCGGCCGCCATCCACCGTGCTGGATATCTCACGAGCAACATCGGATTCCTCCTCGATATGAACGCTGCCTGGGTCCCTGGTGCCGAAATTCGATGGTTTCCGCTGTCTGCGCCCGATCCTGCACCCGTTGACTATCGTTCCGCAAAGCACGACTTTTGCGCCCGAAAAATGGCCAGGTGTCATCATGACTTCGTCGATCATGTACCACGAGGGTAACCGCCAGCTGCAGGATCAATTCGAGAGCCGGCGGATCGCCGACCGGCTTGAGGAAAAGCTCACGCGCACCACCTTTACCGACGACGACCGGCAATTCATCGAAGGTGCGATCTACTTCTTCCTGGCAACGGCCGACGCCGATGGGCGTCCCGACTGTTCCTTCAAGGGCGGCATGCCGGGTTTCGTGCGCGTGACGGGCGCCTCGGAGCTGGCTTTTCCGGACTATGACGGAAACGGAATGTTCAAGAGCCTCGGCAACCTGACGGTCAATCCCAATGTTGGCCTCCTGTTCATCGCGCTGCACGACAAGCCGCGCCGGTTGCGCGTCAACGGCACCGCCACGGTCAGCCGCAGCGATCCCCTGTTGCCGCTCGCCGTCGGTGCGCAGCTCATCGTGCGGGTCGCGGCTCGCGCCATCTTCCCCAACTGTCCGCGCTATATTCCAAGCATGCAGCTCCTCGAGCCGTCGATCCATGCGCCGCGACCCCGCTACGAGCCGCCGGAGCCGGCCTGGAAGGGATTCGCCGATTTCAAGGACCATGTGCATCCGCGCCAGGAAACCGCCAAGGGCGCCAGAGACGTGGACGCCGTGGCGATCCCCGCGCCGGTTTCCCGGATGGCTCTAGGCTCCAGGAACGGAATCGAGGGATTGCCCCGGGCGAAAAAAGATTAGACTGTCACGACACGCCCGCGCGCAACGCTGTAAACCTCGTCGGTTGGAGCTGCATGACGTACCCGGATCTCGCAATGTCCGTCGTGCTCGGCGTCGGGCTGGCCGCTGCGACCGGCTTCCGGGTATTCCTGCCGATGCTGATCGCGAGCGGGGCGGCCTATACCGGGCATCTGCCGCTGGACGAGAGCTTCGCGTGGCTGGGGACGCCGGCTGCGCTGACGATGCTCGGCGCCGCGGCACTCACGGAAATCGTCGCCTATTACATTCCGGGTGTCGACAACCTGCTCGACACTCTGGCGACACCGGGCGCATTCGTCGCGGGAACGGTCGTATCGGCAGCAGTCATGACCGACCTGCCTCCGATGTTGAAATGGACGGCCGCGATCATTGCGGGGGGCGGCGTCGCCGGCCTCACGCAAGGCGTCACGGCCATGCTCAGGGCAAAATCCACGGTCTTGACGGGCGGCCTCGGCAACGTGGTCATTTCAACTGCGGAGCTCGGCGGTGCGACGCTGGTTTCGTTTCTGGCCCTGGCGGCGCCGCTCGCCGCACTCGCGGCGGTCATCGTGTTCCTGTGGGTATCGATTCGTCTGATTCGGCGGCTGCTTCGAGGATCGCCGCGGTCGAGCGGATAGAAACAAGGTCGGCGATACCCGATGGAAAGAGCTCCGAATTGACGCGGCATGTCGAGCTTGCGCTGGACACTTTCGGCGATATCACCGCGGACCATGACGGCCGCCTGTTGTCGCACGCGCAGGTCATCCGCAACGTCATCGACGAGGCGGTTCTTGCCGATGAGCTGGGGGTGGATTTCTTCGGTGTCGGCGAGCACCACCGTGCCGATTTCGCGGTGTCCGCGCCGGAGGTGGTGCTGGCGGCGATAGCAGGACGCACCAGCCGGGTCCGTCTCGGGTCGTCCGTGACGGTGCTGAGCTCGGACGACCCGGTTCGGGTATTCCAGCGGTTCTCGACGCTCGATGCCGCCTCGAACGGGCGTGCGGAAGTCATCCTGGGGCGCGGATCGTTCACCGAGTCCTTCCCTTTGTTCGGGTACGAGCTCAGCCAGTACGAAGAGCTGTTCGAGGAAAAGCTCGATCTGTTCGCGGCGCTGATGCGGCAGGAAACCGTAACGTGGCACGGCAAGACGCGCCCCTCCCTCACCAACCAGCGTGTCTTCCCGCCAATCCAGACAGGGTCGCTGAAAACCTGGATCGGCGTCGGCGGCAGCCCGGAATCCGTGGTCCGGGCCGCGCAATACGACATGCCCCTGATGCTCGCCATCATCGGCGGCGATCCCAAGCGGTTCAGACCGTTTGTCGATCTCTACCGCCGCGCCTTCCAGGCCCTGGGAAAGCCCCTGCAAGCCATCGGCGTCCACTCTCCCGGTTATCTGGCGGACACGGACGAGCAGGCGCGCGAGGAACTGTGGCCCGACTACAAACGGATGCGTGACCGGATCGGCGGCGAGCGCGGCTGGCCGCCCATGGGACGTGCGGAGTTCGACCGGGAAGCCGAACAGGGGGCGCTCCATGTCGGCGCACCGGAGACGGTCGCGCGCAAGATCGCCGCGACCATGACGGCGCTCGATGCGACGCGCTTCAACATGAAATACAGCGCCGGAGCACTGTCGCACGAGAAGCTCCTGCGCAGCATCGAACTGTACGGCAGCAAGGTGATTCCGCTGGTGCGGCAGATGCTCGCGTGAAGTCCGCCAGTGGTGTGCGACCGTGGCCCCCTTCCTTGTTGTCCCCGTTTTCCTGTTGAGCAAGAATGAGCACCAGGCGCAGGACAAGCGACACCGGGAGCGACGCGCGAGCGCGGCGAGCATGGTCTCGATTCGGAGTTTGTGATCGACGCGCTCGGCCAGCATCAGAAGATGCTTTCCTGGATGAACGAGGATCTCAGGAACGGTCCCTACCTGGCGGCCGTGCCTTTTCCATCGCCGACGCGGTGGTCATCCCCTACATCCTGCGCCTCGAGCTCCTCAAGCTCGCCGGAATGTGGGCGCAATATCCCACCGTGACCGAGTGGTGGGCGCGGATACGCGAGCGCCCGTCCGTCAAGAACGCGATCTTCGATCGCATGCAGGACGCCGACTGGGCGCCTTTCAAGAACCTCTCGCCGGACCCTTGGCCGAAAGTGCAGACATTATTGAAGGCGGCGTGAGGACAGATCCGGCGGCAGGCGCCGAGGCCGATTGCGTTCTTCAGGTCGGGCGGCTCGCGCAATGGTGCCGCTGCTCCGCAACCTACATCTGCGCCAGCACGATGACCGGCCTTCCTTCCGCGTCGAGCAGCGTGAGCTTGCGCCGCGTCGGATCCCTTCGCCATGTCCGTGCATCCCGGAGCGCGTCGAAGAACTTGCGTTCCTGGTCCATGACCGCAGGGGGGCAGGCCATCCTGGTGCTGGCCATCGACCCAAAGATGATCTTCTCGCCCGAAACGGTCGCCCTGCCGGTCATGCGGTTGCAGCCTCCCGTGCCAGTGACGGCGCCGTCGACGGCGATCTCGAGAACGGTTTGCAGACGATCGATAACGCCGCCGCCGCGGATATCCTCGGCAAGCCACTTTCCGGCAGGTCCGGCTGCAGAAGGCCCTTCCATGGCCGCCGCGCCGTTCAGCGTCCGTGGCTCGGCCATGACAGTTGTTGCATAGAGCGTCATCCAGATCAGGGCGACAGTCAGCGAGATGCGACGCGGAAAGTTGAAGGCCATGATCTCATGCCGATCCGGTGGCGCGATCTTGTCCTCCGTCAGGAGATGACTCGCAGCGAGTGCACGCGCGAGAAGTCGCGGTCATGCGTCACCAGGGCGGCCGCATTGATCGCCAGTGCGCTCGCCGCCTGAATGGCGTCTGCCAACTTGAGGCGGAGCGAAGCGCGCAGCCGTGCAGCACTTTCCGCGATGTCGACGTTGAGCTCGACCAGCTGCCACGATTCGAGGATGGCGCGGTAGCGCCGCGCGAGCGCATCGTCACCGGCCCTCAGCGGACCCGTCAACACCTCGGCGACTGCAATCGTCGTCACGGCAAAGCGCAAACGCCCCGCCGCATGAGTAGCAAACAGCGGCCGGAAGCGCGGCGCGAGCTTCCGATGGCCCTCGAGACAGTAGATGATTGGCGCAGAATCCATCAGGACGAGTGCCTGTTCCGGAAGATCGTCGAATGCTAGCGGCTCCATTCGTCGCGCAGTCTGCGGACGGTGCCGGTACTGTTCTTCCCCCACAGCCCGCGACCCGTTCCTTCGACCGACGTCAGCGGCTGTTGGCGAACCGCCGCGCCGTACGTCTCGATCGGTACCAATGCCGCAACCGGCCGTCCGTGTCGGGTGATGATCGTGGATCGGCCCTTCTCGGCAGCCTCGAGGAGATCGGGAAGCTGATTGCGGGCTTCCTCCGCGCCTTTACGCAGCATTACGTTCCATCCTTGGCTCAAACCGACCGTACAGTACCGTACAGATCTGGTCAAGCATACCAACGCCCCGGGCTCGCCCCGGGCCGACGGCGGAATGCATCATGGTCAATTCGGTCCGGCTGGGTCGACGGCCACTGCTGCAGCCTTGACTCAGCGCGTCGGACATAGCTTATTGGCCCGAGCGCCATCAAGTTTCCCCACATATTCCCTCGTCACGTAGCCTAGATTTCAGAATGCTGCTGCCTCGTGCCCCCTTCTGCATTCCGATCATCCTGTTTGCATCGCTTGCGATCGCAGTGCCGCAGGTTTCGGCGCAGCGCTACGACCTCTCGGTCGGCGACCAGCCGGGATTCATTCCCAATGCCGCCGATGAACAGCTGCCTCCGAAATATCAGCGCCAGATCGTGCTTTATCGCACGACCGAGGCTTCCGGCACCATCATCGTTCATACCGCCGAACGGTTTCTCTATGTCGTGCAACCAAACGGGAGAGCCCTTCGCTACGCGATCGGCGTTGGTCGCGAGGGCTTTCAATGGCAGGGGCTGTTGCAGATCACGCGCAAGCAGGAGTGGCCGGACTGGACGCCGCCGCCCGAAATGATCGCGCGCCAGCCCTACCTGCCCCGCTTCATGGCCGGAGGCCCCGGCAACCCGATGGGCGCACGAGCGCTTTATCTCGGTACGACGGTTTACCGTATCCACGGCACGAATCAGCCGCAGACCATAGGAAGCGCGGTCTCTTCCGGATGCTTCCGGCTGGTCAATGGCGACGTCATCGATCTGTACGAGCGAACCCCTGTCGGGACCAAGGTCATTGTCCGACAGCGACCGGAACTGTAGTGCCGATCGGGCCGCTGCCGCAATGTTATGCAAAGGGAGGGGCAGAAATGCGGAAATGGCTCGCGCTGAATTTCCGATCGGGTCTCCTGATCGGATGCGTGATTGCGATTGCAGTCGCGGCCGGCGCCGTTGCCTACGAGCGGTATGACACGAAGACGCTGAAGCGAACGATAAACCGGAACGCAGTGCACTGCGGTGTCAACACCGGACTGCCCGGGTTCTCGAGCATCGACGAAAAGGGAAACTGGTCGGGTTTCGATGTCGACTTCTGCCGCGCAATAGCGGCTGCAATTTTCGATGATCCGACGAAGGTGAAATTCGTTTCGCTCGACGCCAAAGAACGATTTACGGAGCTGCAGAACCGCAAGGTGGACGTGCTCGCGCGCAACTCGACGTGGACGATATCACGCGAAACGGACTACGGCCTGCATTTCGTGGCGGTGTCCTACTACGACGGCCAAGGCTTCATGGTTCACAAGTCGCGCAACGTCTCTTCCGGCCTGGAGCTCGACGGAGCCAGTGTTTGCGTCCAGTCGAGCACCACCACGGAGCTGAACATCATCGACTATTTCCTCGCCAACAATATCAAATACAAGGAGATGAAGTTCCCGAAACTGGATGACGTGTTCAGGGCATACGATACCGGCCAATGCGACGTCTTGACTCCGATATCTCCCAGCTCTACGCTTTGCGTTTGAAGCTCGCCAAGCCGGGCGACCATGTCATCCTGCCGGACGTGATCTCGAAAGAACCGCTCGCTCCGGTCGTGCGACATCGGGACGACGACTGGCTCATGATCGTGAAGTGGACGCTTTTTGCGATGATGAACGCCGAAGAGCTCGGGATCAGCTCGCAGAACATCGATGAGGCGCTCAAGTCCAAGAAGCCGGACGTCATGCGGCTCGTCGGTACCGAAGGCGAACATGGCGCGGACCTCGGCCTGACCAAGGATTGGGCGGTGCGCATCGTTCGCCACGTAGGAAATTACGGCGAGGTGTACGAGCGCAATGTCGGAGTCGATTCCCAGCTCGGCATCCCACGCGGACTGAATCAGTTGTGGAATGCAGGCGGCATCCTGTATGCACCCCCCATTCGCTGAATTGCCGGGCGACCTCTCAGTGGCTGGGCTGCATCCAATGACTGAGCGGGACGGGAGGAGTTTGGCTCGTCATAGAAGGCGCGCGGAATTCCGCAACCTCCTCAGCAGTGCCGCCCAATAACAACGTAATCAGTCCGGGCAACGCGAACGCCACCGCGAAAACAACGAACGTGATTGTGGCCATCATGATCATCTCCCCCTTGGTCAAGCCGGGCATTCCCGGCGTCCGAGGGAGCAATCATGCCGGAGCACGGCTTCGGCCGATGTGATGGCCATCACAAAATGGTTGGTCGATAAGGAACCGCGGGCGATCATTCCAGGAAGAGTCCGTGCCGGACTTGGCGAGGGCCAAGAGCGAGGGCAAACGCTCGTGAGCTCGGCCAAGTTTGCTCCCGTATTGTGCGGCTGACCGCGGACCCGCGCTCCAAGGAAACGCACTCCAATACCGTTGGCCGAGCGGGGTCCGTGATCTCGTCATTTCCGGCGGTGCTCTTTTGGTCCGGTCGGTATATGCTGTCGGCAGTATTCGAATCATTGGATAAACGACGGGTCCAATGAAGCACCTGCGTCATATCGGGTCGGTCGCCCCCTTGCTGTTCCTGTCGCAGTTCTGTGATGCCTCTGCAACAGGACTAAATGACGGCGAGTGGATTGGTTCCGCAACATCAGCTGATCAGCGATGCAAACCAGCTGCCGTCACGCTGACCGTCCAGGGAAGGGTTGTGACTGGACAAGCAAAGTTTCAGGTCGAAGCAGCGCAGATTTACGGGACTGTCTTGGAAGACGGCACGTTGGGGGCCACGATAGGTTTCCGACACTTCACGGGCCAATTGATCCAGGATGAATTCGAGGGAACCTTCAAGAGCGCCGATTGTGCGTGGAAGGTGATCCTCAAGCGAAAGAAGTTACCTTGAAAGTTTTCGGCACCGAAAAACAGCGAGCGGCACCGACGCCTCCCTGACTGATTGATCGAAAATCGACAGGACGAGCAATGAAAAGCGCTCGTCGAGAACGCGCACTGGTCCTGATTGCTTTCGCAGCGCGGTAGGATGTCCTGCAGTGGCCGCCGCCGATGCAGTGTAGACAGAAGGAAGTCGCAACTTGGACTAAAGAGCACCGAGCATGCCTATGCCCCCATTTCCCGAGCTTGCCCATTTAAGGAGAAGCTGGCCAGCTTTCCGCTCGCGACCTACCAAGCCGGCGAGACCGTGCTCACCGCTGCCTCGACGACCGGTCGGCTGCTGATCCTCAGGAAGGGCGCGGTCGTGGTCGTCAAGGAAGGCATCGAGATCGCCAAGGTGACGGAGCCCGGAGCCGTGTTCGGGGAACTCTCCGTGTTGCTGAATCAGCCGCACGCGGCGGACGTACGTGCCCTGGAGGTTTCCCAGTTCCATGTCGCCGATGCCGCCGCTTTACTCAGGGTAGACCCGATCGCGCTCCTTTACGTTGCAACAGTCCTGGCACGGCGTCTGGATGACGCCAATCAGGCCCTCATCGAGCTGAATCGCCAGGTGCAGGCCGGCGAACCACGCAGCGTGGTCGAGGAAACGGTCAAGAAGATGGAAGAAATGCTGGGCGCCAGCGGCGCGTGTCTCGTCTATGCGGGCTATCCCTATGACCCGTTCGCGCCCGATGCACCGAGGAGCTGAGACGCTGGGAACAGCCGATCATGTTCGTTCTCGTTTGCGACGCGTCGGCTTCAAGAAGGTGCCGTTACGGGGCCTGCCGTGGTCACCGGAGTTCATGGCAGCCTATGAGGAAGCCTTGGCGGGGCAGCCGGCACCCATCGAGATTGGCGCGGCACGAACCAAGCCCGGCTCGATGGGCGCTTTATCGATTAGCTATTTCAGTTCGGTCGATTATCGCTCGACGCAGGCGAGGACGCAGCGGGTCTATCGCGGCTTGATCGAACCATTCTGCGAGCAGGCTGACAAGGACGGTAATAACTTCGTTGGCAAGCGGGCCCGCGCTGGGCCGTGAGCATATCGTTCGCCTGATCGCGGCAAGGGTCGACAAACCGGAGGCAGCAAACCAGTTTCGGAAGGTGCCGCGCGCCATGATGAAACATGCTGTCGAGATCGGCCTTCGGGCTGACGATCCGACCAAAGATGTGCGCGCGATCCGCGTGAAGTCGGACGGCCAACGATGCAATATCAAATACCAAAAACCAACATGGTGCCCAGGGGCGACTGCCGCAATCCAGCACAATCAAATGCTTGGCCTGTCCCACTAGGGACGGGCGTTCCATTGAGTTGCATAGTGTTTGTTCGGCGTTCTTGCCCACCGCACGGCAGGCCGGAGGTTGTTGTTCGCCTCTGAGTAATCACAACTGGCTTTTTGGTTCAGCGACCTCTCGGGCGCTGATCGCCTGGCATCCGCTACTCTTTCACCTCAGTCCTGCGCCCCCGCGCGGCATTCACTCGCCCGGTTCGACGAGAGAGTTTGTGTTGTATCGTATCGTGGTATATATGTATCATATTGTAGAAAATCACTAAAGGGTTTGATGGGATGGACGCTATCATTGCATTTCGGGCCAACGCGAACCTTCTTGCGGAGGCTGAGGCGCTTGCCGCCTCTGAAGGCCATCAGCCGGTCTGATGTTGTCCGGCGTGCGCTAATGCGAGACCTGCAACGTTCCCTGAGGGACGACGGCAATGCCCGACAAGCAACGGTCCGCTGAAAAGGGCCCTCAGGGCCTTCTTGAATTGCTGCTCGAAGATGCGAGGGGTCGGGCATTGTACGGAATTCGTGGCCCGCCGTGCGGGAACGTTTGCAGTCGCCTACGTTGCCGCAATTCAGCTTCGAGCCGTTGCCGGACGTACCCAACATGCGAGGCGATACGGCCCCGCTGGGGCCTTTCGGGGCGGAGTGTAATTCCCCCTGGGCGGCGGCGAGTTCAGTGCGCGAGGTCAATGGGGGACGCCGGACAAGCGTGAGTTGCTACTCCGATACAAGATGGGGTTCTGAAGATGATTGCTGACGCACCCGGACTGCTGCAATTGCTCGCAATGCCGACCCGAAACCCAGGAGCCTGTTAAACCTTCTTCCGACCTACAGGGGGACTCCAAAGGGTTTGGAAGACTGGTACAGGGGGGATCCAGATGATTTGGAAGACTGGTATGTGCCCCTTCCGCACGAGCTGCCCACAGCGGTGCCGCTGGGCTCGGTCTATAGCCCCAGTCGCCGGGAATGGCGCACACCTGGTGGCGATATAATCAAAGCGTAGCCAGGGACTGGCTGGAAAATCTAAAGGGAAAGAGAGCTGTATATGAGCAAAGATTCCGATCAAGGCGCTGCCACGCCTA